>NZ_CAMYLS010000037.1 GCF_947259345.1 uncultured Maricaulis sp. | reverse complement strand
TGTGGCTTCAACGTGATCGATCACCTGACCCACAATGTCTACAAGGGCCGGATGGACTATTGGGCCAAGTATTACGAGGATCTCTTCAATTTCCGCGAGATCCGCTATTTCGACATCAAGGGCGAATATACCGGCCTGGTCTCCCGGGCCATGACCGCTCCGGACGGCCTGATCCGCATCCCGCTGAACGAAGAGAAATCCGACGCCGTCGGCCAGATCGAGGAATATCTGCGCGAGTACAAGGGCGAAGGCATCCAGCACATCGCCTTCTCCTGCGACAATCTCATCGAATGCTGGGACCGTCTGAAAAAGGCCGGTACCGAATTCATGACCGCGCCGCCGGAGACCTATTACGAAATGCTGGAAGACCGCCTGCCGGGCCATGGCGAACCGACCGAAGAATTCAAGAAGCGCGGCATCCTGCTCGACGGCACCACCGAGGGCGGTCAGCCGCGCCTCCTGCTTCAGATCTTCTCGGAAAAGGCGATCGGTCCGATCTTCTTCGAGTTTATCCAGCGCAAGGAAGACGAAGGCTTCGGCGAGGGCAATTTCAAGGCCCTGTTCGAGTCGATCGAGCGCGACCAGATCAAGCGCGGCGTCATCCAGGCCGCCGAATAGGAGGACGCGATGTCCGTCAATCTCAAGCGCATCCATCACGTCGCCTACCGGTGCAAGGACGCCAAGGAGACGGTGGAGTTCTACCAGCGTGTCATGGGCATGGATTTCAAACTCGCCATTGCCGAGAATGAAGTGCCCTCGACCAAGGCGCCGGACCCTTACATGCACGTCTTCCTGGACGCCGGCATGGGCAATGTCCTGGCCTTTTTCGAACTGCCCAACTCGCCGGAGATGGGCCGTGACGGCAATACGCCGGAATGGGTCCAGCACATCGCCTTCGAAGTCGAGGACATGGACGCCCTGAACACCGCAAAGGCGCATATCGAGGCGGAAGGCCTGGACGTGCTCGGCCCGGTCAATCACGGAATTTTCAAGTCGATCTACTTCTTCGACCCGAATGGTCACCGTCTGGAACTCGCCGCCAATACCGGCACCGCCGAGCAGATGGACGAACTCAAGCGCGTCGCCCCGGCGATGATCGAGGAATGGAGCCAGACCAAGCGTGCCCCCAAGCACGCCGCTTGGCTGCACGAACAGGATTAGAGCCCAGACCTCTTTTCCTGTCCCTCCGCACTGACGCCCCGGCCCCCTGGTCGGGGCGTTTTCTTGTTCTGGTCACCCGTCCAGGCGGATAGCATCACGCTCGACCTCGCCATCATCATGAAGGCGGGACATGATGACCTGGGCGGTGCCATTCTCGGCATCGATGAAGCGGAACTGGCGCTGGAGTGACCGGTCGTCGAACCAGACATCATCCCCCAGAGGTTCTAGCCGATAGGCGGGGCGACCGTTGAAGCTGAGCATCAAATCCGCACCACGACGTGTAAACTGGTAGGGTCCGTAGTTCCCAGGCCGAGCCGTCTCGATCATGCCGACAATCGGCAGGTCAGGCGCCGCGCGCGCAGCCGCAATACGACGCGTCCAGGTCAACGCCTCTCTCTCGTCGGCTGGGTCGGCTTCAGACAGGCGGTCATCCAGAGCCCGCAGCCAGGCCTGATCAAGAGCCCGGCCTGCCTCCACCACGACATCCGGCATCACCCCCGCCCCTTCGGCAAACAATGTCCGGGACTGCGCATTGATGACCAGCGAGCGCGGTATGCGGATGTAGAAATGATCATTTAAGACGACCGGGTCCCAGCCGATACCTCCACCATAGGTCCGCTCTCCAATCACTGCCGTGGAACGCCCGAGAGATTGGAGATGGTAGGCCATGTGTTCGCCACCGCTGAAAGTCATGCCACTGGTCAGCACATATACCGGAACATCCCCAAAGCGTGGTCCCGGTAGGCGCTCCGGCGTCAAGACCGGCTCGTCCAGTCCTTGCCAGCGTTCGATCTGCCGGCCGATCTCGACCGCGTCGCCTGTGAATAAATAGCCCAGCACATAGCTGACAACATCGAGATTGCCGCCAACGCAGTATCGCAAATCAAGAACAAGCGAATCCACGCCATCAATGAGGCGTAACGCCTCGCCCAAATAGGTCTGCCCGTCGGTTAGCAGATTGGAGTCGAACTCATCAATGCGAACATAGCCGACCTGTCCCGGCAGGCGCGCGATACTGACGAATCCAAACCCCGCGTCCCGGGAAGCAGCGAGGTTCGCCTGACGCGCCGCCTCAAGCTGTTCCCGTACATCATCGTCCGGTTCCCGGGCCGCGCGCGCTCGGTAGAAGACTACCCGCTCCGGATCATGGATGACCCGAATGTGGCTGTCCCCGGTCGCCCGGGCCAGGTCGGTGGTCAGGGCGTCAGCCAGGACATCGCCCGCCAGGCCGTCATAGCCCCCCTCAGCCAGCCGTTGGCGAATATGCGCCGCTCCCGCCTCCGCAAGTTCGGGATAGACATAATCGCTGGCCGTGATCGTGGCCGCTGCCTCGACAAGGTCAGCTGCGTTATCTGCGTGCGACTGCGCCAAGGCATCGCCGCTCCATATCTGCGCCGTCAGCGAACTCGCCAATAGCAAACCCGTCAGACATCGCCACATGGTTGTACCTCCGCTAGCACATCGTCGCGTTCAACAAGAGGGCGACGCTCGAAACTGGCCTGAACCGCATCAAGGACGTCATTGAGATTGACGCCAACCTCGTCGGCCACGGCCGCATAAATGCGGGCTACGTCACGCGCCATACCGATCAGGATATCGGCCTGCTCGTGACCGGCCGGTGTGAGCGTCAGCGGAAACCGCCGGCCATCACGCGCATCGGCCCGCTTCTCGACCAGACCCTGCCGGATCAGCTTGTTGACGCGATAGGCCGCCAATTGATGGGGATCGCCTGTTCGGCGCGCCAGTTCGGTGAGAGTCAGTGGACCATGCAGGGCAATAGTCACCACACTCGCATTGGACTGGACCGGCACGGTCAGACCGCGCCGTGCCGCCATCGCGCCGGCCTGGGACTCCAGCGTTTGTGTCAGGCGGTTCAGGCGCGCGACGAGGAAGGCCCCTTCAAACCCCGCTTGTTCATAAATCGTCCGCATATCAACTCCGCATAATTTTGCGCAAACTTAGGCAGAATACTATTACACCGACGGTTCCGAAGGATGACGAATAGTTAAGCCGGGCACAGGGGACCGGAATGTCCAGGTCGACCCGGCACGCTTGCCAAGAAGGGCATTTCAGTGAGGATGCGACACAGACGGGATGCGGGGACCAATGAACAAGCTGATTGCAGAATTGCGACGCCGCAGCGTGTTTCGCGTGGCGACCGCCTATCTGGTGGTTGCCTGTGACTGAGCCGGCAGGCATTCGCGGGCTGTGGCGCCCTGTCCTGCTCTACGCGGCGGCGCTGGCGCTCGGTGCTTTCGCGCTGGAATGGCTGCAATACCGCTTCTGGGCCCGGACAATCCCGCTCGAAATCATGATCGGGCTGATCGGCGCCGCCTTCGCCGGACTGGGCGTCTGGGTAGGCATGCGCCTCACCCGCCAGGCACCGCCCGCGCCCTTCGTGCGCAATGAGGCAGCGCTGAGGAGCCTCGCCATCACACCGCGCGAGCTGGACGTGCTGGAAGCCCTGGTCAGCGGCGACAGCAACAAGGAACTCGCCCGCACGCTCGGCGTCTCGCCGAATACGGTAAAGACCCATATCGCCCGCCTGTTCGACAAGCTGGACGTCACCAGCCGCATCCAGGCAATCGAGACCGCGCGCGACCTGCGCCTGATCCCGGCGGCGGGCGATACGCCCACTCCGACGTCCCGGTCAGACGGGTGATTTCGTCACAATCACCCAACGGGGTGACGACGCGCCGCGCCGGACCGGCAAGCTGGACGGGTCCATCAAACAAGGAGGCGCCCGGCCGGGCGAAACAGACATCATGACCCGTATCATTCTCGTTTTCGGCAGCATCGCCGGCAGCCTCGTCGCCCTCTTCCTGATCCTCGGCATGACATTGCTGGCCGGGTCCGGCGGCACTGGTTCGGAAACCTTCGGCTATCTGGGCATGTTGCTGGCCCTGTCCATCATCTTCATCGCCATCAAACGCCATCGCGATATCAATCTGGGCGGTGTGATCCGCTTCTGGCCGGCGCTGGCGCTGGGCCTCGGCGTTGCGGCTCTCGCTGGTCTTTTCTACGTCGTCGCCTGGGAGATCTATTTCAACGCCACCGACCGCGCCTTCATGGACACCTGGCTCACCGGCCAGATCGCGGCCCGAGAAGCCGCCGGTGCGACCGCCGAAGAACTGGCCGCCTTCCGTGACGAGATGAGCGCCATGATGGAGATGTATGGCAATTGGTGGTTCCGCCTGCCGATGACCTTCGCGGAAATCTTCCCCGTCGGCATTCTGGTCAGCCTGGTCTCCGCCGCCCTGCTGCGCAATCGCAAACTCCTGCCGCACCGCGCGTGATCGAGGCCCCCGTCGGGCCCGACCGGTTCGACGGGGACCGCATACCCTGCCATCCCCCTTTCACCATTTGCGGTTTTGTTGAAAAGTATCACTCAACCGGCTGGGGAGGCGGTGACAATGTCCGATTTCGAACTGGCGCTGCTATTCTCGGAATATCTCAACACCGCCAATTTCATCTTTTCCAATTTCATGGCGTTGGTCTTCGCCATGCTGACGGCGTCCTTTTTCCTGGCCCACCGCATGGAGCGCTGGGTCGCGGCGCTCTTTCTCCTGCTCTACACGATCGGAGCGGTGATGACGGGATCCGGCGTGCTTTTCGCCTTTTCCGACTTTGCCGCCCTGGGCGTCCATATCCACGAAACTGCCAGCCAGTCCGCCGACCTCACCTGGCTTGGACCGGCCGGGCCGGGCGGTGCGGGCATGGGGAATATGCCGGTCATGATCTCCGTCCTGCTGGCCATCACCTATATCGGCTCGCTGGGCTTTTTCTTCGTGGTCCGCGCCAAGCGCATCCATCGAGACGAGCCGGACGGTGAGGCCGACGCATGATCCTCGCCCGTATCACCAAGGCCCTCCGCGACCAGAACTGGCTGGCCGTCGCCATCGAGTTTGTCATCGTGGTCGCCGGTGTCCTGCTGGCCTTCCAGGTTTCAGCCTGGAATGAATACCGACAGGATCAGGGGCGTGTGGCACAGGCGCTGGAACGCCTGCAATTGGAGACCGAGCAGAATATTGCCGCCCTGCGACAGCGGAACACCTACAATGAAGCACGCGTGGCCGAACGCACGATAATGGTCGATATCGCGATGCGGGGCTCGCTGGCGGAAGGAGAAGCGGAGACCTTCGAGCGCGCCGTGGCCCAGCTCATGTATTTCTCGCGGCCGCCGGTTCAGCAGAGCACCTATGACGCCCTGGAACAGTCCGGTGATCTGGCCCTGATCACCGATCGCGACCTCGTCATCGAGCTCAACCGCTATCAAAGCCAGCTGAACTGGATCGAGACCCAGCATTCCAGCTTTCGCGGTGGACTGAGCACCTTCACCGACACGCTGGAGGACTTCATTTTCCACGAGCCGACCGACGACCCGACTGTCACGCGGGCCCGCGTCGATCTGGACCGGCTCAATGCCGACCCGCGGCATGCCAGCGCGCTGACCCAGATGGCCCGCATGCATGCGATTTTCGCCCGCTATCTCATTGCGCTGGAGGCCGACACCGTAACGCTTTGCGAGCGATTGTCCGAAGACACCAGCCGCCCCTGCGATACCGGAACCGAGCCATGATCCTCTCTCGTATTAGCAAGGCCCTGCGCGAGCAGAATTGGCTCGCGGTCGCGATTGAATTCGTGATCGTCATTCTCGGTGTTGTCATCGGTTTCCAGGTCACCGCCTGGAATGGCGAACGGATTATGCAGGAGCGCGAGACCGCCATCCTCACCCGTCTGCGCGATGAACTCGTCGCTGATCAGCGCAGCCGGCAAGCCAGCATGAACAATGAGAACCGCCTCACCGCGCTGCGGGAAGCCGTGGCGGTCGTCTTCGGCGAAGAGGGTGATGTCCTGGACTGGGCCCAGTGCAACGCGGTTCAGACATCAAGCTATTATTCCGACGTGTCCGCCTCTTCCGCCCTGCCCGCCCTGGAGGAATTGCTCAATGATGCGCGTGGGCTGAACCTGATCTCCGACGAAGCCTTGCGCAATGCCGTCGCGGAATATGTGCATTTTCGCGAAGGCGTTCCGCGCCTGGTGGATTGGTATGTGCGGGGTTCGACCAGTTTGCCCACGGCCTTTCCGGACCTCATCCCGCAGATCGCCCTGATCAACAGTGAAACCGGAGCCATCTGGACGCGTGCGACCTGCGATCTCGATGGCATGCGCGCCAATCGCGCCTTCCTCAACGCCTTCTCCGAAAACGCCTGGCGCTATGAGTACTATTTCCGCAGCCTCGTCGCAGGCCATGTTGCACAGGCGGATGCGCTGATTGAGGAACTTTCCCGGGTCATAGGCGAAGGGCGCGAACAGGAGGCCACGCCATGATCCTCTCCCGCATCTCCATGGCCCTGCGCGAGCAGAACTGGCTCGCTGTCGCGATCGAATTCGTCATCGTGATCGCCGGCGTGGTGATCGGTTTCCAGATCGCAGGAGCGGGCGAACGGCGGGCAAGCCTCGCCTATGAGCGCGACCTCATTGAGCGGCTGCACCAGGAAATCAGAAATATCGAGGAAGGCCGGGCTTATCAGCGTGAGTGGCTCGCCGCACGCCGCGACCGGATGATCGATATCCGCCCAGTGCTCTTCGACCTGGAACCGCGTGAGGGGCTGACCGGGCCGGAGTGCCTTGCCCTGATGGACTCTCATCATTTCGCGCCGCCGCCTGACTCTCTGCCTGCGCTGGACGAGTTGGTCGCCTCCGGTCGGATGGAGGAAATCCGCAATGAAGAAATCCGGGTCGCCAGCAGCGATTTCCTGCAAAAGCGCGAGCTCGCCCGCCAATTGCTCCCGGTCAATATGAACGGCATGAACGTCCTGCCGGATGATTTTCCCGACCTCTTTCACATCACCCTGACGCCCGACCCGACCGAGACGGATGGCGATGGCTGGGATCGCGCCTCGCATTGCAATCTCGAGGGCATGCAGGCCAACCGGCCTTTTCAGATGATGGCGGTCCAGAACATCGAGCTTTATCGCAACATGCTTTCATTTGACTATGACTATGTCGGCGCGTCCCTGTCCCGTCTTCACATTGCCGTGGACGCTGTGCTCACGATCGAGCATGAAACCGCGCCGACAGCCGGGCCGGAGGACGGATCATGATCCTGTCGCGCATCCGCAAGGCGCTTGAAGACCAGAACTGGCTGTCGATTGCCATCGAGTTCGTGATTGTAGTGGCCGGCGTCATGCTGGCCTTTCAGGTCACGCAATGGTCGCAGGACCGGGCCGAGGCCGAGCGTCGCGCCGTGGCCCTCGACCGCCTGCAGGAAGAAATCGAGACTTCCGCCGGCACGCTCGTCATCTTCCTGGAGATGTATGAAACACTGAATTCAGACCGGAACGAGGTTATCGAGCGGCTCCTGAACGGTGATTTCGAGGACATGGACGGGGACGCCATGAAGGATGCCCTGGTCTCGACATCGCTCTTTCCCGCCTTTTCGCCGCCGCAGGGCGTCTACACGGAAATCACCAGTTCCGGCATGGTGTCCAGCCTGGGCGATGCCCGCTTCCGCGATGCCCTGGGACGCTACCAGTCCTCGGTCAACTTCCTGCAGGGCCAGATCAACTATTTCCGCCTGCTCGCCACATCGGATACCGAAGACATCCGGAGTTTCGATGCGGTGCAGCTGGAATTCGCGCCTGATACGCCGCGTGGCCGGCGCCATATTGTCGACTGGAACGAAGCCGCCGCCGACCCGGCCCTCCTGCAATACATCCTGAATTCCAACAATCGCATGCGCGCCATGCAGGGCTGGTGGCAGGACACGCAGGATGCCGCGATGAGCCTGTGCGAGGAAACCGCGCGCCTGACCGGCCGGCCCTGCGAACCGGAAGGAGCCAATCCGTCATGATCCTCGCCCGCATCACCCGCGCCATCCGGCAGCAGAACTGGACCGCTGTCGCCATCGAGTTCGTCATCGTCATAGCCGGTGTCGTGATCGGTTTCCAGATCACGGCGTGGAATGCGGAACGTGCCGAGATGCAGCGGGAGGCGGCCTATCTCAGGCAGCTGGATGTCGAGCTGACCACCATTATCGAGGAACTCGAGGGGGGCGAGCAGGAGGCTGCGGCCTATTTCAGATGGGTCATGCTCTTCCTGGAAGGCGTGCGGACGGACAATCCGGAGATGGCGCAGGAGGGCTCCTGGGGTCTCAACGCCATCACCGAGGTGGTTTGGGTCAATATGGAACCTGCGGCGCTGACCGAACTCATCAGCGCCGGCGAGCTCGGCCTGATCCGCAATCGCGACCTGCGAACGTCCCTGGCCTCCATTCCTGCGCTGGAAAACGACTCCCGATACCGAAGCGACCAGATGGCGGCTCGACTGGCGCCGGTCGCGGGCGAAATTGCCCGCCATTTCCAGGCCCGGCTGGAAAACCTGGTCGACGCTTCCAACCCGAATTACACGACCGAGACCCTGCAATTCGACTTCGAACAGGTCGCGCAGGACGAGCACCTCCTCAGCCGGATCAATTACGCCGCGCTCCAGAACCGCTTCCAGATCACGCATCTGATGCGCCGGGCCGACCAGTTTGAAGCGGTCCGCGACCAGGTCCGGGCGGAAATCGCCGCACGGGGGCTGCAATGACCCTCGCCCGCACCCTTCCGACGGCCTGGCACACCGGTCGGACGCGGCTTCGCCAATTCGTGGATGGTAGGAGCGGCCCCGTACACGTAGGATTGTCCCCAGGGGGAAGATCATGAAAACTCTAATTCTTGTCGTGCTGAGCACGCTTCTGACCGGCGCGGCCCATGCGCATCCCGATCACGCCGAAACCGGCATGCAACGCGAAGCCGCCGGCATGGCCGAGGCCGCGGCGGACTTCCTTGCCACGCTGGACGAGGACCAGCGGGCGCGCCTTCTGTTCGATCTCGACGACACCGAGGCGCGCGAAGGCTGGAGCAATCTGCCAACATCCATGGCACCGCGATCAGGCCTGCAGATCGCCACGCTCAGCGACGCCCAGCGCATCGCCTTGCACGGGCTCTTGGCGCGAGGCATGTCAAGCGAGGGCTATGGCGAAGCCATGCACATCATGACGCTGGAACCCTATCTCCGGGCCGGCGTCGAAGCCGCCATAGCCGAACGCGGCGACGAGATGCCTGAAGACATGCTGGCGCGGGCCACCGCCATCATGGAGTCCTATGACCCGGAGAATTACTGGGTCCGGATCTTTGGTGACCCCGCCTCCGGCACCTGGTCACTCGTGCTGGACGGGCATCATCTCGCCGTGACCGCCACCGTGGTCGATGGCCGGATCGCCTTCACACCGGTCTTTCTCGGCAATAATCCGCAAATCATCCAGACCGGCCTGTATGCCGGGCGCCGTTCCCTGCAACACGAGCTCGACCGCGTGGCCGATCTGATGGCCTCGCTTGATGCCGACCAGATGGGTCAACTGGTCCAGTCCGAGGATACACAGGACTCCGCCGATTTCGCCGGGCCGGGCTGGGTCCCGGACATGGACGCGGCGCCGGAAGGATTGTCCGCAACAGACCTGAACCCGGATCAGCTGGTGCTGCTGTCCTACGCCATCCGGGAATTCATCGGTGTGGCGACACTGGCCGCCGGCGATGCCCAGATGGCCCGCATCGAGGCCGACGGGATGGACATGATCCGCCTCGCCTGGTGGGGGGATTACACGGATCTGTCCCGACGCTTCATGCTGCGCATCACAGGACCGTCCCTGCACATCGACTTCACGCGAACCGGTGGCGAGGACCGTCCCAATCATTTCCACATCATCGTGCGGGACCCGTCCAACGAATACGGTTCAGACTGGCTGCAATCCCACTATGAAGAGGCACACACGGACGAATGATCCTCTCCCGCATCACCCGCGCCATCCGCGACCCAGAGCTGCCCCACACGGGCGCGGTGAACACAGGACGCGCTTTTGGCCAATGATCCGGAGGCGGTGAACGATACCGGTTTCGAATTGATCACCTCTCCCTGCGTCGGGATCCGCTCGCCGGGCCGCGCCAGTCGCCAGCGCTAAGCCTTTTGAATCAGTGTTCGTTTTCTCCTGCGACGTGTGCTAGATGCATGGCAGGGGAGACGGTCGGGCATGAATTCATTTCTCGCAGAACTGCGCCGCCGCAACGTCTTCCGCGTGGCCGCCGCCTATCTGGTGGTCGGCTGGGTGCTGCTCCAGGTCGTCTCGCTGATTGCTGACCCCCTCGGTCTGCCAGGCTGGACCGATACATTCTTTATCGTGCTGCTGGGGGTCGGCTTTCCCATTGCCCTGCTGCTGGCCTGGGCGTTCGAGATGACGCCCGAGGGCATGAAGCTGACGGTTGCGGTACCCGCAGACGACAGCATTGCCGGTCAAACCGGGCGCAAGCTGGATTATGCCATCGTCGCCGGGCTGGTCGTGCTTGTCGGCGTCATCGTCTGGCAGCAATTGGCGAGCCCGCAAGCGGCAACCGGTCCAGAGCTCGCGGCGCGGGCGGAGGCCGGCGAAGGGGCATCCGTCGCGGTCCTGCCCTTCGCCGATATGAGCCCCGATAGCGATCAGGCCTATTTCGCCGATGGCATTTCAGAAGAAATCCTCAATGTTCTCGTTCGTATTCCTGACCTCCAGGTCGCGGGCCGCACCTCCAGTTTTGCCTATCGGGGTCAGGACCAGGATTTGCGTGCGATCGGCAGCGCGCTGAATGTCAGCCATGTTCTGGAGGGCAGTGTGCGCCGCAGCGGGACCCGGCTTCGGATCACCGCGCAGTTGATCCGTTCCGAAGACGGTTTTCATCTCTGGTCGGAAACCTATGACCGGGAACTGACCGATATTTTCGATATCCAGGACGAGATCGCGGGGGCGGTTGCCGATGAGCTCGCCACTTCGCTGGGACTCGAAACAGGGGCGATCAGCGTTGCGCGGACCTCCGATCTGGCCGCCTACGAGTCCTTCCTGCACGCCCGGCAACTCTTTCGCGAGCGCGGTCAGGCCAATCTCGAACTCGCCGCTGCCATGCTGACCGAGACGCTGGCGCGCGACCCCGAATACGGGCCCAGCTGGACGCTGTTGGCCGGTGTTTATTTGGTGATGCCCTATTACCGTGAGAACAACAACGAACCTGCTCCCGAGCTTCGGGTGAGGTGGAATGCGCTGGCCGTAGAGACAGCGCGCCGGGCGATTGCAATCAATCCGGCCGACGCCCAGGCCCACGCCTTTCTTGGATCGGCGCTGGCCGAGAACTGGAACTGGATCGAGGGGCTGGACATGCTGGACCGGGCCGTGGCCCTGGCTCCCCATGATCCCGACGTCCTCGACACGGCCGCTCAGATACTCGGTAAGGTGGGGTACGGGACGGAGGCGTTGGCGCTTTCCGAACATGCGGTGGCGCTTGATCCGCAGGGAGCGATTTTCCGCAACACGTTGGGAAACCTGCTCGCTATGCAGGGCCGGTTCGACGAATCCGACGCGCAATTCCGCGCCTCAATCGACATCGACCCGAGCTTGCGCTTCCCCTATGCGAACCTGATGTGGAGCCATGCGAGGGCCGGTGACATCGCCGGAACCCAGTCCGCGCTCACCACCATGCTCGACCGTGGCCACCCGGCTAGGGTAGATGAGGATTTGATCGATCGCTTCATTGCGGCACGAAGCCTCGCAGACGTGCAACTGCTTGCCACCGAAAGCCGGGGGTTTATCCGAATCCTGTATGCCTTGCTGGCGTCCGATACAGAGTATTATTTCTCCCGGACCCCGGTCGAGGACACCGGCGAGCGGCCCAGCAATTGGGCGAACTTCAGCCCGTTCTGGCGAACTTTCAGCGGCGAAATTTTCTCCAATCCGCGATGGAAATCCTGGGTCCGCCGTGGGGGTCTGATGGATCTCTGGAGGGCGCGCGGCTTCCCGCCCCAATGCCGACCTCTCGGTGCGGATGACTTTGAGTGCGTACTTCCGCAAACCGAAGTGGATTAACAACACGGTGGCGCGCGGCTGGCTCGACAGGAAGCCGAGGCAGACCCGGCACTAGGCACGCGGGGGGATTTGCTTTGCGTCTGTCTCCGGGACGCGCGCTCAATCTTTCCCTTTTGTAATTCTTCCCGCCCCTGCTAGCGTCATTGTCAGGGGAGGGAAAAGAAGATGATCCTTCAAAGGATTAGCAAGGCCGTCCGCGAACAGAACTGGTTTGCCGTCAGCATCGAGTTCGTCATTGTCATTCTCGGCGTGGTCATCGGTTTCCAGATCACCGAATGGCGCGGCGAGCAGTCCGATCGTGAGAGCGAACGCATCTATCTCGCACGGCTCCATGCCGACATGGAAAATTCGGTCTGCCGGATCAGCCGTGAGGCCGACAATGTCCGTGAATGGAATGAGCGCGCACAGCGCACGCTCGACGCTCTGTTGCAGAACGACGCCGAGGCGGTGGACGACACCGGCTTTGAGCTTGTCGCCTCGACCCGCGTTCAGACCGGCTCGCCCTTCCGCGCGACCCTGAATGAGCTGGTCACGGGCGGTCAGATGAATCTGATCTCGAATGACGATTTGCGGGCGCAGATCGCCGCGGCCGACGCCGAGCTGACGTCCTACGCCGAATACATCCAGATCCTCGTCAACGCGCAGGGCACGTTTTTGAACGAAGTGCATTCCCGCCTCAGGCCGGAGCCGGGCCAGTACTACCGGGTCAGCTATGATTTTGATGCCCTGGCCCAGGACGAGGTATTCCTGAACTCGCTCGGGCACGCCTTGCGCATCACCGACGCCAACATGTCCTGGCTCGATGACATGGCCGATGTTGCAAACGGGCTTCGCCTGGCTCTGTCGGAAGAGATCGGCGTCGACGCCGACCCCTCGCCCGACTGCACCGGGCCGGGGGAGACCGAATGATCCTCGCCCGCATCAGCCAGGCTCTGAAGGACCAGAACTGGCTGGCCGTCGCCATCGAGTTTGTCATCGTCATCCTCGGTGTGGTGATCGGCTTCCAGATTTCCGCCTGGAATGACCAGCGCCAGGCCGTGGCGCGCGCTGAAGTCCTGACCGAACGCCTGATCCAGGACATGCGCAATGAGCAATGGCGCATCGCGGCGATCCGGGCCTACAATACTGAGGTCTCGGACCACGCCCAGACAGTCGTCGATGCGCTGGAAGGGCGCCTCGAGATCGATGATGAAGCCCTGGTGATCGCGGCCTTCCGGGCAACCCAGATGATCAATTTCACCATCATCCGCGCCACCTATGACGAGCTGGTCGCGACCGGCGGCATCAGCCTGATTGGTGACCAGGCCCTGATTGATGTCGCCGTCGAGTATTACGACACCACGCTTGAGCAAATGACGCTGATGGCCCCGGACCGTCCCTATCGACAAGCCTTCTTCCGATTGGCCGACCGGCCGCTCTACGACGTCCTGGCCAACAATTGTGCCGAGACACCCGACGCGCTGAGCCTTGGTGACTACGCGTCTTTGGACAATCTGCTCGACCGCCCCTGCGAGATCGACGGACATGACGCGGCGATCGAGGCCATCGCTGATCGCCTGCGAAACACCCCGTCCATCCTGCCGCTGATCCGGCATCGGGCGATCGAGACCAGCGTCGAAGTGCGCGGCCAGACCTACTGGCGAAACCTGCTCGACAGTGTCATCCCGGATGAAGGAGACACGCCATGATCCTCTCCCGCATCACAAAGGCCCTGAAGGACCAGAACTGGCTGGCCGTCGCCATTGAATTCATCATCGTGATGGCCGGTGTGGTGATCGGTTTCCAGGTCACCGACTGGCGCTCAAATCTGGATGCCCGAGCCGGAGAGGCCGAGCTGCTCGCGCGCCTGCATACCGATATCGAGAACGTCAGCTCGGATCGCTGGGACTGGGCGGCCGACCGTGCCGGAAACCGGGCCCGGCTGATTTCCGCCAGCGCCACGCTTTTCGGGGACCGGGGCGATGATCTGACGGCGGCGGAATGCAATGCCATCTCGCAATCGCACGTCTTCAATTCGCCCTCGCTCGGCATTCCCATCCTGACCGAGCTGGTTTCGACCGGCGAGCTCGACCTCATCCGGTCGCGTCCCGTGCGCGAGGCCATCACCCAGCATTTCCTGAGCAATGGCTGGTCCGCCGAAATCGATACGGCGATCAATCATGAGGTCTTCAACCTGTCGGCCCGGCACCCACAACATTTCAGCTTTGACTATCCGGACAATCCCGACGGCTGGAATCCGATTTTCGATGGCTCGGTGCGATGTGACACCGAAGGCATGCGGTCGGACGCGCGCCTCCTGAACGAGCTGGCCGACAATATTTCCAAGTCCATCTACTTCATGCGCGCCGTTCTGGGCGGCCCGAATGAAAGCTTCCGCGCCCTTCATGACGCCGTCGATGCGGAACTGGGTATCGAGCATGAGGAGACACCCGAATGATCCTCGCCCGCATCACCCAGGCCCTGAAGGACCAGAACTGGCTCGCGGTCAGCCTGGAATTCGTCATCGTCATCGCCGGTGTGGTGGTCGGTTTCCAGGTCTCGGCCTGGAATGAAGCGCGCCAGGAACGCGGGCTGGAGCAAGCCTATCTGGAACGCCTTGCGAGCGAACTCGAGGCCGTGAGCGATGAGTTGCACGATTTCGGCGGCGATCTTGATGATGCGCGCGACCAGGCCGAACGCTTTCTGACGGCTTTCGACGCCGGTGACCGCGCCGCCATGGAGGACGACGCCTTTGCCCTCCTGGCCATTACGCGGGTCTCGGAAGTCCAGGTCCAGTCCGCCGCCCTGCACGAGCTGATCTCCAGCGGGCGGCTGGGTCTTGTCCGCAATGAGGATCTGCGCGCGGAGCTTGCCGACCTGCCCCTGGTCGAGGCCGATGCGCATGGCGTGATTGACCAGCTCAAGGCCCAGCAGGTCGATATTGTCGCCACCTTGCGTCCCCATCTTCGCGTGAGGATGGACGGGCTGGGTGTGGACTCGGTCACCCTGTCTGACGGCTTCACCCATGAAGACACCGAACTGGCCAATAATCTGGCCTATTCGATCTATCTCAATCGCGCCGCCGCCCTTTTCGTGCGCGTCCTGATCAATGAGGTCGACGAGCTGCGCGCCTCGCTGGACGAAGAACTGGGGCGGTCGGAGGTCGCCCCGTGATCCTGAGCTCTATCACCCACGCCCTGAAGACCCAGAACTGGTTCGCCGTCATCGTCGAATTCATCATCGTGCTGGCCGGCGTGGTGATCGGTTTCCAGATCTCGGCCTGGAACGAGACCCGGATCGAGCATCAGCGCGAAGCCCTGATCCTGGACCGCCTGCACGCCGACTTTGTCGAAATCGAAGCCCGCACCACAACAACGATCGACCAGCTGAACGACCGGATCGAAGCCGGCAATGCGTTCGAGGACTTGTTGCGCCGGGACCAGAACGAGGTCAGCGATCTCGACTTCTTCCTCGGCCTGCAAAACGCCATCGGCACGCCGGTCCCCAATGGCCGCTCGGCGACCTATACCGAACTGGTCGCCTCCGGCGAGATGCGGCTGATCCGGTCCGAAGCCCTGCGTGAAGCCCTGGTCGAGTTTGACGAGCAGGTGCGTCGCCAGGAGCTGGCCTATGCCTCGCTGGCGCGGCTGATCACCGACAATGCCGGCATCCTGCTGGAGGTTCAGGCCTACGCCTCCAACGACCCCGACAGCCTGCCGCCGCACCTCTATGCGGCGCTCGCAGAAATCCGCCAATCGGCTGAAGTCTATACCGCAGCCCGCCTCACCACGCGCGCCAATTTCGTCAATCGCGTCTGGCATGAGGGCACGCTGGAACGGGCCCAGGCTGTGCTGGCGGCGATGGAAACCGGCGAAGCCCCCTAGATCAGCCCGACCCGCTGCGGGCCGTCGCCCGGCTCGGTCAGCCATTCCTCGTCGACGCGGACATTGCCGACGGCCTTGTTGGCCTCGCGGATGACCATGGCTTCGGAGGACAGGCCGGTCAGCAGGGGCGCGATGTCGTGATTGTCGGTATCGGTCCAGGCCTCGAAATCCTCCGGACCGAGAATGACCGGCATGCGGGTGTGGATGGCGGCCATGGCCTCATTGGGCGCGGTGGTGAGAATGGTGAAACTCTCGATCGTCTCGCCCTCGACTTGAGCCCGGTCCCACAAGCCGGCAAAGCCGAACCAGTCCTGGTCCTTCACCGTGATGAAATGCGGTTGTTTGGCGCCTTTCGGACCGGTCCATTCGTAAAAGCCGATGGCCGGGATGATGCAGCGCCGTTTCTGGAAGGGGACGCGAAAACTGGGCGCCGAGGCTGCCGTCTCCGACTTGGCGTTGAAGGTGGAATACTTCATCTCTTTCAGTGGCTTTTGCCAGAAATAGGGAACCAGACCCCAGCGCGCCATGACCGCTTCGGTGCGGCCATCCTCGCGGCGGATGATCGGCGCTCTCTGGGTCGGCGCGATATTCCAGCGCGGCTCCATATTGAGCGCGCCCTGCTGGAGCTTGAACGTCTCCTGCAGGATCCACCACTCAAGCTTTCCAAGAGCATAGCGTCCACACATGGCGGTCAGACTAGCGCGATTGGCCGGCCCTGCGAAAGCGTCCGGATTCGATGCTTGACTCTTTTTCCTCAAATGAGAACATAAGAAGAACATCAAGCGAGAGCCAAACCTGATGACTGTGCCGTCACGTCCTGACCGGCGGCAGCAGCTTGCCGAGCTGCGCCGTCAGATACGGGCCCTTGACCTGGGGGAAACAGACCCCGCCGCATCGCCCGCCAAGCCAGCGGAGACCGTCCCCCCGTGCGATGCGGCGCGGATCGGTGCCGACCCGTTACAGCTGGCGCCGGGGCTGCACGAGGTCTGCCCGGCCGGCTATCTCGACACGCCGGCGGCGCTGGCCGTGCAAGCCGGTCTGATGGCCACCCATCTGGCGGCGGCAGGCCGCGAACGTCCCGTGCTCTGGGTCCGGCGCGCCATGGGCACCGGTCAGGATTTCGGTCGCCCCTACCCGCCCGCTCTGGCGCAATGGGGGCTCGATCCGGCCCGGCTCATCCTGGTCGAGACCGGCAGCGAGACCGACACGCTGTGGACGCTGGAGGAGGGTTTGAAAACCGGGGCCGTGGTGATCGGCGAGACCGGTCCCTCGGCCCGCTATGACCTCGTCGCCACGCGCCGGCTCGACCAGGCGGCGCGGCGGGCCGGAGCCCTGGCTCTGGTCCTGCGGCCGCATGAAGGCCTGGCACCAAGCGCCGCGCTCAGTCGCTGGCGTATCGCCGCCCGCCCGTCCCCGGCACGGGCCTGGATCGGCGCACGAGGGCTGCCGGGATTGGGAGAACCGCGGTTTCACGCCGCACTGGAACGGGTCAGGGGCGGCCCGCCACAGGAATACGAGATCGAGTGGAAACATGCGTCGTTTCATGTCCTTGAGCCTGCCCCGCTGGCCGACCGACCGGCACCGGCAAAGCGCGATACCGGGCGCAATACCGGGCCCCATACCCGGCCCGCCAGCCCGGCTGCGGCCCGCTTCGGCCCGGCCCTGGCCGGTCAGCTCATCCGCCTCACCGGATAAGCCCGCAACGGACAGCCCCGGCGCGCCCTTCGCCCTGGTCCACACCACGACGGGCGGGGAACGCCTCTATGCGCTCGACGCCGAAGCCGCCCGGCGCGGGCTTCAGCCCGGACAGGCCGTCTCCGATGCCAAGGCGCTGGAACCGGGCCTGCAACTGCGTCCGGCCGATCCGGCTGGCGATATCCGGCGCCTCGCCGCGCTGGCGCGAGGCTGTGGCCGCTGGTCCCCCTGGACTGCCCCCGACCCTGGCCAGCCCGGCGAGGACGGTATCCTGCTGGAGATCACCGGCTGCGCTCATTTGTTCGGCGGCGAGGATGCGCTGCTCACCGAAGCCCTGACTGCCCTGCGCCGTCAGGGTCATGCGGCCCATGGCGCCATTGCCCCGACACTCGGCCTGGCCTGGGGTCTGGCCCGTCATGCCGCCCCCGATGCGCCAGGCGGACAGGTCGTGGTCACGGATATCGACACCGCCCTCAACCCGCTGCCGGTCGCCGCCCTGCGCATTGGCGAGACCGCCACCACATTGCGCCGTTTCGGGCTCAAACGGGTTGGCGATATCGCCAACCTGCCCCGCGCCAGCCTGGTCCGGCGTTTCGGCCGCGCCCTGGTCGACCGGCTCGACCAGGCGACCAGCCGGACGCGCGAAGTCCTCAATCCGCTGCAAGCCGTCACCCCCTTTCGCGCCCGCACCCGCTATGTCGATGCCCTCCTCCTGCTGGACGGGCTGAAACAGGGGGTGAAGGACACGGCCGAGGGCCTGTGTGAAGCGCTGGAAGCGGCCGGTCGCGGCGTTACCCGGCTCGACCTCCACCTCTTCCGCGTCGACGGCAAGACCCATCTCCTCACCCTGGGCACGGCCGCGCCGGCCCGCGAAGCCGGCCATCTCGCGCGTTTGTTCAACGAGAAACTCGACCGGGCCGAGATCGATATCGGTTTCGGGATCGAGATGATCGAGCTGACCGCTCGCGCCACCCAACGCCTGGGCGAGCGCCAGGACGGGCTGGTTGATGACGGCCGCATCGACGAGACCGATCTGGCTCGGCTGACCGACCGCCTTGTTGTTCGCCTGGGTGAGGACAAGGTCCAGCGGGCCGCCCGCCGGGCCAGCCACCAGCCCGACCGCGCTGCCGCCTGGCGCCCGGCCATGGCCGATCC
>NZ_CAMYLS010000036.1 GCF_947259345.1 uncultured Maricaulis sp. | reverse complement strand
GGGGGCGGCGCGTGCTGCCCTGCCGGCGCTCGGCCAGGCCGCCGCCGGCCTGGTGATGAACGCGCTGAGCCCCGCCCGCGAAGGGCCCCGGCTCACCGAATTGCCGCTCCAGACCTCGACCGATGGTGCCGCCATGCCCCGCCTCTGGGGGCGGGCCCGGATTGCCGGTCAGGTGATCTGGGCAGCCCGCTTTGCCGAACATTCCGAGACCTCGGGCGGCGGCAAGGGTGGACCGAAACAGACCGGCTATACCTATTCACTCTCCTTCGCGGTCGGTCTGTGCGAGGGCGAGATCGCCGGGATTGGCCGTATCTGGGCCAATGGCGCCTTGCTCGACCGCTCGCGTCATGCCGTGCGCTGGCATGTCGGGCGCGAGGACCAGATGCCCGATCCCCTGATCAGCGCCATTGAGGGCCCCGACACGCCGGGCTTTCGCGGTACCGCCTATCTCGTCTTCGAGGATCTGGCGCTGGATGCGTTCGGGCACCGCATTCCCAATCTCTCGGTCGAGGTGTTTCGCGGCGTTGGGGAGGGCGGGCTGGAGCGCCAGGTGCGCGGCGTCAATCTTATCCCCGGCTGCGGTGAGTTCGCGCTCTCGCCCGATCCGGTCATGCGTCTGGACGGGCCCGGCGCGGAAACCCCGCTCAATCGCAATAATGCCCGCGGCCCGACCGATATCATGGTGGCGCTCGATGACCTGGAGCGTGACCTGCCGGAATGCCGCTCTGTCCAGATCGTGCTGGCCTGGTTCGGCACTGATCTGCGCTGCGGTGCGTGCGAGTTGCGGCCCGGTGTCGAGGATGATGCCACCCAGACCCGCCCGGTGAATTGGTCGGTCGCCGGTATTGACCGCAGCGGGGCCTGGCTGATCGGCCGCAAGGACGGGCGACCCGTCTATGGCGGCACGCCGGATGATGCCGGTGTGATTGCCCTGATCGGTCAGCTCAAGGCGCGCGGCTATCGGGTCACGCTCTACCCCTTCATCCTGATGGATATTCCCGACGACAACACCTTGCCGGACCCCGATGGCAATCTTGGCCAACCGGCCTATCCCTGGCGCGGGCGTATCCGGCCCGCCGCCGGCAGTGTCGCACCGCAAGTCGCCGCCTTCATGGGCAGTGCGCAGGCGACAGATTTCACCGTCTCGGATGGGGTGGTGAGCTATGCCGGTCCGACCGAATGGCGCTATCGCCGCTTCATCCTGCACTGCGCGGCACTGGCCAAGGCGGCGGGCGGCGTGGACGGATTTCTCATCGGATCGGAAATGGTCGCGCTGACCACAGCGGGCCTGGACGAAGCCTATCCGGCGGTCGCGGCACTGTGCGATCTCGCGGTCGAGGCGCGCAGTCTCATCGGCCCCTCGACCCGGCTTTCCTATGCCGCTGACTGGAGCGAGTATCACGGCCATCAGCCGGGCGGCGGGGCCAAGCATTTCCACCTCGATCCGCTTTGGTCGCGGCCCGAGATCGACGCCGTCGCGATCGACTTCTACATCCCGCTGGCGGACTGGCGTTCGGACGCGGACCATCTTGATTCCGGCCTCGCCGATCGCCCGCATGACCCCGCCTACCTCGCCAGCCAGGTCGCCGGCGGGGAAGGGTATGACTGGTATTATGCCGGCGCCGCCGATCGCGACGCCCAGCTGCGCACATCGATCACGGACGCGACCCATGGCGAGACCTGGGTCTGGCGCTACAAGGACCTCATCGGCTGGTGGTCGAAACCGCATCATGACCGGCCCGAGGGTGTTCGCTCCACGACACCGACCGACTGGGTGCCGATGTCGAAACCGGTCTGGCTCACCGAGGTGGGATGCCCCGCCGTCGACAAGGGTGCCAACCAGCCCAATGTCTTCATCGATCCGAAAAGCTCGGAGAGCGCGGCGCCCTGGTTCTCGACGGGCACGCGCGACGACCTGATCCAGCGCCGCTATCTGGAAGCCTTGCTGGCGCATTTCGATGACCCTGCTGCCAATCCGCTCTCTCCGCTCTATGGCGGTCCGATGATCGAGCCGGACTGGACGGCAATATGGGCGTGGGATGGAAGGCCCTGGCCGGACTTTCCCGCCCGCACGGAGATTTGGTCGGATGGTGAAAACTGGCGCTTGGGGCATTGGCTCAACGGGCGTGCCGGTCTGGTTCCGGTCGGCCGGATCATCGACGAGCTGGCCGATGCGGCCGGGCTCGACGCTTGCGACACGAGCGGCGTACAGGATCTCGTCGCCGGCTATCTCGTCGACCGCCCCATGCCGGCACGGGATGCGCTCTCGCCCTTGGTCGGTCTTCTGGGGCTGGGTGTCCACGAAACAGCTTTCGCGGTGCGCTTTGTCTCCGCGGATGTGGCCCCGGCCTCGCTCGTGCTGGCCGAGAGCGTCGATCGCGGTGCTAACAGCGTGACCCGGCACTATCCCGCGCCGATGGATGTGCTGCGCGATGTGCGTCTGCAATTTCATGATGACCAGGCCGGCTACCGCACCGGCCACGCCGCCGCGCGTGAGCATTTCGGGACTGTGGAAAGTCGCTGGCTGAGTGTACCGGTCACCGCCGATACCGAGACCGCGCGGCGCTGGTGTGTCGATGCGCTGGGCGCGGCTCACACCCAGGCCGATCGCCTGTCCCTGACCCTGCCGCCCTCGCTCCTGTCGGTCGAGCCGGGTGATGTCCTGACCCGTGAGGATGGCGACTGGCAGATCATGGCGCTGGAGGGTGACACAATCCGCACGGCAGAGCTGGCGCGTCCGGCCGGGCGCGCGGCGACGCTGGCGGCCGGGGAGGCAGGCAGTGATCAGCTCCTGACCCCGGGACCGGTCCGTCCGGCGCTGGAGATGCTCGATATACCCCTGCAATCCGGCGAGGCGCGTGAGGGGCCGCTCCTGGCCACCTGGTCGCGGCCCTGGCCGGGCGCAGTGGATGTCTGGCTCGGGGGTGAGCGCCGCGCGAGCCTGACCCGACCGGCGCGCCTCGGCGTGCTGGACGCGGCACTCGGCGCGGGTCCGATCGGGTATTGGGACCGGGCCAATGCTTTGGTGGTGACCCTGGATGACGGTCATCTGGAAAGCCATGCACCGGACAGCGTCCTCGCCGCGGCGAACCGGGTTGCGGTCGAGCGCGCGCCGGGTGAGTGGGAGGTGATTGCCTTCACCGATGCTGAACTGGAAGCCCCGGGGCGCTATCGTCTGACAGGCCTGCTGCGCGGGCTCGGCGCCGGATATTGCGCGGCAGCCCCGGCGGGGTCGCGGATCGTCGTGCTGGATGCGGCCTGCCAGCCGCTGGTGCTGGGGCCGCACGAGCGCGGTGTCGAGCTGGCGCTGCGGGCGGTCGAGGCCGGGCTGGGTCCGATGGAGTCGGCGGCGACACTCCGCACCTGTCCGCCGCCGACGGCGGACATTGCCCCCCTGCCACCCGCCCACCTGCGTCTCAGACGGACGGCGAGCGGCATTGTGCTGGACTGGATTCGCCAGACCCGCACGGGCGGGGATGACTGGTCCGCCTCGGAAGTCCCGCTCGGCGAAGCGGAAGAGGCCTGGCAGGTGGTGCTGACTGGTGATGGTGTCGCTGCGCCCGCGCTCGCGGCGGAAAGCTCGGCCCTGAGCCTGACCGATGACGCACTGACGGCCCTGTTCGGCACCTTGCCGGCCCATCTTGAGGCTCGGGTCGCTCAGATATCGGCGCGGGTCGGTGCCGGGCGTGCGGCCAGTGCTGAGCTCAACCTGTGAGCTGTGCTTTGATATCCCTCCCAAAGCCGCTTACATGATGCCTGACCGCGATTTCCACGACGGGTCTGGCAAGGCATGACGGGCATGGACGATCCCTACAAGACACTTGGTGTTTCCAAGACCGCGACGGCGGACGAGATCCGCAAGGCCTATCGCAAGCTGGCCAAGGAGCTGCACCCGGATTCCAATCCGGGCAATGCGGCCGCCGAGGAACGTTTCAAGCACGTCTCGCAAGCCTTCAAACTCCTTTCCGACCCGGACAAGCGCGCCGAATATGATGCGGCGGCCCGCGCCGGTTTTCATCCCGGCATGGGCGGAATGGGTGGCATGGGCGGCGCAGGCATGGGCGGCGGCAAGCCGTTCAATTTCCGTCAGTCACGCAATGCCGGTCGCGGCGGGTTCGAGGATATCTTCTCCGACCTTTTCACCGATATGGGTGGCCAGGGAGGTGGACGCCATCAGCAGGCGCCGCGCAAGGGGGCGGATATTCGCCAGAGCGTCACTGTGGACTTCATGCAGGCCGCCCAGGGCGGCAAGCATCGCGTCACCCTGCCGGGTGGTCGCACCGTGGATGTTGCCGTGCCGTCGGGCGCGAGTGATGGCCAGGTCCTGCGCTTGCGCGGCCAGGGCGAGCCTTCGCCCATGGGCGGCAAGCCGGGGGATGCCCTGATCGAGATCAAGGTCGCCGAACACAAATACTTCTCCCGCGCCGGCGATGATGTGCGTCTGGAATTGCCGATCAGCGTCAAGGAAGCGGCGCTGGGTGCCAAGGTGCGCGCCCCGACGATTGACGGCCCGGTCGATGTCCGCGTTCCGCCCGGTTCCTCCACCGGCACGCTCCTGCGCCTGCGTGGCAAGGGATTTGCGGGGCAGAAGGGCAAGCGGGGCGATCAACTGATCCGTTTGATGGTTGCCTTGCCGTCCAGCGATGAGGCCCTCAAGGCCTTTCTGGAAAAATGGTCGCCGCCGGAGGGCTATGACCCGCGCAAGGGACTGCGCTCGTGACGGTGATGTTTTGGTAGTAAGTTGTTCAGCACGGGTTCAGGGGGAGCCCGCCAGTGTGAGTGTCATGTTGAGACATTTGATCATCCTTGCCGGCGCGCTGAGCGTCATTGCGGCCCCCGCCAATGCCAGCGGCCCCGACGCGTCGACCCGGACTGCGGTCCAGCCGGCCGGCTATGCCAGCCTGCAGGACCGCTATTCCGCCCCCGAAGCCCGCAATGCGCGGCGTCAGGGCGACGTGGTGCCGGCGCTGCGCGTGATTTCGGAAGTGCGTCGCCGCTATCCCGGCGCCGATGTGCTCGATGCCGAGCTCGAGGGCGGCAATGCCCCACGCTATGTGATCAAGATTCTCACCCGTGATGGCCGCCGCGTTGATGTGGTTGCCGATGCCCGTACCGGGCAGATACTCTTTGAACGATAGGGGGAGTGAATGCGCGCGCTTGTTGTTGAAGACGATCCGGACCTGAACCGCCAGCTCAGCCGGGCCCTGGAAGATGCCGGCTATGCCGTGGACTCTGCCCTCGATGGCGAAGACGGGCATTTCATGGGCGATACGGAACCCTATGATGTCGTTGTTCTCGACCTCGGCCTGCCCAAGATGGACGGTGTGACCGTCCTCGAGCGCTGGCGTGAGGCCGGACGGGGCTTTCCGGTCCTGATCCTGACCGCGCGCGACCGCTGGTCGGAAAAGGTGGCGGGCTTTGATGCCGGCGCCGACGATTATCTGACCAAGCCTTTCCATACCGAGGAATTGCTGGCCCGCATGCGCGCCCTGACGCGACGCGCCGCCGGTCACACCACCTCCACGATCGAGTGCGGCGGCCTGTCCATCGATACACGCGGCGCCCGCGTCTTCATCGACGGCGCACCGGTGAAGGTGACCTCGCATGAATTCCGCATGCTGTCCTATCTCGCCCACCACCAGGACCGCGTGATTTCGCGGACCGAGCTGGTCGAGCACATCTATGACCAGGATTTCGACCGCGACAGCAATACTATCGAGGTCTTTGTCGGCCGCCTGCGCAAGAAGATCGGCACGGACCGGATCGAGACCGTGCGCGGGCTGGGCTATCGCCTGGTGGATCCGGTGGCGCGTCCGGTTTCGTGAAGCGTCGCGCCTCCCTGGCTTTCAGACTGTTTGCCGGCGCCGCGGCCTGGGCGCTGGCCCTTCTGCTTCTGGGCGCCGTGGCGCTCACCACGCTCTACCAACGCTCCGTCCTGCGTACAATGGATGACCGCCTGTCGAGCGTGGTCGAGTCGCTCGTGGCCGCGGCAGAAACCGATCCCGGCGGCGGTATCGTTCTGGCCCGGCGCCCCTCTGATCCGGCCTTTGATCGCGTTTTCTCCGGCCGCTACTGGCAGATCGCCGATGCGCCGCAACTGGAAGGCGGCGGCCATGAGGCTCTGGTCGTATCCCGGTCACTCTGGGACGAAGTGCTTTCGCCGCCTGATGCCTTGCTGGCGTCCGTGCTGGCCACGCCCGGTCAGGTCATCTCCTTCGATACCAAGGGGCCAAGCGGCGAGGGATTGCGCCTGACCGCCCAGGCCGTGCAATTGCCGGCCCGACCGGACATGGTGATCATGATGGCGGCCGAAGATCGTGCCGCGGCGGATCGCGATGTGCGTAATTTCGCCATCACCTCCGCCATCATGTTTCTCGGTTTTGCCACAGCGATCGCCGCCGGTGTCTTCTTCCAGGTCCGCATCGGCCTGGCGCCGGTCCTGCGCATGCGAACGAGTGTGGCAGAGGTCCGTGAAGGCAATCAGGAACGGGTGGATGGCGACTTCCCCGTCGAGCTGCAGCCGCTGGCCGACGAGCTCAATGCCATGCTCGATCATTCGCGCGAATTGGTCGAGCGATCGCGCACCCATGTCGGCAATCTCGCCCATGCCCTGAAAACACCGATTGCGGTCCTGACCAATGAAGCGCGGACGTCTGACGGCCCGTTGGCCGATTTGGTGGAGCGTCAGACAGGTGTCATGACCGACCAGGTCGAACACCATTTACGCCGGGCTCGCGCCGCGGCGCACGCCAAGGCGGTGGGCGCCCGAACCGAGCTCGCTCCGACACTGGGCGATCTGGCGCGTACGCTGGAGAAGATCAACAAGGCCCGCGGCATCCGCATCACGACCGAGATTGAAGAGGGACTCCACTTCAAGGGCGAGCGCCAGGATCTCGAGGAAATGGTCGGCAATCTTATGGACAATGCCTGCAAATGGTCGGGCGGACTGGTGCATGTGCACGCCGAACGGACGGCGCCGCGAGACCTCGCTGTGACGATTGAGGATGACGGCCCCGGGCTCAACCCGGATGAGTGCGAGGCGGCGCTCCAGCGCGGCGTACGACTGGACGAGCAGGCACCCGGATCAGGGCTGGGCCTTGCCATCGTTGCGGACCTGGCGAAGGCCTATGGCGGAGAACTCAGCTTGTCTCGATCAGAACTCGGGGGTCTGGCCGCGCGCATAGGACTTCCCGCCACTGGGCGATAAACGCTCATTAACCAAAGTCATGGAAGTTTAGACTCAGCAAAAGACTGTGTATCCTAGGCTATGGCAAATTTATCGCCTTCCCAGAGAGCAAAGCTTGAGGCGCTGTGGCGCAGCATGCCCGAAAGCATGCGTGCGAACCTGCAAGCGGCGACCAAGGCGGCGTCCGAGGATGATCCGGCATCGGCGACCTTGAATGGAATTTTTGCCGAGCTTGAATTGTCGATCCGCAAGCCGGCGGGTGACCTGGCCAAGGCCTATATCCTGTCACCGCTGCGCCCGTTGGTCGGCGACAGCGATCTTGTTCCGCCCTCACAATTCCGCTTCTCGACCGAAGACCTGTCCAAGATCTGGGGCTGGATGGGACGGCATATCGCCAGTGAATTGGTGGAAACGGCGAAGAAGTGCAAACAGCCTGAAACGGATCCGATCTGGCTCGACTTCCGCCGCCAGGCCGGCGACGCCCTGGCTGATGCCGTGCGCAAGGCCGATCGGGTTCCCAAAGACATGACCGCTTTGCTCAAGCGATTTGGTCCCGATGGTCGGGCGATGCTGGCTGATGCCATCGTGCTGCTCCAGAATTGCGAGACGATTGGCAGCGCGATGTCCGAGCTGCCGGAGCGGATCGAAGATTTTGATGATGACCTTTCGCTGAAAGTCATGAAGCTGCATGAGGAAATGGTTGATTCCAACGCTGAAGCGGCGCTCTGGGTCCTGCTCCTCACCATGGGGCGCCTGGAGCACCCCTGGCAAATCTTTCGCGTGGTCAAGCGGATCGGGCGCCGGGATGATGATCTCATGGTTCAGAAAACCGAGCTCGCCGCTGTCGGCGATGCGGTGCTGGGTGATACCGGCTTCTTTGCGTCGCGTCTCAAACAACCGCCTCAGACATTGGAAGAGGCAAAAGCCAGCTATCTCCTCTTCGACCGGTTTGTCGCTTTTTCCACTGGCATGACCCAGGAGTTCGGCATCCGCAAGGATGGCCGCTGGGGGCGGTCGCTTTTCGGTCTGCGCGCGGAAGCTTCGACCAATGTCGAAAAAATCCTCGCCAAGGTCCCGTTGGCGCTTGATGCCGGCCTGCCGGAGCCGCGACGCGGGCGCAGCGGCCGGGTCATTCCGGCCCAGATTCCGCCTGAAGCGGCAATCGACAAGGCTGAAGGCCTGCTCTACTTCCTCGGTCGGTGTCGGGAGCATGCCACAGCGGCCGCCATTGCTTCGACCCAGAAGCGTTACGCCGATCTTGCCGAGAAGCGCATGCAGGAGGCGGGCGAATTGCTGGTCGATCTTGTCGCCTCCAGCGAGGGCCAGAACCGGACGACGGCCCAGGACGGCCTGGAAATCACGGCGCGTCTCATGGACACTGCGGGGCTGAGCGAACCGGCCAGCTTGTTGCGTCGACGCGGTGTTGCCGCGGCCGCCGCGGCATAGCGTCCCGCCCGCCGCCCGCCGCTTGCACTGGAAGCCGTCGCGGCCTAACTCAAGCCCATGAACAAGACACTTGAAGCTCCGGTCGCGATGGAAGACCGCACACGCGAGGAGGGGCGGCTCTACTCACCCAGCGCCTCGCGCAATCGTGGCGCGATCGCGGACGTGCTGGGTCGAGTCCTGCCCGCCAATGCACGTGTGCTGGAGATCGGGTCGGGCACGGGCGAGCATGCGGTCGCGGTCTGTCAGGCCCGTCCCGACATAAGCTGGCAGCCCTCCGATCCCGATCCGGTATCGCGGGCCAGCCAGGCGGCCTGGGCCCGCGACGTCGGCGCCGCCATGGCCCCGCCGCAGGATCTGGACTTGCTGGCCGGTGATGCGGCCGACGCCGTGGCGCCGTTTGACGCGCTTGTCTGCATGAATGTCATCCACATTGCTCCCTGGGCGGTCGCGGAAAACCTGGCCAAACTTGCGGCAAAGCGCCTGCAGCCGGGCGGCCGGGTCGTGCTCTATGGTCCCTACAAGGAGGGCGCTGCCACGGCGCCGTCCAATCTGGAATTCGACGCGTCACTCAAATCACGCAATCCGGCCTGGGGCGTGCGCGACCTGGACAGCGTGATCGCCCTGTTCGGAGCCGCGGGTTTCGCGCTGGACGAGCGCGTCGACATGCCGGCCAATAATCGGGTTCTGGTCTTTTCACCGTCGGAGACGAGATGATGCGCCATCGCAATCGCCGCCTTGCCACCATCTCCGCCTCGGCCGTCGTCCTGATTGCTGCCGTGGCGCTGGGCCTGATGGCCATGCGCAGTGCCGTGGTCTTCTTCTATTCGCCCAGTGAAGTGGCCGCCGAACATCCGGGCACGGAAGACCGTATCCGCGTGGGCGGTCTGGTCCTGGAGGACTCGGTCGGCGAGACCGCAAACGGTGCCACCCGCTTTGTCATCACGGATCGGGTCGAGACCGTCGATGTCGTCTTCGCCGGCCTGTTGCCGGATCTGTTCCGCGAAGGGCAGGGCGTGGTGGTTGAAGGCCGGTTCGGCGTTGATGGCGTGCTGGAAGCCAGCAATGTCCTGGCCAAGCATGACGAGACCTATATGCCGCCGGAAGTCGCGGAAGCCTTGCGCGAGGCCGGTGTCTGGCAGGGCGAGGGAGACGCGCCGGCGCCGGCAGCGGCTCCGGAGAGCCGCTGACGCCCCTGTGACTTTCCCGTGCCTTGCCCGACCCTGCCAAACACCCCAAGTGTGACGCAGCAAGGGAGGCTGGATATGGCCCGATCCACACGTGTTGAATTTACCGGTGCGCTCGGGGAGACCCTCGCCGCGCGGCTGGAATTGCCCAATGGGCGCCCGCGCGCGCACGCCCTGTTCGCGCATTGCTTCTCCTGCACCAAGGATATCCTGGCCGCCAGTCGGATCGCCCGGCGGCTGACCGATGCGGGTATCGCGGTCTTGCGGTTCGACTTCACAGGGCTGGGACAGTCCGACGGTGATTTTGCCAATACCAATTTTTCCTCCAACATCCAGGACCTGATCGCGGCCGCGAACTATATGGCCGAGGCGCATTGCGCGCCGGAATTGCTGGTCGGACATTCGCTTGGTGGTGCCGCCGTCATCGCGGCCGCGGGCAAGCTGGACAGCGTGCGCGCCGTGGCCACGATCGGTGCGCCGGCTGATGCCGAACATGTGGTCCATCAGTTCGCCGACAAGGTGGATGAGATCGCGCGCGAAGGCCGGGCCGAGGTCGACCTGTCCGGGCGCCCCTTCACCATCAAGAAGCAATTCCTCGACGACATTGCGGGCCGCACGCTCGAGGATGCCGCAGCCGCCTTGCACCGGCCGCTGCTCATCCTGCATTCTCCGACCGACCAGATCGTGGGAGTCGAAAATGCCTCCCGCCTCTTCCTGGCGGCGAAACATCCCAAGAGCTTTGTCAGCCTCGATGATGCCGATCATTTGCTGCGGTCGGAACGCGATGCCCTCTATGCGGCCGATGTGATCGCCAGCTGGGCGGCGCGCTATGTGCTAGCGCCGGAACCGCAAGCGCCCAGACCGGGTGCGTCCGGTGCGGTGGTGGTGCGGGAGACCGGGCGCGGGCGGTATGAGAATCATGTCGTCGACGGGGATCATGTGATGCTCGCCGATGAACCCGCCTCGGTGGGTGGCGGCGATGCCGGTCCGTCACCCTATGGCTATCTCAATGCGGCGCTGGGCGCCTGTACGGCGATGACGCTGCGCATGTATGCCGAACGCAAGGGCCTGCCGCTTGACCGCGTCACCGTCGTCACCGGCCATCACAAGGGGCATGCCGAGGATTGTGCCGATTGCGTCGATGGTCAGGAAAAACACGTCGATATTTTCGAGCGCAGCATCACGCTGGAAGGTGATCTCGATGCCGACCAGCGCAAGCGCCTGATGGAGATCGCGGACAAGTGTCCCGTTCATCGCACCTTGCACAGTCCGGTTGTCGTGCGGACCCGACTGGAAGATGACGGGTAAATTACCGTTTGTAATGTTATTGTAATCTTTGAGACACGCAGCGTTTAATCCCGCCGCGTGATGTTGAACCCCTAATCGCAATGGAAAGGTCGTCGATACTCATGATTTCGGTTGATCGCATACGCCGCCTTGGCGGTGTTTCGCTCCTGGTGCTCTCCGCACTGGCCGCAGGAAGTCTTCTGGATCGCTCTTCGGGCGAAGCCCATGCCTTCCAGTCGTCAGACGAGCCCCGGTTTGCTGCCGCCGTTCCGGCCGGCGCACCGATGTCCTTTGCTGACCTCATTGAAAGTGTCAGCCCGTCCGTCGTGACCGTGCAGGTCAGCGGCGCGCCGCAGGAATTGTCGCTCGGTGGCCCCGGTGGTCCGGACATGGACAATTTGCCGCCGCAAATGCGCGAATGGCTGGAGCGCCAGTTTGGCGGCCAGCGGCCGACGCCGCAGCCCCGCCAATCGCTCGGTTCGGGATTCTTCATCTCGGCGGAAGGCTATATCGTCACCAATAACCATGTCGTCGCCGAAGCGGATGAAATCACCATCGGGACGTCCGATGGCGAGGAATACTCCGCGCGTGTGATCGGTACGGATCCGCAGACTGATCTGGCGCTGCTGAAGGTCGATGCGGACGTGGACTTCCCCTTCGTCAGTTTTGAAGTGGACCCGCAATACCGGGTCGGTGACTGGGTCGTGGCCGTGGGCAATCCCTTCGGTCTGGGCGGCACCGCCACGGCCGGCATCATTTCCGCTATCGGTCGCCCGATCGGCAATTCGACCTATAACGACTTCATCCAGGTCGATGCTCCGATCAATCGCGGCAATTCCGGTGGCCCGACCTTTGACCTCAACGGCAATGTGATCGGCGTCAATTCACAGATCTTCTCGCCGACCGGCGGCAATGTCGGGATCGGCTTTGCCATTCCCTCCGATGTCGCGGCCCGAATCGTTGATGATCTGCTGGATGATGGCCGGGTGGCCCGCGGGTGGCTTGGCGTGTCGATCCAGAACATCACCGATGACATTGCCGAAGCACTGGACCTGGACGACACGACTGGCGCCATTGTCAGCTCGATCGTTGAGGGTGGCCCGGCTGCCCGCGGTGGATTCGAGCGCGAGGATGTGGTGCTGGAGATCAATGGCGAGGCCGTGGACGGTTCACGCGATCTGACGCGCCGCGTTGGCAATATCCAGTCCGGTGAGGAGGTTCGCTTCCGTATTCTGCGCGATGGTCGCGAGCGCACGATCCGCGTCACCCTGGGTGATCGGCCGGGTGAGCAGGAACTGGCCAGCATGAGCACTGCCAACCAGGTCGTGCCGCGAACAGCCGTCTTCGGCATGTCCGTGGAACCGCTTGGCGAGGAAGACCGCGAAGTGCGCGGCATTGCCCCCGATATCGATGGGGTTGTGGTGGACGAGGTCGAGTCCGGCAGTGAAGCAGACCGCAAGGGGATCATCACCGGTGACATCATTCTGGAGGCCGGCGGCAATCCGGTCGCCGATGCGGACACGCTCCGCACCATCGCGGATGAAGCCCGCGAAGACGGTCGCAGCGCCATCCTGCTGCTGGTCGAGGGACGTGGCGGTCAACGCTATGTCGCTCTGCAACTCGGCGATGCCGACTAGAGAAAAAAGGAGATCGGGGTGCGCATTCTGATCGTTGAAGACGACCGCGAAGCGGCGAGCTATATCCGCAAGGGCCTGCGTGAAAGCGGCCATGTGGCCGACCATGCCGGTGACGGCGAGGAAGGCCTGGAAATGGCGCGTGCCGCGGAATACGACGTGCTCGTCGTTGACCGGATGATGCCGCGCATGGACGGTCTGTCCATGGTCGAGGCCCTGCGGGCCGATGATGATCGCACCCCGGTCCTCATTCTCTCCGCCCTCGGCGAGGTCGATGACCGTGTCGAGGGGCTCAAGGCCGGTGGCGATGACTATCTGGTCAAGCCCTATGCCTTTGCCGAATTGCTGGCCCGTGTCGAAGCCCTGGCCCGCCGCCGCGACCCGGACACGGTCCGCACCAAGCTGGTGGTCGGCGATCTGGAAATGGACCTTCTGGCCCGCACCGTGGTGCGCGAGGGCGAGGAAATCCTCCTCCAGCCGCGCGAATTCCGCCTGCTGGAATTCCTCATGAAGCATTCCGGCCAGGTTGTGACTCGCACCATGTTGCTGGAGAAGGTCTGGGACTACCATTTCGACCCCCAGACCAATGTCATTGATGTGCACATTTCGCGTCTGCGCTCGAAGATCGACAAACCCTTCCCGCGCTCGCTTCTGCACACCGTGCGCGGAGCCGGCTACCGCCTGCAGGCCTGATCCGGCATGCAGGCGCGAGGGGCGGCCTTTCTCAGAACAACGGCCTTCCGGCAGACACTTCTGTCGGCGGCCCTGTTCGCCTTGGCGAGTTTCGTTACGCTGGGCTTCGTCTATGCCGCCTCGGCGGGCATGGTGTTGCGCCGGGCCGATGCGGCCATCAATGAGGAAGTCGCCGAGCTGGATGCCAGTTTCCAGGCCGGCGGCATCCGCACCGTCAATCGCTATATCCTTGAACGCACGGTCGGTGGCGGCGCCGATTATCTGTATTTGCTGGTCCACCCCTCCGGGCGCAGCCTGTCAGGCAATCTGACCTATCTGCCGGACGTCCAGCCCGATGATGAGGGGCGCGTCCAGTTCACTTACCGCCGCCCGGCGGCCGGGGAGAGTGGCAATGAGGTCGATGACGGCAAGGATGACCGCACGGCGCGCGGTCGCATTATCGATCTGCCATCGGGCTACCGGCTCTATGTCGGTCTGGATGTCGATGAAGAGACGCGGCTCGTCTCGCGCATGCTCAACACCATCCTGGCCGCCTCGGCTCTGGCCCTTGCGCTGGGTGTAGCCGCGGGGATTTTCGTCAGCCGCCGCTTCGTGCGCCGCCTTGATCGCATCAATACGGTCGCCCGGCGCGTGAAGGCAGGTGATCTCCAACCACGGGCGCCGCGCAATTTCACCGGTGACGAGCTGGACGAGTTGTCCGAGAATTTCAACAACATGCTCGACCGGGTCGAGGCGCTGATGCACCGCATGCGCCATACCGGCGACAGTATTGCCCATGATCTGCGCACCCCGTTGACACGCATGCGCAACCGGCTCGATGAAGCCCTGCGCGAGGATGGCGACCGCGCCTCGCGTGAGCAAGCGCTCGAGCGGGCCGTCGCCGATACTGACGAGCTGTTGGGCATCTTCAACGCCATCCTGTCCCTGTCGCGTCTCGAGGCAGGGGAGAGCCGGGCCACGATCCAGCGTCTCGACCCGGCCGACATCGCCGGTGACCTGGCCGAGCTTTACGAGCCGGTTTGCGAGGATGACGGCCTGTCCTTCAACAGCGAGATCCAGTCGGGTCTGACCCTGCTCGGGGATCGGGGTCTTCTGTCCCAGGCGCTCGCCAACATCCTCGACAATGCGGTGAAATACACGCCCTCCGGCGGTGCCGTCACGTTGCGCCTGCGCGAGACCGGCGAGGGGATGATCGAATTCTCCGTCACCGATACCGGTCCGGGTATTCCGGACACGGATCGCGAGCGCGTCACCCAGCGCTTCGTGCGGCTGGACAATTCGCGCACCAAGCCGGGCTCCGGGCTTGGCCTGTCGCTCGTGCAGGCGATCGTCGATGTCCATAATGGCCGTTTCGAGCTGGGCGAGGGGCCGGGCGTTGTGGCGGACGGACATGGCGCCGGCCTGCGCGCCTCGCTCTGCTTCCCCAAGGCACCATCTGACAAGGCCTAGCCGCCGCGCGCTTTTTTGCGCTGCAGCGACTTCACCTCCGGCCCGGATCGCGCCACCCTGCGCGCCATGACGCAGACGGTTCCTGAGCTCACTCCGACACTGCCCGCCGGCCTGGCGCCGCTGCCCGGTCGTGCGCCGGGCAAGGCGGGGCATGTGCTGGCCGCCTTGCCGGACACCGTGCAAGCGGCCATCGCGCCGGTTGCCGGCTTTCTGGATACGGTCTTCACCGCTGCGCCCTATCTCGCGCGACTGGCCCAACGCCGACCGGACACGCTGATGGCCTGCGCCAGCGAGACGCCGGATCGGTTGATGGCCATGGCCATCGACAATCTGCGCATCGCCGGGGCCGGGGCGCCCGATATCGCGGCGCTCGATACCGCGCTCCGCCAGGCCAAATCCGACGCCCATCTGGTCACCGCCCTGGCCGATCTGGCCGGAGTCTGGGATGTGCGCGCAGTGACGCGGGCCATGACCGAGCTGGCGGATGCGGCCCTGCAGGCGGCCTTGCACGCCCATGTTCGCTTCCAGGCGGAGCAGGGCCGGGCGCATGCGGTGACGGACCCGGACAATCCCCTGCCAGGCGTGATCATCCTCGCCCTGGGCAAGATGGGCACGGGTGATCTCAATTATTCCTCGGACATTGATCTGGTCGCGGTCTATGACGCCGAGGCTCTGTCGCTGCCCGAGAGCGAGGAGCCGCGCAAGCGCTTGCCGCGCCTGATCCAGGCTGTCGTGAAGTCGCTGCAGGATGTCACGGCGGACGGCTATGTCTTCCGCGTCGACCTGCGCCTGCGCCCCGACCCCGGCGCGACCCCGGTCATCATCTCCACCGATGCGGCGCTGCATTATTATGAAAGCCTCGGCCAGACCTGGGAGCGCGCCGCCTGGATCAAGGCCCGTGCCAGCGCCGGCGATCGTGTGGCGGCGGCGGACTTTCTGGCGCAGATGCAGCCCTTCATCTGGCGGCGCTCGCTGGACTATGCCGCGATCGATGATATCCGCGGCCTGGCCCGGCAAATCCAGACCGTGGGACGCCGCGCCGAGATCCGGCCTGCCGGTCATGATCTCAAACTGGGCCGCGGCGGCATTCGCGAGATCGAGTTCTGCGCCCAGATTCCGCAACTCGTTTTCGGCGGCCGGGATCAGCGCGTGCGCACTCCGGCGACGCTGGCCGCTCTGGTTGCGTTGAGCGATGTCGGCGCGCTTGAAGCCGATGCGGCAGAGGCTCTGAAAACTGACTATCTTGCCCTGCGCAGCTGGGAGCATCGCGTCCAGATGCGCCAGGATGAACCCAGCCAGACCGTGCCGATTGACCCGGACGCCCGGGCGGACCTGGCTGCCCTGTCCGGCTTTGCCGCGTGCGTCGATTTCGAAGCGGCCGTGGAGGCCTGCCTTCAGCGCGTGCACGGGCATTTTTCCGATCAGTTTGAAAATGATGAGGCGCTGGCATCGGAGGCTGGCTCACTCATCCTCACCGGGGTGGAGCCGACGCCGGACACCATCACGACGCTGGAGACGCTGGGCTTTTCGCAGCCGGCCTCGGTCTGGGCGACGCTCAATGGCTGGGCTGCCGGACGCGTGCGGGCGGTCCGCTCGACCCGGGCCCGCACCCTGTTTGCCCGTATCGCGCCGCAACTGGTCGACCGCATGGCGGCGACCGGAGAGCCCGACGCGGCAATGACCCGCTTTGCCGCATTCTTCGAAAACCTGCCCATGGGCGTGCAGCCGCTCTCGCTCTTGTCCAATGAGCCGGGCCTGGCGACCGACCTGATCGGCATTCTCACCCTGGCTCCGCGTCTGGCGGCGGACCTGGCCCGCCGACCGGCCCTGCTCGATGCCATGCTGGATGACCGCTTCTCGGTACCGCTGGAACAGGACGCGCCGGACAGTTTCCGGACCATGCTCAGTGAGGCGCTGAGCCGCGCCGGCGATTATGAGTCGGAATTGAACACGGCGCGTCGACGGGTCCGCGAGGAGCGCTTCCGCATCGGGACGCAAATCCTCAAGGGCACGGCTTCGGCCCAGACTGCGGGCGCCGCTTTCTCGGCCATGGCCGATGCCAGTCTGGCCGCGATGGCGCGTTCCGCCCAGGATGAGACCGAGCGGCGCTTTGGCGCCATGCCGGGCGAGGGTGTCATTCTGGGGATGGGCAAGCTGGGCGGCCGCGAGCTGGCCGCTGACAGCGATCTCGACATCATGATCATCTATGAGGGGGACGAGACGGCGGCATCCTGGTTCGGCCGCTTCGCCACGCGCCTGATCAGCGCCGTTTCGGCGCCGACCGAAGAGGGCGAACTCTATTCGGTCGACATGCAATTGCGCCCCTCCGGCAAGGCCGGGCCGGTCGCGGTCTCGCTGTCGCGCTTTGACAGTTATTATCCGCATGAAGCCTGGACGTGGGAGATGATGGCGCTGACCCGGGCGCGGATCATTGCCGGCGACGGCTCGCTCGCGCGCAGGGTGGAGGTCTCGTTTGATCGCGCGCTGAAACGACCCCGCGATGCCAGGGGGGTGAAGGATGACGCCTTGGCGATGCGGCGCAAGCTGGCCGAAGCCAAGCCGCCGAAATCGGCCTGGGACCTCAAGGCGCGGCCCGGCGGGTTGCAGGACATCGAGTTTATCGCCCAGACGCTGCAACTCATTCATGCCGGCAAGCAGGATGTGTTGCGGGCCTCGACCAGCGAAGCACTGGCCGCGCTTGGCGCGGCAGGCATCCTGCCCGCGGGCGAGGTCAAGCTGCTGACCGAGACGCTTCAACTGGAACTGGGCGTGTTGCAGATGATCCGTTGCGCCCATGGTTCCGGTTTTGACCCGGCCCAGGCCAGTACCGGCTTTGCCACGCGCCTGGCCGAGCTGGGTGGATGTCGGAAGATCGAGGCGCTGGAAGCCGCACTCGATACCCGCATGGCCGAGGTGCGTCGGGTCTTCGAGCGTCGCATCGGAAAAATGTAAGTATGCCGCGACGGATTGGGGTCGCCCGGTCGTTCTACTCACAGCGAGGCTTTGAACGACAAGGATGATGTCATGAAGACTTCCCGATTGATTGTATTGATGGGTTCGACCTGTTTGATGCTGGCCGGCGCCGTCGCCCAGGCCCAGGGCCCCGGTGGCCGCCATCACGGCGCTGACCGCCATGGCGGGCCCGGCGGTGGTGGCG
>NZ_CAMYLS010000035.1 GCF_947259345.1 uncultured Maricaulis sp. | reverse complement strand
GGAGCCGGCGCGCCGCTGACAGCACCATCGGCGCCGGCACCGGCCAGGGCCAGGCCTTGCGGCATGGCGACGCCGCTCGCGCCTTTGACCAGGGGCCGGGCGACCAGGAAGATGATGAGCAGGGCGGTGATGAACATCACGCCGATCTCGGCGGCCCGCATCAGATCATTCTTGGACAGGGACATGCCGCTGGTGGCGGCCGTGCCCAGCAGCGGATCGGTGCGGGCGAATTCGATCTGGCTGACCGTCAGCATGTCCTGGCGGCCCTCAGGGTCGTTCACATAACCCATGGCGGCTTGAACCAGAGCCTCGATGCGATCGATTTCCGCTTGCGGACGCTCGCGCCAGGTAATCGTGCCGTCTTCAGCCGTTTCCAGCACGCCATCAACGACCACGGCGACAGACAGGCGATCAATGGCGCCGGCCTCGATCACTTCGGTCCGGGTGGTGGAGGAGATTTCGTAATTGACGCGCTCGCTGGTGCTTTCGCGGCTGGAGCGGCTGCTCGGGCCGTCGGCTTCGGCACCTTCGCCGCCATCGGGCAGGTTTTCGGAGGCCGAGACACGGTTCTCGTTGGCGCCGTCCTGGTCGTTGGACAGGTCTTCGCCACGCTCGCGCGAGCGCACGACCTGGCCATTCGGATCATAGGTCTCCGAGCTCTGCGTGATCGACTGGCGGTCGAGTTCGGCGGTGACCTGGACGCGGGCTGCGCCCGGGCCGACGACACCCTCGACAATGTCGAGGATGTTCTGGCGCATCTGCGCTTCGATTTCGCCGCGACGCTCATCCATCAGGATGGAGCTGGACGATTGGCCGTCGCCGCCGCTGGCCAGTTGGCGACCGCGATCATCGGCAATCGAAACCCCGGTCGGCTCGATGCCGGCACTGGAGGCGACGATATTGCGGATCACACGGACCTGCTCGGAGTTCAGGCGGCCATTGGTGGCGATGGTGACGGCAGCCGTCGGAGACTGCTGGTCGCGGGCGAAAAGGCGGCGTTCGGGCAGGTTGAGATGGACGCGGGCCGAGCTGACATAATTCAGCGATTGGATCGTGCGGGCCAGCTCGCCTTCCATGGCGCGCTTGGCATTGATGTTCTGGACAAAGCTGGTTTGGCCGAAACTGTCCTGACGGTCGAAGATTTCATAACCGACCGAGGCGCCGCTCAGCGGACCATTGGAGGCGACGCGCACGCGCGCTTCATCGACCTGGTCGCGATCGACATAGATCGCTGTGCCGCCTTCGCGGATTTCATAGGGGATGTTTGCCTGGTCGAGCAGCTGCGAGGTGGCAGCGGCGTCGGCCGGGTCGAGCCCGGAATAGAGCAGGGACTGGCTGGCACCACCCATCGCGCCGGAAAAATACACGAGTGCGACGGCCACGCCTGCGGCCAGGCCGAAGATCGCGGTCAGCCGTCCGGCGCCAAATGCCCTGAACTGTTCGAAAAGCGCGTTCACGTGGAAATCCCTGCCTCATTGCGTGCGCCTCATCAGCGAAGCACTGGGCAGAATTTTCCTACCGGGTCGGTAAACGAGGGTTTAATACGCTTGCATACGTGATGACTGGTGCCCGATTAACCAATCAGGGCACGCAATCTTTTCGCAGCAATCGATCAAATCACTCGCAAACACAGGCGAACGGCGACCGAGGGGGCGCGGTCGCCGTCCATCGTGCGCTAGTAAGGGGAGCTTACGAGCGGTATTGCTGGATGCGTGTGGTGCGAAGACCGGCCAGGCCGTGCCGATCGATCGAGCGTTGCCAACCGAGGAATTCCTCCACGGTCAGGGAGTAGCGCTCGCACGCTTCCTCGAGAGAGAGAAGACCGCCCCGCACTGCTGCGACGACTTCTGCCTTCCTCCGAACCACCCAACGCTGGGTGCTCGGATTGGGCAAATCGCCAATCGTAAGCGGGCTACCATCCGGTCCAATGACATAATTTTCTTTTTTAAGGCGCGGCTGCATGTCCGATCCCCGTTTCTTGTTTGTAGGATCAACCTACACGCCGCCCTTTAACATCGCCCTAAACCACTGGGTAAATTTACATTTAACCGTGTCGCTAAAATCCGGCTCTAAATGTTCGGAACCGGGTCATGGCGCGGTCATATATTATCGACCGGGGATGGACCCAATGCCTGGCCCGGCCCAAAAAAATGGGCCCCGCCGAATGGCGAGGCCCATAGTCCAGAAGCGGTTGGGTGATGGTTAGCGCTTCATACGGATGGCTTCGTCGAGCATCTCATCAGCGGTGGTGATGATCTTCGAGGAAGCGGAATAGGCCCGCTGCGTGGTGATCAGGCTGGTGAACTCATTGGCCAGATCGACATTGGAGCTTTCCAGGGTCGAGGCGGCAATCGAGCCGGAGGAGCCCAGGCCCGGCGGGTTGAGCGTGTAGGCACCCGATTCCGGCGTCACCGTGAAGGTACCGCCCGACTGGGCTTCCAGACCGTCCGGATTGGTGAAGGTCGCGACCGGGATCTGGTAGATCTTGCGGACGATGCCATTGGTGAACTTGGCGAAGACGAAACCGTCATCATCGACGTCGACGCTGGAGAAGTTACCGAAGGCCGAGCCGTTCACATTGGTCGAGAGCAGGGCGGACGGGCTGTCATACTGTGTGAAGCCGCCCGGTGCGTTGGGGTCGCCGAAATCCAGGGTGATCGATTGTGCATCCACGCCGGTTGCGGCCGCCCACTGGAATTCGTTCGCACCGAGTGCGGCGACGTTGGTGGAGGACAGGAAGTCGAGCTGGGTCGGCAGCGTCGTATTGGCGCTGTCAATGCGCCCCTGGGCGTCGAAGGCCACTGTGCCCGTCATCATTTGACCATCGATCAGATTGGCGCCAGTGGCGATGTCGGCGGCCGGGACCATGTGCACTTCGGCGTGCCACTGGTTCGGCGTCGAGCTCTTGAGCATGGAGATGGTCAGGGTACGCACACCACCGACACTGTCATAGAAGGGGATGGAGCGCTGGAAATCGGGCGTGACCGCTCCGGACGCCATGTTGGTCCCGGCAACGGTCGGGTCGTAGGTCGCTTCGTCAGCGGAGATGGCCTGACTTTGCTGCAGATTGGCGTTGATGCCCATCGTCGTCGTGGCTTCGGCCGCACCACCAATGGAAGACAGGTTGATGGTTTCCAGGGCGTTGAGGTCAGACGGGTTCTGCGGGACAGTCCCGTCAGCCGCAACCGGCCAGCCGGCGAGATACTTGCCGGCATCATTGCGCAGATAGCCGGTGGTGTCCGGCGTAAAGCGGCCGGCGCGGGTAAAGGAGACCGGGTCGGAGGAGTTCGGGGTGGCGTCATCGCGAACCACGAAAAAGCCACGACCCGAGATGGCCAGGTCCGTCGGTGAGGAGCCGGCGGTCAGGAGGCCGCTCTCGCCGATGGAGAGGCGCGCGACCGACCGGACGCCCGCTGCCGAATAGCCCTTGGTGGAGCTGTCACTGTCATAGAGCGGGGTGAAGACGGCGTTGGCGCGCTTGTAGCCGACCGTGTTGACGTTGGCGATATTGTCCGAAATCGAGGCGAGGGCGTTCGAGTTCGAGATCAGGCCGGATGCGCCGGCCAAAAGCGCTGAATTGATGCTCATTATGCATGCTCCTGGCGTTTTGGTTGTTTTAACGGAGCTTTCTGCTGGTCAGGTTGGCCGGATCGCCCTTCTGGCGGTCCGGATCAGGCCGGCGGCCTGGCAATCAGACTGTGCTGTCTTCCTTGATACTCATCACGGAGGAGAGCGGGACACGAATGCCGCCCATCTCCACAATGACTTCGGAACCGGACAGGTCGACGCCCGTGACACGGGCAGCGGCCTGGATATTGACGTCGATATTGTCGCCGTCCGCGTTCTGGGCGATGACTTCCAGCGTATAGACGCCATCTTCCAGTGCATTGCCGCCATCGCCCAGGCCATCCCAGGCGAAGTCGTGCGTGCCGGCGGTGGTCTCGCCGTCAGAACGGGCCACGATGCGGTCTTCGGCATCGCGAATAATGATGGAGGAGGTCGTGGCCTCGCTCGGCAGTGTGTATTCCCAGCTCGCCTCGCCATTGGCCAATTCGGCCTGGGGCGTGACCGCCGTCGCAACGCGGCCGATATAACCGACCGAGGAACTCTGGGCCGCGGCCGACTGGAGCAGCAGGAGATTTTCCAGATTCTGGTTCTGGGCGATCTGCTGCTCGACGCTCGAGAAATCGACCAGCTGGTTCACGAACTGGGTCGAGTCCAGCGGATTGAGCGGGTCCTGGTTCTTCATCTGCTCGGTGAGCAGGGTCAGGAACATCTCGAAATTGTCGGCGAGGCCCGTCTGCGAATTCGCGAGGGCGGGACTGCTGGCGCCGAGACCGGATACTGCGTCTACCATGCGTTACTCCTAGACCTGCATATCGACGCCGGAGCGTCCTGACAGCAGGAAGCCGTAGGCAGAGCGCGGACGGGATGCGAGTTCATCCTCGGCGCGCTGCGCCATTTCGGTGGTCTGGGTGAAAATCGGAAGGGCCTCGCCCTGGCTGCGAGTGTCCTCGTCAGCCGGGTTCTGGCCATCATTCATCTGGAAGCTCAGCCCGTCCTCGCCAAGCTCAAGCCCCGCGTCTGCCAGGGCGCGCTCGAGGTCGCGGGCTGAACGTTGCAGCTCGTTCAGCGTTTCGGGGCGCTCGACGGTCAGGACCGCATGGACGCGATTGTCGGCGCGCAACTCGATGCGGACATCGACCTTGCCCAGTTCGGCCGGGTCGAGGCGGATATCAAAGACACGATTGCCGTTCGAGACCTGTTTGGTGATCTGACCGGCCAGCTGGGTGGCGCTGTGCGGGGTAAAGCGCGGCAAATGGCTGCCGGATTTGTCGGCGGCCAGGCGGCCGTCGGCGCGTGACAGGTTGAAATCGGTTTCCGCCTGCAAGGCCGCATCGGCCTGGGCGCTGTCGGCCATGGTCGCTGCCTGGGCCTGGCCTTCGCCCATGGCGCCGGTGAGGGGTGTGATCGGCGCACCGCTCTGGGCGGCCGGAACTGGCGCATTCCTGTCGGCCGCCAATGCGGCGGCTGGATCAGATGCTGGCGTCCCGGCGGCTTGGGTCCCAGCAGCCGACATTGTTCCACCGGGCGAGCCTGTGCTGGCCTGTGCCGAGTTTCCGGCCTGGCCATTCGACGCGTTGGCGCCCTGTCCATTGGGGCGGGCTGCCAGGCTGCTGGCGGTCTGGATGGCAGCCTCGGCCTGGCCGCGCTGACGCAGCGGCTCGGCGGCCGTCCCGTCCGTGGTGGGGGTCGGGGCCTGACCTGTCTGGGCGGGCGGCGTCGGCGCAGCGCCCTTGCTGGCAGCGGCCGTAACGGAGGCTGCGGGGCTGGCATTCGCCTTTCCGGCCGCTGTCTTGGTTGTGTCGAGGCGAGGCTCGCCGGATTTCGGAGCAGCGAGATTGACCGCGCTGGCCGCCGCTGGCGTGGCGGTGGCTGCGCCGGACCGGGGATTGGCGACGGTGTCGCCCGTGACCGCCTGAGGCGAGGTCGTGGTGGTCGCTGCCGTCAGCGTGCTGACGCCTTGAGCCTGGGGCGCAGATGTCTGGGTCACAGGGGGCTGGACCCCTGCGGGTTCGGCTATTGTCGCCTGGCCATTGGCGGCGGGAGCCTGTTGAGCGGCAACGGGCTGCCCCTGGGGCTGACCGGCCATTCCAGGCTTGGGCAGGATGATCTCGGAAGCGGGCTTGTCGGCCGCGACGGTCTTGGTATTGCCCGGCGTGCTGACGGGCGCCGCGGTGCCATCGGCGGTGGCGAGCTGAGGTGTCAGCTGTGGCGTTGATGCTTGGGCTGGTCCGGTATCGGACGCCGCAGGCGTCACCGGCGCGGCGTTGACGCCTGCGGCCGGAGTTGGTTCAGCCAGAGTTGGTTTAGCCGGCGTCCCTGTTGCCGCTGTCAGTGTGTCGCCAATGACTGTGCTGCCAGTAGTGGAATTGGTCGACGGATCGGCCGTGTCGAGGACGTTCTGGACCGGGCGGGCGGGCTTGGTGGCAGCCGGGGCTACCGGTGCCACGGGCGTGACGGGAATAACCAGATCATCACCGAGCTCGGTTTCGCCGCTGGGCGCCCCGGGCATGACGACGGGCGCGGTGGCGTCCATGGCCAGCGGTGATGTGGAGGTGAGGGCAGCTTCGCGGACCGGCGCGGCCGGAGCGGCAGCGGACGTTCCGGGTGTCACGGCGCCCTGCGCAGGTGTTGCGCCTGCCGGGCGAGCGGCAGGTGCTGCGCCGCCCTGGGCCTGGTTGGCATTGACCATCAGCGCGAAGGGTGAGGCGCCGGCCTCGACCGATGCGACCCCCTGACTCGTTCCGGTCTCGCTGGATCCGGGCTGCGCAGTGGCGCTGCCGGATCCCGCAGGATTGGAGAACAGGTTCGACGTGGTCAGGTCCAGAGTCATTGTCGCTCTTCGCGTGTCTCAAGGCGCACTTCACGCCTCGTCTCATCGCCATGATCGCAAGCGGTGTGCCAGACTGGAATTGATCTAACAATCTGAATTTATGCATTAATTTCGCGGTAACACCTCGGGGTGGGCAGGAAAGGCCGGTCAGGTCTGCCCGCCGGTGGGCGCAATTTGCCGGGTTGTCCGGCCCGGGCTGCCGGGTGCGCCGGCGAGGCGACCCTGTCCGTATTACCGCGCGTGAGCCCGGGCGCGCGCGAGCCTCTCTGGCAGGACGCGGCCGGGCTCACGCGCGGTGGCCGAGCGATTGGCCCAGCGCTTGCGATGGTTAAGACAGGCCCCGGCCATCTCTGTCGGGCCAGGAATTCGGAAAGCGCATGAAAAAGCAAATGAAGGCAAACGGTTACGGCAAGTCAAACCCAGTGGAGGCGCCCTTCGGGCTGACCGCCCCGCTGGGCAATGCTTGCCGCTTTGACGGCAGATATCGCCGCAACCGCAACCTTCTTGCCGACTGCGCAGGGAGCCAGCCATGTCGTTGAGTGGTATTCTCGGTAACGCCCTCTCGGGGCTTCAGGCCAGCCAGGCCGGATTGCGCGCGTCATCCAACAACGTCGCCAATGTCAACACGCCCGGCTATGCGCGGACGATCGCCAGTTTCGAAGCGCGCAATGTCGGCGGCGTCGCAATGGGCGTGCAGGTCAATGGTATCGTCCGCATTGTCGACCGCCATCTCCAGCTGACTTCGCTGCGCTCGATCTCCGAAGCCGGCATGACCGAGGTCCGGGCCGGCACGCTTGATCGATTGCAAAGCCAGTTCGGCAATCTCGACGATAGCGGCTCGATCTTTTCCCGCCTGAACTCGGCCTTCACCGGCCTGTCGCAGGCCAGTGTCGACCCGACTCTGTCGGTCGCGCGCCTGTCGGCGGCGGCGGACCTGGACAGCTTCTTCACCGAAGCCCAGCGCCTGTCCGGCGAAATTCGCGCCCAGCGCCAGGAGGCCGATGCCAAGATCAACGCAACACTCCAGCGTTCCAATGAAATCCTGCGCGAAATCTATGAGCTGAACTCGAATGTCCAGGCGCTGGCCGCTGGCGGCGGCGATTCATCGGGCGCTGAAAACCGGATTTCCGAACTGCTCGACGAAATGTCGGGATACATGGATATTCGCGCCGATTTCCAGGGCGATGGACGCGTCGTGCTTCGCACGACAGACGGCGTGCTTCTGCTCGACAATTATCCGGCCAATCTGACCTACAAGGTCGCCGGCACGGGTTCCTATGGTGTGGAATACGGCAAGATCTACGCGGAATCGCCCAATGGCGGGAACCCGCAGGAGCTCGACAGCCATATCGCCTCGGGTGAGCTGCGCGCCTTGCTCGACCTGCGCGACAAGACGCTCCCGGATGTGGCGGAAGAGCTGGCCGAAATGGCCTCCGGAGCGGCTGATGCGCTGAACGCTGCCCATAATGACGCGGCCTCCTATCCAGCGCCGCAGAGCCTGACCGGTCGCAATACCGGACTTGCTGCTGCCGATGCCCACAACTTCACCGGCGCGACCACGCTCGCCGTGGCCGACAATACCGGCGTTCTGGTGCGCCGGGTCGATGTCGATTTCGATGCCGGTACCTATTCCGTGGATGGCGGCGCGGCGGTTGGTTTTGGCGGTACGATCGGTGATCTCGCCACGGCACTGAATACCGCCCTGGCCGGTGTCGGTTCGGCGAACTTCACCGATGGCACGCTGAGTGTCTCGGCGAATGCGGCCAATAACGGCGTTGCTTTCCTGCAGGATGAGACCACGCCGTCTGATCGCGGTGGTCGCGGCCTGTCCCACTTCTTCGGACTGAACGACCTCGTCCGCTCCGATTCACCGGGCTTCTTCGAGACGGGCCTCTCAGCCACGGATGTCCACCAGTTCGCCACCGGAACCTCGCTCGAATTCCGGATGGACACGATCGAGGGCAAGACGGCTGGCACCTACACCATCCCCATGGTCACGGGTGAAACCGTCGATGACATTGTCACTGCGCTCAATGACACCACGACCGGGATGGGGCGCTATGTCACCTTCTCCCTCGATGGCAATGGCAAGCTCTCCTACACGGCCAATGCCGGTTATGAGGGCTATGAGCTCTCCCTGACGGGCGACGACACCTCGCGCGGTACGACGGGCGTGGCCTTCTCGAAACTCTTCGGGGTCGGGCTGGAAGCCAAGGCGGCCCGTTCGGAGGCCTTCTCGGTCGACACGGCCATCCGCGCCGACTCCGCCCGCTTGGCGCTCGGCAAGCTGGACCTTGATGCCGCCACCGTGGTGGGCGATTTCGTGCTGGCCGCCGGTGATAACCGCGGCGGCACCGGCCTGCAGGCCGCCCTCTCGGCCCCGCGCAGCTTCAATGCGGCGGGTTCGCTCGCGGCCTCGACGGCCAGCTTGGGCGATTACACGGCCCGTATCGCGGGCACGGTCGGTTCGCGTGCAGCCCGCGCCGAGAGCGAGGCCGCCTCGGCGGCGACGCTGCAGGCCACGGCGGCCCAGAAACGGGCCGATGTCGAAGGCGTCAGCCTCGACGAGGAATTGGCAGCGATGACGCTGTACCAGCAGTCCTATAATGCCGCCGCGCGCATGCTGCAGGCGGCCAAGGAAATGACCGATACCCTGATGGGCATCGTCTAGGAGGTTTTTGCGCCATGACCCGTGTTTCCACCTTCGCCGCGAACCAGAATGCGCTGCTGGACCTGATGAAGGCCCAGAAGTCGCTCTTCGACGCGCAAAAGCAGCTGACCACCGGCAAGCTTGCGACCGACCTCAAGGGTGTCGGGCATCAGGCCGAGACCCTGTCGGCGACCCGCTCGGCGCTACAACGGGCCGAAGCCTTCGAACAGGCGGCGGTGCGCACCGAGGCGCGTCTCGAGACCCAGGACATCGCCATGGGCCAGATGGCGGACGCTATCACCGATCTGCGTCTCGCCGTGACCTCGAAGGACGGCGACTACACCATGCTCCAGGTGCGCGAGGCCTTCTACAAGGTCTCCAACGCGCTCAACATGCAGCACGCCGGGACCTATGTCTTCGGCGGGACCCGCACCGACGTGCCGCCGGTCCAGACCAATGACATCAACGATCTGGTCGCCATGGGTACGGCCAGCGAGGCCTTCGTCAATAATGACCGGCGCCCGCAGGTCCAGCTCGACCAGAATCTGACCATGGAGACCGGCATGCTGGCCAGCGATGTCGGCGGCGAGGTCTTTGACAGCTTCAAGCGGATTGCCGATTTCAATGCCGGCGCCAACGGGCCCTTCGCCCAGCCGCTGACCGGGCCGCAGGAAACCTTCCTCAATGGCGAGATTCAGAATGTCATCACGGCGCTCGACAACATGTATACCAAGATCGGCGAAAATGGTGCCGCACAAGCCAATGTGGAAACGCTGAAAAACTCCCATGCCGACCGCCAGACCTTCCTCCAGAAAATGCTGTCGGATCTGGAAGATGTCGACATGGCGGAAGCCGCCACCCGTTTCCAGCAGGCCCAGACTGCGCTGGATGTCTCGGCCAAGACCTTCTCCTCGCTCAGCCAGGTCTCGCTGCTGCCCTATCTGAGATAGGGGAGGGGACGCTCAGGCACCCCAGTCCCGCTAGTTCGCGCGACGGATCCGGCCTAATCTGGCCTGACTGTTGACGAGGCTGCCATGCTCACCCGCTTGATTTTCGCGCTATCGCTTGCCCTGCTCGGTGCCTTTATCGGTGGCGGGATTGTCTGGCTGGCGACCTGGCAGATCGATGCGGCGCTCATGGCTGCGCTGGCGCTGGCACCCGTCTTTGCCTTGCTGGGCCTGGCCCTCGGTGGCCGCCAGCTCAGCCGCAATATCTCCCCCGCTAACGGATACATGCCGTTCTGGCGGGAATAGCGCCGCCTCTTGGGTCTGTGGGCATTTAGGCGTATAGAGCCGCCTCCAACAACCGTTTGCTGCGGGCCTTGACCCCGCTGGAGGCGAAAGATGACGACCCTTGATACCGGCCGCGCCCGTGCGCAGGCCGATGCTCTCATTTCCCGTTTGGGCCTGTCCGGCGATCCGCTGGGACTGGGCGGCAATCCCGGCGACCATCGCGTCGTGGTGGCCATGTCCGGCGGTGTCGACAGTTCGGTGACCGCGGCCCTGCTGCACCATCTCGGCTATGATGTCGTCGGTGTGACGCTGCAACTTTATGACCATGGCGCGGCCATGGCCAAGAAGGGGGCCTGCTGCGCCGGTCAGGATATTTACGACGCCAAGCGCGTCGCCGAGGCCTGCGGCTTTCCCCACTATGTGCTCGATTATGAGAGCCGCTTCCGCGAAGCGGTGATCGAGGAATTTGCCGACACTTATCTGGCCGGTTTCACGCCCATTCCCTGCGTGCGCTGCAACCAGACCGTCAAGTTTGCCGACCTTTTGACCACGGCCCGCCAGCTCGGCGCCGTGTGCATGGCGACCGGGCATTACATCCAGCGTGTCACGGGCGAGAACGGGGCGGAGCTGCGCCGCGCCGCCGATGCCGGCAAGGACCAGTCCTATTTCCTGTTCGCGACCACGCATGACCAGCTCGACTTCCTGCGCTTTCCGCTGGGCCATCTCAACAAGGACCAGACGCGTGAACTCGCCGAGGCCTTCGGCCTCATCGTCGCTGACAAGCCGGACAGCCAGGACATCTGTTTCGTGCCCAATGGCCGCTATGTCGACATTGTCGAGAAGGTCCGCCCCGGTGCCTCCAAGCCGGGCGAGATCGTGCATGTCGATGGCCGCGTTCTCGGAAGGCATGACGGCGTGATCCGCTATACCGTCGGTCAGCGCCGCGGCCTCAAGATCGCTGTTGGTGATCCGCTCTATGTCGTGCGGATCGATGCCGAGGCGGCTCAGGTCATTGTCGGCCCGCGCGAAGCGCTGGAAGTCGACACGATCGCCCTCAAGGAGATCAACTGGCTCGGCTCGGATGCCATGGCCGATGGCGCCCCCATCCGCGTCAAGGTTCGCTCCACCCGCCCGCCCGTCCCCGCCGCCCTGTCGGTGGACGGCGAGGATGTCCGCGTGGTCCTCGCCAAGGGCGAGGAAGGCGTCGCGCCCGGCCAGGCCTGCGTCTTCTACTCGTCCGACGATGAAGACCGGGTGCTGGGTGGCGGCTGGATCACCAGCACGAGTGGCGGGAGCGGTGGCTCGAGCGGGGTGAGGTTGATCGGGTAGGGGAGAATATCCCCCATCCGCTTGTCACCCCTGGCGCATGCCCGGCCCCGAGCCGGGCGGAGATCAGTGAGCTAGCTGGATCAGCATATAGGTCCCGGCTCTGCGGCCTGCCTTCGCAGGCCATTCGGCCGGGATGACAATGCTTGAGCGAGCGCGACAGCGCTCCGGCAAGCGGTATATGGATGTTTGCGCGCGAGGCGCGTCTTTCCCATCAACACCTGTACTCCGTCATCCCACGGGGAGCGCGCAGCGCTCATCCGGGGGACCTCGCCACGGTTGTCTGGCGAATGGGTGTGGTCCCCCGGACAAGCCGGGGGATGACGGTGAATTTTAAAACCAGGCACTTATCCCACACGCCTTCCCCCCAAACCGTCATCCTGACGAAAGTCAGGACCCAGTTTCGCAGGTTCGATTTCGCCAATCCTGGCAACAGCTTGCGTCGCGATCTGGGTCCAGGCCTGCGCCGGGATGACGGTGTGTGGGGCGGGCATTTTCACAAAACTTATCCGCCCCCCCCTTCACCGCAAGCGATAATGCCCTCGGTTTTCGGGACGGGAGGCGCGAGCTCAGTCACTTGTGCCCGGAGGCGAGCGGAGCCTGTCCGCGTGCGGGGATGACAGCCCGACACTCCGGCAGGGCGTGCGATCAGGTCGCGGGGCACTAAACGACCGACCCCATCTACCTGGCGCATTGGAATCGGGGTGGAGACAGCCCGGG
>NZ_CAMYLS010000034.1 GCF_947259345.1 uncultured Maricaulis sp. | reverse complement strand
GCCTCGACATGGTGCAGACCCTGCGCGACATCGCCCGCATGCTCGACGGCGAGTTCGGCGAAGGCATGGAGCCCAACGGCTGGGCCCGCGATCCCGACGAATATCACAAGCTGCTCAAGCAGGCGAAGAAACAGGCCAAGGCCGGCAAGCGGAAGCTTTATGTCGGGACGTGAGGGCAGAGCGCGGAAGCCGGGCAGGCTCCAAATTTGTCATCCCTGCCACCCGCCCACGCGGGCGCAGGTTTCCGCCCGGTGAAGGCCGGGCGAAAGTCAGGGACCTCGCTGGTGGCAACGACATAGGTCCCTGTCCTGCGTCCGGCCTTCGCCGGACATCCGACGGGGATGACAAGGCGCTTGAACCCCGGCCCGGCCATGCGTCTGCCATCAAAAGAGGCGCCGCTTCGTCACAGGCATGACTTGGCAGACAGATCGCGTCAGCTTAGGCCTTGTGAAACACAATCTTGAGGGGAAACCGATGTCAGCAGTACAGAATTTCTTTGATGACATTCGGGCCGTCTTCAAGACCGGAGAAGCCAGCGAGCACAGCTACCGCCCGGCCTTGAAGACGCTGTTCGACGCCCTCTCGCCGGACGATCTCGCTGCCGTCAACGAGCCGCGCCGGACGGAAGTCGGTGCCCCTGACTTCAGCTTCCTGCGCGATGGCGTCCCGGTCGGGCATTGCGAGGCCAAGGATATCGGCCTCGGCCTGACGACGCTCAAGGGATATTCCATCGAGCAGAAGACGCGCTACACCAAGGCCTTCCCGAACCTGCTCTACACCAACGGGCTGGAATTCGAGTTCATCTTCGAGGGCGAGCGTCGGGCGCTGGTCAATATCGGCGACGCCCTGATGGGCGACCTGCAGCCGCGTGAAGAGGTCTTTGCCGAACTCGAACACCTGCTGCGGGACTTCTTCACCGAGCGCCCGCGCACCATCCATTCGTCGAAAAAGCTGGCAGAAATGATGGCCGGCAAGGCCGCCCTCATCAAGGACGTCATGGGCCGGGCCCTCCTGGCTGACCGCAAGGACAAGGCCGACACGCCGCTGGTCGAGCAGTATGAGGCTTTCAGGGAACACCTGATCCACGACATCCAGCCCGCCGACTTTGCCGATCTTTATGCGGAGACCATTGCCTACGGCCTGTTTGCGGCCCGTCTCCACGATGACACGCTGGACACATTCTCCCGAACCGAGGCGCTGGAATTGCTGCCGAAGTCCAACCCCTTCCTGCGCAGCCTGTTCAGCTATATCGCCGGACCGGACCTGGATGACCGCATCGCCTGGGTCATCGACGAGCTGGCGAAGATATTCCTCGCCTGCGACCTCAAGTCGATCATGGCGGACTTCGGCAAGCTGACCGGCCAGCAAGACCCGTTCCTGCACTTCTATGAAACCTTCCTCGCCGCCTATAATCCCGCCAAGCGCAAGGCGCGGGGGGTCTGGTACACGCCGGAGCCGGTGGTGAACTTCATCGTCCGCGCCGTGGACGAGGTGTTGAAGACCGAATTCGGCCTCGCGGACGGGCTGGCGGACACCTCCAGGGTCAAGGTGAAGTTCGACACCGGACAACACATCACCAACAAGGATGGCAAGATCCGCAAGCGCGGCGGCGGACGGGCCTATGAGGAGCGCGAGGTCCATCGCGTCCAGATCCTCGACCCGGCAACCGGGACCGGCACCTTCCTGGCCGAGGTGATCAAGCAGATTGCCCCGCGCATCCAGGGCGTCGCCCCGGGCATGTGGTCAAAATATATCGAGGACGACCTGATCCCGCGCCTGCACGGCTTCGAGCTGCTGATGGCGAGCTATGCCATGTGCCACATGAAGCTCGACATGATCCTCACCGAGCTGGGCTACAAACCGACCGGAACGCCCCCGCGCCTCTCGGTCTATCTGACCAATTCGCTGGAAGAAGGCGAAGCCGCCGACCAGACCCTGCCCTTTGCCCAATGGCTCTCCAGGGAGGCCAAGGGCGCCAACACGATCAAGCGCGATATGCCCATCATGTGTGTGATCGGCAATCCGCCCTATCTGGGCGAAGGCGGTGTGTCCGAAGGCTGGCTCGGCCAGCTGATGGATGATTACAAGAAGGAGCCGGGCGGGATTGAAAAGCTCAAGGAGCGCAATCCCAAATGGATCAATGACCTCTATGTGAAATTCATCCGCATGTCCTCGCACCTGATCGAGAAGAATGGCGAAGGCGTGCTCGGATTCATCACCAATCACGGCTATCTCGACAATCCCACCTTCCGGGGCATGCGCTGGCGCCTGATGAAGGATTTCGACAGGATCTGGATTCTCGACCTGCACGGCAATGCCAAGAAGAAAGAGGTCAGCCCCGACGGCAGACCGGACAAGAATGTCTTCGATATCCAGCAAGGCGTCGCCATCATCATCGCGGTCAAGACAGGCAAGGGCGGCGACGGGCTGGCGGAGGTGATGCAAGGCGATCTGTGGGGCGCGCGGGCAGACAAATATGAGGCGCTCGACGCCGCGAAACTGGATGAAACTCTCTTCGCCCCGCTCGACAGCCCGGCCCCGCAGCATGTCTTCGTGCGGCGGGACTTTGCGCTTCAGGAGACCTATCAAGCGGGTTTTGGCGTGCAGGAGCTGATGCCGGTGAATTCCGTTGGCATCGTAACGGCTCGGGACAAGCTGACTATCGACATGGATCGGGACAATCTATGGGCGCGCGTGCAGGATTTCGCCGCTCTTCCGACCGAAGAAGCACGGACAAAGTACAATCTTGGAAAAGATGCTCAAGATTGGAAAGTATTGTCCGCACAGAAAGATGTAAAAGAAAATTTTTCATATAAAAATATAGTAAGAGTTCTATATAGGCCGCTTGACATAAGATGGACCTACTATACTGGAACCTCTCGCGGATTTCAATGCCGCCCTCGTGCGGAAACAATGCGGCACGTAGCTCAAGACTCAAATTTAGTGTTATGCGCGCCATCACAAACAAAAGATGGAGTTGGGGGATTATGCACTCAACATATCGCGGGACACAAAGCGTTTGGGGCATATGACATCAATTCTAATTTTCCCCTCTACCTCTACCCCGCCGAAGACGAACTCGACCAAACTCGGCGCGTCAATTTCGATGACAAGCTCTATGCGCAACTCCGCAAACTCGCGACCCATCCAGAGTTTGGCGAACCGGATGAGGTCGCCGTCTTCGACTATATCTACGGCGTGCTGCACAGCCCCGACTATCGCGAGACCTTTGCCGAATTCCTGAAGATCGATTTTCCGCGCATTCCCTGGCCCGCCTCGCCGGACGTGTTCTGGGCGGTACGCGAAAAGGGCGAGGCGCTGCGCCGCCTGCATCTGATGGAGGATGCGGCGGTGGGCGAGACGCCCTATCCCTTCCTGGGCGAGGGCGATCCGGTGGTGGAAAAGCCGGTCTTTGAAGCCACGGGCGACGGGGTTGGCGAGGTCTGGATCAACAAATCCCAGCGCTTCACGAATGTGCCCGAAATTGCCTGGGGCTTTCCGATCGGCGGCTACCAGCCGGCGCAGAAATGGCTGAAGGACCGCAAGGGCCGCACGCTCGGCTTTGACGATATCCGGCACTACCAGAAAATCATCAAGATCCTCGCCGAAACCGACCGCATCATGAAGGAGATCAAACTCCCGCTCGATCTGCCGGAGCCTTCATAGCGGCGCTTCGCAGCGCCCGCCCCTACTCCTTGGAGCGCGACGCTTTCTTGCGTTCGTGTTCCTTCAGGAAGGTCTTGCGGATGCGGATGGTCTGGGGGGTCACTTCGACGAGTTCGTCGTCATTGATGAATTCCAGCGCGTATTCCAGGGTCAGCTTGATCGGCGTGGTCAGGACGATGTTTTCGTCCGTGCCCGAGGCGCGCATGTTTGTCAGCTTCTTGCCCTTGGTCGGATTGACGATCATGTCGTCATCGCGGGCATTGACGCCGATGATCATGCCTTCATAGACCTCGACCGCGTGGCCGACGAAAAGCTTGCCGCGTTCCTGCAGGTTGAACAGGGCAAAGCCCAACACCTTGCCGTCAATCATCGAGACCATGGCGCCGTTGTGACGCTGGCCGATCTCGCCGCCCGTCTTCGGGGCGTAATGATCGAAGGTGTGGAACATCAGACCGGAGCCCGAGGTCAGGGTCAGGAACTCCGAGCGGAAACCGATCAGACCGCGGGTCGGGATGACATAGTCGATCCGCACCCGGCCATGCCCGTCCGGCACCATATTCTTCATGTCGGCCTTGCGCTGGCCGAGCTTTTCCATGACGCCGCCCTGGTCGGCCTCTTCGAGGTCAACGGTGAGGCTCTCATAGGGCTCGCACAGGACGCCGTCGACTTCCTTGATGACAACGCGCGGACGACCAACCGCCAGCTCGAAGCCTTCCCGGCGCATGGTCTCGATCAGGATGGACAGGTGGAGCTCGCCACGGCCGGAGACCGTGAACTTGTCCGGATTGTCCTGCTGCTCGACCTTCAGCGCCACATTGTGGATCAGCTCGCGCTCGAGGCGTTCCTTGAGATTGCGCGAGGTCACATACTTGCCCTCGCGACCGGCAAACGGGCTGTCATTGACCTGGAAGGTCATTGACAGGGTCGGCTCGTCGACGGAGAGCAGCGGCAACGCTTCGACATTCTCGGGATCGCACAGCGTGTCGGAGATTTTCAGATTGTCGATGCCGGTGAAGGTGATGATGTCGCCGGCCTGGGCGCTCTCGCGCTCGACACGCTCGAGACCGTGGAAGCCGAAGATCTGCTGGACCTTGCCCTTCACCTCGCGGCCATCCGCCTTGGCAACAACAACCTGCTGATTGCGGGCGACCTTGCCGCGGGCGACGCGACCAATGCCGATCACACCGGTGAAGGAGGAGTAATCCAGGGCCGAGACCTGCAGCTGCAGCGGGCCGTCCAGGTCAACATCCGGACGCGGCGTGTGGGCCGTAATCATTTCGAACAGGGGCTGCATGTCGGTGCCGATCACGCCAGCTTCATTGGCAGCCCAGCCTTGCAGGGCGGAGGCGTAGACGACCGGAAAGTCGAGCTGGTCCTCATTGGCGCCGAGGCGGTCGAAAAGATCGAAGGTCTGGTCGACAACCCAGTCCGGGCGCGCCGAGGGGCGGTCCGCCTTGTTGATCACGACGATCGGCTTGAGGCCGCGGGCCAGCGCCTTCTTGGTCACGAAGGAGGTCTGCGGCATCGGGCCGTCGACCGCATCGACCAGCAGGAGGACGCCATCAACCATCGACAGGACGCGCTCCACCTCGCCGCCGAAATCGGCGTGGCCGGGCGTGTCAACGATATTGATGTTCCAGTCACCCCAGGTGACCGCGGTATTCTTGGCCAGGATGGTGATGCCGCGCTCTTTTTCCAGATCGTTGGAATCCATCATGCGCTCGGACACATTGGCCCGCTCGCCCAGCGTTCCGGACTGTTGCAGCAGCTGGTCGACCAGCGTGGTCTTGCCGTGGTCAACGTGCGCCACGATGGCGATATTGCGCAGCTTGTCGAGGGACGCGCTCATGATGTCATTCCTGTCGTGAAAAGGCGCGCCCTCATACGCCGTGAGCGCGGAGCTGGCCAGTGATTATTCCGTGCAAGGCCGCGGGGTCAGGCGTCGTCCTGAGGCCCGGGCCGGTCAATGACGCTCTTCGTGCCGTTTGGACCCGGCGCTTCTTCCCCCGAATCCGGACGGGCCGGCGCCGCAGTGTAGCGGCGCGTGGTCGGTGCTGCGACGGGTGGCTCGAGGAAGGCGCGGACCATTTCCGTGCGCCGCAGAAGCCCCCGCAGACTGGTTATGACCACCGACACCACGAAAATAAAAAAGAAGAGTCGCCAACCCCAGCGGGTCGCAGTCGCCTTGATTTCGGCGAGGTGGCTGACCGAAACGAAATACCAGTCCGGGCCGGCAATGCGGCTGAAGGCAACGAGGAATTCGCTGCGCGGGGTCCCGACCACGCCGCGCGGACGCGGATCGTCGCGCAGCAGGCCCATGATTTCGACCGGGTCGATACCGAAGGCGCGCGCCTGCTGGACCGTTTGCCCCCGGGCGATAACATTGCCGTCGCGGTCGAAAACAAGATTGACCCCACCCGCTGGCGGCGCCTCCATGGAGGAGGCCAGGTGCTCCGTCATGTCGATTGAGGTCCCGAACGCGCCCATCAGCTCGCCATCAACGCGGATCGGCTTGCGGCAGGCCGTGGCCGATCGTTCACCGCCATCGGTGTAGACAAATCGGGACAGGCGCGTGCACTGCATCAGGCTTTCCGGGTTGGTCTCCGGGCTGAACAGGCGCGGGTCTTCATCGGCCTGGAGATTGAAATCGGCAGGCGCTTCGTAGCGATAGAAGGCCAGGCGGTCTTCGCGCTCCGGCGCGAAAATGACGACGCGGCGATCCGGTGTGAAGTAATACAGGCTCGAAAACTCGCCCAGATGAGCTTCGCCGAACACGCGCACGACATGGAAGCCGGCCATGTAACGGCGGCGTTCCTCGATGGTCATCTGCTCGCCATCGCCCAGATATGACCCGATCCCGAAAACGTAATCGGCGCCGGGCAGAGCCCGTCCGTCGAACAGGTCCGGATGGCTGCGGCGCGTGCCGTCACCAAAAGGCGGGAAAAGCGCGTCGAACTCGTCGACAATCTCCTCGCCCTCGATCCGGGAGAGGCGGCGCAGGAAGGCGGCTTCAGCCGCCTCGGTCAGCGTGCGGGCCTCGTCGAACAGGGTCTGCTCGCGATCGGCACGAACCCGGATATAGGATTGCAGCATTTCCGCCCGGGCGGTGGAGAGCGAGTTCATCAGGATCTTGTGCGCAGCCAGACCGGAAATCGCGGCGAAGACCGCCGAGATCAGGACATGAACCGCAATGATGACCAGTTGGCGCACAGACAGAAATCCTTTTTGACGCCTTCCTATACACCGCGAATGCCTAATATTCGGTGATATTTGATGAGCCGAATCGCCCGTCTATCGCTCTGCGTCAGGCACCGAATTGGCGAGCCGTCTGACCAGAGAACAGAACGCTCCCTGCTCGCCAGAATCCATCATCTGGTTCGCCGCAATGGGGACCGCCTCGACAGCCTCTCGCAGGTGGGCATAGACGTCCTTGCCCTTGTTGGTGAGGTAGAGATGGCTAACCCGGCCATCGGCCTGCGAAGCCCGGCGCACAACCAGGCCGGCCTCGAGCAGGGCCTTGGTCGCCCGCGAGACAATACCTTTGTCCATCGGCGTCACTGTCACCACTTCAACCGCGGTCCGGCCCGGCGCTTCCGCTATGGCCGCCAGCACGCGCCATTGCGACAGGTTGAGCCCGGCCTCGCGCTTGACGATCGCCGCGGTGAGCCGCGCGATGCGGTCTGCCAGCACGGTGACCTGGTAGGGCCAGTACTCGTTCAGCCGGATCGGCTCGCGATCCGTCGGATCCATCGAAACAAGCGGCGCTTCGTGTTCATCGGTCTGGGCGGCGGAATGGGATTGCAGCTGGGTCATGGATCGATATTAGTTGCAATCACAACTTGACGCAATAGCAACCAGTACGATATTGAGACGGCTCACATTCAAGGCATGCCCCCGCAGCGTGAGCCACGAAGCGGCCAGACGGCGTGACCCACAGCAATCCTGGAGACAAGACATGGCAGACCTGTTCGAGAACCCGATGGGGCTTTGCGGTTTCGAGTTCGTGGAATTCACCGCGCCGGAGCGCGGCGTGATCGAACCCGTCTTCCAGGCCATGGGCTTCACCCATATCGCTAATCACCGCTCGAAAGATGTCGAGCTGTGGCGTCAGGGCGATATCAATTTCCTGATCAATTACGAACCCGACACTCAGGCCTCCTTCTTCGCCAAGGAACATGGCCCGTCGGCCTGCGGCATGGGCTTCCGCGTCAAGGATGCGGCCCTGGCCTATGAAGAAGCCCTGGAGCGTGGCGCTGAGCCAGTCCTGACCGAGCCGGGCATTTCCGAACTCGTCATCCCGGCCGTCAAGGGCATTGGTGGCGCTTCGGTCTACCTCATCGACCGGTTCGAAAACGGCAAGTCGATCTATGACATCGACTTCAACTACCTCGAAGACGTCGACATCCACCCCGAAGGCTGTGGCTTCAACGTGATCGATCACCTGACCCACAATGTCTACAAGGGCCGGATGGACTATTGGGCCAAGTATTACGAGGATCTCTTCAATTTCCGCGAGATCCGCTATTTCGACATCAAGGGCGAAT
>NZ_CAMYLS010000033.1 GCF_947259345.1 uncultured Maricaulis sp. | reverse complement strand
CCGGCGCGGCGGCCGGTGCTGCAGCGGGTGCCGCTGCGGGAGCCGGAGCCGCGACATTGTGCACGACCGGCGCGGCCGTGAGTTGACGGGCGATCTTCAGGCGCAGGTCGCCGCGCTCGACTTCGATTTCCGACAAATCGGTTTCACGAAGAATGTCGGCCAGCTCGCGGACGAGTTTCGCGCTGATCGGGGAGCGGGGTCGGGAATCAGAACTCATGATGTAAGGCCTTTGGTTCCGTCAGTTGCCGAGACAGGTGACAGCCGCATTGATACCCAGCAGATAGCTCTGCAGTCCCAGACCGGTAATCGATCCGCGAGCCGCAAGGGCGATATAGGAATAGTGCCGGAATGCTTCGCGTGCTGCCGTCTGACTCAAGTGAACTTCGATGACGGGAGGTTCTATAGCGCGAACCGCGTCATGCAAAGCGACCGATGTATGCGTAAATGCAGCCGGATTGAAAACCACTGCACTCGCATTGACGTTTGCGTCATGCAGCCAGTCAATGAGCTCGCCCTCGTGATTGGACTGGCGAAAGACGATGTCGAACCCCAAGTTACGGGCATGTGCAGAGCAAGCCTGTTCAATCTCATCCAGGGTCAGCGCGCCGTAGATTTCCGGTTCGCGTGTGCCCAGGAGATTGAGGTTGGGACCGTTGAGAATGTGAATCGGTTGGGTCATGGCCTTGCTTTGCAGCCGTTACGGGATTTACCACGGGTCTAACGATGGACTCAGTGAAAGGCCAGCGAAGACCATGCTGCAGCTGACAGTCAATGGTGAAGGCCGCAAGGTCGAGCCCGGTACCCGTGTGAGCGGGCTGGTGACGATCCTCGGCCTGGATGGCCGCAAGATCGCCGTCGAGCGCAATCTGGCCATCGTGCCGCGCTCGCAATATGACGAGACAGCGCTCGCCGATGGCGACCGGATTGAAATTGTCGCGTTTGTCGGAGGTGGATGAGATGGATGACGTACAGGCCGTGGAGGCCCCTTTCGAGGACACGCCGCTGGTCGTGGCCGGCCGCACCTTCACCTCGCGTCTGATCATCGGCACGGGCAAGTACGAGACCTATGCACAGAATGCCCAGGCGCTCGAGGCCTCCGGCGCCGAGATGATCACAGTCGCCATCCGCCGCGTGAACCTGTCCAATCCGGACGAGCCGCGCCTGGTCGATTTCATTTCCCCGGACGACTACACCTTCCTGCCCAATACGGCGGGTTGTTTCACCGGCGAGGATGCCGTGCGTACGCTGCGTCTGGCGCGTGAGGCCGGCGGCTGGAATCTGGTCAAGCTGGAAGTCCTGTCCGACCCCAAACATCTCTATCCCGACATGGCCGAGACGCTGCGCGCCGCCGAGCTGCTGATCAAGGACGGGTTCGACGTGATGGTCTATTGCTCGGACGATCCGGTCTACGCGAAGAAGCTGGAAGAGGTCGGTTGCTGTGCGATCATGCCGCTGGGCGCGCCGATTGGCTCCGGCCTGGGTATCCAGAACCCGGTCAATATCCGCCTGATCATCGAACAGACCCAGGTGCCGGTCATCGTCGATGCCGGTGTCGGTACGGCGTCAGACGCCACCGTGGCGATGGAGCTGGGCTGTGACGGCGTGTTGATGAACACCGCCATTGCCGAGGCGAAAGACCCGATCCGCATGGCGCGGGCGATGCGCCATGCGGTCATTGCCGGTCGCGAAAGCTATCTCGCCGGTCGTATGCCGAAGAAGCGCTATGCCGATCCGTCCAGTCCGCTGTCGGGGCTGATCTAGCCTCGCAGCGCCTCGGCGAGCGCCTGGTCCAGGGCCATTTCATTGGCCCCCGGCACGACCACACCATCGACGATGAAGAAAGGTGTGCCGGTCACATTGAGGGCGCGACCGAGCGAGCGGACCTGGTTGATATGCGCCATGATGGCCGGGTCTGCCATGTCCTCGCGCATTTGCGCGACATCGACGCCGGAGACGGTCGCCAGCTGGTCAATGCGGGCCGCCGGCAGCGGGCCTGACGAATTGACCATGGCCATATGGAAGGCCGCATAGACGTCTTCGCCCTGGCGCAGCGCGGCGAGGGCGGCGCGGGACGCCTCCGTCGAATCCTCGCCGAGGATCGGATATTCCTTGAACAGGATCTGGACACGATCGCCATAACGTTCGCGGACATCCTCCACCCAGGACGCCGCGACACGGCAATAGGAGCATTTATAGTCCATGAATTCGACGATCACGATCTCGGCGTCATCGGGCCCCAGACGCGGATCTCGGTCATCATTGTAGATGGCATCATGGTTGGCCGTGACGGCGTCGTAGACGGCTTGCATCTCGCGGGCGCGGGCCCGGCGCTGCAACTCAATCAGCGCTTCCTCGATGATTTCCGGGTTCTCCAGAATGTAGTCGCGCACCAGCTCGCGAACTTCGTCGCGCTCCGGCTCTGTCAGCTGGGCGGAAGCGGCCGGCTGCTGACAGCCGAGCAGGGCGACCGAGGCCGCGAAAATGGCGAACAAGCGATGCATGGGGCAGTACCCTCCCGTGTTTGCCATCTATCTAGACCAGCCATCGAGGTGGGGCGAGGGGCGCCAGTGTAAAATCCGCGTGTGCCGGACTGGCTTGGCTTGCCCGCCCAGCCGGCGCTCGCTAAGCAGCGCGCATGAATGCCTTCGCCCTCCTGGTCACGAGCCTCTCCCTGTCGACCGACGCTTTTGCGGCTGCCCTCGCACGGGGCAGCGCGGCCCGTGAGACCCGGACACTGACGGCCTTGCGGGTCGGGGCCGTATTCGGCCTGGCGGAAGGCTCGATGTGCCTGCTCGGCTGGAGCCTCGCGCTGGTGACGGCTGACCTCATCATGGCCGTGGACCACTGGATCGCGCTCGTATTGCTGGTTACGATCGGCGGGCTGATGATCCGCAACGGACTCGCGGCAGGCGGGGATGACAAGGCTGTGGGCGCATCAACGGGTCTGGTCGCAACCCTGGTGACCGCGCTTGGCACCAGCATTGACGCGGCGGCTGTGGGCATCGCGCTGGCGCTGGCCGGGGCTCCCGTCTGGGCCGCCCTCATTATCGGCCTGACGTCCTTTGCGATGGCGAGCCTGGGCTACCGGATCGGACCGCGGGTCGCCGAACGCCTCGGCGGCGGCGCCGAAATCGCCGGCGGGATCGTTTTGATGGCGATCGGGATTTCGATCTTCGTCAGCCATGTCATGGCAGGGTAGGAGAGATGGTGCCGCGAGCCCTGCTCGATCGGGTGGTCCTGTTGCTCTGGTGTCTCGGCTTTGCGGTCGGTACCGCTACGCATCTGACCGACATCCTCTTGCGCGGCGTATTCGCCTACACTTACGCACCGCTCTGGATGAATGCCTTCTGGACGAGCTTGACCGTGCTTGATCCGCTGGTGGTCCTATTGCTGATTGTGGCCCGTCGGGCCGGCATCGTGTTGGGCGTCGCGGTCATGGTCGCCGACCTTGCCAGCAACACCTATGCCGGGACCCTCCCGAGCATGAGTGCCGCTAGCTATCAGCTCGTTTTGCAATGGATATTCGGCCTGTTCGTCCTGATCACCGCGGGCCGGCTCTGGCCGGCGCAGAGCGCCTAGGTCAGGCGATCTCGAACACGCCGTCCACTTCGACGGCTGCGCCCAGCGGCAGGACCGGGCAGGAGACGGCGGAGCGGGCATGGCGCCCCGCATCGCCCAGAACTTCGACCATCAGGTCCGAACAGCCATTGATGACAAACGGGATGTCGGTGAAATCCGGCGTGGCGGCGACAAACCCGCCCAGCTTCACCACCCGATTGACGCGCGACAGGTCACCGCCGCAGGCGACTTTCAGTTGGGCGATAAGATTGATGGCGCAAAGGCGCGCCGCGGCCTGGCCTGCGGCGACGTCCATGTCAGCACCCAGTGTCCCCTTCACCAGCCCGTCCGGCCCGATCGAGATTTGACCGGAAATGAAGACAAGGCTGCCACTCTGCACGAAGGGCACATAATTGGCGACCGGTGCGACCGGCTCCGGCAGGGAGATGCCAAGGTCGGCGAGGCGGGTATCGATGGCGGACATGTCGGGCTCCAGTCTGTGACGTCGGTGCGGAGATTAACGGCGTATTGGCCCCATGCAATCTGCGCGCTTGACTTGACGCGCGCGTCATCCGGCATGCTGGACCCATGATGACGATGATCCAGGAAGATGAAATCCGATTCGATGCCCGCGACGGATATTCGCTGTCCGGCCGGATCATCACGCCGGATCGACCGCGCGGCGCTGTTCTGATTTCGTCGGGAACCGGCTTTCCCAAAGGGCTTTACCGGCGCCTTGCCCTGGCGGGTGCGGAAGCGGGCTATGCCTGCCTGATTTATGACTATCGCGGCATAGGAGGCTCGGCGCCCAAACAGATGCGGGGCTTCAAGGCCGATATCGTGGATTGGGGCCGTCTCGACCATGCCGCTGCGCTCGACCGGGCCGCTGAGCTCGCGCCGGGCCAGCCGCTCTTTGCGATCGGCCACTCGGTGGGCGGTCATCTTGTCGGCTTTGCCGACAATGCCACCGCGCCACTCGCGCATGCCTTCATCACGGTCGGGACCGGGTATTGGCGGGCGCACGAGCCGTCCTATCGCCCATCGGCCCTGATGTTCTGGCTGCTCTATGGCCCGGCCTGCCTGGCCTTGACCGACCATATCCCGGCCGGCGGCATCTGGGGCGGGACGGCTTTGCCACGTGATGTTTTTCTGCAATGGCGGCAATGGGCCTCCAAGCCGGATTATTTTGGTCACTACCTTGATCAGTTGGTGCCGCACAATTTCGATGCGGTAACCGCGCCGATCCGCTCCTGGAGCTTTTCCGATGACCGGTTGTGCGCCCGGCGCTCGGCTGAGGACTTGCTGAAACTATACCCCAATGCGCCGTCGGAGCATTTGCGGCTCGATCCGGCCGATATCGGGGCCGAACGCGTTGATCATCATGGCGCCTTCAAGAAGAGCGCGTCGGCCTTCTGGCCGATGATTTTCAGCTGGTTTGATCAGGTTTCGGATTCGGCTTCGGCTTCGCGCTGAGGCCACGACCCTTCACCACCGCATCACTGCCGAACCGCTCGCGGGCCTTGTCCATGGCACGTTCCGCGGTCGCCCGACGGATGGCTTGCGGGTCGAGCAGGTCACCGGCATCGCCGACGGCGTCGCGCAGGCCGGAAAAGCCGATCCCGATCAGGCGGTAGCGGGTCCCGTCGACCTCCTTTTCGAGCAGGTCCCGGCCGATCCGGAACAGGGTGTCCGCGAGCTGGCTGGGCTCGTTCAGTGTGCGGCGGCGCGTGCGGGTCTTGAACTGCGCGGTCTTGAGTTTGAGCGTCACAACCTGGCCGGAGACCCGCTTGGCCTTCATCTGGTCCGCGACCTTCACGCTCAACCGCCAGAGGTGTTTCTCCAGCGTCTCCCGGTCATCATGATCGGCATTGAAGGTGGTTTCCGAAGAGACGCTCTTGCGCTCGCGTTCGGGGGAGACCTGGCGCCGATCCTCGCCGCGCGACAGGCGGGCAAGGTGGTAGCCCATATCGCCATAACGGTCGGCCATGCGCTTGTCGCCCTGGCGGCGGATGTCCGACAGGGTGCGGATCCCGTCACGCTCCAGCCTGGCGGCAAAGGCCGGGCCAACACCATAGATCGAGCGCACCGGGCGCGGGGCGAGGAAGTCCAGTGCCTCGGCCTCGCCGATCACGGCGAAGCCGTTCGGCTTGTCGAGATCGGAAGCGGTCTTGGCCAGAAATTTGTTGAAGGAGAGGCCAACCGAGACGGTAATGCCGACCTCCGCCTCTATTCGTCGTTGCAGGCGCAGCAGGGTCAAGGCGGGCGGCGCGCCGTGCAGCCGCGTCGTGCCGGTCAGGTCAAGGAAGGCCTCGTCAATGGAGAGCGGTTCCACCAGCGGCGTGATGTCCTTCATCATGTTCCGGATGCGATAGCCCTCGCGCGTGTATTTCCCATGCTCCGGGTGGATCACGACCGCATCCGGGCAGGCCTTCAGGGCCTGGAACATGGGCATGGCCGAGTGCACGCCATAGAGGCGCGCGACATAGCAGCAGGTCGACACCACGCCGCGTTGCTGGCCGCCAATGATGACCGGTTTGTCCTCGAGCGCCGGATTGTCGCGCTTTTCCACCGCCGCGAAGAAGGCATCGCAGTCGATATGCGCAATGGACAGCCTGTTCAGCTCGGCATGGCGCAATAGTCGGTGGCTGCCACAGGACGGGCAGGCCGTGGCTGCTTCGGGCAGCGCAAGCAGACAGGATCGGCAATAGCCCGGCTCGCTCACATCGCGTCTCCGGGCGTTTCATTCCACAGCCAGGCCGCTCCGCGCACACCGGAGGAATCGCCATGCTGGTGGCGGACAATTCGCGTGCGACAGACATCGGAGAAGAGCCATTCCGGCAAAGCTGCAGCGACGCGTTCGGGAAGCCCCGGCGCATTCGAGACGCCGCCGCCCAGCACAATAATATCCGGATCCAGAATATTGGCGACACTCGCCAGACCTCGAGCGAGGCGGCCGATGTGGCGGGCGATTGTCTCTGACGCTGCGACATCGCCGCTATCAGCTGCCGCAAACAACGCTTCCGCAGTCTCGCCGCCGCCATGACGTCGTGCATGATCACTCGCGAGGCCGGGGCCGGACAGCCATGTTTCAAGACACCCAGTCTTGCCGCACCAGCAGGTCGGTGGGTCAAGCTCGTCAGGACCTTGCCAGGGCAGGGGGTTATGCCCCCACTCACCGGCAATGCCCTGTGAGCCTTCCAGCAAACGTCGATTGATCACAAGCCCGCCGCCCACGCCGGTGCCCAGGATCACGCCGAAGACGACTTTCCCGTCTCGACCAGCGCCGTCCACGGCTTCGGAGAGGGTAAAGCAATTGGCGTCATTGGCGAGGCGAACCTCCCGGCCGAGTATGTCGGACAGGTCGGTGGCGAAGGGTTTGCCATTCAGCCAGACTGAATTGGCGTTACGCATCAGTCCGTTGGCCGGACTGATAGAGCCCGGGTGAGCGACACCGACACGTGCGTCGCCATAGATGGCCTCCAGGCCTGTCACCAAGGTGCGCAAGGTGTTAAGGGTGGGGTCGTAGGCGCGCGGGGTTGCCACGCGCTCGCGGGCCAGTTCGCGGCCCCCAGCGTTGAAGAGCCGGGCCTCGATCTTGGTGCCACCGAGGTCGATGCCGATCCGATTCATTTCGTCCTTCCTCGCCGCTTGCGATATAGTTTTTTGGCTCGCTTTGTTCTTATCTTGTTCCGAAACGCCCGAAAAGTGGCCTTTGACTCATGGTTGGTTAAGGAAAATCGGGTTTAGTGCATGCGGGGTTCAACAAGCACGATAAAACACGTGCAAACAACGGGAAGCGCGTCACCGACATGCTGCAGGTCATGCCCAAAAAGGTCCTGATTGTCGAAGACAACGAGCTCAATATGAAGCTCTTCAACGATCTGCTGGAAGCTCATGGCTACGAGACCCTGCAGACCAAGGATGGCTTCAAGGCGCTCGAAATGGCGCGTGAACACACGCCTGACCTTATCCTCATGGATATTCAGCTTCCCGAGGTCTCGGGCCTCGAAGTCACGAAATGGCTCAAGGATGATGACAGCCTGTCGGCCATTCCAGTGGTTGCAGTGACCGCCTTTGCCATGAAGGGCGATGAGGAACGCATTCGCGAAGGCGGATGCGAGGCCTATCTGTCCAAACCGATCACGGTCGCGACCTTCATCGAGACGGTTCGTCAGTTTCTCGACTAGGGGTGGTCGTCGATGAGTGCGCGTATTCTCGTCGTTGATGATCAGGCCGCCAATGTGCGGCTGCTGGAGGCGCGTCTTCAGGCCGAGTATTTTGATGTCTGCACCGCCAGCAATGGTGAAGAGGCGATCAAGGTCGCCAAGGCTGAACAGCCTGACCTTATCCTCCTCGATGTGATGATGCCGGTGATGGACGGGTATGAAACCTGTTCACGTCTCAAGGACGACCCGACCACGCGTCATATCCCCGTCGTCATGGTGACCGCGCTCGATCAGCGCGAAGACCGGATTCGTGGCCTCGAAGCCGGAGCCGATGATTTCCTGACCAAGCCGATCGACGATGTCACGATGTTCGCCCGTGTGCGCAGCCTGCTGCGTCTCAAGGCCGTGCTGGACGAGTTGCGTTATCGCGAGTCGAGCTCGGCCATGTCCGGCTTGGCCGGCGATATCCATGATGATGTGGACAGCGCCTCACGCGTCGTCATAGTCAGTACCGATCCGCGCGCCACAACGCGCTATGCCGCGGCCATGCCGGGGCAGGCCCAGGTCCGGGAAGTCCATGAACCGGGTGCTGCCATCGCTGCCGCCCGTGACGCTGCGGACTTGTTGATCGTGGATCTGACCGCCAATGATTATGATGGCCTGCGCCTGTGTGCCCGGGTCCGCTCGGATGCCGCAACCCGGCAATTGCCAATTCTCGCGATCGTGCGGCCGGACGATGTGCAGCATGCCGTGCGGGCGCTTGATCTGGGCGTGAACGATATCATTCACCGCCCGGTGGACGCCGGCGAACTGGCCGCGCGCGCGCGGACGCAATTGCGCCGTAAGCGCTATGCCGACCGACTGCGCTCGCATCTCGACGAGGGCATGGAGTTGGCAGTCACGGATCCGCTGACCGGCCTGCATAATCGTCGCTACATCTCCTCACGCCTGCGCCAGGCGATGGACAGCGCCAGCAATGGTGGCGCGCCGGTCTCGCTGCTGCTGGCCGATATCGATCACTTCAAGGCGATCAATGACAGCCATGGCCATGAGGCCGGCGACCAGGTCCTGCGCGACTTTTCCAGCCGCCTGCTCACAGGGCTGCGCGCGCTCGATCTGGCGGCGCGCTATGGTGGCGAAGAATTTGTCGTTGTGATGCCGGGTGCCGGCATGGCGGAAGCCGAGATTGCTGCCGAGCGCCTGCGCTCCAGCGTCGCGGGGAGCGGCTTTGCCCTGAAGGATGGCACCAAAGTGCCAGTCACAGTCAGTATCGGCGTGGCCCAGGCTCAGCGCGGGGAAGCGCTCGACAGCCTCCTGCGGCGAGCCGATCAAGCGCTGTACGTGGCGAAGGATGGTGGCCGGAATCAAGTTCAGGCCGCGGACAACGCCGCGGCCTGACAAAACTCGTTGGTCGAGCGGGGAAAATCGTTCGGACGGGAAACCCGTCTTACTTGATTTTCGCTTCCTTGAAATCGACGTGCTTGCGAGCGACCGGGTCGTACTTTTTCAGCACGAGCTTCTCGGTCATGGTGCGCGCATTCTTCTTCGTCACGTAGAAGTAACCCGTACCAGCCGTGGAGTTCAGGCGGATCTTGATGGTTGTCGGCTTCGCCATGGCTCTAAATGTCCTGGTGCTTTGAGTGTGCGCGCATTCGGCCCCATGCCGACGCGAGAGCGCGCGAACATACGCACGGTAGCGGCGCTGTCAACTCTTCCCGGCTGTTTGTGATGCACGTCTCCAGACCAGTGCTGCATAGAGTGCGGCGATCGCGGCCATGACGATCATCAGCCCGAACGGTCCCAGCCCGTCCATGGCCACGCCACCGGCGGGCGGTCCGATCAGCGAGCCGGTGCCATAGGCGAAGATGAAGGCGGCATTGGCCGCCGCGATGGCACCGCCGGAGAAGCGTTCGCCGACCAGGGCCAGGCCGACGGTGTAAAGCCCCGAGGCGACGCCGGCCTGAATGAAGAAGAGCAGCATCATGCCGGGCAGATAGTCGCCCACAGCCCAGATCGCGAGCGGTGTGACTGCGGCCGTGGTCGCGATCCATTTCAGGGCTTCACGCCGATCCGTCCGGTCGGCAATCCAGCCAAGCGGGATTTGGAAGGCCAGGGCACCGGCAGCAGCCGCCATGGCAACCATCGAGATGCCGTGGTCATTCAGAGCTAGCCGGTCGCCATAAACAGGGGCCAGGGAAAAGAGGACGGTTTCCAGCGCCCCGAAAGCCAGCGCGGCACCAATTGCGGCGGGAGCGGCCGTCGCCGCACCCCATATGGCTCGCGGTGAGGCTTCGTCCTTGCCCGGTGCCTGGGCGGCAGGCCCTTGCAGCAGGATGATGGGCAGGGCGCCAATCAGGAAGATCAGCCCGCCGGCGTAAAAGCCACCATCGCCCTCCGTGCCCAGCTGGCCGAAGAGGAAGGCGCCAATCCCGAAACCGCCGGACAAGACCGTGCCGTATATGCCGAGGATGGTTGCCCGGCGCAGCGGCGTGGCAATCTGGTTGATCCAGGTTTCCGAGACCACGAAGATCACCGTCATGAAGCAGCCCATGACAAAGCGAAGAACAAACCAGGCCGGTACATTCTCGAACACCGGAAAGAGGGCATGCAGCGCGCCGGCAAGGACCAGGCTGATCACGATCAGCACGCGCCCCGGCAGGACCGAGAGCAGGCGCGGCACGATGGGCGCCATGACCAGTGTGGAGACGGCTGCGGCTGCGCCATTTAGACCGACGATCAGACCCGAGGAGGTCATGCCCTCCAGCCGTAGCGAAACCAGCGGCATGGAAAGCCCGAACACGATCCCGCACACCGCCGCACAACAGATCGCCGCGATCAGGGAGCGGTTATTGGCAAGGCGTGGATCGGTGAGCGGATTGGTCATGGGCTGAGCTATAGCGAGGATGGCCGCAGTCGTCTTCCTCGCCTACATCGGCTCCACAATCATCTTGCCGCGTACGGCGCGCATGCAGCGCGGATGTTCCGGTGCCGGGGGCAGGACGCGCTTCAATTCATCCAATACGAAATGGGTGACGATGGGAAGGTCGAGATCGCGGGATTCGGCCAGCGGCACCCATTGCACATCCTCCAGCTCGCTGCTCGGCTGGGGCGCGCGGTCATCGAGCAGTGCCGAGGCATCGGTGGTGAAGAACCAGGTGTCGAAGCGGCGTGTGCGACCCGGTGGGGTGATGGCCCGCGTGATGAGCTTGAGCGAGGCCAGGTCGAGCGCCGCTCCGGCCTGCCGGAAGGGCGACCAATTGGCGTGACGGCTGCGCACCGGGGCTTCACGGGCGATCAGCAGGCCGGTTTCCTCGGCGGTTTCGCGGATCGCCGCTGCGGCCGCTGCCCGGGCGCGACGCGGATCTAGCGCACGTGCCATCAGGTCGAGAACGCGGCCATCGAGATCACGGGCCAGCGGCGCCGTGCTGTCAGCCCGGTCCACCCGGCCGCCGGGAAACACATATTTGTTGGGCATGAAGACATGCTTGGACGAGCGCCGCCCCATCAGCACATCGACCCGGTTACCCTCGCGGCGGGTAAGTATGAGTGACGCGGCGAGACGAGGCCGTATCGGTTTGACGTCCTTGCGATGAAGCTCGTCACTCACCGGCGGCGGCCCTTTTTCCAGGGCTTGCCCGAGCGGCGACCATTGGGCGGTCCGCCGCTCCGGCCGCGATGGCGACCCTTGGGCTTTTCGCCCTTTTCCGGCTCGGTCAGCAGGTCGAGCAGCAAGCCGCCCGTGACCGGTTGGGCCTCGTCGATACGGACCAAGACCGGCATTCCCAGCCGATAGCGTGAGCCGGTCTGCAAGCCGATCAGGGCATGGGCGCTCTCATCATGCTCGAAGCGTTCCTCGCCGAGCCGGGAGATCGGGACCAGCCCGTCCGCGCCGGTTTCGTCGAGGCGGACGAAACAGCCAAAACGGGTCACGCCGGTAATCCGGCCGGGGAATTCGGCACCGATCTTGTCGGCCAGATAGGCGGCGATGAAGCGGTCCACCGCATCGCGCTCGGCGGCCATGGCGCGGCGCTCGGCATGGGTGATGTCCTCGGCGATCACGGTCAGACGACTGCGCTCGGCATCGGTCTGTCCGTCATCGCCAAGATTGAGTGCCCGGATCAGGGCCCGGTGGACGGTGAGGTCGGCATAACGGCGGATCGGCGAGGTGAAATGTCCGTAGCGACGCAGATTAAGCCCGAAATGACCGCGATTATCGGTGTCATAGACTGCTTGGGACTGGCTTCGCAGGACCACTTCATTGATCGTCGCATAATGCTCGGACGTCACGGCCTGTTTGAGCAATTGATTGAAACGCCCGGTCTCGACCGAATTGCCGCGCGCCCATTTCATACCGACCGTTGGCAGGAAATCGGCCAGGGCGTCGATCTTTTCGCGGGAGGGTGGTTCGTGGACGCGATAAATGAGCGGCGCATTTTTCTGTTCGAGGCTCTCTGCGGCGCAGACATTGGCCTGGATCATGAATTCTTCGACCAGCTTGTGGGCATCGAAGCGCTGGCGGGTTTCCACGCCGATCACCTTGCCATCCTCGCCGACACGGACCCGGCGTTCCGGTGCATCGATCTCCAGCGGCTCGCGGAGATTGCGGGCCTCGCGGCAGGCGAAATAGGCACCCCAGAGCGGTTTCAGGACCGCGTCCAGAAGCGCATTGGCGGGGCCGCCATCGCCGCCATCGATCGCGGTCTGGGCCTGGGTGTAGGAGAGTTTTGCGGCCGAGCGCATCCAGCCGCGCAGGAAGCGATGAGAGCGCTTATTGCCGTCCTTGTCGAAAACCATGCGCACAGCGAGGCAGGGCCGGTCTTCCTTCTCGCGCAGCGAGCAGAGATCATTGGACAGGCGTTCCGGCAGCATCGGCACGACCCGGTCGGGTAGATAGACCGAATTGCCGCGCTTGAAGGCGCCGCGATCCAGCGCGCCATCGGATTTCACATAGGCCGCGACATCGGCAATCGCGACAATGACCTGCCAGCCGCCAGGATTCTTGGGATCGTCATCGGCCTGGGCCCATATCGCATCATCATGATCCTTGGCGTCATCCGGGTCGATCGTGATCAGGGGCAGGGGGCGCAAATCCTCGCGCTGGCCCTGCTTGGCCACGGGCGCCGTCTCGGCCTCGCGCAATTCGGCTTCCGAGAAGCCCTGGGGGACGCCGTGTGAGTACAGCGCGATGAGGCTGCCGGCACCGGGGGCCGAGACATCCCCGATCACTTCGACGATCTCCGCAGTCTTGAGACCATGACGGCGTTCGCGGGCGATCTGGCACAGGACGAGCTCGCCATCCTTCGCCTTCTCGGCCTCGCCCTTGGCGGGAACCAGCTCATGCCGTGAACGCCGGTCGACCGGTTGCAAACGGAAGGGCCCGGACTGCGGCTTGCGCAGGACACAGAGCAGCTTGTGGGCGCTCTGGCCGAGCTTCTTGATCAGTCGGGCTTCGTAACTGCCATCATCTTGCAGGGCCAGTCGGACCAGCGCCTTGTCGCCAACGCCTATCGCCGGCGTGCCCTTGCCGCCCGCGCCTTCGCCGGGCGCCAGGCGAATGGTCGGGATGGGACCACCATCACGGCGGGCCGGTTCGGCCAGCAATTCACCGTCATTGTCGCGGCCGCTGATCTCGACCACGCTCACAGCGGGCAGGGCGCCCGGCAGGCGATAGGTCTTGCTGTTGGAGCGCGTGATCGTGCCGTCTTCGACCAGCGCTGCAAGGGCATCCTTGAGCGCGCGCTTGGCGTCCGTGCCTTTCAGGGCGAGCGCCCGCGCCAGTTCGCGCTTGGTGAACTCGCCGCCGCCCAGCTTGACGGCTTCGACAACCGCCTCGCGGGTGAGGCCGGCGTCAAACTCTGTCTTGCCGGCCATGCGCGCTACTCCGCCTTGGCTTTACTGGCGGCCGTCTTCTTGGCCGCGGGCTTTTTCGCCGGGGCTTTCTTCGTAGTGGTCTTCTTCGCCGCGGTCTTCTTCTTGGCGGGGGCTTTCTTCTTGGCCGGGGCCTTCTTCTTGCCGCCCTTGGCGGCCTTGGCCTCGACCCATTCCATGGCCTGTTCCAGGGTCACGCTCTCGGGGTCGGTATCCTTGGGCAGGGTGGCGTTGATCTTCTCGTACTTCACATAGGGACCATAGCGGCCGGACATGATCTTGACCGGCTTGCCGTCATGCTCGCCCAGATCCTTCAGCGCCGAGGCCGAACCGCCGCGGCGACCGCCATTGGCGCGCTTGTCGGCGATCACCGAGATGGCGCGATTGACGCCGATCTCGAAGACATCCTCGACCGAGCCGATATTGGCGTAGGTTTTGTCGTGATGAACATAGGGGCCATAGCGACCGATATTGGCCGTGATTGGTTGGCCGTCATCGGGATGTTCGCCGACCGTGCGCGGCAGATCGATCAGCTTGATCGCCTGCTCTTCGGTCAGGGTGGCGGCGTCCCATCCCTTGGGAATGGAGGAGCGCTTGGGCTTGTCCTCGCCATCAAGCTGCATCTGCAGATACCAGCCGAAACGACCATTCTTGAGTTCGACATCCTTGCCGGTTTCCGGATGGACGCAGATCACCCGGTCGCCCTGGACATCGTCGTCGCCTGGCGGGCTCATCTGGCGGGTGAAGGAACAATCGGGATGGTTGGAACAGCCCAGGAAGGCGCCAAACTTGCCCAAGCGCAGGCTGAGCGTGCCTTCACCGCAGGACGGGCAGAGGCGCGGATCACTGCCGTCTTCCTTGTCCGGGAAAATATGCGGGGCCAGGGCCTCGTTGAGCGCGTCCAGCACATTGGTGATGCGCAGCTCGCCGATCTCGTCCACAGCCGCGCGGAAATCGGTCCAGAAATCGCGCAGGAGCTGCTTCCAGTCGAGTTCGCCGGCCGAGACCTTGTCGAGCTGGGTCTCCAGCGCCGCGGTGAAATCATACTCCACATAGCGGGCGAAGAAATTCTCGAGGAAGGCTATGACGACACGGCCCTTGTCGAGCGGATGGAAACGGTTCTTGTCCATCTGCACATAGTCGCGGTCGCGCAGGACTTGCAGCGTCGAGGCATAGGTCGAAGGACGGCCAATACCAAGCTCTTCCATCCGCTTGACCAGCGAGGCTTCCGTGAAACGCGGCGGCGGCTGGGTGAAGTGCTGGTCGGCCCAGGTCTTGCCGACCTTGGCGCTCGCGCCCTGGCTCAGCTTGGGCAGGCGGTTCTCACCCTCATCCTCTTCATCGTCCCGGCCTTCCTGATAGAGGGCGAGGAAGCCGTCGAAGAGCTGGACCGTACCGACGGCACGCAGCGCGGTCTTGCTGTCGGGCGTGGCAATATCGACCGTGGTGCGCTCGAAACGGGCGCTTTCCATCTGGCTGGCCACGGCGCGGCGCCAGATCAGCTGATAGAGACGGGCCATGTCCGGATCCAGCGACAGCTTCTCCGGCAGACGCGAGAAGCTGGTCGGGCGGATCGCCTCGTGCGCCTCTTGGGCATTCTTGGCCTTGGTGGAATACATGCGCGGCGCGCCGGGAACATAGAGCGAGCCATGCTCCTTGCCGATCACATCCCGGGCCTGGCTGATGGCTTCCGGCGCCATCGAGACGCCGTCGGTCCGCATATAGGTAATCAGACCCGTGGTCTCGCCGCCCAGCGTCACGCCTTCATAGAGTTTTTGCGCCGTCTGCATGGTGCGGGTGGCGGAGAAGCCCAGCTTGCGCGCCGCTTCTTGCTGTAGCGTCGAGGTCGTGAAGGGCGGCGGCGGATTGCGCTTGGCCGGCTTGGCTTCGACACCGGTTATCGACAGGTCGGCCGCGTTGATAGCCTCGACGGCGGCATTGGCGCTGGCGCGGTCCTTGATCGACAGCTTCTGAAGCTTCTTGCCGTCGAGCGTGACCAGCTTGGCGCGGAAGGGATCGGAATTGGCGGTGATTTCGGCGTCGACCGACCAATACTCCTCGGCGCGGAATTTCTCGATATCCAGTTCGCGGTCGCAGATCAGGCGCAGGGCGACGGACTGGACGCGACCGGCCGAGCGCGAGCCCGGGAGCTTGCGCCACAGGACCGGCGACAGCGTAAAGCCGACGAGATAGTCCAGCGCGCGGCGGGCCAGATAGGCATTGACCAATTCCATGTCGACCGCACGCGGATGCGCCATCGCTTCCAGGATGGCCGGCTTGGTAATGGCGTTGAAGGCCACACGCTGGACGGTCACATTCTTGAGGACGCGGCGCTTTTGCAGCGCCTCCAGCAAGTGCCAGGAAATCGCTTCACCTTCGCGATCCGGGTCAGTGGCAAGGATGAGGCGGTCGGATTCGCGAACCGCATCGGCGATCGCCTTGACCCGTTTGGCCGAGGCCGTGTCGACCTCCCAGGCCATCTCGAAATCCTCGTCCGGCTTCACCGAACCGTCCTTGGCAGGGAGATCCCGGACATGTCCGAAACTCGCCAGAACCGTGTAGTCCGACCCGAGATACTTGTTGATGGTTTTGGCTTTGGCCGGGGATTCTACGACGACAACATTCATCGGTGCTTGGTTCCAGACATGTAGCAGGGACCGCCGGGCAGCGGCCAAGGCGCGCGAAAGTGTTCGAGCCGAAAGGTTGTGTCAACCGACCGGAGGATTCCAGTCTGACACACACTCTCTCTGCTTCATGCAGGAATTTCGGGCAGATGGCGAGCGCTTCGCCGGGCCGATCAGCGTCCCGGAGCCACCGCGAAGCAGGGATGGTCCCGGGCAGACAGGTCACGGCAGGCGAGTCGTGCCTCATCCTCGGTCAGCGCCTCGAAACGCGCGCGCCAGAGGCGGTCACCGCTAATATCGACAGCGCGCGCAGCCGGCTGGGCCGTGTCCAGAACGCCGGAAAAGATCGCCACTTCGGCAAGCCGGTCATGGGCCGCGCTCGAGCTGTTGTAAGCGCCGACCTGCACAGACCAGGCACCGCGAATGAGGCTTGGTTCTGACTGCCTTGCCGGCGGAGCCGTCGCCGACGGCAGGGGTTCGGTGTGCATTTCGTCTTCGTCGGCCAGAACGACCTGCACCGCGGGCGGTTGATTGGCGGAGCCCATTTCCGTTGGCTCGTCGAGATGCAGGGCGGCGACATCGCGGGCTATCAGGTCCTGCTGCCGGACCGGGTTGATGCGTGGCGAGGAGAGGGCGGCAAACAGGCGCGTGTCCTGGCGCTGCTCGAGCGTCGCAAAGGCCGCCTCAATGAGTTCCTCGGCATGGGCGTCGCGGGCTGCGGCTGTGGGGCCGCCCATGATGACGGTGATCAGGCGGTGATCGCCACGCTCGGCCGAAACGACGACATTGAAACCCGAAGCGCGGATATATCCGGTCTTGAGGCCGTCCACACCCCGCACGCGCCCGACGAGGGTATTGTGATTGCGATAAGTCCGACCATTCCAGGTGAAGCTCTCTTCGTTGAAATAGTCGAAATAGTCCGGATAGTCGCGATGCAGGGCGACGGCCAGGCGTGCCATGTCGCGGGCCGTTGTGGTCTGGCGTGAATTGGGCAGGCCGGAAGCGTTGCGGAAGGTCGTGTCGGTCAGGCCGAGCTCGCTGGCGCGCGTTGTCATCAGCTCACCGAAGCGGGCCTCACCACCACCGAGTCGCTCGCCAACCGCAACCGCGACATCATTGGCGCTTTTCACAACGAGGGCGCGGATTGCATTCTCGGCCGAGATGGTCTGGCCGGCTCTCAGCCCGAGACGCGACGGGCTGGCATTGGCTGCATTGGCTGAAACCCGAATCTGGTCGTGGAGGCCGATTTCGCCGGTCTCGATGGCTTCAAACAGCATGTAAAGGGTCATCATCTTGGTCAGTGAAGCCGGATAGCGCTCGGCTTCTGATCGACGCGAATGAAGGACCACGCCGGTATTCTCCTCCACCACAAAGGCGGCATAGCGCGAATTGTTCGCCTGGGCAGGCGCGCTGACCCCGCTGAGCGCGAAACCGAGGGAGAGGAGAAGGATGCAGGCTGTCTTGATCATGAAGGTAGCCTGCCGGTCGCTCATTGCCAGCAGGTTAAGGCCTCGGCGGCGTCGTCATTTATATTTTGTGCAGTGCACAATAATTCCCTTGACCCCGAGGGTATCTGTGGTATCTATATTGCGACTGCGAAGAGCATTTGCAGCAAGTTTAGCAACCGGACAGTGCCCTGTTATGAGCGACGTCGACAAAACCTCCACCGAACCGAAAGCGGCCGCTGCCAAAGCGACCGCCCCGAGCGCACCGCGAATTGTGTCGCCGACATCGGCGCCGGTGAAGGCGCCTGCCAAGTCCGGCCCGGCCAAGTCGAAAGCTACGACGAAGGCCAAGAAGGCCACGCCCAAGAAGTCGACGGCCAAAGCGAAAGCCGCACCGTCCAAACCCGCCCCCAAGGCAGCGAAGCCGGCCCCGAAAGCCAAACCTGCTGCCCGCACCGCAAAGAGCTTTGCCATGAATGATACCATTGAGAGCATGACCGCCGCGAGCAATGAAGCGCTCAAGGAAGGTTTCGAGAAGACGCTGAAATCGGTTACCGAGGCCAGCAATTTCCAGAAAGAAACCGTCGAAGCCATGATCGCCTCCGCGACCCTGGCCGGCAAGGGTTTCGAGACCGCCAACGCCAACGCCGTCACCTACGCCAAGTCGGCCATGGAAGACAGCGTCGCCGCGACCAAGAAGTTCGCGACCGCGAAATCGGTTCAGGAGATCTTCGAGATCCAGTCCGAGTTCACCAAATCGGCGATGGAAAACTATCTCGCTGAGGTCAACAAGAATTCGGAACTCTTCTCCGACCTGGTCAAGAATTCGGTGAAACCGCTCAACGATCGCGTCGCGGCCGCCATGGAGCTCGCACAAGCTCAGCGCTGAGCCCGTGTGATCTGACAGGAATTCAGAATTTTCCTCCCCGACTGGGCCCGGTGATCTGTCACCGGGCCCTTTTTTTGTCGGCTTCGCCTCGTTGAGGCGGGGTGGCCTTGTGGCCGTTTGCATTCCGGCGCCGGTTTTCCGGCTGCATGCGAAACGCTGGTGTCCTCCCCGACCGGGCCCGTGATTGATACGGAGCCGTTTCGGCGGCCCCATCCGAAGACAGGGTGCGCCTTTTTAGGCCCATCGCGGTGAAACGGGAAGCAAGAATTTTCCGGGCGTGTTATTCTTGTGTTCGGTCGGTGCTGTGGCCCGTCCCTTTCCAAGTCCGGTGCGGATTCCTATCTGTCCCGATGAGTAGCGAAGTAATATTCGAGCACGTTTAAAATATGACCGAACGAAAACATGATGATACGGGCGTAGAAGAGGAAACTGGCCTCGCGACAAAGACCCGTCCGGCAACAAAGAAACCTTCGCTTTACCGTGTTTTGCTACTCAATGATGACTACACGCCGATGGAATTTGTGGTCGAGATTCTCGTCCGAATTTTCCGAAAGTCTCCCGAGGATGCAGCGAGAATCATGCTGCATGTACATCAGAACGGTGTCGGGATGTGTGGCGTGTATACGTATGAGGTTGCCGAAACAAAGGTAGCCCAGGTCATGGACGCCGCACGGCGGGCCCAACACCCGCTGCAGTGCACAATGGAAAAGGAATAGAGTGGTGCCCTCATTCTCTTCAGATCTCGAAGACAGCCTGCACCGCGCTCTGGGCTACGCCAATGAGCGTGGGCATGAATTTGCCACCCTGGAGCATCTCCTTCTTGCTCTTGTGGATGATCAGGACGGCGCGGCGGTGATGAAAGCCTGCGACGTCGACCTCGACGAATTGCGAGCGACCCTTACCGAATATGTCGACAATGAATTGACCGAGCTCGTCGTTGATGACGAGGAGGACGCCAAGCCAACGGCTGGTTTCCAGCGCGTCATCCAGCGTGCCGTGATCCACGTTCAGAATGCGGGGCGTGAGGAAGTCACGGGAGCCAATGTTTTGGTGGCTCTGTTCGCCGAGCGTGAAAGCCACGCAGCCTATTTTCTCGCCGAGCGCGACATGACCCGCTACGACGCGGTGAATTTCATCTCGCACGGGATTGGCCGCAAGCCGGGCGCGACCGAAGAACGCGCCGTGCGGGGCACCGAGCAGGCTGAAGAGCCGCAAAAGGATGGCGATGCTCTGACAGCCTATACCGTCAACCTCAACGAGAAGGCGCGGAAGGGTGAGGTCGACCCGCTGATCGGCCGCGATGCGGAAGTTGAACGCTGCGTCCAGGTATTGTGCCGTCGCCGCAAGAACAATCCGCTGCTGGTTGGCGATCCGGGCGTTGGCAAGACGGCCATCGCCGAAGGCATTGCCCGCAAGATCATTGAGGACCAGGTTCCCGACGTGTTGGCCGGGGCGACCATCTACTCGCTCGACATGGGCTCATTGCTCGCCGGAACCCGCTATCGCGGTGATTTTGAGGAGCGCGTGAAACAGGTCGTCAAGGAGCTTGAGGACAAGGACAATGCCGTCCTCTTCATCGACGAGATCCACACCGTGATCGGTGCCGGCGCGACGTCGGGTGGCGCGATGGACGCGTCCAACCTGCTGAAGCCGGCCCTGCAATCGGGCAGTCTTCGCTGTATGGGATCGACAACCTACAAGGAATACCGTCAGCATTTCGAGAAGGACCGGGCCCTGGTTCGTCGCTTTCAGAAGATCGATGTCGCCGAGCCGTCCGTGCCGGACGCCATCAAGATCCTGCAAGGCCTCAAGACCTATTTCGAGGACTTCCACGATGTGCGCTTCACCAATGATGCACTGAAGTCGGCGGTCGAGCTGTCATCGCGCTACATGGGCGACCGCAAACTGCCCGACAAGGCGATCGATGTGATCGACGAGGCCGGGGCGCAAATGCGTCTCCAGCCGGTGTCCAAGCGCAAGAAGACGATTGGCGTGAAAGAAGTCGAGGGTGTTGTCGCCACCATGGCCCGCATCCCGCCGAAGACTGTTTCCAAGGATGATGAGCAATCACTCAAGAATCTCGAGACCGATCTGAAGCACACCGTCTTCGGGCAGGACGACGCGATCGACCAGCTGGCTACGGCCATCAAACTGTCGCGAGCCGGCCTGCGCGAGCCGAACAAGCCGATCGGCTGCTATCTCTTCTCCGGCCCCACCGGCGTCGGCAAGACCGAGGTGACCAAGCAGCTGGCCGATACGATGGGCATCGAGCTGCAGCGTTTCGACATGTCGGAATACATGGAGCGTCACGCGGTCTCCCGTCTGATCGGCGCGCCTCCGGGCTATGTCGGGTTCGACCAGGGTGGGTTGCTGACCGATGGCGTCGACCAGCATCCGCACTCTGTGCTGCTGCTCGACGAGATCGAGAAGGCGCATCCGGACCTGTTCAACATCCTCCTGCAGGTGATGGACAATGGCACGCTGACCGACACCAATGGCAAGAAGGTCGATTTCCGCAATGTCATCCTGGTGATGACGACCAATGCGGGCGCCTCCGACGCGCAAAAGGAATCGATCGGCTTTGGTCGCGGCAAGAAAACGGACGAGGCGGACAAGGCGGTCGAACGCCTCTTCACCCCGGAATTCCGCAACCGTCTGGATGCGGTCATTCCCTTCGCGCCGCTGTCGCCGGATTCCATCGGCCGGGTGGTCGAGAAATTCGTGCTGCAGCTGGAAGCCCAGCTCATCGATCGCGGCGTGACCTTCGAACTGACGCCCGATGCGACCGCGTGGTTGGCCGAGCGTGGCTATGACAGCCGCTTCGGCGCCCGTCCGCTGGCCCGCGTTATCCAGGAGCACATCAAGAAGCCGCTGGCTGACCAGATCCTGTTTGGTGAGCTCAAGAAGGGTGGCCTGGTCAAGGTCGATGTGGACGAAGCGGACAGTGATCGCCTCGACTTCCACATCACGCCCGGCGATCGGCTTCTGCCGCGCAATGCGAAGAAAAAGGACAAGAAGGAAGAGGTCTGATCCTCATACACCTTCGATCCAAACGAGAAACGGCGCCCCGCGGGGCGCCGTTTTTCGTGGAGTGGAGGCCGCCGCTGACCGGCGTGCGCGAGTTGGTTATTCTGCCGCGACGTTGTGCAGAGCGGAAACTTCGCCAGCACTTCCGGTCTCGAGGCGGTATTGGCGCGGTGTCATTCCTTCGCTTTCCTTGAAGGCCCGGTTGAAGGGGCCAATCGAGGCGAAGCCGCTGTCGAGCGCGATATTCAGGATGCTCATGTCGCGGCAAGACGGATCGTGCAGGCGCGCTTTGGCGTGATCAATCCGGTAGCGATTGACGAAGCGGTTGAAATTGCGCTCGCCCAGTCCGGCGGTAATCGCCCGGCTGATCCGGTAATCCGGTTCGCGCAGGCGTCGGGCGAGGCTCGCGACCTTGAGGTCCGGGTCGAGATAGAGCGCGTCCCGCTCGACCTGTTTGCGGACCCACGTCCCAAGTGCGCGTTCGTCATCGGTCGCCGGGACAGGTTCTGCTGCGCTGTGGTGGGTCGGTGCCAGGATGGGGTGACGTGTCCGCCAGATCACGCCGAAACCGGCCACGAAGAAGATCGAAGCGCCGCAGATTGCCTGCAGGAGCGCGATACTGGACTCGCTGAAGCGCGTGGTATCGCCATGATCCAGCAGTGCCACGCAGATGCTGACACACAGGCCATAGGCCGCCAGAAAGCCGATCCGCAGCCGGCGGTTGGTCGGCGACTCAGCCTGTTTCCAGCCCCGCAGGCCTTCCCAGAACGCGAGAACGAGAACGGTCGAGGAGAGCATGAGCTGGAAGCTGCTCGATGCTGCCAGTGTTCCGTCCAGCGCCGACTGTCCGATCACGCGCTCTGCTGACAGGGCGATCAGCGACTGATTGAGAATGGCGGGGCTGAAAATGCCGCCGACCAGCAGGGCATGCGGCCAGCCAAAGCCGACATCCGGTCGAAACAGGCCGCGTGAGACCAGCCAGAAACAGCTGCAGCTGGCGCAGCCGGCAATCGCCAGTGCCGGGGTGAGGGCGCCGGTCGCATCGCCATAGACGTCGCGGATCATCACGGCAGCCAGCCCGGCGCAGAAGACCGCCCAGGCGATCTGTAGCCCGCTGCGTTGGCGCAGTGAGAGAATGTAAAGGATCGAGGCGATCCCGCCCGCACCGACGATGAGCTTGATGGCGTTCGCAATGTCGAGCATCCGATGCGCCTCCTGTCCTTTCGCGCCCCCGCGCGTAAGAAGGGTGTCGCACATTTTGGGCCAGGATCAACCTGGCTGAGATTTTTATTCAACTGGATTGTCGCCGATTTTCAAATCGGCAAGACGCGCCCAACCCTGCGTGGTGGAGAGGTCGAAGCGGCGCCCGTTGCGCCAGCTTTCTGGACTGTGAAAAGGGTTCGACCATGTCTGACACATTTGCCGCGCCAGCTCGGCGACGGGGCATCTCTCCGCAAAAACTCCTTCAGGGGAGCGGGGTCCTCTGGTTCATCATTGCCGCGATTGGCCAGTGGATGTTCGTCTCCTACATCCTCGGCGCCTACGTCCCGCGAACACTGGGCGGCAATTTCGAGCGCTGGAATGAGACCGGCCTGTTGGAGGGCTATGTTCAGAATGACGCGCTCGGCAATCTTGGTTTCATCTCGCACGTCCTTCTCGCGGCCTTCGTCAGTGCGGCGGGCGTGATCCAGCTTCTGCCCGTGATCAGGCGCAAGTTTCCGGCCTTCCATCGCTGGATCGGCCGCGCCTATATCTCGGTCGCCGTCTTCCTGGCGGTCGGCGGTATTCTTCTGATCTGGGTGCGCGGAACCCGCGCAAACGACTGGGCCGCGCTTGGCACGACGATTGACGGTCTCCTGATCCTGATCGCCGCGACTTTCACGCTGCGCCATGCCATGGCGCGGCGTATTGATTTGCATCGCCGCTGGGCCATGCGCCTCTTCGTCGTGGTCAGCGGCGTCTGGTTTATCCGTGTGGCCTACATGGCCTGGGCCATCGCCACCGGTGGGGCCGGGATGCACCGGACCATGGATGGCCCGACCGACATTCTCGTCCCGTATCTGGCCTTCCTCGTGCCGCTTGTCGTCCTGGAAATCTACCAGAAGGCCCGCGACAGCCGTTCCGTCTCATTCAAGCTGGGCGTGGCCGGATTGATCGTCGTCTGCTGCGGCATCACGGCACTGGGTTTGTTCGGTGCCTGGATGATGATGTGGTCACCAAATCTGCAGTACTAGGTTGCTTGCATCCGGGCATGCTGACCCGGCGAAACACCAAAATGCTGACGGAAGGCCGTCCGAAAAGCCGCCTCCGAGCGGAACCCGCAACGACCTGCGGCCTGTTTGACCGGGGTGCCGGCCTCCAGCAGGTCGCGGCCATAATTCATGCGTAATATCTCGACATAGCGCGAAGGCGGAATCCCCGTCGTCTCGCTGAAGCGACGATGAAAGGTTCGCTCGGACTGTCCGCAATACTCGGCCATATCGGCGATCTTCACGGGCTGGTCGAGGCGCTGCAACAACCAGTCGATCAGATTGCTATAGCGGTCATCGGCGCGTGACTGGGCGTCGAGCACGTCGGAAAATTGCGACTGGTGGCCCGGCCGGTGGGCATAGACGACGAGTTCGCGGGCGACCCGGGTTTTCAGCGCACGCCCGTGATCAGCCTGGATCATGGCGAGCGCCAGGTCGATCCCGGTTGCGACACCCGCGGACGTCCAGAACCGTCCGTCGCGCACATAGAGCGCATCCGGGTCGACGGTGAGGGCAGGGAATCGCTCGGCCAGCTCGGCGCAGCCGCGCCAGTGTGTCGCGACGCGTTGATTGGTGATGACGCTTGCGGCGGCGAGGAGAAATGTGCCGCTGCAGACCGAGCCGATCCGTCCGCAGTTCGACGCCGCCTGGCGAAGGGCACGCAGCAGCTCCGCATTCTTCAGGGCCGAGCGGAGCGCATTCTCATACCCGCCCACGACCAGCAGCGTGTCTTCGCGGCCCGCGTTCAGGGCGTCCAATGGTCGGGCCGCGAGGGCCAGACCACCATCATGGCTGACGGGCCCAGCTGAGAGCGCCACGACATCCACCCTGTAGAGGCAGGCTCCGGCGACCTGGTTGGCGGCGGTGAAAACCGCAGCAGGGCCAGCCACATCCAGCAGCTCGGCGCCGGCAAAAGTCGCGAAATGGATGGTCTGCGGCTCTGACATTGGCAAAATATAGTCGGTTATTGTCGTTTCAGCCAAGCGCGCATTGCGGGATCCTGGTTCGGAAGCGACAGGAGCGCCGCAACATGGCCAAGACAGGCACACTTGATTGGATGGAAGCCACGCATGGCAAGCTTGGACTGGGCGACCGGCTCAGACTGATTGGCCAGGGTGTCCGGGCGCGGGCGGCCAAGCGAAAACGCCTGCGGAACAATATCCGCTTTCGTCATATGGAGGTCGATGACATCCTGCCGCCCGACAGCGCCATCGCGCGGGAGGCCATGGCCTTGTGCGAGGCGGTCAGTGAGCCGTTTTTGTTCAATCATTGCATGCGGTCCTGGTTCTGGGCTCGGCTGCTCGACGACGGCAGCGGCCCTCTGGACGAGGAAGTCCTGTTCACCGGCATGATGCTTCATGATCTCGGACTGACGGAGCGTTTCGGTCTGCGAGGGCAGTCGATGCGCTGCTTCACTCTGCCGGGTGCCCGCATGGCGGAGGAGCTCGCTGCCAAACATGACTGGCCCGGTGCGCGTGCCCGGCTGATGGCCCAGGCCATCACGCTGCATCTCAACGTCGAGATCGAGTCACGCCACGGTCGGGAGGCTGAATTGATGCGGGCCGGATCTGGCGGCGATGTTGCGGGACTCGGGCTCGATGTCTTGCACGCGGATCAGATCGAAGCGGTTTGCCACAAGCATCCGCGGCTTCACATGAAGCGCGAGATCGCGCCGGTTTTGCAAGCTGAAGCCGATGCCCGGCCTGGCTGTCGCATTCATTTCCTGATCAACACCTTTGGCTTCGACGGGTTGATCGCTCGAGCCCCCATGTTCTCGGAATAGCCCGATGACCCATCGCCTCTATCACTATCCGATGGCCTGCTCGACCGCCTGTCGCCTGGCCGCGGCGGAGTTCGGTATCCCATTGGAGATTGCCCGCGCCGATGTTTTCACCAAGTCGCTCGCAGGTGGCGGCAGCCTGTTCGCCATAAACCCGCTCGGACTTGTGGCGACCCTGGAGTGCTTCGACGGCCAAGTGCTGACCGAGAACACGGCGATCCTGCTCTGGCTGCAAGCTCATGGCCCGGGCCTGCCGGTCATATCGGACCCGGATTTCTTCACCTTGCTGCGCTGGACCGCATTCTGTGCGACGGAGCTTCACAAGGGTCTGCTTTGGCCTTTGTTGCGCGGCGATGTTGATGGTTACCACAAGGCTTTTGTCCGCGATCGGGCGGGGTCGCGGCTCGACCTACTCGAGCAGCATATGTCGGACCGCGACGGGCTGGTCGGGGCATGGGTCACGGCGGCCGATGCCTATCTCGCCTGGTTCCTGGTGATGGCGCCCCTGGCCGGCCTCGATCTGGCGTCCCGACCGGCTTTGCTGCGGGTGGGCGAAAGCCTGCTGGCGCGCCCCGGTTGGCGGGCGGTGATCGATGATGATATGGCCGCCTTGCGTGATGATTTGGCGGTCAAGGGCGCGCGTCCCTTCGCCGACCGGGCGACGGAACCGGTCTGATCAAGTCGCCCTCCGCGCACCAAACTGCGCGCTGGCCGGACCCTTTGACGATTACCGAAGCAGGGCGATGCGGCGCCCAGGGATTGTCTATTGCGAGCCCCGGTCGGCGCGATGGAGACTGACGGCGAGATGAAGCAGCCAGCTGGCAAGACCCAGCATGGCTGTTCCGCCAGCCAGTCGCGGGTCAGCATCGAAACGCTGCCCTAGCGCGAAGACCGTCATAATCAGGCCCAGTGCTGTCAGTCCGTGCCAGACAAGCGGCGACCCGCCCTTGCGGATTGGCCGCATTGGAGGGGGCGCTGCCGGGGTCTTGAGGCGGGCTTGCAAATCTTCGATCGATAGATCGAAGCTCGTGGCGAGGGCCTTCAGGGCCTCGAGGCTGGCCGGGCGTCCACTCTCGATGCGCTGAATAGTACGCTCGCTGAGATCACTGATCCGGGCCAGCTCGGCCTGTGACCAACCTTTGGCCTTCCGTAGGGATTTCAAACTCATGCGCCTGTTCTCGGAATTGCTGCGGGTCAAAGCTGTCGGGTTCGAAGAATAGCGACTGCGAGGCTGCGACACCACGACACGAGGGCGACACTGAAAGGGATTTGCCGGGGGCGTTGTGTGCGGCGCATTGATACTCACCGCGAAGTCGCTCAGAACAGGGGTTTGTGAACCCGGATCGCCTTCATGCAGAAGCTCAGCCCCGCAGAGATTTTGAGCACGACCTTCGGCTTTCCCGGCTTTCGCCCGGGGCAGGCTGATATCGTCGATTATATTCTCGCTGGACGGCCGACCCTGTGTGTTATGCCGACCGGGGCCGGCAAGTCGATCTGTTATCAGGTTCCGGCGCTTTTGCTGGATGGGCTGACAATCGTGGTGTCGCCGCTGACAGCGCTCATGGATGACCAGGTCGCCGCGTTGAGAGCCAATGGTGTCGCGGCTGCGGCCATTCATTCCGGCCGGGATCGTGACGCCAATGTCGAGGATTGGCGGCGCGTCCAATCTGGCGAGCTCCGGCTTTTGTATCTGTCGCCGGAGCGTTTGATGACGGGACGCATGCTGGCGGCGCTGGAGGGCGTCGAGCCAGCCATGTTCGTCGTCGATGAAGCGCATTGTATCTCCAAATGGGGGGCCAGTTTCCGGCCGGAATACGAAGAGCTCGCATTTCTCAAGACGCGCTTTCCGCGGGCGCGTCTGGCCGCCTTTACCGCGACAGCAGATGCCGCGACCCGCGATGATATCGCGGCCAGGCTCTTCGGCGAGGACGCCGAAATTGTGGTTCACGGTTTTGACCGGCCCAATCTCACGCTGTCCGTCGCGGCGAAGGAGAAGTGGAAGCCGCAATTGATGGAGTTCCTGGAGACGCGCCGCGGCGTGTCCGGAATTGTCTATTGCCTGTCACGCAAATCCACCGAGGAAGTCGCGGGCCTGTTGCGTGAGAGAGGCTTCAAGGCGCTGCCCTATCATGCCGGACTGGCGCCCGAGACACGGCGGGAAAACCAAGAACGCTTCATGGCGGAGGAAGCGGTCGTGATGGTCGCCACGATCGCTTTTGGCATGGGCATCGACAAGCCGGATATTCGCTATGTCTTCCACCTCCACATGCCCGGCTCCATGGAAGCCTATTATCAGGAAATCGGTCGTGCCGGACGTGACGGGAAACCGGCCGAGGCGATGATGCTCTATGGTCTCGGTGACGCCCGCATGCGCCGGCAATTCATCGACCAGGACGGCGAGGATGGCGATCACAAACGCCGCGAACACAAACGACTGGACAGTCTGCTGTCCTATTGCGAGGCGACGCGCTGCCGCCGCCTTTCCCTATTGGCCTATTTTGGTGAAAGCGGCGGCGAGCCGTGCGGCAATTGCGATCTCTGCCTTGATCCGCCGACCCTGATCGACGGCACGCGCGAAGCGCAAATGCTCTTCTCCGCCATCGCCCGAACCGGCGAGATGTTCGGGGCAGCCCATGTCATCGATGTTCTGCGCGGCGCCGATACCGACAAGATTCGGGCGCGCGGGCATGAGACCCTTCCCACCTGGGGCGTTGGCGCGGATCGACCGAAGCCGTTCTGGCAGGGGCTGGTGCGCCAATGTGTGGCGTCAGGCCTGCTGGAAATCGACATTCAGGGGTTCGGGGCTCTCAAGCTGACCCCGGATGCCCGCGTGGTCCTGAAGGGTGAGCAGTCCGTCGAGATCCGTGAGATCAAGGCGCGCGCGAGCGCGACGCCCAAGCGCAGCAAGGCGAGCATCGCCGCCGAGGCGGATGGGGTGGATGCGGATCTGCTCAGTGCTTTGAAGGCTCTGCGCCGGGAGTTGGCGGCGGAGCGCAATGTTCCGGCCTATGTGGTCTTTTCCGATGCGACGCTGATCGACATGGCGCACCTCAGGCCGCAGAGCCTGGAGCAGATGGCTGCGGTCAATGGCGTTGGCCCCAAGAAGCTCGAAACGTTTGGATCGGTCTTTCTCGACCTGCTCAAATCTCAGCTCCAGCTCTCTTGAAACCTGTGTGCCGGATGACAATCACGGCAAATCATGGAGTTATGTCCGGGCTCTTTCAGGAAGAATCATGCCCCGTCGCGACGCCCCCTTTTATATTCTGATCGGCCTGTTATCGGTGCAGGTCGCGTACGGGTTGTTCTGGGCGGCCAATGACATAACCGCCCGGATGGGGCTTTGGCCCGACCCCTTGCTCGCTGCGGCATTCGTTCAGAGTTTGACGTTGATGCAGGAAGTTTTCTTCTTCTCGCACGTGCTCATGAATGGCGTAGCGCTGGCCCTGACCTTGGGCGGGCGCCGCTGGGCGCTGCCGGCCTTTATTCTGTCGTTTGTGCTGGACCGGGCTGACTGGATCATCATGGGTGGCAATAACCTGTTTTCCAACATGGTCGATGCCGACGCCTGGGCACTCTTCTCTTTCACCCTGCAAGGCGCCATCATTGCCCTGCTGGTTTATTTGACCTTCGAAGGGCGATTGCGCTGATACCGGTCGGCAGAGCTGATCAAGGCATCTCGATCGCAGCGGCAATTCGCGCGGCCTGATCCGCGAGGTCATCCATGTCTGCCTGACCGCCACCATGCGCACCCAGGGCTTCACCCTCGGTCCGCGGAATGATGTGGAAGTGGACGTGGAAGACGGTCTGACCCGCTGGCGCGCCATTGAATTGCGTGAGGACAATGCCATCCGGGGCGAGAGCGGTTTTCACGGCCTGCGCGATCCGTTTCACCCGAACAATGGCGGCCTGAAGCGCACCATCTGTCATTTCCAGGGCATTGCGCGCCGGCTCGCGCGGCACGACCAGCACATGTCCGGGCGCTTGCGGAAAAATGTCCATGAAGGACAGGACATGCTCATCCTCATACACTTTCACGCAGGGCAATTCCCCCTTGAGAATCCTGGCGAAGATATTGTCCGGATCATAGGTGCCGTCGAGGCTCATGCTTGAACTCCGCTTTGTGTGAGCTGAGTGATCTGCCTAGCGTGCCGCGCCCGGTTCCGTCCAGCGATGGCTGGTTTGTCATGCGCTGTCGTTGACCTTTTGCCCGGCGGTTTGAAGGCTGGCGACCCGGCTGCGAAGCTGGATTGGCGCGACCGGCGAATAGCCCAGCTCAGCTTCGCCAGAAGGCGCCGGAGGCTCCGTTCGGAACGTCTTGCGACAGGTGCAGCAGCGCCGACGTGTGGAGAAAAATGGGTGGAAGGTACCCAGCAGGATCACGAGCGCTGTGAACACGATGCGTCGAACTCGACGCGTTTCTCCGCCGCAGTCGGAGCAGGGGAAGATCGGTCTGGTGTCCGCCGGCTCAAGGCTTTCCAACCAGGCTCTGGCCTCCAACTGGCACGACGGCGGAACGAGAACCCGCGGCCGGTTATAGCCGAACTTGAGCGCGGGCTTGACGGAGATGAAATGCCAGTCGGCGACCTCCGCCGGAAACCCGCCTGCGCGGAGTGTACAGGCGAGAACGGAGGCTTCGGCTCGCCAAGGGGAAAGGTGTCACGCTTGCTCACGATGCCTGATCCCGTCGAAACGGGCTCTCGGCGTCCTGCAGGCGGATTTCTGTGCGTACCGCGGCGCGCTCCTGATCAAGATATTGGTCGACCGCGTCGCGAAAGCCCGGATCGGCGATGAAGTGGGCCGAACGGACCTCTTGCGGTCGGTAGCCGCGGGCCAGTTTGTGGTCGCCTTGGGCGCCCGCCTCGACACGATCCAGGCCGCGTGCAATCGCGGCGTCAATGGCTTGGTGATAGCAGAGCTCGAAATGCAGATAGGGGTGATCGTCGAGCTTGCCCCAATAGCGTCCATAGAGCGCGTGCGAGCCGATGAAATTGAGCGCCGCGGCTATATAGCGGCCCTCCTTCTTCGCCATGACCAGCAGGATGCGGTCGGGCATGCGTTGGTGGATGAGATCGAAAAAGACGCGATTGAGATAAGGATAGCCCCATTTGCGCGAGCCGGTTTCCTGGTAGCAGGCATAGAACACGTCCCAATGTTCGGGGCGCAGAGCGTCGCCGGACAGGTGCTCGATCTCGATCCCGTCCTGCGCGGTCGCGCGCTCCTTGCGCAAGGCCTTGCGCTTGCGCGAGCTGAGATCGGCGAGGAAGGCGTCATAATTCCCATAGCCCCGATTGGACCAGATGAATTGTCGGTCGACCCGGTCAAGCAGCCCGGCCGCGTTCAACGCAGCCGCGGTGTCGGCGTCCGGGAAATTGACATGCCAGCCGGAACACCCCCATCGCTCGGTCAGCTCGCAGGCCGTTTGTGCCAGCGCATGGCGCAAAGAGGGGCTTTCGGCGAAAATTCGGCGCCCGGTGACCGGCGTAAAGGGAACCGCGGTCAGTAGCTTGGGGTAATATTGCCCGCCGGCGCGCTCATAGGCGTTGGCCCAGGCATGATCGAAGACATATTCGCCCATGGAATGAGTTTTGGCGTAGAGCGGGAGGGCGCCAACCAGCTTGTTGCTCGGCCCGGTGGCGATCAGATGGCGCGGCAGCCAGCCTGCGTCCTCACCGACACAGCCGCTCGCCTCAAGCGCCTCCAGAAAGTCCCAGCTCAGGAAGGGGTCGAACTCGGCATCGGCCGGGTTGGCCAGTGCGTCCCAGTCCTCGCGGGACACTTGATCGAAGCCTTCAACCGCCTGAACGGAGATCGGCGGCGGCCCGGTCTCGCCGTCATCAGCCGGTGGAGGCGCCATCCCGTCTCCGCTCAGTTGCGACGTTGCTGGCGGCGAATCTGACGCAGTTCCGATGCGGTCGGCAGAGAAACGGCCTCGATCTCAGTGGCCCGGACCCAGGCTGGTGTGCCAACCTCCAGTTCGGCGCGGGCGCGCGTAGCAAACTGGTGAGCGCGGGGGCGATTGCCCGCGGCATAGGATTGTTCCGCAATCGCCAGTTGGGCGAGGGCGGTATCGCCATTGCGCTCATGGATGATCGAGAGCTGGTACCAGGCAAAGCCATTGTCCGGCTCGATATCAAGCGCGACCCGCAAGTGCTGCGCGGCTTCCTCCTGATAGGCGACATCCTCGGTCGCGATCATCGCGATGGCGAGATTGACCCGAAGCAGGGGCGCGGTGGGTTCCAGTTCAACGGCTTCCCGGTGCGGCGCAATCGCGTCGGCAGCATGACCGCTCTCGAACAGCATCTGCCCGTGTAGCTCATGGAAATAGGGGTTTTCGGGTTCTTCCTCGAGCAGGCTTAAAATCTCTTCGAGCGCACGATCGAGGCGGGCGTCATGATAATAGGCGACAGCTCGCGCATACCGCGCCGGCAGCGATTGGTCGCTCTCGGGATAGCGGTAGAAGACAAATTCCGGCTCCGCGAGGAAGCCATAAATCTTGGCCTGGATACGGGCCAGACGAGCCATTTCCTCGGCGCTGTCTTCGGTCTCGTAATAGGGTGACTCGGTAGCGCCGCCGCGCAGATTGGCGATGCGTTCCGAAGACAGGGGATGGGAGCGGAAATATGGGTAGCGCCGCGCATTTGACATCACTTCCTGGTAGCGAAAGCGTTCGAAGAATTGCACCAGGCCTTCGGCCGATTGTCCGCTGGCTTCGAGGAATTGCAGTCCGGCCTGGTCGGCCGAGGCTTCCTGGGCGCGGCTATACGTCATGAAGGAGAGCGCGCCGAACTGTTGTGAGGAGGCCAGCAGCGCACCCGCCGCACCGCCTTCACCGGCGAGCGCCGCGAGCACGCCGAGCCCGAGGCTGACGAACATCGGCGCCTGTGCGGCCGTGATGCCATCTCCGACGCGTGCCAGATGGGCGCCGGAAATATGTCCGGCCTCGTGCGCTATGACGCCAATCAGCTGGTTCGGTGTCTCGGATTCCAGAATGATTCCGGTGTGCAGGAAAATGTTCTGGCCGCCGGTGACAAAGGCGTTCAGCGTCGGGTCCGCGACGATATAAAGATCGACATCTGCGGGTTGCAGGCCGGCGGCATCGAGAACGGGGTCGGCATAATCGCGCAGCATGTGCTCGATCTCCGTGTCCCGGATCAGTGACTGACCCAGGCTGGACGCATGTGTGGCCACAGCAAGTACGCAGGCTGTAGCGACGGATTTCAGGACAGACATCCTGCCTCCACTGATCGGCCCCCGCTCGGCCTATGTTAGCAGCGTCACCCCATGACGCCGCAAGAGCCAAGATGGGTTGCCCGGCCGTGCCGGACAACCCTGATCCTGGTCAGTTTCCGAACAAACCTGTCCGGTTCCACCATCCGCGGCGTTTCGGCTTGCCGTCATCGGCCTCGCCCTTGTCCGCATCGGCGCTTTCGGTTTCACGTTTGGCGTCATCGGATTCCGTTGCGGCTTTCCTGGGCTTTGCGGCCGCTGCCGGTTTCGCGGCCGCCTTTGCGGGCGGCTTGGCAGTTTCAGAGGCCGGCTCGTCGGCTTTCTTGCGACGTGTGCGGGGCTTCGGCTTGGGGGCCTCGTCCTCGACCGGTTTGGCCGCCTCCTGAGCCGTCGCTGTCTGACCTGCTTCGGCCGGGGTGTCATCGGCCGGTTCTACGGCCTTCTTCCGCGGACGCCGTGTGCGCTTCTTGGGCGCCTCGTCGGTTGCGGCCGGCGGTTCGACCGGAGTATCGGGCTTGGCCTCGCTAGCCGCTTCCGCTGCAGCCTCGGCCGGAGCCTCGGTTTCAGCCTTCCTGCGGCGCGGTGCGCGCTTGCGCCTGGGCTTTTCTTCCGCCGGACCCGCGTCGGCGGGTGTCTCAGCCGGAGCGTCGCTCACAGCGTCGGACGGCGCAGCTTTGTCAGCGTCGGTATTGTCGTCCGCGGCGGCACTTTCCTCGTTTGAGATATCCCCTTCGGTGCGGCGACGACCTCGTCCGCCCCGGCGACCCCGACGGCGACGGCGGCGCGGCTGATCCTCACCATCCTCGGCTTGGACGTCACGATTGCTATTGCCATCGCCCGACGCGTCGGCGGCCTCATCGTCCGAGCCCTCGACATTGACCACTTCCATGGCGGCGGCGGTGTCGTCGGAAGATGGCTTGCGACGACGGCGGCGGCGACGACGGCGCCCGCCCCCGTCACGATTGTCGTCATCGCTTTCAGCGGTGTCCTCTTCCGGCGTTTCCGGGATCTCGATCTCCTCGATCGATTCGACCGATAGCGGCGTCATCGTCAATTCCTCGCCCGGTTCGCGATTCTCGAGCGCTTCGATCGAGAATTCCGGTGCCAGGATTGAGTCATCGGCTTCCACGGAAATGCGCATGGAGAAGCGCTGTTCGATCATCAGAAGGTGATCGCGCTTTTCGTTGAGGAGGTAGATCGCAACGGCGGTCGGAACCGATATGCGGATCCGCTTGGCTCGGCCACGCGTACCTTCCTTTTCCAGCCCGCGCAGGGCGACGAGGGCGCTCGATTCGGTGGAGCGAAGATGGCCGGTGCCCTTACAGGTCGGACAGGTCGTGGTCGAACCTTCAAGCAGACTGGACCGGCGCCGCTGGCGCGAAATTTCCATCAAGCCGAATTGCGAGATGCGACCCACCTGAAGGCGGGCGCGGTCACGCTTCAGCATGTCCTTCATCTTCTTCTCGACGGCACGATTATTCTTGTTCTCGTCCATGTCGATGAAGTCGATGACGATCAGGCCGGCCAGATCGCGCAGGCGCATCTGGCGTGCCGCTTCCGCTGCGGCTTCCAGATTGGTCTTGAGCGCGGTCGCCTCGATATTGCGCTCACGCGTCGACCGACCGGAATTGACGTCGATCGAGACCAGGGCCTCGGTCGGATTGATGACGATATAGCCGCCGGACTTGAGTGGGGCGACGTCGGAATAGATGGCCTCAAGCTGGGCTTCGCACTGGTGACGCAAGAAGAGCGGCACGGTTTCCTTGTAGTGCTGGACCTTCTTGGCGTGGCTGGGCATCAGCATCTTCATGAAGGCTTTCGCCTCCTTGTAGGCCTCTTCGCCCTCCACCTGCACGCTGTCGATCTCCTTGTCGTAGAGATCGCGGATCACGCGCTTGACCAGATTGCCTTCCTCATAAATCAGCGACGGCGCCACGGAATTCAGGGTCAGCTCGCGGATATTCGTCCACAGGCGCAGCAGATAATCGGCATCGCGCTTGATCTCGGTCTTGGTCCGCGAGGCTCCGGCGGTCCGGATGATCAGGCCGACGCCTTTAGGCAGTTCCAGCTCGGACACCACCGACTTGAGCCGCTTGCGATCGGAGGCATTGGAAATTTTGCGGGAAATGCCACCGCCTCGCGGCGTGTTCGGCATCAGCACACAATAGCGCCCGGCCAGCGAGAGATAGGTCGTCAGGGCGGCGCCTTTATTGCCGCGCTCTTCCTTGGCGACCTGGACCAGAAGGATCTGGCGGCGCTTGATGACTTCCTGGATCTTGTATTTGCGCAGCATCTGACGGCGACGACGGGCGGCCTGCTGGTCGCTGATATCGTCGTCTTCGCTGTCATCGCCGATGGTCTCGGGAGCTTCGGATTCGCCGTCGGACTCGCCATCAGCGCTGGCTTCATCGGATGAGGGGGCGGGTTCGGCCTTGGCGTCATCCGGCTCGTCCTCGTCCTCATCCGCCGCAGACGCTTCTTCCTCGGCAAGGGCGACGCGATCCTCATAGGGGATCTGGTAATAGTCGGGATGAATCTCGTTGAAGGCCAGGAATCCATGGCGATTGCCGCCATATTCCACAAAGGCGGCCTGCAAGGAGGGCTCAACCCGCGTTACCTTGGCAAGGTAGATATTTCCGCGAATGGGGCGGCGGGCGGCCGCTTCAAAATCAAAATCCTCAACTTTTGAACCGTCGAGCACGACGACGCGGGTCTCTTCTGGGTGACCCGCATCGATCAACATTTTCTTGGACATTAAAGTCGTCTCCTGCGCGCGCGCTCGAATATCGACTGCTCGCCAGTCGGCGAGACAGGGACGGAAGAGGCGGCGGGGGCGAGATGGACGGGGTGCGGCCTGTTTTCAGTGCTCTAGGCATCAGGCGCTCCCCGCGCATCGGCAGTTACCATAAGCGTCCCGCTCCATGACTGGGAGGACGCGGCGGTCGGGGCCCCGGAATAATCTTCGGTCGGACCGGGGCGACGATTAGCGTTGTGGCCGATTACTGGAACCGGCCGCTTCGCGCCTGGCTGCCGCACTCGACCGGCCATCCGGTGGTGCGTCGCCAAGGCGTTGGCAACATGCAACATTCGAATGCAGATGAAAAGGCTTTCGCGCCGTGGGTGAATTGCTCGGGAAAATTCCGGCCCGGCATCAACGAAACGTCAAGTTCCATGCGCTAGCGTTACGCAAAAGCCGTGGACAGAATCACGGTGTGTGCGATGGTGTAGTGATGCGGGTTCAACAGTTTTTCTTGGCGTTGACGGGCGCGCTGACGCTTTGCGGACCGGGTCTGACCGACCAGGAAGTGCGCGATGTGCGCTTTGGCGTCGACCTTGCGACGACGCGGGTTGTCATCGAGACCTCCGAGCCGGCGGATTTCCGGGCGTTCACCTTGGAAGGGCTGGCTGATCGGCTGGTTGTGGATCTGCCCTCCTCGCGCTGGTCAGTCGCGAGCCTCGCATCGGGTGAAGGCGTCGGGCACGGCCTCGTGGATGCCTTTCGTTTCTTCGATAATTCTGCCTCCAGCTCTCGTGTCGTGTTTGAGCTCGAGCATCCGGCGGTCATCACAAACCAGTTCGCTCTGGACCCGGCCACACCCGGTGGCAATCACCGTCTGGTAATCGATGTCGAGCGCGCCAGTGCGGGCCATATCCAGTCGACATCCGGTTTCGAACACACGCGGGCCGACTCGCTTGATTCGCTGATCGCGGAGCGCGTTGAGGCCGTGTATGTGCCGCCCCAGCGTGAACGCCGCGTGATCGTTGTCGATGCGGGCCATGGCGGCAGTGATCCCGGCTCCATCGGTTTGCATGGCACGCACGAAGCCGATATCGCCCTGGAAGCCGCGCGTGAGCTGCGTCGCCAGCTTGAGGCGACCGGCCGCTACGAGGTCCTGCTGACACGCGACCGGGACATCTATCCGTCCTGGGAGCAACGGGTCGGGGTGATGGCCGAATCCCGGGCCGATCTCTTCATCTCGCTGCATTCGGACTCGTCCCAGAACTCCGGCGTTCGGGGCGCAGCCGTTTATACGCTCAATGACCGGGCCGAAAATCGGGCGCGTCAACGTGCGCGGGAAGGCGCCAACCACACCTCGCAAGCCGATGTGAACAATATCCTGGTGGAGCTGGAGCTGCGTGAGAAGCGCAATCAATCATCCGCCTTTGCCGAAGTCCTGCTTGAGCATCTCGGCAGTGCCGGCCCGCTGCTGGCGAACCCGCACCGTCAGGCCAATCTCTTTGTTCTGCTTGATTCCCGGGTGCCGGCGGTTCTGGTGGAAATGGGTTTTCTGACCAATCGGGCCGATCATGACAATCTGACATCGGCCAGTTATCGCCGTCGCCAGATGACCTCGATCGTGCGTGGGATCGACGACTATTTTGCCAATCGAGGTGACGAGATGTTCGCCGATCGTGAGACGATTGCACTTCCGGCTCGCTGACTCCCTTTAATCCCGGACCGAGCACGGCCATAATGGTGCCTCGGAGTCATGCTCAACCAAACAGTCTGACCTGCGGGTAGAGTGGCCAGAGGGCACAATGAAGATCTTCACCTTGCGTAATGTCTTGCGGACAGCCCTTTGGGGCGGGATCGCCGCTGCGGTGCTGGCCGTCATAGGCTTCATTGTTGTTGCCATCTACGTCGTCCGCGTCACAGACGACTTGCCGGACTATCAGCAGCTGGCCGAATACGAGCCGCCGATCATGAGCCGCGTTCATGCCGGTGATGGCTTGTTGATCGCCGAATATGCCCGCGAGCACCGGGTCTTCGTGCCGATCGCAAACATTCCGCAGAATGTGGTTCACGCCTTCATTTCGGCCGAGGACAAGAATTTCTACGAACACGGCGGGCTCGATTTCCGGGGTATCATCCGCGCCGGCCTGTCCAATATCGGCAATGTCCTGAACGGGCGCCGCCTTGAGGGCGCGTCGACCATCACCCAGCAGGTCGCCAAGAATTTCCTGCTCTCCAGCGAGCAACGCCTCGAACGCAAGGTCCAGGAGATGGTCTTGTCGCGCCGTATGGAGCGCGCCTTTACCAAGGATCAGATCCTCGAGCTCTATCTCAATGAAATCTATCTCGGAAACCGGGCTTATGGTGTCGCTGCGGCGGCGCTGAACTATTTCGGCAAATCGCTGGACGAGCTGGACCTGCACGAAATTGCCTATCTCGCGGCGCTGCCGAAAGGTCCGGCGAACTATCATCCGGACCGGCACCACGAAGCGGCGATCGAACGTCGCAACTGGGTGCTCTCGCGCATGGCGGAAAATGGTTATGTGAGCGAGGCCGTGGCCCAGGAAGCCATGGCGAGGCCGCTGGAAACGGTCGACCGTCTGTCCGGCGCGACCTACACCGCGGCCGAGTATTTCGTCGAGAATGTTCGCCGGGAAGTCTTCTCGCTCTATGGCGAGGACGAGCTCTACGATGGCGGCCTTTCGATCCGCACCACGCTGGATACCCGTATGCAGCTGGCGGCGCGCGATGCATTGCGCAGTGGATTGGAAACCTATGACCGCCGCCACGGTTATCGTGGTGCCTTGTCGACAATCGAATTGGGTGAAGATTGGGCCGAACGCCTGGCCGAAGCCGAGATTCCGCGCGATCTGGATGAAGGCTGGCTGCAGGCTGTGGTGCTTGAAACCAGCGCCCAATCCGCGCGGATCGGTCTCCTCAATGGCGAGGAGGGCTCGATTCCCATGTCGGCGCTCGAATGGGCGCGCGAGAACTTTCCTGATGGCGAAATCGGTCCGGTCGTATCACGCCCGTCCGAGGTGCTCACGGCCGGCGATGTTATTCTTGTCGAGAATCTGGCTGATCAGGACGGATATGAGGACGGCCAGTACGGCCTGCGCCAGGTGCCGGCGATCAATGGCGGTATCATGGCCATGGATCCGCACACCGGGCGTGTCTTGGCGATGGTGGGTGGCTATTCCTTCCAGCACAGCCAGTTCAATCGTGCGACCCAGGCCCGTCGTCAGCCGGGCTCGGCTTTCAAGCCCTTCGTCTACGCCTCCGCGCTGGACAATGGCTATACCCCGGCCAGCCTGATCCTGGATGCGCCTTTCATCGCGTCCGGTGGACCGGATGAGCGCTTCTACATGCCGTCCAATTATTCGGAGCGCTATTACGGCATGTCGACCCTCCGGCTGGGCCTGGAATTGTCGCGGAATGTCATGACGGTCCGTCTGGCCCAGGAAATGGGCATGGCGCCGATCGTCGATTACGGCGTACGCTTTGGTATCTACGACGATCTGGAGCCGGTTCTGGCAATGTCATTGGGCGCTGGCGAGACCACGCTTTATCGGCTGGTCTCGGCCTATGCGACCATGGTCAATGGCGGTCGACGCGTCGAGCCCACCATTATCGACCGGGTCCAGGATCGCACCGGCGCGACAATCTTCGCGCATGAAGTCCTGCCTTGCGAAACCTGTGATGTCGATGCGTGGGAGCCGGGCGACGTGCTCGAACCGCTCTTCCCGGAAACGCGCGAAGAGGTGATTGATCCAGTGACCGCCTATCAGGTCGTTCACATGCTGGAAGGCGCGGTTCAGCGCGGGACCGGTACGGCCCTGCGGCCTCTGCCCTGGACGCTCGGAGGCAAGACTGGAACGACCAATGATTTCCGCGATGCCTGGTTCATGGGGTTCGGCCCCGATCTGGTTGTCGGTGTCTACGTCGGCTTTGACACGCCGTACCAGCTCGGCAGCGGGGAGGCTGGGGGCCGCGTCGCTGCTCCGATCGCCCGCGACTTCCTTGAAGTGGCGCTGGAAGGATATCCGGTCGCACCCTTCCGTGTGCCGCCAGGTGTCCGACTTGTCCCGGTCAGCCACGGGACGGGCGAGCCGGGTGTGTTGGGTCAGTCCGGGGTTATTCTGGAGGCTTTCCGCCCCGGCACCGAGCCGTCACGCCAGACGGACGAGGAAGAAAGCGGGCTCAGTTTCGCGCGGTCCTCCGTCAGCGATGATCCGTTGGCCTTCCTGCTCGCCGAAGAGGAAGACGGGGAGGATGAAGAAGAAGAAGACGAGCTGGGCGGCCTCTACTGATCGCAACGGCGCGTCGGTCTGCACGCCACGGCTTGTCTCGGCAGGCCGCTCTGATTATCCCGTTCCCACGACATGCTTTTTCAAGAATCGCAGGATTGAATGCCCATGCGCGCTGACATCCAGACCCTGTCCGACGAAATCCAGCAGGCAGTTGGCCTGCTGAGGAGGCGTCTTTGACTGGGATACTGCCCAGAAACGCCTCGATGAACTGAATGCGAAGTCGGAAGACCCCGACTTCTGGAACCAGCCGCAACAGGCGCAAGCTCTGATGCGCGAGCGCAACCGGCTGGAAAGCGCCATCAATACGGTCGTCGAATCCGAACAGGAGCTCGCTGATAGTCTCGAGATCATCGAGATGGCCGAGATGGAAGATGATGAGGAGATGGTCGAGGAGGCCATCGCCGGTCTCAACCGTCTCGCCGAACGCATGCGCCGGGCCCAGCTGGAGACGCTGCTCTCCGGGGAAGCCGACGGCAATGACGCCTTTGTGGAAATCCATTCCGGCGCCGGTGGCACCGAAAGCCAGGACTGGGCCGCCATGCTCGCGCGCATGTATTCGCGCTGGGCCAATGCACACGGCCACAAGGTCGAGATCATGGAAGAGCAGGCCGGCGAAGAGGCGGGCCTCAAATCGACCACGCTTCTGGTCAAGGGCGAGAATGCCTATGGCTGGCTGAAGACCGAGACCGGGGTTCATCGCCTGGTGCGGATCTCACCGTTTGATTCCAGCGCCCGCCGTCATACCAGCTTCTCGTCCGTCGGGGTTTATCCGCAGATCGATGATGCGATCGAGGTGGATATTGATGAATCGAAGGTCCGGACCGACACCTATCGCGCCTCTGGTGCTGGCGGTCAGCACATCAACAAGACCGACAGTGCCGTCCGCCTGACCTATGACATGCCGGGGGAGGAAAAGGCGGTCGTCGTCCAGTGCCAGAATGACCGCTCCCAGCACAAGAACCGTTCCCAGGCCTGGGACATGCTGCGGGCCCGCGTTTACGAGATCGAGCTGCAGCGCCGCGAAGCCGCCGCGCAGGCGGAAGCTGACAGCAAGACCGAGATCGGCTGGGGGCACCAGATCCGCTCCTACGTCCTGCAGCCCTACCAGATGGTCAAGGACCTCCGCACCAATGTCGAAACGTCGAACACCGGCGGCGTTCTTGACGGCGATCTCGATGACTTCATGGCCGCTGCACTGGCCGCCCGCGTTGGCGGCGAGGAGGAGGAGGCCTAGTCTCCGCTCCCGTCTGGTGCGCCCAATTGGCCGAGCAGATTGGCCATGGCATCGACATAGCGGCTGAAGGCGGCCCGGCCAGCCTTGGAAAGCCTGACCCGGGTCAATGGTTTGCGATCGAGAAAGCTCTTCTCGATGGTGACGTATCCGGCCTCTTCAAGTTTGCGCAGGTGAACGGAAAGATTGCCCTGGGTGGCCTCCAGGGCAGCTTTGAGTTCGTTGAAGTCGGCGACTTCGGCCTGGGCGAGATAGGTCATCACACCAAGCCTGAGGCGTCCGTGGATGATCTCGTCGATCTGGCCGATGGGAGGCGTGCTCATGGCGGACGGATCAGTCTGCCGCGCGGGACAACCGCCACAGCACGAAGCCCGGCACGGCCATCAGGCCCAGCAGGGCCAGTGACGCGATCAGGTTGAACATGGCAGGGTCGTTCATTGTCAGCCCGAGCGCGGCAGCGGCCAGGTACCAGCCGATGGCCACAACCCCGTACCACAGACGCTTTTGAACACGGCTCGCCACAAACCAGGCGGCGCCCTGAAGGGCAAACACGACAGGGACATAATAGAGCCAGAGCGTAAAGTCCTGGGTCCTGAAGGCATTGAAACCGAACACGAAGGCCATGGATAGATTGGCCAGTCCGGCCGCCATGAATGCGGTTTCATAGGCCTTGCGCGCAGCCGTGCCGGTCGGCTGGTTCCGATCCATCCAGAGAATGAAGGCAAGGGCGAGGAGGAAGCCACCCGTCCCGACTATCGCAGCGGCGAAATGAACCCAGTCCGGCAGAGCGACAAGGCCGCTTACACCGATCCAGTGGATAAGTGTTTCAAATCCGTAGAGGAGCCCGGCTGTCATCAGGAGCAGGCTGGCGCCGGCCGAGGGGCGCGGGTCACCTTCGGCCAGATTGCGCAGGAAAGCGAGGTCGGCGCGAGCTGTGGCGAGTTCATCAGTCATGGGGATCCTCGAACGGTTTCCGGCGCGTCGGGTCAACGAGCGCGCCGGAACTATGCCTTGATTCAGGTCGAGGCATCAGTGGGTATGCCAGCAGGCTCGATGCGAGCCTTGTCGGCTCGCCGGCCGTTCAGCCAACCCCCGATCCAGCTGTGCCGGACAATCAGATGGTAGGTGCCGAGCAGGATTGCGAAGGTGATCGCAAGGATTAGTGGCAACTTGACCAGGCCAGTAAGTGCGACGTCGGACAGGGCGACTTGCAACGCCATCACCAGCGGCAAGTGCATCAGGTAGACCCAGTAGGAGGAGTCCGCCAGATAACGCCAGACCTTGTTCTCGCGCGAGAAGACCACGAGCGCGGCACCAGTCAGGCCGAACGTCCAGGTCCAGATCGCCAGTGTGTAGGCGGCGGCAACCGGCAGGCGGTCCAAACCGGCCTCCACGAGTGTGAAGTTCGGCGTCACACCGAGCTCCATCACAAGCCATGTCGTGAGCGCAATCGCGATTGCGAGATTCATATGCCAGGCGCTTTTCCAGGCCGCCAGAACAAGATCGCTGCGACGATGGGCGGCCCAACCGGCCGCGAAAGCGGTTCCGTATGCGATCAGCGCGCCGGTATTGGGGATGAGGCCGGTATCCGGCGTCGGAATTCCGAACCAGCTCATCCACATTGGCGTGGTTACAAACCAGGCGGCCAGCGGGGCCGCCAGAAGGAGGGTGCCGAGCGGGGTGCGAGCCAGAAGCCCGGTGATGGTGTCGATGATCTTGCCGCTCAGGTCCGAACGGTCGACCAGGCGCACAAGCGCCGTCAGAGGCAAGGCAATTGCGTAGAAAATCACCAGCAGGTAGAGAAACCACAAATGGGTCAGCGGGAAATTCTGGGCTGTCAGGGGCGGCGTCTCCTGGTCCGGCATTTCGCCGCCATGGGCCCGCATTGTGGCCCAGATCGCAACTGTCACGATCAGCGCGAAGAGCGGCATCCACAAGGTGATCAGGGGCAGGGCGATGCGCTTGGCGCGGTCGAGGGCGAGACCCAGAATGCCGCGTCGGCCGAGGGCCATACGGGCAAAATAGCCGGCGATCATGAAGAACAGCACCATCCGGAAGATGTGCGGAACGAAGAAACCGAGGCTGAAACCGGCCGCAGCCTGGCTGTCCTGGGCGATCCAGATCGGTATTCCGGGAATGAAGGACATTGAGGCGTGGAGCACCACGCCGAGAAACAAGGCCAGGGCGCGCACCGCATCGAGCGCGTGAATTCGGGGGGAAGGGGCGATGGTCATGAAGGGCTCCAATTAGGTGTCGCCGATCATGTAGCACAGACAAGTTTGAAATACAAACTTGTCTGATCAAGAGGTGCTGAGGTGAGAACTCCAGGGCGTTGTCCGCTCGCAAGCGTTAGGAATGTCGTTGGAAATCAGCCGCCTGGGACATCCGCAGTGAGCACAAAAAAACCGGCGCTCATTGGAGCGCCGGTTCTCATGACTGATATCGCCGTCGGCTAGAAGCCGGACTTGCTCGCGACCGGCGGCTCGAGCGAACCGAGCGGGTCCTGCTCCTTGGCCGGGGCCGGGGGCTTGCTGTCGGCCTTGGAGGAAGGCTCGGACTTGGCACTGCTATCCTTCGACGAGGTCGTCTTGCCGGATGACCCACCATCCTTGAGCGGATCCGACGAGTGACGGCAATGACCGTCGAAGAAAGCGCCGCTTTCTACCGACAGGGCGGCATGGACGATATCGCCCTCGATGCGGGCAGTGGACGCCAGCTGCACCTGACGGGCACGGACGCTGCCTGTCACGCGCCCACGGATCACCACGGTCTCTGCCTGGACTTCGCCGGACACGGTGGCGTCTTCGCCGATAATCAGCGAGCCCGCACGCACATCGCCATCAACAGTGCCATCCAGCTGGATTTCACCGTCCGAAACGATCGTGCCGGTCAGAACGAGATCACCGGAAAGAATGGAGGGGGCTTTCGATTTCATGGCGGTCCTTTTCGGTGGTGCGCTAAACGCAGCGGTCTCGGGAGACGAAGAGTCTTTGTTACCCTTGTTGAACATATTGGCCAGCTCTCAATAAACGCTCAGGATCGATCGCCGATCCATTATACCAGATTTCATAGTGCAGATGCGTAGCGGTACTGCGCCCCGTGGACCCCATCCCCCCGATACGCTGACCGCGCTCGACTGTATCGCCACGTCGCACGTCGATTTCATGAAGATGGCCATACCGGGTCACAAAGCCGTAGCCATGGTCGATCTCCACCGTGCGACCATAGCCGCCCCGCCAGCCGGCGTAAATGACCCGGCCCGGTCCGGTCGCCTCGATCGGCGCGCGACGATAGGCGCCAAAGTCCATTCCGCGGTGCGGTGTGGGCCGACCGTTGAACGGATCGATGCGCAGGCCAAAATCGCTGGTCTGGCGGTATGTGTCACCGACAGGCTCGCCGAGCGGGCCGGCCTCGACGAAATCCTCAAGTTCCTCGACTTCCAGCAGGCGCGAGGCAATGCGGGCAATCCGGCTGGAGAAAGCCTGGTCGATATTGACCGAAGAGGAGGCAAAGGCGCCAGACTCGCTGATCGGAATAAACGGGCCGCCGGTTTCGTTGGTGTCACGGTTGTCAGCGATCACATCTTCCAGATTCAGACCGGTCAGACGCAAGACTGCGCGCAAGTTTTGCAGGCGCGCCTCCGTTGCATCTTCCGCGTGGGCCAGGACGCTATCCTGTTCACCCATCAAGTAGGTGATCTGGTCTTCCGGTTCGCCGGATGCCGTGGCAGCGACGGAAACCAGCGGGTCGCGAGCCTCACGTGGGGTCGGATCGGCGGGCGTTGCGGCCATCAGCACGCGACCATCGGCGAGCGCAGGAGAGGGCTCCATTTCCTGACCGGTGAGTTGCTCGGCAAATTCGACGAGTTGGCGCAGGGTCTCGTGGCGCATCTGGAATTCGTAAGCGGTGCGGTCGAATTCTTCCATTCGCGATTCCATCAACGAAATCGCAGTCGCTTCGGTGGCGCGGGCCTCGGCGACAAGGCGGTGTGATTCAAGTCGTTCGCGCTCGATCTCACTTTCCTTGGCGGCCATGGCCTGACCGTGGAAGGCCACAGATACAGTGGAGAAGCACAGCCAGCCAGCCAGAAACGTCGCGCCCAGGAGCGCGGAAATCTGAACGGTTGTGGAGATGGCAAAGTAACGCACCTGCCCATCTGAGCGATGGTAGATTTGTCGGTCCGGAAACCAACGTTGAGCCGTTCCCCAAACAGCTTCTTTCACTCTAGTGAACATGCAGTACGCCGCTCTGTTCCGATTACCCCGGGCCCCAAGGCGAGCATGTGACACAAAACCGGGCCCAATATCAACAAGTCCGATGCAAGAGATGCGCCGGATCAGGTTAGGTCTTGGTAAAATTCAGGTGGCAAGTCCGCCTTCAGGCGCGCCTCGGCGTTGAAAGGCGGTTTCAAGCCGCCACTGAAATGCTGGCGTACAAGGGTTTTGAACCAGTCAACAGGATCGCGTTGGGCCCGCGCGGCGACATGTCGAAACCAGCGGGCACCAGCCGCTACATGTCCCACTTCTTCCGCATAGATGACGCGTAAACAGTCGGCACTGACCGTGTCCCCGGCAGAGACCAACCGGTCAATCATGCCGGGTGTCACATCCAGCCCGCGCGCTTCGAGCACGAGGGGCGCGACGGCGAGCCGGGCCGGCAGCGAGTCGCGTGTTGCCATGGCGGCGTCCCAGAGCCCGTTATGGGCTGGCAGGTCGCCGTATTGCGCATCCATATCCGCCAGCCGGTCGGTGATCAGGCGGAAATGGCGGGCCTCGTCGTCGCCGACTCCTATCCAGTCATCGACGAAGGCATGCCGGGCCTCCGGAGCGAGTGCTTCATCGCAGGCGAAGCGGGCGACCATGTCGAAGGCCAGGTCGATGGCGTTGAACTCGATATGGGCAACGGCATGCAAGAGGGCGATCCGGCCGGGCACCGTATTCAGGCGTCGCCGCGGGACATCACCCGGCGCAATCAGAACCGGGTGAGCCGGTCGGGCAGGCTGATCGTCCGGCCGAGGCGCGCTATCGGGGACAATGCACCGACCGGCGCGCCAGAGCTGTGCGACCTCGTGCGCCCGCCCGGTTTTAGCTGCGGGGTCGCCGCGTGCCAGAACGCTGCGGGCCAGGGCCGTGATGTCGTGAGTGTCAGCCAAGGGCGCGCACAGCCTCGAGGACTTCATCGACATGGCCCTTCACTTTCACCTTGTGCCAGATGCGGGCGAGGCGGCCCTCGCGGTCGATCAGGAAGGTCGAGCGGTCAATGCCCATGTATTCGCGGCCATAGAGCTTCTTTTGCACCCAGGAGCCGTAAGCCTCCACGACCTCGCCATCCTCATCGGAGGCGAGACGCACCTGCAACCCATGTTTGGCCTTGAAATTGTCATGCTTTTTGACGCTATCCTTGGACAGGCCGATAACGACGGCCCCGGCAGCGGTGAACGCGTCGGCCGCAGCGGTGAAATCGAGAGCCTCGGTGGTGCAACCCGGTGTGTTGTCCTTGGGGTACATGTAAAGCACAACGATCTGGCCGCGCAGCTCGGCAAGATCGATAGTCTCGCCGCCATCGGCGGGCAGTGTGAAAGTCGGAGCAAGGTCGCCGGTTTTGAGTTCACTCATGTCATTTCCCTGTCTGGTTTCGCCTGCAAGGCCGGTCTCGCCGTGTAATGTGCGTTTCCAGGCCGCCACGTCCAGTGCGCGGACTGCGGGAAGGCCGGTCTGAATGCTGCGCAAATCCGTCAAATGGACATTGATCTATCTGCTCGAGGCTGTCGCGGCGCTGCTGGCGCTGATCATTTTCGCGATCGGGTTCGTCCTCTGGCGGCTATCGTCCGGGCCGGTCGAGCTCGACTTTCTGCGCGAGGATGCCCAGGCCATGCTGGCCTCGGCCTTCGAAGGTGAGGTCGTCGCCCTGGGGACGCTGCAAGCCCGTTTCGAGCCTTCCACCCGGGCAATCGTCATGGTGGCGACGGATGTGACGGTGGCCGAAGCCTCCGGCGAAGTCGTCACCCGGGCGCCGCGAATCGAGGCCGGACTGGCTGCAGACGCGCTCATCTTCGGTCGAATCGAACCGGTCGAGCTCACCATTGATGGGGGATCCGTGTCCATCGTGCGCCGGGCTGACGGCGCGGTAGGCGCGGGGCTTGGTGGGGTCGAACGTGTCGCGGCGAGCGCCCGCCTGCCAGAGCGTGGCGGTGATGACAGCGCCTCACTTTTTGAGATCCTGTCGGGTCCTGATGCGCCCGCGCAGCTCGGACGCTTACGGCGCGTCAATGTATCCAACGCTGCGGTTCGTGTGGTCGATGACGTGATCGGCCTCGCCTGGTTTGTTGATTCTGCGGGTGTCATTTTTGAACGCGATGATGCGCGCATTCTGGCAGAGATCGACGGGAGGCTGGCGACGCCGTCCGGATTCGCGCCGGTTTCCTTGCGCCTTCGGGCCGGCAATAATCTCGAGAGTCTCCTTTTGGAGGCGCGGTTTGAAGGCCTGTCTCCGGCGGGAATCCTGCCTGACTCCGGACCGGTCTCAGCCCTGCGCGCGCTGGATGCGCCAATCAATCTCAATCTGGTCGTCGATGCGACGCGCGACAGCGGAATACGGACTGCGTCCATGCAGCTGGATATTGGTGCTGGCCAGATCCTTGTTGATGGCCAGACGCATGCGTTCGCCGGGGCCAATCTATATGCGAGCTTCGACCCGGTTGATGCTGTGATGACGCTGCATAGCGGCCGCGTTCGGTCTGATCTTTTCGCAGCCTCCGTCGAGGGGCGTCTGACAGAGATCGGCGGATATGATGGTGCCCTGCCGACCCGCGCCCGGTTCGAATTGGCAATCGGTCAGGGGTTCATCGATATGGGGCCAGTTTTCGAGCGGGCCCCGGAGTGGGAATTGCTGGCCGCGTCCGGTGAAGTGCGTCTCGATGAATTCGCCCTGACGCTCGACAGGCTTGATGTCGTGATCGACACGATCCAGGCCGAACTGAGCGGCGGGCTGCAGCTCGAACAGGGCCTGGACGGGCGCTGGTTGCCCAATCTGCAGCTGGCCGGCCCGATCGCCGGAGATATTCAGCCGCAAACCGTGCTTGCCTACTGGCCGGTTGAACTCGCCGATGGCGCTCGCGAATGGGTCAGTGAAGGCATTCTCGGGGGGCGTTTCTACAATGCCCGCTTTGATCTTGACCTTCCCGCCGCAGCGATCGAGGCCGGTCGGCTGGACAATGACCGCATGCGTCTGAGCTTCGACTTTGAAGATGCCCATGTGCGCTACATCTCGACCATGACCCCGATCACGCAGGGCCGGGGCTCGGCTGTCCTGCACGGCAATGCCTTCGAAGTGACCCTGGACAGTGGTGTGATCGGGGACATCGTGCTGAGCGAAGGTTTCGTCGATATGCCGCGCCTCAATCCCAAGGGCGCCATGGCGCGCTATGGCGGAGTTGCGCGCGGTGAGGCCGCCGACATTCTCGCCTTGATTGATGAGGATCCACTCTATCTGGTCTCCGACTACGGGCTCGATCCGACATTGGTCGGGGGCGAGGGCGAGATGCGTTTCGAAATCCGCCGCGCCATGCTTACCGAGGTTGATCCAGAGGACATCCCCTTCTTCATCGAGGGGCGCTTCAACAATGCGTCGCTGGACATTCCCGGTACTGATTACGCCCTCAGCGAGGGCGATGTGGTGATTTCGGCGAGCCAGGAAGGTCTGGAGGCAAGCGGCACGGCGCGCCTCTTTGATGCCCCTGTTCAGGTGGTTTGGCGCGAGCGGTTCGGCCTGCCCGATGGTGAACCATCGACCCGGATCGGGCTGGAAACCACGATCAATGCGCGCACGCTGGATCAGTTCAACATGCCGGCGCGTCGCTATCTGGACGGCGCCATCCGGATCGCTGCTGAAGCCGTCTCCGATGGCCTTGAATTCCGATCGGTTGATATCGAGGCAGACCTCGTCGATGCGCTGATCGAAGCGCCGGGCGGCGTCTGGTCGAAGCAAGCCGGGGCGCCCGGGCGCGCGACGCTGAGCCTGACCCAAACGGAAGACGGTGGCTTCGATCTGGACTCGATTCGACTCGAGGCTGACGGCGCAGCGCTTGAAGCCTCGGCACGGATTGGCGCGAACGGGGCGCTGCGCCAAATCGAGGCAGATCGAATCTATGTCGACAATCTGATGGAGGTCGCGGGTCGAATAACGCCAGCTGATGTTGTCGGGGAGCCGCTGCGCATGCGGCTTACGGGCCAGTATGCGGATATCAGCTCGATCGTGCCGCATCTCACCTCGATGGGTGGGGAAGGCGGGATCACCCTGCCGCTGTCGCTTCAGGTCGATGTCGGGCGTCTCATCCTGTCGGAGTCGAGCGTGCTCGATCAATTCAATCTGATCTGGCGCAGCGAAGAAGCAGGCATTCGGGCTGTCTCTGTCTCGGGCAATGCCGTGGATGGACCCTTTCAGGCTTCCTTCGGTGCGTCCGAGCCGGGCGGTCCCCGGGATTTTCGCATCGAGGCCCAGTCACTGGAACGCCTGTCGGCTCTGATCGGTATCGAGGGTTACGCCCATGGCGGGCTGGTTTCGGTGCTCGGCAGCGCGCCGCCATTAGGGACAGAGGGCCCGCTGACCGCTCGGGTTGAAATTCGTGACCTGACGCTTGTTCAGGTCCCGGTCCTCGCGCGCATCCTGGCCGCGGGCTCCTTTCAGGGGCTGGGGGCGCTTTTGAATGGGGAAGGCATCAGCTTCGATGCGGTTGATGCGGATATCGCCTGGGAAGCCGGCCTGTTGACGATTGGCGATGCCCGGGCGCGGGGCAATGCCCTGGGTGTGACCGCTTCGGGAACAATTGATTTTGCCGGAAGTCGGGCTGCCATCGACGGCAATCTCGCGCCGTCCTATGTCATCAATTCATTGTTCGCCGGCGTTCCCTTGATCGGAGAGGTGCTGGTTTCTCGCCCGGGGGAAGGGGTGATCGGAATCACCTATTCGGTCGAGGGCCCGTTCGACAGCCTGACCGTCTTTGCCAATCCGCTCTCTGCCCTGGCACCTGGCGTGTTGCGCCGGATGTTTGAAGGCACGGCCGCCGAACGCGCGGCGCGTGAGCGTGAGAATGCGCCTGCGCTCCCCGCGCCGGGGCCGGCAGAATCGACTCCTGATGCGCCACAGACCTCGCTCGAGCCTGCGGAAGATCCGGAGCCTGACGACGGCAATTAGGTCGGCTTGGCGAGGGCGTGCCGTTTCTTGCCGATCGACAGCTTGATGGCACCCTCGACCAGGTCTTGCGTGCCGGCCTTGGCGAAGGGATCGGCGAGCGGCTTGTCATTGACCTTGGCAGCGCCGGCTTTGATATGCCGCCGCATCTCGCCATTCGATCCGGCAAGCTCGGCTGCCACGAAGAGGCTCACCAGGGTGACCTCGCCGCTCTCCAAACCCTCAAAGCTGATGGTCGGCAGGGCGGCGCCGGTACCACCTTGAGCAAAGGTCTGTTGCGCCGTCTGCTCGGCGGCACGCGCCGCCTCGGCACCATGCAGCAATGTGGTGGCCTCATTGGCCAGGCGCACCTTCGCATCATTGATCTCCGCGCCCTCAAGCGCTTCCAGACGCGCGATCTCGTCCAGCCCGACATCGGTGAAAAGGCGCAGGAAGCGCCCGACATCGGCGTCTTCGGTATTGCGCCAGAATTGCCAGTACTCGTAGGGGCTCTTCAGGTCATCATTGAGCCAGACAGCCCCATCGGCGGTCTTGCCCATCTTGGCGCCGGATGCCGTGGTGATCAGCGGCGTGGTGAAGCCGAAGACCTCTTTCTGGTCGACGCGGCGGCAAAGCTCTACGCCATTGACGATATTGCCCCATTGATCGCCGCCGCCAAGCTGAAGCGTGCAATCATAACGCCGGTTCAATTCGAGGAAATCGACGGCCTGTAGCAGCATGTAGTTGAACTCGAGGAAGGTGAGCGGCTGCTCGCGCTCGAGCCGCAGCTTGACCGAGTCGAAAGTCATCATGCGATTGATGGTGAAGTGCGGCCCGAATTTGCGCAGGAATTCCAGGTAACCAAATTCCGACAGCCATTCGTCATTGTTGACGACCAGGGCGTCGGTTGGACCGTCACCGATCTGCATCAGCGGACGGAAAGGTTTGAGGATGCCCTCGATATTGGCCGCGATCGCCGCGTCGTCCAGCATGGAGCGCGTCTTGTCCTTGCCGGAGGGGTCACCAATCTTGGTCGTACCGCCGCCCATCAGGATGATCGGCTTGTGGCCCGCCTGCTGGATACGGCGCAGCATCATGATCTGGACCAGTGATCCGACATGCAGGCTGGAAGCTGTCGCATCAAATCCGATATAGGCTGTCACGACGCCGTCCAGGGCGGCCTTGTCGAGACCCTCCAGATTGGTCGCGTCATTGTAGTAGCCGCGCTCGACAAGCGTGCGCACGAGATCGGACTTGTAATCACTCATGAAGCTCTCTCCTGATAAGACGCTTCTAGGTCGAGTGGCGAGCGGGGAAAAGAGGGGGCTTGCATGAAACGGATCATCGGTCTGATGAGCGGGACATCGCTGGACGGTATTGATGCTGCCCTGATCGAAACCGATGGCGAAGGCATCCACCGTTTCGGTCCGGGCGAAACCCAGCCGTATTCCGACAGTGACCGAGCCATACTGCAGGATGCTGTTGATCGTGCCTTGGCCTGGGGATTTGACGGTGCCCTGCCGGACTTTGAAGCGGCGGAGCGGGTCCTGACCCTGCGCCACAGCCTCGCTGTCCAGCGCGTTCTGGATGCCGCCGGTCTGGCCGCGTCGGACATCGATCTGATCGGCTTTCACGGTCAGACGGTTCTGCATCGGGCCCCGCAAAAAGGGCGTAACGGGCAGACACTTCAGATCGGCGATGGCGCGGCGCTCGCCCGGGCCACCGGGATTGCGGTTGCATTTGATTTCCGGTCAGCGGATGTGGACATGGGCGGGCAGGGCGCGCCATTGGCGACGCTGTATCATGACGCGTTGGCGCACCAGTCCGGGCTTGATTGTCCGCTGGCTATTCTCAACCTGGGCGGCGTGGCGAATGTGACCTGGCTGGCACCGGATGCCGACCCGGTGGCCTTTGACACCGGACCGGCCAATGGATTGATTGATGCCTGGTGCCAGCACAGGGTCGGCCAGCCCTATGATCGGGGTGGCCAGCTGGCGGCGCGCGGGGAGGTTGACCCCGGCGCGCTGGAGGTCCTGTTGGCTCACCCCTTCTTCAAGCTGTCCCCCCCGAAATCTCTCGACCGCTGGGACTTCACGCTGGACCCGGTTTTCGATCTGTCTGTGGAGGACGGCGCCGCGACCCTGACTGCGTTCACCGCCCGAACAGTGGCAGACGCCATTACGGCGCTGGGCCGTCCGGTGCGACTGCTTGTCGGCGGCGGCGGGCGACATAATCCGGTCCTGATGGCGGCAATAGGTGAGGCCGCGGGCATTGCGGCAGAACCGGTCGAGGCTGCGGGCTGGCGCGGCGACTTGCTGGAAGCCGAAGCCTTTGCCTGGCTTGCCGCGCGGGTCGCTGCGGGGCTGCCGACCTCGTTACCTTCGACAACAGGGGTTGCGGAACCGGTCTGCGGTGGCCGGATTGTTCATCCCAACTGAGATTTTCGGCAGAAAAAACCCCGACCAGGAGGCCGGGGTTTTTATCTGTCTGCCAGCGCGGTGCGGCTCAGCGCTTGCCGGTAATCGTCCGCTCGGAGCGTTCTTTCTCGACCAGTGGAAGGCGCTCATCGAGATAGGTCTCGATATGCTTTTCCAGAATGTCGAGATGGTCGGAGAAGAGGTGATTGGCGTTGGGCACGATCTCCGTTGAGATCTCGATTCCTTTTTGAACGCGGACTTTCGACATTACCCGCTCGACATCATCGGGCGGTACGATCTTGTCCGCTGAGCCATGGACGATGATGCCTGAGGCCGGGCAGGGGGCTAGGAAAGTGAAGTCATACATATTGGTCGGCGGAGCGACAGAAATGAAGCCGGCAATCTCCGGACGGCGCATCAGCAATTGCATACCGACCCAGGCGCCGAAGGAGTGTCCGGCGACCCAACAAAAGCGCGCGCCTTGGTTATAGCCTTGGACCCAGTCCAGAACGGTCGCCGCGTCGGAGAGCTCACCCAGGCCCTGATCATAGCTGCCCTGGGACCGGCCAACACCGCGGAAATTGAATCTCAGCGTTGCGAATCCCCGCTTGCGGAACACGTCATACATCATGTCCACCGAGGGATTTTCCATATTCCCGCCACCCAGCGGATGGGCATGCAGGATAAGGGCAATCGGTGCGGTAGCGTCTTCGCTCGGGCTGTAGCGCCCTTCAAGCCGGCCGGCCGGGCCGGGAATGATCACATCAGGCATTCAGTCTCGCCTTTTTGGGTCTTAACATCGGTGTCCCGTGAATATGCGGCAAATCGCCCGTTGCAAGTGCACAAGAGCGCGCCCATATTCTTGACTAATTCACTCGGATATTGGACCAGCATTCCTCGCATCGAGGTCGGCCCCCCTCCGGAAAGGCGGGTCTTAGCATGATCGGCCTGCCGGATGCGAGTGTTTAAGGAGGTAAACGCATGAAGCTGAGCACAAAAGGGCGTTATGCCGTGATGGCCATGGCCGACCTGGCAGATGCCGCCGAAACCGGTCCGGTCACGTTGAGCGACATCGCGTCGCGCCAATCCATCTCGCTTTCCTACCTGGAACAGCTCTTCGCAAAGCTGCGCCGTGCCGACATCGTGTCGTCGGTGCGCGGGCCGGGCGGCGGCTACAAGCTGAGCCGCCTGCCGACCCAGATCCGTATCTCGGACATCATCCTGGCCGTTGACGAGCCGCTGCGCGCGACGCGCTGTTCTGAAGCCAAGGGCTGTCTCAGTGATGGTCGTCGCTGCATCACCCATGACCTGTGGGACGAGTTGGGTCGGCACATTTATCTCTTCCTGTCCTCGATCACGCTGGAAGATGTCCTGGAGCGTCGGCTCTTTGGTGCCGCCTCCGGTGCGGTGGGGCGCATCGAGCGCCCGGCTGGAGCACCGCGGGAACGGCTTGGTGCCGGCGACATTCACGCCGCCGAGTAATCATGACCCGCATCTATCTGGACCATAACGCCACCACCACGGTGCGTCCGAGCGTCGTGTCAGCGATGACCGAGATGATGACCCGTGTCGGCAATCCGTCCTCCGTGCACGCGGATGGGCAGGCGGCACTGGCGCGTGTCGAAACGGCCCGGCGCCTGATCGGCAAGGCGCTGTGTGCCAGACCCGAGGATATCGTCTTTACCTCCGGCGGTACCGAGGCCCTGAACCTGGCCATTCATGCGGCCCTCCGCGCAGGCGGGATCGGGACGATCATTGTCACCGCGATCGAGCATGAAGCCGTCGCCGCCACGGCCGCCATGACCGGCCTGCCGGTCGAAGTCTGGCCGGTGAATGGTCAGGGCGTCGTCGAGACCGCCTGGCTGGAAGCGCGCCTGTCGCGCTGGACACTGGCCGACGGCAAGCCGCTGCTTGCCATGATGCTGGCCAGCAATGAAATCGGCACGATCCAGCCGGTCGCCGAGGCGACGGCGCTGATCCGCGAAGCTGGTGGCCTGAGTGTGGTCGATGCCATCCAGGCCGTCGGCAAGATCGCGGTCGATTTCGCGGGTCTTGGTTGTGACTACATGGCCATCTCGGCCCATAAATTCGGAGGCCCGCAAGGCGTCGGCGCCTTGCTGGCATCCTGCGACGCCCCGATGGCCCGTCATCATCATGGTGGTGGTCAGGAAAAGGGACGCCGGGCCGGCACGCTCAATGTGGCGGGCATTGTCGGCCTCGCGACGGCGTTGGATGAGGCGGTTGCCGGTCTGGCCGAGTTTGCCCGACTGGCCGAAGCCCGCGATCGCATGGCAGCGGCCTTGAAGGCGGCGTCTCCGGATCTGATCGAGATTGGTGCCGACGCGCCGCGATTGCCCAATACGCTGGGATTGAGCCAGCCCGGTTGGCCCGGTGCGACCCAGGTCATGGCGCTCGATCTCGCCGGCGTGGCGATTAGCGCCGGCTCGGCCTGTTCCTCAGGCACATCCAAGGGCTCCAAGATCGGCACCGCGCTCGGACTGCCAGAAGCGGCCTCGCAGGGCTTCGTGCGTGTAAGCCTGGGTTGGAATTCGAAACCGGATGATGCAGACGCCTTAGTCGACGCCTGGTCGGCGGCTCTGGCGCGCATTTCCCCGACACTCAAAGCAAGTGCCTGAACAGGCGGTAGGATATCATGGCTGCGGTCAAGGAAACCATTGAAGACGTTCGTAATCTTGAAGCCGACAAGTACAAGTACGGCTTCACGACGAACATCGAGCAGGATCTCGCTCCCAAAGGGCTGAACGAGGAGACTGTGCGTCTCATCTCGGCCAAGAAGGGTGAGCCGGACTGGATGCTGAAATGGCGCCTGGACGCCCTGGAACGCTTCATGGCGATGAAGGAACCGGAGTGGGCGAAGGTCCATTATCCCAGGATCGATTATCAGGACATCCACTATTACGCCGAGCCCAAGGCCGGTGCGAAGTATGACAGCATTGACGATGTGCCCGAGGAAATCCTCGCCGATTTCGCCAAGTTGGGCATTTCGTTGAAGGAGCAGGAAGTGCTTCTCGGCGTCAAAGGCTCGGAAAACCGGGTGGCCGTCGACGCCGTCTTCGACAGTGTCTCCGTCGCGACGACCTTCAAGGCCGAGTTGGCCAAGGCCGGCGTTATCTTCTGTTCGATCTCCGAAGCCCTTCGGGACCATCCCGAGCTGGTGCGCAAATATCTCGGATCGGTCGTGCCGGCCTCGGACAATTTCTTTGCCACGCTGAACACCGCCGTCTTCTCGGACGGGTCCTTCGTCTATGTGCCGCCGGGCGTGCGCTGCCCGATGGAGCTCTCGACCTATTTCCGCATGAATGCGCAAGGCACCGGCCAGTTCGAGCGCACGCTGATCATCGCCGACAAGGGCGCCTATGTGTCCTATCTGGAAGGGTGTACGGCGCCGATGCGCGACGAAAACCAGCTCCATGCCGCCGTGGTCGAACTGGTCGCGCTGGATGATGCCGAGATCAAGTATTCCACCGTCCAGAACTGGTGGCCGGGCGACGAGAACGGCAAGGGCGGGGTCTATAATTTCGTCACCAAGCGCGGCGATTGCCGGGGCAGGAATTCCAAGATCTCCTGGACCCAGGTCGAGACCGGCTCGGCCATCACCTGGAAATACCCGTCCTGCATCCTGCGCGGCGAGAATTCGCGCGGCGAGTTCTATTCGATCGCGGTGACCAATGGCCGCCAGCAAGCCGATACCGGCACCAAAATGATCCATCTTGGCAAGGGCACGACCAGCCGCATCATCTCCAAGGGCATCTCGGCCGGCCGATCGGACCAGACCTATCGTGGCCTGGTCTCGGTGCATGCGAAGGCCGAGGGCGCGCGCAATTTCACCCAGTGTGACAGCCTCCTGATCGGTGATCAGTGCGGCGCCCATACCGTGCCCTATATCGAGTGCAAGACGCCCAAGGCGGTGCTCGAGCACGAGGCCACCACGACCAAGCTCTCCGAAGACCAGCTTTTCTATGCCCGCCAGCGTGGTCTGGACGAGGAAGCCGCCACGGCCCTGCTCGTCAATGGTTTCGTCCGCGACGTCCTGCAACAGCTTCCGATGGAGTTTGCGGTCGAGGCGCAGGCCCTGCTCAAGGTCTCGCTTGAGGGGAGTGTGGGGTGATGAAACTGGTTCTGCGGGTCATCTGGCAAGGACTGCTCCCGATTTGGGGGCTGGTCGTCCTGTGCGTGGTGATCTGGGACTGGTTCCTCGTATCGGGCTTCTGGCAGCCCGATTTCTCCTATGACAGCCGAGTGGAAGTGCTGGGTGAAGCGGTATCGCCGTCGGGCGAGCTTTCATTGTCCGTGCAATCCGCCACCCATGACCTCATCACAAATGGCGAAATTACAGGCTCATTCTCGCAGTCGACGGTGACACTGAAATCGGGTGAGGCCGAGTACGCCGTGGCATATTTGGGATTGGCTGAGGATGACCGCCTGTCGCCGTTGGAGCAGGATGACCGTCTTGCCATCAGTTGGGCGAGCAATGACCGGGTTGTCGTGACCCATTGTGGTCTGCGTTTTACGTCGATGCAAAATGCGGTCACGCTGCGTGAGGATGCTGGCGCTGTCACCAGCCCGGTTCGTCAAGTTGTCGAGGTCGAATACCGGCGACGCGACGATTGCGGTCAGGCCCCACCGGAGGGTCCGAGTTTCAGTTTGACGGCTAGCAATATGCGTTTTTATGGACAGACAAGCCATTCCGTCCAGGTTCGGGAGGGTGACACGCCGTGACCCGCTCCCCCATCACCCATATCGACGACGCGCCGCTGGAAACCATGGCGCATGGCGAGACCTTCTCGGCCGATCTGGCACGGCTCGGGCCGTTGATCGGCCTGCAGCAGCTGGGCTGTTGCCTGACCATTGTGCCGCCGGGCAAGACGGCCTTCCCCTACCACAATCACCATGCCATCGAGGAAGCCGTCATCATTCTTGAGGGTGAGGGGACCTACCGTTTCGGCGAGGACCGTCACGCCGTGCGCGCCGGGCATGTCCTGGCGGCGCCGACCGGTGGCCGCGATGTCGCCCACCAGCTGATCAATACCGGCACGGGCGATCTCAAATATATCTGCGTCTCGACGATGCAGCCGGTCGATGTGGTGGAATATCCGGACAGCAATAAGGTCGGCGCGGTGCGCTGGACCGAGGGCGATGGTGATGAGCCGGCTTTCCGGCATCGCGCCTTTGCCGCCGAACCGGTGGACTACTGGGAGGGGGAAGGATGATGACCAGGATGAAGCACAGGATGATGCCGGGAGCGATCATCGTGGCGGTGGCGCTGAGCGCGTCAGCATCGGCCCAGGATTTCACCCATACCGAGGACGGCATGCCCCGGTGTGACATGCTGGAAATCGGCGATGCCGGGACCGTCGATTGTGCGTTGATGCCTGGCGAGGTTCTGTTGAATTTCGCCTATGAAACAGGTGATTGGGAATCTGTCCTCACCTTTACGCAACACGACCCGATGAGCGGCAAACTGCTTGACACCGCCAACCCGCTGACCATTGAAAGCGTCGTTTCTGCGCCAACCCTGCGCGACATCAATGAGGATGGCAGGCCCGAGCTCTTCATCCCCTACATCACCGGCAATGTGAACACCTATTACTATGTCTGGCAGGCCGATGAAGACGGTATCTACTACCCGTCCGGCGAGCTCGGCGGCTTTGGTGTCGATGCCTTCGATCTCCGCGACGGTCTGGTGATCACCATGACCCGCGAGAATGCGGCGACCTATCACGAAACAGCGCAGCGGCTTGATATGGATGGCATCGTGCACATTTACGACATGCGGATCGACGCCGCCGAGGGGCGCTGCACCATCACCGATCGTTCAGGGCTCGCGGCCCGCGGGCTGGATGCCGTTGCCATCATCACCGCCTGCGAAGCCGAATACGCACAATGACCGGTCCGGCCGGTTCGACAGGATAATGAGAGAGACCATGCTGAAAATCCAAGACCTCCAGTGCCAAGTCGAAACCCAGGACGGGGAGGACAAGCCGATCCTGAAAGGTCTTTCGCTCGAGGTGCCGGCGGGCGAGGTTCATGCTGTCATGGGGCCGAACGGTTCGGGCAAATCAACCCTGTCCTATGTCCTGACTGGCCGCGATGGGTATGAGGTCACCGGCGGCTCAATGGCCTTCGCTGGCGAGGACCTGGCCGAACTGGCGCCGGAAGCGCGCGCGGCCCTGGGCCTCTATCTCTCCTTCCAGTATCCCGTTGAAATCCCCGGCGTTCCGACCATCACCTTCCTAAAGGAAGCCCTCAACGCCCAGCGCGTGACGCGCGGGGAAGAGGAGGTTACAGCGCCGGAATTCATGAAGCTGATCCGCGAAAAGGCGAAACAGCTCAATGTCTCCATGGATATGCTCAAGCGGGCGGTGAATGTCGGCTTTTCCGGTGGTGAGAAAAAGCGGCTGGAAATTCTCCAGGCGCTGGTGCTCCAGCCGAAATTCCTGATCCTCGACGAGACCGATAGCGGCCTCGATATCGACGCGCTGAAGATCGTGTCGGACGGCGTCAATGCCCTGCGTGCGCCCGATCGCGGCATGCTGGTCATCACCCATTACCAGCGTTTGCTCGACCACATCACGCCGGACGTCGTCCACGTCATGGCGGATGGCCGCATCGTCAAATCCGGTGGCCCGGAACTGGCCCGCGAACTCGAGGCCGAAGGCTATGACAAGTATCTCGGGGAGGCGGCCTGAGGCATGACCGCGACACTGACCCATACACAAGCCGAGCAGGCCCTGATCGACGCGCTGGACGGGGCGACCGGCTGGCGCGCGCAATTGCGTGAGGTAACGCAGCGCGAGGGCTTGCCGACACGGCGCCACGAGCTCTGGAAATGGTCCGATCTGCGCCGCGCCGCCAATGATGTAAGCGGTGCTGGACGCATCGATGTGACCGGCCTGGACAGACTCACGTCGCCTCAGGATGGCGACCGTCTGGAATTGACCATCACCGCCTCGGCGGGGGCGAGTGCCGCAGACGAGACGCTGGTGGTGCCGGCGGGTGCATCCCTGACTCTGGTAGAGACGCTGAAGGGGGAGGCCGGTTCACTGGGCAATTGGCATCTCACCATTCGCGTCGAGGCGGGTGCCCGGCTCGATCGCATTGTAATCACCAATCATGACGCCGACGCGGTCTTCGTGGGATCGGCCGAGATTGAACTCGCCGACGGCGCAACACTCAACCAGACCATGGTGGATACCGGCGCGCGACTCTCGCGTAACGAAACCCATGTGGTCCACCCGGGGCACGGCGCGAGTGTCGATATGGGCGGCGCCTATATCCTGGCGGCGGGACGCCATGCAGACTCGACCAATCTCGTCCACCACACCGGTCCGGGTGGCGTCACCAAACAGCTCGTGAAGGGCGCGGTTGCGTCGGGTGGTCACGGCGTCTTCCAGGGCAAATTCATCGTCGACCGCTTGGCGCAGCAAACAGATGCGCGCATGACGCATAGGGCGCTGATGCTGGGCGAGAAAGCCGAGATCGATGCCAAACCTGAGCTGGAAATCTATGCGGACGACGTCCAGTGCGCGCACGGCAATGCGCTGGGCACGCTGGATGAGACAGCGCTTTTCTATATGCGCCAGCGCGGCTTGCCGGAGGCCAAGGCGCGCGCTTTGCTGATTGAGAGCTATCTCGCCGAGCCGCTGGACCGGGTGCAGGACGAAGCCCTTCGCGAGACGCTTAAGGCGAGCCTTCGCGCCCGCCTGGGAGCGCTGATTTGACCGCTCACTCCACCATTCAGGCACCGCTAAACATAGATGCGATCCGGGCCGAATTCCCGATTCTGCAGCGTGAGATCAATGGCTATCCGCTACGCTATCTCGACAATGCGGCCTCGGCCCAGAAACCGGAATTCGTGATCGAGAGCGTGGCCGGTGTCTATCGCGCCTCCTACGCCAATGTGCATCGCGGGCTCCACACGCTTGCCAACGAGACCACGGAAGAGTTCGAGAAGTCGCGCGAGGATGTGCGACGTTTCCTCAATGCCGAACGCACGGAGGAGATCGTCTTCACTCGCGGTTCGACTGAGGCGATCAACCTCGTGGCCCACAGTTTCGGCCAGCTCCTGGTCGAGGGCGATGAAATCATCATCTCGCAGATGGAGCATCACTCGAATATCGTGCCTTGGCGCCTTCTTGCGGATTCTAAAGGACTTATTCTGCGATGGGCGGCTGTCACCGAAACCGGCGAGCTGGATTATCCACAGCTGGCAGGCATGGTTAACGAGAAGACCAAACTGATCGCCATCACCCATATGTCGAATGTTCTGGGCACGGTGAATGATGCGACCCGGATCATCGAGATTGCGAGGGCACATGACGTTCCGGTCCTTCTCGATGGCTCACAATCGGCCGTGCACCTGCCCGTCGATGTCCAGGCCCTCGATTGCGACTTCTTCGTTTTCACCGGCCACAAACTCTATGGCCCGTCCGGTATCGGGGCGCTCTATGCCAAGGGCGATTGGCTGGACCGGCTCCCGCCCTATATGGGCGGCGGCGAGATGATTGCCGATGTGTTCGAGGACCGCGTGACCTTCGCCGATGTCCCGCACAAATTCGAGGCCGGCACGCCGGCCATTGCCGACGCGATCGGTCTGGGCGCGGCCATCCGCTGGCTGGAACGTCATGACCGCATGGCCGTGCTGGAGCATGAGCGCACCTTGATGGACCGCGCGACAGCGGGCCTGGCCGAGATCGACGGTCTGCGTATTGTCGGGACCGCCCAGGACAAGGGCGCGATCATCTCCTTCACCATGGATGGTGCGCATCCGCATGATGTCGCGCAGATTCTCGACAAGTATGGCGTCGCGGTTCGGGCCGGCCACCATTGTGCCCAGCCGCTGATGCGCCAGATGGGTGTGAGTTCGACCGCACGGGCGAGCTTCGCCATCTACAACACGATTGAAGAGGCCGATGCGTTTGTCGACGCATTGAAAAAGGCCCGCGACTTCCTCATCTAGGGATGACCATGACCGATAATACCAACCGAGACGTGATCGACCTCTCTGCGCCCGCCGTGCCTGCGACGGAAAGCCCGGTTGCCACCGAAAGCAAGCCGGCTGACGGCACGGGCGCGATCCCGGCCGACGAATTGGCGCGGATCACCGATGCCGTCGTCGAGGCGCTCAAGAGCGTCTACGACCCGGAAATCCCGGTCGATATCTATGAGCTTGGGCTGATTTACAAGGTCGATCTGGAAGACGACCGCACCCTGAAAGTCCAGATGTCGCTGACAGCGCCTGGCTGCCCCGTCGCCGGCGAAATGCCGGGCTGGGTACAGGAAGCGGTCGAGAAGGTCGACGGTGTCGACCGGGCACTGGTGGACCTCACCTTCGAGCCGCCCTGGACGCCGGATCGCATGTCTGATGAAGCGCGACTTGCGCTGAACATGTTCTAGGAGGCCGTGATGGCTGTACGTGAACGACCCAAGGCGGTGAGCCTGACAGAGGCCGCGGCCGAGCGCGTCAAGGGGCTGATGGCTCAGCGAGGCGCTGGTTTCCTGCGCGTCGGCGTCAAGAATGGCGGCTGTGCGGGCATGGAATACGAGATGGCCTATGTCGATGCACCCGGCCCGCTGGACGAGCGCGTTGAGGACCAGGGCGTCGAGATCGTACTCGAGTCCAAGGCGCTGCTTTTCCTGCTCGGCACCCAGATCGACTATGAAATCACGCCGCTTCATGCGAAATTCGTGTTCAACAACCCCAATCAAACGGACGCGTGTGGTTGCGGGGAAAGCGTGACGATCGTTCCTGTCAGGGAAGTCTGACCGACCATGAAACTCATCATCTCGACCACCTCGCCCTATTCACGCAAATGTCGGGTCATGGCGCGCGAGCTGGGCCTTGCTGATGAGGTGGAAGAGATTGAAGCCCATCCTTTCGATGATGACCCGGCCTTGCTACAGGCCAATCCGCTCGGTCGAGTCCCCTGCCTGGTCCTGGATGATGGCCAGGCTTTTACCGAAAGCGGCCTGATTGCCGACTATTTGTGCGAGCAAGCGGGCGAGCCGTGGCCGCGCGGCTGGAATGATCGTCGGCTCGAGGCGCTCGGCAGTGGACTTCTGGATCTGACCGTGGCGCGCCGTGTCGAAATGGTGCGTGATGAAGGCATCCAATCGGAATTCTGGATCCAGCGCCGGGAGCGAGGGATCATGCGGGCGATCGATGAGATTGAGCAGGCGGTCGGTGATCTGGAAAGCCCGCTGGCTCAAGGGCCGCTTACCATGGCTGTAGCCTTGGCATACATGGATTTTCGGTATCCGGAGAGTGGCTGGCGAACCGGGCGGCCGCATCTCACGGCATTGTTGGATGCCTGGGAATCTCGACCGAGTTTCCGTGCGACATTGCCGCCTGCCGGAACCTGATATGACAAGGCCGCCCTGCCAGGCGGCCTGATCCGGTTTCGCAACGAATTGAGGCGGGTTTACGCGGCGCTTCGCGCAATCGTGCGCCCATCGTCGACCGTGGTCCGATTGCGGCCTTCGGTTTTTGAGCGGTAGAGATTTGAATCCGAACGTTCGATCAGATCCTCGATCGACTCGCCTTCCTGATAGGTCGCAATGCCAAGAGACACGGTGATGTTGCCGAGGTCCTCATTCGTGGATTTGCGTAGCAACTTCTTGGATTCGACGGTCTTCCGGATTTTCTCGGCCACTTGTTCGGCGATATTCGGAGGCGTGTTCGGCATAACAATCCCGAATTCTTCTCCGCCATAGCGGGCAACCAGATGGCCCTCGCCAGCATGACGGGTGAGGCAACCGGCGACAAATCGGATGATCTGGTCACCGGTCTGGTGGCCCCATGTGTCGTTGAATCGCTTGAAGAAATCGATATCGCACAGGACCAGGCTGAGCGGTTGTTTCTTGGTTTCCGAATCACGGCGCGCGCGGCGGAGGCTCTCGTCGAAACGCTTGCGATTTGCGATGCCGGTGAGGGCATCGGTCATGGCCTCTTCGCGAACCTTTTCGAGATTTGAACGAAGCTGCGTGACTTCATTCGATGTCGCTTGAAGGCGGTCTTCCAGCGCCTGGCTTCGGCGCTGCATGCGGGCCGTCGCCGAGACGAGGCTCTCCACCAGTTTTTTCATACCGTGGGCATCGGGGCTGGCGATCAACTCATGGCTGGCGCCCTCAAGTGCCTTGCCATAGGCGGCGGTGTCGCGCTCGGCGGCTTCTAGAGTTTGCTGAACGGCGCCCAGCTCGCGACACATGGCGCCGCCGCTTTCCAGGATCGCGTCCTGGATAGCTTTCCACTGGAAATACTGTTCAAAAAGCTCGTTATTGATGGTTTCGGAGAAGGTGTCGCCGGACTCAATGTGACCTTTCAGGGTCTCGCAGAGTTCCGGATTGGTGTCGCTCGCGAAACAAACCCAGACCGCATAGTTTTCGGGGGTCGGCGCGATGCCGAACTGATCCATGAGGTCCAGCGCCTTGAGCGCGAACTCACGTCCTTCATTTCCAAGCAGTCGACCGTTCACCAGAAAACCCTTCCCTGCCGAAGCGAATGCCTTCGCTGTTCGGATTAGGGACACTGTAGGCATCAAAGGGAAAGAAGTGGTAAAAATCGCTCATACCGTATGAGTTGTTGTTACACTTCGTGCAGCCATCCCTTGCCGTGCGGTCTGGCCTGGCTCAACGGTCGGCGTTCATGAAGCTGGGCACATGGTCGCCAAAACCGACCACGGACCGGTCATTATCCTGGCCGCGATCCCGCTTGGAACCGGGATTCCGGCCGCCACGGCGCGACGATTCAGAATGGGAATCCCGCGTTTTCGGTTCCGGTTTCGCGGCGGCAGGCGCTTTGGGTCGAGCCTGTCGAGCCGGCTCTTTCTGTTTCTCCTCAACCGCGTCGACAGCCTTTTGTGCCGCTGATGCGGTGCTGCCCGAGGATTCATCTGCGGTTTCTTCGGAGCGACGTGGCTTGCGCGAGCGCGAGCGAGAGCTCGATGAGTCGTTTCTGGATGCCGATGCGCTGCCATCCGTCTTCGACGCAGACCGGCGCGACCGGCCACCAGAGGCGCCGGCATCGGCCATCGCCTCACCCATTCCGTCGAGAACGAGTTCGGGAATCTCGGTCTGTATCAGCTTGAGGACGGCCGCCAGCGATTTTTCGTCACCGGGCACGAAGATCGTGATCGACTCGCCGGATTTTCCTGCACGGCCGGTACGGCCGATGCGGTGGACATAATCATCAGCATGGTGCGGCATGTCGTAATTGAAGACATGGCTGACATCGGGAATATCGAGGCCGCGTGCGGCGACATCGCTGGCGACCAGGAAACGCAATTCACCGGACTTGAAGCTGGCCAGGGTTGCGGTTCGGGCCGACTGGTCCAGGTCACCGTGGATCGGAGCGGCGGAAAACCCGTGGCGCTGCAGCGAGCGGGCGACGATGTCGACGTCGCGCTTGCGATTCGAGAAAATGATGCCATTCTTCACACCATCACGGGACATGGCCACGCGCAAGGCTGCGCGCTTGGCCTTGGCCGAATTGTCGTCCAGCTTGATCATGAACTGGCTGATATTGATGGACGCGGTTGCCGGACGGGAGACTTCCACACGTTCCGGATCGCGTAGGAAGCGGTCCACCAGGCTCTGGATTTCCTTCGGCATGGTGGCCGAGAAAAAGAGGGTCTGACGACGCGGCGGCGGCGGAACCAGCGAGAAGATCTTTTCCAGATCCGGAATGAAGCCCATGTCCAGCATGCGGTCGGCTTCGTCGACGACAAGCATCTGAACGCCGGTCATCAGCAGCTTTCCGCGACCAAAGTGATCAAGCAAACGGCCGGGTGTGGCGATCAGTACATCCGCGCCCTTGTTGAGAATTTCCTCTTGCGGGCCAAAGGCGACGCCGCCGATCAGCAGCGCCATGGAGAGCTTTTGGCCTTCCGAATAGGTCTCGAAATTCTCGGCGCACTGGGCGGCGAGTTCGCGGGTCGGCGCGATGATGAGCGAGCGTGGCATGCGGGCCTTGGCGCGGCCACGTGACAAGCGCTCGATAAGGGGCAGGGTGAAGGACGCAGTCTTCCCGGTCCCGGTTTGGGCAATGCCAAGCACGTCTCTCCCGGCAAGCGCGGGGGGAATGGCGCCGGCCTGGATCGGGGTCGGTTCGCTATAGCCAGCCTTTTGGATGGCTTCGAGTAGTTTTGGGCTCAAACCCAGATCTGCGAACGTCATGGCGTCCTTTTGTTTGACCTTAAAACGGTACGGCCGCGCCGTAGTGGCGCGGCCGCTTGGTGAGCGCAAAATACGGGGGCGCCGCTGCGAGTCAACGCAACAAGGCTGATCCCCTAACGCCGATAGGCGAATGGCGTCTCGTCCGTGATATTGATGTAACGGTTGAGAAGGCGCGTTTGCCGCGAATCCATCTCTGTTATCTCGCCATCAATGAGGACCGCTGTCGGCGAACTCATCACCTCAAGCGGATCGCCATCCCAGACCACGACATCACCGGCATAGCCGGTTGCCAGGGCGCCATAGCGATCGCCCATCCCGTAGATTTCCGCCGGGGTGAGGGTGATTGACCGGAAGGCCTGGTCCCAGGCAACGCCATTGGCCACCGCATTGCCGGCATGCTGGGTGATCAGGCGGGCATTGTAATACCCGTCTGAAGTCAGCGTGGTATAGGCCACGGTGACACCGGCTGCATGCAGGCGCTGGGCGCCATCCAGCGTGGCCGCAATCTCGTCGAAGGAGGCCGGGAGATTGCGCAGCGGGTCCAGCAGGACCGGAATGCCAGCCGCGGCCAGCTCGTCAGCGACAAGCCAGGCCTCGGCGCCACCCTCGATCATGATCTGGACTGGCGCATTTTCCGCCTGAAAGCGGATCGCCCGGCGCAGATCGGCAGCTCGATCGATATTCAGCACCAAGGGAACCCGTCCCCGCACCACAGGCAGGAGCGCCTGGGCGTCGAAACGGTTCAGTGCATCGCCTTCATGATCCGCCGAGAAACGTCCCGGATAGCCGCGCGCATCGTTGAAGGCAGCATCCAGATAGGCCCAGGCGGCCGGACGGGAGCCGCCTGCCGTGGAGGCGCCCGACTGGCTCAGGTCAGCATAGACAAAGCTGCCGCTCTCGAACACGGAGTTGGCACTGCCGCTTGTATTCACCAGACCGCCTTGGCCGGCGAAGATATTGTGGCCGGTCGAGGGATAGATGGCGGCTCGGGTGACGCCGCCCATCCGCGTCGACGCGATATGCGTGCCAGCGGGATTGTAGCCGTCGGTAACATCCAGTGCGACGGAGTAGGGCGAGTCATTCGCGCCCGCATCTGTCGTGGAGCCTTCGAGGGCGACCTCGATCAGGCCGATCTGTGTAAAGGGCGCGAACAGGCCCGGCGTGATCCAGCCGCCATCGGCGTCGATCACTTCGGTGCCGTCGGGGATGGTCACATCGGTGCCGACCGCAACAATGCTGCCGTCACGAACCAGGACGGTACCATCGGCGATAACGCCCTGATCGGTATTGGTGACCACACGGCCGTTCGTGACCGCATAAGTCTGGGCGAGGCTGGGCGCCGTGCTGGCGAGAGCCAGGGCGAGCGCAGGAAGGATCGCTTTCATCATTGTTCTCCCTCACCCGGCTGACCGAGCATGAAGTCTCGGACCGGTTGCTGGTCTTCATCACGCCGGTCAAAACTCAGCGCGCCGTCGATCCAGACCTGATCGGCCCGTGTATAGGTGGAATAGGGATTGCCAGACCACAGCACGACGTCGGCGCGAAGGCCGGCTTGCAGGCTGCCGGTCTGATCCGCGATACCCAGCGCCTGCGCCGGGTTCGAGGACAGCCAGGCCCAGGCTTCGCCGTCGGAAATTTCGAGGCCGGCACGGCGACCATCACCGAGCGCCTTGGCGACTTCCTGATTGAGGCGCTGGATACCCATATCGCTGTCCGAATGGATCATCGCGCAGGCCCCGTTTGCATGGGTCAGGGCGAGGTTCTCGCGGATGGCGTCATAGGCTTCCATCTTGAATCCGCCCCAATCGGCCCAGACCGCGGCGCAAGCGCCGTTCTCGGCGAGAAGGTCAGGGATTTTGTAGGCTTCGACCGCATGATGGAAGGTCGTGACCTGGTAACCAAATTCCTCGGACAGATCCATGACCTGCGCCATTTGGTCAGCCCGGTAGCAATGCATCTGGATCAGGATTTCGCCGTCCAGGACACCCATCAGGGTTTCCAGCTCAAGATCGCGGGTCGGCGCCGTGGCATCCTCGCCATTTTCGGCGGCTTCCCAATACTCATGCCAGCTGTCGCGGTAGTCGGAGGCCCGGATCCAGGCAGCGCGATATCCGGCCATATTGCCCATGTCGGTGGCCGGGGATTGGCCCCGATTGCCATAAACGCGTGACGGGTTTTCACCACAGGCCATTTTCAGCGTGTAGGGCGCGTCCGGGAATTTCATTTCCTGGACCGTGCGGGCTGAAACATTGCGCAAGGTGACACCGCGTCCGCCAAAGAGATTGGCGGAGCCGGGCAGAATGTGAAGCGTGGTCACACCGCCGGCGAGGGCGGCTTCGAAGCCGGGGTCCTGCGGCCAGACGCTGTGCTCTACCCAGACTTCGGCCGTGACCGGCTGGGTGGCTTCATTGCCATCGCTGTGCGCGCTGACGCTGGGAGACGGATAGGCACCGAGGTGGGAGTGAATATCGACCACGCCTGGCGTCACATAGCGCCCGGTGGCATCGATCACGGTGGCGCCTTCGGGCGCTTCCAGACCGGTGCCGACCGCGCTGATACGGCCATTCTCGATCAGCACATCGCCATTTTCAATCTCGCCGCCAATTCCGTCGAGCACCGTTCCGCCGCGAATGAGCGTGGTACCGCTCTCCCGGGCCGCATAGGTGGACGGAAACGGATCGAGACTGTGCCGGACAACATCCGTGTCCGACGAGGCAGAACCGGAACCATCGGAGTCGGTGCCGGAACTGCACGCCGCCAGACTCAAAACGGCGGTCGCCGCCAGAGCTGGCATCCATGCCTTGCGTGTCATTGTCTATTCCCCACTTGGCGTTCGGCACGAGAGGTCCGAACGAGATTGTGCAATTGAACGCTGTCGCGCTCGCGGCGTCAAACGCGGAACTGACAGCTGCGATGCTCGCGCCGGCTTAACGCCATTAGTGATGGTTCTCGTCATCGTAATCGCCATAGGGGCGATCGATCAGCGAGCCAAAGAAGATCGCATTCATGAAGGCCCGCTCGGTGCCCCGGAAAGTGGCGCGGAACATCGGATTGTCCGCGAACATTACGACGCTGCCGCGACCCAGGCGCTGGGCGATCAGGGCCGGCGTGCCGCTGATCTCGTCCTGGCGCATTTGCGAGGCATAGCCCGACATCAGCGGCTCATCGGTATACTGCGCCACCACGGCGAAAGGATTGTCCTCCGGCCGCTGCAAGGTAAGCGTCGTGTTGCGGTGAACCGGAAGCAGGCGGTCGCCATAGCCGAACCCGATCGGGTGGGAGGGGTCCAGATCGGTCTGGAAGATCGCCCCGCCAATCACATGCTCGGCATCATCAACCCCGATGTCCGCATAATTGCGGCGATCCGGCGTCTCACTGTCGGCAGCCTCGTCGGCCTCGTCTTCGGACTCCATGTCGAAGAAGGTCGCCTGCGCCATGACCGAGGCCTGGCGCATGGTGACGAGGACGCCGCCATCCTCGCGGATCCACTGCTCGACCCGCTCCGCGCTGCGAGCGGGCAGGCTGGTATTGCCGCCACCGACAATCACCATGTGGGTGTAGCGCGACCAGTCGAGGCCACTGAGATCATTTTTGCGACGCAGGGTGACCGGGATCTGCATGCGATGATCAAGCTGATGCCAGACTTCGCCGGCATCATAGCTTGTCAGCCCATCATCAAAGAGCACGAGGACTTCGGGACGGCGGACCGCACGGAAGCCATTGCCGTCGCCCAGGTCGGGTGATCCGGCCGCCGTCGAACCGGATGTCACGGCATGGACGGCAACACCGTCTTCCCCGGCGATCGATGCGACCATTTGATGAATGGCCTCGCGATCGGACTCCTGTCCGACCAGGGGCACGAAGACCGCGCCCGGTCCAAACTCGGTGGCACCCATGTGCGTGGCAATGGTGGCCGGCTCGGTCGCGACGCGAACGCGGATATCCGCATCCAGGAGCCGGTAGAGGGCGCGCGGTGCATAATAGTCTGACCAGCGAAGGACATAGCCATAGCTCGACCGCGGCGGAGCCGGCTGGGCCAGTTCCGCCGGGCCTGTTTCCGCGCCGAGCAGATCGGTCGACCAGTCGCGGCCAAGGGCGGTGTAGTCGAGGTCGTAGGCCAGAGGCAGGGTCCAGCCGGAGACGTCGTAGAAGATGTTTTCGTCGAACGCGGTGGGCTGGTCGAACATGGACCGGATCATTGTGTATTGCGGCTGGGCCAGCTCGACGACGAAGCTCTCGCCGGCGCGATAGGTGCGGCCATTGCTGCGCACATCGCGGGCCAGTCGATTGACCCGGATATCGTGTCTATTCAGGAGATCGACAAACATGTTGGCGCGGGCCGGGTCACCCTCCGCGGTAAAGACAAAGCCGCGATCTCGATCGCGTCCGGCCTCGTTGGCGGAGGTGGCGAAGAACTCACGCTGATAAGCCGCGATCTCGTCATGGCCGGCAATGCCGCCTTCAATCGTGGTCAGTGAGGTGCGGAAATGGGTGCGCACATTATCGCCATGGCTGACCAGGCCGCGTTCGGCCTCGATCAGGCCGCCGCGCGCGGCGCCGATCTCGAAGAGGATGCCGAGCGAGCCATTGACCTGGGGATAGGTCGAGCCCTTGCCGACATAGAAATTATCGAAGCCTTCCTCGGAGGTATAAAGACGGGCCTCGCTGTCGAGAAAGTCGATATGGTGCTGGGCAATCCCCAGGGTGAGGTCACGCGCCCGCTCGGGGATAAGCGGGTTGCGGCGCAGCGGTTCACCGGGGTGGAAATAGAAGGTGCTTTCCGTGCCCATCTCGTGGAAGTCGGCGGACACTTGCGGCTTCCACGCATGCCACTGCTCCAGCCAAGCTTGTGATTCCGGCTGTGTCTGCAGCAGCCATTGGCGGTTGAGGTCGAACCAGTAGTGATTGGTCCGCGCTGCGGTCCATAAATTGTGCTGTTCGTGATCCGGGTCGGTGACGGGGACGTCGCCGCCGAAGGTCTCCACATGATTGACCCGGCGCGAATGGCCATCGGGATTGAAGATGGCGGTGATCAGGATGACGCTGTCATCCAGCGTCGCTTCGATCTCCGGGCCCTGGGCGGCGGCAAGGTGGTAGAGTGTTGGTATGGACGCGTCCATACCGGCGGATTCGGCGCCATGAACCCCGTAATTCAGCCACAGTATGGCCGGACCGTCGCTGGCTGGCGCGCCCGGTTCGAGCGAGGCCAGATGTCGGGTTCGAATATCGTCGATGCGGGCATGGTTTTCCGGCGAGGTGACGACGAAAAAGAGAATCGGTCGATGTTCATGTGTATAGCCGATGGTCTCGACCGAGATGCGATCAGACCCGTTGGCGACTTCGGAGAGATAGGCCACGAGCTGGTCGTGCCGCACCGGACGGTCGCCAACGCCCCAACCGATTACATCCTCAGGAGCGGGGACGGACAGATCATAATTGACGCCCTCGACCTGGAAGAATTCGATCGGCTCGGCCATGGCCATGCCGCCGAGGCTGCCTGCCACAAGGCTGGCGCTCAGCAGGGCATTCTTGAGTGCGCGTGTACAGATCATCGGCTTCCCCTCGTGATTCTGGTTCTTGCTTGCGCGAGAGGCTAGCGCGGTGGGCGCACTTGTCCACTCACCGGGCAGTGCCCTGATGCAACCGACACACCGCAGTGCGCCCTCAAAGGCTAGAGATCGAGGTCTTCGGTGACGAAGCTGGCATTGTCCTGGATGAACTTGAAACGCGCTTCCGGCTTCTTGCCCATCAGGGTTTCGACCAGGGCTTCCAGGCTCGGCAGGTCATCCTCATTGATCACGACGCGGGCGAGCGTTCGCACCGCCGGATCCATGGTCGTCTGCTTGAGCTGGCTTGGTGTCATTTCACCGAGACCCTTGAACCGGCCCACGTCGATCTTGCTGTTGGCCTTGAATTCGTCACGGATCAATTGTTCGCGATGGGCGTCATCGCGGGCATAGAGCGTGCGCGTGCCCTGGGTCAGGCGATAAAGTGGCGGCTGGGCCAGGAAGAGCCGTCCCGAATGAATGAGTTCGGGCATGGAGCGATAGAAGAACGTGATCAGAAGCGCGGCAATATGGGCCCCGTCGACATCGGCGTCGGTCATGATCACGACGCGCTCATAGCGCAATTCTTCCAGCTTGAACTTGCTGCCCGTCTGGCAACCCAGCGCGAGCAGGAGATCACTGATTTCCTGATTGGCCGAAATCTTGTCCGCGGTTGCCGAGGCGACATTCAGGATTTTGCCGCGCAGCGGAAGGATGGCCTGGGTCTGGCGTGACCGGGCCTGCTTGGCCGAGCCGCCAGCCGAGTCACCCTCAACCAAGAAGAGTTCGGTCCCGTCGGCATCGGCGCGTGAACAGTCGGCCAGCTTGCCCGGCAGGCGCAGGCGGCGCGAGGCCGTCTGGCGCTTGACGTTCTTTTCCTTGCGCCGGCGCATGCGGTCATCGGCGCGTTCGATCGCGAACTCGACCAGTTTGGCCGCTTCCTTCGGCGAGCCAGCGAGCCAGTGATCGAACTGGTCGCGCACCGCGGTTTCCACCAGCTTGGTCGCTTCAGGTGTCGCCAGTCGTTCCTTGGTTTGGCCCTGGAATTCCGGATCGCCGATGAAGACCGAAACCAGCGCGCCCGCACCGCCCAAGACGTCTTCAGCCGTGATCTGAGCGGCCTTTTTGGCGTGGGTGTGTTCGGCATAGGCGCGCAGTCCCTTGGAGAGGGCGGCCCGGAGGCCTTGCTCATGCGTACCGCCCTGCGGGGTCGGGACCGTGTTGCAATAGGATTGGCAAAAACCGTCCGCATCGCCGCCATAACCATTGCCGGACCAGGTGATGGCCCACTCCACGCCGCCAGCCCCATCCTCGCGCTCGACCCGCCCGGTGAAGGCTTCAGCCGTGATGAGGGCGCGCTTGTCAGCCATCTCGACCATCCGGTCAGCCAGGCCGCCCGGGAAGCAGAGAATGTCCTCTGCCGGTATATCCGAGCCTTCGACCAGGCTTTGTGGGCAGCGCCACTGGATCTTCACGCCGCGGCGCAGGAAGGCCTTCGAGCGAGCCATGGCATAAATGCGGGCCGGTTTGACCGACATTTTGTCGCCGAAAATCTGGCGATCGGGCAAAAAGCGGATCTTGGTGCCGCGGCGATTGGCGACGGAGCCGGCATTGACCAGCTTGCCTTGTGGCAGGCCGCGGGAATAGGACTGCGTCCACAACGTCTTTTCGCGCGCAACCTCGACATCGAGGACTTCCGAAAGTGCGTTCACGACGGAAATGCCGACGCCATGCAGGCCGCCGGACGTCTTGTAGGCGCTGTCAGAAAACTTGCCGCCGGCATGCAGGACCGTCAGAACGACTTCCAGAGCCGATTTGTCGGGATATTTGGGGTGCGGATCGACCGGGATGCCCCGTCCATTATCGGTGACGGTGATGTAGCCGTCCTCGTCGAGAGCGACCTCGATCCGGTCGGCCCAGCCGGCCACTGCCTCGTCCATGGAATTGTCGAGGATTTCGGCAAAGAGGTGATGATAGGCACGTTCATCCGTCCCGCCGATATACATGCCCGGGCGACGGCGCACGGCCTCAAGTCCTTCGAGGACCTCGATATGGGCCGCTGAATAACCCGGGGCCGGAGCCTTGGACGGGGTCGGCGCCGGGGCGCCGCCAAACAGGTCGGAATCGGAGTTCTGGTTCGACATCTGTCCACTTTGCACGAGTCGGCGATCAGAAGGGAAATTCTACGCAGCGAATCGAGCGCGGATAGCCTGTGTGTGCAGCCGTCGACAGCCGTTTTCAGGATGTTCCACATAAAAAAACGGCCCGACTGCGAGGCAGCCGGGCCGGTTTGTTCAATTCTGCGAGGATGGATCAGAAGACCATCCGCATGACCAGGCGAGCGGTGTGGCGAATGAAGTCCTCGCGCACATCGGCGTCATAGTCGAAGGAGAAGGTGGAATATCCGGATCCGGCGGCGATACCGAAGCCGAAGATTGCGCCCGTGCCCGGCATGGACTGGGAGCGCAGCGTGAAAGTGTCGTCGAAATCAGAGAAGCTTGCCGTCGTCTCGGCATCGGAATCGCCGAACTCGTTGCGGAAGCCAACCCGAACTGTCGGCGCCCACCAGGAATTGTCATTCTCGAAGCGGGCACCCAGCGTCATCAGGCCCGTGCCGGAGAAGCTGGTTGTTTCACGATCGCCGACTGACAGGTCAACGCCAATTCCGCCGCCGGTTTCAGTATATCCGCTCTCGCTCAGACGGAGATAATCCACCGAGAAGGCGGGGCGGAAATACCAGTTGTCAGTGAAGGCGATGTCACGACCGATGCGGGCCGAGGCTGACGTATGCCAACCGGTCCATTCCGCGCTTGGAGCGGCATCAAACTCGCCAATCAGGACACGGCGATTATGCTCGAAGCTGTCATATCCGACCGCTGCGTAGACATCGAGGTCGAACATGTCAGTACGCGCGCCCGCATAGGCGCCGACTTGAGCGGTCAATGCGCTCATCGGATCATCGACACCGTCGACTTCCGAGACTTCGCTGGCTGCGCCGACGAAATTCAGACCCGCGGCATAGAAGGGGCCGATCGGACGATCGAAACCAACCGCGACGCCAATCCCGTGACCGCGATAACCCGGACCGAAAGCGGTGCCAGCACGATCGGCGAAGTAACCGAATTCCTGAATCCACAACCCACCAGTCTCGTCCGGGCTGCGACGCACAGCTTCCAGGCGGTTGGCGAGGGCGCCCACCGAGCTGTCATTGGCGGCGAGCGCAAACTGGATTGCGCTAGCGGCGTATTCCGGTAGCAACTGGTCGTAAGCGGCGAAGAACTCGTCCTGCGTCAGCAGGGAGGCGATCGCCTGGCCCAGTGCTTCATTGCCCTGCCATCCTTCCAGCGCTGCGGCATAGGCCGCGCCCTGATTGGCATTCATGCCCAACTCCTCGGCCGTGCGGCGGCGCAGTGTCAGAATGAGTGCGTTGGCATCATTGGGATCGAATTCCAAGCTGGATTCGTACAGCCAAGGGGCCTCGGTGTTTTGCAGGATGTCGAGGCTTTCCTCGATGACGAGATTGTTCGCGGACACCACGACATAGGTAGCGCCATCGCCAATCAGGTTGGCCAGTGTTGCAGCCACACGCGAGCCGGACTGGAAAGTAATGTCGCCGGAAGCGGTCAGGCTGGCCGCCGTACTCGTTTGATCATCAATCTGGAAGCGGATAACCGAACCGTCACCGAAGCGGGCGGTCGTGATATCAGCATTGGTGCTGGCGCCCAGGCTCAGCCCGGCATTGTCGACCTCGATGGAGAGATTGCCGTCGGAATCGCTGAGGGCGCCGGTCACGGTGCCACCGGAAATGATCAGCTCGTCCGCGCCATCGCCAAAGCTGAGATCGCCTGAGACGGCGCCTGTCTCGACTTGCAGCCTGTCATCGCCGGCGCCGAAGCGTATTTCGCCTATGATTTGTTCAACAAATTCATCTTCGGCATCCGCTGCGCGGTATTGGCGTACGGTCGTGCCGACTGTGTTGGAGGAGAGGTCTATGGCAACCAAATCATCCACCTGCGGATCACTGCCTGGCAGGGTATTGAGGTGGTAGGCTGCGATCTCCCCGGTATTCTCGATCATGGTCAGCGAGTTCGAGGCGTCGGTCAGCGCGGTCGCGCCGCCGCCGTTCAGCGAGGTCGCGTCAATGATGCCCGAGTTGACCAGGGTGGGAACATTTGCGCCGGTATCCAGATACACGCCCCGGGCATGGGCGCCGTCGCCATTGGTCCGGATCAGGATGTTTCCGGCATTGGCAAAGGTTGGAACAATCGCGCCATTGCCCATCAGGACACCGGTGGATTGTCCGGCCCAGGCCGAACCGCCGATGTCGCCTTCATTGAGGAAGCCGCCCGTCAGGCTGACCGTATGGCCATCTGTGCCATTGACCAGCAGTGAAACGGTGTCGACTCCGTCCAGATTGCCGGCGGACTGGATATTGCCGCGATTGACGAGTGCGTAGCCGATAAGCTCGGCCTCGACGCTTTCATCGACATCGGCCGTGTCCGGATCGTCCGGAATGGCTTCCAGGACGACTTCGCCGAGCACAATGTCGCCGGAGGTCGCATTGGCGAGGATGTGAGCGGCCGGCGCGGAGCCGCGAACAGAGATATTGGCGGAGGGCGTACTCGGCCGATCTGCGGAGAAGCCGCTGAAGAAAATACCGCCGCCAACATTACCATTGACCAGGACTGGAGACGCGCTGTCGGCACGGTCTTCCGGCTCCAACGCGTTGCGCGTGTCTTCACCGGGTCGACCCAGAAAGCGGTAAGCGGTTGCATTGACGGTGCCGCCAATGCTCAACGCGCCATCAATGTCGCTGGCGATCAGGATGCCGCCGCTGTCTTCCCCGTTGGCTTCGTAGCGCCCGTTCAAGGTGACATCGCCCGTGACATCGCCGCGAAGCTCGACACCGAAGCTATTATCGCCGATGACGCGGATCAGGCCCGCCGTACTGATATTGCCGTCCAGACCTGTCAGCAAGCGCAGGCCGGCCGAGTCATTTCCGATCACTGTCATCGTGCTGCCGGCAGACGCCACGATGTCGCCGGTGAAGACGGCAGCCCCGTCGACAAGAATGGCCACCCGGTTCGATCCGATGGCGATTGGGCCGTCCACGCGGCCATCAGCGGGATCATCGGTATCGGCCGCGCGCGTTTCTGCGACAACCTGAATGGTCCCGGCATGCGTAATATCGCCGGTATTGCCGCCGATCGCATGGATGCCGACGCCGCCATCATCATCGCCTTCGATAACGATGGAGCCGCTATTGGTGACATTGTTGTCGCTGTCGATTGTGATCGCCGTCTCGTTTGGAACGAGGGTGACCCGACCGCCGGTCGAGATGACAATATTGTCGGCAACCCCGCCATCGCCCGCCGTGGAAGTGGCGACAGGCGTGGTGATTTCGTCGGTGATTTCGCGATCTGCGAAAGCGGCAGGAGCTGTAACGGTCAGCGTGGCAAGGGCGCTGGCGAACAAGAAACGGCGACGCATACGAACTCCTGACAGGACTTCCCCAAAAGGGGCTGGTCGAATGAGGAATGATTTGTAGCGAAAGCCCGCGCGCTCGTCGACCGTATCGGGTGCGCTGGATGCAAAAGAAAGCGGCCGGACGCATGTCCGGCCGCTGATTTCGCCGAGATTTCGGTCTGAACTGATTGAATTAGCAGGAATAATACATGTCGAACTCGACGGGGTGAGGGTGCATTTCGAAGCGCAGAACCTCTTCCATCTTGAGATCGATATAGGCGTCGATCTGGTCGTCATCCATGACGCCGCCCTTCTTGAGGAAGTCGCGATCGCCGTCGAGCGATTCCAGGGCCTCACGGAGTGAGCGGCAGACGGTCGGGATGTCCTTGAGCTCTTCCGCCGGCAGATCGTAGAGGTCCTTATCCATCGGATCGCCCGGGTCGATGCGGTTCTCGATGCCGTCGAGACCGGCCATCAGGAGTGAGGCGAAAGTCAGATAGGGATTGCCGGCCGGATCCGGGAAGCGCGTTTCCAGGCGCTTGGCGTTCGGCGAGCTGACCCACGGAATCCGGATCGATGCGGACCGGTTGCGAGCCGAATAGGCCAGCAGGACGGGGGCTTCGAAGCCTGGAACCAGACGCTTGTAGGAGTTGGTCGAGGCATTGGCGAAGGCGTTGATCGTCCGCGCGTGCTTGATGATGCCGCCGATATAGTGAAGGCAGGTCTCCGACAGGTCGGCATAGCGATCGCCGGCGAACATCGGCTTGCCGTCTTTCCAGATCGACTGGTGGACGTGCATGCCGGTGCCATTATCATTCCAGACCGGCTTCGGCATAAAGGTGGCGGTCTTGCCATAGGCATGAGCGACCATGTGCACGGTATATTTGTACAGCTGCATGCGGTCGGCCATCGTCGTCAGTGATGAGAACTTCATGCCCAGCTCGTGCTGAGCCGGCGCCACTTCGTGGTGATGCTTTTCAGGGTTCAGGCCGAGCTCTTCGAGAACGGTGAGCATTTCGGTCCGCATGTCCTGGCCGCTATCGATCGGATTGACCGGAAAATAGCCACCTTTCGGGCCCGGGCGATGACCCATATTGCCGCCCTCGAATTTCGAGCCGGTATTATGGGGCATTTCCTCGCTATCGAGCTTGTAGCCCGTATCCTGCTGGCTGGTCGAATAGCGAACATCGTCGAAGACGAAAAATTCTGCTTCCGGACCGAAATAGGCGGTATCGCCAACACCGGAGGCCTTCAGGAAGGCTTCGGCCTTCTTGGCCGTGGTGCGGGGGTCGCGATTATAGGCTTCGCCCGTGCCCGGCTCGAGAATGTCGGCCAGAATGATCGCGGTCGGTTGTTGGTAAAACGGGTCGACCTCGCAATAGGAGGCGTCCGGCTTGAGCACCATGTCGGACTCGTTGATCGCCTTCCAGCCGGCAATCGAAGAGCCGTCGAACATGATGCCATCCTCGAAGAAGTCCTCATTGACTTCCGAGCGGTCGAAGGTGACGTGCTGCAGCTTGCCGCGCGGGTCGGTAAAGCGCAGATCGACATAATTGATGTCTTCGTCTTTGAGCTTTTTGAGAATTGCGTCTGACATGGGCCAGGCTCCGGATTGCTGGTCGAGTTGGATTAGAGGGCATCCCGGCCGGTCTCGCCGGTCCGGATGCGAATGACACTTTCGATCGGGCTGACGAAAATCTTGCCATCACCGATCCGGCCGGTCTGGGCCGCGGTCTGGATGGCTTCGACAGCGGCGTCCACACGGTCGGCGGGAAGCACCAGTTCGATCTTGATCTTGGGCAGGAAGTCGACGACGTATTCGGCGCCGCGATAGAGTTCGGTATGCCCTTTTTGCCGACCAAACCCCTTGGCTTCGATGACCGTCAGGCCTTGCACACCGATTTCCTGCAGGGCCTCCTTCACGTCATCAAGCTTGAAGGGTTTTATGATGGCTTCGATTTTCTTCATCACGGACTCCATGATCTCAAGTCGACGCTAGACACGGGCTGCGGGGTGACAAGACAGAAATGGGACTCGCTCGCAGCCGCCAGACTATATGCCTAATAAACGGGCAGGGCTGCCTCACAATGGTGCGTCAATGTTGAATGATATCCTCGCCACCGACGACTGCGCCCGATGCGACCGTTTTGCGGCTGAAAACGGCGTGAGCTCTCAGAGCCTTATGAACAAGGCCGGGGTAGCCGTCAGTGCAGCGATCCGGGCCCGCTGGGCGCCGCGTCCAACGCTGATCCTGGCCGGGCCCGGCAATAATGGCGGGGACGGCCTGATTGCGGCGGCGTCATTACGAGCGGCTGGTTGGCCTGTCCGTGTTGTTTTGTTCGCCGATCCAGACCTCCTGACCGGCGATGCCGCATGGGCGCTGGGTGTCTGGGGTGACGAGACCGAGCGCGCTGCGGAGGCTGTTTATTCGGGCGAGAGACTGGTTGTTGACGCGCTCTTCGGGGCCGGGTTGTCACGACCAATTGCCGGTGAGCCGGAGCGTTGGATCGAGCAGCTGAGGGCCGAATCGGTCACGGTTGTGGCTATCGACCTGCCCAGCGGCGTGCCAGGCGACGCCGGCGCCATCACCGGGGCAGCGTTCAGGTCGGCGCTGACCGTGACCTTTCATGCCCGCAAGCCGGCTCACATCATCGAGCCATTTGCTGAAATGTGTGGTGAAATCGTCTGTGCGGATATCGGAGTCCCTGAAGGCTGGCAGCATGTGGTCGCGCCGATCGCGCGTGAGAATGCTCCTCCTGACTGGCCGGAGGTCCGCCTTTCTGACGGGACAGCGCACAAGCATCAACGCGGCCGCGTCGCGGTTTTTTCCGGCGGCGCCCGTGCGACTGGCGCTGCCCGCCTGGCGGCCCGGGCCGCCTTGCGCTCCGGTGCTGGCCTGGTCACGGTCTGTTCACCACCGTCAGCGTCCCTGGTCAACGCCTCCCACCTGACAACTGAGATGCTGGCCCGCTGGACGGGCGGTAGCGACACGGCGCGCCTCCTCGCGGATTTGAGAGCCCAAGCTGCTGTGCTTGGCCCCGGCATGGGGGTGGGGGAGGCAACCCACGATGCGGTCTTGTCGGCGCTCTCGGCCGGCATGCCATTGGTGTTGGACGCCGACGCCTTGACCAGTTTTGCAGAGTGTCCTGATACCCTGTTCCAGGCCCTGCATGCGGCTTGTGTACTTACCCCGCACCAGGGAGAGTTTGATCGGGTATTCGGCTCTGGCCGGGACAGAACCAACAAACTCGACCGAACCATCGAAGCCGCCGAGACCGCGGGTTGCACAGTCCTTTTGAAAGGGCCGGCAACGGTAATCGCATCGCCAGGTATGACACCGCGGATCAATCGTCATGCAAGTCCGTGGCTCGCGACCGCGGGCAGCGGGGACGTGTTGACCGGAATCATCGCTTCAGGCCTCGCATCCGGCATGGCGCCAGATGACGCGGCAGCTGGTGCTGCTTGGCTGCACGGTGACGCCGGTCGGCAGCTCGGAGCAGGCCTGATTGCCGAAGACCTGCCGGAAGTCCTGCCCGAGGTCCTGCAGGCATTGGGCCGGCGCCGGCGTCGAGAAGCGGCGCTTGGTCATCTGCTCACGCATGGAAGCTAAGCGTTTGCGGGGCTTGGCACTTGTCGCGCAGCGGTGCAGGGTCGCTCCACGTCCTTCCCCTGGGGTGAAATATGGCTGAATCGACCTATCGCGCGGACAATCAACTCGACGCTGACGCGCTTGTTTTTCATATGAAACCAACGCCCGGAAAGCTGTCCGTGGCTGCGACCAAGCCCATGGCGACGCAGCGCGACCTCGCGCTGGCCTACAGTCCGGGTGTGGCCGCACCCGTGCGCGCGATCGCAGAGAATCCGGAGTCGGTTTACGACTATACCTCGAAGGGGAATATGGTCGCCGTCGTGTCGAACGGGACTGCCATTTTAGGCCTTGGCAATCTCGGCCCGGCGGCTTCAAAGCCGGTGATGGAAGGCAAGGCGGTGCTTTTCAAGCGCTTTGCCGACATCGACGCTGTCGATATCGAGGTCGACTATACCGACCCGGACAAGTTCATCGAATGTGTGCGCGGTTTCGGCGACACATTCGGCGGCATCAATCTGGAAGACATCAAATCCCCGGAATGTTTCGAGATCGAAACGCGCTTGCGAGACGAGCTCAACATTCCGGTTTTCCACGATGACCAACACGGTACGGCGATTATTGCTGCTGCCGGCCTGATCAATGCCTGCGACCTGACCGGCCGCAAAATGGAAGACCTGAAAGTCGTCCTTTGCGGTGCCGGTGCGGCCGGCCTCACCGTCCTCGAATTAATCGAGTCGATGGGCGTGAAGTCGGAAAACACGATCGTTGTGGACATTGACGGTGTGGTCTATGAGGGGCGTCCGGGCGGTCATGACCGTCTGAACAAGCACGCGATCAAGACGGATAAGCGCACCCTCGCGGATGCGGCGAAGGGCGCGGATGTCCTGCTCGGTCTGTCGGCAGCGGGTGTCTTTACCAAGGAAATCGTTGCGTCCCTGGCGCCAAATCCGATCATCTTCGCCATGGCCAATCCGACGCCGGAGATTACGCCGGAAGAGGTCAAGTCGGTCCGTGATGATGTTATCATGGCGACCGGTCGGTCTGATTATCCCAATCAGGTCAACAATGTTCTCGGATTTCCCTATATCTTCCGTGGTGCGCTCGATGTGCGGGCTCGGACCATCAATGAAGAGATGAAGATCGCGGCGGCGCGCGCCCTGGCCGCCTTGGCGCGCGAAGATGTGCCTGATGAAGTCGCTCAGGCCTACAAGGTTGATCGCCTGCAGTATGGGCCTGATTACATCATCCCGACGCCATTCGATCCGAGGCTTATCTCCTGGGTGCCGCCTTTCGTGGCGCAGGCAGCGATTGATAGCGGCGTGGCGCGCCGGCCGCTCGAGGACGCGGATGCCTACAAACAAGTCCTGGCACGCCGCCTCGATCCGACAGCCGCCGTCCAGCAGCGCATCTCTGCCTCCATCCGTGCAGAACAAAAGACCATCGTGTTTGCCGAGGGGGAAGAGCCGGCCGTCATCCGCGCGGCGCACGCATTCCAGACCCAGGGCCTGGGCAAGGCTGTTCTGGTCGCGCGCGAGGACGTCGTCGCTGCCAATATGAAAGAATTAGGCATTCCGGCCGGCTCACTTGAAGTCTGCAATGCGCGTCTGTCCGAGTATAATGCCGACTATTCCGACTATCTTTATGAGCGCCTTCAGCGGCGGGGCTATCTGCGCCGGGATGTCCAGCGGCGCGTGAACAATGACCGGAATGTTTTCTCTGCCTGCATGCTGAAAATGGGCCATGCCGACGGTATGGTCACCGGCGTGACGCGGCACTCCAACGTGGTCATGAATGAGGTCGAGCTTGTGCTGGACCCGATTGAGGGCAGCCGGCCAGTCGGAGTGACCATCGCGGTGACGCGCGGGCGCAGCCTGGTCATTGGCGACACATCGGTCACGGAATTTCCGGATGCGCAGGCGCTGGCCGAAATTGCTGTGGTCACTGCCAATGCCGCTCGCCGGTTCGGCATCACCCCGCATCTGGCCTTCCTGTCCTATTCCAGTTTCGGCAATCCGCCAGGTGAGCGGACCGCCAAGATCCAGCAGGCCGTCGAAATTCTCGATGCCGAGGGCGCAGATTTCGAGTATGAGGGCGAGCTTGCAGCCGATGTCGCGCTCGACCCGGACCACCACACACTCTACCCGTTCTCGCGGCTGACCCAGCCGGCCAATGTCTTGATCATGCCGGCGATCCACTCGGCGTCCATTGCCGTGCGCCTGCTCAAGGCGGCGGGCGGGGCGACAGTGATTGGTCCGATGCTGGTTGGTCTTGAAAAGCCGGTCCAGATCGCGCGTCTGGGAGCGAATGTAACCGATATCGTCAATCTCGCGGGTATTGCCGCCTATGACCTGAACAAGGTCCCCGGCTGATTTGCGCGCGGGCGTTCCGGCTGAACCGATCACCGGCATTCACAGTGAATTGACGGTCCGGCGGTGCAGACAGGAGGCGGACGACCTATCTATGCTCGTCTGTGAGTGAAGAGGGGACGCGTATGGCGGGACGGGCAGCACACGATATGACGGAAGGTCCGATTTTCGGGCATATCCTGCGCATGATCATGCCAATGAGTTTCGGCATTCTGGCCATGATGCTGGTCGGTATTGTTGATACCTATTGGGTTGGCACGCTGGGTACGGCCCAGCAGGCGGCCGTGCAGATGAGTTTCCCCGTCACCATGCTGGTGATGAGTGTCTCTATCGGGCTTGGCGCCGGCGCGGTCTCGGCGGTTTCCCGGGCCGCCGGGCGCAAGGACGGCACCTCGACCCTTGCCCGGATTTCCACCGATGCTATGAGCCTGGCGCTGCTGTCTGTCGGCAGCGTGTCGCTTCTGGGCGTGATCTTCGTCGAGCCGATCTTTCGCGGTCTCGGCGCTAGCGAGACCATGCTGCCGCATGTGGTCGACTACATGACGGTCTGGTTTGCCGGAATCGTGCTGATTGTCGGTCCCATGGTCGCCGGCAACATCCTGCGCGCGCTCGGCAATGCGTTGGTACCAAGCCTGATGATGATTGCGGCGGCCTTCGTCAATCTCATCCTCGATCCGATCTTTATCCTCGACGATGTCTTCGGCCTTTTCCCCGGCCTGGGCTGGGGCGTGTCCGGTGCGGCCTTGGCGACGGTCGCGGCCAATGCCGTGACCTTTTTGATGGTGGCCTGGTATCTGGGCGTTAAGGAAAAGCTGATCGATTTCAAGCCGGAAGACCTGGGTGAGGTCTGGCACCACTGGCTCGATGTCGCGCGTGTCGGGGCGCCGGCCTGCCTGTCCAACGTCTTTAATCCGCTGGCGATGACGGTGGCCATGTCCGGTCTTGCCATGGCGCGTTTCGGTGATGCTGCGGTCGGCGGGCTCGGCGTGGCCGGCCGGATCGAGGCGTTCGCCATTGTTCCGCTCTTTGCGCTATCGGCCTGTATCGGCGCCGTGACCGGCCAGAATGGTGGCGCGGACCGGCTTGACCGGGTCCGTGAAGCCTTCCGGTCCAGCTTTCTATTCTGCATGGGCTGGAGCCTGTCCATTGCCGCGATACTCTGGGTCACAGCGCCTTGGCTCGCAGCGGCCTTTCTGCCCAGTGAGGCCGGTCAATCGACGGCGATCGCCTATTGGCGGATCGTGCCGCTGACCATCGCGGGCTATGGCATTACAATTGCCGCATCGGCTGGCTTCAACGGGCTGGGGCGACCGGCGCACGGCATGGTCATCACCGCGTCGCGAGCGCTGGGCTTGATGATCCCCGCCGTGGTTATCGGCGCTCATCTGATGGATGCGCCGAACGGGGTTATCTGGGGCGTGGCATTTGCCAACATCATCGCCGGGGTCGCCGCCGCGGTCTTTGTGCTCACCCGGGCTCCGATGACCGCAAAGCACGGAAAGCAACGAAAGCGGCGGGCGCCGGTAACCGATCCGGCCGCCGCTCAGGACACGCCTTAGCGCCGGGTCAGGACGGCGGCGAGTTCTGGCTTGCCATTCAGATTAGGGTGGGGCCAGGCTTGGAACTCGTTCGGGTCCGGCCAGATCCAGTCGGTATCGCTAAACAGGTCTCGCATTGCATCGAGCGAGCAGCCAAAGGGTGGCCCGCCGCGCTCATCCTTCTGCATGAAGAGGGCGAGTAATTGCCCGCCCGATTTGAGCCAGAGATTGGCCAGGGCATAGGCATATTGCTCGCGAAGCCGCGGATGGATAGCGCACAGAAAGGTCTGGTCATAGACCCGGTCGACCGGGACGTCCGGGCACCAGCGCTGGTCGTCGGAGCGCAGGATGTCGCCCTCGAAATACTCGCAGGACAGCTGTTCGTCCCGGATTTTGGCCTTCTGCCAGGCAATCGCTGTGTCTGACAGATCGGCGGCGGTCACTTTCAGGCCTGCGCGTGCGAAGGCCGCGACTTCCGCGCACCGACCACAACCCGGAATGACCACAGACTGTCCGCGCGCCAGGACGCCGCGGGCCAGCCAGGCCTCGGCTGCTGGATGCAGACCCGGGCGTTCCCAAGGTGTGTCATCATTCTGGAAGCGGGCTTCCCAATCAAAAGCGGAACGGTCTTCGGTCTGGCTCATGCCTGCACTATCGGCAGGCAGTGTCCGTGCGTCTAGGCAGCTTTGTGCATGCGGTAGAGGTCCACCATGGAGAGGGGTTGGCCGGGAGCCGGGGCGGTCCGATCCGGCACAACGCTCTGGCCGGAAAAGAAGCGCACGCCACTGGCCATGGCGGCCTTCAGCACCAGAAGGTCACGCACATCGTGCATATACGTTGCGGCCGAGTGCGCGGCCGCAGCCTTGACCATCAGATTCAGCGCACGGGCGTCATGGTCCATCATGCCTTCCGAATTGGCATTGCTCGGTGCGGGTGAGGCGCAGGAGAAAAGACTGACCGAACACCCGGAGAAGGCGTCCAGTTCGGTCGCTCCGAACGGGATCTCCGCCATCAGCCCGACGCCCAGCTGGCCCAGTTCGGCGAGAGCCATCGCCTGTTTTTGTGGTTGATCCGTCAATCCGTCAATCCGCACCAGAAGCGATTTCCGCGCCGGTTCGGGCAGAGCCTCGATGCGGGCGCTCAACGCCGCCCTGTGGTCGCGGTCCGACCAGCAGCTGGCATGAAGGGCGATGCGAAGCGTGATGCGCTTTTGCTTGCGGGCGAGGGCGGTCATCATGGCGATCGCCGTGTCCAGCGCGCAGGCGTCCAGATCGAAGTGGCTGACCTTTGACATCCCGGTCGAGATCGCGCGCCGCCCTTCGAGCGCCCGACCGCCGACCACGACCTTGGCCAGCGCGGCATTGATGGCAATGCTCTGCTTCTGGGCATCCCAGAGTGGCCGGTAATGGGCCAGCACATCGCCGTCCTCGCACTCCGCAACCGGTCGGCTGCGCGGCAAGGGCGAGGCGGTGGAGGACGTCTTGTCCGGCGCGCTGGTACTGCTCGATGGTGGGGTCGTGCTCGCCGTGGCCAGCTGTGTAATTTCGTCGGCCGCGACCCGGCTTGCCGCGCTTTCTATGCCCAGTGCCGCGGTTTCCGTTGCCCCGAGGAAGAAGGCCATTAGCGCCTCGCCCAGTTCGGCCAGAAAGGTCGCCGGGTCGTCCGGTGCCTCGGCGAAAAGGACCAGAAAGCCTTCCTCGCAGGGAATGACGGCATCATCATCGGACAGGCGTTTGGCCAGGAATTGGGTCCCGGCCGCGAAGACTTTTTTCTTGGCGCTTGGCCAGTGATCGCCGGCCTTTTCCCGCACCGCCGCCAGATTGACCAGGCGAAACTGCCCGACATCAATGCGTTCGCCGCGCGCCATGGCCCGTTTGATGAATGTCTTGAGGTCCGCCGTCATGTATGCCCGTGCCTGGAATGCTGGACGGTAGTCTGCCGATGAATGTTTAAGGCCCAATTGACCGTAGCGCGTGCCGGACAGGGCGGAATGCAGTGCGTTGTAGCTCGGTCTTGCCTGACCTGAAAAGCCGCGCCATAACGCGCGCCCGGCCTGCGGATGTGGCGGAACTGGTAGACGCGCCAGATTTAGGTTCTGGTGCCGAGAGGCGTGGGGGTTCGAGTCCCTCCATCCGCACCACCCTTTGCCCTTTGGGCTTTGGGTGGCGGGCCAATGCCGTCGGGCCCTTTCCTTACCCGGGCGTCGCGTGCAGGGTCCGTCCTGGCGCATCAGTGGCTGCAAACTCTGCTGTCCTGTGCGGCTGAACCGCTGCGCAGCGTTGCCTACGCCGAATCCCCGTGACATAACGCGCGCTCGATTTTGCACGCGGTTTCTGACCGCCCGTCTGTTTGAACATCTAAGGCTAACCCATGAACGTCATCGAGAAAGCCTCCGAAGGCTTGAGCCGCACCTATGAGATCGTCATCCCGGCTGATGATCTGCAAGCTCGCCTGTCTGCGAAGATCGAAGAGATTCGCCCGGAAGTCCGCCTGAAGGGTTTCCGCCCGGGCAAGGTGCCGACCAGCCACATCCGCAAGATGTTCGGCGAAAGCATCATGGGCGACCTGCTCAATGAGCTGGTTCCGGAGACCACGCAGAAGACACTCGACGAGAAAAAGCTTCGCCCGGCATCGCAGCCCGATATCTCGGTGACCAGCGAAGCCAAGGACGTGCTCGGTGGCAAGGCCGACTTTGTCTTCGAGATCGCCCTAGAAATCATGCCTGATTTCGAGCCGGCTGATCCGGCCAAGCTGTCGGTGACCCGTCCGGTCGCCGAGGTCGAGGACGCTGAAGTCAATGAGGCGCTCGAGCGTCTGGCCAATGAAAGCCGGGAGTTTGCGGCCAAGAAGGGCGGCAAGAATGCCAAGGCGGAAGATGGCGATGTCGTCGTTATTGATTTCGTCGGCAAGCTTGACGGCGAAGCGTTCGAAGGCGGTTCGGCCGAAGATGCGCGCGTTGCCATCGGCGATGGTGCCTTTATCCCGGGCTTTGAAGATCAGCTTTTGGGCGCCAAGGTCGGTGAGGAGCGCGAGCTCAATGTCACCTTCCCGGAAAACTACCAGGCCGAGCAACTGGCCGGTAAGGCTGCCGTGTTCGAGGTGACCGTAAAGGGTCTCGAATCCCCGGAGGACGCCAAGGTCGATGACGAGCTGGCCAAGCGCCTGGGTCTGGAGAATCTCGATAGCCTGAAAGAGGCGCTGAGCAAGCGTTTCGAGGGCGAGCATGCCCAGCAGTCGCGCATGAAGGTCAAGCGTGACCTCCTCGACAAGCTGGACGCCGAGCACAAATTCGACCTGCCGCCGAAAATGGTCGAGGCCGAGTTCGAGAATATCTGGCGCGAAGTGGCTCATGCCATCGAGCACGATCACCTCGAAGAAGAAGACAAGAACAAGTCGGAAGACGAGCTCAAGGGCGAGTATCGCGAGATTGCCGAGCGCCGTGTCCGTCTGGGCCTCGTGCTGGCCGAGATCGGTCGCCGCAACAATATCGATGTGACCCAGGAAGAACTGTCCCGCGCCATCAACCAGGAAGCGGTGAAGTATCCGGGCCAGGAGCGTCAGGTCGTCGAGTTCTATCAGAAGAACCCGAATGCCGTGGCCCAGATGCGCGCGCCGATCTATGAGGAAAAAGTCGTCGACTACATCCTCGAGCTGGCGGAAGTGACCGAGACCAAGGTTTCCAGGGACGCACTCTACGCGGACGAGGACGACGCTCCGGCCAAGCCGGCCAAGAAGGCTGCTGCCAAGAAGAAGGCTCCGGCCAAGAAGGCTGCTGCCAAGAAAGACGAGGCGGCTGCCGAGACCAAGCCGGCGGCGAAGAAAAAAGCTCCGGCGAAGAAAGCCGCTGCCAAGAAAGACGATACGGCCGCCGCGAAGAAGCCGACCGCGAAGAAGGCGCCTGCCAAGAAGGCTCCGGCCAAGAAGGCGGCTGCGAAGAAGGACGCGTAGTTCACACGCGTTTCGCAATGAGACAGCGCCGGCGCTTATTCAGCGCCGGCGCTTTTCGTTTCGGGATGAATTGGCAGGTCTGGCTGCAGCGTGCGCCTTGCCTACAACTTCGACGCCCGCAATAGTTCGATTATCCCGTCTGATGAGAATCGGCCCGATCCCGGCGCCGTCACCCCAAGGAGCGCGATATGCATGATCCCCAGGACGTAATGATGAATCTGGTTCCGATCGTCGTCGAGCAGACAAGCCGCGGCGAGCGCTCTTTCGACATCTATTCGCGGCTGCTCAAGGAGCGCATCATCTTCGTCACCGGTCCGATTGAGGATCACATGGCGAGCCTGATCATCGCCCAGCTTCTCTTCCTCGAGTCCGAGAACCCGAAGAAAGAGATCTCGATGTATATCAACTCGCCGGGCGGCGTGGTTTCAGCCGGTCTCGGCATTTATGACACCATGCAGTATATCCGCTCGCCGGTCTCGACCATGTGCCTCGGCATGGCAGCCTCGATGGGCTCCCTGCTGTTGACCGCGGGCGAGAAGGACATGCGCTTTGCGGCGCCGAATGCCCGCATCATGGTGCACCAGCCGTCCGGCGGTTTCCGTGGCCAGGCGTCGGACATCGAGCGTCATGCGGCGGACATCCAGAAGATAAAGCGTCGCCTCAACGAGATTTACGTGCACCACACCGGTCGCAAGTATGACGAGATTGAGTCCGCGCTCGACCGCGACAATTTCATGTCCGCGGAAGAAGGGCTGGAATTCGGTCTGATCGACAAGGTTATTGAGCGTCGCAATGACGACGAGAAGGAAGGTTCTGACAGCTAGCGGCTCATCGGGATGCAGGCTTGATGCTTGATCGGGACTGCATCCATGTGATCGAATGCGCAGCGACAGAAACCTTTCGCTAAAGTTCGGCCTTGATTTTGCACGAGGTCGTAAGCGAAAGCCGGTATTGTTCCGATGCCGGCGGGTTGAAATGGAGCGGTCATGAGTAAGACGACGGGCGGAGACAGCGAGTCGAAGAACACTCTCTACTGCTCTTTTTGCGGAAAGAGCCAGCATGAGGTTCGCAAACTGATCGCCGGCCCGACGGTGTTCATCTGTGATGAATGCGTCGAGCTCTGCATGGACATTATTCGCGAGGAGAATAAATCCTCCCTGGTGAAGTCCAAGGAAGGTGTGCCTTCACCGCAGGAAATCTTCAACGTTCTCAACGACTATGTCATCGGCCAGTCGCATGCCAAGCGCGTGCTCGCGGTGGCTGTGCACAATCACTACAAGCGTCTCAATCACGCCTCCCAGAATGCGGATGTGGAACTGGCCAAGTCGAATATCCTGCTGATCGGCCCGACCGGTTGCGGCAAGACGCTGCTTGCGCAGACGCTCGCCCGCATCCTCGATGTGCCTTTCACCATGGCCGATGCGACCACGCTGACCGAAGCTGGTTATGTCGGTGAGGATGTCGAGAATATCGTTCTCAAATTGCTCCAGTCGGCGGACTACAATGTCGAGCGGGCCCAGCGCGGCATCGTCTATATCGACGAGATCGACAAGATTTCGCGCAAATCCGACAATCCGTCCATAACGCGCGATGTGTCGGGTGAGGGCGTGCAGCAAGCGCTTTTGAAGATCATGGAGGGCACGGTTGCCTCCGTGCCGCCACAAGGCGGTCGCAAGCATCCGCAGCAGGAATTCCTGCAAGTGGATACGACCAATATCCTCTTCGTCGTCGGCGGCGCCTTTGCCGGTCTCGACAAGGTGATCTCACAGCGTGGGCAGGGTTCGGCCATCGGCTTTGGTGCCGATGTGCGTGAACCCGATGCCCGTCGCACCGGTGAAATCCTGCGCGAAGTCGAGCCGGATGACCTGCTGCGTTTCGGCCTGATTCCGGAATTCGTTGGTCGACTCCCGGTCATCGCGACCTTGGAAGACCTCGATGTCGGCGCCCTGGTGCAGATCCTGACCGAGCCGAAGAATGCGCTCGTGAAGCAGTATCAGCGTCTGTTCGAGATGGAAGGCGTCGGCCTGACCTTTACAGAGGACGCCCTCAAGGGCATCGCCAATCGGGCCATCGCCCGCAAGACCGGTGCGCGCGGACTGCGGTCGATCATGGAAGGCATCCTTCTGGAAACCATGTTTGACCTGCCAAGCCTCGAAGGCGTCGAGGAAATCGTCGTCAATGGCGAAGTGGTCGAGGGCAATGCCAAACCGCTGTCCATCTATGCCGAGCGCAAGGATGACAAGCGGGAGGGTGCTTGACCTTTCTGGGTCGCGTCGCCACCTCTTGAGGTAAGCTGGATGACCGGGCTGCATGTTATTCATGCAGGCCCGGAGTCATCCGATTAGAGTCACGATCTGTATCAAGGTCTGCACGCGCCCCCTCCGGTGAGCGCGAATGGAGCAAGCATGTCCACCACGAAGACACTTCCCCTTCTGCCTCTGCGCGACATTGTCGTGTTTCCGCACATGATCGTCCCGCTCTTCGTCGGGCGTGAGAAATCGGTCAAGGCGCTGGAGGAGGTGATGAAGGCCGACAAGCAGATTCTGCTGGCCACCCAACGAACCGCCTCGGATGATGAACCCGCCGCCGATGCGATTCATACGACAGGTGTGATCGCGTCAGTTTTGCAATTGCTGAAACTGCCTGACGGCACCGTCAAGGTGCTTGTCGAAGGCGGCGTGCGCGTCGAAATTGGCGGCTATACAGAGCGGGAAGATTATTACGAGGCTGTCTGCACCGTGGTCGATGAAGACCCGGGCGACGCGTCCGAGCTGGAAGCGCTTATGCGGACTGTGTCGGCGAAGTTCGACGACTATGTGAAACTGAACAAGAAGGTCCCGCCCGAAGCCCTGGCCTCGCTGTCGCAAATCCGCGAGCCGCGCAAGCTGGCCGATTCCATTTCCGCCCATTTGGCGGTGAAGATTGAGGAAAAGCAGTCGCTGCTTGAAGAGCCGGACGTCAATCGCCGTCTCGAGCGCATTCTCGGATTGATGGAAGGCGAGATCGGCGTGTTGCAGGTCGAAAAGAAGATCCGTTCGCGCGTGAAGCGCCAGATGGAAAAGACCCAGCGCGAATACTATCTCAATGAGCAGATGAAGGCGATCCAGCGCGAGCTCGGGGAGACCGATGACAGCCGCGAGGAGCTGGCCGAGCTGGAAGAGAAGCTGGCCGAGGCCAAGCTCTCCAAGGAAGCGCGCACCAAGGCGGATGCCGAATTCAAGAAGCTGCGCAATATGAGCCCGATGTCCGCCGAGGCGACCGTCGTGCGCAATTATCTCGACTGGATCCTCTCGGTCCCGTGGGGCAAGCGCAAGCGCCTCAAGAATGATCTCGATCGCGCTGAAAACATCCTGGAGTCCGATCATTACGGGCTCGAGAAGGTCAAGGAGCGCATCCTCGAGCATCTTGCTGTGCAGGCGCGGACCCGAAAGCTCAAGGGCCCGATCCTCTGCCTGGTCGGACCGCCCGGCGTCGGCAAAACCTCGCTGGGTCGCTCGATTGCCAAGGCGACCGGCCGTGATTTCGTGCGCATGTCGCTCGGTGGAGTGCGCGACGAGGCGGAGATCCGCGGGCACCGCCGGACCTATATCGGCTCCATGCCGGGCCGCATCATCCAGTCGATGAAGAAGGTCAATTCATCCAACCCGCTCTTCCTGCTCGATGAAATCGACAAGCTTGGCGCCGATTATCGCGGTGATCCGGCGTCGGCCCTGCTGGAAGTCCTGGATCCGGAACAGAACGCCAATTTCAACGATCATTATCTCGAGGTCGATTACGATCTGTCCGACATCATGTTCGTGACCACGGCCAATACGCTCAACCTACCGCAGCCGCTTCTCGACCGGATGGAGATCATCCGGATCGCCGGCTATACCGAGGATGAGAAGGTCGAAATCGCCAAGCGTCACCTTCTGCCCAAGCAGATGAAAAACCATGCGCTCAAGGAGAGCGAATGGTCCCTGACCGAGGACGGGCTGCGGGACCTGATCCGCTACTACACGCGGGAAGCCGGCGTTCGCAGCCTCGAGCGAGAGATTGCCAATCTGGCTCGAAAGTCCGTGGTTCGTTTGGAGACCGGGAAGGCCAGTTCCGTCACGATCACGCCGGACAATCTCGGTGAGTTTGCCGGCGTGCGAAAGCACCGCTTCGGCGAAACCGAGGATCACGATCAGATCGGAATCGTCACCGGTCTGGCCTGGACCGAGGTTGGCGGTGACCTTTTGACCATTGAAGCGGTCCGCATGCCGGGCCGTGGCAAGATGATGGTCACCGGCAATCTGCGCGATGTGATGAAGGAGTCGATCTCGGCGGCCAATTCCTTCGTGCAATCGCGTGCCCCGTCACTGGGTATCAAGCCGACGATTTTCCGGGCTGCTGACATCCACGTCCACATGCCCGAGGGCGCGACGCCGAAGGACGGCCCTTCCGCCGGTGTCGGCATGATGACGGCGATTGTCTCGGTGCTGACCGGTATTCCCGTGCGCAAGGATATCGCCATGACCGGTGAGATCACTTTGCGGGGCCGCGTCCTGCCGATCGGTGGCCTCAAGGAGAAGCTTCTGGCGGCCCTGCGCGGCGGTGTGAAGACCGTTCTCATACCCAAGGACAATGAAAAGGATCTCGCCGAGATCCCGGACAATGTCAAAGAGGGGATGGAGATCATCCCGGTCGAGACGGCGGATGAGGTGCTGATGCGGGCCCTCGTCGAACCGGTTGAGCCGGTGGAATGGACCGAGGCTGACGAGGCCGCCCTGGCCGCCATGGCGGCGCAGCAGGGTCCTGATGCCAGTGGGCAGCCGATTGCGCATTAGGCGCTGAAAGTCGTTTCATTTGAAACAATCTTGGCCGGAGACGTTTTCTCCGGCCATTTTTGTGCAAAATATTCCGACTGGCGCGCACAAAGTGCATTGACCGTGCGGCGGCCTCCGGCCACTCTCATCACCATGACAAGCGCGACGTATTTCTTTGCGGCCTATTTTACCAACGCAACCTCGGTGGGGGCGGTGGCCGGCTAGCTTGTGTGAAAGCGCAGCGGAACCAGGGCCTCCCCCACGGGGAGGCCTTTTTTATTGTGTGAAGGGACGACCGGTATGACCACGGAAATGACGCGGGAGGATATCCGCAGTGCGATCAGCGAGATTGATCGGGAATTGATCGATGCCATCGCCCGGCGCTCGGATCTTGTGGAGGAAATCCTCAAGGAGAAAGCGCGGTCTGGTAGTCCGGTCCGTGACCGTGAGCGGGAACGAGAGGTCTTGCGGGCCGCGATAGAACGTGGCGCCGAGAAGGGGGTGTCGCCTGAACTCGTGGAAACCCTTTTCCATGCCCTGTTCGAGGCTTCGATCCGTCGTCAGCGCGAGAATTTCGACTCGATGCGCAATGACGAGCTCAACGAGGCCAGTGTCGCCTATCTCGGCGGACCGGGTAGCTACAGCCATATCGCCGCCCAGAAAGTCTTTCAGCGCCGCAATGCGACGGTTATCCCTTCACCCAAACGGGATTTCGTCTCGATCTTCCGCGCGGTCGAGAATGCCGAGGTCGATTACGGTGTCATCCCCATCGAGAACACCACGACCGGTTCGATCAATGAGGTCTATGACATCCTCATCAACTCCCACACCCAAATCATCGGGGAATTCCTGTTGCGGGTGGATCATTGTCTGGTCGGACGGGCCAGCGGGCAGGGGCGTGTGCGCCGGGTCTTCGGGCATCCCCAGGCGCTTGCGCAGTGCCGACGCTATATCGCGTCACACCCCGAGCTGGAGACCCATATGGCCGCCTCGACGACGCGGGCGCTGGAGCGCTTGCTGGAAGATGATGACACGGCTGTCGCGGTTGCCGGGGAAGACGCTGCGCGTCTCTTCGGGATGGATATTCTGGAACGCAATGTCGGCGACCATGAACAGAATATCACGCGATTCATTGTCATCGGCCGCAAGTCGAAGCTTCCGACCCGGGAGGTTGAGTGCAAGACCTCAATGATGTTCACCACGCGCGATACGCCCGGCTCGCTGGTCGATGCCCTTTTGGGGTTTCGCGATAATGAAATCAATCTGGTGAAGCTGGAGTCCCGTCCCATCGCCGGCAACCCGTGGGAAGAGATGTTCATCATGGATGTCGAGGGCCATCTCGAGGACCGGAAGATCAAGGAATCCATGTCCGTGCTGGAAGCGCATACCCGGGAGATCAAATTGCTGGGCTGCTATGCCATGGACGCGATCGACAAGGTCTCGGTTGCCGAATAGGCGGAGAGGGGGATTGATGATCCCAGACAGCGGTTCGTTGGAGCGAAATGCGTTGCTTGTTTGTCGAGCCGTACGCGCAAGCAGCTACTTTCCTGATGTTCTGGCGCGGGCGGCTGATTGTGGTGCCGGTTGGTCCGTGGCGGAAATCCAGTATTCGCGTCGATACGCAGGTCGCGGATCCGAGGTTTGGGCTTTGGGATACCAGGCAGGCGGGCCGAATAATGAACATTGTTCGGAGGCGCGGCTGGAGGTATCAGGACAAGATGACAGATACTCAGGATTCAGCCCGTCCTCGCGGTCGCCCGGCGCTGGCACCGGAAGCGCGCGCCCAAGCGCTGGCTGCCGCCGGCCAATTACTCGCAGAAGAAGGCCTCAAGGGCATGAAAGCGCGGGCGATTGCCGAACGGGCCGGGGTCAGTGTCGGGTCCATCTACAAGCTGTTCGGCGATATCGACGACCTGGTGCGCGAGCTGAATATGCTGACCTACCGGGACTTCGCGGCTCATCACCGCGATGCGCTGGCCAAGTCCGGTCTGGATGAAAGCGATGTTCATGGCCGCGTGATGGTTCTGGCACGAGCCTATGTCGACTTCGTCACCCGGGAAGACGCTCGCTGGCGGGCCCTCTTGACTTTCAATCGGCGTCAGTCGGGAACCGCGCCGCGCTACTACACCCAATACGAAGACGAGTTGTTCAATCTCGTCATCGATGTGCTCGCACCGGCGCCTGGTCTGGAAGGCCAGTCTCAGCGAGAAGCTGCGGCTCGGGCGCTATGGGCGGCGGTGCATGGCATTGTTCTGATTGTTCTGCCCAACGCATCCTACGATTCGCCGATGGATGCGGCGATGAGCCAGATCGAGATGATAGTAGGTGCCTTCATCCGGGATGCTGCAGCGCGGCGGTGAGACGGGCTTGCGCGGGCGGCCCTCAAGGCATTACAAGCGCCACCTCGCCCGGAAAACGGGCGGTATGGACCGGGCGGTTAGCTCAGCTGGGAGAGCATCTCGTTTACACCGAGAGGGTCGGGGGTTCGAGCCCCTCACCGCCCACCATTCCCTGATCACGTAACGCTGTTAGTCGAGCAGCGTGTCAGTGGCGCTTTCAAACAGATCCAGCAGGGCGCCGGGGTTCTCCGGATCGAAAACACGCACATCGGCACGCGAGGCGAAGCGGCTGATTGTGGCGGCCGTCTCGGCAACCGGCGTTTCGCTCTGCGGATGATCATTGAGGATCACCGTGCAGCGGCCGTCCAGCACGCGCAGGGCCGTCAGCGTATGCGAGATCGTGCCAAGATAACTGCCAGCGACAAGCACGGGTCGGGCATCGAGCTCGCGTATGAGGTCGAGATTAAGTCCGTCCGAGGCGATGGGTGACATCACACCTCCGGCGCCTTCGATGACCGTCGGGACTTCACGGTCAATGTGATCGAGGCACCAGCTGACAATCCGGTCGAGGGCAAGTTCGCGACGCTCCTTGCGGGCAGCCAGGTCAGGCGAGAGCGGCGCCCTGAAGCGCCAAGGCGAGACAGCCTGAACGCCTTCACCGGTCAGTGGATCGTCATTCGCGCGCATCAGGCGGATCGTGTCGGTCTCGTTTAGCGCGGACTGGTCGAAGCCCGAAATGACCGGCTTGAGCACACGCATTGTCTTGCCGTTGGCGCGCCAGGCGCTGATCAGGGCACACAAAATGTGGGTCTTGCCGATATCAGTTCCGGTTCCGGTGATGAAGAGCGGACGCATTACTCGGCCGCCTCGGCAGTTTGGAGGATTGTCTTGAGTGACCGGGCGAGGCGATCCACATCCGCTTCATCCTGTGCCGCGCTGAAAGTGATGCGCAGCCGTGATGTGCCGCGAGGCACGGTTGGTGGCCGAATCGCCGTGACCAGAAAGCCAGCCGACTCCAATTGTGCAGACGCTTGCAGGGCGGCGGTCTCGGAGCCGATCAGGATCGGCACGATGGGAGATCTCGGAGCGGCCAGGCCCAGGGATCGACAAAACCGTTGCGCCAATAGCATCGGCCGCTCACGCAGCGCGGGGTCGTTTTCGATCAGATCCAGTGCGGCGAGTGCCGCCGCGATGCAGGCCGGCGGCAGCGCGGTCGTGAAGACGAGGGGGCGGGCGCGGGTTCGCAGTAACTCACAGACGGATCGAGAGGCACAGACATAACCACCATAGCTTCCCAACGCCTTTGACAATGTGCCCATTTGCAGGGGCGCCAGCGCCGGCGGTGTGAAGGCATGGGCGGTGCCCCGGCCTTCGCCGATCACGCCGACGCCGTGTGCATCATCCACCAATGCCCAGGCATCATGTCGCTCGGCCAGTGCAAGCAGGTCGGGAAGCGGCGCCAGGTCGCCATCCATCGAAAAAACGCCATCGGTGAGGATCAGGGCACGACGGTGTGAGCTGCGCAGGGTGCTGAGCTGATCGGCCAGGTCGGTCATGTCGTTGTGTTTGAAAGTTTCCACGCGTGCGCCGGACAGGCGGGCACCGGCATGGAGACAGGCATGGGCGAGGGCATCGACGAGGACCAGGTCGCCCTTACCAGCCAGGGCGGGCGTGATGGCGAGGTTGGCCAGATAGCCCGAGCCGAAGATCACGCAGTCCTCGGTCTGCTTGAAGGCCGCAAGGCGGCGCTCAAGTTCGAACAGGAGCGGATGCCCGCCCGTGACCAGTCGTGAAGCGCCTGACCCGGCGCCATAAGTGCGGCTGGCGGTACAGGCAGCCTCGATCACGTCGGGATGCTGCGCCAGGCCGAGATAGTCATTGGAGCAGGCATTGACGAGGCGCTGCCCCTTGCGCTCCACGCGCGCACCGCCAAGCGGACGGGTTTCCTGCAAATGGCGTCGCAGATTGCGCCGGTCGAGCCCGGCCAGCTTGCCGGCCGCGAAACGATCAAGGGAAGCATGCGCGGATGTCATAGAAAGCCTGTCGCACAGAATTGTGGCCTGCTAAAGCCTCCACATGAACAAGGATGCAGACAAGCTGAGCTTCGAGCCTGCCGAACATGCGCTGTGGCGGCCCTATGCCCAGATGAAAACGACGCCGCCGGGCCTGCCTGTGGCAAGCGCTGAGGGCGTGCGGATTCGCCTCGAGGACGGGCGTGAGCTCATCGATGGCGTGTCGTCCTGGTGGACCGTCTGCCATGGCTACCGCCACCCTCATATCATCCAGGCGGTGAAGGCCCAGCTTGATGCCGTGCCGCACGTCATGCTGGGCGGTCTGACGCATCAGCCGGCCGAGGTTTTGGCGCGTCGCCTGGCCGATCTCGCACCCGGTGATCTCAACCATGTCTTTTTTTGCGAGTCCGGTTCGGTTTCGGTCGAGATCGCGATGAAGATAGCGGTTCAGTCTTTCATCAATCGGGGCGAGCGCGGGCGGACCCGCTTTCTCGCATTCCGCGGTGGTTATCATGGCGACACGCTGGCCACCATGTCGGTCTGTGACCCGGAGGAGGGGATGCACACCCTGTTTGCCGGCGCGATCGCGCGTCAGGTGATCGCAGATCTGCCGGTTGATGAGCAAAGCCATGATAGCCTCGCTGCATTGATGGAGGAGCAGGCGCCAAACCTGGCCGGGGTGGTTGTTGAGCCCTTGGTCCAAGGCGCCGGGGGGATGCGATTCCATGATGCCGAGACGCTGCGCTCCCTGCGTGCCTTGTGCGATCAGCACGGCCTGCCCCTGATCTTCGACGAGATCATGACCGGCTTTGGTCGCCTGGGGACGCTGTTCGCCGCTGAGAAGGCCGGTGTCACGCCCGACATCATGACGGTCTCCAAGGCGCTGACGGGCGGCACCCTGCCGCTTGCGGCGGCAATTGCGTCCACGCGATTGTTCGAAACCTTCTGGGATGAGGATGCTGGCAAGGCCCTGATGCACGGCCCTACCTATATGGGCAATCCGGCCGCCTGCGCCGCCGCCAGTGCCTCGCTCGACCTGTTCGAGCGCGAGCCGCGGCTTGCGCAGGTCCATGCCATCGAATCGATGTTCGCCGCCCTTTTACCTCAGGCGCGGGACATTCCCGGCGTGGTCAATGTGCGTTGGCAAGGCGCGATTGGTGTGATCGAGATGGCGAGCCTGCCCGAGCTGAACGTCCTGAAGGCGGAATTCGTCGATGCCGGTGTCTGGGTCCGCCCGTTCAACAACATCATCTATCTCATGCCACCCTTTGTGATCAGCGCAGAGGACCTCCAGGCTTTGATCGTAGCCACATTGCGCGTGACCGACGGCTGGGCGCGGCGACATTTTTCCGTCCGACAGGGGTAGACTGCATTCGATCTGCAATCGGTCTGCAAAGCGTGCTGAAACCCGCTTGACCGCACCGCGCTCTGCTCATAAACAACGCACCTCGCTTCGGCGAGACGCCTTACGCGGGTGTAGCTCAGTTGGTTAGAGCGCCGGCCTGTCACGCCGGAGGTCGCGGGTTCGAGTCCCGTCACTCGCGCCATTTCCTTTCGGGAAATCGCGCAAACAAGATGGCCGCCCCTCGGGGCGGCCATTTGCGTTTCAGCGCTGGGATGTGCGGTTACTCGGCCGCCACAGGCTCTGCGAGGTCGAGACGGGCCTCTGTCTCGGCGATCAGATGGCGATCATCGATCTGCCAGGGGTGAAAACCGGGCTGAAAATAGGCGAACCAGGCTGGCAGGACGCGGCGCAAAACGCCGGGACGGCCCCACAGATACCAGGCCAGTCGCGATCGTGCTTTCAGGCCTGTAATACCGTCCTGGGCAAGCAGGGCGAGGCATTCGCGCCAGCGCTTGAACACAAAGTCGCGGGAAACACGGGCAAAGACGGTGCAGCGGATGCCCCAGCGTTTCAGCGGTTTCACATCGCGCATGATGTGGGCATAGGTGTCGAAGGCGACACTCTTGTGCTCGACCTCCTCGATCGCATGCCAGAGCCACATGCGTTGCGATTCTCGATCGGTATCGGCGTAGAGAGTCACATCCTTCAGCGCGAGATGGGCGAAGATGGCGGTGAAATGCTCCAGCGAGACCGTGATGCTGAGCTGGGCGACCGGGTGACCTTCGCGGGCGTGCGCGAGGCTTTCCTCGACGGTCGCCAGTGCGTCGCTGACATCATACCCATCGTCGATGACGCGTTGGTTGAAGGCATTGTGCTCGCGCGTATGGAAGGCTTCCTGGCGTGCGAAGTCCTTGATCTGGGCCGCGAGTTCGTCGGGAACGCTCTTCTGGAACCGGCGAACACTCTCGATGAAGAAGGTCTCGCCGGCCGGAAAGGTCACGGAGAGAGCATTGTGCCAGGCCGTGGCCACAGCATCGCCGCCCATCCACCAGCGGCCGCGTCCGGGCGTATCCTTGAAGCGTCGATTGCGCGGCGTGATGACGAGGTCGGTCGGGGTTTTTGTGCGGGGCATATCAGGTCTCGATAAGAGAAGTAAACGCTGTTCACACTCACGCGGAGGCCCTTAACTGTCAATGCGGCCTCTTGCTGCAATTGCGAAATGATTTGCCATGCCCGGCGAAACATGGGACACGCCGCTCACGACCTGCCGCGTGTAGGCAGCCATGTGGCTGCAACGGCAGGCGTTGGCGAGACTGTCCGTCGGTGATCCGGCGCGTATTGATCATTGCCACCGCGGTGCCAGGTCCGGCGCCAGTCAATTGGCAGCTGATCTACGCAAGCTTCCGCAACGCAAAACCCCAAGGATCCGGCTGGACGCTGTGGCGCCGCCCGATTCCCGAGAAAGATATTGATTTTTGACCCAGTTTACTGATCTCGGCCTGGCCGAGCCCATTCTCCGCGCTTTGACCGATGAAGGGTATGAAACCCCGACCCCGATCCAGTGCGAAGTGATTCCCGCCATGATCGAGGGCCGTGACGTCCTCGGAATCGCCCAGACGGGCACCGGCAAGACGGCCGCCTTCACCTTGCCGATCCTCAACAGCATCCTGGAGCAGGATCAGCGGCCGCAGCCCAAGACGTGCCGCGCCCTGATCCTCTCGCCAACGCGCGAGCTGTCCGCCCAGATTCTCGAGAATGTGCGCGGCTATGGCCGCCATATGCGCGTCTCATCCACCCTCATCGTTGGCGGTGTGAAGCCGGGACCGCAGATTCGCGCCTTGTCCAAGGGTGTGGACGTTCTGGTGGCGACGCCGGGCCGTTTGCTCGACCTTATGGAATCCGGTGCTGTGCGCCTCAATCAGACGACGACGCTGATTCTGGATGAAGCCGACCAGATGCTGGATCTCGGTTTCTTCCCTGCAATCCGCAAGATTGTCGGCTTCCTGCCGAAAAAGCGCCAGACAGCACTGCTCTCGGCCACCATGCCGAAACCGATCCGCGCCCTGGCGCACGAGATGCTGGATGATCCCAAACAGGTCTCGGTCGCGCCGGCTTCGCGCCCGATCGAGCGGATTGAGCAGTCCGTGGTTCTGCTGCCCAAGGAATCCAAGAAGGACCTCCTGCTTGAGCTGATGTCGGATCGTGCTGTTGAGCGGGCCATCGTCTTCTCTCGCACCAAGCATGGCGCCGACAAGATCAATCGCCATCTGGTGGATTTCGGCCTGAAGTCTGCGGCGATCCACGGCAACAAGTCCCAGGCCCAGCGCATCAAGGCGCTAGATGGCTTCAAGACCGGTTCCGTAAAAATCCTGGTCGCAACCGACATCGCCGCACGCGGCATCGACGTCGACAATGTCTCGCACGTCGTCAATCACGACCTGCCGAATATTCCCGAAGCCTATGTCCACCGCATCGGTCGGACGGCGCGCGCCGGCAAGTCCGGTGTCGCCGTCTCCATGTGCGAGCCGGGCGAGTATGAATATCTGCGGGATATCGAGCGCCTGACCGGCCTCGATATCGAGCGCGTCTATCTGGGTGATGAAGACAAATTCCTGGCTGAAGCCAAGAATGCCACCCCGGCAGCCTCGCAGAAGAAGCAGCAGCGCCCCGCGCGCAAGAAGGCCTTCACTGGCGGTGGACGTCCGCAAGGGCAGGGCGGTGGCCGTCCGCGCTCAGCCGGTGGCGGTCAGTCATCGGGTGGAAGCCATGGCGGCGGTGGCGCGAAACGTCCACGTCGGCGCAATCGCTCCGGTGCCGGTTCCCCGGCTCGCGCTTAAATCAGCCGGTTGATCGCAGGGGCGTGTCGTGGCTAGTCCGCGGCGCGCCCTGCGTCGTTGACGGCAGGAAGGCGCGGAGGATTTCGCTGTCGCGAAACCCTTCCTCCAGCCGGGGCTTGCTGAAGACATAGCCCTGTACGAGCTGGATACCGGCATCCCGGACCGCGGCTATTTCAGCCACCGTCTCGATGCCTTCGGCAATAACCTGGATCCCGAGCTCCTCGCACAGGCGCGCCGTGTGGCGCACGATCGCCCTGCGGCGGCGATCCAGATCGAGATTGCGGGTAAGGTCCATATCCAGTTTGACATAGTCCGGCTGCAACTCGGCCAGCTTGTTGAGGCCGGAATAGCCGGCGCCGAAATCGTCGATTGCGGTGCGCAGGCCGTGGCGGGCATATTCCTGAATGATCTCGTTGAGCTTGTCGCTGCCAGTCATGTCTTCGCCTTCGGTGAATTCGAAGATGATCCGGTCGAGGGCAAAGCCCGTCTTGGCAGCGGCGCCCAGGGTCGCCCGGATGCAGTTTGCCGGCTCATAGACGGCATTGGGCATGAAATTGATGCTGATTGGCGTCTGGAGCTCAATACGGCTGGCGGTCTTGATCGCGGTGACGCGGCAGGTCTGATCGAAATTATAGCGGTTCTCGTCGGTGACCTGTGACAGGACATGCACTGCACCCTCGCCATTTGCACCGCGGACAAGCGCCTCGTGGGCGAAGACACGGCCGGCCTCAATGTCGACAATCGGCTGGAAGGCCATCCGGATGGCCGGAGCGAACCGTGTATTACCTCGCGTGCGGCATAAATCGCACGCCGCTTCTTTGTCGATTTTTTCCATGGTCCCGGCCAGCAACTGATGAAAAGAGCATTGCTAATGCACTTGCGTTAACATCGCGTTTTGGCCGGGACCATTGCCGGTTGTCTGTGTTGGTCTCAGCCGCCTGTCCCGGCTTCGGCCGGAGCGCTCGCAGCGGCCGGGACCTCGTAGGTGAAGCTCGCATCGTCCGGCCCCAGCGGCAGGTCAAAGGCGAACCAGACGAAGATCATGGCCAGTGACGAGACCAGAATGGCCATTGAATAGGGCAGCATGACCGCGATGAGGCTGCCGAGGCCGAACTCCGGCACATAGCGCTGACAGAAGATCAGGATCAGCGGCAAATACGGCATGAGCGGCGTGATGATATTTGTCGCTTGGTCCCCCATCCGATAGGCCAGCGTCGATCCTTCCGGTGAAATTCCCAGCAGCATCAGCATCGGCACGAAGACTGGTGCCAGCAGCGCCCATTTCGCCGAGGCTGAACCCATGAAGAGGTTGAGGAGGGCGACCAGCAGGACCATGCCGACAATCAGCAACGGGGCTGGCAGGTTCAGCGATTGCAGCCCTTCCGCGCCGGAAATCGCGATCACGGTGTCCATTTCCGAGGCGCCGAAGAGAAAGATGAAGTGCGCCATGGCAAAGGCAAGGATGATGTATCCGCCCATATCGGCCATCGATCGTGTGCCAAGGGCCACAACATCCTTGTCCGATTTCACATTGCCGACGGCGATGCCGTAGAGCGTGCCGGACACCAGAAAGGCGATCATCAGGATGGCTACAATGGACTGGAAGAAGGGGCCCAGTCCGCCATTCGCGTCGCGCAGTATCCCGTTGGAAGGGATTGTGAGCACCAGAACAACCGCACCGATCACCAGCAAGGAGATGCCGGCCCAGGCCAAGCCCTTTCGCTCATTGGCGCTAAGCGTGCCGTCGCCTTCCGGCGCGGCGAAATCATCCGGTCGTTTCCATTCGCCGAGGCGTGGCTCGACGATGTGGTCGTTCACAAGCGTGCCCACGGCAACCAGGATCGGGGTGAGCGCGAAAGTGAAATAGTAATTGTCCAGATTATTCAGCGTCCAGCCCGGCTCGATGGACTGGGCGGCTGTTTGGGTGATGCCGAACAGGAGCGGTTCGAGCGAGGTAACCACCAGATTGGCCGAGAACCCGGCGGATACGCCCGCGAAAACAGCGGCGATGCCGGCGATCGGGTGGCGTCCAGCAGCCGCGAACACGACAGCGCCGAGCGGGACCATGACGATATAGCCTGAATCAACGGCCAGATTGCCCATCACACCGGCAAAGACGAGGACCGGGGTAAGCAGGACGCGCGGCGCGCCGGACACCATGACTCGCATGCCGGCGGACAATAGGCCGGTCTTCTCAGCGATGCCTGCGCCGATCATCACGACCAGCACCATGCCGAGCGGCGCAAAACCCGTGAGCACGCCCGGCATGCCGACAAGCAGGGTCTGCAATTGGCTGCCGGTCAGAAGATTGATAACGGAAATCGTTTCGCCGGTCACCGGGTGGTCGACCGCCGTGCCAAGGCCGGCTAGCGCCAGCGAAGCCAGCATGACGACACCGATCAGGACCAGGAATATGGTCACCGGGTCGGGCAATTTGTTGCCGGCCTTCTCGACCGAATTGAGAATGGCTGATCCGATGCTCATCGCGTCTCTCCCCCGCGTTTCAACTGGTCGGGAGTTTGGACGTATTTGGTGGCCCACTGCAATGGTTTGTAAGAGCGAGGCGATTCGCGGCGCCGAGTTCAGGCTTCGCGGTGCGTGTCATCCGATGCGGGCATGGCCACGCTGCCCATTGCATCGTCTCCAGCAGACAGGGCTGCCAGGGCGGGCGAGAAGAACTGCCGCGACAATAAGAGGCCGGCGACAAGGAGGGTCACGCCGATCTGGGCAAGGGGGCCTGCGATCCAGGCGAGATAGCCGATCGACAAGAAGAGGGCGCGCAGTCCGCGATTGAATTGCCGTCCGGCGACCACATTCATGGCGCCGGCGCGATAGGCGCTGCGCAAGGCGTCGGTTGTGACGTCATTATCGCGCGGAATGTCCGGGGTCGCGCCCAGTAGCATGGCGGAATAATTGACCAACCGGTAGGCCCAGCCGAACTTGAAGAAGGCATAGGCATAGATCACCAGCAGGCCCAGCGACATGACTTCCCACTGGATGCGTGACGTGGTGTCGAGAAAGGGAACATCTGCGACAGCCGACATCACCGGGTCGAGCGCGGTGATGAGCGTGAAGGCGGCGCCGATTCCCAGCAATGCTGTCGAAGCGAAGAAGGCGATCCCGTTCTGCAGGCCGGCAATGATCTGGCTGTCCATGATCCGCACCGAGCGGCGCGCCATGTGCTGCATCCACTCTTTGCGGTGAACATCCATCCGGCGCGACAGGGTGCGATGAGACAATGGGCTGTGATCGACCAGCCAAGAAAAGCCGGCGGCAATCACGAAGAACCCGATCACGCCATAATAGTCTGACAGCATTGAGACGACCCTGATTACCCAGGGCCATGCAGCCACGGGCCGTCAGGCCAGGCAAGGCCTTTTGGGGCCCGTCCGCCGAAAAGCGCCCATTTAGCTGCCGGTCATCCCGAACAGGACCGCCAGCGCCAGGATGGCGAGGGTCAGAGACACGCCCAGAATCCAACGGACATGGTGGCCGCTCTCGCCCTGTCGAGCTTCATTGGTCGTCAGCTTGGTCATATTGATCTCCCTGATTTCCAAGTCCTCAGCTAGCCCTGACTGCGTGGTTTTCAACACTTGATGGTCCCAGGGGGCGGGATCGCCGGCACACCTGTCCCGCTAGGCGGTTCGGACTCCGCACGCGATAGCAGAGCGATGAAACGCTTTTTCCGGACCTTCAAGAATCAACTCTGGTTCTTCCGTGCCACATGGCCGCCCCTCCTCCTGGCCGTGTGTTGTATGGCTCTGGTGCGGCTGCACGCGCCGCTGTGGTGGGGCGGATTATGCGTGATCGGTGCCGTGCTCCTTTGCCTCGACAGCTTGGCGCGGCATCGCGAATTTCGGGCCTTGCGACATTCTGTCCGCCTCGCACGCGGGCTGAGCGGGGAGGCTCTGGCCCGGTTTCGCGCGGCGCGTTCGACCTGGTGTTCTCGCCGGGCAGCCATCGCAGCCGCCCAGGCCGAAGGCTTCGGAGCGGATGCCCGGTCTTTGGTGAGCGGCTGGGGATACAAGCCCTGGCACGTCTTTCCAGATCGGGCCTTCAGTCTGCGCTCGCCGTTTTTCCGGTCCTCATTCTGGCTTTCTGTGCTGGGACTGGGTCGTTGAAACGCGTCGGACCTGCAAAGTTCCGAAAAGAGTAGTTGCAAATAGCTCGCAACTGAGCTTCCTTCTCCCCGGACCGCGACACAAGGAACTGATGTCAGGCGGTCTTTAGCCCTTGCTCCGAGCGTCTCTGCGCTCTAGCTTCCGCGCCAAATCGGGCAGGGGGCCTTTCTGGTGTTCGCGATTCGCGTTTGCGCGTATCCAGCCAGCCATACCGAGGCCTCCCGCACCTTACCGGACGCTCTTCAAGGCGAGGCTTGGCGATGGACGCATTGCTCCTGGAATACCTGCCCATTCTGATTTTCTTCGCGATTGCCGCGGCGATCGGGATCGGGTTCATGGTTGCCGCTTTTGTGATCGCCCCTTCGCGGCCGGATCCGGAAAAGGTGTCGACCTATGAGTGCGGTTTCAACGCCTTTGACGACGCCCGGATGAAGTTTGATGTGCGCTTCTACCTGGTCGCCATCCTCTTCATCATCTTTGACCTCGAGGTCGCCTTCCTCTTTCCTTGGGCGGTGACCCTTCGTGAGCATCTCGGCCCCTTTGAGTTCTGGTCGATGATGGTTTTCCTCGCTGTTTTGACCATCGGCTTCGTTTACGAGCTGAGAAAAGGCGCGCTGGATTGGGAGTAGTCCAAAATGGCATCTGACCTGACCCCTCATGCCGGCATGGCTGGGCGCGCAACCGTTCCCGGCTATGACCCGAAGAAGCACGACCCGTTCTTTGACGGCGTCAGCGATGCGCTGGCCGACAAGGGATTCGTGGTTGCGGCCGCCGATGATCTCGTCACCTGGGCCCGGACCGGCTCGCTGATGTGGATGACTTTCGGTCTCGCCTGCTGCGCCGTGGAAATGATGCAGGCCTCGATGCCGCGTTATGACGTCGAACGCTTCGGTTTCGCGCCGCGGGCCTCCCCGCGCCAGTCGGACGTGATGATCGTCGCGGGTACGTTGACCAACAAGATGGCGCCGGCCCTGCGCAAGGTCTACGACCAGATGCCCGAGCCGCGCTATGTCATCTCGATGGGGTCGTGCGCCAATGGCGGCGGCTATTACCATTACTCATACTCGGTCGTGCGTGGCTGCGACCGTATCGTTCCGGTGGACGTCTATGTCCCGGGTTGCCCGCCGACCGCGGAAGCCCTGGTCTACGGCATTTTGCAATTGCAAAAGAAGATCCGCCGCGAAGGCTCGATCGAGCGCTAGGAGAGAACGGGATATGAGCGAAGCCCTCAAGGTTCTCGGCGAGCATATTGCCAACGCCCAGGATGCGGCCGTCACCGGCTGGTCGATCGCCAATGGCGAGCTGACGGTTGAAATCCATCGTGACCGCATCGAAGCCGTGCTGACCTGGTTGCGGGATGATCCGGCCTGCCGTTTTACGACCCTGATCGACATTTGTGGTGTCGACTATCCGCAGCGCGCCCAGCGCTTCGAGGTCGTCTATCACCTGCTCTCCATGCACCAGAATCACCGTATCCGCGTGAAATTGTCGACGGATGAGGAGACGCCGGTTCCAACGGTGATCCCGGTCTATCCGGTGGCCGACTGGTTCGAGCGCGAAGCCTTCGACATGTATGGCATCGTCTTCGCCGATCATCCGGACCTGCGCCGCCTGCTGACCGATTACGGTTTCGAGGGCTATCCGCTGCGCAAGGACTTCCCGCTCACCGGCTATGTCGAAGTGCGCTGGGATGAAGAGCAGAAACGGGTCGTCTACGAGCCCGTCGAACTGGTCCAGGAATATCGCGACTTTGATTTCATGAGCCCGTGGGAAGGTGCCAAATACATCATTCCGGGCGATGAAAAGGCCCAAGACGGCCAGAAGGGTGGCTGAGCATGGCTGACGACCTGATCGAAACCGGCAAGTCCGAACGCAATTTCACGATCAATTTCGGTCCCCAGCACCCGGCTGCGCACGGTGTGCTGCGTCTGGTGCTGGAGCTGGATGGTGAGGTCGTCGAGCGCGTCGACCCGCATATCGGTCTCCTGCATCGCGGCACCGAGAAACTCCTGGAGCACAAGACCTATCTCCAGGGCATCGGCTATTTCGACCGTCTCGACTATGTCGCGCCGATGAACCAGGAGCACGCCTTCTGCATGGCCGCGGAAAAGCTGGCCGGCATCACCGTGCCCAAGCGCGGCGAGTATGTCCGTGTGCTCTATTGCGAGATCGGCCGAGTGCTGAACCATCTGCTCAATGTGACCACGCAGGCCATGGATGTCGGCGCGCTGACGCCGCCGCTCTGGGGTTTTGAAGAGCGCGAAAAGCTGATGGTCTTCTACGAGCGCGCCTCCGGCTCGCGCATGCACGCCCATTATTTCCGTCCCGGCGGCGTCCATCAGGACCTGCCGATGAAGCTGGTCGAGGACATTCGCGCCTGGTGTGACCAATTCCCGGCCAAGCTGGACGATATCGACAGCCTTCTCACCGAGAACCGCATCTTCAAGCAGCGCAATGTCGATATCGGCGTTGTCACCAAGGAAGACGTGCTGGCCTGGGGTTTCTCCGGCGTCATGGTGCGCGGCTCGGGCCTGGCCTGGGACCTGCGCCGTTCGCAGCCCTATTCGGTCTATGACGAGCTCAAGTTCGACATCCCCGTCGGCAAGAATGGCGATTGCTATGATCGCTATCTCTGCCGCATGGAAGAGATGCGCGAGAGCGTGAAGATCATGATCCAGTGTTGTGACTGGCTCATGAAGGACGAGAATGCGGGCGAGGTGCTGGCCACTGACAGCAAGTTCTCGCCGCCGCGCCGGGCCGAAATGAAGCGCTCGATGGAAGCGCTGATCCAGCACTTCAAGCTCTATACCGAAGGTGTTCGGGTAGAGGAGGGCGAGGTCTATGTCGCTGTTGAGGCGCCCAAGGGCGAATTCGGCGTCTATCTCGTCTCGGATGGCTCGAACAAGCCTTACCGCCTGAAGATTCGCGCACCGGGCTTCGCCCATCTCGCCGCCATGGATTACATGAGCAAGGGCCACATGCTGGCCGATGTCTCCGCGATCATCGGTTCGCTGGATGTTGTGTTCGGGGAGATCGACCGCTGATGAAGCATGGCCTTGCCATACTTCCGCTGATCGCGGTCGCAGCCTGTTCAGGTGGTGGGAATGGTATCGATGCCGAAACCCGCGCCGCCTATGACTGGGCTGTGCTGGAAGCCGCGCCGGACGCGGCACCGGTCTATTCCGAGGTGGCCCTGATGGGCTGTCGCATGTCCGGCGGTGAAGCGCTGTGCGGTTCATGCAACACCACGGTCGCCGCGGCCGAGTACGACCATGTTGTGGGCGCGATCCTGGAAGAGCACAGCCTCGGCCGGGTCGATTCCCAGGGGCGGATCCGCGTCAGCGTGACGTCCGAAATGGATCATGCGGATTTTCCGCATAATGGAAGCCGGGCAGGGATCGAGGCGGCTATCGCCGACGCTCAGGCCTGGTGTGAAGCTTTTCATCCGGAACGGTCCGAGGTGATCACTGATCGCCGCGAGACTGACATCGCCACAGGGGATGATGAATGAGCGTTCGTCGCTTGGCAAAAGAACAGCCGGACAGCTTCGCCTTCAACGAGAAGAGCGAAGCCGAGATCAAATTCTGGCTGGCTAAATATCCCGAGGCCAAGAAAGCCTCGGCGGTCATTCCCATGCTGTGGATCGCGCAGAAGCAGGAAGGCTGGGTCTGCGAGCCTGCCCTTCGCGAGATCGCGGGCCGGCTGGACATGCCCTATATCCGCGTCTACGAGGTCGCGACTTTCTACACCATGTTCAATCTCGAGCCGGTCGGTGAGCACCTGATTCAGGTTTGCGGCACCACGCCCTGCATGCTGCGCGGGTCGGAAGAGCTGATTGATGTGTGCAAGAAGCGCATCGGCAAGCAGCACGAGATTTCCGCCGACGGCAAGTTCACCTGGGTCGAGGTCGAGTGCATGGGCGCGTGCGCCAATGCCCCGATGATCCAGCTCGCGAACAGCGATGGCGATCATTACATCGAGGATCTCGACGGTGCCAAGCTGGAAGCCCTGATGGACGATCTGGCGGCCGGCAAGACCGTCAAATACGGTCCGCAATCGGATCGCAATGCCTCCGAGCCGCACGGCACCAAGGTTTTGAGCGACCCGTCGCTCTATGACGGCTCGCGCGCCAAGAAGATCAAGCTGCCGAATACCGGCAAGGCGGAGGGCTAATCCATGGCGACGCAACTCCTCCAGGACAAGGACCGGATCTTCACCAACCTGTTCGGGCATCACAGCCCGGATCTGGAAGGCGCGAAGCAGCGCGGTTGCTGGAACGGGACCAAGGACATTCTCGACCAGGGCCGTGACTGGATCATCGACCAGATGAAAGCCTCCGGCCTGCGCGGCCGGGGCGGCGCCGGTTTCCCGACCGGCCTGAAATGGTCCTTCATGCCACGTGAAGTGGGCGCCCGCCCGCACTATCTCGTCGTCAATGCCGACGAATCCGAGCCGGGCACCTGCAAGGACCGCGAGATCATGCGGCATGATCCGCACCTTCTCATCGAAGGCTGTCTGATCGCGTCATTCTCGATGCAGGCCCATGCCTGCTACATTTATCTGCGCGGTGAATATGTCACCGAGCGCCTGGCCATGGAAAAGGCCGTCAAGGAGGCCTATGAGGCCAAGCTGATCGGCGAGAAGAACGTCCATGGCTGGCCCTTCCACGTCTATATCCATCACGGCGCCGGCGCCTATATCTGCGGTGAAGAGACAGCCCTTCTGGAAAGTCTGGAAGGCAAGAAGGGGCAACCGCGCCTCAAGCCGCCATTCCCGGCCAATGCCGGCCTCTATGGCTGCCCGACCACGGTCAACAATGTCGAGTCGATCGCCGTTGCCGGCACCATCCTGCGCCGTGGCGCCGAATGGTTCGCCAGCTTTGGTCGCGAGCGCAATGTCGGCACCAAGATCTTCTCGATCTCCGGCCATGTGAACAATCCGTGCAATGTCGAAGAAGCCATGTCGATCCCGATGAAGACCCTCATCGAGACGCATGCCGGCGGCGTGCGCGGTGGCTGGGATAATCTCAAGGCCGTCATTCCGGGCGGCTCTTCGGTCTCGCTCCTGCCGAAAGACATTTGCGACGACGTCTTGATGGATTTCGACGCGCTCTCGGCGCACAAATCGGGTCTGGGCACCGCCGCCGTCATCGTCATGGACAAGTCCACCGATGTGGTGAAGGCGATTGCCCGCATCTCCTACTTCTACCGCCATGAAAGCTGCGGCCAGTGCACGCCGTGCCGCGAAGGCACTGGCTGGATGTGGCGCGTTTTGACCCGCATGGCGGCCGGCGAGTCGGCGATTGAAGAGATCGACATGCTGCTCGACGTGGCCGGTCAGGTCGAAGGTCACACGATCTGCGCCTTGGGCGACGCAGCTGCCTGGCCGGTTCAGGGCCTGATCCGCCATTTCCGGTCCGAGATCGAGGATCGCATCAACAATTACCGCGCTGGCAAACCTGTCTTTGTCAGCCAGGTCGCGGCCGAGTAGGGGCATCATCCGATGAGCGAAGATCTCCGCAAAATCATTATCGACGGCGAGGAAATCGAGGTTCCGAATTCCTTTACGCTGTTGCAGGCGGCTGAAGCGGCTGGCCGGGAAATTCCGCGCTTTTGCTATCACGAGCGCCTGTCGGTCGCCGGTAATTGCCGGATGTGCCTGGTCGAGCTTGTCGGCGCGCCGAAACCGGCAGCGTCCTGCGCGATGAATGTGCGTGACATGCGCGGCGGGCCGAATGGCGAGCCGCCGGCGATGAATACGCTGTCGCCGCTGGTCAAGAAGGCGCGCGAAGGGGTGATGGAGTTCCTGCTCATCAACCACCCGCTGGATTGTCCGATCTGCGACCAGGGCGGTGAGTGCGACCTGCAGGACCAGTCCTTGGTCTATGGCCGCACCGGTTCCCGTTTCCCGGAGAACAAGCGCGCGGTTGAAGACAAGGAAATGGGTCCGATCATCGCGACCGAGATGACGCGCTGCATCCAGTGCACGCGCTGTGTCCGCTTCGTGACCGAAGTCGCCGGTTCGCCCGAGATCGGCATGATCGGTCGCGGCGAAGATGCCGAGATCACCACCTATCTCGAGAGCGCGGTCCAGTCGGAACTGTCCGGCAATGTCATCGATCTCTGCCCGGTCGGCGCACTGACCTCCAAGCCTTACGCCTTCAACGCCCGCCCGTGGGAGCTCAAGAAGACCGAGACCATCGATGTGATGGACGCGCTCGGTTCGAATATCCGCGTTGATGCGCGCGGTTCCGCTGTGCTGCGCATCCTGCCGCGCGTCCATGAGGGCGTGAACGAGGAATGGATTTCCGACAAGACGCGCTATGCTTGGGAAGGTCTGGGCCGCCAGCGCCTCGACAAGCCCTATGTCCGCGAGAATGGCAAGCTGCGTCCGGCGGACTGGCCTGAAGCGCTGACCATCGCGGCTGAAAAGCTGGGCGGTGACGCCTCCAAGATCGGCATGATTGCCGGTGACCTCTGCTCGGCCGAAGAAATGAAGGCCGCCAAGGATCTCGCCGACGCGCTTGGCGTGACCTCGATCGATTGCCGCCAGGATGGCGCGAAGGTGGGCGGCGGCGCGCGTGAGGATTACCTCTTCAATGCGACCATCGCCGGGATTGAAGACGCCGATGCGATCCTCGTCATCGGCGCCAATCCGCGCAAGGAAGCGGCCATTCTCAATGCCCGCATCCGCAAGACCTGGCTGCACAATGACACCCAGGTCGGCGTGATCGGCGAAGCGGTCGATCTGACCTACCCGTATGAGCATGTCGGCACGTCGGCCGATGTCCTCGCGGGCCTCAAGAAGAAGCGCTCCGGCTTCATCAAGACCCTCAAGGACGCCAAGCGTCCGCTCATCCTGGTCGGTTCCGGTGCGCTGACGCGCGCCGATGGCGCCCAGGTGCTGCGCGCCGCCGGTGAACTGGCTGATGCGGTCGGGGCTGTCAGCGCCGAGTGGAATGGTCTTTCCATCCTGCACACGGCGGCGAGCCGTGTGGCTGGTCTCGATCTCGGTTTTGTGCCGGGCGAGGGCGGGCATGATGTGGCGGGCATGCAGTCCACCGCGCTCGACACAATCGTCCTGATGGGCGCGGACGAGCTGGATATGAGCCAGTTCGGCGACGCCTTCGTGATCTATGTCGGCAGCCATGGTGATGCCGGGGCCCACCGCGCCGATCTCATCCTGCCGGGCGCCGCCTGGACCGAACAGGATGGTCTCTTCGCCAATACCGAAGGCCGCGTTCAGCTGGCTTACCGGGCGACCTTCCCGAAGGGCGAGGCGAAGGAAAACTGGGCCATTTTCCGGGCCTTGTCCGAGCGTCTGGGCAAGACCTTGCCCTATAACAACCTCACCGAACTGCGTCACAAACTGTTCGAGGATGTTCCCGTTCTGGCGGGAATCGATCACGCACCGGGTGCAAGTGAGGGTTATGACGCCAAGGCAGCGGGCGCTGCCGGTGATGTCGAGGCGACAGATTTCGTCCCGGCGGTTGGCAATTTCTACTTCACCAACCCGATCGTGCGGGCGTCCAAGACGCTGGCGGAATGCTCCGCCCTTGCGTCCGGTCCGGCCCAGATGGCTGCGGAGTAAGCGATGACGGATTTCATCGAACAATTCGGTGTCTGGGGCGGTTTGGGCATGTCCCTGCTGCAGATCCTGGCCTTTGCCGTGGTTCTGCTGATCTCGCTGGCCTTCCTCCTGCTGATGGACCGCAAGGTCTGGGCCGCCGTACAGATGCGCAAGGGCCCGAATGTGGTCGGCGCCTTTGGTCTGCTGCAATCCTTCGCCGACTTCTTCAAATTCGTGTTCAAGGAAGTCGTGATCCCGGCCGGTGCTGACCGTTCGCTCTATCTTCTGGCCCCGCTGATCACGCTGATCCTGGCCTTCGTGACCTGGGCCGTCGTGCCGGCGGCTCCGGGCTGGGTGATCGCTGATCTAAATGTCGGCATTCTCTACCTCTTCGCCATGTCTAGCCTGGGTGTCTACGGCATCATCATCGGTGGCTGGGCGTCGAACTCGAAATATCCCTTCCTTGGCGCGCTGCGCTCGGCGGCCCAGATGGTGTCCTATGAGGTCTCGATCGGCTTCATCATCGTCACCGTGCTGCTCTTCGCCGGGTCGATGAATTTGTCCGACATCACCGAGATGCAGGCCGGCGGCTTCTGGAACTGGAATGTGTTGTCATTCCACGCCTGGCCAATGCCGATGTTCCTGGTGATGATCCCGATGGCAGTGATCTTCTTCATTTCGGCCCTGGCCGAGACCAATCGTCCGCCTTTCGACCTTCCCGAAGCGGAATCGGAACTCGTGGCCGGTTACCAGGTCGAGTATTCCTCGACGCCCTACCTGCTCTTCATGGTGGGTGAGTATCTCAACATCGTTTTGATGTGTGCGATGACGTCGATCCTCTTCTTCGGCGGCTGGAATGACCCGTTCGGCCTGGATGTGTCGGACTGGCCCTACATGGCCTCGCACGCCTGGTACTTCTTCTGGTTTTCCGCCAAGATCGTCTTCTTCTTCTTCATGTTCGCGATGGTGAAGGCCCTGGTGCCGCGCTATCGCTACGACCAGCTGATGCGGCTGGGCTGGAAAATCTTCCTGCCCATCTCGCTGGCCGCGGTAGCGCTTGTCGGCGCCGCCGTCGTCTACGGACCGCAGGGGTAAGTCATGGGTCGAATTCAACAAGCATTTCGCGGCGCGCTCCTGATGGACTTCTGGTCCGCATTCGGGCTCGGCATGCGCTATTTCTTCGCCAAGAAGGCGACGCTGAACTACCCGTTTGAAAAGGGGCCGCTCAGCCCGCGTTTCCGTGGTCAGCACGCCCTGCGTCGCTACCCCAACGGGGAAGAGCGCTGCATTGCCTGCAAGCTGTGCGAAGCGATCTGCCCGGCCCAGGCGATCACGATCGAGGCCGAGCCGCGATCGGACGGTTCGCGCCGCACCACGCGCTACGACATCGACATGACCAAGTGCATCTATTGCGGTTATTGCGAAGAAGCATGCCCGGTTGATGCAATCGTGGAAGGCCCGAATTTCGAATTCGCCGCCGAGACCCGCGAAGAACTTTTCTACGACAAGGCAAAACTGCTCGAGAACGGCGATCGCTGGGAACGGGAAATTGCCAAGAATTTGGAACTCGACGCGCCTTACCGCTGACGCGGTAGGTGTCTTTGGGACGCATTTGAGAGGACGAGGGCGCCATGCTCGCTAATCTGGCTTTCTGGGCCTTTTCCGGAGTGGCGATTTTGTCGGCCTTGATGGTCGTCATCGCGCGCAACCCGGTGCGGTCAGTACTGTTCCTGATCCTGGCCTTCTTCTCGGCGGCCGGGCTCTTCGTGCTGCTCGGCGCCGAATTCCTGGCGATGCTTTTGATCGTTGTCTATGTCGGCGCGGTCGCGGTCTTGTTCCTCTTCGTTGTGATGATGCTGGATGTCGATTTCACCGAGCTGAAACAGGGCTTTTTGAGCTATCTGCCGCTGGGTGGACTGGTGGGGATCATTCTCGCCGTCGAGCTGGGCATGATCGGCATGACCTGGCAGGCCTCCGACCAGGCGATGGCGTTGCGCGACGCGGCCATTCCGGAAGGTCTGACCAATGTCGAAGCGCTCGGTCTCGTGATCTACGACCAGTATGTCTATTTCTTCCAGGCGGCTGGCCTTGTGCTTCTGGTCGCCATGATCGGCGCCATTGTGCTGACCCTGCGCCACAAGCCGGGTGTGCGCCGCCAGAGCGTCAGTGCGCAGGTCGCCCGCGACCGCAAGGACGCAGTCTCCATGCATGACATCAAGCCGGGACAGGGGATTGGGGAATGATGGACGTCGGACTGGGACATTATCTCGCCGTCGCCGGTGTACTCTTCACCATCGGCGTCTTCGGCATTTTCGTGAACCGCAAGAATGTCATCATCCTGTTGATGTCGGTCGAGCTGATCCTGCTCTCCGTCAATATCAATTTGGTGGCCTTCTCGGCTCATCTCGGCGACCTCGCCGGACAGGTCTTTGCGCTGTTCGTGCTGACCGTGGCGGCCGCGGAAGCGGCGGTCGGTCTGGCCATTCTCGTCGTCTACTTCCGCAACCGGGGTGATATCTCGGTTGAGGGCGTCAATCTGATGAAGGGCTAGGGGATCATGGCACCCATTATCGTCTTCGGGCCGCTCCTCGCATCGGCCTTTGCCGGTCTTCTCGGCAATCATGTCGGCCATCGTACGGCGCAAATCATCACCACGGCGACGGTCCTGCTGTCCTTCGTGCTGTCGGTGATTGTCTTCTTTGACGTCACCTATGGCGGCAATGCCCAGACCATTCATCTGGCGACCTGGATGAGTGTTGGTGCTTTTGATGTCTCCTGGGCGATCAAGCTGGACAGTCTGTCCGCGGTGATGCTCGTCGTGGTGACGTCGGTCTCCTCGCTCGTGCACATCTATTCCTGGGGTTATATGGAGCACGACCCGCACAAGGCGCGCTTCTTCTCCTACCTTTCGCTCTTCACCTTCGCGATGCTGTCGCTGGTGACCGCCGACAACTTCCTCCAGCTCTTCTTTGGCTGGGAAGGCGTGGGACTGGCCTCCTATCTGCTGATCGGCTTCTGGTACAAGAAGAAGTCGGCCAATGATGCCGCCATCAAGGCCTTCGTGACCAACCGGGTCGGCGATTTCGGCTTTGCGCTGGGCATTATGGCGCTCTTCCACGTCTTTGGTTCGGTGAGCTTTGACGATGTCTTCGCGGCTGTTCCCGAGCACACCGACGCGGTGCTGGCCTTTGCCGGCATGGAGCTCAATGCCATCGAGCTGATCGCCTTCCTTCTCTTCATTGGCGCGATGGGCAAGTCGGCGCAATTCTTCCTGCATGTCTGGCTGCCCGACGCCATGGAAGGTCCGACGCCAGTCTCCGCCCTGATCCACGCCGCGACCATGGTCACCGCGGGTGTCTTCCTGGTCTGCCGCGCCTTCCCGATTTTCGAGAATGCCGAGGCGGCTTCGGCCTTTGTCACCGTGATCGGGGCCACCACCGCGCTCTTTGCGGCGACGGTCGGCATGGCCCAGAATGACATCAAGCGCGTGGTCGCCTATTCGACCTGTTCGCAGCTCGGTTACATGTTCTTCGCCGCTGGCCTCGGCCTTTATGGCGCCGCCATGTTCCACCTCTTCACCCACGCCTTCTTCAAGGCGCTCCTCTTCCTCGGTTCCGGCGCGGTGATCCACGGCGTCCATGACGAGCAGGACATGCGAAAGATGGGCGGGCTCTACAAGATGATGCCCATGACCTGGCTGATGATGATTATCGGCACGGTGGCGCTGACCGGCGTCGGCTTCTCCTTTGGTGTGCTCGGCCTTCTGCCTTGGGATCTCGGCTTCGCGGGCTTCTTCTCAAAGGACGCGATCATCGAGGGCGCCTTCATGGCCGGCCGCGAAGGGGTCTTCTTCGGCATCCCGGCTTTCTGGTTCGGTGTTGTCGCAGCCCTGCTGACCAGCTTCTACTCCTGGCGCCTGATCTTCATGACCTTCCACGGCAAATTCCGTGGGCCGAAAGACGTGTACGAGCACGCCCACGACCCGAAATTCGCCATGGCCATGCCTCTGGTCGTGCTGGCCATCGGCGCCATCTTCGCCGGCGGTATCTTCAAGAAGGACTTCATCGGCGAGAATGCCGGTCATTTCTGGCATGATGCGGTGCCCGCCGCCTCGCATGGCCCGGCCGTGGCCGGCGATCACGGCGAGGCTGCAGTGTATGGTGATGACCATACCGAGGCGGATACACACGCCACGCCCGCCGACGATCATGGCACGGATGCCGCCCATGCGGCTGTGGACGATCATGCCGAAGCCGGTGAGGGCGATCATGGCGGTGGGCATCATCCGCCGACCTGGGTCTTGCTCTCGCCCTTCTTCGCGACCCTGTTCGGCTTCTTGCTGGCAATCTGGTTCTACCTGATCAATGAGGGCATGGGCGCCCGTATCGCTGCGCGCGGCGGTCCGCTCCATTCCTTCCTCTACAACAAGTGGTATGTGGACGAGATTTACCATTTCGTCTTCGTCCGCGGGGCCAAGGGCCTGGGCGACCTGTTCTGGAAGATCGGCGATATGAAGCTGATCGACGGGCTCGGTCCCAATGGCGTGGCCGGAACAACGCTGGCGGCTGCCCGCCGCCTGGCGAAAGGCCAGTCCGGTTTCCTCTATCACTACGCATTCGTCATGCTGATTGGTGTCCTCGGCTTCTCGGTCTGGATTCTTGTCAGCCAAGGGGGTCTTTAGATGTTCGGCGAATTTGAAGCCTTCCTGTCGATCCTGACCTTTGTTCCGGCGCTCGGCGCGCTGGTGATTGCGACTTTCCGCTTCACCGCCCGCAATGAAGACCAGGGACTGATCGACCGCAATTCGCGCTGGGTGGCCTGGCTGGCCACCATGGTGACGCTGGGCATGTCGATCCTGCTTCTGGCGAATTTCGACACCAAGGCGACCGGATTCCAGTTTGTCCATGAAGTGACCTGGCTCGAGCAGATTGGCCTGGGCTACCGCATGGGCGTGGACGGATTGTCGGTTCTCTTCGTGGTCCTGACCGCGTTCCTGATGCCGATCTGCATCATGGCGTCGGGCGCAATCAAGAACCGCGTAGCGGATTACATGATTGCCTTCCTGTTGCTGGAAACCCTGGTCATTGGCGTGTTCTGCGCGCTCGACCTGGTGCTCTTCTACATCTTCTTCGAAGGTGGCCTGATCCCGATGTTCATCATCATCGGTGTCTGGGGTGGGCAGAACCGCGTCTATGCCGCGTTCAAATTCTTCCTCTATACCCTGCTTGGCTCGGTGCTGATGCTGGTCGCGATGATCGTGATGTTCCTGCAGGCCGGTACGACCGATGTCACCGTGTTGCTGGAGACCGAATTCGCACGCAATGCCCAGATGTGGATGTGGCTGGCCTTCTTTGCCTCCTTCGCGGTGAAGATGCCGATGTGGCCGGTCCATACCTGGTTGCCGGATGCCCACGTCCAGGCCCCGACCGCTGGTTCGGTCATCCTGGCCGGTGTGTTGTTGAAGCTGGGCGGTTATGGCTTCCTGCGTTTCTCGCTGCCGATGTTCCCGGAAGCGAGTGCCTATTTCGCGCCCATGGTCTTCGTGTTGTCGATCATTGCCATCATCTACACCTCGCTGGTGGCCTTCCGGCAGACTGACATCAAGAAGCTCATCGCCTATTCCTCGGTTGCCCATATGGGCTTTGTGACGATGGGTCTGTTTGCGATGAACGAGACCGGCGTCCAGGGCGCGCTTTACCAGATGATCTCGCACGGCTTCATCTCCGGGGCGCTTTTCCTCTGTGTCGGCGTGATCTATGACCGCATGCACACACGCGAGATCGCCTTCTATGGTGGTCTGGTGCATCGCATGCCGGTTTTTGCGGCCATCTTCGGCCTGTTCGCCATGGCCAATGTCGGCTTGCCCGGTACATCCGGCTTCGTCGGCGAGATCATGACCATGGTTGGTGCCTTCCAGGTCAGCTGGTGGATCGCCACCGGTGCCGCGGTCGGTGTCATTCTCTCGGCCATGTACATGCTGACCGTCTATCGCGATGTCGTGTTCGGCGAGATGACCAATCCCAAGCTGGAGAACATCACCGACCTGAACCGCATGGAGTGGCTGATCTTCATCCCGCTCGTCATCGGTACGCTGGTCCTCGGCGTGTTTTCCACCTTGATCACGGATGTCACCGCGACCGCGGTCAATCATCTGATTTCCAATTACGATGCGGCGCTCGCTGCATCGGCCCAGTAGGAGAAGCCAGCCATGACGGCCGACATGCTTTCCCAGGATCTGTCGCTTCTCATTCCCGAGCTCGTCCTCGCCGGCGGTGCCATGGCATTGCTGATGCTGGGCGTTTTCCTGAAAGGTGAAAAGACCTCCGTCCTGATCCAGTGGCTGACCATCGGCCTGTTGGTCGCCGCCGGTCTGGCAGCACTCTTTCTGGTCAGCGGTGAGGGCACGGCCTTCAATGGCAGCTTCATTTTTGACAGCCTTGCGCGCTTCTCCAAAACCGCCATCGCATTGGTCGCGGCGATCGCGATGTTGCTGGCCATGCCGTATCTGAAGGCGGAAAATCTCGGCAAGATCGAGTATCCGGTCCTGGTCGCGCTCGCTGTGACCGGCATGGTCATGATGGTCTCGGCCAATGACCTGATCGCGATGTATATGGGTATCGAGCTGCAATCGTTGGCGCTCTATGTCCTGGCCGCCTTCAATCGCGACAGCTTGCGGGCCTCCGAGGCTGGTCTGAAGTATTTCGTGCTGGGCGCTCTGTCTTCGGGCCTGCTTCTCTATGGCGCGTCGCTGGTTTACGGTTTCGCCGGTTCGACCGGATTTGCCGATATCGCCCTGGCCGTGGAAAGCGGCAGCAATGTCGGCCTCACCGTTGGCCTGGTCTTCGTGATCTGTGGTCTGGCCTTCAAGGTCTCCGCCGCGCCCTTCCACATGTGGACGCCGGACGTTTATGAAGGCGCGCCGACTCCGGTGACCGCCTTCTTTGCCACGGCGCCGAAATTCGCTGCGATTGTTCTTCTGGCCCGCGTGCTGATGGAGCCTTTCGGTTCGGTCGTTGATCAATGGCGTGACGTGATCTGGATGATCGCCGTCCTGTCCATGGGCGTAGGGGCCTTCGGCGCCCTGACCCAGCAGAATATCAAACGCCTGATGGCCTATTCCTCGATCGGCAATATGGGTTATGCGCTCGTCGCCGTCGCCGCGGCCAGCCAGACAGGCCTGTGGGCGTTGCTGGTCTTCATGTCGCTCTACATGGTCGGCGTGATCGGTTCCTTTGCCGGCATTCTCTCCATGCGCACCCGCGAAGGCATGGTCGAGCAGGTCTCCGACCTGGCCGGTCTGGCACAGCGCAATCCGGGCCTGGGCTGGTCGATGACGGCGCTGATGTTCTCCATCGGCGGCCTGCCTTTCATGGTGGGCTTCTTCGGCAAGTTCTTCGTGGTCTATGCGGCCGTCCAGGCCGATCTGATGATCCTGGCCGTTCTGGCCGTGCTCTTCTCGGTCGTCGGCGCCGCCTATTATCTGCGTATCGTCAAGGTGATCTGGTTCGACAGCTCGGATATCGAATTTGTCCCGGCTGCAGTCTCCACCTATTGGGTGGCACGCATCGCCGGTCTGGCGACGATCCTGCTCCTGCCGGCGCTTGGCTGGCTGGTCTTCCGGGCCTATTCGGTCGGCTTGTCGCTCTAGCGGGCGCGCCTTGTCCGACCCCAAGCCCCGGATCGACTGGGTCGAGGAAACAACCTCGACCAATGCCGATATCAAGGCACGCGCCATGGACGGCGAGCGCGGTCCGCTATGGTTGGCCGCGCGGCGTCAGACGGCGGGGCGAGGGCGTCGCGGCCGGGCCTGGAGCGGTCTGACCGGCAATCTCTTCACCACCGGACTTTACACCTTCCAGTGCGATCCGGGCCGCGCCGCGGAACTCTCCTTTGCGGCGGCGAATGCGGTTGGTGCTGTTTGCGATGCCGCGCTGGGTGATCCCGCACAGACCCGCCTGAAATGGCCCAATGACGCCCTGGTTGCCGGTCGCAAGGCGGCCGGCATCCTGCTGGAAAGCGGACCGGCGCCGGGCGGGGGCCTGTGGCTCGCTGTGGGTATCGGAATCAATCTCGCCGAAGCCCCGGAGGATGTCGAACGCCCGGCCACCGCGCTCGCGCATCATGGCAAGGCCCTCACACCAGACACCGCTCTCGACATCTTGATCGCCGCTTTCGAACGCGAACGCCGCGACTGGCTTCTGGGCGGTTTTGGCCCGATCCGCGACCGTTGGCTGACACGCGCGCACGGGCTCGGACAGAGCTGCGAGGCGCGGCTGGAGAACGAGACGATCAAGGGTGTGTTCTCGGACCTCGGACCCGATGGCGCGCTGCGACTGGACTTGGTCGGCGGCGGTCGCCGGTATATCTCCGCAGGAGACGTGTTTTTCCCCGATGCGGGATGAAAGGACAGCCATGCTGCTCGCCATTGATTGCGGCAATACCAATACGCTCTTCGCCATCCATGACGGCAATGACTGGGTGGCGCAGTGGCGTTCGGGCACCGACTCGACCCGGACCGCTGACGAGCATGCGGTCTGGCTGTCCCAGCTTATGGCGCTGCAAGGCCGGTCCTTTGCTGACATTAGCGCCTGCGTGATCTCGACCGTGGTGCCGCAAGCCCTGTTTAATCTGCGCAATCTCTCGCGCCGCTACTTCAAGGCCGAGCCGGTCATCGTCGGTGAGCCGGGCGTGCGTATGGATATCGAGGTTCGTCTGGATCGGCCTCAGGATGCCGGTGCTGACCGTCTGGTCAACGCGCTGGGCGCGCGGGCGGTTTATGACGGCGCGCTGATCATCATCGATAGTGGCACGGCGACGACCTTTGACGTCATCGCCGCCGATGGCGCCTTTGAGGGCGGCATTATTGCGCCCGGCATCAATCTCTCCATGCAGGCGCTGCATGCGGCTGCCGCGAAATTGCCGCGTGTTGCCATAGCCAAGCCGGCCCGCGTGATGGGCAAGGACACGGTCTCAGCCATGCAGTCTGGCGTCTTCTGGGGTTATATCGACCTGATTGACGGGCTGGTGCAGCGCCTCAAGAGCGAGTACGCCCAGCCCATGACCGTAATCGCGACCGGCGGCGTGGTCTCCCTGTTCGACGGCGCCTCCAAGGCGATCGATCATTATGACGCGGACCTGACGATTCGCGGTCTCCTCGAAGTCTGGAAACTCAATGGCGGTACCAATTCTTGACCGATAGCCTCTACTTCCTGCCGCTCGGCGGATCCGATGAAATCGGCATGAATCTCAATCTCTACGGCTATGGGCCGGAGGGGCAGCAGAAATGGATCATCGTTGATTGCGGGGTCACCTTCGGGGATCTGAATACACCCGGCGTTGATCTGATCATGCCCGATCCGCGCTTTATCGAGGAGCGGCGGGATGATTTGCTCGGCATGGTGCTGACCCATGCGCATGAAGACCATATGGGGGCCGTGGCACATCTCTGGCGCCGCTTGCGTTGCCCGATCTGGGCGACGCCCTTCACCGCCTGGCTGGTGCGCGATCGCTTGCGCGAATATGGTCTGCTGGACGAGGTCGAGTTGCACGAGATCGCGCTGGACAGTCGCTTCAGCCTCGGTCCCTTCGACCTGCAAATGGTCACATTGACCCACTCCATCCCGGAGCCCAACGGGATCGCCATCCGCACCCCGGCCGGCATGGTTTTGCACACGGGCGACTGGAAGATCGACCCCAATCCGCTGATCGGGGAGGTCACTGACAGCGACGCCATCTCCGCCATCGGCGATGAGGGCGTGCTGGCCATGATCTGCGACAGCACCAATGTCTTCACACCCGGCGAGGCCGGTTCGGAAGGCGATGTGCGCGACGAATTGATCAAGCTGGTCGGCGAATGTGGCACCGGCAAGGTGGCGATTGCGTCCTTCGCGTCGAACGTCGCGCGGCTTCAATCCGCCATCCAGGCCGCCGAGGCCAATGGGCGTCGTGTGTGTCTGGTTGGCCGCTCCATGCATCGCATGACCGCGGCTGCGAAAGCCGTCGGCATGTTGTCCGATGTGAAGGATTTCATCAGCGAGGAAGACGCAGCGCGTTTTCCCAACGAGAAAATCCTCTATCTCTGCACCGGTTCGCAGGGTGAGCCGCGGGCGGCGCTGTCGCGTATCGCCGAAGGCAATCACCGCAATGTCTCGCTCAGCAGTGGCGACACGGTGATTTTCTCGAGCCGGGTCATCCCGGGCAATGATGTCGGGATTTTCCAGCTGCAGAACCGGCTGGCCGAGCGTGGCGTGAATATCTTCACCGAGAAGGATCGACCGATCCATGTGTCGGGCCATCCCTGCCGTGACGAGCTGGCGCAAATGTATGCCTGGGCCAAGCCGAAAGTGGCGATTCCGGTTCATGGCGAGCGCCGCCACCTGCTGGAGCATGCCGCCTTTGCGCGTGAGCTCCAGGTCCCCCAAGCCGTCTCGGTCCGCAATGGCGACATGGTCCAGATCCGCAGCGATGGCACGGCGTCCATCGTCGATGAAGCGCCTGCGAGCCGGCTGCATGTCGACGGCAATTTCATTGTCGATGCGGGCGCGGACTCCATGCGCGAACGGCGCAAGCTGGCCCATGCGGGCCAGATCGCCATCGCCATGGCGGTGACCGATACGGGCGAGCTGGTCTCGGGGCCGGAAGTGCGTATGCAGGGCGTACCGGAAGACGCGCAAATGTCGCTGGACGATTTCGCCGACGCCCTGGCCGACGAGGCCGAACGCGCCTTTGACCGCCTGTCCAAGCGCGATCGCCGCGATGTCGAACGGGCCGAGGAAGAGGTTCGCCGGGCCGTACGCCGTGAAGCGAGCCGGATCTGGGGCAAGAAGCCCTGGGTCGAGATTCTGATGCTGGAAGTCTGATGAGGAGATCATCGCCATGAAGATCGGACGTTTGAACCATGTCGGTGTCGCCGTGCCCGATATCGAGGCGGCCAAGAAGACTTATGCCGAGCTCTATGGCGCGACCGAGGCGACCGAGACCAAGGACTTCCCGCATCTGGGCGTGAAGGTCTCCTTCGTGCATCTGGACAATTCCGAGATCGAGCTGATCGAGCCTTCCGGAGATGACAGCCCGATCCACAAATTCCTCGAACGCAATCCCAAGGGCGGCCAGCACCATCTGTGTTTTGAAGTGCCGGACATCATCGCCGCGCGCGATGACATGGTCGCGAAGGGCGCAACCGTGTTGGGTACGGGCGAGCCCTATATCGGCGCGCATGGGGTCCCGGTGATCTTCATCCACCCGAAAAACAGCCATGGTCAGCTCATCGAACTGATGCAGGAGCCGGCGCGATGATGGACTGGCTCAAACGCGCGCCGGTCGCGATCGCCGGCCTGCTCTGGCTCTCCGGTTTTTTCATCCGCGATGGCGGGGTTGGCGTCGTGAATGGCGTCGTGGTTTTCCTGATCGTCTGGTGGCTCTTCTTTTTCACCATGCTGCCGATCGGCGTGCGCTCGCAGGAAGAGGCGGGGGATGTGGTTGAGGGGTCTGAGCGTGGTGCGCCACAGTCTCCAAACCTGACGCGGAAGATGTGGTGGTCGACCGTGGCGGCTTCGACCGTCTGGATCATCTATTTCATCGTTAATGAGAGCGGCGTTCTGGAGCCGTTCATGCCGTCTGGCGCTTACTAGAACAAACGAGATGCCGCACAGTCCCGAAACGGGGAGGGGCTGGGCCTGCAGGATGGGGAAACGTCATGACCAAGTCAGTTCCAACACCGGACACCAAGCGCCGCAGTGCCTTCACCCGCTTTCTTGACGGCGTTGAATGGCTCGGCAATCTCCTGCCGCACCCGGTCACGCTCTTCGCCATTCTTGCTGTGGGCATTGTGCTGCTGTCAGGCCTGTTTGGCTGGATGGGCCTCGCCGTCGAAGACCCGCGCCCGGCCGGTGCTCGTGGTGTGGCTGAGGACGGGATGATCCGCGCGGTCAGCCTGCTCGATGGCGACGGGATCCGGCGTATCTGGACCAGCCTCGTCTCCAATTTTACCGGTTTCGCGCCCCTGGGCGTCGTCCTGGTGGCGATGCTGGGCGTCGGCGTGGCCGAGAAGTCCGGTCTGCTGTCCGCGGCCGTTCGGTCCATGGTCCTGTCGGCACCGCGGCATGTCGTGACAGTGGCCATCGTCTTTGCCGGCATTGTCTCCAATACAGCGTCCGAGGTCGGCTATGTCGTTCTGATCCCCTTGGCGGGCGCGATCTTCTATGCATTGGGTCGCCACCCGCTGGCCGGCATGGCGGCGGCCTTTGCCGGTGTGTCCGGCGGCTATAGCGCCAATATTCTCATTGGAACCATTGATCCGCTCCTGGCGGGCATCACACAGGAAGCGGCGCGCCTGATTGACCCGGACTATGTCGTGGTCGCCACGGCCAACTGGTATTTCATGGTCGCGTCGACCTTTCTGATCACGGCCATCGGGTCCCTGGTGACCATCTTCATCGTCGAGCCCAAGCTGGGCCAGTACAATCCCTTGAACGCTGACGAGACCGTGCTCGACAAGAATATGATGCAGCCGCTGGAGGCCAAGGAACGCAAGGGCCTGGGCTGGGCCGGCCTGGCCATTCTGGGCGTTTTCGCGTTGATGGCGCTGACCTTGGCGCCCGAATGGGGCGTTCTGCGTAATCCGGACACCGGCGATCGTATCAATTCGCCCTTCTTCCGTGGCTTCGTCGTCTGGATCCTGATCTTCTTCATTGCCGCCGGCTATGCCTATGGCCGCGCGACCGGGACGATGAAGACGGACCGCGATGTCATCGACGCCATGGCCAGTGCGCTGAGTGCCTTGGGTCTCTATATCGTGCTGGTCTTCTTCGCGGCGCAGTTCGTCGCCTTTTTCGGCTGGACGAATCTCGGCGCAATCACGGCGGTGACCGGCGCGCAATTCCTGCAGGATAGCGGGCTGACCGGACCGTTGGTCTTCTTCCTCTTCATCCTGATGTGCGCCGTCATCAATCTGTCGCTGGGATCGGCCTCGGCCCAATGGGCGGTGACCGCGCCGATCTTCGTGCCCATGCTGATGCTGATCGGTTATGCGCCGGAAGTGATCCAGGCGGCCTACCGGATCGGTGACAGCTCGACCAATATCATCACGCCGATGATGAGTTATTTCGGCCTCATCCTCGCCTGGGCGACACGCTATGACCGCAATCTCGGGGTCGGCACGCTGATCGCGATGATGCTGCCCTATACGATCTTCTTCCTCATTTTCTGGTCGAGCTTCTTCTTTCTGTGGACCTTCGGACTGGACCTGCCGGTCGGACCGGGCTCGCCGACCTATTATCCGGCGGAGGGATAGCGCGTCGACGCGGTCCTTGCGAAAGCCGCATGTCGCCGCTCCATCTCCGTGCGCGATGGGCATCTAGCGTCGCAATCTGGCGTCGGACGCGAGGCGATCCATACATGTCTTGTGGGCCAGCTGGCCGCATCCCATTCTTGAGGTCAAGGGCGCGGAGCGCCGCTTCGCGGTAGAAACCCTTGAGCTCAAGAATGGGATGCGGCTTTCTCTCGGCAAGAGATGAATGGTGAGCTTTGCGCGCCGCGCCCGAGGCGAACCCTGGTCGTCCGAAAATATTGCTGAGCGGAATGAGTGTGGAGTTGAGGACCTGTCACGCCTGCACGCCATCCCGCTCTCTGCACCTTAGCCCCCATCCATCCTTGTATTACGCCGCTCAGCCGGTCTAATGGGCGTCAAACACGAACCCACCGGAATCGCCCCATGCGCCTGTCCCGCTACTTTCTGCCCGTCCTCAAGGAAACGCCCTCCGACGCCGAGATTGTCTCGCACCAGCTGATGTTGCGCGCGGGCATGATCAAGCAGCAGGCGGCCGGCATCTATTCCTGGCTGCCGCTGGGTCATCGCGTGCTCAAGAAGATCGAGCAGATCGTGCGCGAGGAGCAGGACCGGGCCGGGGCCATCGAACTCCTCATGCCGACCATCCAGTCGGCCGATCTGTGGCGTGAGAGCGGTCGCTATGATGATTATGGCGACGAGATGCTGCGCATCACCGACCGCCATGACCGCGAGCTTCTCTTCGGGCCGACCAATGAGGAGATGATCACCGAGATCTTTCGCTCTTACTGCAAGTCCTACAAGGACTTGCCGAAAATGCTCTACCACATCCAGTGGAAATTCCGCGATGAGCGTCGGCCCCGTTTCGGGGTCATGCGCGGCCGCGAATTCCTGATGAAGGACACCTATTCCTTCGATGTGGACGAAGAGGCGGCCCGTCGCTCCTATAACCGCATGTTCGTGGCCTATCTGAACACTTTCTCGCGGCTGGGCCTGAAGGCCGTGCCGATGAAGGCGGATACCGGGCCGATCGGCGGTGATCTCTCCCACGAATTCATCGTCCTGGCCGAAACCGGCGAGAGCGAGGTCTTCTGCCATGCCGATCTTGTCGAGATGGGCGCACCGGGTCTCGACGTCGATTTCGACGGCGACCTCCAGCCGCTGGTGGATCAGCGCACCGCGCTCTACGCTGCGACCGAGGAAATGCACCAGCCGGACGAGTTTGCCGCCGTTCCCAAGGACCGGCAACTTTCCGCCCGCGGCATCGAGGTCGGCCATATCTTCTATTTCGGCACCAAGTATTCCGAGCCGATGAAGGCGCTGGTCCAGCACCAGGACGGCCAGCCACGTCCGGTGCATATGGGCTCCTATGGCGTTGGCGTGTCGCGCCTGCTCGGGGCGATCATCGAAGCGCATCACGACGAGAAGGGCTGTATCTGGCCGGAGAGCGTCGCGCCCTTCGGTGTCGGCATCATCAATATGCGGGTTGGTGACGAGGCCTGTGATGTGGCGAGCGAAGCCGCCTATGCGGCGCTTGTGGAAGCCGGACTCGATCCCCTCTACGACGACACCGACAATCGCGCCGGCGCCAAATTCGCGACCGCCGACCTGATCGGTCTGCCCTATCAGATCGTGATCGGGCCGCGCGGCCTGAAAGAGGGCAAGATCGAACTGAAGGTGCGACGCACCGGCGAGACGCATGAGATGTCGCCGGAAGACGCCGTCAGCCGCTTGGCCGAGAGAGCCTTTGCCGATGACTGATACGGTTCGCGAGACAGGTCAGGCTTCGGCTGGCGGGGCGCGCCCCTTCAGCCCCTATGAATTCCTGCTCGCTTTCCGTTATCTCAGGGCCCGTCGCAAGCATGGTGGCGTAGCGCTGATTGCCTGGATATCCTTTGGCGGTATCGCGCTGGCGGTGACCGGTCTGATCGCGGTCATGTCGATCATGAATGGTTTTCGCGCCGAGCTCTTCAACCAGCTTCTTGGCTTTCAGCCACATGTATACGTGGATACACGGGAAATCGATCCGGGCAATATTGATCGCCTGATCGAGGAGATCGAGGCGATGCCCGGCGTGAAGAGCGCCAATCCGGTCACTGCAGGCCAGGTCATGGCAACCTCTGAGCGCTACGAGACCTTCCTTCAGGTCCTCGCGGTTCGCCCGGATGATCTCGCCGCAATGGATGTCGTGCGATCCGGCGAGGATCCTCGCTCGCAAACCGGCCTCACGCATGGCGACCTGTCCGAGTTCGGCACCGGCCGGTATGGCGGCGATGTCATTGTCCTGGGTTCTGGCGTCGCCAGGCGGCTGGGCGTCAATGTCGGTGACCGCGTCACCTTCCTGTCCGCTCGCGCCGCGCCGTCGGCCTTCGGGGCCCGCCCGCAGCAGAAAGCCTATTATGTCGGTGCCATCCTCGCGGCCGGCGTCTCGACGATTGATGACAGTCTGGCCTTCATGCCGCTGGAACAGGGTCAGCTCTTCTTTGTGCGCGGCGAGGGGGTCGACCAGATCCAGGTCCGCCTCGATGATCCTGACCTCGCCCCGCTCTTTGTCGATCCGATCCGCATGATCACCGGCCCCAATACCTCGGTGTATGACTATACCCGGCTCGACCCGGCTTTCTTCAACGCGTTGCAATTCGAGCGGACGGCCATGCGGCTTATCTTATCCATCGTGGTAGCGATTGCTGCGATGAACATCATCTCGGGCCTGGTCATGCTGGTGAAGAACAAGTCGCGCGATATCGCCATCCTGCGCACGATGGGCGCGACCCAGGCCTCGATCATGCGCGTCTTCTTGATCGTGGGCGCCAGTATCGGCATGGCCGGGACTTTTGCCGGGCTGATGCTGGGCATCCTCTTCGTCGTGAATATCGGACCGATCCAGGATTTCATCACCTGGACGACGGGCGCCCAGGTCTGGGATCCGACGGTTTACTACCTCTATCGCATTCCCGCTCAGCTGGACTGGGGCGAGGTGGGCTTCATCTCGATCTTCGGCCTGATCATCTCCCTGGTTGTGACCCTGCCGCCGGCCTGGCGGGCTGCGCGTCTCGATCCGGTGGAGGCGCTGCGCTATGAGTGATTTCGTCCTCGAACTTGATGCCATCGACCGGACTTATGTCACCGATGCGGGCGAGCTCCCGGTTCTGCAGGGCGCCAGCCTGGCCCTGTCACCGGGCGAGATTGTCGGTCTGGTTGGTCCGTCCGGTTCCGGCAAATCCTCGCTCCTGCATGCAGCCGGTTTGCTTGAGCGTCCCAATGCCGGTGAAGTGCGGGTGAGGGGGCGGGCCACGGTCGACCTGTCGGACCGCGAGCGCACCGCCATCCGTCGCCGCGAGATCGGCTTCGTCTACCAATTCCACCATCTCCTGCCCGAGTTTGATGCGCTGGAAAATATCGTCCTGCCGCAACTGATCGCAGGCGTGCCGTCGCGCAAAGCGCGGGAGCGGGCGGAAATGCTCCTCACACAGCTCGGTCTGGCGGACCGCCTCCTGCACCAGCCGTCGCAATTGTCCGGTGGCGAGCAGCAACGTGTCGCCATAGCCCGAGCCCTGGCCAATGCGCCCCATGTCCTGTTGGCCGACGAGCCGACCGGCAATCTGGATCCGACAACCTCCGAGACCGTGTTTGATGCTTTTCGCCAAACGGTGAAGGCAGAAGGCGCGGCGGCCCTGGTGGCCACCCATAATCACGAGCTTGCCGGACGGATGGACCGAATCCTGACCTTCGCGGACGGGCATCTCACGCCCTACATCCCTGACTGATCAGCCTGCGCGAACTGCATGAGAACAAAATTGGAACATTCCTCTTGACGCCTGCGTTGTGCCGCAATAGAACAAAAGCAGAACTCGCGATTGGGGAGAGCGTTATGCGCCGTGTTGTTCAAGATGTGTCTGCTGCGACTGCCGTTCTCGGCTTCGCCTGGATGATTGCCATGTGGGGATCGGTTCTCGGCGCGGCCTGAAGCGGCTAGACTGATGGCCTGACTCGACGTCGCCGCCCGTGGCGGCGGTCGGGGCAGGGCAGGATCAGTTTCGAGGCCGGACTTCAGGAGCGACGCATGGGCGTGCAACATCCCTTTGTGCATCTGCGTGTGCGGTCGCCCTATTCGGTCCTCGAGGGCGCGATCCGCATGCCGCAGATGGTGGAGGCCTGCCAGACTTACGGCATGCCGGCCATTGCGCTCACCGACACCAATAATCTGTTCGGGGCGCTGGAATTTTCCGAAGTCCTCTCCGGGGCCGGTGTGCAGCCCATTGTCGGTTGTACGCTGAAGGTCCGGATGGGCGACCCGCATCCCGGTGAACGGGCCGAGCCGGATGGCACACTCGTCCTCCTGGCCCAGGATCAGGTCGGCTATGGCAATCTGATGGCGCTCTCCAGCGCCGCTTATTGCGATGTTGATGGGTCCGAGGAGCCGCATGTGCCGCTGGCGCTTGTCCTGGAGCATGCGGCGGGTGTCATCGCGCTGACCGGCGGGCCGGACGGATTGCTCAACCGGTTGATTGTCGGGGGGCGGCAGCCGGAAGCGGCTTGCTATCTCGCCGACCTCCAGGCCGCCTTTGGCGACCGACTCTATGTCGAATTGCAGCGCCATGGCCAGGCCGAGGAACTACAGGCCGAGGACTGGCTGGTGCGCGAGGCCTATGCCCGCGATTTGCCAATCGTCGCGACCAATGAGGCCTATTTCCCTGACCCGTCCATGCACAAGGCGCATGACGCCCTATTGTGCATATCGGAGAGCTCCTTCGTCTCCGTCGCCGATCGTCGCCGCGTCACCGCCGATCATGATCTGGCCTCGCCGGAGACCATGCATGCGCGCTTCGCGGATCTGCCCGAAGCCCTCGAAAACACGATCACGATTGCGCGTCGCTGCGCCTTCCGCGTCCGCACCCATCCGCCCATTTTGCCAAGCTTTCCGACGGTTGGCGGTCGCGACGAAGCCGAAGAATTGGTCGCGCGCGCCCATGAGGGGCTGACCGAACGCCTGGCCAGCATCAATGCCGCTGCACCGGAGGCGGAGTATCGCGAACGGCTCGACTTCGAGCTCGGCATTATCAAGCAGATGGGCTTCCCGGGCTATTTCCTGATCGTTTCGGATTTCATCCAGTGGGCCAAGAATCATGACATCCCGGTCGGGCCGGGCCGGGGTTCCGGGGCCGGCTCGCTGGTCGCCTATGCGCTGACCATTACCGATCTCGACCCTTTGCGCTTCGGCCTGCTCTTCGAGCGCTTCCTGAATCCGGAACGCGTCTCCATGCCCGACTTCGACGTCGACTTCTGCCAGGAGCGACGCGGCGAGGTGATCCGCTATGTGCAGGAACAATACGGCCATGACCGTGTGGCCCAGATCATCACATTCGGAACGCTTCAGGCCCGCGCTGTGGTGCGTGATACCGGCCGCGTGCTCCAGCTCCCCCTCGGCTTGGTCGACCGCCTCGCCAAAATGGTTCCGGCCAATCCGGCCAATCCGGTTACCCTGGCCCAGGCGCTCGATCTTGAGCCGCGCCTTCGGGAAATGCGTCGGGATGATGACTCGGTCGACACGCTGCTCACGGTCGCATTGAAGCTGGAAGGCCTCTACCGCAATGCCTCCACCCATGCGGCCGGCGTGGTGATCGGCGATCGCAAGCTGTCCGAACTCGTCCCGCTTTATCGCGATCCGCGGTCCGACATTCCGGCCACCCAGTTCAACATGAAATGGGTCGAGCCGGCGGGCCTGGTAAAGTTCGACTTCCTCGGTCTGAAGACCCTGACCGTGATCGCCCGCGCGCTCGGCTATATCGCTTCGGCCGGCAAGGATGTGCCCGACGTCGAGGGGATTGATTTCGACGACCAGGCGACCTTCGATCTCCTCCAGTCCGGCCATGCGATTGGCGTGTTCCAACTGGAATCATCCGGTATGCGCGACACGCTCAAGAAGATGAAGCCGGATGCGATCGAGGATTTGATCGCCCTGATCTCGCTCTATCGACCGGGCCCGATGAAGAATATCGACGTCTATGTCGACCGGAAGTTTGGCCGGGCCGAGGTGGACAATCTCCACCCGGACCTGGAAGGCGTGCTGTCTGAAACCTACGGCGTTATCATCTATCAGGAACAGGTGATGCAGATCGCCCAAATCCTGTCCGGCTATTCGCTCGGTGAAGCCGACCTTCTGCGCCGGGCCATGGGCAAGAAGAAGAAGGAGGAGATGGACAAGCAGAAAGTCCGTTTTCTCGAAGGGGCCGAAGAGAAGGGCGTCAGCCGGGAGAAGGCGTCCTACATCTTTGAACTCGTGGCCGAGTTCGCCGGTTATGGCTTCAACAAGTCCCACGCCGCCGCCTATGCCGCGATCGCCTATCGTACCGGCTATCTGAAAGCCAATTACCCGGTCGAATTCATGGCCGCGCTGATGTCGCTGGACGCCGCCAATACCGACAAGCTGGCGGCGTTTTTCCAGGAAATCCGGCGCATGAAGATCGAGGTGCGCCCGCCGGACGTGAACGCCTCCCAAGCCGATTTCTCGGTCGAGGAGGGCACGATCCGTTTCGCCCTTGGCGCAATCCGCAATGTCGGCTTTGTGGCGATGGAACATATCGTCGAGGAGCGCGAGGCCAACGGGCCCTTCCGTGACCTCTATGATTTCGCCGAGCGGGTCGATCCGCGCCAGGTCAACAAGCGTACCTTCGAAAACCTCGCCAAGGCCGGGGCCTTTGACAGTCTCGATCCGGACCGGGCCCGCGTCATGGCGTCGGCGGAAACCCTGATTTCGATGGCCCAGCATGCGGCCGAACAGCGCGAGAGCGCCCAGGCCAGCTTGTTTGGTGGTGGGGGGGAAGAGGCGCAACTGGAGCGGCCTCGCCTGCCGCAGCCGGACCCCTGGACCGCCACACAGCGCCTTGATGCCGAATTGTCGGCCATCGGCTTTTATCTCTCAGGGCATCCGCTGGATGATCTGGCTGAGCATCTGGCCGGGCGCGGCGTTGTCTTCTTTGCCGAAGCCCCGGCCCGGGTCGCTGACGGGGCGACCGCCCTGCGTCTCGCGGGAATGGTGCGGCGTCGTCAGGAACGGGTCTCCAACAAGAATGGCGAGCGCTTCGCCTGGACGACCCTGTCCGATCCGACAGGCGAGTTCGAGGTCTTCGTCAATTCTGATCTCCTACAGAGCTCGCGGGACATTCTGGACAGCGGTCAGGCCGTGATGATCAATTGCCGGGTCGATGAGCGTGACGAGCAAATCTCATTCTTTGCCGACAAGATCGAACCGCTTGACACCAAGATCTCCGCAGAACGCCTGCGCATCCGGCTCGACGCCACTGACGCCCTGGCTGGCATACACGCGCGTCTCGAGCGGGCGAATGGGCGCAAGGACGCCTCCCATGATGCCGTGGTCGAGCTGTTGATGCCGCTACGTGATGGTGGCGAGATCGAGCTGCGTCTGCCCGGTCGACACAGCGCCGACGCGGCGCTGCAGGCTGCCCTGAAAGGGGTGAAGGGCGTCGCCTCGATCGAGAGTGCCTGATCGCGGTCCGGCATCGCATGCCAGCACTGCAATTCCGGCGGGTCTGCCCGCTTGCCAACACGCCCTTGCAAGCCTATAAGCCGCGCCATTACGCACACGGGGCTACGTCCGGTCTTTGACCTGACGCTCCGGTGTCACTTGCAGGTGCAGGTGACTCCGCTCCGTGGAGGCCAACCGGAAAAGGAAAAATCGATGGCTCTCCCTGATTTCAGCATGCGTCAGCTGCTTGAAGCTGGTTGTCACTTTGGACACCAGACCCACCGCTGGAACCCGAAGATGAAGGATTTCATCTTTGGTGAGCGGTCCAACATTCACATCATCGACCTCTCGCAAACCGTTCCGCTGCTGCACCAGGCCCTGGTGAAAGTGCGCGAGACGGCTGCCAAGGGCGGTCGCGTCCTCTTCGTCGGCACCAAGCGCCAGGCTTCGGAGCCGCTGGCCGCTGCCGCCGGTCGTTGCGCCCAGTATTACATGAACCAGCGCTGGCTCGGCGGCACGCTGACCAATTGGCGCACCATCTCCAACTCCATCGCCCGCCTGCGCGAGCTGGAAAGCATGTTTGAAGGTGAGGGCGGCCTGGCCGGTCTGACCAAGAAAGAACAGCTGATGCTGACCCGGGAGCGTGAGAAGCTTGATCGCTCGCTCGGCGGTATCAAGGACATGGGTGGCACGCCGGACCTGATGTTCGTGATCGACACGAACAAGGAAGGCATCGCCATCCAGGAAGCCAAGAAGCTTGGCATTCCGGTCATCGCCGTGGTCGACACGAATTGCGATCCGGACCTGATCGACTTCCCGATCCCGGGCAATGACGACGCCTCGCGCGCCATCTCGCTCTATTGCGACCTGATCGCGGATGCGGTTCTGGACGGCATGAGCGACAGCCAGATGGCGATGGGCATGGATCTGGGCGAAGCCGAAGCGCCGGTCGAGACCCTGGTCGACGCCGCGCCGGCAGAGGAAGCCAAGGCTGAAGCGGCTCCGGCCGAAGAGGCCAAGGCTGAAGAGGCTCCGGCTGCAGAAGCCGAGGCCGCTGCCACGGATACGTCATCTGAATCTGACAAGACCGAAGCGTAACGCTTCGATCCAAATCGAAATCCAGGAGAAACCGATGGCTGCCATTACCGCTGCTCTCGTGAAGGAACTGCGCGAAAAAACCGGCGTAGGCATGATGGACTGCAAGAAGGCGCTCAACGAGAATGATGGCGACTTCGAAGCCGCTGTCGATTGGTTGCGCAAGAAGGGCCTGTCCAAGGCTGCCAAGAAGGCCGACCGTGTCGCCTCTGAGGGCCTCGTCGCCGTGTCCACCGATGGTGGCAAGGGTGCCGTGGTTGAAGTGAATTCGGAAACCGACTTCGTGGCCCGGAACGAAAAGTTCCAGTCGGCCGTGAAGGAAATCGCGGCGCTGACCATCAGCGCAGGCGCCGATGTCGACGCCATCAAGGCCGCCAAGCTGGCCTCCGGTGACAGTGTTGAGGATCACCTCACCAATCTGATCGCCACGATTGGTGAGAACATGTCCCTGCGCCGTGCCGCCGTCGTGACGGCTGAGCCGGGCGTGGTTGCCTCCTACGTCCACAACCCGGCTGTCGCCGACATGGGCGCCATCGGCGTTCTGGTCGGTCTGAAGTCGGATGGTGACAAGGACAAGCTCGCTGAGCTGGGTCGCAAGATCGCCATGCACGTGGCTGCCGGTTCGCCGGCCGTGGCAGTCTCGGTCGATGTTGACGGTGTCGACAGCGCCATCGCCGACAAGGAACGCGAAGTCTTTGCTGACCAGGCGCGCCAGTCCGGCAAGCCGGAAAACATCGTCGAGAAGATGGTGGAAGGTCGGATGCGCAAATTCTTCGAGGAAGTCGTGCTCCTGAAGCAGGCTTTCGTGATGGATCCGGACAAGACCATCGAGCAGGTGCTCGAAGCGGCTGCCAAGGACCTCGGCGCTCCGGTCGAGATCTCCGGTTTCGTCCGCATGGCGCTGGGTGAAGGCGTCGAGAAGAAAGAAGAAGATTTCGCGGCCGAAGTTGCAGCTGCAACTGGCCAGTCCTGATTCTTCTGACAACAAGCGGCGGCGCTTCCCAGCGCCGCCGCTTTCTATATGCTGCACGCCGTGACTGATTCATCTGCATCCGGGCCGGCTGACGGCCATGCGGGAACGCCGAAATTTCGGCGGGTCCTGCTCAAAGTTTCTGGTGAAGCCCTCATGGGCTCCCAGAATTATGGCATCGACATCGATACCGCTGACCGGATCGCGCGCGAAGTCGCCGCAGCCGTGGCTGCCGGGACGGAGATGTGCCTCGTCATTGGCGGTGGCAATATCTTCCGCGGTCTTTCCGGTGCCGCGAAGGGCATGGACCGCGCCGCGGCCGATTACATGGGCATGCTGGCGACCGTGATGAACGCGCTGGCCATGCAGACCGCCCTCGAGCGTATTGGCGTCCAGACGCGCGTCCAGTCGGCCATTCCCATGACCACGGTCTGCGAACCCTATATCCGCCGCCGCGCCACGCGGCATATGGAAAAGGGCCGGGTCGTGATCTTCGCCGCCGGTACTGGCAATCCCTTCTTCACCACCGATACAGCGGCTGCCCTTCGCGCTGCCGAGATGAATTGCGATGCCCTCTTGAAGGGGACGCAGGTGGACGGGGTCTATTCCGACGATCCGCGTACCAATCCTGATGCCGAGCGCTATGACCAGCTCGACTATCTGGATGTCCTTACGCGGGACCTGCGCGTGATGGATGCCTCGGCGGTGACGCTGATGCGTGAAAATGCGATACCGATTGTCGTATTCGACATTCACAAGACCAATGGTCTTGCGCGTGTGCTGGCCGGGGAGGGCCTGTGCACCATGATCGGCAAGATGAAGACTGACGCGTCAGCCGGCTGACAACAGGAAAGAGCAAGAACGCCATGAGCGACGAGTATGACGAGAATGATCTGAAGCGGCGCATGGACGGCGCCATTGAAGCCCTGCGCAAGGAATTCGGCGGTCTGCGGACTGGCCGGGCCAGCGCCGGCCTTCTGGATCCGATCAAGGTTGAGGCGTATGGCACACCGACCCCGATCAGCCAGGTTGGAACCGTTTCGGTGCCCGAGCCGCGCATGATCACGCTCAATGTCTGGGACAAAGGGCTCGTCGCGGTGGTCGACAAGGCGATCCGCAATTCGGGTATTGGTCTGAATCCGGTCGTTGAAGGCCAGCTTCTGCGCATTCCGATTCCGCCGCTGAACGAAGAGCGCCGCGCCGAGATCGCCAAGCTGGCCGGCAATTATGCCGAGCATGCCCGCGTCGCGGTCCGCAATGTGCGCCGTGACGGCATGGACGCGCTCAAGAAGATGGAGAAGGATGGCGACCTGTCCGAGGACGAGTTGAAGGCCTTCTCCGAGGACGTCCAGAAACTCACCGATGAGGCCATCAAGCGGATTGATGAGAGCCTGAAGGCCAAGCAAGACGAGATCATGCAGGTCTGATCATCCCGTTTGGCGGAGCGAAAGAATGAGTGACGACGCTTCCGCTGACCAGCCCGGTCCGAGGCACGCAGCCATTATCATGGACGGCAATGGCCGCTGGGCGAAATCCCGCGGCCGGCCACGCTCCTTCGGGCATAAGCGCGGGGTTGAAACGGTGCGGCGCACCGTCGAGGACGCTGGTGATCTGGGTGTGCGCTATCTGACCCTGTTCTCTTTTTCGACAGAGAATTGGAGCCGACCGGCAGATGAAGTCGGAGCGCTTTTCGAACTGCTCAAGCATTATGTCGAGGCCGACCTGGAAGGGCTTGCCCAGCGCGGGGTCCGGATTCGCATCATTGGCCGACGCGACAATCTGGGGCCGGACCTGGTGGCGATCATTGATCGCGCCGAGGCCCGCACATGCGAGAATACCGACTTTCATCTGACCATCGCTTTCAATTACGGCGGACGCGATGAATTGCGGCGCGCCAGCCAGGCCATCGCGCGCGCCGCCGCGAGTGGCGCGCTTGATCCGGACCAGCTGGATGAGACAGTGCTGTCCGGCTTCCTCGACACCGCTGACCTGCCGGATGTCGACCTGATGATCCGCACCAGTGGCGAGCAACGCATCTCGAATTTCTTGCTCTGGCAGGCCGCCTATGCCGAGCTTGTCTTCCTGGAGGTGCTTTGGCCGGATTTCGATCGCCAGGATCTGGCCCGGGCCATCGACACTTATCGTCAGCGCAGCCGTCGTTATGGAGGCGTAGATGTCGGCGCCGCGTGATCCGGTCTTCCGGCGTCGTCTGATCTCTGCGCTTATCCTCGGCCCGCTGGCGGTCGCATTGCTCTGGGTTGGTGATCTCGCTTTCACAGCCTGGGTGGCGGCCTTCGCGGCTGCGATGGCCTGGGAATGGATCCACATGTCCGACCAGGACGCACCGCCGGTCGCTTATGCGATTGCCTGTGCGACAGCATCGGGCACGGTTCTTCTTGCCGGTCAGACCAGTGTCATGGACGCACTCGCCTGGGGCGCAGCAGGGACCTTGGCCAGTGGTATCGAGCGCTGGCGCCGCGGTTGGTCAAGCGAAGTGCTGGGCATTCTTTACGTCTCGCTCAGTGCAGCCCTGCTGGCCGCCATGCGCGCCGAGCCGGAACATGGATTGAAAGCCGTTATCCTCCTCTTCGCGATTGTCTGGGCGGCGGACAGCCTTGCCTATCTCGTTGGCACCTGGATCGGCGGGCCCAAGCTTCTGCCCCGGGCCAGTCCGAAGAAAACCTGGTCCGGCTTCCTGGCCGGTATCGTAGCGGGCGGCGCGGCGGGCTGGGCAGCAGGGGGCTTGTTCGGACTTGATCCGGTTCGAGTGCTTCCCTTTGCGCTTGTCGTTGCGCTGGCTTCGGTCGGTGGCGATTTGGCCATGTCGGTGTTCAAGCGCAGTTTCGGGGTCAAGGATTCCGGTACGCTCATACCGGGCCATGGCGGCGTGCTCGACCGGGTCGATGCGCTGATGCTGGCCGTGATCGGCGCGGTGCTGGCCATGCGCGTCTGGCCGCTGGGCTGGGAGGCGAGCTGATGTCACGCCGGATCTCCATCCTGGGCGCCACGGGGTCGGTTGGCTTGGCCACGCTGGACCTGATCGGACGCGCGGCGCCGGGTGCGTACAAGATCGTTGCCCTGACGGCGAAGACCAATGCCGCCGAGCTGGCACGGCAGGCGATCCGCTTCAATGCTGAATGTGTGGCCATCGCCGATCCGGCTGCGGCGAAGGCTCTGCAAGCCGCGCTCAGGGACCATCCGGGTATCGAGATCGGTGTGGGCGAGGCGGCGGTCTGCGAAATGGCGGCCCGTGATGCCGATTGGGTGATGGCCGCGATTGTCGGCGCTGCCGGTCTCAAGCCGACCCTGGCAGCCCTGCGGCAGGGCAGGTCGCTGGCCTTTGCCAACAAGGAATGCCTGGTCTGCGCCGGCGCGCTCTTCATGGATGAGGCGGCGCGCTGCGGCACGACGCTCCTCCCGGTCGACAGCGAGCACAACGCCGTCTTCCAGGTTTTTGACCCGGCCCAGCGCGACACCATTCGTTCGATCACGCTGACGGCCTCAGGCGGGCCTTTCCGCGAGGCCAGCCACGAGATGATGGCGCGCGCCTCGCGGGCCGACGCCCTCGCGCACCCGACCTGGGAGATGGGCGCCAAGATCACCATCGACAGCGCCACCATGATGAATAAGGGGCTGGAAGTCATCGAAGCCTGCTGGCTGTTCGATCTTCCACCCGACCAGGTCGACGTCGTGGTCCATCCGCAGTCCATCGTTCATGGCCTGGTCGAGTATGCCGACGGTTCGCTTCTGGCCCAGCTTGGGTCACCGGACATGCGTACACCGATCGCCAGCGCGCTGGCCTGGCCGAAACGGATGCCGGCACCGGTTGAACGGCTGCGCCTGACGGAGATCGGGCGGCTTGATTTCCAGCCACCGGACCTGACCCGGTTTCCGGCCATTCGTCTCGCGCGTGAGGCGATCCAGGCCGGCGGTATCGCGCCGGCTGTGCTCAATGCTGCCAATGAAATCGCGGTCGAAGCCTTCCTCGCGGATCGCATCCGTTTCCTTGACATCGCTGCGGGTGTTGAAGAGGTTCTCGAGCGCAGCCTGTCGGATGCGGACATGCCGCAGGCGCTAACGGCTTTTGAAGATGTTTTCGCCATTGATGGTCGGGCGCGCCAGATGGCACGGGACTTGATGGTCGAGCGCCAGACACTTCCATAATCACAGGCAATTTTTCATGGACCTGATCGGCAGCGGTTTCCTGACCATTTTCTCCTTTGTTTTCCTGATCTCGATTGTCGTCGTGATTCATGAGCTTGGGCATTATTGGGCAGGGCGCGCCTGCGGCGTTCACGCGGAAGCCTTCTCCATGGGCTTTGGCCCGACCCTGGTCTCCTGGCGGGACAAACGCGGCACCGTCTGGCGTGTCGCGGCCTTTCCGCTGGGTGGGTATGTGAAGTTTCTCGGCGATGCCGGCGCCGCCAGCGAGCCGGATTCCGACAAGCTGGACCAGCTCCGTGCCCAGATGGGTGCGGCGGCGGATCGCTGTTACCATTTCAAGCCGATCTGGCAGCGAGCCTTCATTACGGCGGCGGGCCCGATCGCCAATTTCATCCTTGCGATCTTCATTTTTGCATCGCTCGTGCTGACCCTGGGTAATCGTGAGCTCCAGCCGGTCGTGGGCGCTGTGGTTCCGAATTCGGCGGCCGCAGAGGCGGGGATCGAAATCGGGGATCGTTTCGTGTCGATAGACGGGCGCGATGTGGATACGTTCAACGATATCATGCGCATGGTGATATCCGGCGGATCCAGTGAGCTCGATGTGGTGATCGAGCGTGATGGCAGCCCGATTTCGCTGCAGATCGTCGCCCAGCGCAATAATGTTGAAGATGAATTCGGCGGATCGCGGCGCTTGCCGCAGCTGGGCGTGCAGGCCTATTCCGATCCGGTCATCGGCGGCGTTGTTCAGGGCAGCCCGGCCCATGCAGCCGGATTCGAAGCGGGCGATCGCATTCTCGCGGTCGACGGTGCGCCGGTACGCAGTTTCCAGGAATTTGCCAACCGGATCGATGGTGCCGCCGAGCGTGTCGAAGTCGAAATCGTTCGTGATGGCGAAAACCGGATCATCGGCACGGATGTGGGGCCGCCGACCGAAACGCCCGGAACCACTTCGCCAGCCTTCAGCCGGCTAGGCCTGGTTTCGATGGGTCTCATGGTTGATTACCGACGCTTCAATCCGATTGAGGCGATAGGGTATGGCTTCCAGCAGACCGGTGCCGTGGTTTCCACCACGGTTGACTATGTCGGCAATATCGTGACGGGGCAGGCGTCCCCGGAGCTTTTGAACGGTCCGCTTGGAATTGCCACCGCAGCGGGACAGGTCGCCCAGCGCTCGATCGACGGCCATGACAATGCCTTCAATGCTGCACGTTCCTTGCTTATAAACCTGATAAATCTGGCTGGTGTCCTGTCGGTCGGACTGGGATTGGTCAATCTTCTACCGATACCCATCCTCGACGGCGGGCATTTGGTGTATTACGCCTATGAAGCGGTGGCACGACGTCCGCTGAGCATGAAGGCACAAGCACTCGGTTTCCGGGTGGGGCTTGTTTTCGTGCTCGGTATGATGCTTGTAGCGACCTGGAATGACCTGAATTATTTGCTCGGACAGATATTCTGACAATTATCTGACTGAGCCCAGCAAGCGGCGATCTTCCATGGCGAGTGTTCTGCGTGTGCTCTTCGCAGCCCTGATGACTGTGACTGTGTCGGCTATAGCCTCGGCACAACAATCGGGTGCGGAAGTTCCCGCGACGACCCAGCAAGAGGTGCAACAACCCGCACCTGCACCGGTGATCCGGCAAATCCTGGTCGAGGGCAATCAGCGGGTCGAGGCGGACACGGTGTTGTCCTACTTGCTGATTCAACCGGGCCAGCCCTTTGACGAGCGCCTGGTGAATTTGTCGATCCAGACCCTGTTTGCGACGGGTCTGTTCTCGGACGCCCAGTTCGAGGATCGCGGCGAGATCGTGATTGTTCGAGTCCAGGAAAACCCGATCATCAACCGCGTCATCCTTGAGGGGAATAGCGCGATTGATGACGAAAAGATCACCGACGAGATCCAGGCCCAGCCACGCGCGATCTTCACGCGCTCGCGGGTTCAGTCGGATGTCCAGCGCATCATTGAGGTCTATCGCCGCTCCGGCCGGTTTGCCGCGACCGTGACGCCCAAGATTGTCGAGCAGGCCCAGAATCGCGTCGATCTGATCTTCGAGATATCGGAAGGCCCGGTTACCGGGGTTCGCCGCATCAATTTCATCGGCAATGAGAGCTATTCCGACCGTCGCCTGCGCCGCGAGCTGGTGACGCGCGAATCGCGTTGGTGGCGGTTCTTTTCGTCGAACGACAATTATGACCCGGATCGTCTGGAATATGACCGCGAATTGCTGCGTCAATTCTATTCAAACCAGGGTTATGCGAATTTCCGCGTCCTGTCGGCTGTGGCCGAGCTGACGCCGGACCAGCGCGATTTCTACATCACCATCACCATTGATGAGGGTGAGGTCTATAATTTCGGCGAGGTCAATGTGACCACCGAGATTCCGGACCTCAATCCGGACTTCCTGCGCGCCATCCTGCCGGTCCAGGAAGGCGATCTCTTCCAGGGTCAGCTGATCGAGGACAGTATTGATGCGTTGACCTTCTCGGCCGGCGCGGCGGGCTATGCCTTCGTCAATATCCGCCCGCTGACCTCGCGCAATCGCGAAGACCGCACCGTTGATGTTGAATTCGTCATCGATGAAGGGCCGCGCGTCTATATCGAACGCATCGACATTGCCGGGAATACCCGGACCCTGGACCGCGTCATTCGGCGTGAGCTGGACATTGTCGAGGGCGATGCCTTCAACCAGGTCCTGATTGACCGTTCGCGCAATAATGTCCGTCGTCTTGGCTTCTTCGAGGAAGTCGAAGTCGAGGAAACACCGGGCTCAGCGCCGGACCGCGCACGGGTGAATGTGTCGGTGTCCGAACAACCGACCGGCGAGCTGGCTTTTGGTGCCGGTTTCTCTTCCACAGATTCCTTCCTGGTCGATCTCTCGATCTCGGAGCGCAATCTGCGGGGCCGCGGCCAATTCCTTCGCTTCCGGATCTCCGCCTCGTCGAATCGTGAATCGCTGGATATTCGCTTCACCGAACCGCGTTTTCTGGATCGCAACCTGGCCGCCGGCTTCGACCTCTTCCGGGTCAATTCGGACTTCCTGTCGGAAGCCTCCTTCCAGACCGAGTCGACCGGTGCGAGCTTGCGGCTCGGCTTTCCTGTGACGGCCTCCACCAATCTGCAGCTTGGCTACACCTATCGTACGGATAACGTGCTGGTCTTTTCCTCGGCCTCCTCGGCCTTGCTGAACCAGGCTGGCAGCCGCAATACATCGGTGCTGACCTACACGCTGAACTGGTCGCGTCTGAATGACCCGATCGAGCCGAGCAATGGTTATCGCTTGCAGTTCACACAGGGTTTTGCCGGTATCGGTGGGGATGTCCGCTATGTGCGCTCCGAGTTCAATGGTGCCGTCTATCGGCCCTTCTTCCCGGGGCTTCTGGGCGATGATGTCGTTGCCAGCTTCACCATGAATGGCGGATTTGTCCTGCCTTGGGGCGGCGACTCGGTGCGTATCAATGACCGCTTCTTCAAGGGCGGCAACTCTTTCCGGGGCTTTGAAGTGGCCGGTATCGGTCCGCGCGCTGTCTCACGCGACCCGGATACAGGCGAATTGATCCGGGGTGATGCCCTGGGTGGCAGGCTTTATGCAGTGGGCGCACTGGAAGTCTCATTCCCGCTCGGTTTGCCCGAGCAATACGGGGTGAGAGGGAGCTTGTTCACGGAGTTCGGCACGCTTGGCATGCTCGACTCCGCGGATCAGGTAGACGAGGGAACAAACGCGGTGTTCACGGTTGACGATCTGGCGCTTCGCGCGTCAGCCGGCCTGAGCATCTTCTGGGATTCACCATTTGGACCGGTCCGGTTCGACTTTGCGCAGGCTTTCATTCGGGAAGACTATGACAGGGCCGAATTCTTCCGGTTCAGCACGCGAACAGGGTTCTAAAACCATGAAACTGCTTAAAACGCTTCTGCTCCTTCCGGTCCTCGTGGCCGGCATTGCCGCCCCGGCGATGGCACAGGCGAATATTGCCGTCCTCAACGAAGAGCGCGTCCTGCGCGAAAGTGCCGCCGGTCAGCATATCGCCGCGCGCATGCAGGAAATCGCGCAGGAGATCGATAGCGAACTCCAGGCCATGAGCCAGCCGATCCAGCAGGAAACCGAACGTCTCAACGCCGAGACCGCGTCCATGACGCAGCAGGCGATCCAGGAGCGTCCGGACCTGATGAGCCGTATCCAGACGCTCAATCAGCAGGCCCAGCAGTTTGAGGTCGTGCGTCGCGCCCGTCAGCAGGAAATCGTCCAGACCGAACGTCAGGCCATGCGCCCGGTTTACGAAGCACTCGGCCCGATCCTGGAAGAGGTCGTCGAGGCCCAGGGTATCGACATGCTGGTTGACCGGTCCAATCTGGTCTTTGCATCGCCGGATCTCGATATTTCCGATGACGTGATTGCGCTGCTCAACACGCGCCTGCCGACGGTTCCGGTGACCCGTGTGCGTTTGCCGCAGAACGGCGCTGGCCAGCAGCAGCCGCAGTAATCGCTGAACCTCAGGGGGCAAGAGTGGCGGATCCGCGTTTCTTCGACCGGCTTGGCCCGCTTTCCCTGCAAGAGATCGCCGCGCTTTCGGGTGCGGCGATTTCTGATTCTGCCCAGGCCGGAGTGTCCGTGACGACTGTGGCATCGCTCGCGGAGGCAAGCCCGGGGGCCTTGTGCTATGCCGAAAATGGCAAACTCTTCAAGGGCGCACCCGGAGGGGCCCTGACGGGGCGCGTCATCATCTGCCCCGAGGCCGCGGCCGAAGCCGCGCGCGAGCTAGGCGGGGTCGTTCTGACCCACCAGGCGCCGCGTACCGCGTTTGCAACCCTCCTGCCACACTTGTTCCGCTTGCGCGGGTTCGACGACGCTTGCTTCCTCCATCCCGATGCCCGGATTGATCCCGAAGCGCGCCTGGCAGCTGGCGTTGTCGTGGGTGAGGGGGCAGAGATCGGCACGGGCTGTGAAATTGGACCTCACAGCGTCATTGGACCCGGTTGCCGGATCGGCGCGGGGACACGACTGGCCGCGCGCGTCAGCCTGCTGTGCACGGATATCGGGGAAGATTGCAATATTCTTGCGGGAGCCGTGATTGGCGAGGACGGCTTCGGTGTCGCAATATTCGAAGGATCTAATACCGACATTCTGCATTTGGGGACTGTAGTCATCGGCGATGACGTTACCATAGGGGCCAATACGGCGATTGATCGAGGCCTATTTGGTGCCACCCGCATCGGGCGTGGCACGAAAATCGATAATCTCTGCCATATCGGGCATAACGCGCAGATCGGCGAGCAGGTCGTGATGGCCGGCTATTCCGGTCTCGCAGGTAGTGTGACCCTGGAGGACAATGCGGTCCTGGCCGGGCGTGTTGGAATTTATGATCATGTTCGGATCGGCAAGGGGGCGCAGGTGGGCGCGAACTCGGCAGCCAATCGTGACGTTCCGGCCGGTGAATTCTGGGTTGGCAATCCGGCGCAACCCATGCGGCAGTATATGCGCGAGATGGCGATCATCCGACGCATGGCGCGCCCGGATAACAAGTCCCCGAAGAAAGGCTGATCAGCGTGTCAGAACGCATCGAAAACGCGGAAATCCAGACCCTGCTTCCGCACCGCTACCCGTTCTTGCTGATAGATGCCGCTGAAGATTACGTGGCCGGCACATCCATTGTGGGCATCAAGGGCGTAACCGCCAATGAGCCCTTCTTTCCCGGGCATTTTCCCGGCAACCCGGTCATGCCGGGTGTGCTCATGATCGAAGCGATGGCGCAGGCGGGCGCCGTTTTGATGTACAAGACCCTGGGCGCCTCGCCGGACAGTGCGACGGTCTTCTTCATGGGCGCGGACAAGGTTCGTTTCCGCGCGCCCGTGCGCCCCGGCATGATGTTGCGCATGCCGGTCACGGTGACTGCGGCGCGCCATGGTGTCTTCAAGTTCAAGGGCGAAGTCTGGGCCGACGGGAAGCGTGCGGTACAGGCTGAGTTTTCCGCCAAGGCCATCGAGAATCCATGACCCAGTCTACCCAGATTCATTCCACGGCGATTGTCGATCCGGCTGCCCAGATCGGTGACGGGGTCGAGATCGGCCCGTTCAGCATCATCGGCCCGAAAGTGGTACTGAAGGACCGCGTGCGGGTGATTTCCCATGTCACGATCGCCGGCAACACGACGCTGGGAGAGGATTGCGTCCTCTACCCGGGCGCCCAGATCGGGCATCCACCCCAGGATTTCAAATACCAGGGCGAGGATACGGAGCTCATTATCGGCCCACGCAATATCCTGCGCGAGAATGTGACCATGCATCCGGGCACCACATTTGCCCGTGGCCGCACGGTGATCGGGAGTGATGGTTATTTCATGGTCGGCTCCCATGTCGCCCATGACTGCATCGTCGGGGATCGGGTTGTTTTCGCGAATTGTGCGGCAATCGGCGGGGAAACCATCATTGCCGATCACGCCATTCTCGGGGGGTATGCCGGTATTCACCAGAAAAGCCGGGTGGGGCGTCACGCCTTCATCGGTGCCATGGCCATGGTGACGGCCGACGTCATTCCCTATGGCTCAGTCATCGGCAATCACGCTCATCTGGCCGGGCTGAATGTGGTTGGTCTCAAGCGCCGCGGCATGCCCCGTGAGACCTTGCGTGAACTGCGAGCCGCCTATCGGCTTCTGTTCGCGCAGGAGGGAACATTTGACGAGCGGGTTGATGATGTGGCCCAGCTCTATTCCGGCAATGCGCCGATTGCGGAGATTATCGATTTCATTCGCACCGACGCCAAACGTTCGATCTGCATGCCGGATGACTGAGACGGGCTGGACAAAGCTTGGCCTGCTGGCCGGCGGCGGGGATTTGCCGCTGGAGATACTCAAGGCGCAGACCGAACGCCCGGTTCATGTTGTGGTGCTTCGGGGCTTCGCGGATCGGGACTATGCCGCCTACGAGACGACATCACGCTCGGTGGGCGAGATTGGCGGCATGATCCGGGATCTGCGCGTTGCTGGCTGTGATGCGGTTTGCTTCGCCGGCTATGTTTCCCGGCCGGATCTGTCTTCGCTCAAAATGGATGGGCATGGCCTGATCATGGTTCCCAAGGCTCTGGCGGCAGGCCGCAAGGGCGATGATGCCGTGATCCGCGTGGTTGTGAGCGAGTTCGAGCAAGCCGGATTCAAGGTGGTTGGCGCCGACAGCTTGCTCGGGCAGGAGGGGTTGCCAGCCGGCCTGATCGGTTCGGTTGAACCCGATTCCGCTCAACGCGCCGATGCCGCGAAAGCCATGGCGGTCGCCGCGGAGATCGGTCGACTTGATATCGGCCAGGGCGCTGTCGTGGTCGGTGGGGTCGTTCTGGCGGTTGAGGCGCAAGAGGGTACCAATGCCATGCTGGAGCGCGTGGCGGGCCTGCCACCGGCGCTGCGTGGCACGCCCGAGGCGCGCCGCGGCGTCCTCGCCAAGCGACCCAAGCCGATCCAGGAAAGACGGGTCGATCTTCCGACCATCGGCGTTGATACCGTCGCGCGGTGCGCGGCTGCGGGGCTGGCCGGGATTGTTCTGGAGGCTGATGGCGCACTGATCGTCGACCGGGAGGGTGTCAAGGCGGCCCTGGCGACCCATGGCTTGTTCCTTCTGGTCGAGGCGGCCTCATGAGTGTCCCGCATGTCTTTCTGGTCGCGGCTGAGCGCTCCGGTGACCTGTTGGGCGCTGGACTGGCGCGCGAGCTCAAGGCATTGACGGCGGGGGATGTCAGGCTGTCCGGTATTGGCGGGAGCGCCATGGCGGAGCAGGGCATCGTCAGCGCGACCAGTATTGAGGGCCTGAATATTCTCGGCTGGATCGATGGGCTCAAGGCCTACAAGCGCGTCAAACAGGCTGTGTCGGAAGCCGTGGAAGCGATCCTGACGTCCAAGCCGGATGTGGTCGTGCTGATCGATTCCTGGGGCTTCACCCTGCGTGTCGCCCGTGGTGTTCGCGCGGCGGACCCCTCCATCCGACTGGTCAAATATGTGGGGCCACAGGTTTTTGCGACCCGCCCCGGGCGAGCGGCTACGCTCGCGGCTTCGGTGGACGAACTCCTGACGATCTTGAGCTTCGATGCGCCTTATTATGAGGCTCATGGCCTGCCAGTGACCTTTGTCGGCAATCCAACGCTGGAACGCCTGCCGACGGGGGATGGGGCGGCCTTTCGGACCCGTCACGCGGTTCGGGCCGACGAGCCGGTCCTTGTTGTTCTTCCGGGCAGCCGGCCCTCCGAGATCCGGCGCATGGTGCCCCCCTTCATAAATGGTCTCAATCGACTGGTGCGCGATCATGGTGATTTGCGTCTCGTCCTACCGGTAGCGGATCCGGTTGCCGATCTCGTCGATGCTGCGATTGCCGAGCACCCTGTCCTGCGAGCCGCCATTCGCGTGGGAGAAGCGGAAAAGGCGGACGCCTTTGCCGCCGCTGACCTGGCGCTGGCCTGTTCGGGCACCGTTGTGACGGAATTGGCAACGGCCGGCGTGCCGACGATCGCAAGCTACAAGCTGGGCTGGATCACCTGGGCTTTGGTGCGCGCATTCAACTTGTTGAAAACGCAGCATATTTCTTTGGTGAATATTGCCGCGGATACCCGCCTGGTTCCGGAAATCATCCAGCTCAATTGTACCGGCAAGGTGCTCGCGCGCGAGGTGGAGAGCTTGCTGTGCGATGCGCAAGGGCGCGCAGTGATCTCGGAACGGCTCAAAGCGGTGACCACGAGAATGCGGGGCTCGGGACAGGCCAGCCGCCGCGCTGCCGAGGCTGTGCTGGCCGGCTTGGGTTGATCGGAAGAAAAAAGGCCGCTCCGATGGGAGCGGCCTTTGTCCTTGTTCGAACCGGACCGATCAGCGCTTGGATAGATCGACATAATCGCGCGGCGTGGCGCCGGTGAAGAGCTGGCGCGGGCGGCCGATTTTCTGACTTGGGTCCTCCAGCATTTCCGACCATTGCGCAATCCAGCCGACCGTGCGGGCCAGGGCGAAGAGGACGGTGAACATTTCGGTCGGGAAGCCCATCGCCTTGAGCGTGATGCCTGAATAGAAGTCGATATTCGGATACAGCTTCTTCTCAACGAAATAGGGGTCTTCCAGCGCGATGCGCTCGAGTTCCATGGCGACCTGGAGGGTTGGGTCGTTGCGGACGCCAAGGACGTCGAGGACTTCGTGGCAAGTGTCCCGCATGACCTTGGCGCGCGGGTCGTAATTCTTGTAGACGCGGTGACCGAAGCCCATCAGGCGGAACGGGTCCGACTTGTCTTTCGCCTTGGCGACATATTCGGGAATCTTGTCGACCGAGCCGATCTCGTTGAGCATATTCAGCGCAGCTTCATTCGCGCCGCCATGTGCCGGACCCCAGAGCGAGGCAATACCGGCCGCGATACAGGCAAACGGGTTGGCGCCCGAAGAACCGGCAAGGCGAACGGTCGAGGTCGAGGCGTTTTGCTCGTGGTCGGCATGCAGGATGAAGATCTTGTCCATCGCCTTGGCGAGGACCTTGTTGCTCTCATAATCCTCGGCAGGGACCGCGAAACACATGCGCAGGAAGTTGGCGGCATAGTCGAGATCATTGCGCGGGCTGATGAAGGGCTGTCCGATGGCGTATTTATAGGCCCGGGCGGCAATCGTCGGCATCTTGGCGATCATGCGATGGCTGGCAATCGTGCGCGCTTCCGGATCATTGATGTCCGTGGAGTCGTGGTAGAAGGCGGACAGTGCGCCGACCGTGCCGACCATGATGGCCATCGGATGGGCGTCGCGGCGGAAGCCCCGGAAGAACTGATCGAACTGGTCGTGCAACATCGAGTGGCGACGAATCGTCCAGTCGAAGGTTTCCAATTCGCCAGCTGACGGCAGCTCGCCATTCATCAGCAGATAGCAGACCTCGATAAAGGAGGAGCTGTCGGCCAGTTGATCGATCGGGTAGCCGCGATAGAGCAGGGTGCCTTTGTCACCGTCGATATAGGTGATCTGGCTCTCACAGCTCGCGGTCGAGGTGAAACCCGGATCATAGGTGAACATGCCGGTCTGGGCATACAGCTTGCGGATATCGAGAACATCCGGACCGATCTCGCCGGAATAAACCGGGAGTTCCAGCGATTGGCCATTATAGCTGAGCGTGGCCGATCCGTTCGGTTTGGCTTTGTTTTCCATCACGTCATCCCCATGGTTCGCGGCTACGCGGAGGCAGCCGGCGTCATCTGATCCTTGATACGAGCCAGCGCCTCGTCACGACCAAGAAAGGTCATCACCAGAGCCAGGTCGGGAGCGGGTGCTCCGCCGGTCAGGGCTGCACGCAGCGGCTGACCAATTTTGCCGAACCCGACCTGTTCGGCCTCGGCGAATTCCTTGAGCGCGTCCGACAACGCACCATCTGTCCAAGCATCCAAATCGCCGAGATGCGTGAACAGGCGGTAAAGCCGGGCGCGGGCTTCGTCATCTTTGAGCGGCTTGGCAGCCTTGCCCTCGATCCGGAACGGGCGCGGTTTCAGCAGAAAGTAGCTCTGGCCTGCCAGTTCTTCCAGTGTCGCGGCTCGGGTCTTGAGAACCGGCATGGCGGCCAGTAGTCGTTCCTGCGTGATATCGGCTTCCGGGATACGATCTTCAAGGCCATCGAGGAATGGCGTCACCAGTTCAACCAGCCGCTTGTCATCGGCCAGAGACAGATGATGACCATTGATATGGTTCAGCTTGTCCATGTCCATGCGGGCCGGGGCCTTGTTCAGCCCGGCGAGATCGAAAGCCGCAATGGCCTCTGCATCACTGAATAATTCCTGGTCGCCATGGGACCAGCCGAGCCGCAGGAGGTAGTTGCGCAGCCCTTCAGGCAGGTAGCCCATATCGCGATAGGCCTCGGCCCCGAGCGCTCCGTGGCGCTTGGACAGCTTCTTGCCGTCCTGGCCGTGGATCAGCGGGACATGGGCAAAGACCGGACGTTCCCACCCCATGGCATCATAAATCTGGCTCTGGCGACCGGCATTCACCAGATGATCATCGCCGCGCACAATATGGGTAATGTCCATGTCATGATCATCGACGACGACGGCGAGATTATAGGTGGGATTGCCGTCCGAGCGCAGCAGGATGAGATCGTCGAATTCCTTGGCGGCCCAGCGAACCCGGCCCTGGACGGCGTCCTCGAGCACGACGTCCGTATCAGGAGCCTTGAAGCGGACGGTGAAAGGCGTGTCGTCGGGAGCGTCGGCCGGGTCGCGGTCGCGCCAGGGCGAGCGCAAGGCGCGCCCGGCGGCGAAGGCTTCATCGCGCAACGCCTGGACCTCGTCCGGCGTGCAATAGCATTTGAAGGCGTGCCCGGCCTCGAGCAGGGCGTAGGCCACCTCCGCATGGCGATCTGCACGCTCGAACTGGGAGATGGCGTCGCCAGTCCAGCTCAGTCCCATCCAGCTCAGACCGTCGAGAATCGCGTCGATCGCGGCCTGGGTCGAGCGGGCGCGGTCCGTGTCTTCGATACGCAGAAGGAATTCACCACCAAGGCGCTTGGCCAGCAACCAATTGAACAAAGCCGTCCGCGCTCCCCCGATATGGAGGAAGCCGGTGGGCGAAGGCGCGAAGCGCGTGCGGATCATCTTGGCGTTGTTTTGCAATTGCGAATTCATGCTGCACTGCGAGAAGGGAAAAGCGTGTTAGCATGAATATCAGCTTTTGCGATAGACCGTAGGCTGCTTCGTGCTTCAACCTGACGCAATCCTGCCGCACCTGGCAGCAAATCGGACGAAGAAATCAGCCAAGCCGGTTGATCCTCTTGTGGAATTCAAACCCACCATTCTCGCCGCGTTGGCCGCGATTATCGGCTGCGGGCTCTATTTTTCTGTTCCCGAAGAGCCGTCACACAACTTCTTCGTCGGGCTGATCACCCTGGCGGGGGCCTTGGCGCTGGCGGCTCGCTTTTCCCCTGAGAGCAGAAAACGGGTTTCGCGCCTGATGGGGATAACTGCCCTGGTCCTGCTGATCGGGGCGGCATTTGCCTGGCGCGCGCAAAGTCACACGCTGGCGCACCATGCGGATCGGGAAGGGGTCGACAGCTACCGCGATGCGGTCAGTGTCGAGGGCTGGCTCGAAGCGATCGAGCGCAGCGGGTCCGGGCGAACGCGGCTCCTGATCCGGACGACCTTACGCGATGACGCGGGTGCGCGCCGGAACCGGATCCGGGTTCTGGGTGACCCGGGTGAGGTGTATCCGGGTGATCCGATCCGCATTCGTGCCGTGTTGGCGCCACCGCGCCCGGCGGCTGTGCCTGGCGGTTATGATTTTGCCTTTCACGCGGCCTTTTCGGACATAGGGGCGACAGGGTTCGCGGTCGAGACAGCCGTGCCTGGTCCGGCAATCGGGCAGGACCGAATGGTGCGACGCCTGGTCAGGCTGCGGGCGTCGCTGTCCAGCCATATCCGCCAGCGCATGGCGCCGCGCCCTGGTGGGTTGGCTGCCGCGCTCCTGACCGGTGATCGGGCCCATATTGCGCCGCGCGATGTGGACGCTCTGCGCCAATCCGGTCTTGGGCATGTACTGGCCATTTCCGGCATGCATATGGCGCTGCTGGCAGGCGGTGTCTTCTTCGCGGTGCGCCTTTGTCTGTCAGGTTTCAGCGCCTGGGCACGGCGGCATGATGCCGCCATGCCGGCCGCCTGGGTCGCGCTGGCGTTTGCCGCGGGCTATCTGGTGATGTCGGGGGCCGGAATTCCCACCCAGCGGGCCTTCATCATGACTGTATCCGTCCTGGGTGCCGTGCTCCTGCGCCGCCGGGCCTTGTCTCTGCACACTTTGGCCATTGCTGTCCTTGCTGTGTTGGCGATCCAGCCGCAAGCGGTCATCACGCCGGGCTTCCAGATGTCCTTCTCCGCCGCGTCCGCCCTCATCGTCGTCGCGCGTCTCTGGCAGGCCCGCCGACAAACCGGCGCCGGGCGCGGGGCTTTCTCGCAAGTCCGGCTCTTCGTTTCCGGCCTCGGTACGACCAGCCTCGTCGCCGGCAGCGCCACAGCGGGCTTCGCGGCCTTTCACTTTCACCGCATCGCGAGCTGGGGCTTGGCGGGCAATCTGCTGGTCATGCCCATTTTCTCGCTGATCGTGATGCCCGCCGGCGTGATCGGCCTCGTGCTGATTCCACTCGGGCTGGACGCCTTGCCCTTCGCGGTCATGGAGGCCGGCCTCGGCGTGATGCTGGACCTGGCGGCGCAGGTCGCCGCCTGGCCGGGCGCCCTTCGCCCGGTCGTTGCGGCGCCCGGGCTGGTACTGGGCCTGTTCGCGGCAGGGTTTGTCCTGACTCTGCTGGTGCGCGGACCGGCTCGCATGGTTGGCGGCGTTGTCATGCTGGCGGCCGGACTGAGCTGGGTTGTCCTGCCGCAACCCAATCTCCTGATCTCGGATACCGGCGTCGTGCTGGCGCGGGACGCAAGTGGTGAGTGGGTCGCCAGTGACCGCCGACGCTCGCGCTTTGCAGCCCGTGTCTTCCTGGAGGCGCGGGGAGAGCCGGGACTGCGGCCGGCACGATGGGCGGCGCGTTGCGATGGTCTGGGCTGCGGGGCGGAGATTGAGGGCGTTCGCCTGACTGTATTGGAGCGTCTGGATGACTGGGCGACGGACTGCGCCCGCGCTGATCTGATCATTACCCGCCTGACTGTTTCGCCCCGGATCGCGTCACAGTGTCGGGCAGAGCTCATTGATGCGGACACCTTGGCCCGTCGGGGCAGCCAGACCCTGCGCCTGGAGAATGGATCGATCCGCAGCTGGCGCAGTGCGCGTCCACGAAACCGGAATCGGCCCTGGTCGGGATAACGGGTGTGATGGGCGCGGGCTGGATAGGGAGATGCGCGTCAGGGCGCGATCGCAATTCGGGGGCCGTTCCGTCACCAGCAAGCGTTAGTGGTACGGGCGGCGCGGACTGGCATGGAGTCTTCCGGCCTCACGCAATGACCATGGGGATCGCTCGCGAAGGCTCAGGCGAGACCTCAGGCCCGTCCACAGGCCAATACTGGCGGCGTAGCCGTGCATTCGCGCCACGCGCGCGCCGGGCGATGAATCGGTAATCGCGCTTATCGATCCGAGAATAGCCGGCTTAATGGTAGCGGCGGATCAGGCCCACCAGGCGGCCCTGCACCTTGACGCGGTCCGGTCCGAAAATGCGGGTCTCGTACTCCGGGTTGGCGGCTTCGAGGGCGATGGAGCCGCCCTTCTTGCGCAGGCGTTTCAGCGTCGCTTCCTCATCATCGACGAGGGCGACAACAATATCGCCAGACTCGGCCGACTGGCAGCGGCGGATCAGGACGGTATCTCCGTCCATGATGCCCGCTTCAATCATGGAATCGCCCTTGACCTCGAGCGCAAAATGCTCGCCGCCCGTCACCATGTCGGCGGGGACCGGCATGCGATCAGTCTCGTGCTGGATAGCCGAAATCGGGACGCCGGCGGCAATGCGACCAAGGATTGGGATGTCTACGGTCGTCTCGCGGTCCTCACCACCAGGCTTGGCAAAATTCCCGCGGACTACGTTGGGACCGAGATCGCCCTTGGGGATGGCCGGATTGTCCATGGCAGCAGCCGATTCCGGCAGTTTGAGGACTTCCAGCGCCCGGGCGCGATGGGCGAGACGGCGGATGAAACCGCGCTCTTCCAGCGCCGTGATCAGGCGGTGGACGCCAGATTTCGAGGCCAATTGCAGCGCCGCCTTCATTTCGTCGAAGGAGGGCGAAACGCCGGTTTCCTTGATGCGTTGATGGATGAAGAGCAAAAGCTCGTTCTGTTTCCGCGTCAGCAAGGCAACCCCCTTGTTCGCATTCCCTGAATCCGACTCAGTGTCGCGGGAACAAATCAGGAATAGGAGGTTTTGTTCTACAAGTGTTCTGTGAGGCCGTCAAGCGCCCGCGCTCGGCCCCATGAGCGTGCGTGTTGCCGCTTCGACATCGTCCTGACGCATCAGGCTCTCGCCGACCAGAAGCGCCCGAGCGCCAGCCTCCTTGACGCGGGCGGCGTCCTCGGGAGTGAAAATCCCGCTTTCGGCGACCAGTATATGATCCTCACCGACCATGGGGGCGAGGGCGTCAAATGTGTCGAGGCTGGTCTCGAATGTACGCAGATTCCGGTTGTTGATGCCCAGAAGAGGCACGTCGAGCGCCAGGGCCCGCTCCATCTCCGGCGCGTCATGAACTTCAACCAGGACATCCATCGACCAGAGCGCCGCTTCCTCGATCAGGGCGCGAGCGGTGTCATCATCGACCGCCGCCATGATGACCAAGATGGCATCGGCGCCGAGCAGGCGAGCCTCGGCGACCTGGTAGGTGTCATACATGAAGTCCTTGCGCAAAGCTGGCAGGGAGACCGCATTCCGGGCGGCGGCGAGAAAGCTGTCCGCCCCCTGAAAGCTTGGGCTGTCGGTCAGGACTGAGAGGCAATCGGCACCGCCGGCTTCATAGGCGCGAGCGAGGGCTGGCGGGTCGAAGTCCGCCCGGATCAACCCCTTCGACGGGCTGGCTTTCTTGATCTCCGCGATCAGGCCCAGCCCGCCTGGCGCTTTGGCGAGCGCACAGGCAAAACCACGGACTGGCGATGCATCGCGCGCCGCCGCGGCGATTTCTCCGTAGGCCCGGGCGGATTTGCAGGCCTCGATATGCTCGCGCTTGTAGGCGCCGATCCGGTTCAGTGTGTCGGGCGTTGTACTCATGGGTCAGGCCTCGCCGCGGGATATGGCAACCATGCGCTCGAGCGCGGCCTTCGCCCGCCCGTCATCAATTGCGGCCTCGGCCAGCCGGGTACCGGCCGGAATGGTGTCCGCGAGGCCAGCCAGCATCAGGGCAGCCCCGGCATTGAGCACCGCGATATCGCGGAAGGGACCCGCTTCGCCATCGAGCAAGGCCCGGATGGCCTCCGCATTGCGCTCGGGCGTTCCGCCTTGCAGGGCCGCTGCGTCGACAGTCGGAAGACCGGCCTCCTCCGGATGGAAACTGTAAGTGCGGATCTCGCCGTGCTTGAGCTCGGCAATGTCCGAGCCGGTCGTTGTCGTCAGTTCGTCCATGCCATCCTGGCCGCAGATGACCACCGCATGCTCGCATCCCAGATCACGCAGGGCTTCAGCGATCGGAGACAACCAGCGCTTGTCGTAGACGCCCAGCAATTGCCGTTTCACACCGGCCGGATTGGAGAGGGGACCAAGCAGGTTGAAGACGGTTCGGACCTTGAGCGCCTGGCGCGCCGGGCCGACATGGCGCACGGCAGCATGGTGAGCCGGGGCATAGAGAAAGCCAACCCGCGCCTCGGCGAGGGAGCGTACCACTGCCGCAGGCGGACAGTCGAGCTTGACGCCGAGCTGGGCAAGGACATCCGAGGATCCGGATTTGGATGAGGCGGCACGATTGCCGTGCTTGGCGACCGTCGCGCCGGCGCCGGCCGCGATTATGGCCGCGGTAGTGGAGATGTTCCACGCGCCCTTTCCATCGCCGCCTGTGCCGCAGGTGTCGATGGCGCCGTCCGGTGCGGTGATGCGGGTCATGCGGCTGCGCAGGGCGCGGGCCCCGGAGGCGATATCACTCGGGCGCTCGCCGAGGGCTGCGAGGCCGATCAGGAAGCCGCCGATCGCGGCGTCGGGAACATCGCCCGACATCAGTTCGTCAAAAGCGCCCGCGATCGCCGCGTCGGCAGGAAAGTCACCGCGGGCAAAGGCGGTCAGGCATTCGGAAATGTTTTGCATGGTCTGTCGTTTCGCTGGGCAGGATCAAGCACGGCCCTAATGGCCGCTTACCGGTCGGTCAGGACGCGAGAAGGCGCCATCGATGATCCCTGCGCCATCGGCCTGCCGGTTGAGTGTATCGAACGCGCGTCGCGCCGCAGACAGCCAAGCGCTCGGCGCAAGGCACCGGCAAAATCGGATGTGGAGCGGGCAAGGACGGCATACCTGTCACCGGGTTGAACAAAGCGAACCCCCACGAGTTAGCGCGGGCGCTGCGGCAATTCAACGATCACCCGCTGCCGGCCTGGACAGGTGTCGGCTCAGGCCGCGGCTGCGCGGGGGAGACCGGTCAGGTCGAGGAAGTTGCGCAGCAGGGCGTGTCCGTGTTCCGACGCGATGGATTCAGGGTGAAACTGGACCCCGTGAATGGGACGGTCGCGATGCCTCAGGCCCATGATTTCACCATCGGCGGTGTGGGCATTGGCGATCAATATTTCCGGCACGCTTTCCGGCCGCACCGCGAGGGAGTGGTAGCGTGTCGCGGTGAAGGGGCTTGGCAGGCCGGTAAACAGGCCGCTGCCATCATGGGTCACCGGGCTGGTCTTGCCATGCATGATCGCCTTGGCGGAGACAACTTCGCCGCCAAAGACCTGGCCGATGGATTGATGGCCCAGACAAACACCGAGAATTGGCAGATCTTGGGGAGCCTGTGCGATCACCTCGAGGCAGATCCCGGCGCGATCCGGGTCACAGGGCCCGGGCGAGAGCACGATCCCGGTCGCGCCCAGGCCCAGCGCCTCGGCTGCGCTCATGGCATCATTGCGGATCACCGTCGTCTCTGCGCCCAATTCCTGGAAATAGTGGACGAGGTTGAAGGTGAAGCTGTCGTAATTGTCGATGATGAGCAGCATGGCGATCTCCCTGCCGCCAAACTAGTCAGGCCATCCGGTTTCGCCAATCCCGCCAGCGCATTAACGCCTGATTAACCGCGTTCGCGCGAGCTGGGGGCATGTCTTCCTTGCGCCGCACATCCCTTAAGGCTCGCCACTCCGCCATCCCCGCTTTCGCCGGGGCATTGGCAGCTGCAGCCTATCTGCTTGGTGCTGTTGTGTTTTCCGCCGCCAGCAATGGCGCGCTTCCAGCGCCGGCCAGCGCCTCGGCGGAGGTGCCGTCCCGCCACCAGGGCATTCGGGTCACCGGGGCACGCAATTTCGATTCGCTCGAATCGGAAGCGCCAAGCGTGGAAACCGCGGTGCTCGCGGCGCCGATCGACAATACTGCATCAAATATGAGCCCTGTTGTCATGGCCCCTGACAACGCGCCGACGCCCGCCACCGACAAGGCACGTCTGGTGCTGGTCATTGATGATGTCGGGCTCGACGTGGATGCTGCGCAACGGGTTCTGGCCTTGCCGGTCCCGGTCACCGTGGCGATCCTGCCCTATGCCGAAGCTGCGACACCGCTGGCGGCGCTGGCGCGGCAAGCGGGTCATGATGTGCTCCTGCATATGCCCATGGAACCGATCGGCCTGGCGGATCCGGGGCCGAATGCCCTGCGGATCGGCCTGAGTGATGTCGATCTGCAGGCCCGCATGCGCTGGGCCATGGCCCAAGTGCCGGGCGCGGTTGGGCTCAATAACCACATGGGCAGTCGCTTCACAGCCGACCCGAGGGCGCTGCGGGTCGCACTTTCGGCCATCTCGCACGAAAACCCGGTTTTTCTCGACAGTCTGACTACGGCGAATAGCCGCGGCGGTGCGGTTGCGGCCGGTCTGGGATTGCGCACGCTCGCGCGCGATATCTTCCTGGACCATGATCTCGACCACGCCGCGATCCAGGCCCGGCTCGAGGAAGCTGCCCAGCGGGCCCGCGATAACGGCTATGCTGTCATGATCGGGCATCCGCATGATCTGACGCTGGATGTGCTGGAAGCCTGGCTGGCAAGCGATGCGGTCTCGGACCTGGAATTCGTCACCACGGGGGCGCTGGCAGACCGGCTCTTCGCCGCGGAGCCCGGCCTACAGGCCTCGCTGACCGAGTGAGTCTTCCGCCGCGCGGAACAGGGCGGCCGCCTTGTTGACCGTCTCCACGCGTTCGGACTCCGGATCACTGTCGAGCACCACGCCAGCGCCAGCCTGGACGTACATGCGGCCATCCTTGAACACGGCGGTGCGCAAGGCGATCGCCGTGTCCATGCCGCCATCCGCGCTGAAATAGCCAACAGCACCGGCATAGACGCCGCGCCGGTGTGGTTCCAGCTCGTCGATGATCTCCATCGCCCTGACCTTGGGCGCGCCGGAGACCGTGCCGGCCGGGAAGCCGGCAAACAGGGCTGAAACCACGTCTTCCTTGTCGGCCAGATCGCCCTCGACATTGGATACGATGTGCATGACGTGGCTGTAGCGTTCAACGATCTCGCGCGCAGTAATGCGCACCGTTCCGGGCTTGGCGATACGGCCGACATCATTGCGGCCCAGATCCAGCAGCATGAGATGTTCCGAGCGTTCCTTCGGATCGGCCAGCAGGTCTGCCTCATGGGCATCGTCCTCGGCCGGCGTCTGCCCGCGCGGACGGGTGCCGGCAATCGGCCGGATGGTCACGACATCATCGCGCAGTCGGACCAGGATTTCCGGGCTGGAGCCCACCACTTCAAAGCCGTCGAAACGGAAAAAGAACAGGAAGGGCGACGGGTTAAGCCGTCGCAGGGAACGATAGACCCAGAAAGGATCGCCCGGATAATCGGCCGAGAAGCGCTGGCTGGGTACCACCTGGAAGGCGTCTCCGGCGCGAATATAGTCGCGGGCGGTGTCCACTGCCGCGCGGTAATCCTCCGGCGAGCGGTTGGATTGGCGTTCTCCCAGCGCGCCGACGGGACGAGCGAGCTCGGGCGTGCTACCGGCCAGCCGCTGCAATGTTGTCTGCAGGCGCTCGACGGCCGCGTCATAGGCCTCCCGGGCGGAATACTCGCCGGGACGGACCGGGCAATATACCTGAATTTCCTGCTTCAGCGCATCGAAGACGATCATGGTTTGAGGTCGCAGGAGGACGGATTCGGGCAAGCCAAGCGGATCCGGAGCTGCCCCCTCGGGCAGGCGCTCAAGGTAACGGACCATGTCATACCCGACATAGCCGAAAAGTCCGGATGCGAGCGGCGGCGCGTCGTCGGGGAGGGGACAGTGCGCGGCCTCTATGGCCTCCCGCAGCGCGGTCATGGGTTCCGTGTCGATCGGCGTGAACCGGCGCGCCGCGACATCCATTCCGGTGGCCTGCGAGACAACACCGTCGCGGCACTGCCAGATCAGGTCCGGATCGAGTCCGATGGCCGAGTAGCGGCCGCGCCAGGCGCCGCCTTCAACGGACTCCAGAAGGAAGCTGTTCGGCTGGTTGGTAGAAAGGCGCAGATAAGCCGCCACCGGCGTCAGGAGGTCATCCACACGCCGCGCCTGCAGGACGCAGGTCTCACCCTTTTCCAGACACTCGGCGACCGTCCGGAAATCGGGTGCGATCGGCGCGTGAGGTGTCATCGCGGCGCGTTGGGGTCGGTCTCGCCAATGGCCAGCGAGAACAGGCGGGCATCGACGGATTCATCGGTGATACCGTACTCCCGGATCAGATATTCGCGCGTTGCCTGAAGGACATCATTGCCAAGCTGGGCGTCGATGTCAGCGCTGATCCCGGCGAGGTCGGAGGCCGGTGCCTCGGCGATATCGGCCGGAATGATCTCATTGACGGTCAGCAGCAGATAACGACCTTCACCGACCGGAAGCATCTCGATGTCACCGACATTCATGTTGAACGCGGTCGAAACGGCCAGCTGATTGAAGGCGCCGGCGGTCTGTCCGCGCTGCAGGGTCGAGGTCTCGGTGCGGCCGCCCGACGTCAGCGATACGATTTCCATGTCGTCGCCGGATTCCAGTTGTGCGAGCGCTTCCTCGGCGCGGGCGCGGAGCTGGGTGTCGACTTGGATCGAACGCCAGCGGCTTTCGGCCTGTTCACGGACTTCGTCCAGCTCGAACGGCCGACTCGGAATGATCCGGTCAACGCGCAGGGTATAGAAGTCCGTGTCATTGAACGTGCGCAGGTCAATCGCAAAGCCTTCAACCGCGTCGAAAACGGCAGGGAGGAGTTCCGGAGCGAGGGCCTGATAGCGGGCAGGATCAAATTCAAGATCCTCATCAAACGAGTTCAAGGCCAGCGGCTGATAGATTTCCAGCGGGACGCCCGCGGTTTCCGCGGCAGACTCGAGTGAAGCGCCGTCGGCCCGTGCTGTCTCCAAGCGTTCCACAGCATCATAAAGGTCGTCGGTGGCCTGGGCCCGGGCGGCTTCAGTCTGCAGGCGATCACGCTCGTCTTCGAATGTCGGGACGACAGCCTCCTCGGCGGCGGTGACGAGGATTGCATTCCAGGCGAAACGGCCTTCCACAGCTGCCGCAGAATCGGCCGCCATGGCGAACACGGCCGCCGCCAGCTGGCTGTCCGGGATATCGTCGATCTCGACGTCGTCCTGTACCAGCGGGGCATCCAGACCGAGCGCTGCGGCAACAGCGGCCGGCGACTCGCCGGATTCCAGACGCGCGGCAGCGGCCTGGGCGGTGGCTTCATCCGGAGTGGTCAACTGGGCGAAGCTGCGCAGTGCCGGGCTGCCAAGCCGACCGGTGGCCAGCTCATATTCATAGGTCTCACGCAGGAAGTCCTCGTCGATCGCGACGTCGCGTATGAAGTCCTGGAGTTGCAGGCGGACCAGGGTGAAGGCGCGAAATTCAGGTCGGGTGAAGAGTGGCTGACCGTTCTGGCCGGGCGTCTCGGCGATGAAGGTCTCCAATTCCGCGTCGCTGGGATCGGGGATTTCATCGGCGGTCGACGCATCGATGAGCAAGCCTGTCACGCGGCGGCGCTCTTCCGCCACGAGATATCGTGTCTGGGCCATCTGGGCGGGCGAGCCGGAAAAACCGGCCAGGGTGGCAATGAGCTGACTGCGCAGCAGATCACCCTCGATATTGTCGGCGAACTGATCCTCGCTCATGCCGACGCGCCGCAGGGCCGCCACCATTGAATCGCGATCGAACTCTTCGGTCACCGGATTGAGAAAGGCCGGAATATCGGCGACCTCGCGCACGATGGCCTGGTTGGATACTTCCAGCCCAAGCTCCCGCGCTCGAGCCGCAAATGCCGCGAGCGTGATTTGCTGTTGCAAGACTTGTTGTCCAAGGCCCTGGGATCGCGCCTGTTCGGCAGTGATCGAGGAATCCTGTTCCTGCAGGCGGCGGACCTCGCCATTGAAGGCGCTGGCCAGTTCGCGTTGGCTGATCCGTTCCGGGCCCACCGTGACCACGGCATCACCGCTACCGGTGAAGATGCCGCCGCTGCCGGGCAGGGCAATGGCAAAGGCCAGGACGAGAAGAACAATGATGACCAGCGCGAAGGGCGACTGGGCGAAAGACCGGAAATTGGACAGCATGGAAGTGGAATGCCTTTGAAAAACGTCGCGCGGAAGGTAGCGGCGCGGTCAAGTGGTCGCAAGCACGAGGGGCGGTTGATCTGTGATTGTCCGTTCGACCCGTTGCGAAGCCCGGATTTGGCGATTACTCCTGCCGCCCATCGTGGGGATGGGATCAGCCAGTCGGGGAAGCATGATGGCGCGTCGCACACTTATCGCAGGCAATTGGAAAATGAACGGGTCGGTCTCATCGCTCGACTTCTTTGATGCCATCGCGCCGGCCGCGAGGAATTCTCAAGCCGAAATCCTGATCTGCCCGCCCAGCACCTTGCTCTACCAGGCGGCCCAGGCCTGTGCCGGCAGTGGTATCCGCGTTGGTGGCCAGGATTGCCATGCCCGACAATCCGGTGCCCATACAGGTGATATTTCCGCCCCCATGTTGCGTGAAGCTGGCGCGAGTCATGTGATTGTCGGTCATTCCGAGCGCCGGGCAGATCACGGCGAGACAGACGCGCTGGTGCGCGCGAAGTCAGAGGCCGCTCTCGAGGCCGGACTGGTACCGGTGATTTGCGTGGGTGAAACGCGCGAGGAGCGGGAAGCCGGCCGCGCAGTCGAGGTGGTCGCCAGCCAGCTGGCCGGTTCCTTGCCAGAAAAGTCGCGCGATATGCCTCTGGTCATAGCTTATGAGCCGGTGTGGGCGATCGGGACCGGTTTGACCGCTTCGGTTGACGATGTCGCGAACATGCATTCAGCCATTCGGGAATGCCTGCCTGACCCACTAACTACTTGTATTTTATATGGTGGTTCGGTGAAGCCCGGAAATGCCGCAGACTTGTTGGGCCTGGACGATGTGGACGGCGCGCTTGTGGGTGGCGCAAGCCTGAAATCCATTGATTTTTCAGCCATTATCGCGGCCGTCAGTCGCAAATCCGAACCACTTCGGTAAGCGGATCGAAACCTATTTGCGGCAGGGTCGATATTCCTAGTTTCCTGTTTCGCCGCTTGTGGAGCCGAACCGAGTATGGCCGATATCGACTACACCCGGGCTTCCGTCCTGCTTTTCGACCCCATTCACGTCAATCAGCGGACGACGCGATACGCGCTCTTCGAGATCGGCTTTCGCCAGATCGAGTGCGTCGCGTCCCTGACCGATTTCAAGAATGGAATCGCGGAGGGCGCTCACACCCTGATCGTCGCGGAATCGAGCGCGACCGATACGGACATATTCAACCTGGTGCGATCGATCCGTCGGGGCGAGGTGGGCTCTAACCCCTTCGTCGTGCTGCTCCTGACGACCTGGAGTCGCGATACGGGCCATATCCGCAAGGCGATTGAATGCGGTGCCGACGATGTCATCGTCCGCCCATTCTCGACCATGTTCGCCGAAGAGCGGGTCAAGACCCTGATCAAGGGCCGCAAGGACTTCATCGTCACTTCCGACTATATCGGCCCGGATCGCCGCAAGGACACTGAGCGCGCAACGGACGCTCCGCCGATTACCGTCCCGAATTTCCTGAAAGCGACCGTCGAGAACGATGAAGAGGCGCTGAACAACGGCCAGCAATGGGTGCGCGAAGCGCGTGAAGCCGTTACGGCCGAGCGCGTGCGCCGCGTGGCCATGCGCATTGTCATCTCGGTCGAGTTGGAAGCCTCGAAGAATAGCGAGCAGGGCAAGGTTCCGGTTGCCCTCGACGTCAAGGATCTCGAGCGGGCGGCGCGTGAGTTGAGAGCCCATGTCCTGCGCGCGGGGCGCCGCGAGGCGACAGAAGTCGCTGCGGCCCTGATCGATCAGATTGCTGTCCTTGGGGATGGTCGCAATGCCGACTCGGGGGTTCTGAAACTGGTCAAGGAATTGGCCATGGGTACCTATGCCGCCTTTGCCAATGGCGACACGATCGAGCGCTCGAAGGACGAGATCGGCCGCACAGTCTCCAATCTGCGCAAGCGCCTGCAGGCTCGCGCCGAAGCCGCCAAGCGAAAGGCCGAGATCGCCGCGCAACAGGCCGCAGCGGAAACCGCAGACGATGCTGGCCAAGACGGTGCGCCTGATATAAAACGCGCCGCCATGTGACCGGGCGGTGCTGACACCGCTCCGGAAACTCCCTATATCCACGGCCGAGCCGCCTGACCGGGCGGTGCGGCCTGACACATGGCGGTATTCATGACCACAGTCCTCTTGATCATCCAGCTCCTGGTCGCCCTTGGTCTCATCGGCGTCATCCTGCTGCAGCGGTCGGAAGGCGGGGCGCTGGGTATCGGCGGTGGCGGTGGTGGCGGCGGCATGATGTCCGGCCGTGGAGCTGCGAATATCCTGACCCGGACCACGATGGTGCTGGCCGCGGTCTTCATCGGCAATTCGATCCTGCTTGCCATCGTGACGGGCGTCACGGCGGAGGGGAATAGCGTGTTCGAAACCGAGATCGACAATCCGGCGACCGGCATTGTCGAACAAGAGGAAAGTGGCGCTCCGGTGCCGACGGACGGCTAGTCCTTCCTCATTTAATCATCACATATTTCAACTCGCGTCTTCCGACGCGTCCGAATCTGGGATAATCAGACGGCCCATGCCGCGATATATCTTTATTACGGGCGGCGTGGTCTCCTCCTTGGGAAAAGGCCTCGCTTCAGCCGCTATCGGAGCCCTGCTTCAGGCGCGTGGATATAAAGTCCGCCTGCGCAAGCTGGACCCCTATCTCAACGTGGATCCGGGCACGATGTCGCCCTACCAGCATGGCGAATGCTATGTGACCGATGACGGGGCCGAAGCTGACCTCGATCTCGGCCACTATGAACGCTTCACCGGCGTTGCGGCGAGCCAGGCCGACAATATCACCACGGGCCGGATCTATTCGCGCATCATCGAGCGCGAGCGCCGTGGCGACTATCTCGGTGCGACCGTGCAGGTCATTCCGCACGTCACCGACCAGATCAAGCAATTCGTCCTCTCCGACGCCGGTGATGTCGATTTCGTGCTGTGCGAGATCGGCGGCACGGTCGGTGACATCGAGGGCCTGCCTTTCTTCGAGGCGATCCGACAGCTCGGCCAGGAGCTGGGCGAGGGCAATGCGGTCTTCCTGCATGTTACCTTGCTGCCCTTCATCAAGGTGGCCGGCGAGATGAAGACCAAGCCGACTCAGCACTCGGTAAAAGAGCTCCGCTCGATCGGTATCCAGCCGGATATCCTCTTGTGTCGCTGCGAGATCCCGATTCCGCCGGGCGACAAGCGCAAGATCGGCCTGTTCTGCAACGTCAAGGAAAGCGCTGTCATCGAGGGCCGTGATGCGGCCTCGCTCTATGACGTGCCGCTTGAATATCACCGCCAGGGCCTGGATACGGAAATCCTGCGCTGCTTCGGGATCGACGACGCACCGGATCCCGATCTCACGCGCTGGGAAGGCATTTCCGACACCATCGCCAATCCCGATGGCGAAGTGACGATCGGTGTTGTCGGCAAATATGTTGGCCTGCTCGACGCCTACAAATCCCTCATTGAAGCGCTCGCCCATGGTGGTATCGCCAATGGGGTGAAGGTGAAGCTGAAATGGCTCGACAGCGAGCAGTTCGAAAAGGACGACCCGTTCGAACCGCTGGAAGACGTGCACGGCGTGCTTGTCCCGGGCGGCTTCGGCGAGCGCGGTGTTGAAGGCAAGATCGCCGCGGCCCGTTTTGCCCGCGAGCGCAAGGTTCCCTTCTTCGGGATTTGCTACGGCATGCAGATGGCGGTGCTGGAAGCGGCCCGCAATCTCGCTGGCGTAACCGATGCCGTGTCGTCGGAATTCTCCGACAAGGGCGAGAGCGTGATCGGTCTTCTGACCGAGTGGACGCGCGGCAATGAGGTCGAGACCCGCTCCGCCGATGGCGATATGGGTGGCACGATGCGCCTGGGCGCCTATCCGGCGGTTCTCAAGGACGGTTCGAAGGTTCGCGAGATCTACGGCCAGGCTCATATCGAGGAGCGTCACCGTCATCGCTATGAGGTGAATGTTGCTTACAAGGACAAGCTGGAAGCCTGCGGCCTGACCTTTTCCGGCCTGTCACCGGATGGCGTCCTGCCGGAAATCGTCGAGATTTCGGACCATCCCTGGTTCGTCGGCGTGCAATTCCACCCGGAACTCAAATCACGCCCCTTCGAGCCGCACCCGTTGTTTGCCAGCTTTATTGCGGCGGCGCTGCACCAGAGCCGAATGGTTTAAGGGCCGGGCGCCTCACGCCCTGGATTGTCATCCCGGATGGATGTCCGGCGAAGGCCGGGTGCAAGTCCGGGACCTATATCTATCTGAGAGTTAGATCCCCGTCCTGCGTCCGGCCTTCGCCGGACATCCGACGGGGATGACAAGGTTAGTCTTCTCCCCCCAACTCCCCGATCACCCGCACAGCCGTCATCACATCCGCCTGCGTGCAGTCAAACTGCCCGACCTGGAAGCGGATCACATAGCGGCCGTCATGGCGGGTCTGGGTGAGGTAGGTGCGGCCGTCGGCGTTAATGCGTTCCAGCAGGGCCGCGGTCGCTTCATCGCCCGCCACACAAGCAAAGCTGAACAGGCTGAAGCGGGGCTCGGTGACGATCTCGAGGCCGGGCAGGGCGCGGATGGCTTCGCAGGCCTCGTTTGACCAGGCGATATGGTTGCGGATGCGCTGGCGCAGGCCCTCCAGCCCGTAGGCGCGGATCAGGAACCAGAGTTTGAGGGCCCGGAAACGGCGGCCGAGCGGGATGGTCCATTCGGAATAATTGACCGCATCATCCATGCCCGGCGTTTCGAGATAATCCGGACGCAGGGTGAGGGATTTGAGCTGGCCGGTTGGGTCCTTCAGGAATTGCACCGAACAATCAAACTGGGCGCCGAGCCATTTGTGCGGATTGAAAACGATTGAGTCGGCCTGCTCGGCCCCGGCCCAGATGGGCCGCAATTCCGGGCAAATCATCGCAGAGCCGGCCCAGGCGGCATCGATATGGGTGTAGAGGCCTTCCTCGCGCGCAACTTCGATTATGGCCGCAATCGGGTCGCTGGCGCCAATGGAGGTGCCACCCACACAGATCACGATACCGGCGGGGAGGTGCCCGGCTGCCCGGTCGGCCTGGATCGCGGCCCGCAGGGCGTCCGGATCCATGCCGTAATCGTCCGTCGTGGCAATCTTGACCAGATTGTCCTGTCCGATCCCGGCGACCCAGCACGCCTTGTCGACCGAGGAATGCGTTTGCGCCGAGGCATAGATGCGTGGCGCGGGTTCGCCGCTGAGGCCTGCCCGGATGCCGCGCCAGTCCAGTGCCCGCTCCCGCATCGTCATGACGGCGGAGAGGGTCGCCGAAGACGCACTGTCCTGGATCACCCCGCGCCAGCCCTCCGGCAGGCCAAGTGCCTGGCGCAGCCAGTCGATCATGCGGGTTTCCATCTCGGTCGCCGCCGGTGAGGTCTGCCAGAGCATGCATTGTGCCGCCATCGCGGTGACGAGCTGTTCGGCCAGCATGGAGGCCGGTGCGGCATTTGCGGGGAAATAGGCAAAGAAGCGCGGGTGTTGCCAATGGGTCATGGCATCGGGGACGAGGCGTTCGAAATCGGCAAAGATCTCGGTCATCTCCACCGGCGTCTCCGGCGGCGTCGCGGGCAAGGCATCGAAGACCTCGCCCGGTTGCGCCCGGGCGCGTACCGGCCGGTCGCGCAAGCCGGCCAGGTAGTCTGCCGTCCAGTCCGCGATGCGTCGTGACCAGGTCCGAAACTCGTCGGTCTTCATGCTGTGACCCTCGCATCGCGCTGCACTGGTGTGTGCCCGTTTGCATCTAAACCGATTGTCACGCGCATCGAAGGAGAAATTCCGCTATTTGTCAGGCGGGGCAGATCAGGAGAATTCCATGCGCACACATCGTCTCACCCAGCTGGCTGGCGCCTCATTGGCCGCCTTGTGTCTGGCTGCACCCGGGCTCGCCCAGGATCGCGAAGTCCGCGAGTTGAGCGGTTTTGACTCCATTGACGCGAATGGCGGCTATGAGCTGGTCGTGGTTGCCGGCGATACCTGGTCGGTCGAACTGATCGGCGATGCCGATGATTTCGGTGAGATCGAAGCCGAGGTCGATGGCAGCAAGCTCGAGCTCGACCAGGACAGCGGATGGTTCTCGCGCCGCCACAGCCTGGATGTGGTCGTGCAGGTGACGATACCCGCCGCCATGCGCGAGTTGGAATTTGGCCGTGGTATCAGTGCGGAGGTCAGCGGCATCGACACGCCGGTGCTCGATGTCGACATCTCCACCGGTGCCAGCGCGCGCCTGAGCGGTGTTTGCGGTGAGGTCGAATATGACGCCTCGACCGGCGCCAGCCTGCGCGCCGCCAGCCTCATTTGTGAGCGTGTCGAAGCCGATGCGTCTACCGGGGCGAGCCTGTCCGTGCATGCGAGCGAAGCGGCGGATGCGTCGGCATCCATGGGCGCCTCGATCCGGGTTGAGGGCAATCCGACCCGTCAGCATTCTCGCAGCACGATGGGTGGATCGGTCGGCTTTTCCGGGCGCGGCTGACAATCAGGTGGCGACGGCCTGCAAGAGGTCGCCCGCCATGCTTGCAACGGGTCAATTAAGCCTGTATACGGCGCGGCTCGAACGGTTGGTGAAAGCTGGCCCGACCACTGATTCATAGCGCTGGAGAGGCTCAATGGCCGTCCCTAAAAGAAAAACGACGCCGAGCAAACGCGGCATGCGCCGGGCCCACGACGCCCTGTCGAGCCCGGTCTATATCGAAGACAAGGACAGCGGTGAACTGCGCCGTCCGCATCATGTCGACCTGAAGTCGGGCATGTATCGCGGTCGCCAGATCCTCGAGCCGAAGGACGACTGAGTCGTTTCCGGCTGACCGGTTCGCCGGTCGACAGGTCTGAAAAGAAAACGCGCCAGGTCATCACCCGGCGCGTTTTTCTTTGTCTCGATGGCTTTGAAAGTCTACGTCCCGGGCGAAATCTTCGACAGCTTGCAAGCGTGTTCAACATCCCCACACTGCCTGAACAGCAAACACAGGGGATGACATGACCAGCGACATCGAAATCGCTCGCGCAGCGAGCCTGAAGCCCATGGCCGAGATTGCTGCTTCGCTGGGCATCCCCGACGACGCCATCATTCCCTTCGGCCGCTCCAAGGCCAAGCTCTCCGGGGATTATATCGCGACCCTTCAGGATCGCCCGCGCGGCAAGCTGGTCCTCGTGACCGCGATCAGCCCGACCCCGGCCGGCGAGGGCAAGACCACGACGACGGTCGGTCTGGGCGATGGCCTGTCCCGGATCGGCAAGAAGGTCGCCATCTGCCTGCGCGAGCCCTCGCTGGGTCCGTGTTTCGGGATGAAGGGCGGAGCGGCCGGCGGTGGCAAGGCCCAGGTCGTGCCGATGGAGGATATCAATCTCCACTTCACCGGCGATTTTCACGCCATCACCTCCGCCCACAACCTGCTCGCCGCGCTGATCGACAATCATGTGCATTGGGGCAATGAGCAGGAGATCGACACCCGCCGCATCGCCCTCAAGCGGGTCATCGACATGAATGACCGCTCCCTGCGCAATCTGGTCACCGGGCTGGGCGGCCCGGCCCATGGCACACCGCGCGAAGGCGGGTTTGACATCACGGTTGCCTCCGAGGTCATGGCAATTCTGTGTCTGGCGCGTGATCTGGCCGATCTGGAGGACCGCCTCGGCAAGATCGTTATTGGCGAGCGTGCCGACCGGACCCGTGTCACGGCGGCCGATATCGGCGCGGCCGGCGCGATGACGGTGCTTCTCAAGGATGCCTTCCAGCCCAACCTGGTGCAGACGCTCGAACACACGCCCACCTTCATCCATGGCGGCCCCTTCGCCAATATTGCCCATGGCTGCAATACGCTGGTCGCGACCGACACGGCCCTGCGCCTGGCTGACTATGTGGTTACCGAGGCTGGCTTCGGCGCTGATCTGGGCGCGGAGAAATTCTTCGACATCAAATGCCGCAAGGGCGGGCTGGAGCCGTCAGCGGCGGTGCTGGTGGCGACAATCCGGGCGCTCAAGATGAATGGTGGGGTCGCCAAGGATCAGCTCGGCACCGAGAATGTCGCCGCGGTCGAGGCCGGGTGCGCCAATCTGGGCCGTCATATCGAGAACCTGGCCAAGTTCGGTGTACCTGTCGTGGTGGCGATCAATCACTTCACCGTGGACAGCGAGGCCGAGGTGGCTGCCGTCCAGGCCTATTGCGAGGCGCGCGGCGTGAAGGCCGTGCTGGCGCGCCACTGGGCCGAGGGCGGGAAGGGGACCGAAGCGCTCGCCGAGGCCGTCAGTGAGCTCGTGGAGGCCGGGACCAGCCGGTTTGCGCCGCTTTATGGCGATGATCTCTCCCTCGTCGACAAGATCGAGACGATTGCCCGTACAATCTACCGCGCCGGTGCGGTCACCTTCGAGCGATCGGCCCGCTTGCAGCTGGAGCGCTGGCAGGAGGCCGGATACGGACATCTGCCCGTGTGCATGGCCAAGACCCAGTACTCCTTCTCCGCTGACCCGGCCCTGATCGGGGCGCCGGAAGGCCATGAGCTGCCGGTGCGCGAAGTCCGGCTGTCCGCCGGCGCCGGTTTCGTGGTCGCCGTCTGCGGTTCGATCATGACCATGCCCGGCCTGCCGCGGAAACCGGCGGCGCTGGACATCCATCTCAATGCGGATGGCGAGGTCGAGGGGCTGTTCTAGGCATCCGACCTGCACGAACCGCACTTATTTCGGGTGTTCGCGGTAACACGGCGTTTTGCCCGCATGCGCGGGCTTGCGTCCCCGCCAGCCTTGGTTATGAAGCGGCCAACGCGCCTTTATCTTGAAGAGACCCTCATGACCGCCATCACCGACATCATCGCCCGCGAAATCCTCGACAGCCGGGGCAATCCGACCGTGGAAGTCGACGTGCTGCTGGAAGACGGTTCCTTCGGCCGCGCCGCCGTCCCGTCCGGCGCGTCGACCGGAGCGCATGAGGCCGTCGAGATGCGCGATGGCGATGAGCGTTATGGCGGCAAGGGCGTGCAGAAAGCCTGCGACCTGGTCGAAGGCGAGATCTTTGAAGCGATCGCCGGCATGGATGCCGAGGATCAGCGCCGCATTGACGAAGCGATGATCGAACTCGACGGCACGGCCAACAAGGCCCGCCTGGGCGCCAATGCGATGCTCGGCGTGTCGCTGGCGACCGCGCATGCCGCAGCCGACGTCCAGGGCCTGCCGCTCTATCGCTATATCGGCGGCATGAATGCCCGTGTCCTGCCGACGCCAATGATGAATATCATCAATGGCGGCGCCCATGCCGACAATCCGATCGACTTCCAGGAATTCATGATCATGCCGGTCGGCCTGCCGAGCTTTTCCGAAGCCCTGCGCTGTGGCGCCGAGGTTTTCCACGCGCTCAAGGCGCGGCTGAAGGCGGATGGCCTGAACACGAATGTCGGCGATGAGGGCGGTTTCGCCCCGCACCTGACCTCGGCCGAGCAGGCGCTCGACGTGATCATGGATGCCATCGAGAAGGCCGGTTACAAGCCGGGCGAAGATGTTGCCCTGGCCCTCGATGTGGCCTCGACCGAATTCTACAAGGACGGTCAGTATGTGCTGGAAGGCGCGGGCGAGAGCCATGACGCGGCCGGCTTCGCGCAATATCTCGAAAGGCTCGCCAGCAAATACCCGATCGTCTCGATCGAGGACGGCATGGCCGAGGATGACTGGGATGGCTGGCGCGCCCTGACCGAGCGTCTGGACGGGAAATGCCAGCTGGTCGGTGATGATCTCTTCGTGACCAATCCCGAGCGCCTCGCCCAGGGCATCGAAACCGGCGCCGCCAATGCCATCCTGGTGAAGGTCAACCAGATCGGCACGCTGTCGGAGACCCTGGACGCCGTCGATATGGCGCTGCGCTCGGGCTATGGTGCGGTGATGAGCCACCGCTCCGGCGAGACCGAGGACGCCACCATTGCCGATCTCGCTGTCGCCACCAATTGCGGACAGATCAAGACCGGCTCGCTGGCCCGCTCCGACCGCACCGCCAAGTACAACCAGCTGCTGCGAATCGAGAGCATGCTGGGCGAGACCGGGATGTATGCCGGCTCTTCGGGCCTGGCGAGCTAGTCACTCAGATTTGTCATCCCTGATGGAGGCCCCGCGCAGGCGGGGCGCAAGTCAGGGACCGAAATGCCTGCAATCACATAGGTCCCCGCCGTGCGTCCGGCCTTCGCCGGACATTCCGCGGGGATGACAAAACAGGGTGTTTTCGCCCCATTTGAGTCCAATCCCTTACCCAGTCCTGAATCCCGGATTCACGACTCCTAAAGTGTGATCGTGTTGAATCACCGCTGTAGAAGAACACGGCGTATGAGCGCCGGTCTCAACAAGGGTGAACGGGTTTGGACGCGATCAAGCGCTTTTCCACGACAGCATTGCTTACCGTCGCGATTGCCTATTTCGGCTATCACGCACTGACGGGCGAGCAGGGCGTGCTGAACTGGATCGTCGTGAAGACCGAGATCTCCGAAGCCGAAGCCGAACTGGCCATCGCCCGCGCCGAGCGTGAGGCCCTGGAAGTCACCGCCGCCCGCCTGCGCTCCGACAGTCTCGATCTCGACTATGTCGAGGAACGCGCCCGCGACATTCTTAATGTCGCCCACCCGCGTGAATTCATCGTCGAGATTGAACCGGAGGCCCGTCGCTAGCGACGGGTTCCGGTGCTCTCGCCATTTCTCCATCTGATTGAATTTCCGCTTCATCGCTTGCCCCTGCGGTGCGGCATCTGCTATGCGGCGAGGAACGTCAGATGGGAGCGCGAAGGTTTTATTTCGCGTGCGAATTAATGGCTAGCAAGCGCACAAGCAAGACCACCACCTCGAAATCCGCCGCCAAGGGCGCCGGAAAAGACGAGCTGCTTCAATACTATCGCGAGATGTTGATGATGCGCCGTTTCGAGGAAAAGGCGGGTCAGCTCTACGGCATGGGGCTGATTGCAGGCTTCTGTCACCTCTATATCGGCCAGGAAGCGGTCGTCACCGGCATCCAGGCCGCGCTGGAGGAGGGTGACCAGGTCATCACCGGCTATCGCGACCACGCTCATATGCTGGCCTGTGGCATGGACCCGAATGGCGTCATGGCCGAGCTGACCGGCCGTGAAGGTGGCTATTCGCGCGGCAAGGGCGGCTCCATGCACATGTTCTCCCGCGACAAGCAATTCTATGGCGGTCACGGCATTGTCGGCGCCCAGGTGGCGCTGGGCACGGGCCTCGCCTTTGCCGATCGCTACAAGGAGAACAAGAAGGTTGCCGTGGCCTATTTCGGCGATGGCGCAGCCAATCAGGGTCAGGTCTATGAGAGCTTCAACATGGCCAAGCTCTGGGACCTGCCGGTCGTCTATGTGATCGAGAACAACCAGTACGCCATGGGCACCTCGGTCAAGCGCGCTTCCTCGGAGACGGCGCTGCACAAGCGCGGCATCTCCTTTGGCATTCCCGGCGAGGAAGTCGATGGGATGGATGTCGAAGCGGTCAAGCGCGCCGCCGAGAAGGCCGTCAAGCACGCGCGCGAGGGCAAGGGCCCCTATATTCTGGAAATGAAGACCTATCGCTATCGCGGCCACTCCATGTCCGATCCGGCCAAATACCGCACCCGCGAGGAAGTCGACGATATCCGCTCGCATCATGACCCGATAGACCTGATCAAGAAGCGCTTGATCGAGGGCAAGCACGCATCCGAAGACGAGCTCAAGGCGCTCGACAAGGATGTGAAGAAGATCGTCGGCGACGCCGCCGAATTCGCCAAGGAGAGCCCCGAGCCCGATCCGTCGGAGCTCTACACGGATGTGCTGGTGGAGGTGTAGCGGCATTGCCCTACTGGGTTGCGGCATATCTGGGCCTCGGGGCACTGATCTGGCTGGCTACCGGCTTTTTCATGCTGAGGAGCTGGCTCGTTCAAAAACGCCTGTCTGAGAAGAGCGCGCTTGTTCCCGCGCCGGTCTGGACCTGGAGTGTCGCGCCTGGAGAAACACTAAAGGCCATGGCCGAAGCTGGTGATGCAGATGCCGTTTCGCTGCTTCATTCCCGATCCCAGGTAAAGCTCGCTTGGAAAACACTCGTGGGATGGCTGGTTTTGGGCTTCATTGCGCTGCCGTTTGGCTTTGTGCTCAATGCGCGTCTGACCTGACCAAGAAAGAAATTCAATGACACCGCAAGTGAAACACTTCCTCGACAATTGGCACCGGGCGGTGCGGGAGCGTGATGCCAATCGCCTGTCCTCGATCATCGCTGAGGGCTGCGAGCTGCATTCGCCGGTCGTGTGGAAGCCGTCGGCGGACAAGCATTATCTGCTGCACATCCTGATGGGCGTGATCACGGTGGTTGAAGGCTTCGACTATCGCCAGGAATGGGTCGACGGCAACGAGCTCATGCTCGAATTCACCGGCACGGTGGAGGGCAAGGGGCTCGTCGGGATCGACAAGATCACCCTCGATGATGACGGCCAGATGGCCCGAATCGAAGTGCTGATCCGGCCGATGAACACGTTGATGGAATTCGCCGGAAAGATGCGCGAGCACGCGCTGCGTTACAAACCCGAAGCCGCCAACGGCTGATGCCGTGCCGGTCTTCGGCGCTTTGCAAGATTTGACACAGGACAGGTAGAGCCATGTCGATTGAAATCCTTATGCCGGCCCTTTCTCCCACCATGGAAGAGGGCACGCTCGCCAAGTGGAATATCAAGGAAGGCGACACCGTCGAGAGCGGTGACGTGATTGCCGAGATCGAGACCGACAAGGCCACGATGGAAGTCGAAGCGGTCGAGGAGGGCGTGGTCGCCAAAATCCTGGTCGCGGAAGGCACCGAGAATGTGAAGGTCAATTCGCCGATCGCCATCCTGGCCGAGGAGGGTGAGGACGCCAGCGCGGTCGAAGCGCCGAAAGCCGATAGCGCTGACACGTCCAAGGATGAGGCCGCGAAGGAGGCAGAGGCCGCCGGTGACAATGAGGCCGATGACGGCGACGACGATGCTGGCGAAACCGGCGAGCCGACGGTCATCGACTATGCCAATCCGGATGCCTCTGACCCGGATATTCCGTCCGGCACCGATATGGTTTCAACCACGGTCCGCGACGCCCTGCGCGATGCAATGGCCGAGGAGATGCGCCGCGACGACACGGTCTTCGTGATGGGTGAGGAAGTCGCCGAGTATGAAGGCGCCTACAAGGTCACACGGGGTCTGCTGGCCGAATTCGGGCCCAAACGCGTCGTCGACACGCCGATCACCGAGCACGGCTTTGCCGGTCTGGGTGTGGGCGCGGCCTTCAATGGTCTCAAGCCGGTCGTGGAATTCATGACTTTCAACTTCGCCATGCAGGCGATCGACCACATCATCAATTCCGCGGCCAAGACGCTCTACATGTCCGGTGGCCAGATGGGTTGTCCGATCGTCTTCCGCGGTCCCAATGGCGCAGCGAGCCGCGTCGGTGCCCAGCACTCCCACGACTATTCCTCCTGGTATGCCAATGTGCCGGGCCTCAAGGTGATCGCGCCCTATGATGCCGCCGACGCCAAGGGTCTCCTGAAAGCCGCCATCCGCGACCCCAACCCCGTCGTCTTCCTCGAGCATGAGTTGATCTATGGCGAGAGCTTTGACGTGCCGGAGATGGAGGACTGGGTCCTGCCGATCGGCAAGGCCAAGGTGCGCCGCGAAGGCACGGACGTCACCATCACGGCTCACAGCCGCATGGTCGGCTATGCCCTCGAGGCCGCCGAAATCCTGGCCAAGGACGGTATCTCTGCCGAGATCATCGATCTGCGCACTTTGCGTCCGCTCGACACCGATACGGTCGTGGAATCGGTCAAGAAAACCAATCGCATCGTCTGTGCCGAAGAGGGCTGGGGCCGGATGGGGGTCGGCGCGGAAATCGCGGCCGTCGTCACCGCCGAGGCCTTCGACTATCTCGACGCCCCGCCCGCCCGCGTCCACCAGGAAGACGTCCCGCTGCCCTATGCCGGCAATCTGGAAAAGCTCTCCCTGCCGGGCGTGGATGATATCGTGAAGGCAGCCAAGGCTGTCTGCTACGCGGAGTAGGGTCCATGGCGTCTCCAGCGAAATCCTGGCGTCACGGCGAGTGTCATTGCGGCGAGGTCGGCTTTGCCGTGAACCTGCCGGACAGTGTCGTCGCCCTGTCGTGCAATTGCTCGATCTGCACCAAGACCGGCTTCATCCATCTCATTGTCGAGAAGGGTGATTTCAAGATCGAACGCGGGGCGGAGAGCCTGACGAATTACACATTCGGCACGCATGAAGCCAAACACATGTTCTGCTCGAAATGCGGCGTGAAGAGCTTCTATGTGCCGCGCTCGCATCCCGATGGCTGGAGCGTCAATCTGCGCGCCCTCGACGCCGACGCCAATTTGCAGCTGCGGTTCGAAGAATTCGACGGCGCGAACTGGGAAACGAACGTCTCCAAGATCAACCCTGAACTGGCCCCACCGGGCGCCAATGACGCCTGAGGCGAGGACTGAAACATGTCGATTGAAATCCTGATGCCCGCCCTGTCGCCCACCATGGAAGAGGGCACGCTTGCCAAATGGCACGTCAAGGAAGGCGATACCGTAGAGAGCGGTGACGTCATTGCCGAGATCGAGACCGACAAGGCGACGATGGAAGTTGAAGCGGTCGACGAGGGCAAGGTCGGCAAGATACTGGTCGAGGAAGGCGCCGAAGGCGTGAAGGTCAATGCCGTGATCGCCGTGCTGCTGGAAGAGGGTGAGGACGAGAGCGCGCTCGACAAGGCGAGCTCATCAAAATCCGACGCACCGGCCAAGGACAACAAGAAGGCCGATCAGGCCGATTCCAAGTCAGCCAAACCTGATGAGGGTAAATCTGCGACTGGTAAATCGGACACGTCCGAGCCGAAAAAGCCGGCCAAATCAGAAAGTGCGTCCAGGCGTGACGGCGACCGCATCAAGGCCAGCCCGCTCGCCAAACGGATCGCCGCCGACAAGGGCCTGGATCTCAAAACCATCGATGGATCAGGTCCCTATGGCCGGATCGTGAAGCGCGATGTCGAGAATGCGCAACCGTCCAAGGCCTCTGCGTCCACGGCCACCGAGGCCCCCGCGGCCAAGCCGGTCGACATGGACGATCCGCTGGCGGCCTATGGCATTGCCCGCGACCGTTACGATGTGGAGAAGGCCGACGGGATCACCAAGATCTCGGCCAAGCGTCTGTCGGAGAGCTTCCGCGACATCCCGCATTTCCCCCTCACCGTGGATTGTCGCATCGACGCGCTGATGGATTTCCGCAAGCGCGTAAATGCCGCCGCCGAGAAGGATGGCGACAAGGTTTCGGTCAATGACATCCTGATCAAGGCCTCGGGCCTGGCGCTGAAGAAGGTGCCGGCGGCGAATTCGTCCTGGATCGAGGGCGGCATGATTGCCCGCCACAAGCATGCCGATGTTTCCATGGCCGTGGCTATTGAGGGCGGGCTGATCACCCCGATCATCACCGATGCCGACCAGAAGGGCCTGGTGCAGATTTCCCGCGAGTCGAAAGATCTCGCGACGCGGGCCCGCGATCGCAAGCTGAAGCCGGAGGAATTCCAGGGCGGGACCTTCTCCCTGTCCAATCTGGGCATGTTCGGGATCGACAGCTTTGCCTCCATCATCAATCCGCCCCAGGGCATGATCCTGTCGGTCGGTGCTGGCGAAAAGCGTCCGGTCGTCAAGGATGACGCGCTGGCGATTGCCATGGTGATGACGGTCACGCTGACCTGCGATCACCGTGTCGTCGATGGCGCCACAGGCGCGAAATGGCTGCAGGCCTTCAAGACCTATGTCGAAGACCCGATGACGATGCTGATGTAGGGGGGTCAGCGCCCAGACCCCACCTAACCGAAGGTCAATCTTCCGGCCAACTTCTCGTTGGACGCGGTGCGTATTCTACCCTCAGGACCTGTCCGGCAGCCGGACCGGTCGGCACACCAAATGGGGGAATAGATGACATTCAGGAAATTGATGACCGGCTCGGTTGCAGGGCTCGGCCTGCTTTCACTCGGATTGACGGCAACGGCGCATGCGCAGGATGATCGTTGCGAAACCTACCCGCTGCCTACCGCGACAGCACCGGCTGAGTTGGGCTGGACAGTGGAAGAACTCGCGAGTCTCGACGCGCTGGCCAATGAACTCAACTCGACGGCCCTGATGGTTGTCCAGAGCGGACAGGTCGTGTTCGAGCATGGCGAGACGGATCGCCTGATCATGGTGCACTCCCTGCGCAAATCCCTGATGAGCGCGATGATCGGGGTGCTCGTTGATGCCGGAGCACTATCGCTGGATGCCAGTCTTGCAGATCTCGGGATTGATGATCTGGTGGGCCTGAGCGAGCAGGAACGCTCGGCCACGGTGCGCGATGTGATCATGGCCCGGTCTGGCGTTTATATCCCGTCTGCCGCCGAAACCCCGCAGATGCGTGAATCGCGTCCCGAGCGCGGCGAATTCGCCCCCGGTGAGCACTGGTATTACAATAATTGGGACTTCAACGTCGCCGGCCATATTTTCGAGCGCGCCTCCGGCCGCAATTACGACTCGGCCTTCCTGCGTGTCTTCGCGGAGCCACTCTGTATGCCCGATTTCGACGTTTTCGAGACCCATCGCCAACACGCGCCGGGAACGATGTTCTCGGCCTATCACATGCGGCTTTCTGCGCGGGATACGGCTCTGTTCGGCCAGCTCTTCCTGCAAGAGGGCGAATGGGAGGGCGAGCAGATCCTCTCCGCGGACTGGGTGCGGGAGAGCACGGCTGATTATTCCGACACCGGATGGCCCGGTCCCTGGATGGGCGGATATGGCTATATGTGGTGGCGTCCGGCCGATGCCCAGGTCGCAGACGATCACGGGCTCGCAGCGGACATGTATACTGGGGCCGGTTATGGCGGCCAGTATGTCACCGTCATCCCCAGTCTCGATCTTGTCATCGTCAACCGGATGAATACCGACATCCCTGACGGACCCCGCATGGGGGGGCGCGATTACACCAGCATCCTTCGCGCCGTGACGGCAGCGTCCATGTCCGACGACTAACGTCCGTCACAAGGGCGGGGCTGGCCCTGGCAGCAGAATCCGCGCACCGACAGGCGCAAGGAGTATCTGCCCATGACCCAGCCCCGCCACCTCGCCGAGATCCGTCACGCCGACCTGGTCTTCCCGCACTAGACCAATCACCAGGGCAGTTATTTCGGCGGCGCGGCCATGGCCGAGATGGACAAGATCGCCTTTCTCATTGCAGCCCGACACGCCCGACGGCCCTTTGTGACGGCGTCTTGCGACAAGCTGGATTTTGTCGCCCCGGCCCATGTCGGTGATCTGGTCGAGTTGACCGGCCAGGTTCGCATGATCGGCCGGACGTCAATGATCGTCGATGTCGAACTGGCCGCCGAAAACCTGCTGACCGGGGTCCGCCATGTCTGCACACGTGGGGCTTTCACCATGGTCGCGGCCGATCGCAAGACCAATCCCGACCGGCTGCCGCCATCGCCGGACGCCAAGCCGGAATTCGCGGCCAGCCCACCCGGTTACGCCCGCACGCTGCAACTCGTTTTCCCCGGCGACACCAATCATCTCGGACAACTCTTTGGTGGCAATGCCATGTCGATCATGGGCAAGGCGGCCTATATCGCTGCCTCCCGGCATACCCGCTGTGATGTCGGTATGGCGGCGTCGGACAAGATCGATTTCATTGCCCCGACCCGGGAGGGCGAGATGCTCGATGTCATCGCCACGATTGCCTCGGTAGGCCGGACATCCATGACGATTGCGGTCCTGGCAGAAGCCGAGGATTTGATGACCGGTGAACGCCGCAAGGTTGGTGAGGCGGACTATGTCATGGTCGCGCTCGACGCTGACGGCAAGCCAACGCGGGCCAAGGCACTCGGCTAGGGCGCAATCGGTAGGGCGCGGACCTGAAGTGCCGGCGCGAGGCCGCGATCATTGCAGCGATGCCAACCGGCAATCGAGAAACGCTCACGGTGCGAGATCGTGACCTCGTGCGGAATGTCTTCGGACAGGAAGACGGCGAGCGTCCCGAATTCCGGACGCAGCTCGGTCAGGATTTCCTTGCCCGCGCCAAATATCCGCAAATGCCCGCCATCGCCCGCGCGCCAATCCGGGTTGAGGTATAGCACCGTTGACAGGACCCGGTTCCGGGCGCCGCGAAAACTGTCGACATGGCGTTTGTAGAAACCGCCTGATTCATAGACTGCGAAATGGGCCTCGAAGGCGAACAAGCCGAGCATGAGCTGCGCATTGATGTCTCGGCGCAGGGCTTCGGCAAAGGCGAGATAGGCGATCTGCCCAAGGCTCGAGCCGTCCAGCCATTTCGTCTTGTCGCGGCGGACGCGGGCGATCAGCTCGTGATCCTCGGCGCGGCCGATGCCGGCCGGTGTCAGGGCGTCTTCGGTCCAGAGGGCTTCGGCTTCCTGGCGCAACGCGGCCAGCATCTCGGTGTCGGTCAGGCGCACAGCGACGTATCCGGGGCCGGCGAGGGCCTCGCAGACTGTGTCGATGTCGAAGGCGGGCAGGCCGGTCAGGCCGGAAGGGAGAAGACTCACGCGTTGCGGTCCGATCAATCAGGGTGCGCGCTGGTACGACCACCCACGGCCGGGGTCAATCGAATTCGCGCCCGCTGGCGCGGGCAAGGGCCTTCAGCGCCGCCAGTGCGTCGCCCAGCCGATCCTCAGGCACGAAGACATGGTCGTGGAAATAGCCGGCCACCGGATTGCAGCCAATCCCTTCGGCGGCCAGTGTCGCGGCAATCCTGGCCATGAAGCCCACCGCCTCAAGCGAAGAGTGGACTGCCAGCGTGATGCGCCGACAGGGGAAGACCGGCTCCAGTCCCGCCGCCTCGGCCGTGTCGAAGGGCAGGATGAGGGTTGTGCCTTCTGCTTCGACAAAGCGCATCAGCGCAGATCCGGCATGAGGCGCGAGGCTTGCGTCGGGCCCGGTGACAAAGCCATAGCGCACCGGATCCGGTTCCGGACGCAGACCGGCGAGCAAGGTGCCGAGATCACTGATACCGGTCATTTGGCTGGCTCCGTTCAGCGGGTAGGGTCGTTGCAACAGGCGACAGTGATACGTGAGTCGCGATGTCGGGGAGAAAGCGATGACCGTTGAAGCCATCTCACTGGTCGAAAAACACAGCCAATTTGACGATGTCTGGTCGCCCAAGCGTATCGCCAGGCTGGACAATTACGAGCTCAAACTCGCCAAGGGTGAAGGGGCTTTTGACTGGCACAGCCATGTCGAGGAAGACGAGCTCTTTCTGGTCACCCAGGGCGTCCTGCGGATCGAGATTGAAGGCCAGGACGCGGTCATCCTCGGCCCGGGCGAGCTCTGTGTCATTCCAAAAGGGGTGAGGCACCGTCCGGTCACCCAGACCGAGACCGTGCATATCCTGCTGATCGAAAAAGCCGGCGTTACCAATACCGGCGATAATCCGGACAGTGACCTGACCCAGACGATCGAGGACATCTAGTCGCTGCGCCTTGTCCTTCCCGGCATTCGAGGTCAGGGTATGGCAAACGGGAGGTCATGATGTCGATGAATAATGACAAGGCACCGCGCGCCAAATTCGCTGCGATGGAGGAGGGGACGGCGGAAGACTGGGGTGTCATCGCCAGCCAATTCGGTCCGTTTGCGAAGAAACTTCCAGAGCGGGTGCTGGACCATCTGCGGCTGCTCGACGGCGATTTTGGCGGATTTCCGATCGACCGTCTGCAGCACTCCCTGCAGACCGCGACCCGCGCTCATCGCGACGGGCGCGACGAGGAATATGTCGTCATGGCTTTGCTGCATGACATTGGAGACACGCTCGGCAGCTATAATCACCCCGATATTGCCGCGGCCATCCTCAAACCCTTCATCAGTGAGGAAAACCACTGGATCGTGGCCCATCACGGGATTTTCCAGGGCTATTACTTCTTCCATCATATCGGTGCTGACCGGGATATGCGCGAGCAGTTTCGGGATCATCCGCATTTTGCGGCCTGTGAGGAATTTTGCGCCAAATACGATCAGGCCGCGTTTGCGGCTGATTATGACAGCGAGCCGCTCTCCTTTTTCGAGCCCATGGTCCGGCGTGTTCTGGCCGCGCCGAAGGCGTCGGTCTATGCCGCTGCCGAGACAGCGGCGGAATAGCTGCCACAGTTCCGCGCAGGCGCGCTTCTTGGCGGATTGATCCAAACCGGTCTGACTGGTATCCCGCTTGGACCGGAACCCAATTTGGTTCGCTAGCGAAATAAATGAGGATGCCATGAGCGCAGGCGCTTTCGACGTGATCGTAATCGGCGGTGGGCCCGGCGGCTATGTGGCAGCGATCCGCGCCGCACAGCTGGGCATGAAGACCGCGGTCGTCGAGCGCGACAATCTCGGCGGCATCTGCCTCAATTGGGGCTGCATCCCCACCAAGGCGCTGCTGCGCTCTGCCGAAGTCTATCACCTCATGCAGAATGCGGCTGATTTCGGACTGTCGGCGGAAAAGGTCGGGTTCGACATCAAGGCGGTCGTGCAGCGCTCTCGCAAGGTCTCCTCGCGGCTCACCGGCGGCATTGGGGGCCTGATGAAGAAGCACAAGATCACGGTGATTGAAGGCAGCGCCGCCCTGGAAAAGGGCACGGACGCGCCGACCGTCGTGGTCGGCAAGGACACATACACCGCCAAACACGTCATTCTCGCCACCGGGGCCCGCGCCCGGACGATTCCCCAGGCTGGCCTCGAGCCGGATGGCGACAAGATATGGACCTATCGCGAAGCCATGGTGCCGGACTCCATGCCGAAATCGCTTCTGGTCATCGGATCCGGCGCGATCGGCATCGAGTTTGCCAGCTTCTACAAGACGATGGGTGCTGAGGTGACCGTGGTCGAGATGATGGATCGCGTTCTGCCGGTGGAAGACGAGGAAATCTCGGCCTTTGCCGCCAAGAGCTTCAAGAAGCAGGGTCTGAACCTGATGGTATCGGCCCAGGTCGAAAAGCTCGAGAAAACGGCCAAGACCGTCAAGGTCCACGTCAAGAACGGCAAGGGCAAGGTCGAGATGATCGAGGTCGAGAAGGTGATCATGGCGGTCGGCATTGTTGCCAATGTCGAGGATATGGGCCTGGACAAGCTCGGCGTGAAAATCGAGCGCGGCCATGTCGTCAATGACGGGTTTGGCCGCACCAATGTCAAAGGTCTTTACGCCATCGGTGATGTCGCCGGCCCGCCCTGGCTGGCGCACAAGGCGAGCCATGAGGGCGTCGTGTGTATCGAGAAGATCGCCGGCGAGGATGTGCATGCCTTCGAGACCGGAAATATTCCCGGCTGCACCTATTGCCACCCGCAGGTCGCGTCGGTCGGGTTGACAGAGGCCAAGGCGAAGGAAGCCGGGCATGATGTGAAAGTCGGACTCTTTCCCTTTGTGGGCAATGGCAAGGCCATCGCACTGGGTGATGACCAGGGTCTGGTGAAAACCGTTTTTGATGCCAAGACCGGCGAGCTCCTGGGTGCCCATATGGTCGGCCCGGAAGTCACCGAAATGATCCAGGGCTATGTGGTCGGGCGCCAGCTCGAGACCACCGAGGCCGAGCTCATGCACACCGTTTTCCCGCATCCGACCCTGTCGGAGATGATGCATGAGAGCGTGCTCGACGCTTATGGACGGGCCCTTCACATCTGACGGCTGAAATAATTATCGCCTGATTGCATCCAATCAGCATCGGCGCAGCATCCAAGGGTCAACACAGCCCAAGCGAGGATGCCATGCTGACCCGAATTCTGCTTTCCGCCACCGCGGCCATCGCACTGTCTGCCTGCACCTATTCGGTGTCCGGGCAAGGGGAGGGGCGTTCTGTTGAATCGGCGGGCCTGGTGGCCTCCCGCAATGTGGATGTCCCAGGCAATGCCGAATTTGCCGGCATGCTGGTCGGCGCAGATGGCCGTGTCGGCGGTGATCTCGACCTGGCCGGCGCCAGCGTGCGTTCCAATGCCCGCGTCGGCGGCAATCTGAGCGCAGCCGGGGGGCGCGTGCGCTTTACCGGTGAAGTGGATGGCGATGCCGCGATTGAGGCCGGTACCGGCTATGTGGATGCCATCATTCGCGGTGATGTCGTCGTGGCTGCCGGGCGCATCACATTGGACGGCGATATTGGCGGTGGCCTGGAAATGGATGGCGGCCGCATGACGCTCCGGGCGGACATTGCCGGCCCGGTTCATGTGCGCGGGCATGGTCGGGGCGATCGCGGTAATGGCCGGGTAGAACTGTCCGGGCGACTGCAGCAGGGCGGCACCATTTGCGCCGCGGAAGTCGAGATACGGCGCGGCGCACGCATCGAAGGCGAATTGCGCGTGATCTCTGATCGTCGCCCGGATGGTGAGGGCTTCACCTATGAGGCGCTTGCCGGTCGCGATTGCGACCACCTCTAGGACAAGGTTTTCAAAGATATGCCGGCGTTTTTCTGATCAATGCCGGCATGCCCCTCCGGGGTCTGTCACACATGCTTTCCGCGAGGAAGGCCCGCCGGGTCCAGCTCCCTCTTGTTCCGGCGGTGTGTGGCAGGCCCCGGTTTCCTGTATTGCCTATTCAGCCGGTTCGGGCACGGGTTTGGCGTCTTCAGCCATCAGGGCCTCGACGGTTTTCTGGACCGTGCCGTAATCGGTCTTCCCAGTCCCGAGGACAGGAATGCTCTCGACCTGGATGATCTTGCGCGGAATGGCCAGGTCGGAAATGCCGTGATTGCGCGCAAAAGCGACAAGATCGGCGCGATCGGCCTTGGCGTAATCGGTCAGAAGGATGACCTGCTCGCCCTTGCGCTTGTCGGGGATCGCCGCCGCGGCATGCATATTGTCCGGCCAGAGTGAGGTGGCGCAATTCTCGACGACGGCCAGCGACACCATTTCGCCACCCAGCTTGGCGAAGCGTTTCACGCGACCGCGTATGGAGATATACCCATCCTCGTCAATCGAGACGATATCGCCCGTGTCGTGCCAGCCATCGGCCGGCGGGTCGAGCACAAGCGGGGCATCCGGGCGGATATAGCCCTTCATGATGTTCGGGCCCTTGATGTGGAGCTGTCCGCCCTCACTGATGCCGTCGACCTTCACCAGTTTGGCCTGACAGCCAGGCATGATCTGACCGACTGTGCCAGGGCGGTTATTATCCGGCTGATTGACCGAAAAGACGGGCGCCGCCTCTGTCAGGCCATAGCCTTCGACGATCTCGAGGTTGAAGCGCCGACGCAGTGAGGACCGGGTCTCGTCCTTTACCCGCTCCGCTCCACACACCGCCATGCGCAGGGATGACAAATCATTCTCATCGGCGGCGCGCGCATACTGGTTCATGAAGGTGTCGGTGGCGAACAGGATGGTCGCCTTGGTCTCGGCAATCCGTTTGACGATCGTTTTCGCCTGGAGCGGGGTGGGGTGACAGATTGCCGGCACGCCGAGGCCGAGCGGCACCAGAACCCCGCCGGTCAGCCCGAAGCAGTGGAAGGTCGGTAGCGGGTTGAACAGGATATCGGTGGGGAGGATGCGGATATGGTCGCGCACCTGTTCCACATTGGCCAGAAGATTGGCATGGCTGAGGACGACACCCTTGGGGTCACCTTCCGTGCCGGAGGTGAAGAGATAGACGGCCGGGCTGTCCGGATCGGGATGGGCGCGCACCAGGAAAGGGGCAACCATGCCAATGGCGGCGGCGACCTTGTCCATCATCGACAGGTTTTCGCGCACATCTTCCAGATAGATCAGTTCGTGATCTTCCTTCAGTGCCGCTTCCAGCTCCTCGAGTTCACCGAGTTCGATGAAACGGCGCGCTGTCACGATCCGCTTGGCCTTGCAGGCACGGCAGGCGGCCTTCAGCGCCCGCTCACCAGCGGTGAAATTGAGCATGGCGGGGACGCGTCCGTAGGCGGACACGGCATAGAAGGAGATGATGGCGCCGACACCGGTGGGCAGCAGCACGCCCACCGCTTCGCCTTTTTCAGTTCCGGCCTTGAGGGCGTGGCCGAGCGCGAAGACGGCCTTGGTCAGGTCTCCGAAGGTCAGTTCGCGACCGTCCGCATCGACGGCAGCGAGTTTCTTGCTGCCGTACCGGCGCTTTGAATCAAGCAGGGCGGCAAAAACCGATTTCCGGATTCTGTTGAGGTTGAAGTCAGGTCCGTTGAAAACCGCACCAGTTTCCGGACCATTGGGGTCCGTTGCAGCGGTTCTGGCCGGCATGTCGCCGGCGGCTGTCATGTCAGCCATATAATCCTCCCATCAACGCTCATCTTGCGTGAGCGCTTGCTTGATCACGGATATTACGCCTGGCTGACGCATAGGGAAGGGGGAGGAATGATTCACATCGCTTTGGCACAGGCGACATCGCGATATACGGAAATAATTTATCGAAAAACGGAAAAAGTGGTTGATATCGAAATTCGATAATGTAAGCTTCCACTCAACGCTGGGGAGCGTCTGACCGGGGTTTCGAATGCCCCGACCTAAACGGGAGACTGACATGCAAAAGGTCCTGCTGGCCGCTTCGGCCCTGACCACCGCGCTGATGACATCAGGCTGCGTAATCGTGGTCGATGGTGAAGATGACAGCAAAATGCTGCGTGGCCATGGCGCACGGACTGTCGACGGCTATGTCGTCCTGGACCGTGACGGAGATTACAGTCGGCTCGCTGGCGACATGAATTTGCGTGGCCGCATTGGCGGCGATCTCAGCCTGGTGGCTGGCGATATTGATGCCGATGACCTCGAAGTCGGCGGCGATGTTTCCATTGCCGGTGGCGATATCAATTATTCCGGCCGTATCGGTCGCGAGGCCTCGATTGCCGGTGGCCAAATTACCTTTGCGGCCGATGTCGGTGACGACCTCAATCTGGCCGGTGGCGAAATCGAGTTTTCCGGTCGTGTTGATGGCGAGGCGGCCCTGGCTGCCGGCGAGATGACGGTCGGTGGCTGGTTCGGGGACGAACTTCACGCCCACGCTGAAGAAATCCGTTTCACAGGTGAAGCCACCGGACCGGTCACATTTGTCTCTGCCAAGGAGCTCAACCGTAATCGGCGAAACCGGGATCGTGGCCAGGTCGAGATCAGCGGGTCGCTGGAAAATGGCGGCCGGATCTGCGCGATCGACGTCGTTTTCACTGAAACGGCCCGGGTTCGCGGAAGCCTGACAGTCTGGTCGGAAAATCCGCCAGTCACACGATCCGGTGCGCAGGTTTCCGGGCTTGACTACCAGCCACGGAATGGTCGCGATTGCGACGACTTGACCGGCGACTGAATCCGCGCAGTTTGAACGTTTTGATCCTGACCTGATCGCCGGGGGGCGCAGGGAGATTTAACAATGAACATCAATATGATGCGAAGAATGGTAATGGCCGGGGGGCTGGCCATTACCCTTTTCACCGGTGCCGCGACCGCTCAGGTCATCGGCGGCGAGGTGAATGTCGAAGGCAGCAGTCATGACGTCATCTTCCTGGGTGGCGAAATGGATGTCCGCGGCCAGATTGATGGCGACATCAAAGGCATTGCCGGAAGCATCCAGGTCGATGCCGATGTCAGCGGTTCGGTACAGCTGGTCGGCGGCGAAATCGATGTCTCCGGGACGATCGGCAATGATCTTGATGTTGCCGGCGGCGAGGTTGATTCCGACGCCCGTGTAACCGGCGATGCCAATTTCGCCGGTGGCGACAGCCGTGTCGGCGGGACAATTGGCGGCATGCTGAACGCCGCATCCGGTCATCTTGAAGTCACAGCCCAGATTGGCGGGGATGCCAAACTGGCAGGCGGCTATATCGAAACCGGTCGCACCAGCAATATCGCCGGCGAGGCCGAGATCGTCGGTGGTGAAGTTCACCTGGAGGGCCAGATCGGTGGCGCAGTCGATATCGAAGGCGGCGAAATCCACCTCTCCGGCACCTTTCTGGGTGATGTCGAAGTCCTGGCGGAAGAGGTCTATGTTCTCGACGGCACGCAGATTTCCGGTGAGTTGCGCATTCGTTCCTCGCACGATCCGGTCATTGCCGACGGCGCGACCTTCGGCAGTTATGATTACGAATATGAGCGCTTCAATTTCGGCGCCAAGGATTGGGAACATGTCGATTTCGGTCCGAGTTTCGACTTCCCGACGGGCGTGTTCAGCCTTTTCATTCCGGGGGCGGCCTTCCTGCTGGCGGCCTTCGCCTGCCTGATCGCGCCGGGCGGATGTGCTTCGGTGGCAGCCCGCTTCCGCGACCGGCCGGTCGTCAGCGGCTTTCTCGGCTTCATCAGTTTCGCCATGTCGCCAATCTTCATGATCATGATGACCATCCTCCTGGCCATCACTGTTGTCGGCATCCTGCTGATCCCGATCATGTGGATCATCTTCTGGCCCTTCATGCTGTTGTGCATGGGCTTCGGTGCGATCGCGGTTGGCGACATGATCTTCAATCGCCGGCCGGAGGAACGCAGCCTCGGCCTGGGCATGCGTCTATTGTCGACCTTCGTCGTCGTCGCGGTTTTTGCCGCCCTGGGTGCCCTTCCGGGCGTGGGCGTGCTGGCCGGCTTCTTCCTGCTCTTCATCGGGCTTGGGGCCTGGGTCATGTCCCTGGGCAAACGCCGTCAGGCTCCGCCGCCCGCCATGGAGGCATCCGCGGCGGTTTGACCGGATGGTGGCACCACGCATCATGACAATGCGGAAAGGCGGGGGTGACCTCGCCGGGACCGCGCGCTAAATCTCCGAACAATGTCCCACAACAGGGGTAACGGGGAAAATGCGTACACTTCACATGATTGCACTGGCTGCAGCGGCTGCGACGTTCAACGTCGCGGTCGCCCAGCCTGTTGAGCAGACCGTCAATGACTGGCGTGATGCCTTCCGCCAGCTCGAGGACGAGGACTGGCCATCGCCGAACCGGGAGCGCCGCGCCACCGGCGCGCCGGGGCCGGACTACTGGCAGCAGCAGGTCGATTACGATATCGACATTCGTCTCGATGAAGAGGCCAAGCATCTCTTCGGCACCGAGACCGTTACCTATACCAATAACGCCCCGGACACGCTGGACTTCCTGTGGTTCCTGCTCGATCAGAACCGCTTCCGTCCTGATTCCATCGCCGTGATGACCGAGACGGTTGGTGGCGGCGGGCGCGCCTCGGGCCGTGTCGGGGACTCCATGCCGGAAGGCATCTCCGCCAGCTCCCTGCGGCGTCGCCAGATGCTCGAGGAGGATGGCTACGGCTTCAACATCACCGGTGTCACGGACGCCAATGGCGAGCCGATGGACTTCACCATTGTCGACACGCTCCTGCGCCTCGACCTCGCTGAGGACCTGGAGACCGGCGACAGCGTCACCTTCACCATTGAATGGGATTACCGTCTCGTTGAAACCCGTGTCGTGGGTGGCCGGGCTGGCTGGGAATGTTTTGAAGAGACCGAAGATACCGGTGCTGACTGCATCTACCAGATCGCACAATGGTTCCCCCGCGCCGCTGTCTTCTCTGACTATGAGGGCTGGCACAACAAGGCTTTCCTCGGTCGCGGTGAATTCGGTCTGGAATTCGGCGACTATAACGTCTCGATCAGCGTGCCGCAGGACTTTATCGTCTCTGCGACCGGTGTGCTTCAGAATCCGGATGAGGTCCTGACCCAACCGCAGCGTGAGCGCCTGGAAGAGGCCCGCACGGCTGACGAGCCGGTCTTCATCGTCACGCCGGCGGAAGCCCGCGCCAATGAGCGCCGCGGCACCCGGTCCATGGCGACCTGGGAGTTCCGGGCCGAGAATGTCCGCGATTTTGCCTGGGCCGGTTCGCGCAAATTCATCTGGGACGCGGTCGGTGTCGAGCAGGACGGGATGGGCGAGGCGCCCGACCTCGTCATGGCGATGTCTTTTTATCCCAATGAGAGCGAACCGCTCTGGTCGACCTATTCGACCCGCGCCGTCGAGCACACGCTGGACGTCTATAACGAGTTCGCCTTCCCTTACCCTTACCCGGTCGCGCAATCGATTGCCGGTCCCCAGGGCGGGATGGAATACCCGATGATCACCTTCAATGGCGGCTCCTATGGCCGTCCGATGGTCGATGATGACGGCAATCTGAGCTATTCACTCACCGCCAAGCGCGGTCTGATCGGCGTGATCATCCACGAGATCGGCCACATCTATTTCCCGATGGTGGTCAATACGGATGAGCGTCAATGGACCTGGATGGATGAGGGCATCAACACCTTCCTGCAATTCCAGGCCGAGCAGCGCTGGGAAGAGGGCTTCCGCTCCCGCCGCGGTGATCCCGACTTGATGACGGACTACATGGCGTCGAGCACGCAGATGCCGATCATGACCCAGTCGGACTCGATCCTTCAGTTCGGCTCCAACGCCTATGGCAAGCCGGCTACCGCGCTGGTCGTGCTGCGCGAGACGGTGCTGGGCCGCGAGCTCTTCGACGACGCCTTCCGCGCCTATTCCGAGCGCTGGCGTTTCCGTCGTCCGACGCCTTACGATTTCTTCCGCACCATGGAAGAAGTGTCCGGCGTTGATCTCGACTGGTTCTGGCGTGGCTGGTTCTACTCCACGGACCATGTCGACATCTCGCTCGACCGCGTGATCGAAGGCACATTCAACACCGAGGATCCGGCTGTTGAGAGCTTGCTGGAGCGCGCGGACGACACCGAGATTCGCGAAAACCTCACCCCGCAGCGCAATGCGGAAGAGGGCATTGTCACCTATGCCGATCGCAATCCGGAAGTGCAGGACTTTTACTCGCGCAATGACCCCTTCACGGTCACCGAGCGCCAGCGCGAGGCCTTTGAACGCTTCCAGGGCGAGATCGAGGACTGGGAACAGGACATCCTGGAGAGCGGTGACCGCGTCTATTATCTCGACTTTACCAATGAAGGCGGCGTCGTGATGCCGATCATCCTCGAATTCACCTTCGCGGATGGCACTACCGATCTGGTCCGCATTCCGGCCGAGGTCTGGCGCTATGATCCGCGCAATGTCACCTGGACCTATGTCACCGACCGCCAGGTCGTCTCGGTCGAGCTCGACCCGCTGCGCGAGACCGCCGATGCCGACCGAACGGACAATTACTATCCGCCGCGCATCGAACCGACGCGTCTGGAGCTCTATCGCTCCAGCTCCAACCCGTCGAGCCAGATGGACGATATGGACCAGCGCGTGACGCGCGACAGCGTCCGTACGCGTCCGGAATAGGTGAAAGGGAGGGCAAGCGCCGCATGCGTATCACGCTGACCCTCCTGACCGCATTGGCGGGGCTGTCGCTTGTGACAGCCCCGTCGCTCGCCCATCGCATGCATGCCGGCGTCACCGAGATCGCCGTCAATGAACGCACCGACGAGATGGAGATTATCCATCGCGTCTATACCCATGATCTGATGGAAGCCCTCGGCCGGACCGAACAGGATTCCGAGCAATATCTCGCCACCGAGGCCGGTCTGGCCGCGGTCGGTGCCTATGTCGGCCCGCTCTTTCGCATGGCGAGCGGTGAGGGCGATTTGGTGGAGCTGCGCTATATCGGTGCCGAGCTCGATGGCGAATTCGCCTGGATCTATTTCACCGCCGACGTGCCGACCGACCAGGCCAGCTTCATCGTCGATAATGACCTGCTCGCCGAAACCTTCGACGATCAGGTCATGATGACCAATCTGCGTTTCAATTCACGGGTCCGCACAGCCATGCAGGGACCGGGACGCCGCGCCCCCATCCGCGTCCGCTTCAGCGACGACTGAGACGGGTCAGACCTTGTGAACCAGGGCCGGGCAGCGACAGTCAAACGCACCGGCCAGATCGCCTTCCGTGCGCGTATAGTCGAAGGTCACTTCCTCACCCGCCGCCAGATCACGCAGCGCCACCAGGGTCGGCAGGGCGGTCTCGCTGTCATAGACGATCTCGCAGCTCGGCTCGCAGGCATGATTGACAAAATGCCCGTATCCGGTCGGCTCGACATGGCGATCATCATCGGTGCGGAAAGAATAGGGCGTCTGGCGCGCACCGATCGGTCCGAATATACCCAACACCGTCTCACCGGCGGCGACCGGTAATTCCAGCACCGTGCCCCAGCCATGGGTGGGTGAGCGATCGAGCCGCGCCGCCGGGGCATGGGCCATGACATAGGGTTGCACTGTGGGGGCGGATTCGCCATCGCTTGAGGCATCGGGCGCCGCTTGACCGGCAATCCGCCCCACCAGCGCCGCCCCATGCCGCCGGGCCTCCGGCGCCAGGTCGAGCATGACGCCGGCCTCGGTCGTCGTTGATCCATCGGAAAATTCGAGCATCAGGGCGAGCTGTTCACCCATCACCATTCCGCGCGCTTCGGCCGGACGCGGCACCCCATCACGCTCGGCAATCCGGTCGACCTGGCCCGAAACCCGGCCATCGGCCTCGATCACCAGGGCCAGCCGGTCATAAAGCCGGGTCCCGTCCGCAGCGACATGAAAGCCGATCAAATGCACCGGCACAGACGCCGATCTGGTAGCCCCAAGAAACAACGTCATGACCGAATCCCCAACACAAACAACAAGGTGAGGCGAGGTTAGGGGATTGATGCTGCGGTGCAAGTTTGGGTTGGGTATGCGCACTATTCGGCAAAGCCCATTCCGACGCGCGTTCGGGAATCATGGCGAGCCGGTTTGAGCGTCTTCTTTCCTCCCCGCTCTGTGGGGAAAAAGGAGGCCCCGCCAATCCCTCTTCCCCGGGAGAGGGTGGCCGAAGGCCGGGTGAGGGGGACATCCCGGTGCCTGGGTGCTGATCCCCCCTCATCCGTCGCTCCGCGACACCGTCTCCCCAGGGAGAAGGAAGGCAGCACAGCGGATCGGAGGGTGCGGCGCCCACCCCCACCCATTTTTTCCGGGCGAAGACCCGGGACCCACCGAGCGACCCTTCAGGCAAAGCGTTTCCGGTAGATCCCGGATCGCGCCGAGGCGCGTCCGGGAAAAATGGGGCGGCGAGTATCAGCTCCGCCTTTCCTCCCCACACCGTGGGGAGGTGGATCGCCCGCCGGGGCGAGACGGAGGGG
>NZ_CAMYLS010000032.1 GCF_947259345.1 uncultured Maricaulis sp. | reverse complement strand
TGTCCTTCGCCCAGTTCGAGCGCGAGGTGACCGCCGAGCGGATCCGCGACAAGGTCGCCGCCTCTCGCAAGAAAGGCATGTGGATGGGCGGGGTGCCGCCCTACGGCTACCGCGTCGAGAACCGGAAACTGGTCGTGGATGAGGAATGCGCCGCGCATGTCCGCTGGATCTTCGCCCGCTTCCTCGAGATCGGGTCCTGCACGGAACTGGCGCGGGAGGTCGGCACGCGGGGACTTCGGACGCCGCGCGGCAACCGGATCGACAAGAAATACATCTACCGGATGCTCAGCAACCGCGCCTACATCGGCGAGGCAGTGCACAAGGGCGACAGCTATCCCGGCGAGCACGACGCCATCATCGACCACGAGACGTGGGACCGTGTCCATGCGATCCTGCAGGAGAGCCCCCGGAAACGCGCGGCCCGCACCCGCGCCGACACGCCTGCGCTGCTCAAGGGCTTGCTCTACGGCCCAGACGGCGCGGCCTTCTCGCCGACCCATACGCGTAAGGGCGACCGGCTGTACCGCTACTACGTCAGCCAGACGGTGCTGAAGCATGGCGCTGGGTCGTGCCCGGTCGGCCGCGTGCCCGCGGGTGATATCGAGGCGGCGGTGTTCGACCAGCTTCGCGCCGTGTTTCGCCAGCCCGAGATCGTGGCGAGCACGTTGAGAGCGGCTTGGGCGCAGGAAGAGGAGATCACCGAGGCCGACGCACGGGCAGCGCTTCAGCAGCTCGACCCGCTGTGGGACGAACTATTCCCCGCCGAACAGGCACGCATCGTGGCGCTGCTGGTCGAGCGCGTCGACATCGGCAGGGATGGGCTCAACGTCCGGCTTCGTATGGATGGGCTCGGCGGTCTCACGCGCGAGATGCTGGCTGGAGACATGGGGGCGGCTGCATGACCCGAGGCACGCCGATCCCCGAGACGGTGACGCTCCACGTTCCGTTTCGCATCGTGAAACGCGGCGGGCGGAAGGAGATGCAGATGCCCGACCGTGTCCGACCAGAACGCACACCGGACAGCACGCTGGTCAAGGCGCTGGCCCGCGCCTTCCGCTGGAAGCGGATGCTCGAGTCGGGTGAGTTCGCCACCATCGCTGAACTGGCCGAGCGCGAGGGCATTGCGCCGTCCTACATGACCCGCGTCCTGCGCCTGACCCTACTCGCGCCCGACATCGTCGAGGCGATTCTGGACGGGAAGCAGGCGCCGGAGGTGACGCTGGCGCGGGTGCTGGAGCCGTTCCCGATCGACTGGAGTGAGCAGAAGAACACCTTCGCTCACACCTAACTACCTGACTTGGTCCATTTCGCGCAGCTACACCTATTGCTTCGGTGGGCCAAATTGGCCAAAAGTGCAAGGCCAAGGGCGGGGAGTCAGATGCAGACCCTGAGCGCGAAAGACGCGAAGTACGGCTTCGGACGGCTGATCGATCTCGCCCGAGCTGAACCAGTGGCCGTGGCCAAGCATGGGCGGCAAGTCGTCGTAGTGATGGCGATTGAAGAATACGAGCGATTGAAGACGATCGAGGCAGCTCGGAATGCCCCCCAGGCTGCGGATCGCACCAACGAATAGAACGAGGGCCACGTGGCAGTCAAAAAGTCGGAAATTTACAGCTCTCTCTGGGCGAGCTGCGATGAGCTTCGGGGCGGGATGGATGCCTCGCAATACAAGGATTATGTCCTTGTATTGCTTTTCGTGAAGTACGTCTCCGACAAATATTCCGGCGACCCGGATGGGCTGATCGAAATCCCCGAAGGCGGCAGTTTTGCGGACATGGTCGCGCTGCGCGGCAATAAGGACATCGGCGAGAAGATCAACATCATCATCGCCAACCTGGCCGAGGCGAACGACCTCAAGGGCGTGATCGACGTTGCCGACTTCAATGACCCGGAGAAGCTCGGCACCGGCAAAGAGATGGTTGATCGCCTCTCAAACCTTGTCGCGATCTTCAACCGGCCGGAACTGGATTTCCGAAAGAACCGCGCCGATGGCGACGATATTCTGGGCGATGCCTACGAATACCTTATGCGCCATTTCGCCACCGAGTCGGGCAAGAGCAAGGGGCAGTTCTACACCCCGTCCGAGGTGTCGCGGATCATGGCCAAGGTGATCGGGATAGGTGCCGCGCGCAGCGCCGACCAGACTATCTACGACCCCACTTGCGGTTCCGGCTCACTGCTTCTGAAGGCGCATGACGAGGCGCCCTATGATCTTACCATCTATGGCCAGGAAAAGGACGTCGCCACCCGCGCGCTCGCGAAGATGAACATGGTCCTGCACGATTGTCCGACCGCGGAAATTTGGAAGGGAAACACGCTTTCATCCCCACACTTCCTGAAAGCGGACGGCAGCTTGAAGACCTTCGACTACGTGGTCGCCAATCCGCCCTTCTCGGACAAGGCATGGTCGACCGGCGTGTTCGACGAGGGCAAGACCAACCTGACCGCCCGCTTCATGGTCGAAGGCGAGCGTCCGCCCGAGAAGAACGGTGATTTCGCCTATCTCCTCCACGTGATCGCCTCGCTCAAATCCACCGGCAAGGGCGCCGTCATTCTGCCCCACGGCGTCCTCTTCCGCGGCAACGCCGAGTCCACGCTGCGCCGCTGGATCGTCAAGCGCGGCTACATCAAGGGGATCATCGGCCTGCCGGCCAACCTGTTCTACGGTACTGGTATTCCTGCCTGCATCGTGGTGCTGGATAAGGAGCATGCCCAGGCCCGCACCGGCATCTTCATGATCGACGCCTCCCGGGGATTCGTGAAGGACGGCAACAAGAACCGTCTGCGCAGCCAGGACATCCACAAGATCGTCGACGCCTTCACCAAGCAGGCGCAGATCGACAAATACTCGCGGATGGTCCCGCTGGCTGAAATCGAGAAGAACGACTTCAATCTCAACATCCCCCGCTACATCGATGCCTCGGAACCCGAGGACCTGCAGGATATCGAGGCGCATCTGAGGGGCGGCATCCCGGTGCGCGATGTCGATGCGCTGGAGAACTTCTGGCAGGTCGTGCCCGCCGTGCGCCACGACATCTTCGCCCCTGGCGAACGGCCCGGATACCTGACCCCGATGGTCGAGGCGGCTGAGGTCAAGCCCGCCATCCTGAACCATGCCGAGTTCGCCGCCTATGCCGATACCGTCACCGCGGTGTTCGACGCCTGGCGCGCGGCGCATATCGACCGGCTGCGGGGTATCGCAATCGGCGACAAGCCGAAGGACTTGATCCACGTGATCTCCGAGGATCTGCTGGAACGCTTCAAGCCCGTGCCGCTGATCGACGGCTATGACGTGTATCAGCACCTCATGACCTATTGGTCCGAGGTCATGCAGGACGATGTCTATATCCTCGTTCAGGATGGCTGGAAGGCCGGGCGCGTGATCCGCGAACTGGTCAAGAATGCTGAGGGCAAGTTCACCGAGACGCCCGACATCACGTTGGGACGGCGGAAGCTGAAGGCCGAACTGATCCCGCCCGCGCTGATCGTGGCCAGGTTCTTCGCGGCCGAAAAGGCCGCGTTGGAGGCACTGGAAGCCAAGGCCGAGGAAGCTGCCCGCGCGATAGAGGAATTGGACGAGGAGCACGGCGGCGAGGATGGGCTGCTGGCCGACGCCAAGACGGAAAAAGGCAAGCTGACCGCGAAGTCGGTCAAGGACCGCATCAAGGACATCCGCCACGACCGTGATGCGGCCGAGGAGTTGGGCACGCTCAAGCAGGCGTTGCGGCTGATCGAGGCCGAGGCGGCGGCGTCCAGGGCGGTGAAGGAAGCCCAGGCGGCGCTGGATGAGGCCACGGTCAAGCACTACGCGAAATTGACCGAGGATCAGGTGAAGGCGCTGATTGTCGAGGACAAGTGGCTGTCCCGGGTGCAGGGCGATGTGGCGGCAGAGGTTGATCGCGTCAGCCAGGCGCTGGCCGGGCGGGTGAAGCTGCTGACCGAACGCTATACTGCGCCCTTGTTGGTTCTGGAGGATCGCGCACAGGCGCTCGGCGCGAAGGTGACCGAGCACCTGAAACGAATGGGGTTCGCCGCGTGACGCTGCAGGAGAAGATCAGGCCGGGCTACAGGCACAGTGAGATAGGGACAATACCGGAGGACTGGGCGGTCAGGCCGCTCTCAGAACTAACTGATCCAGAAAGACCAATCGGGTATGGAATTGTCCAAACCGGGCCGTCAGTGCACGGCGGGGTCCCGTGCGTTCGTGTCTTGGACTTAGTCAATGGACGCATCAGCCGATCGAATTTGATTACAACCAGAAAGGAGATCAGCCAGTCGTATAAGCGCACTCTTCTAAGACAAGACGACTTGGTAATAGCACTGCGAGGCAAAGTAGGCGCGGTGGCGAAGGAGATATGGGCAAAAGTTGGTGACGCCTGATCAGGCGGCGGCTTGAACGTGGCGGAGCCCGTCGCGGAACTCAACCCCTTGGATGATCTCGGGCAGGCGATTTTGGCCGTCGAGTTTGCGCCATTT
>NZ_CAMYLS010000031.1 GCF_947259345.1 uncultured Maricaulis sp. | reverse complement strand
CCCCCGCCGCCGCCTCCGCCGCCTCCGCCTCCGCCGCCTCCGCCTCCGCCTCCGCCGGCGTGTGACGATGTCAGCTTCCCGGTCTATTTCGAGTGGGACAGCTCTTCGCTCACAGACCAGGCACGTGCGGTTATCGCTCAGGCAGCCAACCAGCGTGGTTCCTGTGACGTCACTCGCGTGACGGTCGCCGGCTTTACGGACCGTTCCGGTGCAGCCTCCTACAATGTGGGTCTGTCCGAGCGCCGTGCCCGCGTTGTCCGTGAGGAACTGGTTCGCCTTGGCGTTCCGGCGAGCTCCATCTCGATGGAAGCCTTCGGTGAGACCCGCAATGCCGTCGCAACCGCTGACGGTGTCCGCGAGCCGCTGAACCGTCGTACGGAAGTGGTCATCATTCTCGACTAAGCGTCGATGTGATTGCTGAACAAGATGCGGCCCGGTGTTTGTCACCGGGCCGCATTTTTTTGTGCTGTGGCTCCGTTTGGAAGATTAGTGCGCCAATCTATCTGTTTCGGGGCATGATTGGGCGGTTTTTCCGCTCTGCTGAGGGCAGGCTTGACCCGCCCGATTGGCCGGTTCAAACCGGCGGAAACCCTTTGCGGCAAACAGGCCGTCAAGCGTCGGGAGAACCATGATGAGCAAGCCGGACAAATCCTATCGCAAGCGCGAAGTCGCCGGGCACAAGCTGAGCCCTGAAACCCAGATGATGAGCTATGGCTATGATCCCAAGCTCTCGGAAATGTCGATCAAGCCGCCGGTATTCCTGACCTCGACATTTGCCTTCGCCACGGCCGAGGATGGCGCGGCCTTCTTCCGTGTCTCGCTGGGCCAGGCCGAAGAGGGTGATCCGGAACAGGCGGGGCTGATGTATTCCCGCTTCAACAATCCGAACATGGAAGTCCTCGAGGACCGTCTCGCCCTTTATGACGGCGCCGATGAGGCCGCCGTCTTCTCCTCCGGCATGGCCGCCATCTCGACGACCCTGATGGGCCTGGCTCATAGCGGTTCGGTCATCCTACAGTCGACGCCGCTCTATGGCGGCACGGAGAGCCTGATCCGAAAATTCCTGCCGCATTACGGCATTAAGTCGGTCGACTTCTTCGCGGGAGCCCGTGAAGACGAGCTTCGCGATGCGGCGACCGCCGCGATGGCCGAAGGCGAAGTCTCGGTCATCTATACCGAAACACCGACCAACCCGACCAATGACCTCGTCGATCTGCAGGCGTGCCGCCGGATCGCCGACATGATCGCCGAAAAACAGGGCAAGCGTCCCTGGATCGTCGTCGACAACACCTTCCTCGGCCCGGTCGGCCAGGCACCGTTGGCTCTGGGTGCCGATGTCGTTGTCTACTCGCTGACCAAATATATCGGGGGCCATTCCGATCTGATTGCCGGCTCGGCATCGGGGACGTCTGAAGCCATGGCCCAGATTCGCGGTCTGCGTGGTTATCTCGGGACGAATCTCGACCCGCATACCTGCTGGATGCTGCTGCGTTCGCTGGAGACCGTGAAGATCCGCATGGAAGCGGCAGCGCTGGGCGCCCGCAAGGTGGCTGAATATCTCCGCGACCATCCCAAGGTCAGCCGGGTCCGTTATCTCGGTTTCCTCGAAAAGGGCACCCGCGACGGCGATGTCTTCCACGCCCAGTCATCGATGGCGGGCTCGACCTTCGCCTTCGATCTGGCCGATGAAAAGGCGGCCTTCCGCATGCTCAATGCCCTTCAGGTCATGAAGCTGGCCGTCAGCCTGGGCGGTACGGAAACCCTGATCTGCCACCCGGGCTCGACCACGCACCGCGGTGTCGATCCGGAGCTGCGCAAGCGCCAGGGTTTCTCGGACGGTCTGGTGCGGATCTCGGTGGGTATCGAGAACCCGGACGACCTGATTGCCGATCTCGAACAGGCGCTGCAGCACGCCTGATAACGCGACCATGTACCCCGGCCGACACAACCTGTCGGCCGGGGGTGGACGCTTCCGTTTAAACGGCTATCACTGGCTCATGCACGACAAACTGGACCTCAATCCGGACGAACGCGCCGTACTCGACTGGATCGATACGCGGGCCGAGGGCATGATCGAAACGGTCAAGGCCTGGTCAGCGATCAATTCCGGCAGCCGAAATGCCGATGGCCTTGAAGCCATGCGCGCGGAGCTGGAAAAAGCCTTTGCCGAGACCGGTGGCGAGATCAGCGCGATCGAGTTGCCGCCAACCACGGTGGTCGATCCGGACGGCACGGTCCGTGAACAGGCTTTTACACCATCCTTCCATTGCCGGATCCGCCCCCAAGCGCCGATCCGCATCGTCATGACCGGTCACCACGACACGGTGTTTCCGGCCGGCAGCCATTTCCAGTCCACTGAACTCTGGGATGCCGACACGCTGAACGGTCCCGGGGTTGCGGACATGAAGGGCGGCATCCTGGTCATGCTGCACGGAATTCTCGGCCTGGAGCGCTCGCCCTGGAAAGACGAGATCGGCATTGATGTCCTGATCAGTCCGGACGAGGAGATCGGCTCGCTCGGCTCCGGGTCGATTATCGCCGAACTCGGCGCGGGTGCCGATATCGGCATGACCTATGAGCCGGCGCTGGCCGATGGCTCGCTGGCCGGTGCTCGCAAGGGGTCTGGCAATTGGTCCTTGAAAGTCTCCGGCCGCGCCGCCCATGCCGGGCGTGAGCATCATCTCGGTCGCAATGCCCTGGCGGCGGCCTGCCAGTTCGGGCTCGGTCTGGATGCGCTCAACGGCAAGCGCGAGGATGTCACTTTCAACCTGGCCCGCATCGATGGCGGTGGCCCGCCCAATGTGGTCCCCGACAATGCGGTTGCCCGCTTCAATGTGCGGGTCAAAACCGAAAATGACCGCATCTGGGTCGAGGCCGAGCTGGAACGCCTGGTCGACGAGATCCGGGTCCGCGACGGGATTGAGGCCGAATTGCATGGCGGATTTACCCGTCCGCCCAAGCCGATGTCGCCGGCGAACGCAAAAATGTTCGAATGGACGAAGGCGGCCGGTTCCGCGCTCGGTCTCGACATTCGCTGGCAGGACACGGGTGGTGTCTGCGAGGGCAATAATCTGTGGGCCGCCGGTTGCCCCAATGTTGATACGCTGGGCGTGCGCGGGGCGGACATTCATTCCGACCGCGAGATCGTCAAACTGTCCAGCTTTGCCGAGCGCGCCAAATTGTCGGCCATCATGCTGATGAAGTTCGCGCAGGGTCAATTTGATGCGCGCGAAGCGCGAGCCTTGGCAAAGCGCCAGGACTGAAGACGGATCGGGAGGGATCATGCTGATCGTACGTGCGGCCAAACGGTCGGACCTTGACGCTTTGGTGCGTCTCGCCGAGGAGGCCGGGACCGGCTTTACCTCCCTGGCTGTGCCCCCCGAAGTGCTCGAGGCGCGCCTCGCCAAATCCGAGAGCGCCTTTTCCGGGCCCGGTGACCGGCAGACCGAAGATACCTACCAGTTGATGCTGGAAGACACCGGGACGGGGCGCATTGTCGGCTGCTCGGCGGTGAAGGCGATGGTCGGTGTCTCAAAGCCCTATTGGGATTTCAAGATCATGACGCTGGCCCAGCATTCCACGGAAGCGGATCGCCGCTTCGACATGGATGCCATGTTGCTGGTCAATGATTTCGCCGGCGCGTCGGAAGTCGGGACCCTCTTCGTGTCCGAGGCCGGGCGTGGCACCGGCGCCGGGCGTCTGGTCGCCCAGTCTCGCTATTTGCTGATCGCGGCCGGGCCACAGCGCTTTGGCGAAAAAGTCCTCGCCGAGCTGCGGGGCGTCGTTCACGATGACGGGTCTTCGCCCTTTTTCGATCATGTCTCGCGCCCGTTCTTCCGCATGGATTTCGATGATGCGGACCGCCTCTCGGCGGCCACTGACAACCAGTTCATTCTCGACCTGGGGCCGCAGCACCTCATTTATGTCGACCTCCTGCCGGAAGCCGCCCGGGCCGTGATCGGCAAGACGCACAAGGACGGGCAGGGCGCCCTCAACCTGCTCAAATGGGAAGGTTTCCACTATGACCGCTATGTCGATATTTTCGACGGTGGCCCGCTGGTGTCGAACTGGACCGAGAATATCCGCACCCTGCGCGAAAGCCGCGAAGTGACAGTGCGGGCCGCGACAACGAGCGGCGGTGCCGAGGGCATCCTCTCGACCGACCGTTTCGAGGATTTCCGGACCTGCCTGGCGCAGGTTGTGGATGATGGTGACATTGTGGGCGTGTCCTACGACACGATGCAGGCACTCGACCTGCGCGAAGGTGATCGCGCCCGCTTCTGGCGACGCAAGGGATAGCATCATGACTTTCATCAACGGCGAATGGCGCGACGGCAGCGGCGCGGACCTTGTCTCACACAATCCGGCCGATGACAGCGTCGTGTGGTCGGGCAAGGCTGCGACGCCGGGCGAAGTCGATGCCGCGTTCAAGGCAGCGCGGGCGGCATTTCCGGCATGGGGGCGAAGTCTTTATCCGGAACGTGTCGCCATTGTTGAGGCCTACCAGGCTTATCTCGAGACGCACAAGGCCGAGCTTGGCGAGCTGATTTCCCGCGAAACCGGCAAGCCGCGCTGGGAAGGTCTGGCGGAGGCTGGTGCGATGATCGGCAAGGTCGCGATTTCCAAGGCGGCCTATGCCGAGCGCACCGGTGAGCAATCGACCGACACCGCCTTTGGCTATGCCGCGCTGGCGCACAAACCCTTGGGCGTGATGTTCGTGTTGGGTCCCTATAACTTCCCCGGACACCTGCCCAACGGTCATATCGTTCCGGCCCTGCTGGCCGGCAATACGATCGTGTTCAAGCCCTCCGAGCTGACGCCTGCTGTGGGTGCGTTCATGGCCAAGGCCTGGGAGGATGCCGGTCTCCCGGCCGGCGTGCTCAACCTGGTGCAGGGCGCGCGGGAAACCGGCGCAGCGGCTTTGGACAATACCGAGTTGGACGGTGTTCTCTTCACCGGGTCCTGGGGCACGGGCAAATTCATTCACGAGAAATTCGCCGGCCGACCCGGCATCCAGCTGGCGCTGGAAATGGGCGGCAATAACCCACTTGTGGTCTGGGATGCCGAGGATGCCGAAGCGGCTGCCCGCATCGCCGTCCAATCGGCCTATGTGACAGCCGGTCAGCGCTGCTCCTGCGCCCGTCGCCTAATCCTTCCCGAAGGCGCGTTCGGCGAGGCCGTGATCGAAGCCATCATCCGGATTGCCGGCCAGCTTTCAGTTGGTCGCTGGGATGCCGAGGAAGAACCCTTTATCGGCCCGCTCGTCTCGGCGCGCGCTGCCCAGGGCGTGCTCGATGCCCAGGCCGATCTGGTGGGACGTGGGGCCAAGCCTTTGCTGGAAATCTCACGCGTCCCGGAACTCGGCGACGCCTTCCTGCGTCCCGGCCTGCTTGATGTCACCGGCGTGGACGTGCCCGATGAGGAAGTCTTCGGCCCGCTGATCCAGGTCACGCGTGTGGGCAGTTTCGAAGCCGCGGTCGCGGCGGCCAATGACACGGCTTATGGCCTGTCGTCCGGCCTCGTGTCGGACAGTGAAGAGCTGTGGGAGCGCTTCTGGGTGGAAAGCCGCGCCGGCATCGTGAACTGGAACCGGCCGACCTGCGGCGCCGCCTCGAACATGCCGTTCGGCGGCCCCGGCCAGTCCGGAAATCTGCGCCCGAGTGCCTATTATGCTGCGGACTATTGCGCCTATCCGGTGGCCACACAGGCCGCCCGGACGCCGGAGCGGATGGCTGTCAAAGGGGTGGATTGATCATGGTGGCGCGCGAGGCGAATTTCGACGGACTGATCGGGCCGACCCACAATTATGGCGGTCTGTCGGACGGCAATCTGGCCAGTGCCCGCAATCAGGGGCTTGTTTCCTCGCCGCGCGAAGGCGTGCTGGAAGGCCTGACCAAGATGAAGCGCCTTGCGGATGCCGGTCTGGTACAGGGGCTCCTGCCACCGCATGAGCGTCCCTTCCTGCCCATGCTTCGCCGCGCCGGTTTCTCCGGCAGCGATTCCGCTGTCCTGGAGGCGGCCTGGAAGCAGGCGCCGGGTCTGGTCCGGAAGGCCAGCTCGGCCTCGCCGATGTGGGCGGCCAATGCCGCGACGGTGTCGCCGTCTGCCGATACGGCCGATGCGCGTCTGCATTTCACGCCGGCCAACCTCCTGACCACGTTGCACCGCTCCATCGAGGGACGCCAGACCCAGCGCAGCCTGTCCTGGGCGTTCGCCGACACGGACCGTTTTGCGGTCCATGATCCACTCCCCATGCAGGCTGATTTTGCCGATGAGGGCGCCGCCAATCACGTTCGTCTCTGTGCGGAGCAGGGCGGTGAGGGTGTCGAGATCTTCGTCTATGGCCGGACGGCCGGTGAGAACTGGTCGGGCGCTTTTCCGGCACGCCAGACACTGGAAGCCTGTCAGGCCGTTGCGCGGTCACACGGGCTGGACCCGGCCCGCTGTGTCTTCCTGCGCCAATCGCAGGACGCGATTGATGCCGGGGCTTTTCACAATGATGTGGTGTGCGTCGGTACCCGGACCACCCTCTTCTTCCACGAGCTCGCCTTCGAGGATCGGGCCGGCGCTCTGGACGCTATTCGCCGCGCCGCGGATGGCCTGTTCGAGCCTGTTTTCGTGGAAGTTCCCGAAGCCGAGGTCCCGATCGGCGATGCCATCACCAGTTATCTCTTCAACTCACAACTCCTAGAATGGCCGGGCGAGGGCCGCCTGGCACTGATCGCGCCGAAGGAGACCGAAGAGACCGAGACCACCCGTGCCTATTGTGCCTCGATGGTCGACGGCAATGGACCGATCGGCCGGGTTGAATATGTCGATGTCCGCCAATCCATGCGAAACGGCGGCGGGCCGGCCTGCTTGCGCTTGCGGGTCGCGCTGACCGATGATGAACTCGCCGCCGTGACACCAGCGGCGCTGATGACGGATGCGCTCTTCAGCGAGCTGACCGCTTGGGCGAACAAGCATTATCGGGATCGCCTCGCGCCTGATGACCTGGGTGATCCGGCTCTGATGACAGAATCGCGCGCAGCCCTGGATGGGCTGACCGGAATTCTGGGGCTGGGCGGGGATTTCTACCCGTTCCAGCGGGCCTGACCCACCCGTCTGCGTTCAGAATAATCCTATTCTCCAACGCCCTATCCAAACGGGTTTTTCGTGATAGTTTGCCGCCTTCGAACTCGGGGGAGGGAAGTGTTGTCGCACGTCAGGCCTGTGCCGGTCATTCTGGTTGATGATGATCCGGACGAGCATTTTCTGTTCAAGGCGGATCTCGAAGATGCTGGCGTTGACTTCGAGTTCAACGGCTTCACGCGCCCAGAAGACGCGATCGAGCATTTGCGGTCCCGCGACGCCGGTCCCGTGCTTGTCCTGTGTGACCTGAGCCTGGCCGGTGGCGATGCACTCGCCTTCATCGGCGACACCCAGCCCGTCCTCGGTGGTGGAGCGATCGGCGTCTATTCCGGCGCGCGCAATCCCGAGATGGAAGAAAAATGCCGTGCTGCGGGTGCGACCTTTTATATCGTCAAACCGGTGTCTCGCGACAAGCTGGTCGAGGCGCTCGCCAAGACCGGAACGATAATTCTGGCCGAGACCGGGGACGGGCGGGTCAGCCCGAGCTTGGCCTGAGCAGACCGCGTCCTCAGACCGCTTCGGCCTTGCCGGTCAGTCCGCCCGCCATCGCATATTCCTGGCTTCCGCGTGTATAGACCTTGTCGCCTTCGGCGACATCGGATGGTTTGTATTCCGGCTGGTCAGGCAGGCGTTCATAGATGGGCGCGAAATCGGCGTATGTCGCTTCCATCAGCTCGTCATAGCTGTCAATGACGAAATAGCTCTGCTGGAAATCATCATAGCGATAATCCGTCCGCATGATCCGCTCGAGGTCGAAATGGATCCGGTTGGGTGACCGAGCCTCCAGGCTGAAGATGGATTCTGCGCGCGAGGAGACGATGCCGGCGCCGTAGATGCGGCGTCCCTCCGGCGTGTTGATCAGGCCGAATTCCACCGTATACCAGTACAGCCGCGCCATGTGCTTGATGGCGTCAAACTCCAGCGAGCGCAAACCGCCCTGTCCGTAGGCCTGCATATAATCGGCAAAGACCGGTTGGGTGAGCAGGGGGACATGGCCGAAGACATCATGAAAGATGTCGGGCTCGGGCAGATAGTCGAGCTTTTCACCATCGCGGATGAAACGACCGGAAACGAAGCGGCGATTGGCGAGGTGTTCGTAGAAATCCCGTTCGGGGATGAGGCCGGGAACGGTCACGACCGTCCACCCGGTCAGTTTTTCCAGCTTCTCATTGACGCGCCGGAAATCGGGGATGCCACCCTCATTCAGATTGAGCATTTCCAGTCCGGCGAAATGCTCCGGGGCCGCGCGGCCCTTGAGGACTTTCATCTGGCGCTCGTAGAGCGTGGTCCAGATGGCGTGCTCCTCGGATGAATAGCGGTCCCACTTCTGGTCGATGGTAAAATCGGCCGCTGGGTCCTGTTCTGCAACGACGGGATCATTCACAGGCATGGATGGGCTCCGGTCAGATGAGGGTCCGAGTTAGTTTCATATGAAACTAATATAGGGCAAATCGACGTCTGACCCAACAGCCACATGCCGCGAAACCGCAAAATCCGGCACGAAAAACGCCGCCCCGTAGGCCGGGGCGGCGCATTCGTTCAGGCTTGCGCCGGATCAGTCCGTGCAGAGCACGTCGACGAGGGCGCCGCATTGCCCGGAGGTGCAGGCCCGGTTCTGTTCCAGATACCAGGTTCGGGCGCGATTATAGCGGTCCACGCTGAAATGTTCGGCCCGGCGCAGGCCGGCAGCCTGGCACATGCGGTCGGCCGCTTGCTGGTCGCAGCGCGCGCCGTATCCGCCGAGGCAGCGGTCAACGGCATAGCCATTGATCTCCGGGCGCGGGAAGAAGAGGCTGTCGACGCCGCGGACCCCGCCGCGGATATCGGCGCGCGGTCCACCGGGATAGCCGCCACCAGGGCCACCCCAGCTGTCATCGACACGACGCAGTGAGGTCAGGCGATTGCGCAGGCCCAGACTGGTCAGATCCCGCACTTCGCCCTCGACGCGCTGGCAACTGTCGGTGAACCCTTCATCATCACAGATGATCCAGCTCTCGCCGCGCGCCACGATCAGGCTGTCGGCCCGGTCATTGAAGCCCATGCGGGACAGGTTGGAGATGTCGGCATCGACCGCGACGCGCTGGCCTTCGAAATTGACGCCGTCATAGAGGAAGACGCCGGAGCGCGGCCATTCACCACCACCACCGGGGCGACCTGGACGTCTGGGGCGACCGGCATAATCCGGTTCTGCCGAACTGATCTCGCCAGCCATGCCGCCGCCTATATTGGCGATGTCGCCGTCGATAACCATGCAGGCGCCGTCAAAATTGGCGTGTTGGCAGGCAACCCAGTCACCGCGACCGCTATGGCGGACCGAGCGCGCCTGGTCGTTGAAGCCGATCCGCGAGAAATCAGGCGTGCTCGTGGTCACGACAACCGAACGACCGGTATAGTTGGGACCGGAATAAAAGGTGAGGGAGGGGCTGCCACGCCCGCCGCCCGGACGCCCGGGACGACCGGCAGCCACCGGACGCAGCGATGTCAGCTGGTCGTTCATCCGGCCCATGGAGGCCTGGTCCGAGCCATGAATTTCGCAGGTGCCGTTATAATCGTCATGCTGGCACAATTCCCACTGCCCGGACACGATGCGGAAAGAGGAGGCGCGGTCATTGAAGCGGACCGAGTCGAGATTGCGGACATCGCCGGTGACCCGGACTTCGCGGCCACGATAATTGGAGTCCTCATAAAGGATGATGGACTGGGCTGCGGCCTGGCCGGCCAGGCTGGTGAGAAGGAGGCCGATCGCGGCCTGTCCCAAGCGTTTCATGGTCATCTGTCTCTCCCCTCTATCGGGTCTGGCATCATAGGCGCAGACCCTGTCACAGCTGAGATGAACCCGATCCGGGCGGGTGGGTCATCTGACGTTCATCGCGATCCTATTGCGGATCGTCCGGCGATTCTTCCTCGGTATTCTCATTGCGATCGCGGCGCTGGTTGAGCAGCCCGCGCAGCAATTGCTCGGCCGGATCGGGGCGGCTTTCTTCTTCACCTTCATCATTGCCATCATCCTGGCCGTCATCACCCTCGCCAAGGCCGATGGCATTGAGGAGGCCATCGCGCAAGGCGTCTTCCGGTGAGCCGGATCCATCACCTCCGAGCGCGCTGTTCAGTGCGCCCTGGAGCAGGGCCTGGCCGACCGCTTCGGTATCGACGCCGACAGAGACGGAGTTGAAGCCGCCACGCAGGCGGATCGGGACGGTGATGCCACGCAGATCACGCTGCCCGCCCTGGCCTTCGATTGAGGCAACCGCGCGCGGGCGCAGGCGATAATCGACGGTTTGTTCGGGCAGGTTCACCGCGCCGGCGCCTTCGATCCGCAGAAGCGGGGAGAGCATGAGCAGGTCACGCTGGGCGACCTGGCCATCTGTGATGGAAAAGGAGCCGGTCAGCGAGGAGAAGTCGGTGGTCTGCTGCTCCCCGGTACTGGCTGCGCTCTCATCCTCGGCGTCACCCTCGTTGTTGCCGCCACCGACCAGGCGGCTCACATTGCGGATGGTCTCGGCGACATTGATGCCGACAATCGCCCCGTCGGCGAAGCTGAAATTGCCGCTGCCATCGAGCGAGCTCATGATGGCGGCCTGGGACCCGCCGGCAGCGGTCAGGTCGAGCGACAGGGCACCGGTGCCGCGCAGCTTGTCGAAGCCGGCGGCGGCCTCGAGGAAGGGACCGGCATCGAGTCCGTCCAGCTCTGCATACAGCGAGAAGCTGGGGCGGTTACCGCGGGCATTGGCCACCACGGTCGCCCGGCCCTGGCCGGCATAGAGGGCGATATTCTCTAGAATCACTTCCAGCCGGCTATTGGTCAATTGCGCCCGCAGGCGGGCATCGGAGATTTCCATGTTCTGGACTAGCAGACGGCCAATTTCGAGCCGCAGGTCGGCATCGACCACGCCGAGACCAGCCAGATCGATCGGGGCGTCGCTCCAGGGCGGAACGCCGCCGCCGGAGCTCGGCGCCGGCTGGTCGACGGGGGCTGGCAGATAGGGGTTCACATCCAGCTCGGCCAGGGTCAGCGACCCGGTCAGGCGCGGCTTCGAACCGGTCATGTCGGCGGTCAGACCGGCAGACCCGGCAATGGCGTCGAATTCCAGTCGCGAGGCATTGAGACTGATCTCGCCAGGTGTTCCCGCCAGCGTGCCCACAGCCCGGAAGCGTTCGAGATTCTCGCCCGGCGGAAGCGGCGCGCCGGCAAAGGCGGCGAGAGCGCGGATAGAGGGGATGGTGGCATCCAGCGTGCCGTCGTAGGCGATCGCCTCGCCGGCGAGGAAACGCCCGTCAAAGCTCAGATCCGCCAGATTGCCACCCAGGCCAAGCGTGACCGGCGTTTCGCGACCTTCAAAGAAATCGCGGATCGAGCCGATCGTGGCGGTGAAGTCGAGGCTCTCACCATCGGCATTGAGCGCGCCGGTGAGCCGGGTTTCCGTATCCAGCGAGGGCAGGGCGACGGAGAGGTCGAGCCCGGTAATGGCCCGGCTCTGGCTGCCATCGGAGAAGTAAAGGGCGCCGTTCTCGATCCGCACATCACCGAAGCTGGCTTCCAGGGGCAGCGCGCCTTCGCGACGGACAAAACCCCCGCCCGACGCAGCCGGCGCCGGTGCGGCCGCGCTGTCGGGATCGGTGAAGCTCCAATTATTGCCGGAGCGGTTCTGCTCCAGCCGGATGGTGGGGTCGACGAGGACGAATTCGGTGATCTCCACGCGCCGGCTCAAAAGCGGGATGAGGCGTACGCCGACCCGCATTTCGCGCATCTCGGCAAAGGCCTCCTCGCCAAAGCCCTCGGCATTGGCAATCGACACTTCGCTGGCGCGGATTTGCAATTGCGGGAAGACCTGCAGCGAAATCTCCCCGCCCAGGCTTACCTCGCGATGGAGCGCATCCCGCGCCGCCGTTTCCACCGGCTCGCGATAGGTCGAGGCGGGGATGATGGCCGGCAGGATAAAGACCGCTGCGACCAGCAGAACGACGATGAAGCCGAGGGCAAGACCGAGGCGTTTCATGGCGGGGGAACTCCGGGTTGGCTGAAAAATCACGCTAGCAGCGGTGTTTGTCGCTTTCTTGGCGAGACGTTAAAATCTCTCTGCGCTAGGTTATCGCTGATTGGAACTTCACCAAAGGGGGGAAATGCGATGTCAACGAAACCACCGGTCGATCTGGTCCGCAGACGCGAAATGATCATGGGGCTCGCCGCCGGGACCGTCCTGCCTTTCGTGGCGGGTTGTGCCGACAATGCCGCGCTCGGTCGCAGCCAGCTCATGCTGGTCTCCGACGGGCAATTGGCCCAGCTGTCCCAGCAAGCCTGGCAAGACAGCCTGCAGCGCGAGCGCGTTTTGCGCGATCCGTCCTATCAGCGCCGCCTCCAGCGCGTCGGCGACCGGGTCGTCGCCGCTTCCGGTCAGAGCCATCTGGACTGGGAATTCGTGGTCTTTGACAGCGACACGGTGAATGCCTGGGTCCTGCCCAATGGCAAGGTCGGCTTCTACAAGGGCATTCTCGACATCATGGATACGGACGACCACATCGCCACCGTGATGGGGCATGAGGTCGGCCATGTCGCCGGACGTCACTCCGCCGAACGCGCCAGCCAGCAAATGGCGGCCCAGATGGGCGTCTCGCTCCTGGCCAGCGCCATCGGCTCTTCGGGGACGGACTACGCCCAATACAGTGATGATATCGGTGCGGCCCTCGGCATGGGCGTGACCTATGGCGTCATCCTGCCTTACTCGCGTGAGCATGAATACGAGGCCGACCGGCTCGGCGTCGATTACATGGTCGGCTCGGGCTATGACCCGCGCCAGGCCGTGGACTTCTGGGTCGGCATGTCGGCCATGAATGATCACAATGTGGCAGAGTTCGCCTCGACCCACCCGTCCGACGACAACCGCGTCGCCGCCATGCGGGCCCATATCCAGGCCCGCGGCTACGCGTCCTGATCATCGCCGTCAGGGGTGCTGCAGAGCCCTCTGCAAAAGCCTTGACGGGGTGCTTGCCAGCGCGGGGCGGGGAGGCTAGTTTCCCGCGCCTCACGCCAAGGTTCGCAGCCCCGCTGCCGACCACAAGCCGTGACAAGGTGTGCCGCCTTAGCTCAGTTGGTTAGAGCGCTAGATTGTGGATCTAGAGGTCCCCTGTTCAAACCAGGGAGGCGGTACCATTTTTTCTTTCCCGCCCAGCTCCCAAGAAAAAGCCGGCCCTGTGAGGCCGGCTTTTCTGTGTTTGCCTGTCGCCACACTCACCGCATGCTCTCGGCATCGGCTTCTGCCTCAGCCGCGGCTTGCGCCCGTGCGGCAATCAGGGCGCGGGCTTCGTCATTGCTATCGACCTGTTCGATCGTGTCGAAATAGCAGCGGTCCTGGCGGGTCTGGACGTATTCGAAATGGGGGTTGTGGATCGTGGCGAAATTGTCGAGGCTGAGGCCGACACCGGTACTGCCGCGCAGACCCATGCAGCGGCGCTTGAGGGTCACCAGATAGCGGCGACTGGCACCCGCGCGCAGCACCAGGTGCTGGCGGTCGAGCACGGCATAGCCATTGATATTGCGGATCCGGATCGGACCGTTCCGGGTTTCGGTTTCGGTCTCTGTGGCCGCAGGCGACGCAGTTTCGTCCTGCGCGGTCAGCGCGGCGGCGCTGGCGGCAAGGCCCAGCGCGCCGAGTGCGGCGATCATGCTGGTCGTCAATGTCGTTCTGATCAGGCGTGTCATGCGTCGTCTCCTGGCGATTGGCCCGGGCATCGCGTGATGCCAGGCAACGGGTCGGACGTCCCTCGCATATATTATTGGCCCATCCGCAGGGCTGTGCAAGCCGATCCGGGGGCGCCGTTAACGCGGGGTTAGCCACGTTTGCGTGAGTCTGGGCATGCGATTCGGGGCGATTCGGCCCTTTGCGATCACCCCATTGGCAGCCACGCCCGCGGAGAGACAGACTTGGTCAGCCCCGTCGAGACCCACAGCCAGGACTTCACCATGCGCGCCATTCGCCAGGCGGCGCAGGAAACCGGCACGGATTTCAACTTTCTGGTGGATACTGCCGCCCGGGAGAGCAATTTCGATGTGCGCGCCGAAGCGCGCACCTCCAGCGCCGCCGGCATGTTCCAGTTCATCGAGCAGACCTGGCTGGGTGTGTTGTCGCGTCGCGGGGCCGAGCACGGCTATGCCGCCGAGGCTGACGCCATCACCCAGGACGCCAATGGCCGCTTCACCGTCACCGATCCGGCGCGGCGCCAGGAAATCCTCGATCTGCGCTTTGACGCGGTCGCCTCTGCCCGCATGGCTGGCGAGCTGGCGGCAGAGAATAACAGTGTCATCGAAGCCCGCATCGGTCGTCCGGCCTCGGGCGGTGAGCTCTATGCCGCGCATTTTCTCGGCGCGGGCGGGGCGGCTGAACTGATCTCGGCGGCGGAAAACCGTCCTGACCAGCGCGCGGACACCCTGTTTCCGGCCGCCGCCCGGGCCAATCGTCCGATTTTCTTCGAAGGCGGACGGCCGCGCTCGACCTCTGAAGTGCTCGCCGTGCTGACCCATGAAGGCAATGGCCATTCCTCGCGCGTGAATTCCCGCCAAATGGCCCAGGCCGCGGCGCTGCAGGAGGTCGGCAATATGTTGGCGACACCGGGTAGCCCGGCGGGGGCGACCAGCGTCTCGGCCCCCACCCCGGTCATGCAATCGGTCGCGTCGATGCGCTCCAATCTGCAGGTCGGCAATGGCGAATTGTCGCCGGCCCTGGTGGAAATTCTCGCCTCGCTTGATGCGCCGCGCGCCGGCCGGGTTCGTGATTCGTAAACACGACGCCAGTGGCGGCAAGCTTTCATTAAGCATGTCGCGGCTAGATTCAGCGCCAGTCTTATTTCGTTTGAAACGGACGTCCCATGAGTGTAGTCGCCCTTCGAAACCGCCTGACAAACGATGATATTCGCCGCCTGGTGAAAGGCGAGAATGACGAAGCGCGCGCCATGGCCGCACGCAAGATTTGTCGGCGCATGGATGCCGCCTCCCTGACCGAGGCCGAGCGAACGGCTGCCCGGGATATCCTTGATCTGATCGCTCGCGATGCGGCTGAACTGGTTCGCCGGGCGATGGCCATCACCCTTCGCCAATCGCCCAATCTGCCGCGCGAAATCGCCCGCAAGCTGGCAGAGGACGTCGACAGTGTCGCGATACCGGTACTGGAGCAATCGCCGGTCCTGACCGATGAGGATTTGCTCGCTGTCCTGCAATCGGCCGAGACGGGCAAGCGTTGCGCGATCGCCGGCCGCAGTCATGTGGCACCGATCATCGTGCATGAAATCCTCGACAGCGGCGATGAAGGCGCTGTCTCTGTCGCCGCATCGAATGACGGTGCCGAGTTTGATGAGGCTGCCTATCAGCGCGCGTTTTCCGAGTTTTGCGAAAACAGCGGTGTGATGGATTCCTTTGTGGCGCGATCTCACTTGCCGCTCAGCGTCACTGAGCGCCTGATCGCCCATGTGTCCGATATTGCGCTGAACCGGCTGGTGAAGACCCATGCCCTTCCGCCGCAGCTGGCGGTGGAATTGTCGGAAGGTGCGCGCGAGCGGGCAACGCTCGACCTGGTTGATCAGGCCGGCCTGGCCCATGATCCCAAGCATTTCGTCCAGCAATTGCGGCTCAACAGCCGGCTGACACCCTCCCTCATCCTGCGGGCCCTGCTGCGCGGGCATATCGCCTTTGTCGAGCATGCCTTTGCCGAACTGGCCGGGGTGACCCATTCACGGGCCTGGTTGCTGGTCCATGATGCCGGACCTCTCGGCTTGCGGGCCGTCTATGACCGCACCGGCATGCCGTCCCGTCTCTATCCCGCGGTCCGCGCAGCGCTGGATGTCTATCACGGCATGGAAATTCCCCAGGACGACGCCGGCCGGGCCCATTTCCGGCGCGTGCTGGCCGAGCGCGCAATCACGCGCTTTCAGGGTATTCCGGAAGATGATCTGGACTATGTCATGAGCCGCTTTGACGACGACATGGATGCCCTCAAGGCGACGGGCTGACACCGGTCTCCAACCGCACGCATGAAAAAAGCCGGGGCTTGCGCACCGGCTTTTTCGTATCTGGATCGAAGCGCGAGGCGCGCCTTGATCAGTCGTCTTTCCAGGGTTCGGCAAAGGCCGCGGTCTGGGTTTCCAACTCGCCGGCCAGCGCGGCGGCGACCGGGTCATTATCGTCCCGGATATTCTGCGACAGGGCCGCGCGGATGGCGCCTACATGAGCCAGGGCAAGGGCGGTCGAGGCCTGCTGGCGCTTCTCCGGCATGTCGATCATCTTGGTCAGCGACTTGGCCAGACGGGTGACGATCGGGAATTCATAGGTGGTCCCAAGGCCGCGCAGGTCATGGGCGCGGACAAAGAGATCTTCGCCCTCACTGCCCTTGAGACCTGTCGCGCGCACGATCTTGGCGGCGGCTTCCAGCTTCACCACTTCTTCTTCAAGCCACTGGCCAAACTCGCCGCGCATGTCCTTGAGGGCTTCCTCGGCCTTCTCGATCATGTGCAGATCGCCCTGGCTGATCGGACCGCCGACCTTGATTTGCAGCATGTTCGGGGCGGAGATGACCTCCACATCCTTGTTCTGGGCCATGAGACGTCCTCTTAGCTGGCAGTCGCGAGCGCGGCGTCATCAGCGCCAGCCCGGTTGTGGGTGAGGGCACCGAGGGTCTCGCGCAGGGTCTGGGCGAGATTGGCCGCGGTGAAAGGTTTGGTCAGAAAGGCGTCAACGCCGGCGTTCCGCGCTTCTTGGATGCGCGCTTCAGCATTGTAGGCCGAGAGCATGATCACGGGGATTCCGGGCGCCGGGCTGTGCCGACGGTCGCGCAGGGTGCGGACCAGATCGATACCGTCGCGGGGCCTCATTTTCCAGTCAGTGACAATGAGATCGACATGTCTGGAACGGACCACGTCAAGCGCGCGTTCAACCGTGTCGGCCTCGAGAACCTCGTCGCAGCCGAACGCCGTCAGGGAGACTTTCAGCGCCCCACGCAGGGCGGCGCTGTCATCCACCAGAAGAATGGTGAGGCGCGATACAGTCTTGTCCAGCGCGAAGTCGCTCATTGCAGGTCCGTTCGATCCGATCGTGCGGGCACACTGGCACGGCTTGCTTAACGCCAGCCTAAATCGGATCAGTTTTCGAACTGTTCGACCAGTATGCGTTCCGCCAGATCCCGGCCCGGGTCGAACAGCATGGTCAGGGTCACGTCATGCGCTTCTACCACATCGACGCGGGCCACTTCACGGAATTCCTGATTATCGGCCACCGCCGAGACCGGCCGCAGGGACGGTTCAACGATCTCGAAGCCGACCCGGGCATTGCGCGGCAGAAGCGCGCCGCGCCAGCGGCGGGGGCGAAAGGCGCTGATCGGTGTCAGGGCCAGCACGGTGGAATCAAGCGGCAGGATCGGGCCATGGGCCGAGAGATTATAAGCGGTGGAGCCAGCCGGTGTCGCGACAAGGACCCCGTCGGCCTGCAATTCGGACATCCGGCTTGTGCCGTCGATCGTGATCTTGATTTTCGCCGTCTGCCGAGTCTCCCGCAAAAGGGAGACTTCGTTGATCGCGAGCGCTTCGAAGGGTTTGCAGTGAATGTCCTCGCCGAAGGCGCGCAGCGGATGAATGCGGGCGCGCTCGGCCCTGGCGAGGCGTTCGGTGAGGCCGTCCTCGCGGAATTCATTCATGAGGAATCCGACCGAGCCGAAATTCATGCCGTAAACCCGCGCGCCCGTCTTGATGGACAGGTGCAGGGCGTCGAGCATCAGCCCGTCACCGCCCAGGGCGACGATGATTTCCGCCTCATCGATCGGAACATAACCATAGACCTGTTCAAGGCGCGACTTGGCGGCCTTGGCCTCAGGACGGGGGCTGGCAAGGAAGGCGAGGGAAGCGGTGATGGCGGGCTCGAAGGAAAACCTGATGAAACAGGTTCTTATTCAAGCCCTCGTGCCCATCTGGCGCAAGACCTTCGCCGCTTTTTCCGGACCATACATGCGGAAGACATTTGCGGCCGCCGCCATCGCGTCGCCCTCGAGGGCCTGGTGAATGCGGCCGGAGCGCTGCAGCGTCTTGTGGATGATCGGGTAAGCTGTCCGATCCAATTGTGCGGCCTGGCAGGCCATCGCGGCCGCGCGCACGCCGCTCATTGCGAGGGCAACGCGCCATTGCGACGCCTTGATCTCGCACAGGGCGGCAATCGCATGGTCAAATACCGCTTCCTTGCCCGCTTTCAGTGCGTCCATGGCGAACCGGCCGGACAACTTGCCGGCGGTCTTGGCGTCCTGGACTTCGCGCGCCGCCGCCTTGTCGACGTCCTCCGGCGTCGCGCCCAGCGCCGCTTCAACCGCGAGGGTCTCGACCTTGGCCTTGTCGAGGCCGAAGCGGCGGTACAATTCCTCGCGCCAGTTTTCGGGCAGCATGATGCAGAGCTGTGTGGCGTAGTCCGTCGACAGGTCGTGGCGACGGGCGAGGGCTTCGCGCAGCTTGGGGTGCTCGCGCGCGACATGCAGGCAAACTTCCAGCGTGTCCTCGGAGATCTCGGCCGTGTCATTATTCGCCAGTGCGCGCAGAACGATTGGTTCGCCCGGCTGGGCCAGCCGGTCTGTGACCGGCAGGCAGAGATTGGCGCGCATGGCCAGATGGCGACGGTGCTCGATCGAGCCCGTCTCGGCCAGCTCGATCATGTCCTTCTGGGTCAGCTTGTCGCTTTTCTCGATAATGATCGCCGAGATCTCGATCTCGTCAAAGGCGAAATGGCGGACCGCGGAGTGGGGGGCCCAGTCGCAACTGGCGAGCTTCTTGGCCATCGCCACCTTGGTGTCGAGATCGGACTTGGTCGACAGGGTGATCAGCAGATCGCCGGCAATTGGCTCAGCCGACGGGGAAAGCGGCTGGGCGACACACATCTCGGTCACGCTCAGCGCAAGCTGCTGGCGTTTGTCGGGGTCGCGTACGGTCGCGAGCAGATGGAGGGCGTCGGCGGGTTTTGCGGCCATGGTTCTTGATTTGCGATCGGTTGTATTGACCTTTATCGATGGCAGGAACGCCTTGAAAACTTCTTAATTCGGGCTGTCGACACGGGGAGTTACAAGCATGGAAGACATGCGACCGGTATCATTGTCATCACTCTATTCGGGTGTCCGGGATCGTACGCAATCACTGGTCGCCGGGTTGAGTGCCGAGGACATGCTGGTCCAGACCATGGCCGATGTCAGCCCAACAAAGTGGCATCTGGCCCACACGACCTGGTTCTGGGAGACCTTCCTGCTGCGGGAGCACCTTCCGGGCTATGTGGAATTCTCAAGCGAATACAATTATCTGTTCAATTCGTATTATGACGGGATCGGGGATCGTCACGCTCGGCCGGAGCGTGGCTTCCTCAGCCGCCCACCACATGAAGACGTGCTGTCTTACCGCGCGCATGTCGACGCGGCGATGACGCGTTTACTCAGTATTGACCAAGACATCGAAAATGCGGCCCTGGCACCACTCATTCAGCTGGGCCTGGCGCATGAGGAGCAGCATCAGGAGCTGATCCTGACCGATATCAAGCATGTTCTGTCGCGCCACCCCTTCGCGCCGGCGGCCTTTCCGGCACCGACATCCGGCGCCGGAACCCGGGCGGGAGCACCCGGCTGGGTCGGTTTTGACGGCGGTGTGGTCGAGATCGGAGCGCGCGAGGAGGGCTTCCATTTTGACAATGAGGGGCCGCGCCATCAGACCATTCTCACGCCTTTCGCCCTTGCTGACCGACTGGCGACCAATCGCGACTACGCGGCTTTCATCGCCGATGGCGGGTATGACACGGCGGCGCTCTGGCTGTCCGATGGCTGGGCCCGCGTGCTGGCCGAGGGATGGCGCGCGCCGCTCTACTGGCGCGAGGGAGAAACCGGCTGGGAGGAATTCACGCTGCACGGGCAATACCCTCTCGAGCCCGACGCACCGGTCATCCATTTGAGTTATTACGAGGCCAGTGCCTTCGCGGAGTGGAGCGGTGCGCGGCTGCCTGATGAACGCGAGTGGGAGCACGCGGCGATGACGGTATCTCGCACGCGCGACGGGCGGTTTGCCGAGCCGGGCCGGTCGGCGCATCCGGGTGTAACGCCGGAGGTGCAGGCGGGAGCAGGCGGGTTGCGGCAGATGTTCGGTGATGCCTGGGAATGGACGCGGTCCGCCTATTCACCTTACCCGCGCTATCGTCCCGCGGCCGGCGCAGTGGGGGAATACAATGGCAAATTCATGTGTGGCCAGTTTGTTCTGCGCGGCGGTTCCTGTGCCACGGCGCCGGATCATATTCGTCCGACCTATCGGAATTTCTTCCCGCCGGAGGCCCGATGGCAGTTTTCCGGGGTTCGCCTGGCACGGGATGTTTGACGGGGAGGGCAACAGGCACGATCCTGAACGCTGTTGGCGATAAAGATACAAGCCATGGGGAGAACATCATGGATGATCAGGCAAACCTCTCGGTCAAGGACCAGGTCTCGGCCGAGGAATGGAAGGCGCGTTGTGACCTGGCGGCGCTCTATCGGCTCGTGCGCATGCACGGCTGGGACGACCTTTTCTTCACCCACATTTCCATGCGCGTGCCGGGACCGGACGAGCACTTTCTGCTCAATCCGTTCGGCCTGCTTTACGAGGATGTCACCGCGTCCAATCTGGTAAAGGTCGATCTGGACGGGAATGTCCTGCCGCCCTCGCAATATGGAATCAATCCGGCCGGCTTTGTCATTCACTCGGCGATCCACCATGCGCGCCCGGATGTCGCTGTTGCGCTGCACCTGCATTCCGATGCCGGCGTCGCGGTCGCGGCCCAAAAGGGTGGCCTGCGTCCAATCTCGCAACTGGCGATGAATGTCTTCAATGATGTGAGCTATCACGACTATGAAGGCATCGCGCTGGAATCCGAGGAAAAAGAGCGTCTGGTCGCGGATCTGGGTGAGAAGAATCTCATGATCCTGCGCAACCACGGGACGTTGTCGGTTGGCGATCACCCGTTTAGCGCGTATGTTCGTATCTATCTACTGGAGCGTGCCTGCAAGATTCAGGTCATGGCCCAGGCCGGTGGAGAGCTGATCGAATGGGACGAGAAGATGCAGGACCGCGTCTTCGGGCAATCCGGGGAGATCTCGTCGAACGAGTTCTTCAAGGAAATTGCCTGGGCCGCTGTTCTGGATCGCGTCCGCCGCGAAAGCCCCGGCTTCGATACCTGACAGTCGCGGCCTGTCTGGCCGGTGCGGCGGGACCTGGTCTCTCGGCACCGGCCCAGGCCGGGGCCTGGCCGCAGGAGCGCGGTGAAGGGCTCTTGATTCTCACCACGCTGATTGATCGGGCCGAAACCAGTTTCGATGCTACCGGTCAGACGGTTGATGACGGCTATTTCCACAAGGATGAAACCGCGGCCTATCTCGAATACGGGGTGACGGGCCGGGACACGCTGGTTGCCCGCTTGGCCTGGCAGGATGTTCGCCGCTTGCGGGGACCCTCCTTCGACGCGGCCCAGGGTTTGTCAGCGAGCGAGATCGGCTGGCGCCGCGAGGTCTGGCATGAGAGGCGGGCAGTCGTCTCGGTGCAACTGACAGCCCTGATTCCCGGCCAGGGCGAGAATGTCTCCAACCAGGCCTTCGGGACGGGCGAGATGGCAGCGGAAGTCCGCGCCCTGGTGGGGCGCAGTATAGGCGAGCGCGGCTTTCTCGAGACCCAGGCGGCGTGGCGCTGGCGCGATGGAAACTATCTGGACGAAGCCCGACTCGACCTGACGGCTGGCTGGCGGGTTTCCGAGCGCTGGCAGGTTCTGGCCCAGAGCTTCTCGGTCTGGAGCGCAGAGCCGGCCCGGCCGGGCGCGCCCGACTTCGAACAGCATAAGCTTCAGGTCTCGGTCGGTCGGGATTTCGGTCGCCAGACCGTCCAGATCGGCGCGTCAATCACACCTGTCGGTCGCAATGCCATCGACCAGGAGGCTGTTTTTCTGTCGGTCTGGCGGCGCTTTTGACCAGGGACACCTGCTTACTCGGTGGCGGTTTCCACGGCGAGATAGGCAATGACATCGCGCCGGTCCTCGGCATCGCGCAGGCCGACGAAACTCATGCGATTGCCAGGCACCAGCGCCCGCGGATTCTCGACCCAGGCATCCAGCGTCGCCAGGTCCCAGGTCAAACCGGACTCGCTGAGCTGGCTCGAAAAGTTGAAGCGGTCGGCGCTGGCGGCTGCGCGCCCAACCACACCATGCAGATTTGGCCCCACCGTGTGGCGACCGCCCTCGGCAAGCGTATGGCAGGACTGGCAACGCCGGAACTGGCGCGCTCCGTTGGCGAGATCGGCATTCGCATAATCCCCGCCAAGACTGGCCAGAACGGCATTGGCGTCGGGACCCGTTTCGGCGCCTTGCTCATTGCTTGCCGTATCGATTGGGCCTGCCGTGTCTGCTGGGGCTGGCGCGGCGCTGGTTGAGTCGCCGGTCTCGGTCCGGCTGGCGGGCGAAGCGGCTTCATCGCCGCCACAAGCAGCGAGCGCGAACGCAGGCAGAAGGACAAGAAGGACTGGTTTCATGCGGCATTCCCCGAAAGCATAGCAGGCCTCTCTTATAACCTGCGCAGTTTGCACCAACATGCGGCACGATGACACCAGCGTGCAAAGTCAGTGTGCAGGCGCTGCCTTCCGCGTGGTGTCCGCGCTTTTTCGCTTGTCTACCGTCCTGCAATCGCGAAGAAGTATCCACGGGGGACCTTTTAGAGGCAGCGGGACAGAATGTATGACGGATCACGGCTGACGGCCGTCATGATGTGTGGAGCCGGTCATTCCGGTTCGACCTTGCTGGGGATGATCCTCGGCAGCCATTCAGACGCATTCTACATGGGCGAAGGCGGCAAGGCGCGTTATCTCGGTGACGAGAAGAAGCCCCTGCGCAAGCGTGTCTGCAAGATTTGCGGCGAGGACTGCCCGGTCTGGGCGGGCTTTGAATGGGATGGAGAGACACCGCTTTACGCCCAGGTGGCGGCGCATGTGGGCAAGCCGGTCATTATCGACTCGACCAAGGATGAAGGCTGGATCGAGGCGCGGGCCGCCGAGGTCCGCTCAAGTGGCGGAACGCCGGTGCTTTTGATGCTGAGCCGCGATGGCCGCGCCGTTGTCAATTCCCGCCTGCGCAAATACCCGGATCGTGATCCGGTTGGGCAAATCCAGGCCTGGGTCGACAAGATGGCCGCCGCCGACGCCTTGTTCGAGGCCTTTGAAGGCCCGAAGATGCGCGTCCGGTATGAAGACCTCGCTGAGAATAGTGCCACGACGATCGAGGTCCTGTGCCGACTGATCGGCGTCGACTATCAGGCGGGCATGGCGAATTTCGCCGCTGTCGAGCACCATGTTCTCGGGGGAAACAGCGGAACCCAGTTCATCGCCGCGCGTTCGCGTTTCGACGATCCTGACGAAGCCTTTGTCAGCCTCGGTTCACGAACGCGGGATTACTACGAAAATCACTCTGGCCGGATCGAGCTCGATTTGCGCTGGAAGACGGAAATGAAGCCCGAACACCTCGCCCTGTTCGAGCAGATGGCTGCGACGGCCAATGCGCCGTTTCAGTGGGGGGAATAAGGATGGCGAAAGTAGACCTGGTTTTCCGCCAGATTGATGAACGCACTCGCGATGTCGCGCTGGAGCTGGCCATCGAGAACATTCAGCCGGACGCGGTGCATGTGATCGATAATGTGCGACCCTTCACCGAATGCGTCTCGCAGATGCTACGGATCGAGCATGATTGCGATTATGTCGTTTATGTCGATGCCGACTGTCTGATCCTTGAAAACATGCGGCCTTTCATCGACAGCTGCGATGCGCCCTATGTCGACTCCTACGTGTCAGACCGGTTCCGCGGGCGTCTGCATTGCGGGGTTCACATCACCCGGATCGATCTGGTGCGGGCCATGGCGGCGGTCGATGTGCCGGACGACGACATGAAATATGTGCTGCGACCGGAGTCGCGCCTGCGCAATCTGGCCATGAAGCCCATGGGGTCGGCCAAACAATTCCGCAATTTCGATATCCTGCACGACCACTTCCAGTCCTATCACCACATCTTCATGAAATACGCGCTTCGCGAGCTTCGCAGCCGCACCAAGGTGCAGCGCGAACGCCTGACACGCTCGATGAAGAAATGGGTCACGGCGGACGGCAATGTCTGCGACCTCAGCATGGCCCGACACGCGGTTGAATATGCGCGCCGCCTCGTCCCGCTTTCGGCGACGCCCGATGAAGTTCACGACTTCATCGCCGCTCTGCCGGAGCATGCGGAAGCGGAACTCAAGGCGCTGGGAATGAGCTCGGAAACGCCCTTCACGCGGGCCGATCTCGACGCCTGGCTGTCCGCGAATGCGGACCGTGTCGCCTATGGCCGAAAGGCTGACAAGCCCAAGGTCTTCGGTTTGGGTCTGTCGCGTACCGGCACGCGCAGCCTGACATCCGGACTACAAATGCTCGGTTTCGATTGCAGCCATTATCCGATTGACGAAGACACCTATATCGAGATCGCCAATGCTCAATACGACCTCACTCTGCTGCGCTATTATGATGGCCTGACCGACATCACCACCATTCCGATCTATCAGCAGCTCGACAAGCAGTATCCGGGTTCGAAATTTATTCTGACCGTACGGGACAAGGAAAGTTGGCTCGGCTCGGTGTCGCGGCACTACTACAATCGCCCGGCCTTCAAGGATGTCGAGGATCCCGATGAGGAAGTGCATCTGCGCATGCGCCAGTTCCTGCGGGCCGCGGTCTATGGTTGCTATAACTACTGTCCGGACCGCTTCTCCTGGGTCTACGACCAGCATGTCCGTGATGTGATGACTTACTTCAAGGACCGACCGGAGGACCTGCTGGTCATCGACATTTGCTCGGGTGAGGGATTCGAGAAACTCGGCCCCTTCCTCGATCGCCCGATCCCCGCCGAAGCGTTTCCGCACAAAGGCGCCGTCCTGTCGCGCAAGATGGCGGAGGAAGCCCAGGCCCGGAAGGCGAGAGTCGCCTGACCCGCCATGCCCGCGTCTGATACGGACAGCCAAGGTGAGCCGGTTCCGTCCTGGCAGGAACGGATTTCGGCGGCTGTGCGCACACTGGCCATTATCGGGCGGACGAGACCGGGTCTGACCACAGGCATCGCTGTTCTGACCGTGATCGCGGCACTATTGCCGCCGGCGGCGCTCTATGTCTCGAAACTCCTCATTGACGGTGTTTTGGCGGCGATCGAGAGCGGCCTGGAGGCCGACAGGGCGGCTGCCATGCGCTGGGTGGTCATTGAAGCCATCATCCTGGCGGTCCTTCTGATCATCCGGCGATGGCTGGCCTTCCAGAAAGCCCGGCTTCATGCCGAGCTCGGCTTCGCGGTCGCGCGACTTATCCTCGACAAGGCCAACCGGTTTTCGCTGGCGAAGATCGAGTTGCCGCGGGTCCAGGAAATGCTCATTCACGCCAAACAGTTTGCCGCAGCGCGACCCTATGGCCTTATCATGCGTGGCTTCGACACACTCCAGGCATTGGTCACCCTGATCTCCATTACGGCCCTTCTGGCGGCGAGCGCGCCCTGGTTGATCGCCGTGATGCTGGTGGCGGGGCTGCCCGCCTTCATCGGCAATCTGCGGTTCTCCGGCGATGCCTATCGCTTTTACACGGCGCGTTCGCCGCAAATGCGCGAGCGCAATTACCTGGAAAGCCTGGTGACCAACGAGGCCGCGGCGCGTGAGCGGCTGCATTACGGGCTCGGCAAGCCGCTCATGGAGCGTTTCACCGACTTGTTCGACGGCATGCACGCCGGGGACCGCCGGCTGCAAGGGCGCCAGGCCATCATCGGATCCGCGCTCGGAGTATTGGGTTCGGCCATCTTCCTTGGCGGCAAGGTTTGGATCGTCGCCGTGACCATTGCCGGCCGTTTCAGCCTCGGTCAGATGACCATGCTGATCGGTTTGCTCAAACAGGGGCAGAATGCCGTCAACGGCCTGTTGGGGGCTTTCACGGGCAGCTATGAGGATGTGCTCTATGTCACGCGCCTCTTCGCCCTGCTGGACCTTGAAGAGGGGCGCACGCAGGGTCGGCAGATCGTCGGCCCGATACCGGGAGACGGGCTTCGTTTTGAACAGGTCGGCTTTGTCTATCCCGGCGCACCTTCACCGGCCTTGCGCGATGTCAGTTTTCATTTGCCGCCCGGCACCCGTCTCGGCCTGGTCGGGATTAACGGGTCGGGCAAGACGACGCTCGTGAAGCTGGCGGCCGGGCTCTACCGGCCGGATACGGGCCGTGTCCTGCTGGACGGGCTGGATCTGGGCGAATGGGAGCCAGCGGCGCTGGCGAACCGCATCGGCGTGATGTTCCAGCCTCATGTGAACTACAAGCTCTCGGTGCGTGACAATGTCGAGGCGGGCCTCGGCCTGGAGACGCTTTCGCCGGATGCCATGGACCGCGCCCTGGCCGCCGGCCTGGCGCAGGACCTCGTCTCGGACCTGCCCGCCGGGATTGATACACGGCTCTCCAAGCGCTTCGCGGAAGGCGTCGAGCTGTCGGGTGGTCAATGGCAACGCCTGGCCATGGCCCGCGCGCACGCCAATGAGGCCGCGGACATTCTGATTCTTGATGAGCCGACGGCGGCACTGGATGCAGAAGCGGAAGCCGCCTTCATGGCGCGCCCGCTTGCGCCCGGTCGCTCGCTCATCCTGATCAGCCATCGCCTGTCCAATCTGCGCTCGGCGGACCAGATCATCCTGCTGGAAGCGGGCCAGGTCGCCGAAGCCGGCGACCATGAGTCGCTGATGGCGCAGGGTGGCAGTTACGCAGCGATGTTCGAATTGCAAGCCGACGCCTACCGGACATGAAAACGGCCCGTGCCTGGGGCACGGGCCGTCTCCGTTCACGGTCAGTCAGTGCCTAGAAGCGCTTCGACACATTGATGAAGAAGCGGCGACCAATCTGGTCATACCCGCCGCCGGACGGCACGCTGCGGGTCGACAGGCTGCCCAAGCTGACGCCCTGGGTCGCCAGGTCCTCATCGATCTGGGGCGGCGCTTCATTGGCCACGTTCTGCACGCCCATCGTCACACGCCAGTCTTCCTGCGTGAGTGACACGGAGATGTCATGATACTGAGCCGACGGGACATCAAACTGAGCCGAGATGCCCGTGCCGGTGAAGGCCGGATTCTCGGTCACATTGACTTCGCCGATCCAGCGGGCGCGGTGGAAGATGCTGAGGTCACCCCAACTCGTCGACGTGAAGAGACGGTTGGAGAAAGTCCCGCGCCATTCCGGGTTGCCCAAGGTGTTCAGGGCTTCGTTGACATTGGTCACACCGGCCAAGGTGATGGTCGTCGTGATGTCGGTGGACTGGGTCAGTGCCGCGTTGGACGTGAAGGCATAGTTACGCCCAAACGCCGTGAAGTCCGCGTGGAAGCGGGCATTATAGTCCAGGCCCTCGGACGTGTTGGACGACACGTTGAACGGTGTCGTGTCCACCTCGTTGAGATACAGCGTGTTCGGATCCCGAACCCTGCGCGTACAGAATGGGTCCGCCGGGAAATTGGCTGAACGATAGCAATTCGACAGGATCTGGCCCGCGCTGGGAACCAGGATCGAGTCCGACACTTCGATCTCGAAATAGTTGACGCCGAAGGTCAGGTCGAAGGCGTCGGTGAAGGGTTGCTCCAGGACAAAGCCGATCGAGATGGCTTCAGACGTCTCAGGGTCAAGACCCGGATTGCCGGCCCGGAACGCTTCGAAGCCCGATGTGCCGGTGACACCGAGCGTCAGCGGATCAACGCCCTCGGCCCGACAATTGTCGAGGACAATTTGCGGACGGCCGTCCAGATCACCAATCCCGTCGCCATTGGTATCGGCACCGGGCGCGTAGATCGGATCGCCCGTGACCGGGTCTGCCGCAACAGCAGTCGCCGGCACGCCGCACGGGTCATTCGAGAAGTTCACGAAGCCGGACTGGCCACCCAGAAAGAGCTCCCGCAGGTTTGGTGCGCGGAAGGAGGTGCCGGCTGTGGCACGCAGGGTCAGGAAGTCGACCGGAACCCAGCGCATGCGTGTGCTCCAAGTGGAGTTCTGGCCGTAGAATTCGTGATCTACGAGTCGCGCAGCGGCTTCGAAGGTCACTTCACGGGCCAGCGGGCGGTCCTGGATAATGGGCGCCACAACTTCGCCGTAGACCTCGAACAACTCCACGGAGCCGGCAGATGAGCGGTCCTTGAAGAAATTCAGTCCCAGGCCGCGCGCGGCAACTTCGCCGGAGCGCGAATCGAGTGATTGCTCGCGCCATTCCGTACCGAGCACGACCGACACGTCGCCATCGAGTAATTCGAAGAGCGGGCCGGTGACAAAGCCGCCGAGGATGCGCTCGTCGACAAAGGTCGTGATCTCGCGTTGGCCGCGCAGCCAATCCGTGGCGGCGTCGCCCTCGGCGAAGCTGGGATCGGTACCGAAGAGGCTTTCCGCAAAGAAGTTGATCGGTACGCAGGTTTCCGGCGTGCGCGACTGGAAGAAGCCGTCGGGCGTCGGGATGCCACAAACCGGCAGGCCGGTCGTCGGATCGGTCGTCGCACTGGCTGACAGGTTCAGGTTTTCTTCCAGTGTGATGGTCCGAGAGGAGTATCCCATCGAGCGCGTGTAACCGGCGAAGACTTCATAATCCCAATCCGGTGCGCCAATGAAGCCGAGATCTCCCTGCAGGCCGTTATAGGTCCGCCACTGCTCCAGCTCGACCGAAGCCACGAGGTCCCATGGGGACATCAGGAGCACCGAGCCGCTCTGGCCCGGGAAGGGGTTGAACGGGTTGGTGGTGTCATAGTCGACCGTGAACTGGGTCGGGCCGCCGTTGAAGAAGGTCTGGCGGTTGGAGAAGGACGTCTCGGTGAAGAAATTCGTCCCGGCGATCCAGTCGCTCAAATCATAGTCCGCGTAGAGGAAGAAGACCGAACGCTCGAACTCGGGAATTTCGTAGGCATCCGCGACGCGCTGATTGTTCGCGAACTGATCGGTGAAGGCGCCGGCGTTGGGACCGCGACCATTCACGAAACCGGCAATGCCCAGATCGGAATCCGCGGCTGTCACGCCCGGGGCACCATAATAGATGATGCGGTTGGGAAGCGTAATTCCGAGGCCTGACTGTGATGTGTGGCCGGTACCGCAGACTTCGGACGTCGTGCCGTCGCCATTATCGATAATGTCGATCGAGCAGAACTGGCCGTCGCGTCCCATCCAGTCGCGTTGGGATCCGGTCAGTTCTTCACTGCGAACCACTTCTGCCGCGAACACGAAGTTGAGGCGCCCTTCGCTGCCGCCCACCAGGAAGTTTGCGCTCGACTGGGAGCCACCGCTGTCTTCCGGCACAGTCGTGAAGCCTTCCACCTGGAGGCCATCAAATTCGGTGCGCAGAACGATATTGGTCACGCCCGCAACGGCGTCGGAGCCGTAGACCGACGATGCGCCATCCAGAAGAATGTCGACCCGCTGGATTATCGAAGACGGGATCAGGGACACGTCGGGGAAGGACGGGGCGCCTTCCACACCGGCCGGTGCGAAACGGCGGCCATTGATGAGGACCAGCGTGCGGTCGGCGGCGAGGCCGCGCAGGGACACAGCCTGGCCCCCCGGTCCGGCATTGCTGACGAATTGCGAGTTGGTCTGAAGGTCGAGCTGGGCGCCCTGGACCACGGAGGTCGAGCGCAGGATCTCGCCAACATCAACCAGGCCCGCTTCCTGGATGGTCTCCTCACTGATCACCTGCAGCGGTGAGGTCGAGGTGAAGCTGTCGCGGCGCACGCGTGAGCCGGTGACGACGATGCGATCTTCGGTTTCGTCCGTCTCCTCTTCGGCGTCGTCGAGCGTCACGGGTTGCTGGGCGTAGGCCGGTGAAATCGCCAGACCCGCGGCCGTGAGGCCGGCCAGGATCGTGGATCGCAGGATGCGCGATTTGAAGTCTTCGTCTCTCATATTATCCCCTCAGGAGTGATGGCGCCGGTTCAAGCGGTGCCTTGTAACTGGGTCCTGTGCCGGCGGGTCGGCGCGGCGGCGGACAACGCCACAAACGGGCGCATGGGACGGATAGAGCCGAATGGGTTGAACACACTGACAGGCGAAAGTTGCCAGTCACGGCGCGGTGTCGCGAATGGCGGGCGGCCTTACCAAATGTGTGAAATCCGCGCCGAATGGTGACCGGGATCCAGCCTATGGCGCGTTCGCCTCGGCCAGTGTTGAACCCGACCTGTCTCAACTCGTCACTGCCGCGTTCGGCTCTGCGCATTGTCAGAAAATGGACAGGTTGTGGAGAGACCGGCCGGGCATGGTGCGCGCGCTCGGAGTTTTCCGTCTCCGGCGCTGCAAGATGTCCATAGCGGGCTTAGCCGAGTGCGCGGGCTGGCAGGCTGGTCAGGGTCGTGCTGGTGATATGGGATTGCAACGCCTCGGCGCCGCGAGCGCTGACCGGGAATTCGTGACCGGAGGCCAGCGTGACGCGGACAATGCGACCACGGGCCCGGGCACAGGATTTGATCTGGGAAGATCGCACCAGATGTGAGCGGTGAATGTGGATGAAATCACGTTCCGTCAGTTGCACAACCAGTTCGGCAAGCGTCGCCCGCTGCAGCCATTCGCGCTCGGCCGAGACGAAGACCACATAATTGCCCTGGGCGCTGACGGCGATGATGTCGGCGATTTCGAGAATGTCTTCCTGCCGCCCATTGCGGAGCACGATCCGTTCCTCGTCGGGGGCCGGAGCGTTATCGGCACGCAGGATCGCGCGGGTATACTGGTCGCTGATGAGTGCGGTGAGGGCGATCATGACCGGGTCCCAAACCCAGTTGATGAGCGGGATCTGGTCGAGAATCTGCTCTGGCGGGGCGCCGATGAAGGGCGCATACACAAGGATGATGTGTAGATAGATGATCAGGATCGCGCCGGCGCCCAGCAAGACGAGTTCCACCATGGCGATCCATAATGGCGTCCGCACCTGAAGCTGACGGGCCCGGGTCAGGGCGACTGCGGGAAATATGACGAGCCAGGGAATCATGATGACGGCCTGGGCCTGGACGACTTCCGCGATCGTGTGAGCAATCTCGAGCCGTGACATGTCGAGCGAATGGATGGTGGTGAAAACGATCAGGAGTGTGATCCAGCCGAGCGTGGTGGCCGCTATTATGCGCGACCAGCGCAGCGGTGCCGTCGTCTTGCTGTCCTGCCACCACGAGTGAATCATCTAGCCCTCACAGATGTCCCGGATAATCGTGACCGGCTGTGTTGAGGCTTGCCATCAGGTTACGGTCTCGAAATCTCGTTGCGGTCCGGGCGGAAAAGCTTGCGTGCGGCACGCCGGATGGTTGCCGCACGCAAGGAGTAAGGGATTGGGCTCGTGACTGCCCGAGCGTATCCGGGATCAAACAAATTCAATCTGACACGCCGTCGGAGCGAAGCACTCCGAGCCCGTTGGGACGAGATGTTTGGGACAAGGCGCGGCTCGCGGCGACGAGTCGCCGGCGACCGGTGCGAACGGCAGGCATTCGGCGACAAACCGCCTGTCGCATCCGACGCGAAATCACCCCCATTCGGCCCAATCGCGCGTGTGATAAACCCAAATTGGTAGCATTCGCCCCACGATGACCGCCTTTGGTCATTCTGTTCCGCGCGCCCACTAGCGCACGCTCCGGATCGCAATCTATCGTGTAAATCCTTGATTTTATTGATGGAGAATTTGTAATGCGGTGCGCTATTCTGGAAAGCAGGCCCCTCGCCAGAGCGCATCTGGCCCGTGCAATTCAGCGTCACGCCTCCGTAAAAGTGGAGATGGACACAGAATCGGTCTCGTCACTTCTCTCCATCTGTGATGCCGACGCCGTCGATGTTATTTTTCTTGATGCCGACCATTCCGAGCTTGAGATCGCGCTGGTGGCCCTGCGCGAGATGGGCGAGCGGGCCCCGGCCTCGGTGATGATCGGCGATTATCCCGACCGGGCCCTGGAGGCCTATGACCGGGGCGCCTGCGACTTCCTGTTGCGACCGATCGAGGCGACCCGTCTGGCGGTATCGATCCAGCGCCTGCAACAGCTTCTGGCAAATCGCCAGGCCAAGGCCCGCGCGGCCCTGCTGGAGGAGGCCCTTGCTGATCTGCGTGAGCGGGCGGCTTCGGTCGGCACGGCCGCCTGCGCGCGCGACTTCTGGGTTTCCGGCCATGGTGCAAGGGTCCGGATCGGCCAGTCCGAGATCGTATGGCTGGAAGCGGCGCGCGGCTATGTCTACTTCCATTTGCGCTCGCGCAAACTGCTTGAGCGCATGACCATGAAGCAATTGGAGGCTCGGCTTGATCCTGACCGATTCCTTAGGGTGCACCGATCCGCGATCGTCAATGTTGACGAGATCGCTGCGGCCCTGCGTGATCGGCACGGCCTCTATGCGGTCGAGCTGACCAATGGCGCGCGCGTCCGCGTCGGGCGCAAATATCGAGATGGCTTGTCCGAACTCATCCAGCAGACCCAGGCCCGGCCGCGGGCCGAGGATGCCGCTGCCTGATCCGGCAACCCAGCGCTCGCCGCGGTTCTCTGATTCCGGGGCGGGCATGGCGCAAGGCCCGCATTCGTAGGCCGGCCACACGGAGACCCCGTCCGGGGCAGGGCAGATCTTCCATCTGCGCAAGGAATCAATGCTGGATCTGCAGACCGATTATCCAGTCAGAACAGGCGATGACCCTGCCGACTGCATGAGAATGCAGAAACTCCCGCAAACGCCGATTGACTTCAAAAAGCGCCAGCCCTAAACCTCGCCCTCCTCGCAGCGGGGGCCACGGAAACGGGGCGCTGGCGGCGAGGGAAGGGCTCTCGCTCTTCAGGCTTTCATCAGGCGCTTTTCAACTCCGGCGCCGGCGAGATTTTCCTCGGAAAACATCGCTGGACAGGACGCGCTGCAGAAACCCTGAAAAACGCGATTGACTTCAAACTTGGGGCGGCCTAAACACCGCCCTCCTTGGCCGGGGCGGCACTGATGTGTTGCTTTGGTTTTCGGGTTCGGCGGCCTTCGGGTTGTTTGGGCCTGGCTCTTTGACATTGTTGTTATGGAAAGAGAAACGCAGGCGACGGTGCTCTGCGGTGGGTCAGACCACCAATTGAGACCGATACGCTGAAGCGTTTTTCTACGACGATTTTGG
>NZ_CAMYLS010000030.1 GCF_947259345.1 uncultured Maricaulis sp. | reverse complement strand
TCCAATGTCCAAGCGCGCAGCAATGTTGATCGCGGGCATGAGCGCCGCGACGATCACGTGCGCACCTATCTTCGCGGACGATACGACTGAGATCCTCAACGGCCAGGTCAATCTGGACGCCGCGATCACGGTCGTGACGGAAGGTGAGACGGACCAGGCCGATGCCGCTTCCCAGTCTGCCATCGGTGCCGCGAATGCGCTGACCGTGGACGTTGTGGAGCGTCATGACATCCAGTCCGACCAGACCTTTTCCGGTTCGGTTGACGCCCGCGCGGAAACGCGTGCCACGATCATCGACGGCGCCGCCGTGACCACCGCTTCGGCGATGGGCAATTCGGCCAGCGTGATCAATGACAATGGCATGGATGCCGCGATCAACCAGAGCGCGCTCGACGGCTCCGCCGTCAATGCGACCGCGCGTCTGGAAGTCGGCAGCTATGCGATCTCCTCGGTCACCTCGGCGACGGCGTCGGCCAATGCTTTCCAGGGCACGACCTATGGCAGCGACACCAATCTGACCCTGCGCCAGGATTCAGGCGCCGATGTCACGGCAGACGGCTATGTCCTCGCGCCGGATGGCGGGCTGGGCTATGCGGCCACCGTGCTTGGCGCGGCCAATGGCAATTCAGCCCAGCTGGAAGGCTATCATGACAGCCCGTCCCAGGTCGTCGATGTCGACCAGGACAATCGCGGCGCGGTCACGGCGCGCTCCGGCACCGATGCCGGGGGCACGGCGCTCAACCACACCGTGGTCTCTTCCGCGAACGGCAATTCGGTCTGGATGCAGAACGAAAATGGCTATGCCCATATCCAGGGCGAGCAGGACAATGACGGCGCGGTCACGGCCGAGTCGGAGATCCTGGTCGGCAATTTCGACGCCGACGTGCTGAGCGTCTCGGCCGAGGGTGTCGGCAATTCGGCCATCCTCTCCAATATCGGTGCCGATGCCTTCATGGGCCTCGACCAGACCAATAATGGCGCTGTTATCGCACGCTCCAATCTGGACGGGGATGCCGGCGGTTCGGCCCTGGTCTCGGCGACCGCTTTCGGCAACGCCGCCACGACCTATGTCTGCTCGGAATGCCCGGTCACGGCCTGGGGCAATACCAATCAGACCAATAATGCCGCGGTCAGCTCGATCGTCACCGGTCGCATGAATACAGGCGGGGTCCTGTCCGGCGCGGCCACCGCGATCGGCAATTCCGCCACCTATCAGACAGTGAACCCGCAAGCGGGTAACTGAAGAGATCCCATAGCCTTGGGAAAACCTGGCCCCGGTCGCGTGTTGTGCGATCGGGGCTTTTTTCTGTGCGGCGGCGGCTCGCGGATCATCTGTGCCGGTGATCCAGCTAGGTGATCAGTTGGCGACGAGTTCGAACGCCCCTTCGGCAGGGCCGTCGATGGTGGTGCTGCAACTCTCCTCATTGATGCCAGCATCGAACGGACAGGCATACCCGGCTGTTTCGATGAAACGGATAATCAGCTCGCCACCATCCGGCACATCATAGGTGCACGCAGCATTGAGCGTGTCGTCCATGCGGATGGAGTCATACGCCAAGGCCCGCGCCCGGGCGCGCCGGGTTGCGTTGCCATCGGTCGTCGTGATCGCGCATTCCATGGTGCCACGACCGATGATCCGGATATTGATATCGGCCCGGGCAGGCTCAACGCTCGCTCCAACCTGCATGGCCGCCAGAGCGGCGATAATTCCCGAAATTACCATTCATTCCTCCCATTGGTGATGGCGGGAATGAGTATGCTGATGGCGGGAATTAAATTCAATGATTCATGTATAATTGAATCAACAAGAAGTCCGCAAATGCTTGCCCAGCGCATCACAGACCTCGGGATGCCCTTGGCAACAATCAGCGACCAGATAGCCGATCGTATCCGACACGGCCGTCAGATTGATCCGATAAATGCGTTGCCGCCCCGAGGGTTCGACATCCATCAACCCCGCCTGGAGGAAGATATTGAGGTGGGCGGACAGGTTATTGCGCGATATCTCGACGGCATCAGCGATCTTGCTCGCCGGCATGCCTGCCGGTCCCGCCGACATAACCGTCCGGAACACGCGCAAACGAACGTCATGCGCGAGAGTGGAAAGCCGAGCAGCCGCATCGTGGTCGTTCATTATATTGTCACTTCAATTATTCTTGAATCATTGAACCGGGCACGCTAAGCGGCAAGCGCCTGTGGTGCAAACACCCAATCTTGCGTGAAAATCGGGAAGAGTCATGAAGCGTTTCTGCGTATCCAAGCCGCAAACCGGTCTGTTCACCATCCCTGCCCAGCTGCTGGCGATCATCGCGGTCTTCATGGCGGGTGCAAGCGGAGCCCGGGCCCAGAACGACACATCAACCGATTTCCGGTTCGGCGTCTCCGGCGAAACCCGCGCCCGATATGAAAGCCTCAACGGGCAATTTCGCGCCGGTCGCGCCGGTTCCGACCAAGCACTCCTCCTGCGCACACTCCTTCATGCCCGTCTGTCGACCCCGGTCGCGCGTTTCGGCATCGAGCTGCAGGACAGCCGTGCCTATTTCGATGATAGCGGCACACCGCTCAGCACCGGCATCGTCAATCCGCTCGACATCCTGCAGGCCTATGCCCAGGTCGATGCCCCGTCCGTTTTTGGGGACGGGTCCGACGCCCGCATCACCCTGGGTCGACAGACCGTCAGTATCGGGTCAAAACGCCAGATCGAGCGGATCAGCTATGCGAATGTCATCAAGAGCTATACCGGCGCCTACTATACGGCCACCAGCGCGCGCGGCGACCGTTTCCACGCCTTGATGTTGGCCCCGGTGGCGCGGCGCCCGGGGGACCGCGTTGCGATCGGCGACAATCAGATGTCAGGCGATGAGGAAGAATGGAACCGCACAATCTGGGCCGTCCACTACCAGCGCCCCGACCTGATCGCCAACGTCTGGCCAGGCTTGTCCGGCGACCTCTTTGTCTACGGCCTGGAGGAGCGCGACACCGACAGCACGCCGACACCGGATCGACATTACGTCACACCAGGCTTTCGCCTGCATCGCGCGCCCGCAGTCGGACAACTGGACCTCGATCTCGAAGCGGCCTGGCGGTTCGGGCGTCGGCGAGCGACCAGCGCTTCCAACGACACGACGAATCTGCGTGTCAGCGCCGGTATGCTCTTCGCAGCGCTCGGCTACACCTTCCAGCATGACTGGAAGCCCAGGCTGGCACTGGAATATTATTGGGCCAGCGGTGATCACAACCCCGATGACAACCGTTTCGACCAGTATGAGCGACTTTTCGGGTCGCGCCGCACGGATCTCAACAATACCAGCCTGCATGGGCCGCTCACGCCGGCGAATCTCCAGGCGCCGGGCATGCGGCTCGAACTGGCGCCCAGCCCGGATTGGGACGGCCGACTGGCCTGGTCAGCGGCCTCGCTCGACAGCGCACGTGACAGCTGGGTGATTGCGGGCCTGCGTGATGAAAGCGGCCAGTCCGGCCGTTTCATCGGTCACACGCTGGACGGCCGTGTCCGCTATCGCGGCCTGCTCGACGGACTCGAACTGGAACTCGGCGCCTCCATCCTGCTGCCCGGCGGTTTCGCCGAAAACGCGCCCGGCAGCCCTGCCCCCGATCGGACATTGTTCGGCTACGGCCAGGCGACATTCACATTCTGAGACGAACGCAGCAGCTGTTTCCTGTCGCCTTGAAAGACGTACCGCCAACGCCCACCACGGCGAGCCAAGGATGACGTGCGCGCGGTGCGGCAATTTCTTCAGACCTCGGGCATCGATCCGGAGCGCAATTTCGCTTTGAGGGTTGTGGCCGAACCTGAGACAAGGCGCCGCAGGCGCTTTCGTCACAGCACGGTGAAGCCGGTGCGGGCGTAGGATGCTCGGATAACGGAGGACCCCACATGAATCACAAACACCGCAAGACACTGCACGCCCTGTTCGCGCATCCCGAGCCCGCCAATCTGGCCGCCGCCGACCTTGAAGGCCTGCTGAAAGATCTCGGTGCCGAAATGCATGAGCGCAGTGGCGCCAAATTCTCGGTCACGCTGAACGGGCATACGGCCAGCTTCCATCACGCTCATCACAGCCTGCCCAAGGATGAAGTGCGCGCGATGCGGAAGTTTCTCGAAGCGGCGGGGATTGACCCGGAGCGTGACTACGCGCTTTGAGGAACGAGGTTTGGCGTGAGGAAGTTGAGCCGGGCGTCGGGCTGCGGTTCGCCGCGGTCGAGCGAGAATTTGCTAATCATTGCCACGACGGTCCCGCTCCGCTCGCCACGCAACCCCGCGCTGCCCCCGCCGGAACAGCCGCTACGCGCAGTTTCCAGCATACATCACTTGTCAGCCAGCAGGCCGCATCCGGTTTTCCAGCTCAAGGGTGAAACCGCAAAGCGGCCGCGTTGCGGCCCTTGACCTTGAGAACCGGAGATGGCGAAGTCCAGGCACGCGGATTCTGGATGATTGCGCACGAGGCGCGTTTCGCGGATTTACACTTACGCTCCGCCATCCCACGGGGAGCGCGCCGCGCTAAACCATGGGACCTCGTCACGGACGGCGGGAGTAGCGTTGAGGTCCCCCGGACAAGCCGGGGGATAATGGTGGGGTGTGGCGGCCTGACGTCACTTATCCCCCACCGCGCCCCCAAAAACCGTCATCCTGACGAAAGTCAGGACCCAGTCTCGCAGGCGCGACTTTGCCAATCTTGGCAACAGCTTGCGTCGCACACTGGGTCCCGGCCTGCGCCGGGATGACGGTGTTTTATTGCCAAACTTATCCCCACCCCCTTCACCGCAAGCGATAATGCCCTCGGTTTTCGGGACGGGAGGCGCGAGCTCAGTCACTTGTGCCCGGAAGCGAGCGGAGCCTGTCCGCGCCTCGGATGTGACAATCCGAAGCTCCGGCAGGGCGTGCGACCAGGTCGCGGGGCACTAAACGACCGACCCCATCTACTTGACGCATTGGAATCGGGGGCGAGAGCGTCCGGGAAAACTCCGCGAACGGGATGTCGGCGATGTCACGTTTTTCAAATCAAACCGGTTGACGGCATTGGCCGACATCCCGTTCCCCTCTCTGACCAAAACGCTAGGCGGTGACGCCGTGGCGACATTGGCGCTTGGGGACACAAAAAATGCCCCGACCTGGATCAGGCCGGGGCAGTCAGTGGATGATGTCGTTATTCGATGGGGGTCAGCGATAACCGCCGACGCCGCCATCCAGCATGAGGGTCATGGAGACCGTGCGGCTGCTCTCGCGCTCGACTTCGCGGCGGACGCGCTCGGTATAGCGCTCCTCGCGACGCATGAAGACCAGCTTCACGCCGGGACCGTGCATGCGAAGGAGCGAACGCTCATTGCAATTGCGGCGCGGGATCTGGGTTTCGCACCGCAGATTACCGCCAGCGGTATGACGCAGGGCCTCGCCCTTGCGGCACATGATGGTCGGAGCCTCGTCCCAGTCATAGACACCGTCAATGACCCAGCCGATCGTGGTCTGCATGGCGGTGCCGGCGACACAGCGGAACAGCTCGCCATCATAGGTCGCGCCGACGCGGTCCTCGGCGTCGACACGTGAAGCCGGGTGCGGCGTGCCATTGTCATCGACGCAGACGGCGCGCACGACGCGCCATTCCTCGACCCAGCGCGTACGCTCTTCCTCGTAATACTCGTATTCGTGCTCTTCCTCGACACCGACCACATTGAGCCCGGTGATCGCGGTCGCGGCCGGAGCGGTCGTCATCGGCGTGTAGGAGCCGCCACCGATATAGGTGACTGCGCCAGCGCCAGCCCGGGCACCGGCCCCGGCATTGGCATTGGCGTTCGCCGAAGCGTTCACATTGACATTGGTGTTCACATTGACCCGGGTCGAGACATTCACGCCGACATTGATATTGCCGCCATGGATATTGATGTTCGGGACATTGACCGTATGGCCACCGCCATGGGTACAGCAGGACGGTGGAGGCGGCGGCGGCGCACAGCAAGGGCCACCGCCGCCACCACCGCCGCCTCCACCGGCCGAAGCCGGGGCAGCAAACAGGGCGAACGCAGCGCTCGCGGGGATCAAAAAGGCGTGCCGGGCTGAAACGCGCATGGTCGTGCTCCTTACGTATTGCCCCTGTCCTTGCAAAGGCAGGGCCAATTGCTTGAGTCGCGCCGGCTCGCCGGTTTCGCCTCACTGAAGAAGCCCCGTTCCGCCCATTCCCGCCTCAGGCGTATGGCCCCGTTCTTGAAGCGGGACAGGCCTTGGCGATGACCGGTGTGTCCCGCCACGAAGAGATGAGAAAACTGGAGACGTTCATGCGCCACGCGCAATCACAGGCCCTGCATGCCTATTGGCAGACCCGACGTCAGGGCGGCGCAGCCCCGCATCGTGCCGATATCGAACCGCAGGATATCGCGCGCCTGCTCGGCTATGTCTTCATCCTGTGGCGTGCCGATCCGCAACACCACATCTTCCGCCTCGCGGGCACGCATCTGTGTGATCTCTATCAGCGCGAGTTTCGCGAGCAGAACTTCCTGTCCCTTTGGCGCGGCCATGACCGGACCCATATCCAGGTCGTGCTGGAAGCGTCCATCACTGGCTGCGCACCCGCTTCGGTGATTGCACGGGCCAGCTCGCTGGACATGCACCAGCTGCCGGTCGAGATATCCTTCCTGCCACTGCGAGGCCCGTCGGGCACGATTGACCGCACCTTGGGCCTGTTCCAGCCACTCGATACCACGGATGCGTTCAAGGGGCGTCCGGTTGTGCGGACATCACTACGCGAAATCCACCCGCCAGCCACGCCAGGTCACATATTCCCGGGTCTGGCGACAGACGATCATGGCCGTGTACAAAAGGTCGCAAACGATCGGTGATCGCAAAACCTTTTTAACGCCTTTGGCCGTAGGGTGTCAGCTCGCAGGAGGTCATTGCGATGCATGACGAAACCGGCCGACTAGACCGACGCAAGATCAAGATTGCAGCCAGAGGCGCCCAGGAGCGCCGTCGGCACGCGCGGGTCCCCCTGCAATTGCATGGCCGATTCTGGTCCGAAGCCGGCGGGGAACACGCCTGTCGACTTATCGATATCTCGCCCGGTGGCGCGCGCATCATCGCCCGAATGGCCATGACTGAAAACACCCGCGTCGTCCTGATGATCACTTCGATCGGCAGGATCGAAGGCCAGGTCGTGCGTCAGACCGGCGACGAAATCTCAGTCCGTTTCAATGCGCCGATGCGCAAGCGGGACAAGCTCGCCGACGCGATCACCTGGCGCTTCAACAAGGATCGGCTGGGTTTGGATGAAGACCGCACGGCGCCGCGCAAGCCGGGTCGCGGACGCGCCAAGATCCTGCTGTCCGACGGCGTCGTCATCCAGGCGAATGTGGTGGATGTTTCCGTCACGGGCGCGGCCTTTGAATGCCTGGAGCGGCCGCGGGTCGGTGAAGCGCTGCGTGTCGGTGAGATGTCAGGACGTGTGGCTCGCATTCTGGACAACGGGTTCGCGGTCGTGTTCGATCCGCCCGAGGCTGACGCGAGCAGCCATGAAGCAGCCTGAACGAGTCACTGATCGATAATTTGTCCGCCATTCCGGCGAAATCCGCCAATGCGGCCCGATTCTTGCCCTATCCTTGTGGTAGTCGCTACGAAGCAAAGTGCAAAAGAGATCTGAAATGCCTCGCGATGACGGAATCGCAATGTCCTGGTTTGTAAAAGTCGAGGGTCGTGTCTACGGCCCCTATACCCCTCAGCAAATGCGCGCCTTCGTCGGTGAAGGGCGGATCGCCGCGCATTCTCAGGTCTGCCCGGAACGGGATGGACTGTGGCAACAAGCCGCCGACATCGATGATTTCCGCGAATGGCTTGGGGAATCAAAGACATCGCCCGAGCCCGAAAAGCGGGTCACGCCGGGCGCGCGGCCGGCCAATTTCGTTGTGATCGCCGAGATCCAGTCCGAGAATGGCGCTGAATTCCGCAAGGCCCTGAAAGCCTATGGCGACCTGGAAGCCATCACCGGGAATGTCTGGCTGCTACGCGGCCCGACGACCTCCGCGGTGCTGCGCAATGAGCTCAGTCACATTCTGGCACGCGAAGACAAGCTGCTGGTCATTGATGCCTCGCACGACCGCGCCGCCTGGTTCAATCTGGGTCGCGAAGCCGACCAGAATATCCGTGAATTGTGGAGCCGCGCCCACTGAGGCGCGGCGAATCGGTCAATCGATCCGGCGCAGTCCCGCCTTGTGCTTCTTCCAGTTGGCGACGTAGTGGTCGGCGGACCAGCGCAGCATCTCGGCCGTGTCCTCACCGAGTGTCTTGAGCACCCGCCCCGGTGAGCCAACCACCAGGGAGTTATCGGGGATCTCCTTGCCCTCTGTGATCAGGGCATGAGCGCCGATGATGCAATTCTTCCCGATCTTCGCACCATTGAGAATGGTCGAACCGATCCCGATCAGGCAGCCATCACCGACCGTACAGCCATGCAGCATGGCCTGGTGTCCGATGGTGACCCCCTTGCCGACCGTCAGCGGCACCCCCTCATCCGTATGCAGCACGGCCCCGTCCTGAACATTGGAATTCTCGCCAATCGTGATCGGGTCATTATCGCCGCGAAGAATGGCGCCATACCAGACGCTGGCGCCGGGCTCTAGAATGACACGACCCATGACTTGGGCGCTTTCGGCCACCCAATACTCGTCTGCCCCGGGCAGGGTCGGCGAAGAATCGCCCAATGCATAGATCGCCATCGGCGTCTCCCAATTTTATTTGCGTGAAATATTCGCGACAGGCTCGTTCAGAACTTCTTCACCGGGTTACACTGACACTGTAACCGCGATTCGAGACCTGCCCATCCGGTCGAACATCGTATCGGCAACTCCAAGGGAGGCCCGGGTAGACGGTATGACCAGTCTGCGACCAAGCCCGCCAGGATCATCCGGTTCTTCCGGATCCCTGCCCTTCGAGTCCTTCGAATCGTCTTCGTTGCAAAGTGTCTTCGCCCCTCGCCTTCCGGCCGAGGGGTTTTTCATGTGTGGAGGTTCCAGCCATGGGTAAGCGTAACGTCAAGCGTCGCCAGCGTGCCGAGTTCAACACGGCACATTATCAGTCCGAAGAAACCAAGGTCCGCGCCCTTTTTCCCGGCACCAATTGGTCTCCCGATGCCAAGGAGCCCATGCGGGATCAGCGCTTCATCAAGAATGTGAAGCCGCGCTCTGACGGCCAGGCCCAGCTGATGAAGTCGATCGATGACCATAATCTGGTTCTCGCCCTCGGTCCGGCCGGGACGGGCAAGACCTTCCTCGCCGTCGCCAAGGGTGTCGAAGCCCTGGAGGCCGGATCGGTCAGCCGCATCGTCCTCTCCCGCCCCGCGGTCGAGGCCGGTGAGTCGATCGGCTTCCTGCCCGGTGCCATGGAGGAGAAGCTCGCGCCTTACCTGCGGCCGCTCTACGACGCGCTTGCTGACCGGCTCAGCCCGAAGAAGCTCAAGGCGATGATGGCCGAGGGCCTCATCGAAATCGCCCCGATCGGCTATATGCGCGGTCGCACGCTCAATAATGCTTTCGTCGTGGTCGACGAGGCCCAGAACTGCACCTACGGCCAGCTCAAAATGCTGCTCACGCGGCTGGGCTGGAACTCAACCATGGTGGTCACCGGCGACCCGGCCCAGTCCGACCTGCTGCCGGAAATGTCCGGCCTCGGTCAGATCGCCGACAAGATGGAAGACCTGGACGACATTGCGGTTTGCCGTCTTGCGGCCGAGGACATTGTCCGCCATCCGCTGGTCGCGACCATGCTGACAGTGCTCTGAATCGAGCTGAACGACCTTAAAAGACTCAACAATCCACGCGAAAACGAGGCGCGGAGCTGGCTGGCTCCGCGCCTTTTGTCTGGGGTGACGTCAGTGAATCGTGACGGGCCGCTTGCGGTAGCGCACCAGAATACGCAGGGTCAGCGGATGGCGCTTGTCCGGATCGAGTCCGAGACGAATGATCTCGGCCCGCGCTCGCTGGCGAAGCCGCCGGGCCCGCAGATACTGGACCGCCACGAAGCCGACGATCGCCAGGTAAGCGACATATTCGGCGATCCCGTACCAGTCCGGCAGGAAGAGCCAGACCAGGAGCGCCGCAATCGCCGCCAGGATGATGTCCAGCGGCCAATTCTCCGACGGGTCGAAAAAAGCCAGAACCGGAAAGATGCCCGGATCGATATCCCCTTCCGGATCGATGATCTCGAGCAAACGGTCAAACTCCGCCGATTGTGTTGCCCAGACCCGGTTGAGATGGGTCATTTCGGTATAGGGCTCGGCCCCCGGGGGCAATTCGCGATTGAGATAGAGACAGGCCCGCATCAGCCATTCGCCGTCCTGAAGACGCCCACCTCCGACATATCCACTCATCGGTCTGCTCCGCCGGCTTCCATTTCATTCGCCAACCATTGCGCCGCCTGGTCCGGCGTGCGGCGATCCAGGTCGACCTGCCGATTGGCCTCCCGCATCATGGCGTCGTCGATTGCACCTACAAGATCGGCCAGGACTGCCACCAGCGCCGGATTGGCCGCTGCCTCGGGCGAGAGCAGGATGACTGCGTCATAGGGCGGGAGGACCGCCGCCGGATCCTCAAGTACCACCAGATCAAAAGCCGCGATTCGGCCATCCGTCGTATAGGCCGAAATCATGTCGACCTGACCGTCCCGGACCGCGCCATACATGAAAGCTGCATCCATCGCCCGGGTCTGCATCACGCCCAAACCGTAGCGATCCCGCGTCATCACCCACTCAGGCCTGGTGAAGACTTCCGCATCACCGCCCACACTCATCCCGGCCGCGAGCGGCGCGAGATCGGCCAGGCTCGTCACGCCAAGCGTCTCGGCGCGGTCGCGCGCCATGGCGAACCCATAGGCATTCTCGAAACCCAGCCCGCCCAGCGCGAGAATGCCATGCTCGGCCCACAGCCAGCCGGTCATTTCCGCCAGCATGGCATGGCGGTGGATCGGTTCGGGACGGTTCATGACCGTCGCCCAGATCGTGCCGGAATAATCGATATAGACATCGATCTCGCCCGTGCGCAGTGCATCGAAGGCAATGGTCGACCCCAGATTGTCGCGACGATCGACCCGGGCGCCTGCGGCTTCCAGGCGAGTCTCCAGCAAGGCGCCGAGGATGTATTGCTCGGTGAAGGCCTTGGCACCGACGATAATGGTCTCGTCAGCCAGGTCCGCGGCATCGCCTGCAATCACGGGACCGCCCTCGCCCGCCCGTTCAAAAGCGATAAATCTTGGCGCGACCGAGACCATGATCAGCATGGCCAGCGACACGCCGACCCCCATTGCCAGTCCGCGGCGCCGATCTCTCGCCGCAACCTCCAGCAAGCGGATCATCTGGTCGAGAATTATGGCCAGACCGGCCGCGAACAGGCAGCCGAACAGAACCGACAGCCAGTTGCGGGTCTGCAGGCCGGCGAAAATGTAATTCCCGAGACTGGACGCCCCGACCGGTGTCGCCAGGGTCGCCGCACCCACCACCCAGACCACCGCGGTGCGCAGACCGGCGACAATGACCGGCAGGGCCAGGGGCAGCTCGACCTGCCGCAAGCGCTGGCCCGGTGTCATGCCGATCCCGCGCGCGGCCTCCCGCACCACCGGATCAACACCCTGCAGGCCGACAATCGTGTTCCGCAGAATGGGCAGGATGGAATAGAGCATCAGCGCCAGAAAGGCTGGCGCATAACCAATAGTGCCACCCAGCAACGGCACCATCAGAGCGAGCAAGGCCAGACCCGGAATGGTCTGGACCACGCTGGCCGCATTCAGCACCACCCCGGCGAGGCGTGGCCGTCCGGCCGCGTGAATACCGAGCGGCAGGCTGATCGCCAGACCGACCAGGATGGCGCTCATCGACAGCAGGACATGGCCGGACAGGAGATGCGGGAGCTCCGCAAAGCGTTCAGCCAGGTTGGCGTTCATCCCGCCAGCTCCGCAATGGCCCGCATTTGCCGGCGCGGCGTCTCCAGAAGCCCCGACACATAATCATCCGTCGGCTGGCTCATCAGTGCCTGTGGCGTGCCTTGCTGCACGATCTGGCCTTCGCGCATCACCGCCACCTCCTGCGCCATGATGAGCGCTTCGGCCATGTCATGCGTGACCATGACCGCGGCAAATCCGAGCTCGGCCTGCAGGATCTTGAAGTCCTGCTGCAGGGCATCGCGCGTGATCGGATCCAATGCACTGAACGGCTCGTCCATGAGGACCAGCTCGGGACTGCCGGCCAGGGCACGGGCAAAGCCGACGCGCTGGCGCTGGCCACCCGAGAGCTCGTCCGGCATCCGGTCCCCATATTCGGACGGGTTGAGGCGGACGAGGTCCAGCATTTCACGCACGCGCAGCTCGGCCCGGGCCGGGTCCTGACCGGACAGGCGCGGGATGAGGCCCACATTGCGCCGCACACTCATGTGCGGAAAGAGACCATCGCCCTGCATCACCCAGCCAATCCGGCGACGCAGCGCGACCCCGTCCAGGGTCGCGATATCCTCACCCTTGAACAAAATCGAACCGCCTGAAGGCTCCTCCAGGCGGTTGATCATTTTCAGCAATGTCGTCTTGCCGCAACCCGAGGCGCCGGCAAGGACAAGCAGCTGGCCTGCGTCCAGTTCGAGTGACACGTCCCGGACCGCCTCGACACCGCCATCATAGGTCTTGCGGACCGCGCGAATGTCGAGAACCGGAGACGTGCCTGAACTCACTGCTCTTCCAGGTCGATGTCCAGAATGGTGATCTCGAAGGAGTAAGACGTCTCGCCCTCATCGATAATCTTGGAGACAACGCCGAGACACTCGTCCCCGATGTGGATTTCGGCGCACTCGTCAGGACGGTTGCGGCACTGCACGACCATCTCCGGGTTGAGCTTGGTCTGCAGGAAAAGCTGAAGCTTTGCCGCTTCCAGCATGGTCATGTTCTTGTTCAAGGGATCATTCTCCGGTCGGGGATTCGAAGTTGGCGCCAACTAACCCCAAGACAGGGGTGCGCGTCCAGTATCATGCTGCCCACGCGCCTGCACTCAAATGGCTGGGGGACGCTTCACCCTGACCCCTGGGGCAGGCTTTGATCCATGCTCTTGGCCGGTTCGTCACAACAATTGCCGACGATCTTGGCCGGAACACCGGCCACCGTGCAGCCGGCAGGGACATCGTGCAGGACGACAGAACCGGCCGCGATACGCGCCCCGTCGCCGACCTTGATATTGCCGAGGACGCGCGCACCGGCGCCGATCAGCACACCCTTGCCGATTTTCGGATGGCGGTCCTCATGAGCCGCGCCCGTTCCGCCCAGCGTGACTTCATGCAGGATGGAACAATCATCACCAATCACAGCCGTCTCGCCGATCACGACCGAGGTCGCATGGTCAATCATGACGCCGCGGCCGATCCGTGCGGCCGGATGGATATCGAGGCCGAAACGTTCGCCTACCCGGCTTTGCAGGTGGAAAGCCAGGGTCTGGCGCCCCTCATTCCAGAGCCAGTGGGCGACACGATGGGCCTGCAGGGCGTGATAGCCCTTGAAATAGAGGAAGGGCTGCAAAAGGCTCAAACAGGCCGGATCGCGCTCATCGATGGCCATCATGTCGGCGGCGGCTTGCGGGACGATGTCCGGATCCCCGGCCAGCGCTTCTTCCGCCACATCGCGGGCCAGCATGGCATCCAGCTGGGCATCGGCGAGTTTGGCCGCGATGCGATAGCCCAGCGCGTCGGCGAATTTGGCATGGCGCAGGATGGCCGCGTTCAGAAAACTGGCGAGGATCGGCTCCTCGGCTGCGGCCGAAGCCGCTTCAACGCGCAGGCGCGCCCAGATGGAATCCACGCCCTTGCGGGCTTCGACGGGGGTCTCGACTTCGCTGAGTGACATCACGCTCTCCTCGCACCGGTATCCAGCATGGCAGCGGCCAGGTCCGGATCCAGCGCGCCTTCCCGGGCCATGTAGTATGCCCGCAGCAGCATCGCCACCGTCAAGGCGTCGCTTATCTTGCCTGAACTCACCTCGTCCAGCGCATCACGAAAATGTACTTCCCGCGTGACCAGCTCCTCGGTCCCCTCCGGATCAGCCTCGCCCGGTGTAAGCCCGGTCGCGATATAACCGATCGCGGCCTCGTCTGTGACCGAGTTGGACAAGTCCATGTGCAGAATTTCCTGCCAGTACTGCGCTTTATAGCCGGTTTCCTCGCGCAGCTCGCGCGCCGCGCCCGCTTGCGGATCAGTGCCCAGCGGGCCGCCGCCTTCGGGGATTTCCCAGCTATAGCGATCCTGCGGAAAGCGGTGCTGACCGACCATGACGACACGGCCATCCTCAAGCAGAGGCAGGATGGCAAGCGCTCGATTGGCAAACCCGACCACGCCGTAGACACCCGGCTCGCCATCCGGCTGCGTGACTTCATACTCAGTCAGGCTGACCCAGGGATTGCGATAGATCTCGCGACTGTCATGGACCTTCCAGGGCCCGCGTGAACGTGTCATGCCGCACCATCATCACTGCCTACCAGACCCCACAGGGCTAGGCGTGTTCGGGCAGGCCGGGCAAGCCCGACGCAGTGCCGGCGTCGCGTCCCTGATCGCGCCGCATCGCGGCGAGCAGGCGTTGCTTTTTCAATGACAGCCGGGTCAGCAGTGTGAAGGCGGCCGGTGCAAAGACGAGCGCCAATAGTGCGGATCCCGCCACCCCTCCAACCATCGCAGCGGCGAAGGGCAGCCAGAAGCTGTCGCCGGACAGGATAAGCGGAATGAAGCCGCCAATCGTGGTCAGGGTCGTCGAGATGATGTGCCGGGTCGCATCCATCACGGTCGCCTGGACGGCTCCCGCCTCCAGCGCCAGAGCCGCCGGATTGGCCCGCAGGGCCGAGAGAACAACGATGGCGCCATTGATCGACAGGCCCATCAATCCCATCGAACCGACAATGGCGTTAAAACCCAGCGGTGTGCCGAAGGCCCAGACACCGAACATGGCGAGCCCGACGGACAGGAAAGCAACGACAAAGATCACGCCGGCAAAGCGGAAGGAATTGAAGGCCAGCACCACTGATCCGATCATCAGGACCAGGAGCGGCAGAGCGGTGCCGAACAGGCCGGCCATGGCGCTCCCGCGCTCGGCCGCCTCGCCAGCCACCTGCAATTCATAGCCCGGCGGCAGGATGATGCCGGCCTCGTCGAGCGCCGCGAAGAAATGCTCGAGCGCCGGGGCCGGCAGCGTATAGGGATCGAGATAGCCGTAGATCGTGTTCACCCGGCGCCCGTCCTCGTGCGGAATGCGAGCCACTTGCGGGGCCAGAACAACGTCACCCAGGGCCGCCATGGGCGAGGACAGGATGTCATCCCCCTGTGTGGCAAAGGGAGAGGCGGAAACGGCTGAGAGGCTGGATCGCCGCGAGTCACGGGCAATGACCCGAACCGGCAATTCCTGGACACCTTCCAGCACGCTTCCGCCGACAACGCCGTCCAATTCGCCTCGCAACCGGTTGGCGAGGTCATCAAGGCGAATTCCGGCGAGTTCTGCAGCGGCCTCATCGGCCATGATGCGGGCCACCGGCTCACCCATTTCCAACAGGGCCAGCGTATGGGTGACAGTGGGCGTCCGCGCCAGGACAGCGCGAATTTCATTGCCCAAACGGTTGAGCTCCGAGAGTTCCGGTCCGACGAGAACCAGCTCGATCGGTGCGGGAATGGGCGGCCCCTGCTCAAAGGGCAATGTGAGCAAACGCGCGTCCGGGAATTCAGACATCACGCGCTGTTGCAAATCGGGCAGGATGCGGGCGGTGGCCTCGGCCGAAGCCGTATGGACGAAACCGGCGGCATAGCTCGACACGCCGGACTGGTTGCCAACCACATTGTAATAGGTTCGCGGCGCGCTCTCACCGATCACCCAGGAGACCCGCTCGACACCCTCATAGGACTCGATCAGCGCGGTCGCGCGCTCGGTCTGGCGGCGTGTTTCCGCAATCGAGGTCGAGGATGGCAGTTCCAGCGACAACTGGAACATGTCCCGATCGGTCGGCGGGAAGAATTGTATCGGCAGGGTCGACGCCGCGAGGAATCCGGCGATGGGCAGGAGGACACCGCCGACCAGTCCCGTCCAGGGGCGATGTGTCACCGCATCGAGAACACCCCTGTAGAGACTGGCCAGCGGGCCTGCACCGATCCCGTGCCGCCAGAAGCGGCGGGGACCACCGGCGATCGCCGGATCATCAAACCAGGCAGCGAAGGCGCCGACGACGGTCATGGCGAGCAGGAAGGAGGAGACGACGGCGAAAATCACCGAAATCCCGATCATCGAAATGAATTCGCCAGAGGCCCCCGGCATCAGCGCGATCGGTGCGAATGCGAAGACAGTCGTCAGCGTCGAGGCGAGCAAAGGCGCGAACAGATGGCGGATCGCCTTGTCCAAGGCCTCGAGCGGCTGTGACCCGCGCGCTCGCATGAGGCGGTATTCATCAACCACGACGATGGCATTGTCGATCAAGAGGCCGAGCGCCACGACCAGGCCGGTGACCGACATCTGGTGCAGCGGCTCTCCATAGATCCGGGTGAGCAAGAGGACAGCAAGGACGGTCAAGGGGAGGGCCGAGCCAACGATCAAGGCCGCGCGCCAGCCCATCATCAGGAACAGAACGGCAAAGACAATCAGGGCCGAATATCCCAGGTCCCGTGCCAGGCCGCTCAGCCGCCTGTCGACGTACTCAGCCTGGCGAAAGATGGTATCGACCTGAACGCCGGGCACCGAGGCCGCGAAATCGGCAACAACTGAATCCGCTGCCGCCGACCAGGTATCGACCCGCAGCTCAGGCTGAAGGTAGGCGGCGACAAAGACCGCGCGTCGCCCTTGGGTCATGGCGATGGCATCGGCCGGCGTACGAGCCCCCTTCTCGACCACGGCAACATCACCCACTCGAATGAACTCCCCATCGGGGCCCTCACCCAGCGCGATCGCACGGATGCGATCCAGCCCGTCGAATTCTCCGGCAATCTCGACATTGAGGTCCGTGCCGCCAGCCCGCAGTTCGCCGGCAGGCGATTTGGCGTCTGCGCTCGCGGTCAGCCGCGCCAGATCGGCCATGGTCAGGCCGAGCGCGGCGAGCGTGTCCGGATCGGCGAGGATACGGATTTCCTCCTCGACCTCGCCGAAAATGGCGGTTTCTTCAGTCCCGCTCATATTGCGCAATTGTGATTCAAGATCGGTCGCGAGACGCGATAGGATGGCCAGGTTCTCATCGCCGCTCTCGCCCCAGCTGAGTGACACGATCATGGTTGCGGCGCCGAGATATTGCCGTCTCACATCCGGCGCGATCACACCCTGTGGCAGGCTGGGCCGGACGCTTTCGACCTGCTCGCGGATCTGGGTCCAGGCCTGGTCGACCCGGGTCGCGTTGAGGTCCTCACGAATTTGCAGCTGGATCACGGACACGCCGGAACGCGAATTGGAGCTGGTAGTATTGATCTCCGCCAATTCGTGGATGGCATTCTCAAGCGGCTCGGTCACCAGAGCCTCGACACGTTCAGCCGAGGCACCGGGAAAAGCCGTGACAATAATTCCGAACCGCTCGGTCAGCGACGGATCCTCCTGGCGACCCAGCGAAAGCAGGGCCCCGAAACCGGCAGCCACCAGCAAAATGACAGCCAGCGCGGTCAGACGCGAATAGCGATAAAAGAGCGTACTCATCGGGCGCGTGCCTCCTGCACCGCCGGGATAACGCGCTGTCCGGGCGTGATGCGTTGCAGGCCGGAGGCGAGCAGGAGTTCACCATCCTCGACGGCGCCGCGGACAAAGACGCGTTCCGCTTCGATACGCACGGTCTCGACCACTCGCGCTTCGAGCGTGTAGGCGCCGCCCGCATCCGGCGAAAGCACATAGATCGACCACAAGCCGCGGCGGCCTTCGGCCAAGGCAGCTGTGGGTACCCAGAAGCCCTCGGCGACGATCGGGGTCTCCACTGCCAGTCTTACGATCTGGCCGGCCGCGACCCGTTGATCCGGCGCGAGGTCGAATACAGCCGTCACCGTGCGGGTCTGGCGATCCACGACGCTCGACGAGGCGCGGAAACGGGCGACAACCGGCACGCTCTGGCTATCGACCTGGAAGCTGGCAATATCGCCGGGTGTATAGCTTGCCGCGACGGATTGGGGCAGGCCGACCCGGACCTCAAGGGAGTCGAGTTCGACCAGTTCCAGTAATGGCTGACCGGGCGAGGCGATCGCTCCCTCATCGGCACGGCGAGCCGTCACGACACCATCAAACGGCGCGGTAATGACCGAGAGGTCGAGCTGCACGCGCAGCGCGTCAGCCGCGGCCGCAGCGGCGTTTTGACGGGCAAGCGCCGCCCGTGTCGAGGTCCGCACTTCGTCATAGCGTTGTTGTGAAATATGGCCGCGTTCGAGCAATTGGGCCTGACGATTTTCCGTCTCACTGGCCAGTGCTGTCTGGGCGGCGGCTTCGGCTGTCTGGGCGTCGGCAGCGGCAATCTGCGCCTCGACAGCCCGCACATCAAGACGGGCCAGAACATCACCCGCCTGCACGCGGTCGCCCACATCGACGCTGATGCGGTCAATGCGGCCGGCGCGTTCAAAGCCCAGTGCGCTTTCGCGGCGGGCTGTAATCAGCCCCGGGAAAATTCGGCAATGCGCGCCTCGGGATCATAGTCCGCGGTCAGCACGGAGACGCTCAATGGCGCCGGCGCGGTTGCGGTGAAATTGGCCTCGGCCCGCAGCGCGGTTACGCCGAACACCAACAGAGCGACCAGGATCGCGGCCAGAGCCACCGCGCTGCCGGCACCCATGCGACGCTTGTATAGAGACATGTGAACACCCTCGTCCTGTCACCTGACGAGGATATAGTCTTGTAAATGCCGTTTGAGAAGTGAACGGCGTTTACATATTTATGCATACAAATTATGCGTTTTTGATCAGACCCCGCATGATCATGTCCATTTGCAGGTCGATCACCGCGTCCAGCGTCACATGTTCAGACCCCGGCATACCATTGGGAAAGTCGTCGAGGCAAACAATCAGCATGGTCAAACCATGCAGGCTGGCCCAAACGGCCTTGGAGGCCACTTTCGGGTCAATGCTCCGAAAGGCGCCCTCCGACTGACCGGCCGCAATCATCTGGACCAGTTTTTCCTCCGCCTCGAAAGCCACTTCCTTTTCGTCATGCAGATGCGGCTTGGCCGTCACCGATGGCGAGAAGGCCATCATGTAGTGATTGGGCTCTTCCATGCCGGTCTCGATATAGGCTCGCATGCAGCGGGCACAAAGGACGGCCGTCTCGCCCCCCTCACCCATGGCAGCGTGGATGCGGGCGAGCAGGCGCTCGAAGAACATCTCGCGGATGGCGGTGAAGAGTTCGTCCTTGGAGGCAAAATACTTGTAGATGGCGGCGGGTGAGTAATCGATGGCCTCGGCCAGGCGCCGCATGGAAATGCCTTCCTCGCCCTCCGAGGTGAAAATCGCCTCGGCCGCATCAATGATGGCTTCGCGCACCTTGCGGCGTCGGCGATCAGCCGGTGTGTCATCTTCGAAGGCGATTTCAGCGTTCATACTTGTTACGTTTCCCCAACAACTCGATATGAGTGCAGTCCCCGAGCACAGGTATACCGACCACGGACCATTAAGGTCAAAGATAGTCTCGCAGTCAGCAGGTTGCCCATCATAATGAATGATACGCCATTTCCGCCTTTTCCCACACCGGGCGAGCGCCTCGCACCCAGCCATGCAAGCGCGGACACGATCGTGCTGCTCTCCCGGCGTCGTTCTGCAACAGCCATTACCATGGCCGAACCCGGCCCCACACCGGCCCAGCGTGACCGGTTGCTCGGGATCGCAGCGCGGGTACCCGACCATGGCAAGCTCGCGCCCTGGCGCTTCATCGTATTTGAAGGAGAGGCCCGCGCGAGATTCGGCAAGACCCTTGGTGAGGTCTACGCGGACACCCATCCTGATGCGACCGACGCCCAGATTAGATTCGAGTCGGAACGTCTGACGCGGGCACCGCTCGTTGTGGCCGTGATTTCCAATGTTGTCGAAAAACACAAAGTCCCGGAATGGGAACAAATCCTGTCATCCGGTGCCGTGTGCCAGAACCTGCTGATTGCCGCATCCGCGATGGGTTTCGGCGCGCAATGGCTGACCGAGTGGTACGCCTTTGATCCTCGGGTCAAGGATTCACTCAACCTGCGCTCCGGCGAACGAGTCGCCGGCTTCATCTATATCGGCAGCGTCACGGATGAACCTGTAGAGCGAGCCCGACCGCCTGCGCGAGTTGAATTCTGGTAGCCCCGAAAGTCCGCACGGCAGCAGAACTCCATCTCCCGCGAAGGACATCTGCGAATATCCGATGATCGCGTGCAGCGACACCTCAGGTTTCAAAATCGCCAAGGTGATCAACTATAAATCGCATACGAGAACTTCGGGCCAAGCGCTCCAAAACCTAGCCAAACAATCAACAAGATAGGGCAGGTTACATCAACCAGCACTTGCCATGTCGATTTTTCGATAATTACCGAATAGCTGACGACCGATTATCCCTAACATCACCCTAACGACCCGAAATTACATAAAACTGTCACTGCCCTCTCTCGCGCGTCTAAGCCGCCCTCAATTCTTATCGGCTGGAAAATGAGAGCGCGCCTTTGCAGCCCGCTCTGCAGGAGGACATGACATGCGAGGACTGCAATCGCTTCCGATTTTTGCTCGGGTCGGGATATTGGGGGCGCTGGTTGCCATCACGCTGATCTCGCTGGCGGCGACGCTGTGGTATAGCGACAATGCGACGACGCACGCCTTGGCACGCCAGAAAAACTTCACCGACATCGAGCGTCTCTCGCTTGAGATGGAAGTTGGCGCGCTGCAGATGCGTCGCCGCGAAAAGGACTTTCTGCTTCGCAATGAAGCTCGCTATCTCGACCTCTATCAGACCGATGCCGATCTTGTAGCCGAGCGGCTCGCCGGTCTTCGCCAGCTCGACACGCCTGACGAAATCACCGAGGCGCTTGGACGTCTGGAAACCAATCTCCCACAGCATCGCCAGGTCTTCGCCGATGTGGTGGCGGAACAGACGGTTCTCGGCCTGACGCATGAAGAAGGACTGCAAGGTGCCCTGCGCTCGTCGGTCCGTGACGTGGAAGGCCGCCTGGCCGATTTCAACGACGCGGATCTGACCGTCATCATGTTGATGATGCGCCGACACGAGAAAGACTTCATGCTGCGCGGCACCCCGCGCTACATCGCCTCCTTCGATGCCCGTCAGACCGAGTTCGATGAACTCCTGGCGCAGCGCGACTACCCGGCAACCGATGTCGCCGCAATTCGCGGTCTGATGCAGGCCTATAACCGCGACTTCCACGCTTGGGCTGAAGGCCAGCTGGCCCTCAACGAGACCATCGGGCAACTCTCCGACATCTTCGCAGACATGTCGCCGGACTTCGATCAAATCCTCGAAATCGCCCAGATCGAAGGCCGGGCTGCGGTCGCATCACTTGAGGCCGAGCGCAACCGGATTCGCATGATTACCCTGGGCCTGGTTGTCGCCATTGCCGCCATCGCCGGCCTGCTATGCTGGTGGGTGGGCCGCTCGATTGCCGCTCCCATCAAGGCCTTGACTGACGCCATGGGCGAACTCGCCGACGGCAAGACCGACGGCCAAGTCCCGGCCCAGCGCCAGGGTGGGGAGATCGGCCAGATGGCCAGCGCCGTGCTGATCTTCCAGAAGAACCAGATCGAAATCGATCGCATGCGCGCAGAGCAGGCCGAGGCCGACGCACGGGCTGCCGATGAAAAGCGCCGCATCCTCAACGAAATGGCAGACGAGTTCGACGCCAGCGTCGGCAGCATTGCCCAGGATGTCACAACGGCATCATCCGCCATGATTCAGGTCGCCGGTCGCCTTCGCGACGTGGCACAGCAATCGGACGAGCGCTCCTCCATCGTCGCCAGCGCTGCGGAAGAAACATCGGCCAACACCCAGGCTGTGGCCTCGGCTGCGGAAGAGTTGACCAGCTCGATCCAGGAGATCAATCGCCAGGTCACCGAATCCCGCACCCTGACCAGCGATGCCGTCCAGGAGGCCGACGTCACTCGAACCACCGTATCCGGCCTCGGCGCCGCCGTGGTCAGGATTGGCGATGTCGTCACCCTGATCCAGTCCATCGCCGAGCAGACCAATCTGCTCGCGCTCAACGCCACCATTGAAGCCTCGCGTGCCGGCGATGCTGGCAAGGGTTTCGCGGTTGTCGCGTCGGAAGTGAAAGCACTCGCGGACCAGACCGCCAAGGCCACGCTGGAAATAGCCGACCAGATCGAGTCAATCCAGAAAAGCGGCGATCACGCGATCACCGCGATCGGCTCCATGGTGACCACGATCGACCGTGTCTCACAGAGCACGACCGCCATCGCTTCGGCCATCGAGCAACAGGATGCCGCCGCCCGCGAGATCGCCGGGAGCGTGTCCCAGGCTGCCGCCGGAACCTCGCAGGTCACCGAGAGCATTGCCGCCCTGTCGAGCAATGTGCGCGACACCGATTCCGGTGCCGGGGAAGTGCTGACAGCCGCCCAGGGTGTTTCTTCGGACGCTGAACGCCTGAAGGACGCGCTGGCCAGCTTCCTCGACCAGATCCGTGCGGCGTGATCCGGCAGAGAAAGGATAAAAGCATGCAAACCCTGACCCTGATCAGCATCACCGCGCTTGCCTGCCTGGCGTCTACCCAAGCCGATGCCCAGGAAGGTGCCTTCAGCTTCGCACCGGCGCCGCGCTGGGACAGCGCCGATGGCGAGATCTCCATCAAACTCCGCGGCCGCCTCTTCTATGACTGGGCCGATGTCGACTGGACGAGCCCGAACAGCGCCGCGCCCGCCGACCAGGACGAATATCGCACCGCCCGCCTCGGCTTCGAAATCGAACACGGCCCGGTCAAACTCGTCATGGAGTATGATTTCTCCAGTGACGACGCCAAACCCAATGACGTGCTGCTGGCGATCGACCTGCCGGAAGGCGGTCTGCGCATCGGCCATTTCAAGACGATGAACTCGCTCGAGGAAGCCACCTCCTCTCGCTACATGACCTTCATGGAGCGCGGCATGTCGACCGATCTGTTCGGCCTCGATCGTCGCATCGGCGTCGCCTACAGCTGGGCCGGCAACGGATTCACGGCCAGCGCCGGTGTGTTCGGGGGCAGGATGGACGACAATTTCGCCTTCCGCGAATCCGATGGCTCCAGCGCCGTGGCCGCCCGCCTCACCTGGTCAACGATCGTCGATGACACACGCTGGCATGTCGGCGGCTCCTGGCGCAGCCTGGATTATGACGGCGGCACACGCGTACGGGCCTATCCGCAGGCTCATCTCGCCAACCGCTTCACCGCCGCCGACTATCGGACCGGCGCAGTGCCTGGCACGGCCGACAGTTCGGACTTCTTCGGTCTGGAGCTGGCGGCGATCCGCGGTCCCTTCCACCTGCACAGCGAAGTTGCCCGCATGTCCATCGACGGACCGGCCGGTGATCCGAGCTTCACGTCCGGCATGGTCCAGGCCGGCTGGATCCTCAGCGGCGAAGCCCGCCCCTACAAGGAATCCGGTGGCACCTTCAGCCGACTTCGTCCGGACAGCCCGGTCACCGACGGCGGTTGGGGCGCGTTTGAAATCGCAGTGCGCCACGATCTCAGCGATTTGAGCGATGCCAATCTGGGGCGCATCCGGGCTACGACGCTGGGCGCCAACTGGTATCTGCACGACCATCTGCGCGCGATGGCCAATTACGTGACCGCCCGCATGAATGCGACCGGCTTTACCGAGACCAGCGACGCGATCCAGTTCCGTCTCCAGGCCGATTTCTGACCCGCGGCGACATCACCATGCAAAAGGGGCGCGGCCAGATGGCCGCGCCCCTTTTCATTTTCAGACCGGTCCGGTCTTAGCCCCGGCCACGATAGCCCGGAACATCCTGATCCGGGATCCACACGCCCTTCGGCGGTTTACCGGTGGCGAAGAAGACGTCGATAGGAATACCGCCGCGCGGATACCAATAGCCGCCGATGCGCAGCCAGACCGGGTCCAGCACCTCGACCACCTTCTGCCCTATACCCGTCGTGCAAGCCTCGTGGAAGGCACCGTGATTGCGGAAACTGCCGAGGTAGAGCTTGAGCGACTTGCTCTCCACAATCCAGTCGCGCGGCACATAGTCGATGACCAGATGCGCGAAGTCGGGTGCCCCGGTTACCGGGCAGAGCGAGGTGAATTCGGGGCAGACGAAGCGCGTCATATAGGGCGCGTCGCACGGATTGGCGACGCGCTCGAGTTCGGCGGCTTCGGGATTGTCGGGCAGCGGGGTCGATGCCCCCAACTGGCCCAGATTGTCGTAGCGATCATCAGTCATGGCGCCGACTTAGTCCCGGTGTGCGCGACAGGCAAGCCTATCCTGCGACGATCACTTCGTCAGGCACCGGCATGGCCGTGCGCGAGAAGACGCGGCGAATACTGAAGCTGGAGACCAGACGGGTCACACCGGGCAAACCTGACAGGACTTCGCGGTGCACGCGCTCATAATCATTGGCATCGCGCACCAGGACGCGAACCAGATAATCGGCATCGCCGCTCATCAGATAGCATTCCATGACTTCGGGGACGTGTTCGACCGCCTTTTCAAACCCGACCAGCGTATCGCGCTTTTGATTGTCCAGCGTGACCTGGACATAAACGGTGATGCCCCGCCCCAGCGCCTGCTCGGAGAGGATGGCCACATAGCGGTCGATAATCCCGGCCCCCTCCAGCGCCTTAACGCGGCGATGGCAAGCTGAAGCCGACAGGCCGACGCGCTCGGCGAGCTCGGCATTGGTCAGGCGACCATGTTCCTGAAGCTCATTGAGGATGGAGATATCAACACTATCAAGGCGCAAGACACACTCTCCCGGACATCATGGATAAAATCGCAGATCATTCTGGATTATCGCGAAGGCTTGGTATATACGTCGCCCCCAACGTCGATTGCTGCACAATAATTCACATCAATCGCTCCGCGTTGTCAAATTTAATCACGCAGACGGCTTCCGACGCAAAAAGCATCGAAGAAGCACCGCGCTGCCCAAGCTGTGAGGGAAGATCATGCGTATCGGGGTTCCCAAGGAAATCAAAGTTCGCGAATACCGGGTTGGCCTGACGCCGAACAGCGTCGCCGAATTCGTGCGCCATGGCCACGAGGTTTTCGTCGAAACCGCCGCCGGTGAAGGCATCGATTTCACCAATGAGGACTATGTAGCCGCCGGCGCGACCATTCTGCCGGACGCGGCCGCAGTGTTCGAAGCCGCGGAAATGATCGTCAAGGTGAAAGAGCCCCAGCCGTCGGAAACGGCGATGCTGAAGCCGCACCACACGCTCTATACCTATCTCCACCTCGCCGCCGACCCGGTCCAGGCCGAGGGCCTGCGCAAGGCCGGTTGCGTATCGATCGCCTATGAAACCGTCACCGATCGCGATGGACGCCTGCCCCTCCTGACTCCGATGAGCCAGGTTGCCGGCCGGATGTCGGTCTCGGTCGCAGCGCATTGCCTTATGAAATCCCAGGGCGGTCGCGGCACCATGCTGGGCGGCGTGCCCGGCGTGCTGCCGGCCAAGGTCGTGATTATCGGTGGCGGCGTGGCCGGCACGCATGCGGCCGAGATGGCAATCGGCGCACGCGCCGACGTCACGGTCTTTGATCGCTCGAATCGCCGCCTCGCCGAACTCGACGAGCAATTCTCCGGCGCGGTGAAGACGGCCTATTCGACCCAGGCCGCCCTCGAGCAGGCCGTGCGCGAAGCCGATGTTGTCATTGGCGCTGTGCTGATCCCGGGCGCTGCGGCCCCGAAACTGGTGACGCGCGAGATGCTCAAGGAGATGAAGGATGGCGCCGTGCTTGTCGACATCGCCATCGACCAGGGCGGCTGTTTCGAAACCTCCAAGGCCACCACGCATGACGACCCGACCTACATCATTGATGGTGTGGTCCATTATTGTGTCGCCAACATGCCGGGCGCCTATGCCCGCACATCAACCTTCGCCCTGAACAATGCGACCCTGCCGCTCGGCCTCGAGATCGCGAACAAGGGTACAAAGAAGGCGATCAATGAAAACCCGCATCTTCGCGAAGGCCTGACCACGGCGGGTGGCGAAGTCTGCCACCAGCTGGTCGCCGACGATCTCGGCCTGCCCTGCGTCAAGCCGGACTGGCTGAACGCCTGATCGCGCGCACTCTCGAAGCTTCCATCGGGGCGGGCACCACAAGGTGTCCGCCCCTTTGCTTTTGGGCCGTCCGCCGGTACAGCGTGCAAGTGTCACAAGAATCACCGAGCCTGTGGCGATCACCGCGGTTGGGGAGACCGCCGGACGAGGGGATGGATAAGTGACCCAGCGCTATGACCTGGTCATCTTTGATTTCGACGGAACACTGGCCGACAGCCTGACCTGGTTCCGTGGTGCGCTCGGCGAAGTGGTCGACAAGCACGGCCTCGCCCCTATTTGCCCGCAGAAGGCGGAAGCCTTGCGCGGGCTGACCCCCAAGGCGATCATGGATGAGCTTGCCATCCCCGCCTGGAAAATCCCCTTCATCGCCGCCGATGTTCGCGCCCGGGCCGCCGAAAATGTGGATCAGATCCACTTGTTTGACGGGATACGCGACATGATCGAGGCGCTGGCCGATCATGGTGTGTCCCTGGCGGTTGTATCCTCGAATGGAGAAACCGCAGTGAAGGCCGTGCTGGGCGAGCGCCTGGCGGATCAATTCGACCAGTTTGCCTGCGGTGCCGCCCTCTTCGGCAAGGCGTCGATTTTCCGCAAGGTTATCAAACGCGCCGGAACAATGCCCGAGCGGACATTGTGTGTCGGTGATGAAGTTCGTGACATCGATGCTGCGCGCGAGGCGGGCTGCGCCGCCGGCGCCGTCGAATGGGGGTTTGCGACCGCGGACATCCTGCGCGCCCAGTCACCCGAGCACAGCTACCGCAAGCCCGCGGACATACTGGCCAGCCTGTCCGCGTCGTCCCGAAGCTCCCAAACGGCCTGATTGGTCGACCCCGTCCTTCGGGGCCGGGGCCGACCGGACTGGGTCAGGCGCAGACGCGCGCTTTCGCCGCGTCATACTCCGCCTTGAGCTGGTCGATATACTCGGCAGCCGGACGGACCTGCTTCACCGAACCGATGCCCTGACCAGAACCCCAGATATCCTTCCAGGCCTTGGCCTTGGAGCCACCGCCGGAGCCGAAATTCATCGCCGAGGGATCGCTTTCCGGCAGCGCATCCGGGTCGAGGCCGGCATCGATGATCGACTTCTTGAGATAATTGCCGTGCACGCCGGTAAAGAGGTTCGTGTAGACAATGTCCTCGGCTGAGCCTTCAACAATGCCCTGCTTGTACGCCTCTTCCGCGCGCGCTTCGGCGGTCGCGATGAAGGCGGAGCCGATATAGGCATAATCTGCGCCCATGGCCTGGGCTGCGAGGACGCCGCCCCCGGTCGAGATCGCGCCTGAGCACAGGATCGGGCCGTCGAACCAGGACCGTGTCTCGGAAATGAAGCCGAAGGGCGACAGCGCGCCGGCATGGCCGCCGGCGCCGGAGGAGACGCAGATCAGACCGGTCGCCCCCTTCTCGATCGCCTTGTGGGCAAAGCGCTGATTGATGACGTCATGCAGTGTGATGCCGCCCCAACCCTGAACGGCCTGGTTCACTTCCGCCTGGGCGCCAAGCGAGGTGATCACCACCGGCACCTTGTACTTTTCGCACAGTTCGAGGTCTTCCTGCAGGCGGTTATTGGAGCGGTGGACGATCTGGTTGACCGCAAAGGGGGCCGCCGGATTGTCCGGGTTGGCGCGGTTATAGCTCTCCAGCTCCGACGTGATCTGGTCCAGCCACTCATCGAGCTGGCTGACCGGACGCGCATTCAGCGACGGAAAGGAGCCGACAATGCCGGCCTTGCACTGGGCCAGGACGAGGTCCGGATTGGAGATAATGAAAAGTGGCGCGCCAATGACAGGCAGGCGCAACTTCCCCTTGAGAATGTCGGGTTCGGCCATGGGAATCCCCTCTAATATATCGACCAGGCTCGCGATCGCTTCTGGTGGCGATCCGCGATTGAACAGGGTTCACGTCAAACGTTAGAGAGAGCGGTATGGGATGTCGAGCGCGCGGTGAAGCGCGCTACTCATCGTGACTGGCGGCCGCCTGAACCCCCTCGCCCGCGCCCGAGAGGATCAGCGCGAAGAGCAATCCGATCAGGATATTGCTGGTCAGCATCCAGCCCAGAGACCAGCCGCCGACAAAAAGGGCGGCGTCGATGAGAATTCGTCGTGTCATGACGACCAAGGAGCCTGACGATCCGGGCCAAGATAAGGCCGTTTGGTGGCAGTCTCAGCGGGATGATGCGACGTTGCGTCCCACCCACTCCCGGTCAGGTCGGCGTGCCATCCGGCGGTGCATCGACATGGGCCCACATATAATAGGCCAGCCAGGAGCGATAGGGTTTGAACAGGGCGGCGGTGCGCACCGTCTTGCGCCGTTTCGAGGTCAGGCGTTCCAGAGTTTTGCGGGCGGCGACATCACCATCCGGCCAGACATCATCCTCACCGAAATAGAAGATGTTCATCATGTCGGCCGTCCATTGCCCAACGCCCCAGATCTCGGTCAACCGGTCGGTTCGCTGGTCGATCGGCAAGGCGCGCAATGCGTCAGTGTCGAGACCGACTGTGCGATGGGTCTCGGCAATGGTGATGATGGTGCGTGTCTTGGCGCCGGACAGGCCGCAGCCTCTCAGCGTGTCGGCATTGTCAGGGCAGAAATGGTCGAGCAAGTCGGCACCTTCCGCACTGGCTTCAACCCGGGCCCAGATACTCTGCGCCGCCTTGACCGATATCTGCTGGCCAGCGATGGCGCGGCAGAGATAGGCCGGAAAGGGTAGATCATCGCGCCGCGGCAGATCGAGCGGACCGAGCTTGCCGAGCGCGGCGTGCAGAGCCGGAAAGAGCGGTTCAGCCGCTGACAGGAGACGATCATGGACGGCGCGATGCGGCATGATCACAGGCTAGCCCCCTGTTGCACGGTGGTCGACGGAAATTTGATCGACCGAGAGGACGCGAAGGCTTGATCACGCCCCGGAATGGCTGAATGTTCCCGGGTTGGGGCGAGGGGGCGTATCGCGACATGAAGCTTTTCCGACTAATGGGCCAGATTCACCTCTGGTTGGGCATAGCCTTCGGCGTGCAGGTCATGCTGTGGCTGATCTCAGGCCTCATCATGGTGATTATCCCGATCGAAGAGATCCGCGGTGAGCATTTGCGGCATGACCCGGCCGAGTTGGTACTCGACTGGGCCGACGAGGCCCTGCCGCTGGCGACCATCATCGCCGCGCAGGACAGCGAGGTGACGTCGGCCCGGACCGGTTGGCTGGCCGGTGCCCCGGTCTGGCGCCTCGAAACAACGGACGGCCCCCTCATGGTCGACGCAGTCAGCGGCGAGACACTCTCCCCGATCAGCGAAGCCGTGGCGCTCGACATCGCGCAGACGCGCCAGCGCGGCCTGGGCGAGCTTGCCTCGATCGATTGGCTGACGGACCCGCCACGGGAAGCCGGCCTCGCCATCCCAGCCTGGCGGGTCGAATTCGCCGCTGGCGAGACCACCCCGCCGACCACTTTCTACATCAACAGCCAGACCGGCGAGTTGCGGGCGGTCCGCACCACGGCCTGGCGCGTCTATGACTTCTTCTGGGGCGTGCACATCATGGACTGGTCGAGCCGGGAGAATTTCAATTCCTGGTGGATCAAGGTGACCTCCATCATCGCCCTCCTCTTCGGCCTGGCCGGCGTCTATCTGACCGTCTATCGGCTCTGGATGATGGGGAGACGCCGTCGGGCTTAGCCGACGCGGTTCTGCTGCGGCCCGCTCCTTTTCGCCCAGATTCCGATTGACACGCTTCTCCCCGCGTGGGCGGTGAGAATGGCTTGCCACCCGAAGCTCAAGGGGCAAAGGGTGGTGCGGGCGGCCGGACTTGAACCGGCACGGCCTTGCGGCCGGCAGATTTTAAGTCTGCTGCGTCTACCGATTCCGCCACGCCCGCGGGAGGGACACAAGCGCGATCCTACACAGCTTCAGCGGACTGGCCAGTAGGCGCGTCAGACCTCGCGCAGCCAGTTGCCGTCACCATCAACGACACCCCCCGCTTCCAGGATGGCGCGCATCGGACCGAGCGCCTTGGCATGGCGCTTCCAGCGTCCGATCGAGCTGGAATAAAGCGGCTGTCGGACCTGGACGGAACTGGCGGTCGCGACGCTGCCCGCCTGGGTGTGGAAGTCGAGGCAGGCCGGGTCCCAATCGAGGTCGCAATGCGCGACCAGACGCCTCGCCTCAGCTTCCAGATCGGCGACCACATCCTCATAGGCGATCTCGGTATAGCGATCCGCCGGCAGGGTCGCCGCCCAATGGGAACGCAGTCGGTCGAAGCCGAGATAATAACGGGCGCAGTCCTCCAAGTCGTAGGCGTAGTTGTAATAGGAGAAGCTGGTGGCGAAGAGCTGACGGTAATTGCTCAAACAGGCATCGATCGGATGACGTCTCAGGCAGATGATGCGGGCGTTGGGAAGCGCACGCTGGATCTGACCGGCCCAGACGATATTGAGCGGCATCTTGTCGACAAAGCGGGCCGCATCGCCCGCCAGGTCGGCGACACTGTCGAGATAGGCCTGTCCCCATTGCTTAGCGTCGACGGTGCTGGCTGCGCGCAAGGTGGCGGCATCCATGACATAGGGACCCGGTGTGGCGGCAAGCCGCTTGCCGATCAGCGCGAAGCTGGACAATTCTCCGACCGATCGGACGTGCGGATGAGCGCCGAGAATACGGTCGACCAGCGTCGTTCCGGTGCGCGGCAGGCCGACGATGAAGACCGGGCGCTCACTGTCCGCGCCACCACGTGTGGGGGACCGGGTTGTCGCGGCATTGGCAGCGGCGTCGAAAAGCGCGTCATCCGCTTCAGGGTCATAGCGCCGCGATTCGCGGATACCGGCCTTGGCCCGGCCGAGCCAGTCCAGCGCCTCGCTATCGCGACCGAGATCCTCCAGTGTCTTGGCAATTGCATGACCGAGATGAAGTTGGCCCTCCTCGTCGTCCGCCCGGCGCCCGTTAAAAGCCGCTATCAAGCCATTCAGCCGATTATCGGCCTCGCTCTGCCGACGCAGGCCGACAATGGCCGACCGCGCCTTCACATGATCCGGCGCCAGGTCGAGTGTCCGGGCATAGGCGGCTTCGGCGCCTTCGAAATCACCGGCGAACTGGCGGGAAGCGGCAAGATTATAATGGTAATCTGCCCGGTCCGGGTCCTGGGCGGTGGCCGCTTCGAACAAGCCGATCGCAGCCTCGTGGTCGCCCAATCGCGTGAACACGACACCGATCGTGTCGAAGGTCAGCGCGTCGCGTGGCCCCAGCGTCCCCGCCTGCCGGGCCGCCGTGGCCGCAGCATCGCGCTGGTTGAGCGCAAGGAGCGACTTGGCCTTGTGTGCATGCAGGCGAGGGTCTCGCGGTGCGAGCACCAGGCCCCGGTCGAAAATCTCCACCGCCTTGGCATGATTGGCGTGGTCGGCGGTCAACAGGCCGAGCAGGAAGAAAGCTTCGGGATGCGGACCCGCCTTTTGCAGCACGTCGAGACACAGGGCGTGTGCCTCCCGGTACTGCCGAGCCTCCAGCGCTGCAGCGGCGGCATTGAGGTGCGATTCGACGCTCACCCTGTCACAGCGCCTGTGGGGGCCAGATCCTGAACGCCGACGGGCTTTTTGTGCTGCGCATGCGAAGCTCCTTCGCACCTGCAGCGTGTCGCCTGCGCAACAGGTACCAGAATAAAACGAAATTGTGACATGAATTTAACTCACCGCAATTGCTTTCACTACCAGCAAGAGACCATGATTAACGCACAATTTCATTCGGAGAATCCAGTCATGGCCGCAATACCCAAAGCATCGCTTCGCGCACGCCTCGCCTGTTCGATCAGTGTGCTTGCCCTGCCACTCGCCGGTCTTGCCGGTCCCGGCGCCGCTCTTGCCCAAGACAATGGCTCGTCTTCCCAGGACGTGATCGTCGTCACCGCAACGCGCCGCTCCGAGACTGTTCAAGACGTGCCGCTCAATATCGCCGCCATCGGTGGTGCCCAGATTGAAGAGCAGGGCTTCGAGGACCTCGCAGACGCCCTCGCCTATGTTCCGGGCATCAATATCGTCGATCGCGGTGGACGCCAGGGCAATCCGATCATCGTGCGCGGCCTCAATGCCGACCCGATCAATTCCGGCGACGGCAACAATGATGGCGGCGGCACGGTGGCCACCTATCTCGGCGAGATACCGCTTTTCATTGATCTCAAGCTCAATGACCTGGAACGAGTCGAGGTCCTGCTTGGGCCGCAAGGCACGCTTTACGGTGCCGGTACGCTGGGCGGTGCCATTCGCTATCTGCCGAACCGTCCGGAGTTTGACAGCAATATGCTGAGGATCCGTTCGTCCTTCTATCAATACTCCGAGGCGAACTCGCCGTCGGCGGACATCGGCTTCACCTTCAACCACTCGATGTCCGAAACCTTCGCCATTCGCGGTTCGCTCGACGTACTGCAGGATTCGGGCTTTACCGATTACACATTCCGCGTGCGCGAACCGGGTGTCTCCAACCCGGTACCGGACTTCAACGACCCCGCCGATGTCGCTGCCAATCTCGCGCCTGTCAGCGACGCTGATGGCGAAGAAGCCGTTTCCGGGCGCATCGCGGCCCGCTGGGCTCCGACCGATTGGTTCGACGCCACCGCGACCTACTACTTCCAGAACCAGGACATTGAAGGCCGCCAGATTTCCTCGCGCCGCGCGCCCATTCCCGCCGGTGATTACGAGTCCGGCTTGCGTGTGCTGGAGCCCATCGAGCGCAATAACGAGCTCTTCGCCCTGGAAGTCACCGCTGATCTCGGCTTCGCGGAGCTGACCTCGGCCACCGGATTCGGTCGCTATGACGCGGAAGGCCAGCGCGATCAGACCGACCTGCTCATCTCGCTGGAATACTCCTATGAGAGCTTTCCCAACTTTACAGCCTTCACCCACGAGTTGACCGAAGACGAGTTCTTCAACCAGGAAGTCCGCTTGGTCTCGACCTATGAGAGCCAGTTCAACTGGATTGTGGGATTCTATTACAACAAGGCCGAGTTCGTTGGGTCCTCCGAGGAGTACACGCCGAACTATGCCGAGTATGTGAATGACAATTTTGGCTTCGGCCTGACCGAGAATCCGACCGATCTGGAGTATTTCTCAACCAGCAATACCGAGCTGACGGAAAGTGCCTTCTTCGGCGAGCTTGGCTGGGACGTCACGGATCGACTTTCGGTCACGGTTGGCGGTCGCTACTACGAGTATGAGCTGGAATCGGTGTCGACCGTGGATTTCCCGCTCTTCGAAGCGCCGACCTACACGCCGCTGACGATTGACGAAATCCGCAACCTCGCCTTCGATCCGGCGCTGGCCCAGTCGGATGACGGCTTCCTCTACAAGTTCAACATCGCCTATGATCTGAGCGATGAGGTGCTGGCCTATTTCACGGTCTCAGAGGGCTACCGCATCGGGGCATCCAATGGCCTTGGACCATGTCCCGCCTTCGACCCGAATGCCACACAGGGTGCCTGCGCCCTCGCACCGGGCCAGCAATACGGTCCCAACCCGGGAGATATCGCCCAGTTCGACGAACGCCAGTTCGGTCCGGACCAGACGACCAATTACGAGCTCGGTGCCAAGACGACATGGGCCGGCGGCGCGGTGACGCTGAATGGTGCCATCTTCCTGGTCGAGTGGACCGACCCGCAAGTATCCTCCGCCACGGTCAACGCCAATATCCCGATCACGGTGAATGCCGCCGGTGCGGAGTCGAAGGGTTTCGAGCTTCAGGGCAGCTGGCAGGTGGCCCATAATTTCGAACTGCGTGGGACCTATTCCTTCACGCAATCGGAACTGACGGCCGATGTGCCCTTCCTGGTCCGGACCATCACACCGCCGGGCTTCGGTTCGGCCTTTGAAGATGGCCAGGCCGGCGATCGCCTTCCGGGCTCGCCCGAAACCCAGGCCTCGGTCTTCGGTCGTTACACGACGGACCTCGCGAGCGGTGCCCAGCTGAACTACAATCTCGGCATTTCCTACACGGGCGATATCCTCACCCGTACGGGTGGCCGGGGCAGCAGTGCCACGCTGGACAGCTATTTCGTTGCCAATGGCTCGATCAATTATGACGCTGGCGACTGGGGCGCGACGCTTTTCATCAACAATATCGCTGATGAATATATCGAGACCGGTATCCGAGGAACGGCGTTGTCGAACCAGGTGATCAATGGCCAGCCGGTGCGCAGCCACTACGCCAATGTCGCCCCGCCGCGGACGATCGGTGTGCGCTTCTACTACCAGTTCGGCGATTGATCCCGGACAGGTATCAAATCTGAAACAAGAAGAGCCGCACCTTTCCGGGTGCGGCTCCTTTCGTTGGACGACACAAGCTGGAGGGTCAGGGCTTCTCGCCACCCTCCGCATCGATCCCGGCAGCCCGGTTCACCAGGTCGAGAAATTCAGCGCGATAGCCGAATTCATCCTCACCGAGCGCATGACGGGCGGTCTCGGCAATTTCGGCCCAACCATAATCATCACCCAGATAGGCATCGCCGCGCAGACGCTGGGCAAAGCCGGCAACCGCGATGGAGAAACGCGCCTCCTGTGGGGCGTCGTCAAAGGCGCTGACCGCATCGGCATCGGTCACCGGCCGCTCGATCAGGCGGCTGTCATCCTCGCCCGGACGCTTGTAGCGCAGGCGCAGATGCCCGAACTCGCCACTCAGATCGGGTTCGGCCGACGTCGCGCCGCCATAGCGCAACGGCTCCATCAAGACGCCTTCAGAGCCCGGCGCAGCGATCTCGTAGATCGCCGTCACAGCGTGGCCGGACCCGACCTCGCCGGCATCGACCTCGTCATTATTGAAATCGGCCCGGTCGAGCAGGCGCGTTTCATAGCCGATCAGGCGATACTCGGCGACGCGCGCCGGGTTGAACTCGATCTGGATCTTGACGTCTTCGGCGATCGTGAAGAGCGAGGAGAAGCTTTCCTCGACCAGCATGCGCCGGGCTTCCTGGCGGCTGTCGATATAGGCCGCCGTGCCATTCCCGGCTTGGGCAATCGTCTGCATCATCTGATCGTTGTAATTGCCGCGACCAAATCCCATCACCGACAGATAAATGCCGGTGTCACGCTTGCGAGCGACAAAGTCTTCCAGGGTCTCGTCACGGGTAACGCCGACATTGAAATCGCCATCGGTGAGCAACATGACCCGGTTGACGGCCTCGGCGTCGAAATTGCGCTCGGCGAGGTCATAGGCCAGTGCCAGACCCGCTCCGCCGGCGGTTGATCCGCCAGCGCTCAGGCGATCCAGCGCCCGATGGATCTCGCTGGCATCGCGCGCCTCGGTCGGCTCCAGCACGGCACCGGCAGCCCCGGCATAAACGACCAGCGCAACGGTATCATCGGGATGGAGCTCATCGACCAGCATGTGCATGGCCTGAACGGCCAGGGGCAGCTTGTCGGGATCATTCATCGAACCGGAAACATCGATCAGAAAGACCAGATTGGCCCGCGGGCGCTCTTCCGGGATGATCTCATAGCCCTGAATTCCGATATGCAGGAGCTGGGTGCCGGCATTCCACGGTGTCGGGGTGACCGTCACATGGGTCGCGAACGGCTCTTCCGGTCCGGGCGGTAGGGCGTAGTCATAGTCGAAATAATTGACCATCTCCTCGATCCGCACGGCATCGCTTGGCGGCATGCGGCCATATTCCAGCGAATTGCGGACCAGCGAATAGCTCGCCGTGTCGACATCGATGGAGAAGGTGGAGACGGGCTCTTCGGCGGTAGAGATCACCGGATTGGGGTCCACATCCTCATAGCGTTCGCGGTCTTCGGGTTGTTGGTTCGGCACAAGCATCGGGCTGGGTGCTGCAAAGCTGCGGGAATCCATCCGCGCCCCGGTGACCGTCACCATCTCGGCCATCGCTGGCGGTGGGGGCGGCGGCGGCGCTGGAGGCGGCGGCGGTGCGGTTGGTGGCGCAACGGTCGCTGTGCAGGCCGCAAGCATGGCCAGCCCGGCCGCGCTGATCAAAAGAACGCGTTTCATGGAATCCCCTTCCGGTCCCAAAATCCCTCACTCAACAGCGTGAGGGCACTCCGCGACCCCGACAAGTCGAAAACGGGGCGATCTTGGGGCAGGCGAGTACGGCCAGTGCATATTGGGGACAGGTAGAATTAACACGTCTTGCGGGCGCCGCTCGGCGACGCCTGAGCCGCGCGTTAATTCTACCTGTCCCCCATTCAGCGCCCTCAATCCTCCGGATCAATCCGCGGGGGGATCCCCACCGCTTCCACCATCTCCGCAATCCGCGCGATTACCTGATCCAGCTGGTCCTCATCCGTCGCACGGGCAACGAGATGGGTACCTCGCTTGATTTCGCCGGCTTTCACCTCAAGGAAATAGGGATAGGAGCCGATCGAGACGTCCGGGAATTCGGTCGCCAGCGTGCCGAGGGCTTCGGCGACATCGCCTTCACGCAGATTATCGCCTTTCACCGAGCGGGATTTAGTCACCGCCCCGCCCTCAAGCCGGTGATCGATATCATTGAGCATGCCAGCCACGATCGAGGGCACGCCGGCCAGGGTGAAGACATTGCCGGTCTGGAAGCCCGGCGCGCCGGTGACCGGATTGGCAATCAGGCTGGCGCCGTCGGGAATGCGCGCCATGCGTTTGCGGCTTTCGGTGACCGGGGTCTCGGTCTTGGCATACCAGTCCTCGATGATCGCCAGCGCATCGTCGCGGACATCGATGCCAACACCAAAGGCCGCGGCAACGGCGTCGGCCGTAATGTCGTCATGGGTCGGGCCGATGCCGCCCGTGGTGAAGACATAATCGCAAGCGCCGCGCAGCGCGTTGAGGGCGTCGACGATGGTATCTGTCTCGTCCGGCACCACACGGCATTCAATGACATTGATCCCCAGCGGCGCGAGAAAGCGGGCAATCTGGTTGAGATTCTTGTCCTGGGTCCGGCCGGACAGGACTTCATCGCCAATCAGGAGTACTGCCGCCGTCACCCGCTTGTTTGCCGTCATGAGAATCATCCTTAAGTCGTGCGTGCCAACGGGTATATGTGGCGCCAGAAGGGAAGTCCAAACCATGCAGTTTCCAAGCGAACTTATCCCCGGCCGGCTGGTGAAACGCTACAAGCGCTTTTTCGCCGATGTCGAGCTGGACACGGGCGAGGTCGTGACCGCGCATTGCGCCAATACCGGGGCGATGACCGGTATCAAGGAACCGGGCCTGCCGGTCTGGCTGTCGCGCTCTGACAATCCCAAGCGCAAGCTGAAATACACTTGGGAACTGGTCGAGGCCGAAGGCACGCTGATCGGCGCCCTGCCCAATCTTGCCAATGCGCTCGCCGAAGAAGCCGTCAATGCCGGGCTGATCACGGAATTGACCGGCTATGACAGCCTGCGCCGCGAAGTGAAGTATGGCGAAAACTCCCGCATCGACCTCCTGCTGGAAAGCGATGGCCGCCCGCCCTGCTGGGTCGAGGTCAAGAATGTGCACTGGCAGCGCGGCCCCGGCATTGCCGAATTCCCCGACGGGGTGACCTTGCGCGGTGCCAAGCATCTGGTCGAGCTGGCCAATCAGGTCGCGGCCGGCGAGCGCGCGGTCCAGCTCTTCATCGTCCAGCGCAGTGATTGCGACGTGTTGCGCCCGGCCGAAGATATTGACCCGGTCTATGCCCGCACCCTGCGTGAGAGCGCGGCCGCTGGCGTTGAAGTCCTCGCCTATGCCTGCGACGTATCCCCGAAATCGGTGACCATTACCCGACCCATGCGCGTGGAGCTGTGAGCATGAGCAATGACTGGAATGGCTGGGACCTGCCGGACGCCTATATCCATCGCATTACGGTGAGCGAGCGCGATATCGACAGTTTCGGGCACGCCAATAATGCCCGCTATCTGGAATGGGCCGATGACGCGGCGTGGACGCACTGGTTCTCCAAGGGCGATGAGTATTCGATGGAGGCTTGCGCGGCAGAGGACCGCGGCATCGCGATTATCCGCACGGAAGCAGACTATCTCGGCCATGTCCGTTCCGGCGATGAGATCGACTGTGCTGTCTGGATCACGCAATCGGATCAGCGCCTGCGCGCCGAGCGCCGCTATCAATTCCGCCGGGTCAGCGATGGGGCCACTGTCTTTCGTGCCCTCACCAAGGTCGTTTGCTTCCAGCTCTCAACCGGCCGCCCGGCTCGGATGACACCAATCTTTTCAAATCACTACTCCGTCCTCCCCTCTGTAGCGGCAGCACTTGTGACTGAAAATTAACAAAGCCGCGCCGTTGTGCGTCACTCCTCCCCCCCTATAGTCCGGCCCAACACCAACACCTCTTTGGGGGAGGCTTATACATGAAGTATCTTATTCCGGCGCTGGCCGGTCTGGCGCTCGTCGCCTGTACGGCGGCCAATGACACGGACACGGTCGCTGTTGAAACCGCCGAAGCCGGCTTCATGCCGGATGTCAGCGCGGTCAATATCGAAGCCCATATTCGCTTCCTCGCCTCGGATTACCTGAACGGCCGCGACCCGGGAACCCCGGGTTACGAGATCGCCGCCAACTACGTGGCCTCGCAGATGCGCCTGCTCGGCCTCGAGCCGGCCGGCGATGACGACGGCTATTTCGCCCAGGTCCCGCTGCACGAAGTGCGCCCCGACGCAGACTACAACCAGCTGACGCTGGATGGTGAAGTCTTCGAGCACGGCACCGGCGCCTATCTCTTCTCCAATCCCAGCGTGCTGGAGGCGGAGGTGACCGGCGAGCTGGTCTTTGTCGGCCATGGCGTCTCTGCCGCCAATCGCGGCCATGACGACTATGCCGACCTTGATGTCGACGGGAAGATCGTCGTTGTCATGGGCGGGGTCCCCGAAGGTGTTTTCGAAGGCCTTTCCGAAGAACGCGCTCACCACAATTCCGGCACCACCAAGCGCAATGTCGCCGCCGCGCACGGCGCGATCGGCATGATCTCGCTGACCAGCTGGACGCCGGAACAACTGACCGGCTTCACGGAAGGGTTCGGATCCCGCCCCGCGGTCCGGCTCACCAGTGCGACCGGCCCGTCCGGCTATGACCGTGTTGCCGCCTCGGCCAATGTCACGGCCGAGCTGGGTGCCCGTCTGTTCGAAGGATCCGAGATGAGCCTGGAAGACGTCCAGGCCGCCATGAGCGCAGAAGAGCCAAGCTATCCGCGCTTCGCGCTGCCGCACACGGTCACGCTACGCCAGCGCACCCTGTCCGAGCCCTTCGACTCGCCGAATGTGGTCGGCATGATCCGCGGCTCCGATCCGGAACTGGCTGACGAAATCCTGGTACTTACGGCTCACCTCGACCATATCGGCGCGGTCACCGAGGAGATGCGTGCCGGCGGGTCCTGCCGGACATCGGACGACAGCGACACGATCTGCAATGGCGCTGTCGACAACGCCTCGGGCATCTCGATCATGCTGGAAACGGCGCGCACCTTCCTGGCCCAGGGCGCCCCGCGTCGTACGGTGCTTTTCGTCGCCCTGACAGCGGAAGAAAAGGGCCTGCTGGGTTCCGAGCATTTTGCCCGCAATCCAACCGTGCCGGCCGAGCAGATCGTGGCCAATGTCAATCTCGACATGCCGGTCATCGTCTACGACTTCGCCGATGTGATCGCCTTTGGCTCCAACCACTCCAATCTGGGCCCGATCGCTACGCGCGCGGCGGCCCGGATGGACATCGCCGTGTCCGAAGACCCGCTGCCGGAGCAATCGCTCTTCGTGCGCTCGGACCATTACAACTTCGTGCGGGAAGGCGTGCCGTCCCTCTTCCTGATGACCGGCTTCTCCTCGCCGGATCCGCGCTGGGATGAGGGCGAAGGCTTCATGGGCTTCCTCACCACGCATTATCACCGCCAGACCGATCAGCTTGATGGCGAGCTGGAAGTTCTGTTCGAACAAGGCGCCAAATTTGCCAACATCAACTATCTGATCGCCCGCGAGATCGCTGACAGCGATGAGCGGCCGGCCTGGAATGATGACAGTTTCTTCGGCAATCTCTTTGGTGACGATACCGAATAGATCCCGCCGGACGGGCTTTTTGCCCGGCTGAGAAATGCAGGCGCGCGCCGTTCCAAACGGCGCGCGCTCTGTTTATAAGCAGGGGGCAAAGGGAGCGAAAACTTGACCACTGCCTACGAGACCGTGACCGAAGACGACGCGTCCAGCCCGCGCGATGGCCGCATCAAGCTGCATGGGCCGGAAGCCTTTGCCGGCATGCGCAAGGCTGGCCGCCTGGCCGCGGAGATTCTCGACATGCTGGTCGAGCATGCCCGCCCGGGCAATACGACCGCCTATCTGGACAAGCTGGCGCGTGAATACGCTTTCGATCACGGCTCGGTGCCCGCGACGCTTTTCTATCGCGGTTATCGCCACTCGCTCTGCACCTCGATCAATCACGTGGTCTGCCACGGCATTCCCGGTCCCAAGCCGCTGAAGAGTGGCGATATCGTCAATATTGACGTGACCGTCGTCGTCGATGGCTGGCATGGCGATACCAGCCGCATGTACACGATCGGCGAGCCACGCCGGAAGGCCGAGCTTCTGGTCGACACGACCTATGAAGCCATGATGGCCGGCATCAATGCCATCAAGCCGGGCGTCACCCTGGGCACAATCGGCGCCATCATCCAGGATTATGCCGAGGAACGCCGCTGCTCCATCGTTCGCGATTTCTGTGGCCATGGTCTCGGCCAGAACTTTCATGACAGCCCGAATGTCCTGCATTTCGGCGAGCATGGCGAAGGTCCCGAACTGAAAGAGGGCATGTTCTTCACAGTGGAGCCCATGCTCAATCTCGGGCGACCGGACGTGAAAGTCCTGTCCGATGGCTGGACCGCCGTCACCCGCGACAAGTCGCTCTCGGCCCAGTTCGAGCACTCCTGTGGCGTCACCGCCGACGGCGTCGAGATCTTCACGACCTCGCCCAAAGGCCTGCACAAACCGCCCTATTCCCGCGCCTAGCTCATGACCGAGCTGGCCCCGCATACAGGTCATCGAGACCGGCTGCGCGAGAAACTAACCTCAGCGGGCGGTATGGCACTTCACGATTATGAATTGCTGGAACTCTACCTCTTTCGCTCCATCCCGCGCCGCGACACCAAACCCATCGCCAAGGCGCTGATTGCCCGCTTCGGCGATCTGGGCGGCGTCGCCGGGGCCGAGGTTCGCGAGCTGACCACCATCAAGGGCGTGTCCGAGCGCGTCGCCGCCGATCTCAAACTCATCCAGCCGCTGGCCGAGCGTCTCGCCCGTGAACAGGCGATCGGCCGACCGGTCATCACGTCCTGGTCAGCCCTGGTCGCCTATTGCCGCACCGCCATGCAGCACGCCACGACGGAACAATTCCGCGTGCTGTTCCTCGACCGCAAGAACAAGCTGATCGCCGACCAGGTGCTAGGCGAAGGCACGATCGACCATGCCCCGGTCTATCCGCGCGAAGTGGTCAAGGCCGCCCTCGCCCACGAGGCCTCGGCCATCATCCTGGTGCACAACCACCCGTCAGGAGACGCCACACCCAGCCAGGCCGATATCGAGATGACCCGCACGCTGATGGAGATCTGCAAACCGTTCGAGATCGCGGTCCATGATCATCTGGTGATCGGCCGCGAGAATACGGCGAGTTTCAAGACGTTGGGGTTGATGTAGACTAACGGCGACGGGAAGGGGCGCCCGCGAAAAAGACACCCGACACGAATACCAGGCCCCCGATGAACATCATCAAGGCGATGATCACCCACCACTCAACATCAGCGTCCTTCTGGAGCCTGTTGAAATAGCTCGCGCCGCCGAGCAGGAGACTAAACAACACGGCCCGGAGCAGTGACGCAGGCACTGCCGCCTTCATCCGCCGAACCGACGCTTCCAATTCTTCAGGCGTCGGCTTGGAACCTTTCATGCGCTCACCCCTTCACATTCAATCGGGTCGCGCGAGACCAGCACATCGAACCATAAATCACTTGTCAGCCAGCAGGCCGTATCCGTTTCTTCCGGTCAAGGGCCCGAAGGGCCGCAAAGCGGGCATGCCCCTTGACCGGAAGAAACGGATACGGCGACATCCCGGCAAGCGGTTTAAGACGCGGTGCGCGCGGTGCGCTTCAATACCACTCCCACAATTTGTCATCCCGGCCGGATAGCCTGCGCAGGCAGGCTGGAGAGCCGGGACCCATTCGCGCGGATGCCTGCCTGATCAAGCATATGGGTCCCGGATATGCGCCCCGCTGTCGCGGGGCATTCTTCCGGGATGACAACAGCGTGTAATAGCTGAGGGGCCCTACTCTTCCGGCTCAATCGGCTGCCAGAGCTCGATCTTGGTCCCGTCCGGATCCATCACCCAGGCAAAACGGCCATAGCTGAAATCCTGCGGCTCCCCCTCCAGGGCGACGTCTTTTTCTTTGAGACGCGCCAGCATCGAGTCCATGTCGTCGATGATCAGATTGATCATGAAGGGCTTGTCCGACGGTTTGAAATAATCGGTGCCGTCCTTGAAGCCGGAGAAGATGGTCCGCGCGCCTTGCGGGAAGGCCTTGCCGCTGTCGGCGTGCAGGAAATCGGCCCCGCCATAATCATTGAGCTTGAGGCCTAGCTTGTCCTGATACCAGGCCATCAAGGCTGCCGGGTCCGGACTGTGAAAGAAGATACCGCCCACACCGATCACATTTGCCATGCTTGTCTCCCCTGATCCGGTCGCCAGCCTAGCGTGCAAGTCCGGCCCGGCCCAGCCCTGCGCCATGATATCGGGCATCGGGCGCGGGCGGATCGGCCTTGCCATCGCCGCCGCCCGGGGCCAAGTCTTCGGGCGAGTCCCTTTCCCGTCAGCCACAAACGAGCCGCACCATGATGCAAGCCCCCGCCCATTACTTCACTCATCTGGAGTGTTCGGAAACCGGCGAGCGCTATGAGGCCGACCAGCCACACAACCTCTCCAAGGCCGGCAAGCCGCTGCTGGCGCGTTATGACCTGGAGAAGATGAAGGCGGAGAATGATCGAGGGGCGATCTGGGCGCGCGGCGGGGGTTTCTGGAAATGGCGCGAGCTGCTGCCGGTCGCCGACGAGGCGCATGTCTGCGCCCTCGGCGAGATCGATACGCCGCTGATTGATGTCCCGGCCACCGGCAAGGCCTCCGGCGCGACGGGCAAGGTCTGGGTCAAGGATGAGGGCCGCCTGCCGACCGGCTCATTCAAGGCGCGCGGTCTCGCCCTCGCCGTGGCTATGGCCCACCAATTCGGCCTCAATCGCCTCGCCATGCCGACCAATGGCAATGCCGGCGCGGCGCTGTCGGCCTATGCCAGCCGCATGGGCATGGAAAGCTGGTGTTTTGCGCCGGAGGACACGCCGGAAGCAAATCTGCGCGAAATGGCTCTGCAAGGGGCCAAGGTCTTCAAGGTCAATGGCTATATCCATCATTGCGGCGCCCTCGTCGGGGCCGGCAAGGACGAGATGGGCTGGTTCGACGTCTCAACCCTGAAGGAGCCCTACCGGATCGAGGGCAAGAAGACGATGGGCCTGGAACTCGCCGCCCAGCTCGGCTGGAAACTGCCCGATGCGATCTTCTACCCCACCGGCGGCGGCACCGGCCTCATCGGCATGTGGAAGGCCTTCGACGAGATGGAGCAACTCGGTTGGATCGGCCCGGAACGCCCGAAAATGTTCGCCGTCCAGGCCGAAGGCTGCGCCCCCATCGTCAAGGCGTTTGATGACGGCGCGAGGCATGCCGAGGAATGGCTCGACGCCCAGACCGCCGCCATGGGCATCCGGGTGCCCAAGGCGATCGGCGATTTCCTGATCCTGGATGCCGTGCGGGAAAGCGGCGGGGCTGCGCTCGCTGTTTCCGAGGACGCGATCGAAACCGCCCGGACGCGGTGCGCGCGGGAGGACGGGCTGTTGCTCTGCCCAGAAGGCGCGGCGACGCTGGCCGCCATGGAAAAGGCGATGGGGGACGTGCTGCTGGAGCGCGACGCGGAATGCGTGCTGTTCAATTGCGGGTCCGGATTGAAGTACGCGATGCCCGATGGCGCGGTGGCGCTGGACCGGCATGAGGATGTGGATTGGGGGAGTCTTTAGTGGCGCAGCTTGCGCTGCGCGCCCCTCACCTTTGATTCCTCTCCCCGGTCGGGGAGAGGCGGTGCAGCTTTCTTCTTCTCCCCGACCGGGGAGAAGGTGGCCCGGAGGGGCGGATGAGGGGCCCACACTTGACCTCTCCGCCATTCCGTCGCATCCCCCGCGCTTCTATCACACATCGCGCGGAGCCCGCTCATGATCCCCCGCTATACCCGTCCGGAAATGGCCGCCATCTGGTCGGACCAGAACAAGTACAAGATCTGGTATTTGATCGAGGCGCACGCGACGGAGAAGCTGGCCGAGCTGGGTGTGGTGCCGCAATCCGCCGTCGACGCGGTCTGGAAGGCCAAGGACGTCGAGTTCGATGTCGACCGGATCAATGAGATCGAGGCCGAGGTGAAGCATGATGTCATAGCCTTCCTCACCCATCTGGCCGAGCATGTCGGCGAGGAGAGCCGTTTCGTCCATCAGGGCCTGACCTCGTCGGACGTGCTGGACACTTGCCTGGCCGTGCAGATGAAACAGTCCGCCGATCTCCTGCTCGAGGGCATGGACCGGGTGTTGGCCGCGCTGAAGACGCGCGCCATGGAAAACAAATTCACCGCCTGTATCGGTCGCTCGCACGGCATCCATGCCGAGCCGACCACGATGGGTCTGAAGTTTGCGCGCTTCTATGCCGAGTTCGACCGCAATCGCGCCCGCCTGGTCGCCGCCCGCGATGAGATCGCCACCTGCGCCATTTCCGGTGCCATCGGCACCTTCGCCAATATCGACCCGGCGGTGGAAGAACATGTCGCCGAACAGATGGGCCTGACCGTCGAGCCGGTCTCGACCCAGGTCATCCCGCGCGACCGCCACGCCAATTATTTCGCCGTGCTGGGCCTGATTGCCTCGGCCATCGAGAATATCGCCATCGAGGTGCGCCACCTGCAGCGCTCGGAAGTGCGCGAGGCCCAGGAATATTTCTCGCCGGGCCAGAAGGGCTCGTCGGCCATGCCGCACAAGCGCAATCCCATCCTCACCGAGAACCTCACCGGCCAGGCCCGCCTCGTGCGCTCCGCGGTTGTGCCGGCGATGGAGAATATTGCCCTCTGGCACGAGCGCGACATCTCGCACTCCTCGGTCGAGCGCGGCATCGGTCCGGACGCCAATGTCCATCTCGACTTCGCCCTGCACCGCACGGCCGGCATGATCGAAAAGCTGATCGTGCATGAGGACCGCTGCCTGGAGAATTTGCAGGCCTATGGCGGCATCCACAATTCCCAGCGTGTGCTGCTCGCCCTGACCCAGGCCGGCGCCTCCCGCGAGGACAGCTACCGCCTGGTCCAGCGCAATGGCATGAAGACCTGGGATGAAGGCGGCATGCTGGTCGACCACCTCAAGGCCGATGAAGGCGTCACCGCCCTGATGACCGACGCCCAGATCGAGGCCTGTTTCGACGAGGCCTATCACATGAAGCATGTCGACACGATTTTTGCGCGAGTGTTCGGCTAGTCACCTTTTCTTCCCCCGCGAGCGGGGGAGGTGCCGGGCGCATGCCCGGCGGTGGGGGCGCCGCGCAAGGCGCGGCGTTGTCGATGCTTGGCACTGCCCCGCCCGCCGATGGCGGGCGCCCCCTTCGACCCGAGGCTTTGCCTCGGGCCACTTCCCCCGCTCGCGGGGGCAGAAAACCGGCCTTGCCTATGGCGGTCCCCAGCGGCACCGCCTACATTCCCCCCATGGCCAAGACACACCCCCATATCGACGATCGCATCCGCGCCTTCATCGAGGCCCAGAAGATGTTCTTCGTCGCCACGGCCCCGTCCGGAGACGGCGGGCATGTGAACCTGTCGCCCAAGGGCTATGACAGTTTCCGCATCCTGGGGCCCAATGAGGTCGCCTATCTGGATCTTGGGGGTTCGGGCATCGAGACACTGGCGCATGTACGCCAGAATGGCCGCATCACCTTCATGTTCTGCGCCTTTGAAGGGGCGGCGAACATCTTGCGCCTCTATGGTCAGGCCGAGGCCGTTTCCTTCGAGGAAAACGGGTTCGCCGAGAAGGCTGCCCTCTTCCCGGATTCCCCCAAGGTGCGCACCATCTTCACCGCGAAGATCGACCGCATCCAGGACAGCTGTGGCTGGGGTGTGCCATTTTACGACTTCAAGGGTGAGCGCGACCAGCTGGTGCGCGTCAACGCCCACCGCTCCGACGAGGAGTGGGCGGAGCGTCGCTATATTGCCAATGCCGCCTCGATCGACGGCTTGCCCGGACTGGTCAAGCCGGATGCGGCGGAATGAATGACGCTGCCACCCTCGCCGACCCGCGTGCCGACAAGGTCGAGATCGAGAACCTGATCAAAGTCTGCTACGAGATGGTATCAGGCCCGGCCGGGCCTCGCGACTGGTCGCGCCAGGACGAGATTTTCCATCCCGATTGCCGCCAGATTCGCACCGGCGTGGATGAAAGCGGTCAGCCCTGGATGCGGACCTTCTCGCTGGATGAGTACCGGGCGGATGCCGACGCCAAGCTGGCAACCATGGACTTCTACGAGATCGCCTTGGTCAACCGGATCGAGGTCTTCGGCAATATCGCGCAGGCCTGGTCAAGCTATGAGGCCAAGACCCGGCCCGGCGATGCGCCGTCCGAACGGCGCGGGATCAATGCCTTTCACTTCTATAAGGGGCCGAACGGCCGCTGGCAGATCATCGCCATGATCTGGGATAATGAACGCGACGGGCTGCGCCTGCCCGCCGACATGACAGGATTTTGAGTCCATGCGTATCAGCCTGATCCTCATCGCCACCCTCGCCGTCTTCATGGCACCGAACTTCTTTCGCGCCAGCTGGGAGGGCACCGCCGAAGCCGAAATCGCGGAAGCCGAGAGCGAGCCGCGCCTGGTGGCGGCGATGTTCCGCTCTTCCTGGTGTTCGGCCTGCCGCGTGATCGAACCGCGCATCGAGGATGTCCGCGCCGAATACGAAGACGCCGCCATCGACTGGGTGAAGTTCGACTTCACCCTGGGCCGCCGCGACCATCTGGCCGAGCTGGCCGAGGCCGAGGGCCTGTCAACGATCTACAGCGACGCCGCCGGCTCGACCGGCTTCATGCTGCTGATCGACCGCGACACCAATCAGGTCTTCGAGATGATCACCATGGATTATGGCCGCGACCAGATCCGCGACGCGCTGGACCGCTGGCTGGTCGTCGTGGAAAGGCTCGAAGCGGAAGGCGTTTAGGCACAAAAAAGCCCCGGCCAGACCGGGGCTTTTCTCTATCGCATGTGTCGCGGCAATCAGCCTTCAGACCGGATCTGCTCGCGGGCCGTGATCAGCAGGTCATCCATTTCCTTGCGCAGGAGGTGGTCGGAGAGTTCGACACCCTTGGCATCGAAATCGCCGCGCACCTTGCGGAAGACGTCATCATCACCGGCTTCCTCGAAATCCGCGATGACAACCGATTTGGCATAGGCCTCGGCCTCGGGACCGCTCAGGCCCATCTTGTCGGCCGCCCACAGGCCCAAGAGCTTGTTGCGGCGGGCGGTCGCCTTGAACTCGATCTCCTGATCGTGGGCGTACTTGTTCTCGAAGCCTTTTTCGCGATCGTCGATGCCCGACATGGGTCTCTCCTTGAGGACGGTCCTGATGGACGGTTGTGTTGCCTTGTTGAGTAGCTTGGCCGCCCCGCCAAATCAATATTCCCACTGAGGCCGAGGACAGCCTCATGCCGCACCGCGACAAGAGATTGCGCTGGCGGTCCGCGAGGGATATTTTCGGCCTTCGATACGCGGTCCGGTCTTCGATTCGGACCGCGTCGTGCTTTTTCATGGCCGGGTGCCCGCTGGGGGCGTGCCGGGCCTGCCGCTGGAGCGTCGCTCATGTCCCGCCGCAAGATGATTTACGAAGGCAAGGCCAAAATCCTGTACGAAGGTCCCGAGCCGGGCACCATCGTCCAGTATTTCAAGGACGACGCGACGGCCTTCAACAATCAGAAACACGCTACGCTGGAAGGCAAGGGCGTGCTCAATAACCGGATTTCCGAGCACGTCATGCTCGGTCTCGGCCGGATCGGCATTCCCACCCATTTCCTCAAGCGCCTGAACATGCGCGAACAGCTCGTGCGCCAGGTCGAGATCATTCCGCTGGAAGTGGTCTGCCGCAATGTCGCCGCCGGTTCGATCAGCACGCGCCTCGGTGTGCCGGAAGGCGAACAGCTGCCGCGCTCCATCGTCGAATTCTACTACAAGAAGGACGAGCTCGGCGATCCGATGATCTCCGAGGAGCATATCACCGCCTTCAACTGGGCGACCCATCAGGAGATCGACGACATGATGGCGATGACCCTTAGGGTCAACGACTTCCTGAGCGGTCTCTTCACCGGTGCCGGCATCCGCCTGGTCGATTTCAAGCTGGAATTCGGTCGCCATTATGAGGGCGACATGGTGCGAACCGTGCTGGCCGACGAGATCAGCCCGGACAGCTGCCGCCTGTGGGATCTCGAGACCAACGAGAAAATGGACAAGGACCGCTTCCGCCGCGACATGGGCAATGTCACCGAAGCCTATGCCGAAGTGGCCCGCCGTCTCGGCATCATGAAGGAAAGCGGCCAGAGCGCCGCCAATGGAGATGTCGGCAAGGGCGACGCGACGAAGTAAGCTCGCACCAGGTCCTCGCCCTTGATGGGGAAGGACCTGTGCAGTAACTGGGTTCGGAAAACGGGCTTTGCCCCAATCATCAATTGATGTCTTGCCGGGACTAAGCCTCAGCCGGTTTTCGAGCTCAAGGGTGAAACCGCGGAGCGGCGCCTCCAGCGCCCTTGACCTCGAAAACCGGCTGAGACCCGCTGGCTGACAAGACAACAATGCCGTGTTCCGAGCGTGCTCGAATTCCTGACGGATGAGGGCAGGACGAAGTCCGAAATCACATCATGCCTCCCTGCCCTGCTGAATCCGCGCGCCCGATGAATTGCGCCTGCGGCGATGTCGCTTTATGCAGGGGCGAAATGTCGTGACCAGCACAAGCGAGTCGAGCCCGTGAAAGCGAAAATCCACGTCTATCTGAAACCCGGCGTCCTGGATCCCCAGGGAGCCGCCGTCGCCGGCGCCCTGCACAATATGGGTTATGACGAAGTCACCGCCGCCCGTCAGGGCAAGCTGATCGAGCTCGATCTGACCGGCGATGATGTCGAGGCCGCCCGCAAGCGCGTCGACGAGATGTGCGCCAAACTCCTCTCCAACCCGGTGATCGAGAGCTACTCGATCGAGCTGGCGTAGGGAGAGGCCGCACTCATGAAATCCGCCGTCATCGTCTTCCCGGGCTCGAATTGTGATCGTGATGCCCACGACGCGATCGAGAAAGTCACGGGCCACAAGCCGGCCATGGTCTGGCACCAGGACAGCGACCTGCCCGAAGGCACCGAATTTGTCATGGTGCCCGGCGGGTTTTCCTATGGCGATTATCTGCGCTGTGGCTCGATGGCCTCGCGCTCGGCGATCATGCCGGCGATCGTCGCCCATGCCGCGACCGGTGCGCCGGTCCTGGGCGTGTGCAACGGCTTCCAGATCCTCACCGAGAGCGGCCTTCTGCCGGGCGCGCTGATGCGCAATGCCGGGCTGAAATTCGTCTGCGAGAAAGCCCCGCTCACCGTCGAGAACGCCAATACGCAATTCACCTCGCGCTATGAGGCCGGGGCCCAGCTTCTGGTGCCGATTGCCCATCATGACGGCAATTATTTCGCCGACCCCGACACGCTCGACCGTATCGAGGGCGAAGGCCAGGTCGTCTTCCGCTATGGCAGGAACCCCAACGGGTCGGCCCGCGACATCGCCGGCATCACCAATGAACAGGGCAATGTGATGGGCATGATGCCCCACCCGGAACGCGCCGTGGACATGGGCCATGGCGGTACGGATGGCCTGGCCCTGTTTGAGAGCCTGCTGGGGAGCGCTTGATCTGATGGCAGCGGCTTTGGCTCAGCTTTTGGAGCGTTCTAGCGCTGCCATAGGCCGCCCATTGTCCGAGATTGGCGAGCTGCCTCAGTCGTATGAGTCCCTGAAACCCTTGCTTAGTCTTCGTAACGGCTTCTACGCCGACTACTCAGCACTCTACGTCTTGCCGTTCGACCCAAATATGGCGCCAAGTTTGAACTCATCCAAGAAGATAGCGACTTCGCTAAGCAAATTTGAGGAAGCCCAAAGCGCAACAGTTTTTGCATTCGACGCCTTTGGCATGCCCTTCATCATCCGCCAGGGATGTTTTGGTCACCTCGACTACAGCACCGGAGCGGTCGAGTGGATGGGCAACTCTGCGGAAGAATGGTCTGATGCTGTCTTGGGTGACTTCCGCCGTTACTCTGGCTGGCCGTCGGTGGAAATGTGGCAAGCTGAACACGGCAAGCTGCCTGTTGGAACACGTCTATTTCCGGTTCGCCCATTCATTCTCGGCGGGCAGTTCGAAACGTCTAATCTAAAGGCTGTGCCCATTGCCGATGGTTTCGGCGCGGCGGCGCAGATCTACGAACAAACCAAGGACCTCTCCGAAGGGGCGCAGGTCCGAATTGTGGTGGCTGACTAATCATGACCCAATACGCCGAAGGCATCACCGCCGAGATCGTCAAGGAACACGGTATCAATGACGCCGAATACGCAGTCATTCTCGACCGTCTGGGCCGGGCGCCGAACCTGGTTGAGCTGGGTATTTTCTCGGTCATGTGGTCGGAGCACTGTTCCTACAAGTCATCGCGCGCGCATCTGGGCAAGCTGCCGACCTCGGGCGCCAAGGTGATCCAGGGGCCGGGCGAGAATGCCGGTGTAATCGATATCGGTGACGGCCAGGCCTGTATCTTCAAGATGGAGAGCCACAACCACCCCTCCTTTATCGAGCCCTATCAGGGCGCGGCGACCGGCGTCGGCGGCATCCTGCGCGATGTCTTCACCATGGGCGCGCGTCCGGTGGCGCTGATGAATGCGCTGCGCTTCGGTGCGCCGGACCACAAGAAGACCCGTCAACTGGTCTCCGGCGTCGTTGCCGGCATTGGCGGCTATGGCAATTGCGTCGGCGTACCGACCGTGGGCGGCGAGACCAATTTCCACGCCGGCTATAACGGCAATATCCTCGTCAATGCGATGGCGGTGGGTCTGGCCGAGGCGGACAATATTTTCTACGCCCGCGGCGCCGAGCCGGGCCAGCCGATCGTCTATGTCGGCTCCAAGACCGGCCGCGACGGCATTCATGGCGCGACCATGGCTTCGGCGGAATTTGATGACCAGTCCGAAGAGAAGCGTCCCACCGTCCAGGTCGGCGATCCCTTCGTGGAGAAAAAGCTGATCGAGGCTTGCCTCGAGCTGATGGCCACCGACGCCATCGCCGCCATCCAGGACATGGGCGCAGCCGGCCTCACCTCTTCCTCGGTCGAAATGGCCGACAAGGGCGGGATCGGCATCGCGCTCGACATGGACAAGGTACCCCAGCGCGAAGCCAACATGACGACCTATGAGATGATGCTCTCGGAAAGCCAGGAGCGCATGCTGGTCATCATGAAGCCGGGCCGCGAAGACGTCGCCTACGAGATTTTCCGCAAATGGGAACTCGATGTCGCGGTGATCGGTGAGACCACGGATACCGGCCGCATGGTCCTCACCCACAAGGGCGAGACCGTTTGCGACATCCCGGTCGCGCCGCTGGCCGATGACGCGCCGAAATATGAGCGCCCCTATTTCGCGCCGGAAGTGCGCGCCCAGCTGAATGCCAAGGACGTCGCCCAGCCCGACCATATGGGCGAGGTCTTGCTGAGGATCATGTCGAGCTCTGATATGGCGTCAAAGGCCTGGATCTGGAAACAGTATGACCGCCACGTCATGGCTGACACGACGGCGTCCTCGGAAGACCCGTCGGACGCTGCCATCGTGCGCGTGCACGGTACGAAGAAGGCGCTGGCCATCACCACCGATTGCACGCCGCGCTATTGTTTCGCCAACCCGTTCGAGGGCGGCAAGCAGGCCGTGGCCGAAGCCTGGCGCAATCTGACCGCCACCGGTGCCGATCCGATCGCCATCACCGATTGCCTGAATTTCGGCAATCCCGAGCGTGAAGAGATCATGGGCCAGTTTGTCGGCTGTATCGAAGGCATGGCCCAGGCCTGTGCCACACTCGACTTCCCGGTCGTGTCCGGCAATGTCAGCCTTTACAATGAGACCAATGGCGTCGCCATTCCGCCGACCCCGGCTATCGGTGGCGTCGGCCTGATCCCGGACATGGCGAAGCGTGCTCATTTCGGCGGCATGCGCGAGGGCGACATCCTGCTGGTCGTCGGCGAGACCGAAGGCGCACTGGGCGCTTCGGTCTATCTCAAGGTGATTGAAGGCCGTGAAGATGGCGGCGCGCCGCTGGTCGATCTCGATGTCGAGAAAGCCAATGGCGATTTCGTGCGTGGCCAGATCCGCGCCGGACGCCTGTCGGCCTGTCACGACCTGTCCGATGGCGGCCTTGCCTGTGCGGCGGCCGACATGGCGCTGGCCTCGGACATGGGCATCAAGCTCGCCCATGAAGGCAATGTCCCCATGCATGGCTATCTCTTCGGTGAGGACCAGGGGCGGTATCTCCTGGCGGCCGCCAAGGAAGACGCCATCGCCATCCTGCAGGATGCCAAGGCCGATGATATCCCGGTCCATGTGGTTGGCCTCGCCGGCGGCAAGGCGGTCACCGTCAATGGCGCCCACCCGCTGGAGCTCGACCGCCTGCGCGCGGCCTGGGAAGGCTGGATGCCGGGTCTGATGGAGCAGCTGGTCGAAGCCGCCGAATAGCGCAAGCAGCGCCCGGTCCAAACATCAAAGCCGCCGCGAGATCGCGGCGGCTTTTTTGTGTCCCGTATTGCCGATCAATCCTCGGCCAGCGCGAACACGCGCTCGACGGGAACATCAAAATGCCGCGCCAGGCGAAGGGCGATGACTGTGGAGGGCACGAAACGCCCGACTTCGATCGTGCTGATCGTCTTGCGTGAGACTTTGATCGCCTCGGCCAGATCGGACTGGCTCATCCCGGTCTCGGCTCTCAGGACGCGCAGGCGATTGGTGAGAGGCGCGCTCACACCGCCTCTCCTGCGTCACTGTCACGGCTGAAAATGAAGAAGGAGAAGGCGAAACTCGCCAGCGCGATCGTGATCACAAGATCGAGCAGGACTTCCGCAGCCATCCGGCTGAGCACCAATCGATCCAGGGTCGTCAACACGGTCAACACGATGAAGGTCGTCGCAAAACCGGTCAGTCCGGCGCGCTGGATGGCGAGGCTCATGAAACCGTCCTCCTTCCAGGGATTGATGGGCGGACCGCCAAAGCGCCGCTTGATGATGAAGAAGGCGGGCAGGAAGACCACCAGGATCATCAATCCACCCACCAATTGCGCTCTGTCGAGATAGCCGGCCAAAGTCTCGCCGGCATAGGCTTCCATCACCTTGAGCGCATAGATCGAGGCGGCCAGTGCCGCCGCCCAGCCTGTCATGCCGGCAAGACGATCACTCGCCTCGGCGCGATTGCGGGGGGAAAGGAATGACATGAAGATCTCCGGAAGAGTTACGATACCCTTGATATACACATTGATACCCTAAGGTGTCAATGTGGGGCGTTTAAGTACCAGGCCGACGTGCACAGCAAAAAGGCCCGACGCGAGCGCCAGGCCTTCTGACATCGTCAATTCATGAGCGAAATCAGCGCCCGGACGCCTCGCCAATCAGATCGAGATTTTCATCCGAGACCCGCGCGAAATCGGCGACCGCTTCGCTGGCATCCTGAAAGAAGTCCAGCGTCATGTTTTCATAGGTGTCGGTCGGCTGGTGATAATGCGGATGGAAGTCGACACCCAGATAGATGAAGGGAATGCCGGCGGCGTGGAAGGCGCCACTATCGGTGAGATTGGTCCAGTCCCCGCCCGGCACCTCGGTCGGCTCGTCATAGCCCATCGGCATGGCAACGCTGGCCCGCTCCGCCACCTCCTCGACGATCGGCGTGAGGTAGGGATAGTGATAGGTCCCGACCGCCCAGAGGATGCGGTCCGTCGACATGGCAACCATGTCCATATTCAGATTGAAGGTAATGTTCTCGGCCGGGATGGGCGGATTCTCGACGAAGGCCCGCGCCCCCTGAAGACCGTTCTCCTCGGCATCGACCAGGGCGATGATCACATCGTGCTCGGGCGGTTCGGCAAGGAACATTTCAGTGACCGCAAGCACCGAGGCCACACCGGACGCATTGTCGTCGGCGCCATTCCAGATCTGCCCGTCGCGCATCCCGACATGGTCATAATGAGCCGTGACCACCATGGTGCGGTCGCTATCGCTGCTGCCGTCGATCCGGGCGAGGATATTGATCCCGTCCACCTTTTCGCCGGTCCGGCGCGATGTGAAGCTGAACGCGTGCTCATAATCGCCATCGACCGGCTCTGCGCCCATCGCCTCGAGACGCCCGATGATATAGTCGCGGGCGCGTGCATTGCCGTCAGTTGCGACCGCCCGCCCCTCCATGTCGTCAGCGGCAAGGACTTGCAGATCGGTGAGCAACTGGCTGCGATCCAGCGCCCAGACTGCCTGTTCGGCAACGTCCGACGCCATCGAGTCGGGCTGGATTGCGACGCACCCCGTCGTCAGAACAGCCAGTGAAATTGCGGTTGAAGCCAGAATGGCGCGCATGGAAGCCCCCTCGAATGTATCATCCGCAGGAAGTTTGACATGCGGGGCGGGCCGGCCCCACCAAATTTTCCGTAACAATCAGAACCAGCGGCTGGGACGTGCAGCAGGCTCGTCCTCATGGTCCGGCCAATTGGCCTCGGATTGTTCCAGATAGCCGGGTATATCGCGCTCCCAGCGTTCCTGGATGGAGGGCGAGAAATTCATGTAGAGGACACCATCGACGATCCGGTAGGCGAGCGGATCGGAACGCACCTTGCGGTCATCGGCCAGCGCATAGGCGCAATGTCCGTCATAGGCGGGCGCATAGCGCTCCGGGTCCGCCAGAAAGAGATCGCGATTGGCCTCGGTGGCGAAATACCAGGTGGCATCATTATAAGTCGCGGTGATCGTTTCGAGCCCCTCGAGGGGCCTGTCATTGATGTGATAGCTCACCACGTCATAGCCACCGACCGGTCGCCCGTCCCGGTCGAGATATGGCTCGCCGGCAAGAGCGGTGCCCGCCGTCCCCAGCAGAGCCAAGACCAGCCCGACAAGGCCGACCCGCGATCGAAAGCGTGTTTTGGCAGTCCTCGAGGCGATCATGGTCTTTTCCCTTGCAGCGGTCACGACTAGCTTGGCGCTGATATGGGCTGTCCGAAGCCATCAGGATAGTGCACAGCCCGACACATCAGGTCACGCTCGCGTGTGGCGACCGGACTCGGTCTCTTCGCGGCGTTGCGCCAGAAATGCGACCCAGGAATGCGACGAGGAATTACCATGCCCATGCCCGCTGACGACATTATCGCTCTGATCAAGGCCGGTATCCCGGACGCCAACGTCGAGATGACCGATCTGGCCGGTGACAATGATCACTGGAAGGCCGTCGTCACAGCGGAGAGCTTCCGCGGGAAATTGCGGGTGGCCCAGCATCAGATGGTTTATGCCGCTCTGGGCGAGAAAATGGGCGGGGAGCTGCACGCCCTCGCACTCGAAACGCGAACGCCCGGCTGATGATCGAGACCGACACCTTCTCGCGACTGGGCTTCGGAGTAAGCGGTCCGCACGCAGGACTGGGCGCGGGGCGCGGGGCAACCACGCGCCTGATCCACCAGGCGGTGGATCACGGCGTTACCTTCTTTGATACCGGACCGGCCTATGGCAAGGGCGAGGCCGAACGCCGACTGGGGACCGCGCTCAAGCGTCTGCCGCGCCGATCAGCATTCGTGGCGACCAAGGCGGGAATCCATCCCGGCGGCTATCGGGACTTCTCCGCCGGCGCGGTAGAAATGTCCCTGCGTGACTCCCTGAAACGCCTGCAGCGCGATCATGTCGATTTGCTCCTTCTGCACGGCCCCTCTGCAGAAGAGATGACGGACAAGCTGCTGCGGCGGCTGGATGCGTTCCGCGAGCGCGGCATGATCCGGCATCTGGGTGTGTGTGGTCGCGGGGCCGAACTCGACCGAGCGATCGCGCTCGGGGTGTTCGATGCCTTGATGGCCCCGGTCAACCAGCACCTTGAGCCGCAAGAGATTGAGCGCCTTGAGAATGCCCGTCGCGCGGGCCTGTCCGTGATCGGAATCGAGACCATGGCCGGCGCGGCACGCAACGCCGGACCGCCCGTCTCGCGGGGCGATTTATGGTATCTGGCGCGCCAGATCGAGCGCCGCTTCAATCAGGACCCGCCCGCCCGGGCCGGACCGCCGGCTAGCGAGGCACTGCGCTGGGCGCTGTCGAGACCCTACTGCGACAGCGCGGTCTGCCTGACCACGCGTCCTGCTCATCTCGCCGCCAATGCGGCACTGGTCGCCACTCTTGAAGCAGACGAGCCGACACCTTAGCTATCGGCGAGGATCAATCCGAGGAGTTCCACCATGTCCATGACCGCCCAGGACAGCATCAAGTCGACCATCGACACCAATGACGTCGTGCTTTTCATGAAGGGCACACCGGTCTTCCCGCAATGTGGCTTCTCCTCGGTTGTCGCGCGCGTGCTCGATCATCTCCAGGTCGAGTTCGAAAGCGTCAACGTGCTCGAGGATGACGGTATCCGTCAGGGCATCAAGGATTTCTCGAACTGGCCGACCATTCCCCAGCTTTATGTGAAGGGCGAATTCGTCGGCGGTTGCGACATCATCAAGGAAATGTTCGAGAGCGGCGAGCTGCAGGCCTATTTCAAGGAAAAGGGCGTCGGCGGCACCGCCTCAGCGTAAACATGCCGGGCGCCTGATTGACCGATTTGAGGCAATCCGGCTCGCCAAACTGGCAATTTCAGTCTGCCCCGCCCTGATGCGGGTCCTCGCCTTGCCCCGTCCTCGAGCGCCATGGAACCCTGTTCCCGGCGCAAGGAGTGATGATGGGCCGACTGATCGCGATCTCGAACCGCACAGCCGCCGACCCCAAAGCCCGCGCCGGCGGGCTGGCGGTTGCCGTCTGGGAATCCCTCAAAGCCACTGGCGGTAGCTGGTTCGGCTGGAGCGGAGAGCTGGTCGATGAGCTGCCACGCGGCACCAACGTCTTCCGCGATGAGGGCGTGGAATTTGTCCTCACCGACCTCACCCACGACGAGCATCAGGCCTATTATCTCAACTATGCCAATCGCGTGATCTGGCCGGTCTTCCACTATCGGCTCGACCTGGCCAGTTTCGACAGCGAGGCCTTCACCGTCTACTCCGCCGTCAATCAACGCATCGCCAATCTCGTCGCGGACAGGCTGACCCCGACCGATACGGTCTGGGTGCATGACTATCATTTCCTGCTGATGGGTGATGCCCTGCGTCATGCCGGGTGGGAGGGCCCGACCGGTTTCTTTCTGCACATACCCTTCCCGCCGCCGGAAATGTTCCGCGCCATTCCCGAGCATCACTGGATCGCCCGGGCCCTGTGCGCCTATAGCGTGATCGGCTTCCAGTCGGAGCGCGACCGGGCCAATTTCGAGCGCTATCTGGTCGATGATTGCGGCGGCAAGGCACTGGAGGATGGGCGCATTTCGGTCTTCGAAACCACGACCCGCATCGCCGCCTATCCGATCGGGATCGATCCGGAGGGGTTCGTCAACGCCGCCCATTCCCCTGAAGCAGACCGGGCCGCCGAACGTATCAGCCGCTTTCTGGGCGGTCGCGAATTCGTCATCGGTGTCGACCGGATGGATTACTCCAAAGGCCTGCCACAACGCTTCGAGGCAGTCGGCCAGCTCTTCGACGATCATCCCGAACTGCACGGCAAGGTCTCGGTCACCCAGATCGCACCGCCCTCACGCTCCAAGGTCGAGGAATATCAGGAATTGCGACTGGAGCTTGATCAGCTTGCCGGACGCATCAATGGCGATCATGGCGATCTCGACTGGATCCCGCTGCGCTATCTGGCCCGATCCTACACGCGCGAGGAATTGGCCGGCCTGTTCCGCATCGCCCGTGTCGGACTGGTCACGCCGTTGCGAGATGGCATGAATCTGGTCGCCAAGGAATTCATCATGGCCCAGGACGAGGAGGACCCGGGCGTATTGGTCCTGTCGCAATTTGCCGGCGCTGCCGAGCAGATGAAAGACGCGCTCATCGTCAACCCGCACGACCGCAACAAGGTCGCCGACGCCATCCACCAGGCGCTGACCATGTCCTTGGAGGAACGCCAGGAACGCTGGCGCAAGCTGCGCAACATTGTCTGTGAGCAGGATATCAGCTGGTGGCGCAACCGCTTCCTCAAGGACCTTCAGCCCGCTATCCCCGCATGACCGAGACGCCCAGCTCCGCCTTCGCCGCCATGGCGGCGAACGATGCCGCACCCCCGCCGCTCGACCGGGCGCGGGATGCGCTGTTTCTCGACTTCGATGGAACACTCGCGCCGCTTCAGGATGACCCGGACACGGTCTGGCTTCCGACCGGCGGCGATTATACGCTGCAAGCGCTCTCACAGGCGCTGGACGGCGCGCTCGCTGTAGTCAGCGGTCGCGACATCCGTGACCTTGACCGCCGCATTCCGGGCGCCCTGTGGCGCGCTGGCGGGCATGGCTGCGATATCTGTGCACCCGGGCGCCATCCCTCTGCCTGGCAGCCACCGGCTCCGGATCCGCTCTATCAAGCCGTCTACGCCCTCGCTGCCGAAACCCAAGGCGCCCGGCTGGAAAGCAAAGGGCCGATCCTCGCTATCCATTACCGGGCCAACCGCACGGCGGGCCCGGCCCTGGGCGCAGCACTCGCCGCGATGGTCGCCGACCACCCTTCCTATGCCTTGCAGGCCGGCAAATGCGTCTATGAGCTCAAGCCCGCCGGGGCCAGCAAGGCGCGCGCCGTGGAACGGCTGATGGCCATGCCCGCCTTTGCCGGACGACGCCCGGTGATGATTGGCGATGACGTCACAGACGAGGATGGCATGCGGGCGGCCATTGGACTGGCCGGCCGCGCCATCAAGGTCGGACCCGGTGACAGCCTCGCCACAGCGCGCCTCGAAAACCCCGCCCACGTCTGGACATGGCTGGAGGCCCAACTCCCATGACATCACTGGAACTCGGAATCATCGGCAATGGCACGGTTGCCGGACTGGTGGACGCCGAAGGCGCGCTGACCTGGCTTTGCTTGCCGCGCCTGGATGGCGAGCCAGTCTTCAACAGCCTGGTCGGCGGCGATGGTGCCTTTGCCGTCTCCCTGGCCGGCCAGACCTCTGCGCGCCAACGTTATGTCCGCAATACGGCCGTGATCGAGACCGAGCTGGAGGCCGAGGACGGCTCGGCCATCCTGATCACCGATTTCGCGCCGCGCTTCATGGACAAGGGGCGCATGTTCCGTCCGGCCTCGACGGTGCGCCGGATCAAGCCGCTGCGCGGCATGCCGCATATCGCCATCACGCTGAGTGCCGCCTACCAGCAGGGAGCGGGCGCCATGACAACCAAGCGCGGGGTCAGCCATGTCAGCTTTCTCGATGAACGCGCCGGCTTCCGCATCACAACCGACGCCCCCCTCTCCTACATCATGGATCAACGCGACTTCGTCCTCGACCACGAAATCGCGTTTGTGCTTGGACCGGACGAAAGCCTGTCCGATGCCGTCGGCGCCATGGCCAAGGACTGGTTCGAACGGACCTGCAATCACTGGCAGGACTGGTCACGCCGCCTCGCCACTCCGCCGGAATGGCAGGAGGCGGTGATCCGCGCCGCGATCACGTTGAAGCTCTGCGTCTATGAGGAAACGGGCGGCATTGTTGCAGCCCTGACAACCTCCATCCCGGAACATGCCGATAGCGAGCGCAATTGGGATTATCGCTATTGCTGGCTGCGCGACGCCTATTTCACGGTCACGGCGCTCAACCGGCTTTCGGCCGTCGGCACGCTGGAAGGCTATATGGCCTATCTGCGCAATACGGTGGCGCTGACCAAGGGCGGCCATATCCAGCCCGTCTTCGGGATCGCGCTGGAAACCGATCTGACCGAGATGATCGCCATCGACCTGCCGGGCTATCGCGGCATGGGCCCTGTGCGCTTTGGCAACCAGGCCGCCGAACACATCCAGCATGATGTCTACGGCCATGTCATTCTGGGCGCTTCACAGGCCTTCTTCGATGATCGCCTTCAAGCCAAGGCCGGCCAGCTGGAATTCGAACATTTCGAAGTCGTCGGCGAGCGTGCCTATGCCGTCTACAATACGCCCGATGCCGGAATCTGGGAGTATCGCGGCCGCGCCGATGTGCACACCTCCTCGGCCATCATGTGCTGGGCCGCCTGTGACCGCCTCGCACGGATCGCCAATGAACTCGGCCTTGCCGCCCGCCAGGACTATTGGGCCGTGCGAGCCGACGAAATCCGCGAGACCGTCCTGCGCGAGGCCTGGAGCGAGAGCCGGCAAGCCTTTACCGGCGCCTTTGGCGGCGAAGCCCTGGACGCCTCGGTGCTCCTCATGGCCGAGATCGGCTTCATAGCGCCGGAGGATCCCCGCTTCATCGCCACGGTCGAGCGGGTCGATGAGGAATTGCGCGACGGCTATCACGTCTATCGCTACCGGGTGGCCGATGATTTCGGCAAGCCGAAGACCGCCTTCACCGCCTGCACCTTCTGGCATATCGATGCACTGGCACGGATCGGCCGGCTGGATGATGCGCGGGCCATGTTCGAAGACGTCCTCGCCCACCGCACACAGCTGGGCATCCTGTCGGAAGACATCGACACGGCGAGCGGGGAGTTATGGGGCAATTTCCCGCAGACCTATTCCATGGTCGGCATCATCAATGCTGCCTCACGCCTGTCGCGCAGCTGGGATGCCGTGGTCTGATCGGGCAGTAAATTCGCAACCTAGCGGCGGCTGGCCACAAAGGTGCGGTTCTCGTTCCAGTCCCAAGGGCGTTCGGTGTCGACCGGATTGAGCACAATCACCTGCCCTCCGATCGGCACGCCCAATTCCTCGAACCCGAAACCAAGCTGAATGCCCCAGGGCGCCTCGGTTTGACACCGGTCCGCGGCTCGCCGCGTCAGGCGCACCGTGTAGATGTCATCGAGGTATTGTTGGACATCAACCCGGAAATCGGCGCGCGACGTGCAGCCATTTGTGTCGGCGTGAACAATCAGGATGTCATCCTCGATCACGCGCCAATAGATGATGCTTTCAAGCGACGGGTCCGGCGCGGGAGCCTGACGAACGGTGCCCGGAATGCGCATGTCAGATATTTTGATCGTTGGCAGGGCGGGCATCGCCGGCATGGGTGGAAGGCTCGGCAGAAAGCGGTTTCGCGCCTCGACTCGCGGATCCACGCTTGTCGCACATGCCGTGAGCAAAAGAGCCAGCCCCAAACTGGCCACCAGACCTCGCCAACGCCCTGCCATGCTTGCCCCCCAAAACCCAGATCATGGCCCGAAGCCTGCCCATTTGCCCCGGCAGACTTTGAGACACAGCCATCCAATCAGGGATTAGGATCTGATCAACCACGGACTCGTCAGACGCGAATCTCCGAAACATTCTGCTCTGCGGCGAGGCAGGTCTGCCAGGCACTGCAGCAGATACCCGATCGAGACACGAAAAAGGCCGCCCCGACAGTCCGGAGCGGCCTCTTTGCAGGATCGATTTTCGTCCTCTTACGAGGAGTAGAATTCGATGACCAGGTTCGGTTCCATCTGCACAGCGTACGGCACTTCAGAGAAGTCCGGCATGCGCACGAAGGTGGCCTTCATCGCCTTGGGGTCAAGATCGACATAGTCCGGAACGTCACGCTCCGGGCTTTCCAGGGCTTCCAGGACCAGGGCCATCGAACGCGAACGCTCGCGGACTTCGATCACGTCACCCGGCTTGCAGCGGTAGGACGGGATGTTGACCTTGATGCCGTTGACCTTGACGTGGCCGTGATTGACGAACTGGCGCGAAGCGAAGACCGTCGGCACGAATTTGCAGCGGTAAACGATGGCGTCCAGGCGGCTTTCCAGCAGACCGATCAGCAGCTCGGCGGTGTTACCCTTACGGCGGGAAGCTTCGTCATAGGTACGACGGAACTGCTTCTCGGTGATGTTACCGTAATAGCCCTTCAGCTTCTGCTTCGCCATGAGCTGGAGACCGAAATCGGACATCTTGCTCTTGCGGCGCTGACCGTGCTGACCCGGACCATAGGAACGCGAGTTGACCGGAGACTTCGGACGGCCCCACAGGTTTTCACCCATGCGGCGGTCAATTTTGTATTTCTGCGAATGACGCTTCGACATGTTCTCTCTATTCGATGCGGCCCGGCGCGCCTTCCCTCAAAGGCGTGCGATCTAAACGGCGGTTCTCGCATCGTCCCGTTGGTGTTGAACGATCCGGGGTCACGCCCCGGCGAGGGAAGCGCGGGTTTTACCTGTGTGGACAGGGAAGTCAATGGCGGGAGGCGGGCTGTAGCGGCGTGTGTGCAGCGGCTGGACTGCCCGCCGCGTCACGGGGCTCAAGGGAGACGCTGAAAATCTGATACCACACGGGTGTGACCACACCTGCCAAACCATTGTTCTCTTGCCGAGATTCAGCCTTTTGGGATGTCTTCAGTCAAGGGTGGAACCGCGACGCGGCGGCTTTGCCGCCCTTGACTGAAGACATCCCGAAAGGCGCACTGGCTGACAAGAGATCAATGTCTCTTCCCGCGCAACGCGCCGCAATGAACGGCAGAGCCCCTGCTCGGCCCTACCCCCGCGCGAGCACGCTGCCCAGACGGTCGCGGAAACCGCGATTGCCCCATTCCGAGGTGTAGGCGGTTGCCTTCATCTTGGCTTCGCCGACCGGGACGCCCCAGAAGTCGGCGAGGGTCAGGGCATCATCAAAGTCCAGCTCTGTATCAACCCAGCTGCACTGGACGGACGTCGCTGTTGAGGCGATGTCCGCATCGACGAGATCGGTGATCCCGCCGGCAATCTTTTGGCCGATCACTGTCTTGGCAGAGCCGACATCCGTGCCCCAGACATGGGCGACCTTGAGCGCGTCGCAATAGCCGTAATCGCTGTTGAAAAACATCTGCTGGTAGGCCGCGTCGTTACCGGACGGATTTTGCGGGTGGGACGGCTCGAGCACATGCGCCATCGTGCGCATGAAACCCTTATGGCCGAGATCGCTGGCGATATCACCGGCTTTTGCCTTGGCCTCACCGGGGCTCCGCCCCCAGTAGTCGGCCAGCGCCACAGCCTGGTCCCAGGTCAGGCCCAGCTCGCCCCACTCACAGGAAACCCGGCCCGCGGTCGAGGCTATATCGGCATCGACCAGATTGGTCAGGCCATTGGCGATCTTGCCGCCGATGATCGCTTTGGCGCTGAACGGATCGGTATTCCAGACATGGGCGACCTTACGCGCATCGCAATAGCCGTACTCGCTGGAAAAGAAGAGGTCGAGCTGGGCGCCGGTGTCCTGGCCAAAGGCGAGGCCGGTCGAGGAGGCGGCGAGGATGGCGGACATATCCGTTTCGGGCAGGACAATCTCCGCGCCCGACATCTCGGCCCGGGCCGATGCTCCGACAAGTGAGACCAGAGCCAGCGCACTCATGACCGACGTATTCGACATTTCATTCCCCCCGCATTTCAATCCTTTCCAGCCTTAACCGCGTTGGGCTGGCCCGGCAATCGGAATGAGCCCGGCCCTGCCATGCGGACTCCCGTCAGCGCCCGATCGCTGCCAGATTAAACCGTGAAACGTCGTTGCGGCCGAGCGGAGACAGACATGGCAGCCTCGAGACATCGCCGCCCCTGGAAAAAGGGGTTCGAGATCGAGCTGATGGCCCCGCGCGGACGTAGCCGACGCGATCTGGCGATGCGGGTCGCGGACCGGGTCGGCGGGCAGGTCCGGACGGTCCTCTACCCCCAGTCCGAACCGAGCCTCGTGCCCGGCCTGCCGGTGTTCGAAAATCTAGTTCTGGGCTTCGACGTGCGCGACGCCAAGGGCGAGCGCGTTGCACTCCTGGTCGATGACCTGACCCTGCGCGACGGCTTGAATCCGCAGGCAGCGTCGCTGCCCGGCTGGATGCGGATCCTCAGCGATGACGCCCGCCTCCTGGCGCTGGTAACCGAGCATTGCGACCCAAAGGCCGGTCTCGCCGACATCCTCACCCCCATCGCCGCCCTGTTCGGGACCAAAGCTGAACACACAGAGGGCGGCATCACCAAAGTGGTGGACCGCGCGGGTCGATCCGTCGCCATGGTCGCCCCCCTGCCCGGCGAGCGGGAGCGCCCCTGCGAGATCATCACGCCGCCCTGTGTGAATGACTCTGAGGCCGATTTGAGCGCGCTTCTCGCGGACGCAAACGCCCTTGGCTTCAGCGTCCCGCGCGAAGCGGCCGTCCATATCCATTTTGACGCGGCCCCGCTCTGCGATCCGGCCGCGCTCTCGAGACTGGTCGATACACTGCACCGCCACGGGGCCTTCCTGCGCGAATTGGTCGGCACGAATCCAGCCTGCGTCCGCCTGGGCCCGATCGCGGATGAGATCGCCGAGCTGGTGCGCTCGGAGGCCTTCCTGAAGGCCAAATGGGATCAGGCCCGCACAATGCTGGTCGAGACAAAACCAACCAAATATGCCGACTTCAACCTGCTCAACATCGCCCACGCCCTGCCCGACAAGCACACCTTCGAAGCCCGCATCTTCCCCGGTTCGATGAATGCGGCCGACATCTTGCGCCAGGCCCGTCTGATGGAAGCGATTCTCATGTGGGCTATTGAGGATGCAGAAGGGGCAAAGCGCGACGATTGGAATCTTGACGCGGCACTGGACCTTTCCCCCGCCGACCGGACCTTTTGGGCAGATCGTATGGCCAAAGCCTGAAAGCGCAGAAGCGAGGCCGCACCATGGCCGGCGCGCCGCCCCGCGCGCACCGGCCGGCCGCGAGCGATCCAGCCTCAGCCTTCTGCTTGCTTCGCCTCACCAGCCATCCTAACTGACCCCCATGCGACATATTCTTTCCGGTCTCCTGGCCGTACTCTTTTCCGCGACAGCCATCGCACAATCGAATACCGCAACGATCATGCGCTCGACGATCGACACTGCTGTAGCCGACGGGCTCGCCCCCGGCCTGTCCGCCAGCCTTCTGCTTCCCGACGGGACCCACATCGATCACCAGGCCGGATCGGTGGATCGCCACGGAACTGCCCCGATCGAGCCGGAAACCCGCTTTCTTTCCGGAAGTGTCGGCAAGACGATCACAGCCCTGGTCGCCGTCCAGCTCGCGCAAGACGGTGTGCTCGACCTCGACGCCCCTGTGGAAGCATGGCTGTCCGAACACGATTGGTGGCCCCGCCTGGCCAATCATGAGGGGATGACGCTGCGCCATCTGCTCAATCACTCGGCGGGCGTACCCGACTATCTGGAAGATATCGACTTCTTCCTCGCCGGCCTGACACGCGGTGACCGCAGCTTCACACCGGACGACACGATCGGTTTCGTCGCGGGTGACAACGCCGAGGGTCAGCTCGGCCGCCATTTTTCCTATTCCGACACCGACTACATCCTGGTCGGCCTGGTCATCGAGGCGGCGACGGGCGAGGCCTTCTACGAGCTCGCTCAACGCCGCGTTATTGCGCCGCTCGGCCTGGCTCAAACCGAGCCGCTTCGCGGTCGCGACTTCGCACGCCTTGCCGACGGACATCGACGCGGCTGGTTCGGCCGCTCGCCGACCGCCCGCGATGGGCGCCTGCGCCGCAATCTGGACCATGAATGGACAGCCGGCGGTTGGGTCACCGCACCGCAGGACCTTGCCACGCTCTACCGCGCACTCGGCGCTGGCGGGATGTTCGAGGCCGAGGGCCAAACCATGCGCGCGGACTATAACCCCTTCGAACCCGGCGGCTCCGCCGGCTACGGGCTTGGCATCTATGTCCGTGTCACCGGCGAAGGGAGCTACCGGATCTCGCATGGTGGTGATTTCGGCGGCTACCGCTCAGCCGTTCTCCATGACAGCGCCACGGGACTCACCCTCGCAACCCAGGCGAACTCCAAGGATTTCGAAGCGCCCGACTTCAATTTCGAGCTCTGGAGGGCCGTTTCGCAATAGCGGCAGCCGGAGGTCCGGCGCTGCTGATCCCTAGTCCTCCCGCACCACCCGCGCCTTGCCGCGTCCCAGAGCCAGCGCCTTCACGGCACCGCGGAAAGTACGCACTTCCTGCTCGGTCCAGCGGCCGCGGATGAAGGCATTGCGGAGATTTTGGACCATCAGCGGGGTTTTTGACGGCGGGTGGAAGAAGCCGGCGCGGTCGAGCTCATATTCGAAATGCTCGAACATGCGTTCCAGGTCCTCGCGCGCGGCCACGTCCGAGACCGGTTCAAACTCGGCCGGGGCGCCCTCGCCGGCCGTCCATTCATAGGCGATCACGGCGACCGCCTGGGCCAGATTAAGCGAGGAAAAGGAGCGGTCAACCGGCAGGGTGATTATGGCATCGGCCATATTGACCGCCTCATTGGGCAGGCCGGACTTCTCGCCACCGAACATCACGGCGACCTTTTCGCCGGCCTCGATCGCCGCTTTTATGTCGCTGACGGCTTCGCGGGCGGTCATGACCGGCTTTTCCATCCCGCGCGGGCGCGCCGTGGTGGCATAGAGCCGGGTCCGGTCATGAATCGCGTCGCCGAGACGGTACTCCACACGGGCATTGTCCAGGACGGGAGAGCCGGCCGACATGGTCACTGCCTTGTCATTGGGCCAGCCATCACGCGGGTCGAGAATGATCAGCTCGGGCAGTCCGAAATTCCCCATCACACGCGCCGCCGCGCCGATATTCTCGCCGAGTTGCGGCGTGTGGAGTATGAATGCGGGGGTCGCAGGGATTTGCGGCATGGAACCGGGCCTTCACCTTGGCGCGCCCGGGTGCTAGAGAGCGCGCAAATTCATCTATCCGCGCTGTCCTAGCGCGACTTCAGTCCGTCCGAAAAGAAATGAGAGCACCCATGGCGAAGATCAAAGTCGATACCCCGGTCGTCGAACTCGACGGCGATGAGATGACCCGCATCATCTGGCAGCTGATCAAGGACAAGCTGATCCTGCCCTATCTCGACATTGATCTGAAGTATTACGACCTCTCGGTCACCAAGCGTGACGAGACGGACGACCAGATCACCGTCGACGCGGCCGAAGCCATCAAGCATTACGGCGTCGGCGTGAAATGCGCCACCATCACGCCGGACGAAGCCCGCGTCGAAGAGTTCAAGCTGAAGAAGATGTGGCGCTCGCCGAACGGCACCATCCGCAACATCCTCGGCGGCGTGGTCTTCCGCGAGCCGATCGTCATCTCCAACGTGCCGCGCCTGGTGCCGGGCTGGCAGCAGCCGATGGTTATCGGCCGTCACGCTTTTGGTGACCAGTATCGCGCCACCGATTTCCTGGTCGACCGTCCGGGCAAGCTGACCATGACCTTCGAGCCCTCCGACGGGTCTGATCCGGTCACCCGCGAAGTCTTCGACTTCCCGTCCCCCGGCGTCGCCATGGGCATGTATAATCTCGACGACTCGATCCGCGACTTCGCCCGCGCCTCGCTGAATTACGGCCTGCAGCGCGGCTGGCCGGTCTATCTCTCGACCAAGAACACGATCCTGAAAGCCTATGACGGCCGCTTCAAGGACCTGTTCGAAGAGATCTACCAGGCCGAGTTCAAGGACGCTTTCGCCGAGAAGGGCATCTCCTACGAACACCGCCTGATCGACGACATGGTCGCCGCCGCGATGAAATGGTCCGGTGGTTTCGTCTGGGCCTGTAAGAACTATGACGGTGACGTCCAGTCCGACACCGTGGCCCAGGGCTTCGGTTCGCTCGGCCTGATGACCTCGGTCCTGATGAGCCCGGATGGCAAGACAGTGGAAGCCGAAGCCGCCCACGGTACGGTCACCCGTCACTATCGCCAGCATCAGCGCGGCGAGCAAACGTCGACCAATTCGATCGCCTCCATCTTCGCCTGGACGCAGGGCCTCTCTCATCGTGGCCGCATGGACGGCAATCAGGACGTGATGGACTTCGCCGCCCTGCTGGAAGACACGATCATCAAGACGGTGGAAGCCGGCTTCATGACCAAGGACCTCGCCCTCCTCGTTGGCGAGAGCCAGGGCTGGCTGTCGACGGAAGGCTTCCTCGACAAGGTCGATGAGCGCTTCAAGGCGGCCATGGCCGCTCGCGCCTGATCACGAGCAATCCAGTCAGAACAATGAGGGGCGGCTCCGACGGGGCCGCCCTTTTTCTTGGGTGTGGGGGTCGAAATGACCCCCGGCAGATTTTGCGCTTGGGGTTTGCGTCCGGCGCACACCTGCCCATACATCCCTTGCTGGGAGAAAGCCGTATCCGGTTCTTGAGCTCAAGGGGCATGCCCGCAAAGCGGCGCCTGCGGCGCCCTTGACCTCAAGAACCGGATACGGCCCGCTGGCTGACATGGGAATTATGGATGTTTCTGCGCAAGCGCTGAAAAATTCAATCGCCCCGATCCCGTCCAATTCGTGCCTTGCTGCCGCCGCGAGACGTCCCCAACCTCTCCGTATCGGGGGGGACACACCATGAAAAAACGCTATTTCGCACTCAGCATTCTCGGCATCGCAGGGGCGGCGCTTTATCTCAACAACGCGTCCTGGCTGGCGACGCCGCAGCGAGAGGCGCCGTATTTCATCGCCCATCGCGGCGTGCACCAGACCTTCGATCCGGTCGGTGTCGGGCCCGATGACTGCACCGCAGTGCTGATTGATCCACCGCGCCACACCTTCATCGAGAACACTTTGCCATCGATCGAGGCCGCCTTTGCCGCCGGTGCCTCGCGCGTCGAGATCGACATTCATCCCACGACCGATGGCGAATTCGCCGTCTTTCACGACTGGACACTCGATTGCCGCACCGATGGCAGCGGCCCGGTCCGGGCGCACAGCATGGACGCGCTGCGGACGCTGGATGCCGGTTATGGCTACACCGCCGATGATGGCGACAGCTTTCCCCTGCGCGGTCTGGGGGTCGGTGCCATTCCGACCCTTGCCGAGGTGTTCGAAGCCTTCCCGACGCGCGATTTCCTGATCAATATCAAGAGCAATGATCCGCATGAGGCCGAAGCGCTGGTGGCCTATATCGAGGCGCGCTCACTGCCGGTGGAACACATGATTGTCTTGTCAGCGCCGCGACCGGATGCCCGGCTCGCCGCCCTGCGTCCCGATATCCGACGCATGAGCCGGGCCACCGTACGCCGCTGCGCCAAGGACTATCTGGCGTGGGGCTGGTCGGGCCATGTCCCGCAATCCTGTGAGGCGACCATCCTGGTCCTGCCGGCCAATTATGCCGCCTTTGCCTGGGGCTGGCCGGCCCGTCTGGAAGCCCGCATGGCGGCGGTCGGCACGGAGGTCTGGGTGATGGGCGATCTGGACCGTGTGAGCATGAACTCCACCGGAATCGATACTATTGCGGCGCGCGACGCGCTTGATGACCGCTTCCGTGGCGGCATCTCCACCAATCGCATCGAGCGAGTCGGACCGAAGGCCTGGCCAACGGTGAACTAACCGCGCCGCTTCATCAAGACACGGGTTCGAAAAGATGCATTTTAAAACCACTTGAATCCAAGCCGGTTCGAGCGATATTGAGTCGGCAAGCAAACGTCACGCTGCGTTCTGCCCCTGGCCACTTTCGGGAAAATGGTTGTGGAATTCGAGTTTGAACCGGAAAACAAGCTGTGCGTGTATCGGATATCCGGAAAGGTCACGATCGAAGCGCTGATGAAGACCTTCACCCGCGCGCGGGCTCATGAGGGCTGGTCCGACCGCTATAATTTCCTGACGCTTTTGACCCAGGCTTCGCTGTCCGAAATGTCGGCGTCCGCCATGGCCGACCTGCAAACCCGCATGTCCAAGGCGGACCCGGTGCAGGCCGGCCCCCGCCGCCGCGCAGCCATTGTCTGCAATGATGAGTTATCGCGGGCCGTACTTGTCTTCTGGGAGAGGACGTCCGGGGAAACACTGACCACTGAGGAACGCATCTTCTCCTCTGAAAGGGAGGCGCGCGCCTGGCTCGCCGAAGCACCTTAGCTCGCGCCGCCACTCCGTTTCATGGTGACGAAGGTCTCGGCCTCGATCTGCCAGACGCCATCTACGCAGCGCCATTTTGCGAAATAGCGTCCCATATAGCGGATGGCGAAACCCTCGTTTGACCAGCCCCCCTTCCAGCGACCGGTCTCGGCGGCGAGATGGCTATCCTCGCAGACCTCGATCCGGCCCGGGGTACGGACATAGCTGACATCCGGCATCTGACTGAAGATTGACGACCAGGCCTCGAGCTGGGCCTCGCGACCGGTGATCAACTGGGCCTCATCACCCGGCACCAGAACAACATCTTCTGCCAGATGTGTCGCAATAGCCTTCAAGGCGCGGCTTTCCAGAGCCGCATTGAAATCTGCCCGCGCGGCTGCAATGGCACGCGCGGCGGACTTGTTGCCGACCAGCTGGACATCTGACTTGGCCGGTCTGGGCATCAGCCGGCCAGCACGTCGCGAATGGCCTGGATCCCGGCCTCGGCCTTGGCGCCATCCGGCCCCCCGGCCTGGGCAAAGTCGGGACGGCCACCGCCGCCCTTGCCACCAACAGCACCCGCACCGGCCTTGACCAGGTCGACGGCCCCGAAACGGTCCTTGAGGTCATCGGTGACGCCGACAGCCAGTGCCGCCTTGCCGTCATTGACCCCGATGAAGGCCGCGACGCCAGAGCCCATCCGGGCCTTGGCCTCGTCGATCAGGCCGCGCAAATCCTTGCCGCCCACACCTTCGACCACGCGGCCGATGAAATTGACGCCGTTGATCGCTTCCGGTCCGGCCGGTTCACCGGCCGCACCGCCGCCCATGGCGATCTGTTTCTTGGCTTCGGCGAGCTGACGCTCGAGCTTCTTTCGCTCATCCATCAGTGCGGAGACCCGGGTGGCGAGGTCGGCCGGCGGAACTTTCAGCGCATCGGCCGCCGCCCGGCCATAACCCATCTGTTCTTCCATATGGAGGCGTGCACCCTCACCCGTCATCGCCTCGATCCGGCGAATGCCGGACGACACGGCGGTCTCGCCGACAATCTTGAACAGGGCGATATCGCCCGTGCGCGCGACATGCGTACCGCCGCACAGCTCGACCGAATAGGGCGTGTCGTGATCGGCCAGCCCCTGCCCCATGGTGAGCACGCGGACCTTGTCGCCATATTTCTCGCCAAACAGCGCCAGCGCACCGGCCTCAATGGCGGCGTCCGGCGTCATCTCGCGAGTCGAGACGGCGTCATTCTGGCGGATCACCGCATTGACCTGGGCCTCGATCATCGCCAGTTCGGCCGCGCTGACGGCCTTGTTATGCGAGAAGTCGAAGCGCAAACGGTCCGGGCCCACATGCGAGCCCTTCTGGGTCACATGATCGCCCAGCACATCGCGCAGGGCGGCATGAACGAGGTGGGTTGCCGAGTGGTTGGACTTGATGGCGGCCCGGCGCGGCGCGTCTGCGTCCAGAGTAGCCGTGTCGCCAAGCGTGATCTCACCCTTGGTCAGCACACCGATATGGGCGTGCATGTCACCGCCGCGCTTTTGCGTATCCTCGACGGTGAAGACCGCGCCGTCGGCAAAACGGATTTCGCCGCTATCGCCGCACTGGCCACCGCTCTCGCCATAGAAGGGGGTGGCGTCGAAGACCAGCTCTGCGCGCTGACCGGCGCCCAGCGCCTTGGCGTCCTGCCCGCCCGAGACGATGGCCAAAAGGCGGCCCTCGCCGCCTGTTCCGGCATAGCCTGTGAAGGCCGTCGGGCCCGCCTTGTCGCGAACAGCGAACCAGACCGCATCCGGCGCGGCATCGCCGGAGGAGAATTTGCTGGCGCGCGCATCGGCGCGCTGTTTGGCCATGGCCGTGTCGAAGCCGGCTTCGTCAACCGTCATCCCCTTGGCGCGCAGGGCGTCCTGGGTGAGATCAAGCGGGAAGCCAAACGTGTCGTAGAGCTTGAAGGCGGTGGCCCCGGCCAGGGCATCACCCTCCGCCATGTCGGCAGTCGCTTCTTCCAGCAGGGAGAGGCCGCGACCGAGCGTGCGCTGGAAGCGCTCTTCCTCGACTTTCAACGTGTCTTCAAGCAGGGCCTGGGCGCGGCCCAGCTCGGGATAGGCATCGCCCATTTCGGCCTTGAGCGCTTCGACAAGGCGCCACATGACCGGCTCGCTGGCCCCCAGAATATGGGCGTGTCGCATGGCACGGCGCATGATCCGGCGCAGGACATAGCCGCGGCCCTCATTGGAGGGGCTGACCCCGTCGGCCATCAGGAAACTGGTCGAGCGCAAATGATCGGCGATGACGCGATGACTGGCGAGGGCATCACCCTCCGCCTTGACGCCGAGCACGTCCTCGCCGGCCGCGATCAGATTACGGAAAAGATCGGTCTCGTAATTATTGTGCTTGCCCTGGAGGATGGCGGAGATCCGCTCCAGCCCCATACCGGTATCGATCGAGGGCTTGGGCAGGTTGATGCGCTGATCCGGTCCGAGCTGTTCGAACTGCATGAAGACCAGATTCCAGATTTCGATGAAACGGTCGCCATCCTCGTCCGGGGAGCCCGGCGGGCCACCGGCAATCGACGGACCATGGTCGAAGAAGATCTCCGAACACGGACCACACGGGCCGGTATCGCCCATCGACCAGAAATTATCCGAGGTGGAAATGCCGATAATGCGGTCATCCGAGAGGCCGGCGATTTTGCGCCAGAGGGCACGCGCCTCGTCATCTTCCGAATAGACCGTGACCAGCAGCTTGTCCGCGGGCAGGTCAAACTCTTTCGTCACCAGCTGCCAGGCGTGGCTGATCGCCTCTTCCTTGAAATAATCGCCGAAGGAGAAATTCCCCAGCATTTCAAAGAAAGTGTGGTGGCGGGCCGTATAGCCGACATTGTCGAGATCATTATGCTTGCCACCGGCCCGCACGCATTTCTGGGACGAGGTCGCGCGCGGCTTGGACCGCTTTTCCTGCCCGGTGAAGGCATTCTTGAAGGGCACCATGCCGGCATTCACGAACAGCAGGGTGGGATCATCCTGCGGGACCAGCGGTGCGGATTGCACCACTTCATGGTCATGCTGGGCAAAATAGTCGAGGAAAGTCGCACGGATGTCGCGCAGGCTGGCCATGATGTCCGATCCCGTCGGCTGGAGTGTCGCGCGCCAGCCCGTCGGGCCGTCGCAAACCGGTTTCTGTTGACTGACATATAGAAACGGGTGCCCGGCCTAGCCAAGCACCCGTTCATAATCAAGCTGCGATTGCCTCGCCGGCGTGATGTGAAGGACGCGCTCGTGCGCGCCGTGTCAGCCGCCCTGCCCGGAAGCACCGCGCCCCATCAACCGGTCAGCCCGCCACAGCATCTTCTTCCGGCAGATCCGGGCCGGTGAGCATCTCATCAGCGATCAGACCGGCATTGGAGCGCACTTTCGCTTCGATCTCGGCGGCAATATCCGGATTATCGAGCATGAATTGGCGCGCATTCTCGCGACCCTGGCCGATCCGTTCGGAATTGTAGGAATACCAGGAACCGGACTTCTCGATCACTTCGCCCTTGACGCCGAGATCGATGAGCTCGCCCATCTTGGAAATGCCCTCGCCATAGAGAATGTCGAACTCGACCTCGCGGAAGGGCGGGGCAACCTTGTTCTTGACCACTTTCACGCGCGTCTGATTGCCGATCACCTCGTCGCGATTCTTGATCGCGCCAATGCGGCGGATATCGAGACGGACCGAGGAATAGAATTTCAGCGCATTGCCGCCGGTTGTGGTTTCCGGCGAGCCAAACATCACGCCGATCTTCATGCGAATCTGGTTGATGAAGATGACCAGGCATTTGGACTTGGAAATCGAGCCGGTCAGCTTGCGCAGGGCCTGGCTCATCAGGCGGGCCTGGAGGCCTGGCAGACTGTCGCCCATCTCACCTTCCAGCTCGGCCCGTGGTGTCAGCGCCGCCACGGAGTCGATGACCAGCACGTCGACCGCGCCGGAGCGGACCAGCGTGTCGGCGATCTCGAGCGCCTGTTCACCGGCATCCGGCTGCGACACAAGCAATTCCCCGACATCGACACCCAGCTTGCCGGCATAGACCGGATCCAACGCGTGCTCGGCATCGACAAAGGCGGCAACCCCGCCCGCCTTCTGGGCCTCGGCGACCGTGTGCAGGGCGAGCGTCGTCTTGCCAGAGCTTTCCGGGCCGTAGATTTCGATGATCCGGCCTTTTGGCAGGCCACCAATACCCAGTGCGATATCCAGGCCCAGCGAACCCGTGGAGATGGCTTCAATCTCCATGGCCGGCTTCTGGCCGAGCTTCATGACCGAACCCTTGCCGAAGGCCTTGTCGATCTGGCTCAGCGCCGCTTCGATCGCCTTTTCCTTGTCCATGTTCTTTTCGTTTTTCACGAGTCGAATCGCGCCCTTGCTCATAGCCTTCATCCCTTATTTCACGCCCCTCAGGTCCGGGCAACCAAGTCACGGCGTACCAGTTTTGTTCCGGGAACACAAGTGGAACATTTATGGTTAACAGAACGGAACAAAAATCGTCCATGCAAGGAAAGTGCGGATTTGAAAACCTGTGCTATCGGCCCTAGTTTAGCCAGATGACAGATTTCATTCTGACAATTCGACCGCGGCTCAGCCCGTGCCTGGCGACCCTCGCCAGCGTCCTCGCCCTCGCGGCCTGCAGCGGCTCCAATACGAGCGTTTCACCTTCAGAAGCTGACACGCTCGCCCTGATTCGCGAACGCGGTGAACTGGTCGTCCTCACCCTCGCCGGACCGACGAGCTATATGGATGATGCCGGTGGGATCAGCGGCTATGAAGTTGATCTGGCCACCGCCTTTGCCGACGAGCTCGGCGTGTCCGCCCGGTTCCAGGTTGAAGGATCGATTCCGGACCTGCTCGAAGCACTCGAGGCTGGCGAGGGACACATCGCCGCCGCCGGATTGACCCGGACCGAGGGCCGTGCGGCGCGGCTGAGCTTTGCGCCGGTCTACAAGGCGGTAACCGAACAGCTCGTGTGTCGCCGCGGCGGCCCCACGCCGACCCGGCGCAGCGGACTTGCAGGCACCGATATCCGGGTCCTGGAGGGCTCAAGTTATGAAGAAACACTGATGGCCCTCCAGGCCGCCAACCCGGACATCCGTTTTGACACTGAGACCGGCGGGTCGGCCATGCCCCTGCTCGAGGCCGTGGATGACGGGGATATCGCCTGCACGGTCGCCGATAGTCATCTGGTCGACTTCGCGCGTCGTCGCCATCCGGAACTGGTCGTGGCCCAGAACCTGACCGGCGAACAATCCCTCGCCTGGGCGTATGATGCCCGTGTCGAAGGCCTGAATAGCGCCCTCTCCAGCTGGTTCGCGCAAGCGCACTCCAGCGGCCTGCTCGAAACCCTCGATGAGACCTGGTTCGGACAGTTCGGCGACTATGACTATGTGGATGTCGCTCGCTTCGTGCGCCGGGTGGACGATCGCTTGCCCCGCTTCCGACACTGGTTTGAAGACGCTGCCGAAGACATTCCTTTCGAGTGGGAATTGCTGGCAGCCCAGGCCTACCAGGAATCTCACTGGGACCCTGATGCCGTCAGCGCCACCGGCGTGCGCGGCCTCATGATGCTGACCCTGACGACCGCGGAGCGGGTGGGAATTGAGGACCGGACCGATCCACGCCAGAGCATTCGGGGCGGCGCCGCCTATCTGGATGATCTCTATTCACGCGTGCCCGAGAGCGTGACCGGCGAGGACCGACTCTGGTTCGCTTTGGCAGCCTATAATGTCGGCATGGGTCACATGTATGATGCACGGCGGCTCGCAGAACGGCTCGGTCGCAACAAGGACAGCTGGGACGATCTGGCCGCGACCCTGCCACTCCTCTCCGATCCGGAGCATTACGCCACCCTGCGTTACGGTTATGCGCGGGGTCATGAACCGGTCCGCTATGTCGAGAAGATCCGCGAATACCGTGCCATGCTCTCGGCTCAGGATATCTGACGCACCTCTGACATCCGCTCAAGAAGAAGGCGCGCCCGCCGGACGCGCCTTCTGTAACTTCAAACCCGTCGCGCAAGCCTAGTGGCGGCGGCGGGCGACCCGGTCAATCTCGGCCTGGACCTTTTCATCGACGATCGACGGCAGGTTGGCATCAAGCCAATCCTTCAGCATTGGACGCAGGAGCGCGCGAACCACGCCTTCCAGCGTGCGGCCTTCCTCGTCGGAAATTCGGATATTCTCGGCCAGCGTATGGAAAGACCCCATGGCCGCGGCGGCAGCCGGTTCGCTCATAATCCCGTCCGCCGTCTCGTCGGCGAGGGCATCGAAATCAATCTCCGGCTCCGGTTCGGCGACGGGCTCGGGCTCGGGCTCGACCTCCTCCTCGCGATCAACGATCATCAGATCATCATCCATGGCGAGCGGTTCGGTGCCTTCATCGACATCATCAACCGTTTCGGTCAGTTCCAGGACGTCATCGCCGCCGCTATCGCCGGCAGGTTCGTCGAACAGGGCGTCGACATCATCCTGACTTTGCGGCTCGTCCGCGGCTGGTTCCGGAGCCGCTTCGGCCTCGGCTTCAGCCGGAGCTTCCTCATCGTCTTCGTTGATGATTCGGCGGATAGAGGAGAGGATTTCCTCCATCGACGGTTCATTTTCAGCGGCATCGGCCATGAGCGCCCAAGTCCCTTGTCTGCGGTCTGCGTCTGCAGTCGGCGTGGCGGGTCACCGCGAGTGCGACTTCCCGTATCACGCGAATAAACCGGGCCGGAACTCGCCTGTCCAGCCCGTGACTCTTCGAAAACCCTAGTCCCAGGGCGTTAAGTCAAGGTTAGGGAAACGCGATTCGCGGGAATCGCCTGCAGCCGGATCATAGATTTCCACATTCAGGCCGAGGCGTTCCGCTGACGCCAGACCCATCGCCTGCAACAGACGATACCCGGCAACAAAGCTGTCGCGCTCGGCCGTGACGAAGGTCAGGCGGGCTTCCAGCAACTCCTGCTCGGCATTCAGCACGTCCAGCGTGGTCCGGATGCCGACAAAGGCCTCCTGCTGAACGCCATCCAGCGCGATCTCATTGGCGACAACCGCCTGGCGACTGGATTCGATCACCGCCAGTGAGGCGATGTAGGAATACCAGGCATTGGTCACCGCCTCGGTGACCTGACGGCGGGCCTCGCGCACCTGGAAGCGCGCCTGTTCCTCCTGGGCCACCGCGGCGCGAACGCGCGAACGATTGAGACCGCCGGTAAAGATCGGCATCGATACCTGCCCCATGATCGACGTGCTGTCACGCACATCCCCGGAGAAGCTCGAATCGCGCGCGGAGGACGCCGAGGCGGTCAAAGACACTTCCGGGCGCAGCGCTCCTCGGGCAATCCTGATGGCATGCTGGGCCGCTTCCTCGCCATAGCGCGCGGCCAGCAATTGCGGACTGTTGTCGAAGGCGAACTCGGCCGCATCGCCGAGATTGTCCGGCAAGGGCGGCAGGGCTGGCGGCTCGCTGAGCGAGGCTGCCGGCTGGCCGGTCACCCGCTCATAGGCGGCGCGGCTGGCTGCAAGCTGAGCCTGTGCCGCCGACAGCTGGGTCTGGGCTGCCGACAGGCGCGCCTCGGCCTGGGACACGTCAGTGCGGGTAATCTCACCCACTTCAAACCGATCCCGCGCGGCTCGCAATTGCTGCGCGAGGACCTCGACATTGTTTTGGCGAATCTCGACGACATTATTGTCGCGACGCACGTCCATGAAGGCGGTGACGGCATCAACCAGCACCGCCTGCTCGGTCGCCCGGAGCGTCTCGCGCCCCGCCATCACGACCGCGGTCGCCTGGTCGATGGCGCCGTCAATCCGGCCTCCGCGATAGATTGGCTGGCTCGCCGACACGCCGTAATTCTTCGGCGTCGCATCGGACTCGAAACTGTTGGTCGCGTTGTTGATCTGGGAGAAGCTTTCGCCTTCCGTGTGCGAGCGCGAAATCGAGGCCGAGGCCGATACCGACGGCAGACGGGCCGCCCGGGCCTGGACGCGCCCCTCATCGGTCGCGCGCAAGCGGGCCCGCTCGGCCTGCAGGGTCGGGTTGGAATTATAGGCGAGCGCCAGGGTCTCTTCGAGCGTCTGGGCCTGGACGGTGGCTGCACCGATTCCGGCAAGTGCCAGCGCCGATGCGCCCGCTGCCAGCACGAGCGCAAAATTCTTCAATCGCGACATTACGAACCCCTCTTGCAGCGCCGAGAACTTGCCCGCCACTTTCGATACATACTAGCGCTTCACGCGACCTGATCCAGCCCGGCCGCGTCATGGCATTCCAATTCCTGCCTCCGCGCATATCATGGACGCATATAGGCACGCCATGATTAAAAGTGAACACTGTTTACCCTGATATTTTGGTAACCTCGCGCAGATGTGTCCGGGCCAGGCACACAGCCTCGCACTTCCTGAAACGTCTGAAAGGGGCAATTTCCGTTCCGGGAAACGAAAAAAATCAGAGCACAAAACCGGCTTCGGCCTGGAAACCTGGCAGCGGCGCGACATTGGCATCGAACACCTGACGCTCGCCAACTCCGGCTGCGGACCGTGTGAAGACCGTCGCCTTGCCGATCGGCCCCTTGCGTATCACCGCGACAAGACGGCCACCCTCGGCCAGCTGGTCAAGCCAGGCCTGCGGTACGGCATCGATCGCCCCATTGACGAATATCACGTCGAAAGGTCCTTGCTTGGCCACGCCGGCAGCCAGATCACCCTCGATGACCACCGCGTTGTCGGCACCGATATCGGCCAGCAGGCCACTGGCCCGGCTGAGACTGTCTTCATCCGACTCCAGTCCGACCACCGTGCCAGCCATACGGGCCAGGATGGCGGTCGAGTAACCTCGCGCGCAGGCGATATCGAGCACCAGTTCGTCGGGCTGGATGTCGGCCGCATGGACCAGTTTGGCAATGTCGCGCGGGCGCATCAGAGTCCGCGCATCACCGACCTGAACCTGAGTATCCGCATAGGCCGAGGCGCGGCGCGCCCGCGGTACGAAGACGTGGCGAGGAATGTCGAGGAAGGCCGCGATCAGGCGACGGTCGGTCACATCGGACGGCCGGATCTGGCTGTCCACCATCTGCTTGCGCGCTGTTTCGAATTCGCTCACGAGGCTCTCCTTCGGCCAGGCCCTGTCCGGATGCGTTCGGCCCGATATATCCCGCCATGCCGCAACCCGGCAAGCATGCCACTGCGCGCGCGTCGAATTGCCTCGCAGGCAGCAGAATGGAATGCCTCAAAACTGCGAGGCTGAGCGCGGGTCAGTCCACGCCTTGCCTGGCAAAGCTGGGGCGGCGATGCCAAGGCGTGGATCGAGCGCTTATCCCCCGCCCTACGCCACAATCACCGCCATCCTGACGCAAGTCAGGACCCAGCCTCGCAGGCTCGATTTCGCCAATCCCGGCAACAGCTTGCGTCGCAGACTGGGTCCCGGCCTGCGCCGGATGACGGTGTGTGGTGCGGGAAGTTTCACAAAACTTATCCGCACCCCCTCCTCCATGACAGATAATGCCTGTGGTTTTCGGGACGGGAGGCGCGAGCTCAGTCACTTGTGCCCGGAAGCGAGCGGAGCCTGTCCGCGCCTCGGAGGTGACACTCCGAAGCTCCGGCAGGGCGTGCGATCAGGTCGCGGGGCACTAAACGACCGACCCCATCTACCTGGCGTGTTGGAATCGGGGTGGAGACAGCCCGGGAAAACTCCGCGGACGGGATGTCGGCGATGT
>NZ_CAMYLS010000029.1 GCF_947259345.1 uncultured Maricaulis sp. | reverse complement strand
TGGCCGCGCTGGGTGCGCCGTTCGAGCGTGACGGCGAGGCCTGGGCCCTGTCCCGCGAAGCGGCGCATTCGCGCCACCGCGTCGCCCGGGTGAAGGGTGATGGCGCGGGCGCGGCGGTCATGGCGACCTTGATCGAGGCGGTTCGCGCGGCCGCTCACATCGAGATCCGCGATGGCTGGAAAGCGGTCGCGCTGACGGGCGATGCGCGCGGCTGCACCGGCGCTGTCGCACAAGGCCCGGACGGGCAGACCGAAACCCTCACAGCCGACGCCACCCTGCTCGCCATGGGCGGCGCAGGCGGATTATTTGCCCTGACCACCACGCCCGCCATCGCGCAAGGCCAAGCCATGGCCATGGCGGCGCGTCTGGGCGCAGATATTCGCGACCCCGAATTCGTGCAATTCCACCCGACGGCGCTCAATGCCGGTCTCGACCCGGCGCCCCTGTGCACCGAAGCCCTGCGCGGTGAAGGCGCGATACTGGTCGACAAGACCGGTCGCCGCTTCATGAAGGCGATCCACGACGATGCGGAACTGGCGCCACGCGATGTCGTCGCCCGCGCCGTGCATCGCCAGAATACGTCGGGAAAAGGCGCCTTCCTCGATTGCCGCGAGGCGTTGGGCGAGGCCTTCCCGGAGCGTTTCCCGGCCGTCTTCGTCGCCTGTCAGCGCGCCGGTATCGACCCGCGCATCGAACCGATTCCGGTGGCCCCGACGGCGCATTATCATATGGGCGGCGTCGCGACCGATATCGATGGCCGCACCTCGGTGCCCGGCCTGTTTGCGATCGGAGAATGTGCTGCCACCGGCCTGCACGGCGCCAACCGTCTGGCCTCGAACTCGTTGGCCGAAGGGCTGGTAAGTGCGGCCCGGTTTGCCAACACCCTCAGGTCCTCGCCCTTGATGGGCGAGGGGGACCGCGAAGCGGTGGAGTGGGTGATCGGTGGTCAGCAGCAGAACGCTGCGCGTCTCACCCCTTCCGCCCCTTCGGGGCACCTTCCCCATCAAGGGGAAGGACCTGGAGCCAGCTTGCCGCCCCTCACCCTGACCCGTCTGCGCCAGGCCATGTCGCGCCATTGCGGGGTTGAGCGGAGCGAAGCGGGGCTGACCGAACTCGCCGCCTTGATCGATACGATGCGAGGCGAGCATGGTGAGGCGGATGCGTTGATCGCCGCGCGCTTCATCGTCACCGGAGCGCTGAACCGGCGTGAAAGCCGGGGTGGCCATTTCCGAAGTGATTGCCCACAAAGGCACACCAAGGCGCGCCATAGCGCGCTGCGCCTGGACGATCTCGCCACAGTCACGCCGCAACCTGCCGCCCTGACCGGTCCGGCCGAATAGGATATCCCCATGTCGATCCTGCCCCTGCCCCGCCATGCCGTCATCGAAGCGGTGACCCGCGCGCTGGCCGAGGACCAGGGCGGGCGCGGTGATGTCACCTCGCTGGCCTGTATTCCCGCCAAGGCCGAGGCGAAATTCTACGTCAATGCGCGTGAGGCCGGTGTGGTCTGCGGCTTCCAGCCGGCGCTGGAGGCGATCTGGCAATGTGACCCGGAAGCCCTGGTCAGCCCACAGCAGGAAGATGGCGACACGGTGAAGCCCGGCGATGTGCTGATCTCGGTCACCGGCCGCGCGCGCGGCCTCTTGTCCGCCGAGCGCATCCTGCTGAACTTCATGGGCCGGATGAGCGGGATTGCGACCTTCACGGCCTGCTATGTCGACGCCGTCAAAGGCACAGGTGCCCGTATCGCCCATACCCGCAAGACCACGCCGGGCTTTCGCGCTTTCGAACTTCAGGCCGTACAGGCCGGCGGCGGCGCGCTGCACCGTTTCGGGCTCGATGACGCGATCCTGATCAAGGACAATCATGTCGCCGTATGCGGCGGTGTCGCCGCTGCCGTGAAGGCCGCCCGCACCCACGCCGGCCACATGACGCGCATTGCTGTCGAGGTGGACCGGCTCGACCAGCTGGATGCCGCGATTTCGGCTGGCGCAGAGAGCGTGTTGCTGGACAATTTCTCGCTGGATGATCTCAAGGCCGCCGTCGCCGCCGCCAAGGGCAAGGTGACGCTGGAAGCCTCCGGCGGCGTCAATCTGGACACGGTGCGCGGCATTGCCGAGACCGGCGTCGACGTGATTTCCGTGGGCGCGCTGACCCATTCAGCGCCCAATTTCGATATCGGGCTCGATGAGGGCTAGGCGACGACCATCGCCATCTTGAGGGAGAGACAGACATGTTCAATCACATCATGCTCGGGACGAGCGATATCGAGCGCTCGAAGCGCTTCTACGACGCGGTTCTGGGTGCGATGGGCGCCGGCGACCCCATTCGCAATGTCACCGCGAGTGGTCATGTCCGCTATTTCTACCTGCATGAGGGCAATGCCTTTTGCATCAGCGAGCCGATCAATGACGAGCCGGCCACAGCCTCCAATGGCTCGACCATCGGCTTCAAGTGCAATTCGCCGGAACAAGTGGTCGAATTTCATGATGTGGCGGTCGCCAATGGCGGCACCTCGATCGAGGACGCGCCCGGTCCTCGCACCACGGATATGGGCATTCTGCACCTGGCCTATGTCCGTGATCCCGATGGCCACAAGCTGTGCGGCATTCACCGTCCGGGCTGAGATGGGGCGTTCAAGCGGCGCCTGGTTTCATGCCGGGCGCCACGGCGCACAACCCGCCATAGGTCGCTTGTCAGCCAGCAGGCCGAATCCGGATCTTCAGCTCAAGGGTGAAACCGCGAAGCGGCCCGGCGGGCCCTTGACCTGAAGATCCGGATACGGCGATCTCTCGGCAAGCGATTTATGGTGCGGTTTGCGCCGGAGGCGCTGGAGAGAAACGAGGCTTCATGGTGTTTGCCCGGTCTAGTTTCCCGACACACCGGCACCTAATCGGCCAGCTGATCGACCAATTCCGTCAGCTCGCCCCTTGCCAGGCTCGGTGCCTCAAGCTGGCCGGGCCGTGAAAAGGGTGACAGCTCGAAGTAATTGGCGACGCTGTTGAACCAGACGGCTTGATCGCCCTGCACGGCGACCACCCAGACCGCGAAATCAAACCCGGTCTCGACCGGTGCGCGCCAGGTTTCCGGCTCGATCATCACGCCTTCCCAGAACGCCCATTGCGCCTCGGACAGCCTGCCTTCGGCGACAATGAGGATACCGCGCAACTGCGCCGCAGTGACAAGACTCATGATTTCAGGATCACTGCGCCGGCCTCGCCCTTGGCGGCGATTTCCTCATCACTGAGACCGCAGATCTCGTGCGGGAAGACCAGCCAGTCATCGCGCTCATGGACGAAATAGTCCGGCGTCAGATCGGTCGTATTGCGCAGGGGTTTGTAATAGACGGTCGCGATCCGGGCATCGGCGGGGAAATTGCGTCGGCACTTGGCTTGCAACACCTTGAGCACGGCCGCGATGGAGCGGCCGCTGTCATAGACATCATCGACGATCAGCAGCCGGTCATCGGCATTGAGCGTGTCGACCAGATAGCCCTCGCCATAGACGCGAACATTGCGGTCCTGCTCGCCGATACCGGTATAGGAGGCGGTGCGGATGGCGATGTGGTCGGTCTCGATCCCGCGATACGCCAGATACTCCTGCACCGCGATCCCGACCGGCGCCCCGCCACGCCAGACACCGACAATATGAGTGGGACGAAAACCGCTCTCGAGGATTTGCCGCGCCAGGCGCAGACTGTCTTCGAGCAGGTCATTGGCGGAGATGTAGTGCTTGGCGCTGGTCATGATCGCAGGATGACCCGGTTTGCCAATGCAGCTCAAGCATTTGCCACCGGCGCGGCACAGCCTAGGCTGCGCGCCAGCAGATCGGGGAGTTGATATGCGCCAGGACCCTTCCCTGCCCGCCGGGCAGGTTCACACGCTTTACATCGACAGCCAGGCACTCGCCTGCAATCGCCTTGGCGATCCGACCCGGCGCCGGGTCGATGTCTATGTCCCGCACGGGCATGACGGGTCCGGCCTGCCGCTCCTGGTCGACCTGGCCGGCTTCACAGGCTCCGGCCTGGGCCATGTGAACTGGAAGAATTTCGGCGAGAATATCCCCGAGCGCGCCGACCGGCTGATCGCCACCGGCGTCATGAAGCCGGCCGTGATCGCCTTTCCCGACTGCTTCACCCGGCTGGGCGGCAACCAGTATGTGAACTCACCGGCGATGGGGATGTGGGAGGATTTCCTGATCAAGGAAATGCTGCCGGGCATCGAGAACAAGTTCGGCTGTGGCGGCACCGGCAAGCGGGCCGTCTTCGGCAAGTCCTCGGGCGGTTATGGCGCCATCATGCACGCGCTCTGGCATCCCGATGTCTGGGCCGGCGCGGTCTGCCATTCCGGCGATATGGGGTTCGAGCTGATGTTCGCTACCGATTTCGCCCATACGCTGCGCCGCATGGCCAAGCATGGCGGCACGATTGCCAGCTTCATCGAGGCCTTTGAGGCCTCCCCCAAGGTCTCCGGCGATGATCTGCACGCGCTGATGACCCTGGCCATGGCCGCGACCTATGACCCCGATCCCGACCCGGATGTGCTGATGGGCATCCGCCTGCCGGTGACGATGGATACGTGTGAGCTCATCCCGGAGCGCTGGGCCGAATGGATGAAGTTCGATCCGCTCGAGATTGTCGACACGCATGGCGAAGGGCTGAAACAGCTCAAGGCCTTGATGATCGATTGCGGCGATATCGACCAGTACAATTTGGTCTATGGCGCCCGCAGGATGACGCGCAAACTGACAGCCATGGGCGTTGCACACCGCTATGAGGAATTCCCGGACACCCATTCCTCCATCGATTACCGGATGGATGTCTCCCTGCCCTATCTCGCCGAGGCGCTCAGCGACTGATCCCGGTCAGGCGTTGGCTTTCGCCTTCGGCGCCACGATCTCCGGCTTGTCGCCTCCCACAGACCGGCTGACTGCGGTCGCGACGATGGCGATCAGCAGGCGGGCGATGATGGTGAAGAAGAGGAGCACGATCTTGTCGTCGGAGACCGCGAAGCGGACCCCGGCGCGCCAGCGTCCGCCGATCGGCAGATGGGCGATCTGGTCCTCGACCCAGTCCGCGGCATCGAGCAGTGAGTGCAGCACGCCCTCGGCTGCGATCGAGATTACGGCCAGCATGATGATCGCGATGACGAAGGACAGGAAGAGCGTCGCCATCATTGACGAGACCTGGCTGATCAGACCCGGTTCCTTGACCTTGTATCGGTCATTGCCGCCGGTCAGGGCGGTGAAACTCCCCCCGATGATCGCCAGGATGATACGGGCGATGATGGTGAAGATGAGCAGGACGATCTTGTCGTCGCTGGCAAACAGGCGGACGAAATTATTGTAACGGTCTTCCAGCGGGATGGCCGCAATCATGTCCTCGAGCAGGTCCGCGCCGTCCTGGACCCAGCTGAGCCAGTCGGCAGCATAGAACCACAGCAGAACCAGCATGAAGATGGCCATGACCATCGACAGGAACAGCGTGGCGGAAATCTTGGACAGACGCGCAAGCAACATGATCTTCCCCCGCCGCCCGGTTTCTTGATGTCAGACGGCCTCGTTGGGCACCATAACGCCGATCCCGCTCGCCGTCGCGGGTGAACACGTGAGGCGCGAAACCGGCCCTGCCGCGGATCGCAAGGCGCGACCCGCGGCGGTATCTCCGGTCTAGCCGGCGATCAGCTGGATGGTCAGCGGGCTGCCATCGGCTGACCAGCCATCCGTGACCCAGCGCTCACCGGGTGCCAGGCCTTCATTCCACGGTCCGCAATTCTCGTCGGCGCCGTTTTCGGTCATGACCTGGATGCAGAGCTGGCTGTCATAGGTCCAGGTCCCGGAAATGCCGCGACTGTCGCTATAGCTGCCATCGGCCTGGAACCAGGCATCGAAGGACTGCTCACCCATGGTCACACGCACGGCATGACCGAACGCGTTTTCCATGCCGTCAGCCAAAGCTGGCGCAGTGAGGCTTGCAGCGGCCAGACCGGCCACAATCAGATATTTCATGGATTTCTCCCCGATAGGCAGACTCGCACGAGTCCGCATGCGCCCCCTTGCGCGAAGCAAGGCTAGCAAACTCGCCTGTTCGGGGAAACCGGAATCCGGTCTGAGCCGGAAACCTGTCAGAGGTCGTCCGGGTCGCCTTCCTCGGACTCGGTCGAGGGCACTTCGACGATCTGCACCCAGTATTCGCCGATGGAGTTGACCACCCGCATCAGGCGATCCAGCGAGATCGGCTTGACGATATAGGAAGACGCTCCCAGCCCGTAGGAGGAGAGAATATCATCCTCGTCCTTGGACGTCGTCAGCACGATGATCGGAATATGCCGCAGATCGGCATCGGCCTTGATCTCCTCAAGCGCCTCGCGGCCATCCTTCAACGGCATGTTGAGATCGAGCAGGATAATCCCCGGGAAGGGTGCGCCCTCGCGGTCTGCGTAATTGCCTCGTCGCTTGAGATAGTCCACCAGCTGCTCGCCATTCTCCAGAAAGTCGAGCGGGTTGCGCAATCGCACTTCCTCGCAGGCTTCCTTGAACAGCAACCGATCATCCGGGTCGTCATCGACCATCAGGATGGTGAAAAGCTGGTTTTCGTCGCTCATGATGACAGCCTCAACCCGGTTAGAGCCTTGATTTGGGATCGTCTTGTAACAAACTCGCCTTTTGAAGCGGCAAGATCAAGGTGAAGACCGCGCCATTTCCGACTTCTCCCTGCGCATGCAGCGTTCCGCCATGCCGTTCGGCAATTTTTCGCGCTGTGGCCAGACCGATCCCGGTCCCGGGATAAGCGTCGCGTGTGTGCAACCGTTCAAAGGGCTGAAAAATCCGGTCCGCCTTGTCCGGTGCGAAGCCGATCCCGTTGTCAGCGCAACGAAACTCGACCCGCCCGTCAGCGCGTTTCTCGCCGTCAATCGTGATCCGAAGCGGCCTGTCGGCGTGCGCATACTGGATGGAATTGGCGAGCAGGATGGTGAACAGGATGCGGAATTGCGCCCGGTCGCAGTGAACGTCCGGCAAATCGCCGATGACAACCTCTCCGCCCGAGGCGGCGAGGCGATCGGCCGCGGACGCAACGAGCTGGGAAATTTCTTCACCCGCGTCAAAGCCCTGCGGGTCGGTCGACGCGTCATTGATACGCGCGTACTGGGCCAACTCGTCCAGCATGCCCTGCATGCGCGTTGCCGCATCGGACATGCGCTCAGCGCAGCGGTCAATCTGGGCATCGGGAGCCGGACCGAGGCGCTCTCGCAATCGCTCACCAAAGGTGATGATCTTGCGGACGGGCTCTCGCAAATCATGACGCGCTGCCTTGGCATAAAGCTCAACATCCTCGAGTCGACGCTGCAGGGCGTCCGCCTCATCGCGCTGCCGGGCATTCACCCGCAAACCGTAAACGGCCAGCGCGCACAGGCCGGCAACGGAGAGCGCACCCAACCCCAACAGCACAGTCTCGCCAAAGGCGGGGCGTGGTGATTCAAAAAAGGGCCGCAGCACCACGAGGGTGAGCACACCGCCAGCTGCGCCGATCAGCACCGGAGCAAATCGGTCAAGCGCTCGCTCGCGAAATGTCATGCCTGCCCCTGCTGTCCCATGAAGTCGCTACATCACGCTTCCCTGCCGCACGGGCAGGAGCAGGGTGAAAACGGCCCCGGAATCCGGCTCGCCCCAAGCCGTCAACTCGCCGGCATGGCGCTCGGCGATCTTGCGGCAAGTCGCCAGACCAACCCCGGTTCCATCAAACTCGTCACGCCCGTGGAGGCGTTCAAACATGCCGAAAATGCGCTCGGCATGGCGAGGCTCGAAACCGACGCCATTATCCGCCACGGCAATCCGCGCAATGGCACCATTCTCACCCACTTCCACACTGCCCTCAATGGAGATCGAGGGCTGCACACCGGGGCGACGGAATTTGAGCGCATTGGCCAGAAGGTTGAGGAAGAGCTGATGCATCTGCCCGGGATCGGCTTCGATCGCCGGTAATTCACCAACCCGGATCTTGGCATCCTCCGCATTGATGCGCGGCTCGAGGTCCGAAAGGACATCGGCGACGACCGTCGACAGATCAACAGGAAGGAAATTGGTGGTCTTGGAATTGACCCGCGAATAGCTGAGCAGATCATCAATGAGGCGGCGCATTCGCGTCGAGGCGTCAACCATCCGTTCCAGATAATGCCGCCCGGTATCGTCCAGCGCGTCATGGCATTTATTGTTCAACCGCTCGCCGAAGGCTTGGATTTTGCGCAACGGCTCCTGCAGGTCGTGCGAGGCCGCATACGCGAATTCCTGCAGCTCGGAGTTCGAGCGTTTGAGTTCCTGAGCATAGCGGCGCAGGGCGAGCTCATCGCGCTTGCGATTGGTGACATCCCGGAATGTGACCACGGCGCCGGCCGATTTGTCATCCGGATCAATCGGCGAGGAGGCGGATTCGATCGGAATGGGTTGGCCGCTCTTGGTCCAGAAGACATCGCCGTCCGGTGATTCCGCCGACACACCCGCACAATGGATCGCGCATTCCTCGCGCGGAAAGATCGAACCATCGCGCCGGGAATGATGCACCACATTGTGCATGGTCTTGCCGATGAGCTCGTCCTCGCGATAGCCCAGCATGGCGCAGGCGCGCGGATTGATGAAAGTCACGACCCCGTCGCCATCGATCCCGTAAATCCCCTCGGCCACTGTCATCAGGATCTGGGACAGGCGCTGATTGGCCTCATGCGTGGCCTGGGCCCGACGCCGGGTGATCGAACGGTGCGCGCTGAACAGGACGGCCAGCAATATGAAGGAGAGCGCCATCGCCACGGCAAAGACCCGCAGGACAGCGCGCGCCTGGTTGGCGCCGGCCATCGCCTCGCCCAGTTCGACCTCGGTGATAATGCCGATATCGCGGGCCGGGTCCCAATCCCAGGCCCCCATCACCAGCACACCACGCATATCGCGGTATCCGCGCAGATTTCTGCCCTGCCCCTCGGCAATGACCCCGGCTGCCGCTTCGGTCAGAGGCCATTCGGCATAGGGACGGGACGGAATGCCGCCCATCGTGACATCAATACCGGGATCACGGACTTCGACATGCAGGATCGAAGGATGCCCCTCGACCAGCAGGTCGGCCTCGATCAATTCCTCGCCGTATCGCGTCTCGGTCAACAGACGCCCTTCACGATCAATGGCAAAGGTCTCGCCAGACACGCCCGTGCGCCCGACACGGAAGGTGGCTGTGTATTCGGACAGGGGATCAATGCGCAGCGCCAGGTAGCCCAGCAGGGTGTCGCCACTACTGACCGCCGCGACGGCATACATCAGGATTTCCTCATCGACCGCATCGGCATTGCCGACATCCGCGACGTCGATCAGGTCGACGATATGCGGCCGGGTGAGAACAACCCCGGCCGAATTGAGGCGATTGGCATTGACCAGGTCGAGCACGAGTGAGGGCTGCCCCAGATCCTCATCGCGCATCGAGGCGAGAGTCGTGCCATTGGGCGCGATCACGGTGAAGCCGCGATAACCATACTCGGTCAGCCAGGGTCCCAGCGTCTCGCGCAACCAGGCTTGTTCCTCCGACCGCGCCAGATCGGCGGGAACCGGCGACTCCCCCAACCCTTCAAGCGCCGTCCGGATGCGTTCATTCTCGGCCCAGATTCGGGCGTCATTCTCTCGCGCCTGTGCCCAGAGCTCGAAGCGTTGACGCGTATTGCGCAGAACCGTTTCCAGCGTCCGGAGGTTGGTTTCGCGGGCGGAGGACATCAACCGCCCCTCACCCGCCATCACGGCCAAGGCGACGATGAAAATACACGTGACTGCAACCAGGCCGGGCAAGACCTGCCCCACCCAGCTATCCGTGTCGGTCAGACGCTGGACGGCCGATTTCGGCGCATCGGCATCCGACGCGGTTCGAAGATAGGTATCGCCGCTTGGCGTTGTGGTCATTCGAATCGGCCCCGATCCATCACCCCGTAAGACGCATCCTAGTGAATTTGCCGCACTTGTCCCCACTTGAAGCCACATTCGGGGCAAAAATGGGTCCAAACGCGTCAGCTGGGGTTCAGGCAGGGCCGCCTAATGTCGTCAGCGTGCGCCCCGCGGTGTACCGGACAGGCCGGCTCGATACCCCTCGCTTCAGGCGGGCCTGCTCCGGTACACCGCACCTTATCCGGCGCGCGCCCTCTGCCCTGTCACCAGACATCGACCACCGGCGCTTGTCCGAGATATTCGGCCAGCCGGCCCCGTGTCGCAGGCGTGGTCCCCTTGGGTGGATCGGCCGGGTCGAACCAACCGGTTTCAGCGATTTCGCCGTCGGCGTCGGGCGTGCAGGAAGACCAGTTCCGCACGATGCAAACAACAACATGATCGCCGCGAAATTTCCGGTGATTGGCGTAGACGCCCAGGACCGGCGCTTCTCCAGCCAGCACCACACCCGCCTCATCGCGCAATTCATGCGCCAGGGCATCGCGAGCGCTCTCGCCCTTTTCAACGCCGCCGCCCGGCAGATGCCAGCCGCCGACATAGGTGTGACGCACCAGAATCACATGGCCATCCTTACGCACCACAATTGCCCTCACTCCCAGTGTGGTTCCGCGTGAAAGCCGCCAGAAGGCATGCATGAAGGGACGGATGACAGGCTCGATGCGTTGACGCCAGTTCATGCCGCATCCACCGCTAGCCAGTGCCGCATCGGCGGGTTATGTACGGACCCAACACATGCCGTTTTGGGGAATTTTCTCATGTACGCTCTGATTGCTCTCGGCCTCGTGGCAGGCATTTTCGGTTTGCTCAATCTCATCGAATATCGCCGTCTCGACTAGTCCGCGAACCGCAAGGTCCGCCCGTCAATGGCTGCTCCCGCTTATATCGCTCTAATTCTGGCCGGCATCGTGATTTTGCTGTTCGGCGGAGATTTGCTTGTGCGTGGCGGCGCCGCGCTGGCTCGCCTCTGGCGACTGCCGCCGCTCCTCGTCGGTCTGACCATTATCGCCTTCGGCACCTCGGCACCGGAACTGGTGGTCTCGATCCAGTCTGCCCTTTCGGGCGCACCGGGACTGGCGCTGGGCAATATTGTCGGATCCAATACAGCCAACTTCCTGCTGATCCTCGGCCTTCCCGCCGTCTTCGGCGCCATCGCGACCACCACGCCGGGCGTGCGACGCAATGCGATCTTCGCGCTCGGGGCCGCCGTGATCCTGATCGCGGTCAGTTGGGACCGGATCATCTCACCGGTCGAGAGCTATATCCTGTTCGGCCTGATCATCGGCTATATCGCCCTGCTGGCCTTCCTGGCGCGTGGCAAGAGTGATGATCCCACCATCGCCGAGCTGACCGATCTGGAACATATGGACGGTCTGCCGAAATCCATGCCGACCATTCTTGGCTCCTTGCTGATCGGCCTCGTGGGACTGCCCATCGGCGCGCAGATGATCGTATCGGGCGGTACGGCCGCAGCGGCGGATCTGGGCGTGGATGACGCGCTGATCGGGCTGACAGCGGTAGCGTTCGGAACGTCCCTGCCGGAACTCGCCACCGTGGTTATGGCGTCCGTGCGTCGCCAGGCCGAACTGGCGATCGGCAATGTCCTCGGCTCAAACATCTTCAACGTCTTTGCGGTCGGCGGCGCGACGGGCATTGCCGCCGCCCTGACGGGCAATACGCTCCCGGTCCCCGAAGGCTTCTTCAGCCTCGACCTCTGGGTCATGCTGGGTGCGAGCGTGGTCATTGCCGGCGTGATCCTGCTCAAACAGCCGATCAGCCGCCTGCTCGGAGCCGCGCTTTTTGCGGGTTATCTCGGCTATATTTTCGTGCTGGCCCGCGGCGTCATCGGCTAGTCATCCGTCCCGGTCTGACGGTCCACAATCAGCGTCTGCAGAAAGCGCCGGTCCGACCAGTCCTCGGTCCGGGTGCGCGGATCATCCACCACACCGCGCGTCATCCGCACCACGACCAGATCGAGCTGCGGAATGACATAGAGACGCTGACCGCCCGCGCCAGCCGCCATGGCGACAAAGGGAAAGTCCGGGTCATGCATCGTGATCTGCGGGCCACGCCGCATCCCTGATGCGCCGCCCGGCGGATTGATCAGCCACCAGCCCAGCCCGTAATTCGGATTGGCCGCACTCGGCTCCCACATCGCCGCCAGCACATCGGGATCGCCCAGCTGGACTTCCCGGAAACGCCCACCTTCCAACACAGCATGGCCGAATCGGGCCCAGTTGAGCGGCGTAATCTGCGTCCCTTCCGACATCGTCGGGTTGCCATCCACCGAGCGCCAGGCCCCGACGCCAATCCCCAGCGGTCTCAGAAAACGGCGCAACAGGTAATCGGCCGGCGTCGGGTCCAGATCGGCCGCCGCAAGACGCCGCCGCACCACCTCGCCCAGCGCCTCGAAATGCGCGGCGCCGTACACGAAGCGCTCGCCCGGCGGGTATTCCTGCCGGGTTTCGACCGCGCGCTGATAGCTGGGCAGGCGCCGATTGCGCGGATTGACGGCCAAGCCGCTGGACTGATCGAGCAACTGACGGATGGTGATGGCGGACCGGTCCGGATCATCCTGCCATTCTGTGAGAATCTCGGCTGCCGGCTGGTCCAGCTCGAGCAGTCCGTCCTGGACGGCGAGGGCGATGATGACCGGGGTGAAGCTTTTCGTCCCACTGGCCAGCCACCTGGCCTCGTCCGCCTCGACTCCGCGATCATAGCGCTCGCATACAAGGATGCCGCGGTGGACAACCAGGAATGCCACGCCGCGCGCCGCGACATGATGGCGACCACCGGCCTCGCAGTCGATTTCATGGCGCGGCTGCGCACTCGCCGACGCAATACCGACTCCCCAAAGCACAATCACAGACAGGCAGATTCTGACAATCAGCATCGACCGGCAACTCCCCTCCAGCCCGAGCGGATCCAGTCTGCCCATTCCGCGACCGGCGGCCAGTCGCGATGGGTCACTTGGCCGTGATCGGCTTAACCGAAGACGCGTCGCAGGATGTCGGTCGTGCGATTGACCGGATCGCGCCGAATGGCCCGCTCTTCTTCGCCGACATAATGGAAGACACCGGCCATGGCCCGACGCGAGGCATCTTCAGTCAACTGATCACGCAGGGATTGCCCGCCCGAGCGGCCTTGCATGAGGCGGCCCAGGAAACCGCCCTGACTATTCATCCGCTCCTCGATCGGTTGCAGGGTGCGGTAGGCCCCGGAGGCTTCCAGCGTGTTTTCCATGCGCGGGCGGATCAGGGCGAAGAGCTGGTCGGAGGTGCGCCGCTCCAGATAATCGGTGGCCGAGCGGTCGCCGCCACGGACAATGCCGACCGCATCATCCAGGGTGATGGAGCGCACCGCATCAACGAAAATGGTCTGCACGGCTGGCATCGCCGCCTCGGCCGAGCGGTTGATCTGGCGTTCCAGATCATCGAGCTGGGCCGACAGGCCGACCCGGCGCAGCATGGATTGCAGATCCCGGATCCGCGACGGCAGCGGAATACGCACCTGTGGATCACCGAAAAACCCGTCTGTTCGTCCCAGACGCGTGGTCGCCAGCCGGGCCGCCTGGCCCAGCGCGGCGCGAATCCCCTCGCTCGCCTGACGATCGGACAGACCGAACTGGCCGGCCCGGACGGGGCTGGCCGCCATGACAAGCGCGCTGGCCAGTCCCAGCGTGAAGAAACGTCGATCCATGCAGGCCTCCCTTGAAGCCCCGCACTCTGGCACATCCCCCACAGCCGGAATACGGGGCAATTCCGCCGATCAGCAAGACAGGGGGGACGCGGCCGCAATCTATCCCCGGGACTTTCCGGTTTCATGGCGCTAGTCTTCCGCGCTATCGCATCCGGGTTGAGGGGGACAAGACCGATGAATGCACCAAGAACAGACCGTCTGGTCTCGATCGATGCCCTGCGTGGCATCGCCGTGCTGGGCATTTTGATGATGAATGTCCAGGGCTTCGCGATGACGCCCTTTGCCTATGACGATCCCACCATGCAGATGGATCTGACCGGCGCCAATCTGGATGTCTGGGCTATGGCCCATACCTTCTTCGCCTTCAAGTTCATCACCATTTTTTCGACCCTGTTCGGCGCCGGCATCATCCTGATGGCGGGCGATGGCGATGATGTCGGCAAGCATTATCCACGCATGCTGTGGCTGCTCGCGATCGGGGCCGTCCACGCCTATTTCCTGTGGTGGGGTGATATCCTCGTCCACTATGCCCTGCTTGGCATGATCGCCGTGAAGGCCCGCCGCATGGCGCCGCTCAAACTGGTCATCTGGGGCCTTGTCCTGATCAGCATCACCGCCTTGTTGATGGTCGGCGGTGGCTATCTCGGCGTGATGTTCGCAACACCGGAAAGTGCTGCCCAGGAAGCCGAAATGATAGCCGGTTTCCAAACCGGAATGACAGCCGCCTACCAGGCCGGCTTTGTTGACCGCCTGCCCTGGAATGCCGGTTTTGCCTTGGTCGGGCAGCTCTTCTCGATGATTGGCCTTGGCCCCAGAACGCTCGGCCTGATGTTCATCGGCATGGCGCTGTTCAAGAGCGGCTTCCTGTCGGCCAGCTGGAGCCATGCCCGCTATGGCATCCTGGCCCTGATCACCCTGCCCCTCGGCTGGTGGCTCTGCCACGAATCGACAACGGTGATGATTGCCGGTGAGTTCGAGACGCAAGCCATGGCTGACGGCAATGCGCTGACCTATATCGGCAGCCTGACCCTGTCCTTCGGCTATGCCTCGGCCGTCATGCTGCTGTCGAAGATCGGCCTCTTCAGCCTGATCATCAAACTCTTCGCGGCGACCGGCCGGATGGCCTTCACCAATTATCTCAGCCAGACCCTGATCATGAGCTTCATCTTCGTCGGCGCGCCGGGCCTCGGCCTGTTCGGAACGGTGGAGCGGGTCGACCAGGCCAAGCTGGTCCTGATCGTCTGGGCCGTCCAGCTGATCTGGTCGCCGATCTGGCTCCACTTCTTCCGCTTCGGCCCACTGGAATGGGTCTGGCGCTCGCTGACCTATGGCAAGGCGCAGCCGCTCTTGAAGGAAAAGCCCGTCGAGGCAGCCGGGTAAAGGTGCAACGACCACCTCTCGTCATCCCTGATGGACGCCCGGCGAAAGCCGGGCGAAAGTCAGGGACCCGGCTGGTGCCTACCCTGCAGAGCCGGTCGCGCTAAGCGGCGGCGTCCACGTCTCCAGCAGATGACGGACGAAGGCGCGGCGCAGCGGCGACTCTGTTCGTGAACCAGGCCAGACGGCGTGCAAGTCGATAGGCGGCACGTGCCAGCCTGGTGCGGCTTCCACGAGTGCGCCTGAAGCAAGATGTCCGGCAACGAGATGGGCGGGCGGCGTCGCGACCCCCATGCCGGCCAGTGCCAGTTCGATCATCGCATCGATGCTGCCGACTTCGGCATGGGTCATCGTTGCCAGTTCGACCGTCTCCCCGTCCGGCGCCAGCAAGGCGCGGCGCGGTGACATGCTGGCGAGGCGTATCCAGGGCCGTTGAGCCAGCTCGTCCGCATCAAGGAGCACGACCTCCGCGTCCCGAAGCCGCGGCGCGCAGACCAGGCAACGCTCGATCCGCCCGATCCGGCGCGTCTTCATGGCACTATCGGCGAACTGGCCTGCGCGAATGCCCAGATCGAAACGCCCGGCAATCAGATCGGCCGCCACGTCCGACACATCGAGCCGGATGGTGATGTCGGGATAGGTCCGCGTGAAGGCCGCCACCGCCTCGCCGAAACCGGCGCCGATCACCGCCGAGGTACAAGTGACAGAGAGCTGACCACGCAGCACACCGGTACGCGTCCCGGCCAAATGCATTGCCGTCTGGGCGGCTGCCAACATCGTATCCGCCTGTTCCCCCAGTGCTTCGCCCAACGGGGTTGGCGACAGGCGACGGGTCGAGCGGTTCAGCAGGGGCGCACCCAGCGCTCCCTCCAGCGCGCTGACATGATAGCTGACTGTCGACGGCGCCATGCCCAGCTGCTCCGCAGCACCGCGGAACGAGCCTGTCCGCAGCACCATGCCGAATGTGGCAAGCGATTTGAGTTGCTCAAGCATTCATCAGATTTTTCGAACGATAAGTATCAATCAGACAATCTAATCAACTTTATCAGCAGCGGCTACCTCCTCGTAAAAGGAGACTGCGATGGGAAATTTGCTGGCCATGAGCGCGTTTGCGCTGACCATGTCGATCTCGCCGGGACCGGTGAACATGATGACGCTGTCCGCCGGACTGCATCACGGACCGGTCCGCGCCCTGCCCTTTGTGGTCGGCTCGACAGCCGGCTTTACCGCCCTCTTGGTGGCGGTGGGGCTGGCCGCCAATCTGGTGGCCGCGATGGGCGGATACTGGATGCAGGCCCTGTCGGCGATCGGCGCCGCCGTGATTGTCTGGTTCGGCATCAGGATCGCGCTCGCTCCGACCGGCCTTGCGGAGACCGACAGACCGGACCTGCCCCGTGCCTGGCAAGGCGCCCTCATGCAATGGGTCAATCCCAAGGCCTGGGCGGCTTGTCTGGCCGCGGTCTCACTGTTCGAACTGACCGGACCCAGCGCGGAATTGGCCGTTTTTGCCAGCTTGTATTTCGCGCTTTGCCTGGTCGGGGTCGGCAGCTGGGCAGTCCTGGGCAGCAGCATCCGCCGCTTCCTGGCCAACCCCGTCCGCATGCGGCTGTTCAACATCACAGTCGGCGGCACGCTTGTCCTGCTGGCGCTGGGACTTGTGGTGGAAAGTCTCGTTTAGCGTCGACCTTGATCGCGCAAGCTTTACCACCACGTTTGTTCATGGGGGCGCCTTGCGCGGACCGAGCCGTAAATCCCTTTTCAGCCAGCGGGCCGTATCCGGTTTTCCAGCTCAAGGGTGAAACCGCGAAGCGGCGCGCTCGCGCCCTTGACCTGGAAAACCGGATACGGCGACGTCTCGGCAAGTGATCTATGGGGCATTGTGCGCCGATGGCGCGTCTGCACCTGCGAATGGCGCGACCTAAACCTTCCGGCGGAACCGTGTCAGACCAACGGCCTCGGCGTCCGCATAGGCATCGACCTTGCGGGTGGTGACCTGGGCGGCGGCGACGGTGGCGGGTTCCAGGGCGAGATCGAGGACGACACCGCACAGGGTTTCCTGAAGGTCGAACTGGCGCGCTTCCAGCGCCTTGATACCGTGCAGGATATAGTCGTAATCGACCACGGTGGCGATGTCGTCCGAGCCGCACCAGGTCTTGTTGACCAGGGTGACAACATCGATCAGGACGCGCTGTTTCACGCCGCGCTCATAGTCGTGAATGCCGATCTCGACATCCAGCTTCACACCCTCGAGACGATAGACGAAGACATCCTCGCCCGACGCATTGGCGAGGGCATTCTCGATCACCTGGTCCAGTCTCATGAGGCATCGTCCTGCGGCGGATTGGCGGCATACATAACATCGCGATTGCGAGCGTCGAGATGCTGGCCACCATCAATGGTGATCGTCTCGCCTGTCATGGACGGGGTCGCAAGGATGAAGCGCACCGCGCGGATGATGTCGTCCGGCGTCGAGCCACCGCGCATCGGGTTCATGGCATGGGCGCGTGCGAACTCGTCCTCGCTCTGACCACCCGATGGCAGGGTGATGCCCGGCGCGATCGCATTGACGCGAACGGCCGGCGCAAAGGCCATCGCCATCGTGGTCGTCGCGCCCAGCAGGGCCTGCTTGGACAGGGTGTAGGCGAAGAAGTCCGGATTGAGATTGAAGAGTTTCTGGTCGAGCAGATTGATTACACAGCCCGAGGCGCGGCCGGTATGATGGGCCGCCATCGCCTTGGCCAGCAGGACCGGCGCAGCGGTATTGATGCGCCAGTGATCTTCCAGCGATTGCGGGGTGACGTCTTCCGGCCGGTCCATCTCGAAAATAGAGGCGGAGTTGATCAGCACATCGACGCGGCCCACATCGGACATGAAGGCGTCGATGGCGCCCGTGTCGGAAAGGTCAAACCCGACCGCCTCCGCCGACCCGCCAGCGCTGCGAATATCCGCAGCCAGCTGGTTCGCGGCTTCGGCCGAAGCATTGTAATGAACGATCACATGCCAGCCATCCTCACCGAGGGCGCTGGCGATTTTGGCACCCAGGCGCTTGCCGCCGCCGGTTACGAGCGCAATCCTGTCCGACATGTCGTCCCAAACTCCTCAATCTGATCCGATAGATGACGCTTCCGCCGCGCAGGCGCAATCTCTGACGGGCGCGAAACTCATCGCGGACTATGTCAGGAACCTGCCACCCAGGCCGGGCGTCTATCGCATGTTCGGCGAAGATGGGGCGGTGCTCTATGTCGGCAAGGCCCGGCATCTGAAGAACCGGGTGTCCAATTATGCCAATGGCCGCGGGCATTCCAACCGCATCGCCATGATGATCGCGCTGACCCGCCGGATGGAGTTCGTGGTCACCCAGACCGAGACCGAAGCCCTCCTGCTGGAAGCCAATCTGATCAAGTCGCTGAAGCCGCGCTTCAATATCCTGCTGCGCGACGACAAGAGCTTCCCCTATATCCTGATCCGCAAGGACCATCCCGCGCCGCAACTGACCAAGCATCGCGGGGCGCGCAAGGTGAAGGGCGATTATTTCGGTCCCTTTGCCTCGGTCGGCGCGGTCAACCAGACCCTCAACACGCTGCAAAAGGCCTTCCTGGTCCGCACCTGTTCCGACAGCGTCTATGAAGGCCGCTCGCGGCCCTGCATGCTGTACCAGATCAAGCGCTGCGCCGGGCCTTGCGTCGATCTGATCGAACCGGCCGCCTATGACGCGCTGGTCTCCGAGGCGACGGACTTTCTGCGCGGCCGCTCCAATGCCCTGCGCCAGGATTTGCAGACCCGCATGAATGAGGCGGCCGAGGCCATGGACTTTGAAAGCGCCGCCAAGCTGCGCGACCGGATCCGCGCCATTGCCGCGGTGACCACCGACCAGGGCATCAATCCGGACGGGGTCGAGGAAGCCGATGTGGTCGCGGTACATCAGGATGGTGGCAAGTCCTGCGTCCAGGTCTTCTTCTTCCGCGCGGGACAGAATTGGGGCAATCAGTCCTTCTTCCCGCGCCATGACAGCGAGGCCGAACCGGCCGAGGTGCTGGCCGCCTTCGTGGCGCAATTCTATGACGACAAGCCGGCTCCGGGCCTGATCCTCCTGTCGCACGAGATCGAGGAAGCCGAATTGCTGGGCGAGGCGCTGAGCCTGAAGGCCGAGCGCAAGGTCGCCCTGCATACGCCCAAGCGCGGCGAGAAGCGCAAACTGGTCGAGCGCACGCTGACCAATGCCCGCGAGAGCCTCGCCCGCCGCCTGTCGGAAAGCGCGACCCAGACCCAATTGCTCAAGGGCGTGCAGCGCATTTTCGACCTGCCCGACCTGCCCCAGCGCATTGAGGTCTATGACAATTCCCATATCCAGGGGACGAATGCGCTGGGCGCGATGATCGTGGCCGGGCCGGAAGGCTTCGAGAAGAACCATTATCGCCGCTTCAACATGAAGGGTGATGACGCCGCCACCAATGACGATTTCGCGATGATGAAGGCGATGCTGAAACGGCGCTTCTCGCGGCTCCTGAAAGAGCAGGAAGACGGCGCCCCCGTGCCCGATCTCGTCCTGATCGATGGCGGCAAGGGTCAGCTCTCCTCGGTCATGGAGATCGCCGAGGAGCTTGGCATTACAGCAGAAACCGGCATCACCATCGCTGCTATCGCGAAAGGTCCGGAACGCGATGCCGGTCGCGAAGCCTTCTACCTGCCCGGCAAGCCACCCTTCAAACTGCCGATGAAGGATCCGGTCCTCTACTATCTCCAGCGTCTGCGCGATGAAGCCCACCGCTTTGCCATTGGCGGCCATCGGGCCAAGCGCAAGAAGCAGATGACCGAAAACCCGCTGGACGGGATCGACGGTATCGGCCCGTCGCGCAAGAAGGCGCTGCTGGCGCATTTCGGATCGGCCAAGGCGGTGCGCAATGCGGCACTGGCAGACCTGGAAGCGGTTGACGGCATCTCCAAAGCCATGGCCAAAAAGATCCATGACTGGTTCCAGAAGTAACGGAGCGACGCTCGTGTCCAACCGCCTTTCAAGCCTGGCTGCCCTTTTGCGCCTCATCCTGGTGATCACCGGACCGGTGGCGATCTGGTTTTCCTTTCGCTGGACCGCAACAGCAGAGGGCGTGGCCCAGTTCGACGGCTTCCTCGACACGTCGCGCGCGCTGGCGGCCTTTGGCGCGGCAAGCTGGGTAATTGCCAGCCTGATCGCAGCAGCCCGTCTCGGCGGTGACCCCCTGATCGCCCGACTGGCCCGGGCCGGCCATGCCAATCTCCTTTTCCTGCTCTACTTGCTGATCATCGGCACGCCCGCCACGCTGGTCGTCCCCGTTCTGGCAATCCTTGTGAGCGATGGCGATGCGCTGCTGCGGCCACGGCCGGGCGATGGGCTGTCTGCCAATGCCGCTCCGATCGCCCTGATCGGCCAGCTCCTTGCTGTCCTCGGTGCCGGCCTGCCCCTGCTGGCCGCAGCGATGGGATGGATCGGCCATGATTGGGCCCTGAATGGCTGGCTGATCGGGCTTTGGCTGGCCGCCGCCTTCAAGCTCTATCGCTTCATGCCGGGCCCGGCCCGCGCCGAATGAGGCTTTTCGCCACGCCACAGCGCTGTATGATCCACCGGCGGCCTCCGTCGGGCGGGTGATTTGAGGAATTTGTTCAATTACTTGCCGCTGGCCCCGGTCGCGACGAGAAGATAGCCACACTCAGCGTCACCGATGGCGAGTGGGGCGAGATGGTCAAACGGGTCAATCATGGTTCCAAGCGCAAATGACACGTCCCTGGCGGGCGTCCGGGCCTTTCTGTTCGACCTTGACGGGACCGTCACGCGCGATGGCCGCGTGCCGGCGAGCAGCCTGGCTGCGATGGAACTCCTGCAATCGGCTGGTATTCTCACCCTTGCGGTGACCGGGCGCCCGGCTGGCTGGTGTGATTTGATCGCGCGCTGGTGGCCCGTCGATGCGGTGATTGGCGAGAATGGCGCCTTCTGCTTTGCCCGCGAGGCCAATGGTCACATCGCCCGTGACTGGTATTGCGACCGCTCCGACGCGCGCCGCCAGCAGCTTGCGGCGCTCGCCGACGGCAGTCTCGCCCTCACCGACAATCTCGCTCCGGCGGCCGATAATGACTGGCGTGCCTGCGATGTCGCGGTGGATTTTGCCGAGGAAGTCTCAGGCGCCTCACTCGATGATGCCGAGCGCGTGCGGGCGCATTTCGAACAGGGCGGTGCGGTGGCCAAGACCAGCTCGATCCACGTCAATGCCTGGTTTGGCGATCACGACAAGAAGACCACGGCCTGTCGCGTTCTGACCGCGCGTTTCGGGCTGGCCGCAGACAGGCTGGCCGAACAGGTCGCCTATATCGGGGACGCCCCCAATGACGAACCGATGTTCGCCGCCTTCCCGATCAGTTTCGGGGTCGCGGGCGTGCGCCGCTTCCTGCCGCAAATGACCGCCCACCCGGCCGAGATCGCCAGGGGCGACGAAGCGCAGGGCTTTGCCGAGATTGCCGGACGACTGCTTGCCGCCAGGAAGGCCCCGCGCTGATGTTGACCCTGCCAAACCTGCTGACTGCGTCCCGCATCGCCCTGGTGCCGCTTCTCTTTCTCGCCCTGTCACTGGACGGGCCGACCCGCTTCGCAGCCGCTCTGGCTATCGCGGTCCTGGCCGAGATCACCGACCTGCTTGATGGCTGGGTCGCGCGGACCTTCAATCAGCAATCAGAATTCGGCGCACAATTCGACCCGCTCGCCGACAGCCTCTACCGGATCGGCGCTTTCACTGCCCTGGCCGCCGCCGGGCTGATTCCGGTCTGGGCGATTCTCGTCTTTGCCTGGCGCGATGTCCTGGTCAGCTATGCGCGATTGATGATGCAATCGAAGGGCGTTGCGGTTGGCGCGCGCCTGTCGGGCAAGCTCAAGGCCATCGTCCAGGGCATTGCCATCATCGCCCTGCTGGGCGCGCCGCTCATCCCGGCCAGCTGGCTGGCGCCCGCGATCGCCCACAATGTCGCCAATGCCAGCTTCTGGATCGCCATCGCCGTGACCGCCTGGTCCTGTGTTGATTACCTCTTGGCCGGGCTACGACCGGCACGCGCCCGGTCGTGAACACCGTTTGGTTCCCTCTCCGGCCGACGCGTGCGGAACGACTTGAATCATCGCGTCATTTGCTGGCAGGTGCCGATAAAGCACCTTGAGCGCCTGCCGCCCACGCGTCATGATCGAAACTCGCAATTCGGCAGGACTTCATGGCCCAGACGCCCGGTGATGACCCGCATATCCTCGTGGTCGATGATGACGACCGCATCCGCAACCTGCTCAAGCGCTTCCTGCAGGAACGCGGCTATCGCGTCTCGACGGCCCCGAATGCCGACAAGGCCCTGTCCACCCTCAACTCGCTCGCCTTCGACCTTCTGGTGCTCGATGTGATGATGCCCGGTATGGACGGGTTCGAATTGACCCAGGCTGTCCGCGAGCGCGGGGAGACACCCATCCTGCTCCTGACCGCGCGCGGTGATGCCGAGGACCGGATCAAGGGCCTCTCGCTCGGTGCCGATGACTATCTGCCCAAGCCGTTCGAGCCGGAAGAACTCGTCCTTCGAATCAATGCCATCTTGCGCCGGGCCAAGCCGGCCCAGGCGGCGATCCAGCATGTCTGCTTTGGCGATTGGCGCTTTGACATCCAGCGCGAAAGCCTGACCCGGGCCGGTGAGGCCGTCCGCCTGACGGGTGGCGAAGCGGCGCTGCTGGCCGCGCTGGCGGCCTCGGCCGGGCAGACCGTCTCGCGCCTCACCCTGTCGGAACGGACCGGCGGCGGCGAACGCGCCGTGGATGTCCAGGTTACGCGTCTGCGGCGCAAGCTGGAGACCGATCCGAAAGAACCCCTCCACTTGCAGACGGTCCGCGGCGAAGGGTATCGCCTCCTCGCCGACCCGGTCTTCGAGGACTGACCCGGCGTGTCCCTGATCAAGCGCTTCATGCCCAAGGGGCTGTTCGGCCGGACCCTCCTGATCATTGTCCTGCCCGTGGCTCTGATGCAGGTCGCCGTGGCCTGGTCCTTCTTCGAGGAGCACTGGGAGACGGTCACCAGCCGTCTGTCGGAAGGCGTGGCCGGCGAAATCGCCATGGCGACACGGCTCTATGAGGAAGAAGGCGGCGAGACCCCGGCCTTCCAGCGTCATATCGAGACGGCGCTGGGCACAACCCGCCTTTCGATCGATTTCCGGCCCGATGACACGCTCCCGACCTCGCGTCGATCCTCCTTCTTCCGCACGCTGGACATCACCCTGCGGGAAGCGCTTTCGCAGCAGCTCGACAATCCGGTCTGGTTCGACACCACCCGCTACCCCAGCTATGTCGATGTCCGCGTCGAGGTGGAAGGCGGGGTCCTGCGTTTCATCACGCCGCGCGACCGGGTCTTTGCCACGACCGGGCATATCTTCCTGCTCTGGATTATTGGCGCGACGACGCTGCTCACGGCCGTTTCGGTCGTCTTCATCCGCAACCAGGTCAAGCCGATCCGCCGCCTTGCCGACGCTGCCGAGCAATTCGGGCGTGGTCAGGACGTCGCCCATTTCCGCCCGGCCGGCGCCACTGAAGTCCGTCAGGCCGCCCATGCCTTCCTGGAGATGCGGGCCCGCATTCGCCGTCATCTTGAACAGCGCACCGCCCTTCTGGCCGGAGTCAGTCATGACCTGCGCACCCCGCTGACCCGGCTCAAACTCCAATTGGCCCTGATGCCGCCAAGCGACGAAACCGCCGATGCCCGACGCGATCTCGACGAGATGGAAGCCATGCTGGACGAGTATCTCGACTTTGCCCGCGGCGAAGCGTCAGAGGAGACCGCCCGTTGCGACCTGGTCGCCCTGACCCGCGAAGCGGTCGAGGACGCCCGGCGCCAGGGCGGCGAGATCCGCTTCGAGCCCGGTGAGCCACTCGATGCCGAAGTCCGGCCGGGCGCAGTTCGGCGCGCCCTCGCCAATCTGATCGGTAATGCGCTGAGCTTCGGGGATGTGGTGGCTGTCACGGTCAGCCCGGCCGGCTCGCGCGTGGAAATCCGGGTCGAGGATGACGGGCCGGGCATTCCGGAAGAGCAATATGAAGACGCGCTGAAACCCTTCAACCGCCTCGATGAAAGCCGTAACCAGAACCGCAAGGGCGTCGGCCTCGGCCTCGCCCTCGCCCGCGATGTGGCGCGCAATCACGGCGGCGATATCCGGCTTGGGACGTCAGAGCTGGGCGGGTTGATGGCGGTGATCAGCTTGCCGAGATAGGGGGTGGCCCATGCGCGTCAAGTTGATGCTGGTATTGATCGCCTCAGGTCTGTCCTTGGTGGTTTGGGCCACGCCAAGTCGGTTGGAAGCCCCATATCAATGCGAGCTCCTCGGCGCTTCCACCGTCGTATTGTCGGGCCGGATCAACGAGGAGATGGCTGACTGTGCCGATGCGTTGCTAAGGCCAGAGATTACTACCGTTGTCGTCGCATCGGATGGCGGGGAGACTTTTGCCGGACGACGTATTGGACATCGCATAGGCGACAGGCCACGCACGCTTGTCATCCGGGACCGTTGTCTGTCCTCTTGCGCAAACTACTTTATTCCGGCAGCTCGGCGCCTCGAGCTCGGTAATCACGCAGTCATAGGATTGCATGGAACGCCAGACCCATCGATGCGGGAGCGGAGTCGTTTCGCTCAGGAGCTTGAGCAAGCCCTGTTGGCTGGCGAGATCACGGAGGATAACTACGCTCGATCAATCGCTCAACACAACTCGCGCTGGGAAAGACAACTCGCAGAAGAGCAAGCCTTCGCTGAACGCTTCGCCGTCCCGCCAGGGTGGCGTCTCTATCGCGACGCCGACGACTCAAGGCTCGGATTCCTCCAGTATTTCATCGGTACCACTGATCAACTCGAAGCATCCAACTGGACCATGCTTGTCGTCGAAGCCCCGATGCTGCGTTCTTGTCTGCCAGGTTTGCAAGTCTCAGCCTCTGCAGCCTTGTCGGAAGGGTCTGATCGTCGAGCGCCTCAGCCCTGGGTAAGATGGGCGGTGCTCGGAAACGCTAGAAGCGGCGATTTGCGCTGCGCACCTGCAAGTGCGGAGGCCGAGGAGGAACCGGCGTCAGCAGACAACTAATGCACCATGCACGAACACCGGTGCCGGACGCTGGCCAGCAACCATAGGCTGGATGGGCTGATGGCGGTGATCAGCTTGCCAAGATAGGGGGGCGAGCTTGCTCGCCATTCCATATTGGCATATATTGCCAATGCTAGGAGTTTTGTCATGGCCACGCGAAACGTCGTCCTCACCGATCCGCAAAATGAGCTCATCGACCAGCTGGTTGCGTCCGGGCGGTATCAGAATGCTTCGGAAGCGCTGCGGGCCGGGTTGCGGCTTTTGGAGCGAGAGGAAATCGAGCTCGATGAAGTCCGGCAGCGACTTCAAGTCGGCCTGGAGGAATACCGGACCGGGAAATTCATCGATGAATCCGGTGAGGACGCGATCAACCGCGCCTTCAATGCCGCACAAGGCGATTAAGCCTTGTCAGACCGCTGGCGCCTCACTCCCCAGGCAAGGCGCGCCATTCAGGATATCGCCCGTTGGACCGTCCAGACCTTTGGCCCCGAACAGGCGGATCGATATCGACAAGCTCTGATCGACACGTGTTCCCGCGTCGCGGGCCACCAAACTTTCGATCAAAGCTGCCGCCGCCTGGTGGCCCACGACCTCGCAGAAGACCTTCGCTTTGCGCGATGCGAACAGCATTTCATCGTCTTCGTACGCGATCCGGGCGTCGTCACCATTATCGACATTCTGCATGCGAGATCAGATCTGCCAGGCAAACTGTCGCGACTGGATCGGGCGCCCTGAGCCTTGCTGCTCTGGCAGTGCCAGCGCGAGCCCCGCCCGCAACCTCCCCTTCAATCAATTGCCTGCCAACAGGCCCTCGCCCTTGATGGGCGAAGTCGATCGGCGCGCAGCGGCGAGACTATGTGGGTGATGGGCAGACGGGGAAGAAAGCCCTACCGCTTGCCCGGATCCTGGCCCATTTGCCGCGAGCGACGTTCCGCAGCGGCAACCGCCTGACGAACCAGTTCCGGCAGTCCGCCGCCTGCGCCCATCAACACATCAACAGCGGCCTGGGTCGTGCCCCCCGGTGAAGTGACCGCGCGGCGGAGTTCCTGGGGCGTCTTGCCGGACTTGGCCAGCAAGGCGCCCGCCCCGACAATGGTTTCGCGGGCCAGCTTGTCGGCGAGATCGCGCGGCAGGCCTTCGGCGAAAGCGGCACCGGCAAGGGCTTCGGCGAGCAGGAAGACATAGGCGGGGCCGGATCCGGAGACCGCGGTCACGGCCCCGATCATGCGCTCATCGCCGACCCATTCGACCGTGCCGGCACCCTTGAGCAGGCGGGTGACGGATTTCTCCAGCGCTTCGCCGGCATCATTGGCCACACAGACCGCCATGCCGGCGCCAACCGCCGCAGCCGTGTTGGGCATGGCGCGGATCAGGGCCCGGTCGCCCAGGGCCATGCTCATGCGGTTGAGGGTGACGCCGGCCATGACCGAGATCACGCCGGCATCGGCCGGCAACAGGCTGGCGATGGCGGCGGCGGCGGGTTCGAAGGCCTGCGGCTTGAGCGCGAACACGACGAGTTCCAGACCGGCGGCCGCCTTCGCGGTCAGTTCGGGCAGGACGGTAACGCCGCCATTGGCCGCAAGGTCCTGAACCGCATCACCGGGATGCGGGTCGATGATGAGCAGCTCCTGCGCCGTGACAGGGCCACGTTTGGTGCGCAGCCAGCCGGACGCCAGCGCGCCGCCCATATTGCCACCACCGATCAGAGCAATCCGATGTGCCGTTTCCATCTTCGCTGTCAGGCCTCGCCCGCAGTTTCGAACATCGCTGCAGCGACCGCCTCTTCAACGCCCTTGCCGCCCCAGACCAGGAAATGGAAGGCCGGGTAGAAACGCTCGCCGGCATCGCGGGCGGCCACGATCATCGCAGCCGCCTGGGACGGGGAAACAGTCTCGCCATTAGGCAGGGAGATCGCGTGACGGTAGACGATCGAGCCGTCCTCGGCCCAGATGTCGAAATGACCGAGCCAGAGCTTCTCGTTGAGACGCGCCACCAGTTCGCAGACATCGCGGAAGCGATTGGCCGGGACTTTCAGGTCAAGGCTGCCGCAAATATGCAGGGCTTCCAGTTCCGGCCGCCAGGCGAACCAGATCTGGTGATCGCGCCAGGCCCCGGATGCGGTGAGGTGCACCTCACCGGTTTCGTCGCGGTCATAGGGGTATTGCTCGGCGATCACCGCCTGTTCGACCGCGTCGAGCGGGTCGGTCACAGTCGGTGAAAATTCGTCTGACAGCAGGTCCATCGAAGTGGCTCCATCGTCTGCGCGGCGACTCACACCGTGCCATGACGGTATGTCTGCGCCGCGTCAGGCGCAATAAAAAGCGCGCTTGGCGCGTGTTCAGGAAAGTCAGGCCTTCTTGGTCTTGGCCTTGCTGGCTGCCGGTTTGGCAGCGGTCGTTTTCTTGCGGGTCGCCGGCTTCGGCTTGGCGGCGGCCTCCAGCGCCTCGAGGCGCTTGGTCAGGGCGGCCACCTCATCCTGTGAGGCGTCCAGGGCGGCTTTCACGGCGTCGAATTCCTCGCGCGTAACCAGGTCCATCTCGGCGACCATGCGATCAGCGCGGGCCCGGAAAACCGAGCGCGCCTCTTCGCCCATCGCCTGTGCCGCGCCAAAGGCGTCGGTCATGAGATCAGCAAAATCATTCAGAAGCGGGTTGCGCGTTTGCATCAAAGAAAGCCATTAGAGTGTTCAACATCGCCTATATGCGGCTCTGGCCCGAAAAGCGCAACGCGCTGTTCCGTCACAGCTGCACCTCGCCGAGCCATGAGCCGAGTACACCATGCAGTATTGCCCGCCAAGCTTTGACCTGATCGACCCCGTCCTGTTTTCGATCGGACCGGACGGATTCGCCTTCGGAAGCCAGGACTCGATCTGGTTCGCCCTGCGCTGGTATGCGCTCGCCTATATCGCCGGTCTGATGCTGGGCTGGCGCTATATGGTCGCTCTCGCCCGCCGTCCCGCACTGTGGCATGCGCCGGGCAAGAAGAAGCCCAAATCGCCCTTCACCGAGCCACAGGTCGATGACCTTTTGATCTGGGCGACGCTGGGTGTGATTGCCGGCGGTCGACTGGGCTTTGTCCTCTTTTACATGCCGGACATGATCTGGGAGCGGCCGCTGGACATCGTGCTGGGCATCACCGATGGCGGCATGTCCTTCCATGGCGGACTGATCGGCGTCTCGCTGGCGCTGTGGTGGTTTGCGCGCGGCCAGAAGCTGGACCTGATGCGGATCGGCGATGCCGCCGCCGTGGTCACCCCGCTGGGCCTGCTCTTCGGCCGTCTGGCAAACTTCATCAATGGCGAGCTCTGGGGCCGTCCGACCGATGTGCCCTGGGCCATGCGCTTCGCCAATGACCCGCAATGCGCCCTGCGCCATCCCAGCCAGCTCTACGAGGCGGCGCTGGAAGGCGTGCTGCTCTTCGCCATCATCAATGTCGCGACCTGGAAATTCCGCTCGCTCGAGAAGCCGGGCCTGAATGCCGGTCTCTTCCTGCTCTTTTACGGCCTGTTCCGGACCTCGCTGGAGCAGGTGCGCGAGCCGGATCTCTACATGCCGGAAGCGCTGCGCGGCTACATCACCATGGGCATGATCCTGTCCATTCCGATGATCATTGCCGGCGTCTGGCTGATCCATCGCGCCCTCAAGAGCGAGACCCCGTCCAAGCCATGATTGCCGACACGCTTCGCGACCGCATCCGGTCGGGCGGCCCGCTGTCGATTGCCGCCTTCATGACCGAGGCCCTGTTTGATCCGCGGCACGGCTTCTATGCCACCAAGGACCCGATCGGGGCCGGGGCGGATTTCATCACCGCGCCGGAAATCAGCCAGATGTTCGGCGAGCTGCTGGGCCTGGTCGCGGCCCAGACCTGGCTCGACATGGGCCGGCCGGACACGCTCAAACTGATCGAAATGGGACCGGGACGCGGCACCATGATGGCCGACGCCCTGCGTGCAGCGCGCACTGTGCCGGGCTTCATGGACGCCGCCGAGGTCGTCCTGATCGAGGCCAGCGCCGCCTTGAAGGCCGTCCAGGCCCAGACGCTGGGCCCGTCCGGTGCGCAGATCCGCTGGGTCGACCGGCTCGAGGCGGTTGCGCCCGGCCCCTCCATCATTCTGGGCAATGAATTTCTTGACTGCCTGCCCGTGCGCCAGGCCCTGCGCCATGAGGACGTCTGGCATGAGCGTCTGGTCGGTCTGAATCCGGACGATGATGATGATTTTGTCTTCGTGCTCGGCCCGCCGCTGGGCGAGGACGAGGCCCTGATCCCGGAACGGCTGCGCGAAGCTGACGATGGCGCCCTGGTCGAGCTGCGCCCGGGGGACCGCCAGGTCGTCGACCAGATCGCTGCCCGCTTTGACGACCAGCCCGGCCGCGCCCTCTTCATCGATTATGGCCCGGCGCAGAGCGAGATCGGCGATACGCTGCAGGCCATTCGCGCTCATAAGAAACAACCGCCCTTGGCGGCGCCGGGCACCGCCGACCTGACCGCGCGCGTCGACTTCGAATCCCTTTTGCAGGCAGGGCGGGACGCCGGATTGACGGTTTACGGTCCGGAAGCCCAGGGCGCCTGGCTGATGGGTCTCGGCCTGGAAGCCCGCGCGGCAGCACTGAGCCAGTCACAACCCGGCAAGCGCGCGGAAATCGCGAGACAAATCTGGCGTTTGACCGATAAAGAGCAGATGGGAGAGCTGTTCAAACTGGTCTGTCTGGACAGTGCCGAACTGCCACTCCCGCCGGGATTCTCCGCAGGCTGATCATTTCAGCTTCAATCCCCGGCGTGCCTCTGTTAAGCAGCCCGCGGTTTCTAAAGACTCGGGGGTCGAAACGATGAAGCTGATGTCGGGCACTGCCAACCAGGACCTGTCCCGGTCCATCGCTGACTATCTCGACGCACCCTTGACCGCCAGCGAGATCGAACGTTTCGCCGATGGCGAGATCTTCGTGCGGATCGACGAGAATGTGCGCGGCGAGGACGTTTTCGTCCTGCAATCGACCTCCTATCCGGCCAATGACCATTTGATGGAATTGCTGATCTGCATTGACGCGCTGGTGCGCGCCAGTGCCCGCCGGATCACCGCCGTCATCCCCTATTTCGGCTATGCCCGGCAGGACCGGAAGACCGGTGGCCGGACCCCGATCTCGGCCAAGCTGGTCGCCAATCTGATCGCCAAGGCTGGCGCCCACCGGGTTCTCACGGTCGATCTGCATGCCGGCCAGATCCAGGGCTTTTTCGATATCCCGACGGACAATCTCTTCGCCACAAAGGTGATGGAGGCCGATATCCGCCGGCACTACGAAACCGACAATCTGCTGATCGTCTCGCCGGATGTGGGCGGAGTTGTCCGCGCCCGCGCCCTGGCCAAACTGCTCGACGCCGAGATCGCCATTGTCGACAAGCGCCGCCCCAAGGCCGGTGTCGCCGAGGTGATGAATATCATCGGTGAAGTGGAAGGCCGTCGCTGCATCCTGTTCGACGATATGTGCGACAGTGGTGGCACGCTGGTGAATGCCGCCGACGCGCTGCTGGAAAAGGGGGCCGTGGAAGTCTCCGCCTATGTCACCCATGGCGTCTTGTCGAATGACGCCCAGGGCCGCATCGCCAAGTCGAAACTGCGCGAGCTCGTGGTCACCGATTCGATCGTTCCGCCTCCGGGCTCGACCGAAACCCCGAAAGTGCGCCGCCTCTCCGTCGCCCCGCTGCTCGGCGAAGCCATCCGCCGCATCGCCAATGACGAGTCGGTGTCGAAACTGTTCGACTAGCCGCGCAAAGGTTGCGCCGCCACTTTGATTCCCGTTAAAATCACCCCGATTGTCATGGGGGTCAGGATGCGTATTCGGTTTTGCGCGGCAATATTGGTTGCGGCAGGCTTATCGACCGTCGGCCCGTTCTCGGCCGACGCGGACAACAGCTGCCCCAAGGTCTGGAACACCGTTGACCGCATCGCAGATCCGCAGCTTGGCGTTATCCTTCGACAGGAATTGAGAGTTGGAATCCAGTCAGAGGCCGAGGCTGTCGCCAGTCATGAAGCCCTCATCGCGGAGGCCCGTGCCGCCGGCCTGAATGCAGACGTTACCTTCCGATCCCTTTTGGAAGGTCCCGACTGCAATGGTGATCAGGTCGTCGACGGCTATGAGCACATCTTCCTTGATGGTGCCCCGGTCGGCTTCAGTCCGGAAGATTGGGCGGTGGCGCGCACCGCGCGGTCAGACCCCTTCATGGCACCGCTGCGCGAGGGCCGGGCTGAGGCTCCGGAATGATCCGCGTCAATTCATCCCAATCGATACAAAGCTGTCCGCCCCGCATCGTCCTAATTTCGACCTTGCTGGCCGTCACACTTGCCGCCTGCGCCAGCCAGCAACTCGTCCATTTCGGAGGGACCCTCAATCCGGTCGAGCCGCCTCACACCGCGCTGATCTGCGCCGAGGCTGGTGAGCACATGACGATAGTCGACAGACCCGCTCCGGATTTCCCGGAAGAGCTCGCCTATTTCATGTACATCGGTCAGAGTTCGGCCCCGCGGCAGATCCATATGCGTTTCGATATCGGCCCGGACGGGACCACAAAAAACATTCGATATGGCGGCGATCTCGAGGATCTGGATCATGGCGCGACGCGCGACGCGGTCCTGCCAGCGGCCAGCGCGATCGAAACCTGGCGCTATGCCTGGAATGACACCGCTCCGGCCAATTATGCCACCGGATGCGAGACCCGCTTCGACTTTGCGATGCGCGGCTGACCGGGACAGGGCTGCCAATCGCTGACTCTTCCCGTGCAGCGCTGTTGCGTGGGGCGTTTGGATCGGCTATAGCCCGCCGCTCGAAATAACACTGTGGCATCAAGCCTGGATAGATCGCCGCCCGCCGGGGCAAAACCGGCTGGGGGCGGCGTTTGCATTTAAGGATCTGGACCGATGAGCTCCAACATCGTTCTCACCGTCGACGTTCGTGAAGGCACTGGCAAGGGCGCGGCTCGCGCTGCCCGCCGTGAAGACCTGGTTCCGGGGATCGTCTATGGCGGCAAGCTCGAGCCGGTTTCGGTCACCCTGCGCGGCAATGAAATCCGCAAGGCTCTGCTGGGCGGTCACTTCCTGTCCAACATGATCGAGATCGATCACGAAGGTAAGCGCCAGACGGTCATCGCCCGGGACATCCAGTTCCACCCGGTATCCGACCAGGCCATGCATATCGACCTGTATCGCGTCGACGAAGACACCAAGATCAATGTCGATGTGCCGGTGAACTTCATCAATGAAGACGCCTGCCCGGCCCTGAAGCGCGGCGGCGTGCTCAACATCGTGCGTCACGATGTCGAGCTGCTCTGCCCGGCCGGCTCCATTCCGGAATCGGTCGAAGCTGACCTGACCGGCCTGGACATTGGCGATTCGCTGCACATCTCGGCCATCAAACTGCCGAAGGGCGTGGTCCCGACCATCACCGACCGTGACTTCACCGTCGCCACCCTGCAGGGGTCGCGCGCCGTCCTGACGGATGCGGAAGAAGAGACGGACGAGACGCCGGAAGAGCCGGAAGCCATCAAGCAGAAGGGCGACGAGGAGTAAGCTCCTTCGCTTTTCAGCACTGGAATTGGGATCAGCGAGGCCACACCATGGCTTCGCTGATTTCGTATCCGGCAGATGTTTGCCGGTCCTGTGGGGAGACCGCGCGATGAAGATCCTGGCCGGCCTCGGCAATTACGAGCCCAAATACCTGCGCAACCGGCACAATGTCGGCTTCATGGCGATGGACATCATCGCGCATGCCTGGAGCGCCGGTCCGTGGCGCAAACGCTTTCATGGTCTCGCCACCGAGCTGGTCATCGGCTCGAACAAACTCCTCCTGCTCAAACCGCAGACCTTCTACAATAATGCCGGCAATTCGGTCGGCGCTGCGGCCGCCTTCTACAGGGTGAAGCCGGAGGACATCATCGTCTTCCATGACGAGCTCGACCTGGCGCCGGGCAAGTTTCGCATGAAAATGGGCGGCGGTGCCGCCGGCAATAACGGCATCAAGTCGATCACCAGCCAGCTCGGCCCCGACTTCCGCCGCGCCCGTATCGGCATCGGCCATCCCGGCGACCGCAATCGCGTCACCGGCTATGTCCTGTCCGACTTCGCCAAGGCCGAAGAAGCCTGGCTGATCGACCTGCTCGATGCCATCGCCGACAGCCTCGACCTGCTGGCGGCTGGCGATTACGACGCCTTCCAGACCCGCGTCACGCACAAGGCACCCGCGCCGGAGGTGGTGAAACGCGGTCCGGAGGCGGATTGAGGCGCTCTCGGCGTTGTCATCCCTGACGCACGCCCGGCCTCGAGCCGGGCGGAGATCAGGGACCTAGGTGTTCGAACATCGAGGTCCCGGCCTTGCGTCCGGCCTTCGCCGGACATTCAGCGGGGATGACAAGGTGAGTCCCCGGCAAGCGAGACCCACTGACAAGCCCATCGACCCCGCGCTGCATTCTTCTTATAAGGCGCGCTCGTACCAGCGAGGGATATCCATCATGGGATTCAAATGCGGCATCGTCGGGCTTCCGAACGTCGGCAAGTCGACTCTGTTCAATGCGCTCACCCAGACAGCGGCGGCGCAGGCCGCGAATTATCCCTTCTGCACGATCGAGCCGAATGTCGGGGATGTCGCTGTGCCCGAACCGCGCCTGGCCAAGTTGGCCGAGATCGCCGGCTCGAAGGAAATCCTGCCGGCGCGGATGAATTTCGTCGACATTGCCGGCCTGGTCGAAGGCGCCTCCAAGGGCGAGGGCCTGGGCAATCAATTCCTCGCCAATATCCGCGAGACCGACGCCATCGCCTATGTGCTGCGCTGTTTCGACGATGACGACATCACCCATGTGAACAACAGGATCGACCCGCTTGCCGATCTCGAAACCGTCGAGACCGAACTGATGCTGGCCGATCTGGAAAGCCTGGAAAAGCGCAAGGCCGGCCTCGAGAAACGGGCCAAGTCGGGCGACAAGGAGGCCAAGGCCGGCCTCACCCTGATCGATGTGGCGCTGGAACAGCTCAATGCGGGCCGACCCGCGCGCTTTGCCGAGATATCCAAAGATGACCGCAAGGCCTGGCGCGGCCTGCAGCTTTTGACCACCAAGCCGGTCCTCTTCATCGCCAATGTCGATGAGGAAAGCGCCGGGACCGGCAATGCCTATTCCGAGATTGTCCTCAAGCGGGCTGCCGAGGAAGGCGCCCAGGCCGTGGTCATCTCGGCCAAGATCGAGAGCGAGCTGGCGCTGCTGGAAAATGAGGAACGCGACGAATACATGGAGGCGATCGGTCTGGAAGAGCCCGGCCTCGACCGGCTGATCCATACCGGCTATTCGCTCCTGGGCCTGCAGACCTATTTCACCGCCGGCCCGAAAGAAGCCCGCGCCTGGACCATCCGCGAGGGCTGGACCGCCCCGCAGGCGGCCGGCGTCATCCATGGTGATTTCGAGAAGGGCTTCATCCGCGCCGAAACCATCGCCTATGACGATTATATCGCCTGCGGCGGTGAGGCTCCGGCCAAGGAAGCCGGCAAGATGCGCGCCGAAGGCAAGGACTACATCGTCAAGGATGGCGACGTCCTGCACTTCCGGTTCAACGTTTAAGCGGCGCCTGCGCCAACCGGTCACATCGTACATCGGCGCAAGCCGTCCTACATCCGCCTCATGTCGTCACCTATTCCCGTCCGCGTCACCCAGGCCCGCCAGACCGCCCGTACCGAGGCGGCGGAGATGGGCATCACGCGCGAGCAGATTTCCGATCTGGTCGAGACCTTCTACGGGCATGTCCGTAGTGACGATTTGCTGGGGCCGGTTTTCGCCCGCGCCATTCCCGGTGACTGGGGGCCGCATCTGGAAACGATGAAGTCCTTCTGGTCAGCGATCGTGTTTCATGATGGCGGCTATGCCGGTCGCCCCATGCCGGCGCACATGAAGCTGAAGCCACAGATCTCGCCGGACCATTTCGGGCGCTGGCTGGCCTTGTTCGAGCGGACACTGGATGAAATCGGTGCCACACCCGCGGCCAAGGCGGCCTTCCTGGAACGCGCCAATCGCATCGCCACCAGCTTCCAGGCCCATCTCTTCTACGATCCGTCCTCGAGCGTCTGAACCAAAAACACCCGCAAGACTTGCACTTTATGCGCTGAAGTCGCATTTCACCCGGGCGGTATGGTTCCATATCGCTCCCCGGGAGCCCGTCATGACCCAGCCGCATAAGGCCACTGGCGACGCCTTGCCGATGTCGCTGACAGAACTTGTCGCCCTGCTGGTCGCCATGACGGCCGTGGTGGCGCTGGCGATCGACATGATGTTGCCGGCGCTGGACGATATCGCCGGTGATCTCGGCGTCCTGGCCGAGAATGACCAGCAATTCGTGATCGGCGTCTATCTGATCGGCTTTGGCGCGGCCCAGTTGATCTATGGCCCGCTCTCGGACCGCTTCGGTCGCAAGCTGGTCATCCAGGGCGCACTCGCCTTTTTCATCCTGACCAGCCTGGTCTGCACGCTGACGCCCACATTCGAACTCCTGCTGGTCGCGCGCTTCTTCCAGGGCGCCGCCGCAGCAGCCTGCCGGGTCATCGTGACCGCGATCGCGCGGGACCTGACCTCCGGTCGCCGCATGGCCGAAGTGATGTCGATGGTGATGACCGCCTTCATGGCTGTCCCTGTGCTCGCGCCGATGCTGGGCCAGGCCATTCTCATGATCGCACCCTGGCGCTGGATTTTCGGCTTCCTGGTCGTCTTCGGGGCCGGATTGATGGTGTGGCTGCAAGTGCGCCTTCCGGAAACCCTGCACCCGGAATTCCGGGTCGCCCTGCGCGTGAAGCCGCTCCTGGCGGCCTTCAGGGAGACGTTCCGGCACCGGCTCATGGTCGGTTATACGCTGGCCGGCGCGCCCTTCTTTGGTGGGTTGTACGGCTTTCTCGGCTCATCACAGCAGATCTTCGTCGGCCATTTCGGCCTGTCGGACACGGCTTTCCCCTTTGCCTTCGCCGCGATTGCCGGCGGGATCGGCGTGTCGAGCTATGTCAATTCCAAGCTGGTGATGCGGCTTGGCCAGCGCCGCTTGTCGCACGGGGCCCTGATCGCTTTCACCGCGATCTCCGCCATCCACGCGGTCATCCTCGCCAGCGGGATCGACAATTTCGTGCTCTTCCTGGTCCTGCTCTCGGCGGCCATGGCCTTCCTCGGCCTGATCGCAGCGAATTTCTCGGCCCTGGCGCTGGAACCGGTCGGCCATGTCGCCGGTACCGCCTCCGCCGTCTATGGCTTCATCACAGGGGTCATCGGGGCGGCCATCGGCGCCTATGTCGGCCAGCTCTATGACGGCACCGCCACACCGCTGATCGTCGGCCAGGCCCTGATGGCGGCAACGGCGCTCGGCATCGTTTTCGTGACCGAGCGCGGCAAGCTCTTCCAGGTGGGTGACTGACCCGTTTGCGGTGACGCATCGGCATTGCCCGTCGAGCCTCGCCCGGCGGGGATGACAAGCCGCAAGCTCCACCCCATCATACGGCAAACGCCACAAGCATGAGGGGACGCGCTTGGCCTATTCCACGATCCGGTATGATGTCGACGAGCAGATCGCCACGATCACCATGAACCGGCCGCACCGGCTCAATGCCTTCACCTATGAAATGGGCGACGAGATGATGGCGGCGCTTGACGAGGCCGATGGTGACGACACGGTCCGGGCCATTATCGTCACCGGGACCAAGCCCGCCTTCTGCGCCGGTGCCGACCTGTCAACCGGGACCGAAACGTTCGACATGGTCTCCCAGACCCAGCATGACGGGACGTTCGACGCGAAGGATCCGAAATGGCGCGACCGTGGCGGCCTGCTCAATCTGCGCATCTGGAACACGCTGAAGCCGGTGATCGGGGCCGTCAATGGGGCGTCTGTGGGCATTGGCGCGACCATGATCCTGCCAATGGATATCCGGCTCGCCTCGATGGACGCCAAATTCGCCTATCCCTTTGCCAAGCGCGGCATTGTCTGGGACGGTTGTGCGAGCTGGTTCCTGCCGCGTGTGGTGGGCATCTCCACCGCCATGGACTGGGGCCTGACCGGTCGCACCTTCAGCGCTGCCGAGGCCTTTGAGTCCGGCCTGGTCGCCCGCGTTGTGCCGGCCGAAAACCTGATGGGCGAAGCCCGCGACCGGGCGCGCATGATCGCCGAACGCTGCGCCCCGGTCTCGGTTGCGATGATGCGGCGCATGGCCTGGCGGATGCAGGGCGCGGCCCATCCGATGGAAGCCCACCGCGTGGAGACGCAAGGCATTCTTCACGCCGGCATGGGCGCGGACGCCAAGGAGGGGGTGATGTCCTTCCTGGAAAAGCGGGCGCCGGACTTCCCGATGACAGTGTCGCAAGACCTGCCGCCCTGGCACCCCTGGTGGGACGCCGCCGAGGATGAATACTGAGCGGCGGCCCTACGGGACGGTAGACACGCCCGCCCGGACGGCGTCTGATGAGCGTATCCGTTCTGGAGAGAACATGCGTCCGACATCAAGGCCGGGACCCGGCTTCTACTTGTCCTTCCTGTTGATCGGTCCGCTGACCTATCTCGCCCATGAGCTGGGCCACTGGGCGGGCGGTGAGGCTGTCGGCGTCGACATGTGGATGACGCTCAACAAGGCGGGTATTGCCTCGGGCGGCACGCCGGGAGGCTTTGAGGCCCTGGTCATTGCGGCCGCCGGACCGGTCGTCACCCTCTCCATTGCCATCATCGCCTATATCCTGGCTATCCGGCGATGCTCCTTCATCGCCTATGGCGTGCTCTTCTTCCAATTCATGTTCCGGCTGATTGCCGGCGGCATCACCCTGGCTGGAAACAACCCCAATGACGAAGCGGCAATCGGTGCCATGCTGGGGATCGGAGTCTATCCGCTGACCGTCGCCATGAGTCTTGTCCTGCTGGCCTTCACCTGGGATGCAGCCCGTCGGCTCAGGCCCGGGCTGGTCGCCAATTTTGCCGGCTACGCACTGTCCAGCCTGGTCATCACGGTCCTTGTATTCGCGGACGGGCTGATGCGCGGGGCCGATATCCGTCTGCTCTGAGCGGAAGCCCCCTTGGCCATCTCGGCAAGTCACTGTCCAAGCCTCATCCCAGGTGGTAACCTTCCATGAAAACATGGGAGGTTGCAATGGCTGAACACGTCCTCTTGATCCATGGCTGGAGCGCCAGCGACAAGTCGATGGCCCGGGTCGGCGACCTCCTCGCCGCGCACGGATATGAGACCTCGGACGTTTTCCTCGGCGGTTATCCCTCCATGGATGATGATGTCCGCATCGAGGACTCGGGGCGACGCCTGCACACGGTGATCACCGAGATGCAGGGCGATGGTCGCCTGCCCGCCCGCTTTCATGTTGTCGTGCATTCGACCGGGGCGCTGGTGGCGCGCTGGTGGATGGCCGAGTATTTCCCGCGCGGTGGCGCGCCGGTGGCCAATTTCCTGATGCTCGCTCCGGCCAATTTCGGCTCGCCCCTGGCCACGATCGGACGCTCGACCCTGGGCCGCCTGACCAAGGGCTTCACCAATGGTTTTCAAACCGGCACGCATTTCCTCAATTCGCTCGAACTGGCCTCGCAATTCCAGGAAGACCTGGCCTTGCGCGACCGGCTGAGCGAGGACGGCCATACCGGGAGCCCCTTCTCCGAGAGCGGCACACGGCCCTATGTCATCGTCGGCGCCGATCCGATTTTCGGGACCGGCATTCTTGGCGAGAAGGCCTGGGACGGGACGGTGCGGATTGCGACCGCCAATATCGACCCGCACGGCGTCACCGTCGATTTTTCCAAAGGCTCCATCCTGGAACCGGACTTTCGCGCCTGGAGGCGCCGCGGGCCGGACGAGACGCCCTTCGCCGTCATCCCGGATCGCAGCCATCTGAGCATTCTCAAACCGGCACCGAAGCAGAGCGCGTCCAAGGACGAGACTGTCTCCGGACGGCTCGAAAAACTCATTCTCCAGGCCCTGAGCGTAAAGGGCGCGGACGCTTATCGCACGGTGATCGATGACTGGAAGGCGGTCTGCAACGAGACCCGCCAGCTTGCCCAGAACGGCGCCGAGGCTGACGCCTTGCGCGACCGCATTCTTGGCCGGGCCAGCGCGGATGGTGATCGCTTCCGAGAGTTCTACCAGGTCGTGGTCGAGGCGGTGGATGATACCGGCCTGCCCGTCGAGGACTTCTCGATCTGGCTGACCGCGCCGAAAAAGGTCCGGGAGACACAGTTCAAGGCCGGCAACAGCGTCACCCGGATCGAGATTGACGCCCAGCTTTCCCTGATCCAGGACCGGCATGTGAATACCTGCCACAAGAACCGGCTCTCCCTGCATATCGACCGCCGGGAATTGCTGGCCAATTTCCTGCGCGACCGCATTCCGCCCAGCTATGAGGCTTCGCTAGCCGCCGGCATCACGGCCGCCTCACCGGGCAAGCGCGTCGGCTATTTCGACATGGATGGCAAGGAGCACAGCGCGCTGATCCGCCTGCGAGCGCTCGACCCTGGCGACGAGACCAGGGGCAAGCGTTTCCTCAAGCGCTACTCGACCCATTTCCTGCGGGTCATCCTGCCGCGCGCCACCCGCGACGATGTGTTCACGGTGCGGCCGCTGCGCTAAGTGATGTCGCCGGTGAAGAGCTCGCCTTCGGCAATTTTCACCGCGTCGCCACCCAGCATGAGATCGATCAGCTTGCCGCCTTCATGCTTGAGACGCAGCCGGATCAGGCTGGGTCGGCCCATCTCGACACCCTGATAGATGTCGACACCATGCTCGCCCTCGCCGAGACCGCCCTGCTCGCTGATCAGCCCGGCAAAGGCCGCCGCGGCGCCGCCCGTGGCCGGATCCTCGGTGATGCCCAGATGCGGCCCGAACATGCGAACGCGCCAATCTGTCGTGTGCTCGGTCAGCGTCGCCTTGGCGACCACGAGAGCGCAAACCGGGTTGTCGCCCCCGAACACATCCTCAAAAGCCGCCAGATCCAGCTTGATCGCCGAAAGCCGGGCCGGGTCGCGAACCGGCACGATGGCGAAGGGCACACCGGCCGACCAGATCCCGCCGCGCACCGGTGTATCAAGCAGGTCACCCGGCTTGAGCCCCAGCGCCGCAGCGATGCCATCAAACTCGGGCAGCTCGCCGACCTGTTCAGGCAGTTTCGGAGCAAAGAAGCGGGCCGAGCCGTGGCGCGGTCCATTGACCCGGCCATCCGCCGTGACATCGCCGACTGTTTCCTCAAGCACGAAACGCTTGCGCTGACCCTCTGAGGCCCCGCTGGCGAGCGTCAGCGCCACCGTGGCCCCGATGGTCGGGTGCCCGGCAAAGGGCAGCTCCTCGCGCGGCGTGAAGATGCGCAGGCCAAAGTCGGCATCGCGGCCACGCGGCTCGGAAATGAAAACCGTCTCTGACAGGTTGAACTCGCCGGCAATGGCCTGCATGGCGACCTCGTCGAGATCATCCGCCCCGAACACCACGGCAAGCGGATTGCCGGCCAGGGCCTGGTCGGTGAAGACGTCGAAAATGGCATAACGATGTGTGGTCACGGAGCGATGTCCTCAGGTCTTGAGCCGGTAGCCGGTCTTGAACATGCGCCAGACGATGAAGAGGCAAAGCGCGAAGAAGCCGGCAATCGCCGCCAGGGAGATACCGATATCCACGTCCGACACGCCATAGAAGCTCCAGCGGAAACCGCTGATCAGATAGACGACCGGATTGAACAGGGTGACGGTCTGCCAAAAGGGCGGCAGGACGGAAATCGAGTAGAAACTGCCCCCCAGGAAGGTCAGCGGCGTCACGATCAGCATCGGCACGATATTGAGCTGCTCGAAATTGTCCGCCCAGATGCCGATGATGAATCCGAACAGGGAGAAGGTCACCGAGGTCATGATGAGAAAGGCCAGCATGGCCAGCGGATGCTGGATCTCCATCGGCACGAAGAAGGCCGCCGTGGTCATTACCAGCGCCCCCAGGATCAGCGATTTCGTCGCCGCCGCCCCGACAAAGCCGGTGACGATCTCCAGCGCCGAGATCGGCGCCGAGAGGAGCTCATAGACCGTACCGTTGAACTTGGGAAAATAGATGCCGATGGCGGCGTTCGAGACCGACTGCATCAGGATCATCATCATCACCAGGCCGGGCACGATGAAGGCGCCATAGCCAATCCCGTCGATCGATTCCATGCGCGAGCCGATGGCCGCGCCGAAGACGACGAAATAGAGCGAGGTCGAGATCACCGGGGCAAGGACGGACTGCATCAGCGTCCGCCCAGTACGGGCCATCTCGGCCTTGTAGATGGTCAGTGCGCCGCGCCAATTCATGATGCGCCTCCCACGAGATCAACGAAGATCTCTTCCAGCGAGCTCTGCTGTGTTTCCAGGTCGCGCACCGACACGCCGGCCGCATTGAGATTACTCAGCAAGGTGGTGATTCCGGTCCGGTCGGACTGGGTGTCATAATCGAAATGCAGGGCATACCCGTCTTCGGCCAGGCTCAGACCGTCCACGGCCAGCGCCTCCGGCAGGGCTTGAAGCGGCTCTGCCAACTGCAGGGTGAGTTTCTTGCGGCCCATCTTGGCCATCAGGGTGGCGGTCTCCTCGACCAGCACGATCTCGCCCTGGCGGATCACGCCGACCCGGTCGGCCATTTCCTCGGCCTCCTGGATGTAATGCGTGGTGAGGATGATCGTCTTGCCGCGCTGACGCAGCTTCTCGACCACCTGCCACATGCCCTGGCGCAGCTCGACATCGACACCCGCGGTCGGCTCGTCGAGGAAGAGGATGTCGGGGTCGTGCGAGAGCGCCTTGGCGATCATCACCCGGCGCTTCATGCCGCCGGACAGGGCGCGCATCTGTTCATTGCGTTTGTCCCACAGGGAGAGATCCCTGAGCACCTGCTCGACATAGGCCGGATCCGCGGGCTTGCCGAACAGGCCACGCGAATAGGCGACCGCATCCTTCACCTTGGTGAACATGTCGATCGACATCTCCTGCGGCACCAGACCGATGCGCGCGCGGGTCAGGCGGAAATCGCCCTTGATGTCATGACCGAAGACCTCGACCGATCCGGAGGAGGCGTTGACCAGTCCGCAAATAATGCCGATCAGCGTCGTCTTGCCGGCGCCATTGGGTCCGAGGAGCGCGAATATTTCGCCCTTGGCGATGTCCAGATCGACCGATTTCAGCGCCGTGAAGCCACCGGCATAGGTCTTGGACACGCCCTTGATCGACAGGACAGCCGCAGCGCTGCCTGACGGAGTTTCATGCGTCATGGAGAAGGTCAGCCTTGTGTCGAGTGTCAGACGCGCTGCCCCGCGCGGATGGGACCAAGGTGGCGTTTCAATCTGGAAAATCAACCCACAAGCCCCGGCGTATGGATGCGATTCGAGGATCGGGGAGATGGAGGCTTGTCATCCCTGACGGACGCCCGGCCTCGAGCCGGGCGAAGATCAGGGACCTAACCGGTCGAACATCGAGGTCCCCGCCCTGCAGCCCGCCTGCGCGGGCTATCCGGCGGGGATGACAAGATTGGAAGACAACGCGCCCCCTAATCCTCACTCTCTTCCAGGTCTTCCTCGGTCAGGCCGCCATCGACGCGCCAGCCATAGCCATCGCCCTGGGCGAGGGTTTCGGCCAGCCAGGGCATGGCCGCGACCAGCTTGTCTTCCAGGGTGAAGGGCGGGTTGATGATGACGACACCGGCGCCGGCCAGCTTGCCTTCCGAGGCAAGATCACGGATCCACAGATCGGCGCGCAGGATTTTTTCCGGCTCGAACTCCTTCTCCGAGATCAGCCATTCGGCCAGACCATTGTCGAAACGGTCGGCAGCCCAGAGGTTTTTCAAAGAGCGCCAGAAAATGAAGGTGCCGGTCGGCCATTTGGCCAGGGCACCCATCACGGCTTCGGCCATATGGGCCAGCTCGTCGCGGTCCTCGAAAGGCGGATCGATCAGCACCAGGCCGCGCTTCTCCTTTGGCGGCACCAGGCTTTTCAGTGCCTTGTAACCATCGCGGCGCTCCACCTTCACGCGGGCATCGCGGCGATAGCGATTATCCAGCGTGACACTGTCGGCCTCGTGCAATTCGCACAGATGGAGACGATCCTCCTCCCGGGTCAGGCGGGCGGCGATCTCCGGCGAGCCGGGATAGGCCGTAATACCGTCCGGATTCATGTCGCGCACAATATCGAGCCAGGGACCCAGCATGGCCTGGACCGGTTCGGGCAGATCGGCCTCCATCAGGCGGCCAATCCCGTCCTTCCATTCCGGCGAGCGCTCGGCTTCCGAGGAGGCGAGATCATAGCCGCCGATTCCGGCATGGGTGTCGATCACCCGATAGGGTTTTGGCTTGGCGTTGAGATGCTCGAGGCACAGGGCGAGCACCGAGTGCTTGAGCACATCGGCGAAATTTCCGGCATGGAAAGCGTGGCGATAATTCATGGCGGCGCTATAGCGCGGAGCGGGCCCGGACGCCACCACCTGCAAAACCGCCCTCGCCTCGGAGCCGGGCTTGTCCTAGCTTTCGCGGGGCTCGGGACAGCTTTGAGGGACGCCGCCACATGTTCGTGAAACTCTATCGCCGCATGCAGGATGAAGCCGCCCATGGCGAACGCCGGGTGATGAAGGCCGGCTGGTTTCTCAAGGACGAGAAGTCGAGCCTGATCTGGGATGCGCCCAAGCCGGTCAGCTTTGACCATGACAAGCCGGCGACCTCGAAATCCGCCCTGTCCTGTCCCGCCGCGATCGAGTTTGACCGTCGGCACTATGCCATTCCCTGCCCGATCGATGTGCATCTGCGCATGGTGCGCAACGCCCAGGGTCAGCTGCAGCTGACCAATATCGAGGGTCCGCAGGCGTCGACCCGCCCGGCCGGCCTGCAGCAAATCCTGATGATGTCGCCACAAAATGAGTGGCGCCACCCGTCCCGGCCCATGCTGCAACTGGTGACCCCCTATGTCTTCGTCTCGGATGACCCGCTTTATGTGAATCAGTTCCCGCCCTTCCTGCATTACGAGACCCAGAGCCGGCCCGGCGTCATGCTGTGCGGACGCTTCCCGGCCGATATCTGGCCGCGCCCCCATATGTGGGCCTTTGAATGGCATGATCTGGAAAAGGACCTCATTCTCAAGCGCGGCGAACCCCTCTTCTATGTCCGCTTCGAGGGCGGTGACCCGGCATCGCCATTGCGCCTCGTGGAGGCCGAGATGACCGAGGAATTGATGGGCTTCATGCGCTCGCTCACCGATGTGACCAATTTCGTCAATCAGAGCTTCCAGCTGTTCAAGACCGCCCGCGAGCGGCGTCCCAAGACCCTTCTGGTGGAGAAGAAGCGCTGAGCCTCACGCTGATGTGACGCGGCGTTCTGACTTCGCGATCCCGCCCTGCGCGCCCTGGCGGCTATCGTCCGCAAAACGGAGATATGCCATGACCTTGCTTGCGCTTGCAGCCCTTACCACTCTGCTTCAGGCCACCCCTGCCTCCGCAGTGGAGCGCCCGGCGGTCGAAGCCTTCATCCCTCCGGCTGATCGTGAGGGCGCGGAGCATTTCCGGATGTCCTCGGCCGTGCGCGCGGGAGACCGGCTCTATCTGTCAGGCGTCGTCGGTTATATCCGGCTGAGCGAGGCACGGACGCCAGACGCCTATGAGGCCGCCATTCGGGATGCGTTCGAGCGCGCGGGGACGGTTCTGGCCAGCGCCGGCTGCGACTGGCATGACGTCGTCGAAGTGACCAGCTTCCACGTCGATATGCGCGAGCACCAGGAAATCTTCCGCGCCGTGCGGGAGGAATTCATCACCGAGCAGCCCTGGCCGGCCTGGTCAGGAATTGGCGTCGAGCAATTATGGTCCGACGCCCTGTTTGTGGAAATGCGGATCGTCGCCCACACCGCCGACTGCTAGCCCCGCCGGTTGCAAAGCCGCACACCATGCGGGCTTTGCCTGGCCGCGCGAGCGCCCTACTCTCCCCGCCAACCATAACCGGTCAAACCATCGGGGAGTTTCACCATGTTCCGACTATTCGCCGCCGCCATCACAGCGGTCGCCCTTACACTGCCGGCCGTCGCCCAGGACGATGCAACGCCGGAGCCGCGCAGCTGGGAAAGCCGTGGCCAGGTCACCGTCAATGGCGAGCGTATCCGCTACACCGCCACGGCGGGCGAGACCTTCCTGCGCGATGAAGACGGCAATCCGACCGCCTCGATCTTCGCCACCAGCTATATCGCCGACGGCACGGATGATCCGCGCACGCGTCCGGTCGCCTTCGTCTTCAATGGCGGGCCGGGTTCGGCCAGCCTGTGGCTGCATATGGGCGTGTTCGGCCCGCAGCGCCTCGTCCTGCCCGATGCCGGCGATGATGGCGCAGCCCCCTTCGACATGGTGGAGAACACCGTTTCCATCCTCGATGTGGCTGACCTCGTCTTCGTTGACCCGGTCGGCACCGGCTGGTCGCGCGCCCTGGGCGAGAGCTCGGGTGATGATTTCTGGGGCGTCAATGAGGATGGCGAGAGCCTGGCGCAATTCATCCGCATCTGGCTGTCCGAGCATCAGCGCTGGAATTCGCCGAAATACCTCCTGGGCGAGAGCTATGGCACGCTGCGTATCGGTTCGCTGCTGAACCAGCTGGAGGGCGGCTATACCGATGTCGCCATCAATGGCGTGGCGCTGATCTCCACCGTGCTGGACTTTCGCTATGACGACACCTCCAACGGCAATGATATCGGCTATGTCGGCCTGATGCCGGGCTATGCCGCAACGGCCTGGTATCACGGCAAGATCGATCGCTCGGCCTGGAATGATGATATCGAGGCCTTCCTCGCCGCGGCCCGCGAGTTTGCCATCGAGGACTACATGCCGGCCCTGATGCGCGGCGTGACCCTGGACCCGGCCCGCGAAGCCGACGTGATCGGCCAGCTCTCCGCCTTCACCGGCCTGTCAGAGACCTTCCTCGACCGCGCCAATATGCGCGTCTCCCTGCAGCGTTTCATGCGTGAGCTGCGCCGCGATGAAGGCCTGTCCGTGGGACGTCTGGACAGCCGCTATACCGGGGTCGAGGTCGATGGGATCGGCGACACGCCGGAAACCGATCCGAGCTTTTATGGCATTGATGCCAGCTTCACCGCCTCCATGCTCGACTATTTCGGTCGCACGCTGGGCGTCGAGATGACGGAATACTATTCCACCATCGGCGGCATTGGCGGCTGGAACTGGGATGCCGGTCGGACGGGCAATAACAACTACATCAATGTCGCGCCCTGGATCTCTCGCGCCATGCGCCAGAACAGCGATCTCGAAGTGCTGGTGCAGCAGGGTTATTACGACCTGGCGACGCCCTTCTTCGCCGCCGAGCTGATGTTCAACCAGCCCGGTTTCGTCCAGGACCGTGTCCACTTCCGTTACTACGAAGCCGGACACATGATGTATATCCACGAGCCATCGCTTCTCGAGATGACGGACGATGTGCGCGCGCTGATCGCGGACTAGGACGACGCAGCAATCGCAACAGGAGAGGCCCGGCGCACAGTGCGTCGGGCCTTTTCACGAGAGCTACCGGGTTTTGCGTGTGAGATCACAAATCGCGGCCAGCGCGGTCAGGATGAGGAAAGTCGCGGTTCCCATATAGCCTGCCACCGCCAGGTCTTCCGGGATCGGCGCGGCGTGATTGGCGTACTCCGCAAGCGCCAGCAGCGCCATGAAGATCCACGGCCAGACACGGCCGATCAGGCCTTTCGCCTCGGTCATACGCAAATAGAGAAGAAATCCGCCCAACAGGACGCCGAACTCGACCGCCAGGGCGAGCGGGTAATTATTCCAAAGTCCGAGCCCGACCCGCATCCCGCCCGGCCATAATTCCAGATCAGGCACATGCACGATCAGGTCGAGCAGCCAGTGCGAAAACACTGCCAGCCCGATCGCCAGACCGCCGAGGCGTTTCTGACGCGGCGCAAGCCCCATCCAGACAAGACCGGCAAACACCGACCAGCCCAGCGCGCCCGGCAGGGAATGGGTTATCGGCATGTCATAGAGGTCGAGCGGGTTGGCCTCGGTAAAGCCGGGCACGATACGGACATGCTCGATGCCGTTGGCGATGAAAACGCCCCACAGGACATCAACAAACTGCACCGCCAGGAAAAAGGCCCAGAGCGGCACTGACCGGGCGATGGCTTTGCCGGCAAGGGCCGGACCGTAGTGACCGACGAACATGATGTCTTTCCCCGTATTTCAGACCGGCACCCTAGCTGCAAAGCTGGGGCAGGAAAGTCGCAAGGCGCGCGATCCGATCACATATCGGAGAGCAATACAAAGCGTGCCTAATCCCCCTCGAACGCCACCAGGCTGGAGACCGGAACGCCCAGCGCCTCGATACGCTTGGCTCCGCCCAGATCGGGCAGATCGATGATGAAGGCGGCGCCGACAACCGTTGCCCCCGCCCGCTGGAGAAGCTTGATCGACGCCTCGGCCGTACCGCCGGTTGCGATGAGATCATCAACCAGAAGGACCCGGTCCCCTTCGGTGATGGCATCGACATGAATCTCGATCGCATCCTGGCCGTACTCCAGCTCGTATTCCTCGATCAGGGTGCGATGGGGCAGCTTGCCGCGCTTGCGCACGAGCGTGAAGCCGACCGAGAGCTGGTGGGCGACAGCGCCGCCGAGAATGAAGCCGCGGGCCTCGGTGCCGGCGACCTGGTCGATCTTGGCCCCGGCCCAGGGCTGAACCATGCGATCGACGGCGACGCGGAAGGCACGCGCATCGCCGATCAGCGTGGTGACATCGCGGAACTGGATACCCGGCTTGGGATAGTCCGGAATGGTGCGGATCGCGGCTTTCAAATCCATGGGTTCAGTCTCGGTCTCGCGCTAGATCGGGTTGTCATACGGGTTGGCGAAAGTCTCGGCCTGGGCGGCCTGGTGCCAGACGCGATAGTCTTCATCGGCCAGCAGCGTGTCGCAATAGGCTTGCGCCTCAGCGTGCAGGGGAATGTCATAGGCATAAAAACGCGCCGCAACCGGCGTGAAGACGGCGTCGGCAATGCTCCAGCGCCCGAACAACCAGGGACCATCGACGCTTTTGACATCATGCCAGAGGGCCTGGAGCCTGGCGATATCCAGCTGGGTGGCATCAGTCAGCATAATCGCCGAGGGCGACCGGCACAGATCCATCGGACAAGTCTCGCGAAGGGCCATGAAACCGGCATGCATCATGGCGACCGCCGACCGGGCGCGGCCGCGCTGACCTTCATGGACCGGCCAGAGTTCCGGCGCCTGTTCGGCCGCCCATTCGCAGATCGCCAGGGAGTCCCAGATCACCGCATTGCGGGTGTGCAGCGCTGGCACCGTCCCGCCCGGCGAGATCGCCGAGAGGGCCTGCCGGGTATCCGCCTGGTTGAGCGGTACAAGCGTCTCGTCAAAGGCCAGGCCCGCCTTCTTCATCACCAGCCAGGCGCGCAGCGACCAGCTGGAGAAGCGGCGATTGCCGATATAGAGGATCGGCGTCTCCACCTCAGCGCTCCGCGAGCTCGTCGGCGCGGGCCCGGGTCAGGCTGATTTGGCAATCCAGGGTGATTTCCTCACGCGAGGCCTCGGACAGGAACATCGCCGCTGAGCGGCGCGTGCATTCGGCGTCGCGATAGGTCGTCCAGGCGGACTGGGCCGCATCGAAGGCTTCAAGAGCGCCGAAGCGCCCGCCGGAATCGGCGTCGACGGCCTCGGCTTCCGTGCGCGCCGCCTCGGCGGCGGTGTCGAGCCGGTCCTCGGCCGTGTCCAGCAGGTCACGCAGGCAATTGCGGCGGGCATTCCAATTGGTCAGATGGGCCGCACACTCCACGGCCGGACGCGGCGTTGGGAAAGTCAGGTCCTGAACCGCCATGGCGGCGAGATAAATTCCGGAAATCACAAACATGTCCCACTCCCCATTGGAGCCCTGTTATGGACGAGGCCTGCGGACGGGGAAAGGGGGCAGGGATCAGCGCGCTGTATCCGCCTCGATGAAGCTGATCAGCGTTTCAAGAAAGTGGTCCGACAAGCGTCGGGCGACGCCGTAGCGGCGACTATCCTCCTGCAACATCACATATTGACCGACGTGCAAGCCGACCACATGCGGCACGCCCTTGATCATGGTCACCATGGGCGAGCCGGACAGGCCCGGACGCGAAGGACAGGTATGCACGATGAGACGCTCATCGGCCCAGTGCTCGATCCGCTCGACGCGGCAGGCGCGATTGTCCATGACCCGATTGACCATCGTCAGGCCGCCCGTGATGCCGGGACCGGCACCGGCCGCCTGCAGGCGCGTGATGCCGGCGGGCAGCCGTCCGGCGGTTCTCAGGATTGCCCAGTCCTCGCCGAATTCATTGTCCTCGCGCGGGTCCTGCGGGGCGAGGACCATTTCGATGATCCGGCCGGTCTCTTCGTCCTCGCCATAGACCCGGCATTGACGCTCGCCGCCTTGACCGGTCACGCCGTGACGCGCGGCGAGCAGGACGTCATGATCGCCACGCGCGCCCGATACATCCAGCAATACGGCCCGACTGACATAGGCATGACCATTCGTCGGGTCCTCACAAAACAGGCGCACGACGCCATTGCGACTATCGGCGAAACTGTCCGGGTCGAGCGGCATGAAGGATAGGCGGTCAGCCGCCTGGACGGAAGCAGGCACGACAAGCGCCAGGCTGGCGGCAATCAGGAACAGCAGGCGGATCAACATGATGCCATCCAAGCACTGCGCCCGGCACCGGTCCAGTGAAATGCCCGTGAGGCGCGATCAGAGCACCCGGCCAGCGATGGCCTGCAACCGCTTCACCAGGATTGGGTCACGGGCCGTCGGCGGGGTGATGATGGCCGAATCGAGACAGGTCTCGATCCCGCCCGGCGCCGGCGTTCGCGGTGTCTGCGCGAGTGTGGCGGCCAGCCGCGCGAGCAGGCGTTTGGCGGCGATGGTGTTCGACTTCATCACGGCCAGTACCGTGGCGACGTCAACACTTTCGCCGACATCGCGCCAGCAATCATAATCGGTGACCATGGCGATGGAGGCATAGGGCAGCTCGGCCTCGCGGGCCAGACGGGCCTCGGGCATGTTGGTCATGCCGATCACATCCATCCCCCATTGCCGATACAGCTCGCTCTCGGCACGGGTGGAAAATTGCGGCCCTTCCATCGCCAGATAGGTGCCGCCGCGGGTGACCGGCACAGCCTCCGCCTCACCGGCTTCGGCGGCCAGACCGGCCAGGCGCGAACAGACCGGCTGTGCCATCGGCACATGGGCGACACAGCCCGTCCCGAAGAAGGAGCGCTGGCGCCCCACCGTGCGGTCGACATACTGGTCGACCATGACGAATTGGCCCGGCGGCAAATCCTCCCGCAGCGATCCACAGGCGGAGATGGAGAGAAGGTCGGTGCAGCCGGCCATTTTCAGCGCCGCGATATTGGCGCGAAAGGGTATCTCCGACGGCGGGATGGCATGCCCGGCGCCATGGCGCGGCAGGAAGACCAGCTCGATCCCGTTGAGATGACCGCGGGTCAGCGGTGCGGACGGAGCGCCCCATGGGGTCTCGATGGTGTCCGTGCGGACATCGCTGAGCCCGTCAAGCGCATAGAGGCCCGAGCCACCGATGATGCCGAGTGTCCAGGTCGTCATGGTCATTGCCCCTTGAGCGCCGGTGCCAGCCGGAAACGAAAAGGGCCGCAGACTAGGTCCGCGGCCCTTCAAATCATGTCGTCGAGCCGTAAAGCCTAGTGCTTCACATTCGACCAGATCTGGCGATAGGCCAGATAGACGAGAATCGCGAAGATCAGCAGGTAGATGAGCACCATCACACCCATCTGCTTGCGCTTCTCCATATGCGGGTCACCGGCCCAGCTGAGGAAGGTCGTGACATCCTCGGCCATCTGCTCGACGGAGGCTTCCGTCCCGTCGGCATACTCGATGATGCCGTCTGCCAGCGGCGGAGCCATGGCGATGGCGCCGCCCGGGAAGTACGGGTTGTAATACTGACCCGGCGCCAGGTGCGAGTCGGCAGGCGCCTCCTCATATCCGGTCAGCAGGGCGTAGATGTAATTCTCGCCATGGCCACGGGCCTTGACGATCAGCGACAGGTCCGGCGGGTAGGCGCCGCCATTGGAGGCACGGGCCTGCTGCGCATTGTCGAAGGGTGCCGGGAAGGGGTCGGACGGCAGGCCCGGACGTTCCACCGGATCACCGTCCTCATTGACCTCATCCATGTCCCAGACGCGGGTATAGCTGGCCGCGATCTGCATCACGATCGGATTGTCGTTCGGGTTCGGAAAGGCTTCCTCCTCGAACGGCCCACCCGGCTGGGCCAGATTGCGGAAACGCATCAGGTCCATGGAGTGACAGGAGGCGCAAACCTCCTGGTAGATCTGGTAGCCACGCTGGACGGCCTGGCGGTCATAGGTGCCAAACGGGCCGTCATGATGCCAGTGGTGCGCGTGCGGCGTGTGCTGGTCGCCCTCGAAGGCGGCCGCTGTGCCAGCGAAGCCAAGGGCCGCAATGGCGGCGGCGAAAATGCGGGTCATCTTCATGATCGTCGCTCCCCTCAGGCCTTGTCCGTTCCAAGAACCGCGGCTTCGATCGAGGCCGGACGCTCCTTGGGTTTTTCAATGATGCCCAACACCGGCAGAACGACGATGAAGTAGGCGAAATAGTAGAAGGTCAGGAACTGACCGAGATAGAGGAATTTGAAGCCCTCAATCCCCATCACGAAATCATCCGGGTTCTTGGCGCCGCACCAGCCGAGGCCGAGTGCTGCCACCACGAAGAAGATGAAGAACCAGCGCGTCAGCGGACGGTAGCGCATCGAGCGCACCTTGGAGGTGTCCAGCCAGGGCAGGACGAACAGGATGCCGATGGCGCCGAACATGGCCAGCACACCGCCAAGCTTGGCGTCGATGGGACCGATGTCGAAGGTGATGGCACGCAGGATCGCGTAGAAAGGCAGGTAATACCATTCCGGAACGATATGCGCCGGGGTCACCAGCGGGTCTGCCTCGATATAGTTGTCGGCATGGCCCAGCACGGTCGGCAGGAAGAAGACGAAGACCGCGAAAACCATCAGATAGACGATGATCGCGAAGCCGTCCTTCACCGTGTAGTACGGGTGGAAGGGCAGCGTGTCCTTCTTGTTGTCCTTGCCCTTGCGAGCCTCGAGGCCGACCGGATTGCCATTGCCCGGCACGTGCAGCGCCCAGATGTGCAGGCCGACAACGGCCGCGATCACGAAGGGCAGCAGGTAATGCAGCGAGAAGAAGCGGTTCAGCGTGGCCTGGCCGACCGAGAAGCCGCCCCACAGCCATTCGCGGATGGCTTCACCGATAAAGGGCAAGGCACCAACCAGATTGGTGATCACCATCGCGCCCCAATAGGACATCTGACCCCAGGGCAGGACATAGCCCATGAAGCCGGTTGCCATCATCAGGAGATAGATCACGACACCGAGGATCCACAGGATCTCGCGCGGCGCCTTGTAGGAGCCGTAATAGAGACCCCGGAACATGTGCAGGTAGACCGCCACGAAGAAGAAGCTGGCGCCATTGGCGTGCATGGACTGGATCAGCCAGCCGAACGGCACGTCGCGGGTGATGCGCTGGACGCTCTCGAAGGCATAATCTTCGTGCGCCACATAGTGCATGGCCAGGACGATGCCGGAGATGATCTGGATCATCAGGAAGACGGCGAGAATACCGCCAAACGTCCACCAGTAGTTCAGATTCCGCGGCGTCGGGAAGTCGACAAAGCTGTCATAGCCGAGGCGGATGATCGGGAGACGCTCATCGAGCCATTTCTCGATGCCGGTCGACGGATTGTAGGTCGAAGGTCCGCTCATGATACAGCCCACCCGGAGTTAGAGGCTTCTTCAGGTGACAGACCGATTTTCACGGTTGTCTCGGTCTCAAAGAAGTAGTCGGGGACCGGGAGGTTTTCCGGTGCCGGTCCGCGACGGATGCGGGCCGAGGTATCGTAATGCGATCCGTGGCACGGGCAGTACCAGCCATCATAATCGCCGGTATTGGCGCCCAGACCGAGCGGCACACAGCCCAGATGGGTGCAATTGCCCTTCACGATCAGGAATTCCGGGCGCAGGACGCGGTTGGCGTCCGTACCCGGCGTGCCGGCCGGCAGATTGTCATTGCGGGCCTCTTCGTCGGGCAGAGCGTTGAGCTCGACCGACTGGGCCTCGGCAATCTCTTCCTCGGTGCGGTGACGGATAAAGACCGGACCACCGCGCCACATGACGGTGATTTCCGATCCGACCGCTACCACCGAGACATCGACCCGGATGGATCCCAGCGCGAGCGTATCCGCTGCGGGATTCATCTGATCGATGAACGGCCAAGCCACGAGACCGCCACCAACAGCGGCCGCGCCGCCAGCAGCGATATAGATGAAGTCGCGGCGGGACGGTTCCTGACCGTCTGCACCGGGCGCGCCGTTCTCTTCCGTCACGAGCCGACCTCTTCTCTTATCCATTACGGGACCGCGGGATGCGGGCCCTGCCCCAGAAAAACCACGTCTCACTTGACGTGCCCGCACATGCGGGCTTTGACGCGGTATAAACTACTCCCGGACGCACTGACCAGTAGGTGGCGCAATGCCGCATGCATGCAGTTGGGTCCAGTCTCAGCGCGGCTTAGAATGCGGATCGTATTTTTTCAACCGGATATTCCGCAAAACCTGGGGGCAGCGATGCGGGTTGCAGCCTGTTTCGGGGCGGAACTCGACGTCATCGAACCCTGCGCCTTTCCCCTGACGGACAAGGGGATTCGGCGCGCCGCCATGGACTACAAGGCGGCCATTCAACCGGTGCGTCACGCCTCGTGGAACGCCTATCAGGCAAGTGCAGAAGCCGCTTCGGGCCGCCTCGTCCTGTTCACGACAAAGGGCGCCGGAGAGCTGTGGAATTTTTCATTCAGAGCAGACGACCGACTGCTTTTCGGTCGCGAAAGCGCCGGTGTTCCCGATGATGTCCATGACGCGGCGGAATGTCGCGTCCGGATTCCGATTCGCGAGGGCATGCGCTCGCTGAATGTGACGGTCTCCGCGGGAATCGCCCTGGCGGAGGCGTCGCGGCAGCTTTGGTGAACCTGCCGCCGACCGCACCAAACCTTGTCATCCCCGCTGAATGTCCGGCGCAGGCCGGACGCAAGGCGGGGACCTACATGCTCGAACACCTGGGTCCCTGATCTCCGCCCCGCCTGCGCGGGGCGTCCGTCAGGGATGACAAAGGGAGGGCACATACCGCCGCGCTTGCCCTCCTGACCTGCTGCGCTAAACATCGCCGCATGACACACACATCCGCCCCCGCCGCCGCCGCCACCGATATCCAGCGCGAAAGCGCGCAATGCTGGTTTGAAGACCTGCGCGATCAGATTTGCGCCGAATTCGAAGCCCTCGAACACGAGGCCCCCGATCAGCTCTATCCCCGCGAGGCCGGCACATTCGAACGCGAAGCCTGGACCCGTGGTGACGGGTCGAAGGATGAGGGCGGCGGGACCATGGCGATCATGCGCGGGCGCCTGTTCGAAAAGGTCGGCGTGCATGTCTCGGCGGTGCAAGGCGAATTCTCCGAACAATTCCGCCAGCAAATCCCGGGCGCGGCCGAGGATCCGCGCTTCTTCGCCACCGGGATCTCGCTGATCGCCCATATGTGGTCGCCCAAAGTGCCGGCCGTGCACATGAATACGCGCTTCATCACCACAACCGAGTGGTGGTTTGGCGGCGGCATGGACCTCACCCCCGTGCTCGACAGCGCCCGGACCCAGAACCATCCGGACGCGAAGGCCTTCCATGCCGCCTGCAAGACGGCCTGCGACGCGCATGGCGAGGATTTCCACGCCCGCTTCAAGAAATGGTGCGACGAATATTTCTACCTGCCCCACCGCGATGAACCGCGTGGGATTGGCGGAATTTTCTACGACCGCCACAATACCGGCGACTGGGATGCCGATTTCGCCTTTACCCGCGATGTGGGCCGGGCGTTCCTGGACATTTATCCGAAAATCGTCCGCGGCCGGATGGGCGAAAGCTGGACCGCCGAAGACCGCGAGGAACAGTTGATCCGGCGCGGCCGCTACGCCGAGTTCAATCTCCTGCACGACCGGGGCACCAAGTTCGGCCTGGAGACGGGTGGCAATGTGAAGTCCATCCTGTCGTCCATGCCGCCAGAAGCGAAGTGGCCGTAAGCCGGGCAAACCGGGCACTTCCTGCCCGGCAAGGTTGAGCCCCCGGCAATTCCCCGCCGGGGCCGGCCCCAACAGATCACGAAATAGCAGGCGATCTCAGCGCGTTGAGCTGGCATCCGGGTTGCAGCCCACTGGTTGTGAGTTTGTAGCAAGGCGTCAGACAATGAGTATTGCCGGTATCGGCCCGACGGGCGCAAACCCGTTTCTCACCGCGACATCCCGCCCCGAGGCGGTCCGCCCCGAAGAGGTCCGGACTTCCACGGCAGCCGCGCGCCAATATTCGGCGGCCGAGACCGATGCGAAACCCGCTGCAAACCCACGCCCGACGCCGGCCGAACCCGCCTCCAAGGCCTTGTCGACAGAGGAATCCGTCGCCGTCACCGAATTCCTCCGCTGGGCCAACATGACGCCGGCAGAACGCATCCGGGCGCAATATCTGGAGCGGGAAGGCTTGAGTGAGGACTCCCTGGCCTCCCTGCCCGAGGAGGAGCGCGAGCGTATCGAGATGGAAATCCAGCAGCGCATCCGCGACGCGCTGGGCGGCACCGCCGACAAAGCTGACATCTCGCAGCGCGCCAGCCAGGCCTATCAGACCGCGTCCGGCCTGATCGGGTGATCGGCCGGCGCGAGCAATCACAGACAGCCCGCATCCAATAGCGGATCGGGCCGCATCAAACGGGTGAAGCCAAGAGGCGAGCCCGTCGTGCCCCAGACCCAGATTTCCCAGCCCTTCCAGCGTTTTCGCGCCGACATCGTCGCGACAGCCTTCGCGCCGCATCGCCATGACACCTATGTCTTCGCCTTGACCACACGCGGCGTTCAGGACTTTGACTATCGCGGAGCGACCCGCCGTTCCCAGCCCGGCGCCGTGGTCGTCCTGCATCCCGATGAGCTGCATGACGGTCGTCCCGGCGATACGGGCGGTTTCGGCTATGCCGGGCTGAGCATTCTGCCGGAAACGCTCGCACAATACCGGCCCGGAGGCGGACTGCCCTTCCTGCCCGGCGGGGTCAGCCGCGACCCCGCACTGATGCGGGCCGTTCGCGCCCTGCTGGAACCTGCGCCGTTGAGCGATAACCTGCAGTCCGAAAGCGCGCTCATCGACCTGGCGCTGGCGCTGGACGGCGTCAGTGACGCACCCAGTGCGACGAGCCCGGTCAGCCGGGCCGTCGTCGAGGCCGCTTGCGCACATATCCGCTGCCACAGCCAGCGTGGCGTTTCACTGGCCGAGCTGGAGGCCCTGACCGGAATGGATCGCTGGCAATTGAGCCGGGATTTTCGCGCCCTGCGCGGAACCAGCCCGGCGCGATACTTGACCCAGCGCCGCCTCGATCAGGTCCGCCAGGCCATTGCCGACGGCGACCGCCTGGCGGACGCGGCGCAGGATGCCGGCTTTGTCGACCAGGCCCATATGAGCCGCCATTTCAAGGCCGCCTATGGCATCACGCCCGGCCAGTTCGCCCGCACGATCATACAAGACCCCATCCCGACACATCGCCACCCTGTCCTTCACTGACCGCCAACCAGGCGGCCGCGTTGAAGGAAATGCCCCATGTCTCTCACCCCGTCCCATCGCAGCCGGATCGAGCTGCTCATCGAACTCGTCCTGGTGGCGATCGTGATGACCGGCTCGAAGGCCCTGTTCGACCAGGTCGACTGGCGCTTCGCCGGCCCGTTCTCGATGGGCTGCACGATCACCACCATTGCCCTCATCAGCTATTTCCGGAAGGAGAGCTGGGCCAATCTCGGCTTTCGCAAACTGCGCCACTGGTGGTCCGGCCCGCTGATCCTGCCGCAGGCCCTTCTGGGCGTGATCGTGATCATCGGTATCGGAGCCGGCGCCGCCTATCTCGGCGATGCCCTGGGGGCCTGGAATGTCGATGAGACGCCGGAGGGCGTGGAAGCCCGTTGGGGCAATGTCGAGGGCAATCTGCCGGTTTACCTGATGTGGCTGGCCATCATCTGGACCAGTGCCGCCTTTGGCGAGGAAATCTTCTTTCGCGGCTATCTGATCGACCGGGTCGGCCGCTTTCTGCCCAATGCCCGCTGGGCCAGCTTCATCGCCATCCTGATCCCGGCCCTCATCTTCGGTGCCGTGCATGCCTATTATCAAGGTTTCCGCGGATTTGTGGTGACGGGCCTGATCGGCCTTGCCCTGGGCGCACTCTACCTCGCCAACAAGCGCAATCTGTGGCCAAACATCCTCGCCCACGGCGCGGTCGATACGCTCGGCTTCACGGCCATGTATCTGGATCTGGATATCTGACAGGGATCAGTTCCGGCCAAGAAAAAACCCCGGCAGTGAGGCCGGGGTTTTTATCTGTGAAGGCTGGCGCTGACGGCCTAGTGCGTCTTCAACTTGGCGATCAGCTCGTCCTTGGTGGGTTCGAACCGGTCGGCAATCCACAGCGCCTTGAGCTCGTCCAGCGCGTCGCCGAGCATCGGGCCGGGCTCATAGCCCAGAAGGATGAGATCGCCGCCCTTGACCGGGAATTCCGGCTCTTGCCACTCGCGGGCAAATCTGGCGAGCAATTGCCAGTCGCGCGGCGGCGGAGCCACCTCGCCGGCCGCCTGGAGGCGGACCTGGTCTTCAAAGGCACGGGCGCCGAGCTTCATCAGCGCACGTTCCGCGGCCTGGAGATCGGAGAAAGCCTCGGTCACGTCGTCCCGGGCCGAGGGGTCGACGGCGCCCTGGAGGCGACGGGCTTCCGCGTTCGACATTTTCATCTTGGCTGCCATGGTCCTGATCCTTTCCGGTCCGCCATCGGCGAGCGCCGCAAATCTGAGCATCGAATCGGGCGCTAATCCGTAGTCTACATCTTGCGCAATGATACCGCCCAGGACTCTTAATGATCCGTTCACTCCGAGCATCATTTCCAGTAGGCCGAAATCGCGCATCACCTTAAGGACCGCCCGCGGATCAGGTGCGGACAGGAGTTTTTTCAGTTCGGACCACACTCGCTCGGCGGATAATTTATGCAGACCCTGCGCGTGTGCACGCACCGCTTCGAGCGCGTTTGCGTCCGGTGAGCCGCTGCCATACCAGGCCTCGAAGCGGAACAGGCGCAGGATGCGCAGATAGTCTTCGCAGATCCGGTCACCCGCCTCGCCGACGAACACAAAGCGCCGATCCGGCAGGTCGGCGAGACCGCCGGTCGGGTCATGCACGACACCCGCAGCATCGGCATAAAGTGCATTGAGCCGGAAATCGCGGCGCTGCGCGTCCTCGGCCCAGTCTAGTGTGAAGGCGACCACGGCGCGGCGGCCATCGGTGGCGACATCCCGGCGCAATGTGGTGACTTCAAAAGGTTGGCCATCGGCCACCACGGTAATCGTGCCATGGGCCTTGCCAGTCGGGACCGGTTTGAGACCGGCGGCCCGGGCCGCGGCAATGACCTGGTCGGGATCGAGCTGGGTGGCGATATCAATATCGGCCACCGGTGCGCCCAGCAGCGCATTGCGCACACATCCGCCGACAAAGCGTGACTCGCCCAGGTCCGCGGCGTCGAGGGCCGCCATGACCTTGCGGGTCGGCGCGGCCCTCATCCAGTCATGGTGAGCCGGGTCGAGCCTTGTGGCCGTCATTGCGGGTCGTCATCTCCGGGCGTCGGCTCGATATCGCCTGCCGTCTCGTCTTCCTCGGCCGGCACGAAATGGCCCGGCACGATCCGGCCATCGATGTTCTGCGGCGGGACATAACGCTCGCCGGCATGACCGGCACGGCTGGCGTCGAAGACGACGAGCACCAGCATCATGATCACGGCCAGGCCGGCACCGGCCGCAGCCAGGCGCAAAGTTGGCAGGCGACCGGCGTCCGGTCTGCCCGAGGAGAGCCGCTGCCAGATCATGAACAAGGCGAAGGGCAGCAGGAAGGAGGCAATTTCAATGAGCGTGATGCGGATCATGATTCAACCATATAGCCTGTCGTGCAGGGATTTCAGCATGCCCGCTGTCGCCCCCCAGATATAACGCCCCTCCCAGGGCATCGCATAATAGTGTCGGACATGGCCCTGCCATTCACGCGAGTGGCGTTGGTGATTGGCCGGATCCATGAGGAAGTCAAAGGGTGTCTCGAAGACATCCGCGACCTCGCCCGGGTCCGGACGCAAGGTAAAGCCTGGTTTGATCACGCCGACAAAGGGCGTGACGTGATAGCCGGTCACCGTGGCATAGCTGTCGAAGCGACCGATCAGCTCGACATGATGCCCGCCAATCCCGACCTCTTCCTCCAGCTCGCGCACCGCCGCCTGGGCTGCGGTCTCGCCGCCGGCATCGATCCGGCCGCCGGGAAAGCTGATCTGGCCGGCATGGCGCGGCAGATGCGAGGCTCGCTCGGTCAATAGCAGACGCGGCGGGCCGTCATGCAGGATGAGCGGCGCAATCACAGCCGCATCGCGAATTTCCACATCGGCGAGTTCCGGCGGAACGGGCGCGTCACCATTGAGATCGGCATCACCGAAGCGCGGCCGCTCGGGCGGGGCATCGATCGGGTCGAGCCGGTCGCGCAAATGGGCGACCAGCGTCTCGGCCTCACGCATCGCCGTCGTCGCCATCATCATCACCGAGCGGGTAGAAAACGCCGCCGCTCCACACACCGGTCTTGCCGTCATGCTCGACGGCGCGCTCCGCCAACTCGTAAAAGACCGGCCGTGTCATCAGCGCTTCCAGTTTGCCGCGAACATGTACCAGCGGTGTCGGCTCACCGGTTACCGGGTCAATCGATACCGAGATCGGATGGTCAGGTCCTGCTTCGGTCAATTCATCCATATTGGTAGTAAAAATCAGCGACTGCTCGCGGCCTTCGCCAACCGCGTCGACTCGCACCGCCAGGAAGGGCGCGACCTCCACCTCGATGCCGATTTTCTCAACCGGCGTCACGAGATAATGAATGCCGTCGTCATCTTTCCGCAAGATTGTGGCAAACAGCCGTATAAGACGGTCCCGCGTGATGCGCACACCTTCATGCCACCATGACCCGTCCCGCTTGATGACGAGGTCCATCTCCCCGCAATATTCGGGATGCCAGCGCTCGACCGGCGGCAGGCCGGTTCCGGCTTCGCGAGCTGCCTTGAGCAGTGACTGCATTGGATCACGGGATTGCGCGTTCGAGGGCATGGACACCTTATCTGCGCAACGCCATGCTGCGTCGCGCCAACTGGCCTATATCGGGTCTGTATCGGAAAGGAATGTAGGACGATGACCGAGATGAATGAACCCGGTGCAGAGCTGATTGCTGAAGCCGACGCCGCGACGGATCGCCTCAAGGCGGTCAAGGAATCCATCGGTCGCGTGATTTACGGCCTGGAAAACGAAGTCGAGCTCTGCCTCACCGCGATGCTGTCCGGCGGGCATACCCTGCTCGTTGGCGCGCCCGGCCTGGCCAAGACCCGCCTGGTGGAAACGATTGCGGTCGCGACCGGGATCGACACCAAGCGTATCCAGTTTACGCCGGATCTGATGCCGGCCGATATCCTCGGCTCGGAAATGCTCGAGGAAGGCGATGACGGAAAGCGTCATTTCCGCTTCCTGCCCGGCCCGATCTTCTGTCGCCTGCTGATGGCTGACGAGATCAACCGCGCCAGCCCGCGCACCCAGGCCGCCCTGCTGCAAGCCATGCAGGAAGGCCATGTCACCGTCGCCGGCGAGCGTCACGACCTGCCAAAGCCCTTCCACGTTCTCGCGACCCAGAACCCGATCGAGCAGGAAGGCACCTATCCGCTGCCCGAAGCCCAGCTTGACCGCTTCCTGCTGCGCGTCGACGTGCCCTACCCGTCCCGCGAGGCCGAGCGCGCCGTCCTGCTGGCGACGACCGGTGCCGATACGGCCGAATCGGTCTCGGTGCTGGACGCCGAGGAGATTCTCAAACTCCAGGCCTTGGTCCGTCGCCTGCCCGTCGGCGAGCGGGTGCTGGAATCCATTCTCGACCTGTTGCGCCTGGCCCGCCCGGAAGATTCCGATGTGCCGGAAGTGCGGGAGGGCGTCTCTTGGGGTCCGGGGCCACGCGCCGGACAAGCCCTGATGCTCGCCTGCCGCGCCCGCGCGCTCCTGCAAGGCCGCCTCGCCCCGTCGACCGAAGACGTTGCGGCGCTGGCCGAGCCAGTGCTGAAACACCGCATGGCGCTCTCCTTCGCGGCCCGCGCTGACGGTCACACGCTGGAAGGCCTGATCAAATCGCTGGCCGACCGGGCCGCCTGATCATGAGCCAGGGCGCCAATCGCCAGGATGAGGCAAGGGTCGTCGCGCTCCGCCATGCAGGCGAAGACGCGGCCGCCAGCCTGCCCGCCCTGCTGGCCGAAGCGGATCGCATTGCCGCGACCGTCGCCCAGGGTGTGCACGGACGGCGCCGCTCCGGCATTGGCGAGACATTCTGGCAATATCGGCATCACCGCCCCGAGGATGGACGTCAGGCGATTGACTGGCGCCAGTCAGCCCGTTCCGACCAGCTCTTCGTGCGTCAGAATGAATGGGAAGCGGCCAGCACGGTCTGGCTGTGGCGCGATGGCTCGGCCTCCATGCGCTATGCCTCGAGCCGCAATCATGGCGCAAAGATTGACCGCGCGGCTGTCTGCCAGATCGCGGTTGCGGCCCTGCTGACCCAAGGCGGTGAACGCGTCAGTGTACTCGGTGAGTCCGCCATTGCCCGTACCGGTGCCCTCGGCCTGGAGCGCGCCTCGCGCCGCCTGGCGCTGGGTCCCGGTGATGCCTCGGCGGTCGAAGCGCCCAATATTTCCCGCTTTGGCCGTGTCGTGCTGGCCAGCGATTTCCTCGACCCGATCGAGACCTGGGCCTCGCGCCTGTCGCGCTTTGCGGCCATGGAGGCGCATGGCGTCCTCCTGCGCGTCGTTGATCCGGCGGAAGAGGATTTCCCTTACGCAGGCCGCACGCGGTTTGAACACCCGGGTGGCGGTGAAAGCCTTCTCTTCGGACGTGCCGAGGAAGCCCGCTCGGCCTACCGCAAACGCTGGGCCGAACATGGCGAACGCCTCGCCGACCTGGCCCGTCAATACGGCTGGACGCTGGTGACCCACCGCACTGATCGTCCGGCGACCAGCGCCGTACTCGCCCTGTTCCGCGCCCTCGCGAGGGATGTCTGACCTGATGTTTGCTCTCGGCCCCCTCTCCTTCGGCGCCCCGCTGGCGCTGGCCGGTCTTTTGACCCTGCCACTCCTGTGGCTGCTCCTGCGCGCCACGCCGCCAGCGCCCAAACGCGCCATCTTTCCGCCGCTGCGCCTGCTGCTCGGCGCGCCGGATGATGCCGAGACCCCGCAGCATGCGCCCTGGTGGCTGATCCTTTTCCGCCTCCTGATCGCCGCCCTGGTCATTATCGCCCTGGCGCGTCCGGTCTGGACGCCGCCCAGCGTCGAGGAAGAGACCCGTCCGGCCCTGATCGTCATGGACAGCGGCTGGGCCAGCGCCGCCGCCTGGAATGACATGCGGCAGGAAGCCGAGCGCCTGATCAACGAGGCCGAGCGCGAAGGTCGACCGGTGACCCTGATCACCACGGCCCCGACCGGACAGGCCATGCCCGCCCTGCGTCCCGGCAATGCCGACAGTGCCCGCCGCCAGCTGGAAACCGCCGAACCCCAGCCCTGGCCCGCCGATCGCGGGGCCACGGCCGAACGCCTCAATGCTGCACGCGCTGAAGGCGCGCTGAGTGCGCCCATGGCCGTGACCTGGCTGAGTGATGGTGTCGACAGCCGCGATGCGGCCGAGCTCTCGCGCGCCCTGGATGCGCTGGGTGATCTCACCGTGATCGAACCCGATGCCGGGCGAGCCCCGCTGGGTCTCGCTGCGCCGGAACCGGCGGCTGATGGGCTGACCGTCTCTGTCCTGCGCGCTGGCGGCGATTTCCCGCGCACCGTCGCCGTGACCGCTCTTGGCAGTGATGGCCGCGCCATCGCCCGTACCGATCTGCAATTTGCCGCCGGTGAAGGGGTGGCTAGTGCCGATATCAGCCTGCCGCTCGATTTGCGCAATCGCATAGCCAGCCTGCGCCTGAATGGCAGCAGCTCGGCCGCCTCGATCCGCCTGCTGGGTGATCAATGGCAGCGCCCGCGGGTCGGACTGATCACGCTGGAAAGCGATGAAGGGCAGCCCCTCCTCTCCGATCTCCACTATGTGCGCAGCGCGCTTGGTCCGCATGCCCAGCTGATCGATGGCGATCTCGATGCCCTGCTGGCCGAGGATGTCTCGGTGCTGGTGATGACAGACAGCGCCCGCTCCGACGATCAACGCATTGTCGACTTCGTCAATGAGGGCGGCGTGCTGATCCGTTTTGCCGGCCCGCGCCTGGCCGCCCAGGGCGATGATCTCCTGCCGGTCATCCTGCGCGAAGGCGGACGCCTTTTCGGCGGATCGCTGAACTGGGATGAACCGCAACGCATCGCCAGTTTCCCGGATACCTCACCCTTTGCCGGCTTGCCCGCCGACAATTCCGCCACCATTGACCGTCAGGTCCTGGCTCAGCCGGGCAGCGCCACGCCGGACCGGGTCTGGGCCCGTCTCGAAGACGGCACGCCGCTGGTCACCGCCGAACGCCGCGCCCGCGGCTGGATTGTCCTCTTCCATGTCACGGCCAGTCCGGACTGGTCCGACCTGCCACTGTCCGGCCTCTTCCCCCGCATGCTGCAGCGCCTGATGGGCCTGTCGCAGGGTGGCAATGCTGCCGTGCCCGGCAATGGCGCCTGGGTGCTCGACCAGGCACTTGACGCCCGCGGCCAGCTGGTCTCGGCACCGGTGAGCGCACGTCCGGTTCCCGCTGCCGCCTTCGACACCACAATCGTTTCTCCGGTCGCCCCTCCCGGTCTATACCGGCTTGGCTCGGCAGCCTCAGCCCTCAATGTCATCGGAACAGATACCCGCATGGAGCCCCTGCCCCGCGACCTTCCCGGCGCTCGTTTCGCCAGCCTCGACGGTCCCCGCGCCCAGCATTTCGACGCCTGGCTGCTGGCGGCGGCCCTCGTCATGCTCGCCCTGGACGTCTTGATCGCACTGGGGCTCGCCGGTCGCCTGCCCGCACGGTTCGGCGCCGCGACCGCGGCGGCCCTGCTCGCGCTTGGCCTTCTGCCGCTGGCCGCAGCACCGCCAGTCCAGGCGCAGGACACAACGCCGGAGCGGGTCGAGCTGAGCGACGAGATGCTGCAGGCCGCGCTGACCTTGCGCTTTGGCTATGTCACCACCGGCGACAACGCGATCGATACGCGCAGCGAGGACGGTCTGACCGGTCTGTCGCAGGAGATATTCCGGCGCAGCGCCATGGAACCGGAACCGCCCCTGGCCGTGAATGTGAACACGGATGAGCTGATCTTCTTCCCGATGCTCTACTGGCCCGTCACCCGGGATGCCGGCCCGCTGAGCCCGGAAGCCTCGCGCCGCGTCGCCAATTACCTGGCTGCCGGCGGGCTGATCGTCTTTGACACGCAGGACGCCGATATCGCCATGCTGCGCGCGGGCGCCCCGCATCCCGGCCTGGTCAATGTGCTCGACAGCATCGATGTCCCGGCCCTGTCACAAATCCCGACCGACCATGTCCTGACGCGCGCCTTCTACCTGCTACAGGAATTCCCCGGCCGGTTCACCGGCTCGCCGGTTTGGGTCGAGGCCAATCCCGATGGCGCCTCCCGTGACGGCACCTCCGGCGTGATCATTGGTTCGCATGACTGGGCCACGGCCTGGGCACGCGGCGCTGGCGGCGGTGCAGCCGCACCCATTGAAGGCGGCGCACGCCAGCGTGAGCTGGCGATCCGCTTCGGCGTCAATATCGCCATGTATGCGCTGACCGGAAACTACAAGGCGGATCAGGTCCATGTGCCCGATATCCTGGAAAGGCTCGGCCAATGACCGTCTCCCAGAGCCTGCCCCTCGGCGCGACGGTCTCGGCGCTTGATTTTGCCCCGCTCCTGCCCTGGTCGGTGATTGGCGGTCTGGCCGGAATCGCCCTGTTGGCGATTGCGATCGGCGGCCTGCAGAAAATGTCAGGTTGGATCTGGCGCTCCCTGGGCGTGTTGATGATCGCCCTCGTCCTGGCCAATCCCTCCCTGGTGGAAGAGGAACGCGACCCGCTGCCCGATGTGGCCGTGCTGGTCACCGATACCTCCGCCTCGATGACCGTCGGCGGGCGCCGCGAAGCGTCCGAGGAAATGGCCGAAGCCCTGCGCCAGGAAGCCGAGAATGACCCGATGCTCGACCTGATCGAGGTCGAGGCTGGTGAAACGGCTGACGGCACCATGCTGTTTGACGGGGTCAATGCCGCCCTGGCCTCGGCGCCGCCGGACCGGCTGGCCGGTGTTGTCCTGGTCACTGACGGGCAGATCCATGACGCCCCGATCGACACGGATGCGCTGAATGTCGATGCGCCGATCCACCATGTGATGACCGGCGACCGTTCTGCCGGGGATCGCCGCCTGGTGATCGAGGAAGCGCCGCGCTACGGCATTGTCGGCCAGACCGTGGCCTTCGTGATCCGCGTCGAGGATGACGCCGTGCAGGGCACCGCCTCGGTCGCGTTCCGCTTTGAGGGCGGCGACCCGCAGGTTTATCCCATCCCGATCGGTCGCTCGACCCGGGTCGAAGTCCCGGTTGAACGCCGCGGACAGAATGTGATCGAGGCCGAGGTCGAGGCCGGCCCGCAGGAACTCTCCCTGATCAATAACCGCGCCGCCGTTTCCGTGTCCGGCGTGCGCGATCGCCTGCGTGTTCTGCTGGTCACCGGCGAGCCGCATAATGGCGCGCGCGCCTGGCGTGACCTTTTGAAATCCGATCCGTCCGTGGATCTGGTCCATTTCACCATTCTGAGGCCGCCGGACCGTCGTGACTCGACTCCGGTCGACGAGCTGGCCCTGATCGGCTTCCCGGTGCAGGAACTCTTCGTCGAGCGCCTGAGCGAATTCGACCTGGTGATCTTCGACCGCTATCGCCGTCGCAACATCATGCCGCCGCTCTATTTCGACTATATCTCGCGCTATGTGGAGAATGGCGGCGCGCTGCTGGTCACCGCCGGTCCGCCCTTTGCCGGGCCGCCGAGCCTCTATCGCACGCCGTTGGCTGCTGTCCTGCCGGTGCGCCCGACCGGCTATATCACCGATGCGCCCTTCACACCGGAGCCGACCGATACCGGTCTTCGCCATCCGGTCACGGCCGGTCTGGCCGGTGGCGGGGAGAGCCCGCAATGGGGTCGCTGGCTGCGCCATATCCACGGCACGGCCCTGGGTGGAGAGACCCTGTTGGAGACGCCGGATGGCGACCCGCTCCTCGTGGTGCAGCGCTCGGGCCAGGGGCGCGCGGCGATCGTGATGTCGGATCAGACCTGGCTCTGGTCGCGCGGTTTTGAAGGCGGCGGCCCCTATGCGGAGATGTTCCGCCGCGTCGCCCACTGGCTGATGCGCGAACCGGAGCTCGACGAGGAACGCCTCACCGCCTTTGCCACCGATGGCGAACTCCAGGTCGACCGGGTCACCCTGTCCGATACGCCACCGCCCTTGCAACTGACCTGGCCCGATGGCCGGCAGGATGTGGTCACCATGACCGAGACCGAAGGCGAGCCGGGCCATTTCGCCGCCCGTGTCCCGGCCAGCGGTTCCGGCCTTGTGCGCCTGCGCTCCGGCGATCTGACGACAGTGGCCGCCCTGGGTCCGATCAATCCGCTGGAATACGCCGATCTGCGTCCCAATGCGGATGTGCTCGATCCTTTCGTCGATGTCACGGGTGGTGGTCTCTTTGCCATTGGCGACGGTCCCAATGCCAATCTGCCAGGCCTGCGCCGGACCCGGGCGTCCGCCGATCAGGCCGGGCGCTCCTGGCTCGGTCTGCAGCGCAATGAACGCTATGTCGTTCGGGCCTCGACCCGTATACCGCTTCTGCCCGGCCTGCTCATGGTGTTGCTGATCGCGGCCATGCTGGGTCTGGGCTGGTGGCGTGAAGGACGCTGAGACCTGACGCCACTGTCACGGTGAAGACCGCATTCACCATGCGGAAACACCTTCTCTGGCATGACGGGGTCAATTGAACCGGAGACACCCATGCGCCGCATTCTGACCCTGATCACCATTCTCGGCCTCGCTCCGGCCCTGTCGGGCTGCCTCGTCATCGGCGCAGCCGCGCTCGCAACCGATGTTGCCGTCGGTACGGCGGGCGCTGCGGTCCGCACCACGGCCGCCGTCGGCGGCGCCGCCATCGATGTCGTCACCCCGGGTGATGACGATGATGACCACGATCATGATCATGATCACGACTAAATGACGCACAGGCGCGCGCTTTCGCGTGCCAGCGCCTTCTCAACCACCCCCTGATACTGATACACTCCGCCTTGAGGGACTGCTTGTAGACGTATCAAGGAGGCGCGTTATGTTGCGCACGATGACGGCCATTCTGGCACTGGGTGCCCTGTCCACCCCGTCGCTGGCGGACCAGCCCGTGACCATTGGCGAGATTGCCTATGGACCGGAACTTATTGAAAACGCAGAGGACTTTGGTGAGCGCGAACTCGAGCGCCTGTCCGGCTATCTGCGCACTGCGCTGGAGCGCGAGCTCCGCGACCAGATGGGTGAAGGCGGCTATACGCTCAACGCGACGATTCTCAACGCACAGCCCAACCGCCCGACCATGGCGCAGATGAGCGGCACGCGCGCCCTGCACCATTCTTCCATCTCGATCGGCGGCGCCGAAGTCGAAGCGGAACTCATCTCTGCCGATGGCGAGATTCTCGAAACCTACAGCTATGGCTGGCAAAGCTGGAATATCCAGGATGTCACCGGCTATGCCCAGTGGACCGATGCGCGGCGGACCTTCTCGCGCTTTGCCGACCAGGTCTCCGACAGTCTTGATGAGCGGGCCGACACCGGCTCCTGATCACATCGGATTTCCGGACAAGACGGACGCGCCTTCGCAGGTGCGTCCGTTTTTTATTGTGCTGCAGCAAGGAATTACCAAAGGCACCCCTGATGCCGCTCACGCAGATGTGATAGGCTGATGCCATCGCAGGGGGGACATGAACCCAGGAGAGACCGAAATGCGTACTCTCGTTTGTGTACTTGCGTTGTGTTGCCTGACCCCGCCGGCCCTCGCCCAGAATGGCGACGCCTTCCAGGCCGAATTTCGAAGCGAGGCGAGCGGATCCATCGAGATTGGCCGGATCGGTTTTTCCGATCTTGTCCGGGCCAAGGCTGACAGTTTGGGCGAAGCCGAGCTGGCACGTCTGGCGACCTATCTGCGCGATGACCTGTCGCGGGCCCTGATTGATGCTGACTGGCATGGGGTGGCCACGCGGGAGACCGTGCTGACCGTGACCATCACCGATGTCGTGCCGAACCGGCCGACCATGAACCAGATCCAGGTCATGGACACCGCGCACTACTCTGCCCACGCCAATGGCGGCGCTGCGCTGGACGCTGAATTACGCGATGCCGATGGCGGTCTGGTCGCCACCTTCACCTATGCCTGGTTCAATCCGGACAGTGGCGACGGGGCCGGCTATGGCGTGTGGACGGACACACGGCGGGCCTTCCACGCCTTCTCGACCGCGCTGGCCGAGAGCCTGGGCGCCGCCCCCATGCCGCGCAGCTAGCCGGGGAACCGGATCAGGGCGCACCGATCCATTTATGGGTCTGCAGGGAAAGCGACCATTTGGGGTGCGCCAGGCAGTAGTCGAAAGCGGCCTGGGCATTCTCCATCATCCGCGGCCCGTCCATGGGCTGCAGGGAGAAGCGTTTGAAGTCCCAGCCCTCAAACGCAGACGGATCAAGCTCCGGCTGCGGATAGACAAGCTTGAGCTCATGGCCCGAGGTCTGGACGACCGGCGCCTTGCCTTTCGGGCTGACCGTGATCCAGTCGATCCCGTCCGGGGCCGCGAGTGTACCGTTGGTCTCCACCGCAATCTCGAAGCCGCGCGCATGCAGGGCGTCGATCAGCGGCGAATCCAGCTGCAGGAGCGGCTCGCCACCCGTGCACACAACCAGCGGCGCCCCGCCGCCCGGCCAGAGTTCGGCAACCGCCTCGACGAGCGCCTCCGGCGTCTGGAACCGCCCGCCGCCGGGACCGTCCATGCCGATAAAATCCGTGTCGCAGAAATTGCAGATCGCCTTGTGCCGATCCTGCTCTCGCCCGCTCCACAGATTGCAGCCGGCAAAGCGCAGAAAGACCGCAGGGCGGCCTGACTGGGCTCCTTCGCCCTGGACCGTCAGGAAGCGTTCCTTCACCGAGTAGGTCATGCCGGCAACCCCGCCTTCCAGGCAGCATGGCCACGCGCCCGCAGCTCGCAGGCGGGACAATCATCACAGCCATAGCCCCAATCATGCCGCGTGCCGCGTTCACCGCGATAACAGGTATGGCTGGCCTCCTCGATCAGGCCGGTCAGGGCCGAGCCGCCGAGCTCATCGGCGAGCGCCCAGGTCTGTGCCTTGTCGAGATGCATCAGCGGTGTGGCGATGCTCAGCTCGGTATCGAGACCGAGGCCGAGCGCCGACTGCATGGCGTCGATCGTCTCGCGCCGACAATCGGGATAGCCGGAATAATCGGTCTCGCACATCCCGCCCACCAGCACACCATGTCCGCGCCGATAGGCCAGCGCCGAAGCAATGGTGAGAAAAACCAGATTGCGGCCCGGCACGAAAGTGCTGGGCAGGCCGCTGGCTTCCATCTCGATGGCGCGGTCGGCCGTCAGCGCGCTCTCGGCAATGGCGCCATAGCCGGACAGGTCAATGACGAAGTCCTCACCCAGACGCTCGCCCCAAGTCGGAAACCCGCGCTGCGCACCGGCACGGACCGCCTGGCGGGCGTCCATCTCGACATGATGTCGCTGGCCATAATCGAAGCCGACCGTCTCGACCCGGCCGAAACGGTTCAGCGCCCAGGCCAGGCAGGTCGCGGAATCCTGGCCACCGGAAAACAAGACAAGGGCCGATTGGCTGGCGGTTTCGGGGGTGGAGGTCTGGCTCATGCGGCGCTTATATACCGATGGGGAGAAATTTGGCCATGCACAGCCTACGCCTGATCTACACGACCTGGCCCGATGCCGACAGCGCGCAGGCTGCTGCCGGCATTGTCGTCACCGAAGGATTGTGCGCCTGCGCCAATCTCCTGCCCGGCATGACCAGCGTCTATCGCTGGCAGGGCAAGATCGAAACCGCAGGCGAATGCGTCGCCCTGTTCAAGACCAGCCAGGCTGCCGCCGAGACCCTGGTCGCCCGCCTGACCGAACTCCACCCCTATGACGAACCCGCGATCCTGGGCCTGCCAATCGATGCCGAGAGCAGTGCCGCCGGCTTTCTTGACTGGGTCGCCTCCGAGACCGGGCTTGGCCGAGGCGATCCGCGCTGACACTTCGGCTCGGCATGAAGCCGCCTGCTATGCCGCAAATTCGTGTGAAATATTCGTGAAAGCATTGGCATTGTCGCCAGCGCTTGAATGAATGGAAACCGTTTTCATGGACAAGCATTCCCGTAATCGGTGAGACGATCGAAAGCCCAGGCTGAATCCCGGGCAGGACGAGGGGATTTTGATGGTGGGCTTGGTTCGAGACGTTCTGGTCGATGCGCCGGCCGTCGCAACGGATACGACCGGCGGCGAGGTTTACGAGCATTTCTCGGAAGATCCGGATCTGCTGGTGATGGCTGTGGTGACAGAGGGCAAGCCGGTCGGCCTGGTCGCCCGCGATCAGTTTTTCCTGCGAATGGCCGACCGACATGGTCGCGCCCTGTTCGAGCGCCGCCCGATTACTTTCGCCATGAACAAATCGCCGCTGATCGTAGAGACCCGCACGCCGATCAGCGAGCTGAACGCCCAGATCCTCAAGGATCGCCCGGCGGCACTGATGGACGGCTTCATTGCCACCCGCAATGGCGAATATGCCGGTGTGGGCACGACACTGGAACTCTTCCGCGTCATGGCCCGCGAGAATGCCGACAAGAATCACCGCCTGTCCAACCTCGCCGAACAGCTCGGCCGGGCCCGGATCGAGGCGCTGGCCGCGTCTAAGGCAAAGTCGGACTTTCTGGCCACGATGAGTCACGAGATTCGGACGCCGCTGAACGGCGTGCTTGGCGTCACCCAATTGTTGCAGGCCACCGCCCTGGACGAAGAGCAGCGCGATTTCGTTCGGGTGATCGACGAGAGCGGCAATATCCTGCTGCGCCTGCTCAATGACATTCTCGACCTGTCCAAGATTGAAGCCGGCAAGATGGAGCTGGAGTTGCGGGCCTTCCGGCCGTCTGCCCTGGTGCATGACACGCGAACGCTCTGGCTGGGCCGGGCCCGCGAAAAAGCCATCGCCTTCGAAATCGAGGCGGATTGCGACCATGACGCGCATTTCGAAGGCGATATTGTTCGCATCAAACAGGTCCTGTTCAACCTGATCAGCAATGCGATCAAGTTCACCGAGGACGGTCATGTCGATGTTCGCCTCCACTTCCTGCCCATCGGCCGGCGTCGACATGTCATGCGGGTGGAGATCAAGGATACCGGTTGCGGCATTCCGGAAGCCGCCCAGGGCGAACTCTTCTCGGCCTTCAAGCAAGCCGATGCAGCGACCAATCGCCTGCATGGCGGAACCGGTCTCGGACTGGCTATCTGCCGCCGCCTTGTGGAATTGATGAGCGGCTCCATCGGCTTCGAAAGCACGGCTGGGCAGGGTTCCAGATTCTGGTTTGACCTGCCCTTGCGGTCGGTCGAGGCCGAGGCGGCCCCGGCGGCCGTCGCGCCTGCCATTGCGCCGGTGGCCCCGGTGCCAACCCAGGCGCACACCATTCTGGTCGCCGAAGACAATCCGGTGAACCAGGCTGTCGCCCGAGGCTTTCTCAAACTGCGCGGCCTTGAGGCCGATTATGTCGAGAATGGTCAGGCGGCCGTTGAAGCCGTGAAGACCCGCCATTACGACCTGGTGCTGATGGACATGGAAATGCCGGTGATGGACGGGCTGGCCGCCTGCCGCGCCATCCGGAAGCTGGACACACCGGCGTGCACGGTCCCGATCGTCGCGCTGACGGCCAATGCCATCGGCTCGGCCAAGGATCGGTGTCAGGAGGCGGGCATGGATGATTTCATCACCAAGCCGATCATGCGCGCCGATCTCGAACGCGTGCTGGACGCCTATCTGGATCCGGCCCGCCGGGCCGCGAGGTCCAGGGCCGCGTGAGCAGCGGAAATCCATATCGATTTCGAAAATGCGGAGACAGGGACCGGCGATTGCATCATCACTCGGCATGGAGTCGGCGGGCTTGCCATTCGGGCATCGTTGCCGACCCTATGTGCTCACCCGAGACCGGCCGGCGCCCATGACCACTGCAGCAATCCTTGAACTTCTGGCCCGCGGCGGCACGACCGGCCTCGCCCTGATGCTGGCCCTGTTTTTCTGGCGCGATGCCCGGCGCGCAATCGGCGCCCGTCTCGGCCTGCTCTTTGCCCTCGGCGTCGCCTGCTACGCGCTGGTCTCCTCCAACGTGATCTCCCTGGCCCTGGGTCCTGTATCCCTGGCCCTGAACCTGCTGGCCATTCCGACAGCAGTCCTTTTCTGGTGGTTCGTCACGGCGCTGTTTGACGACCGCTTTGCCTGGCGCCAATGGCGTCTGATCCCGCTCGGGATTGTCGCCCTTGCAGCGACCGGTCATTTCCTGCCGGGGCCAGACTCACCGCTGCCCCTGATCGCCATGCTGGCATGGCAAACCGCGAACGTGCTCATGATGGCGCATGCCGCCGTCCTGGCGATCCGCGATTGGCCGGATGATCTGATCGAGCCGCGTCGCCGCTTTCGCGTTGCCCTCGCCAGCCTGGTCCCGATACTCGGCATCACGGTTTCGGTGATGGAGATCCGCTTCGCCGGCATCGGCTTTCCCGACTGGGTGTTCCACGCGCAGGGCGTCACCCTGTTCGGGCTCGCCCTCCTGTTCACCGGCTGGCTCATCGCGGCACCGACCGACCTCTTCCCGCCCGACACGGCCCGCGCGCCGGGCGCCGTTCAAAGCGGCAAGCTCGCACCGGAGGACCGGCCACTGGCGGCCCGGCTGGATCAGGCCATGGCCGATGGGCTGTACCGGGAGGCCGGTCTGACAGTCGGCGCCCTCGCAGGGCATCTGAAAACCCGCGAGCACAGATTGCGGCGCCTGATCAACAAAGGTCTGGGCTATCGCAATTTCTCGGCCTTCCTGAACACCCACCGCCTGGCTGAAGCCAAACGCCTGCTGGCCGCGCCTGAACGCGCCCAGGACCAGATCCTGATCATCGCGCTTGAACTCGGCTATGGCTCGATTGCGCCGTTCAACCGGGCCTTCCGGGCCGAAACCGGGACGACACCGACCCTGTATCGGCGGACCGCCCTCGCGGAAGCCTGATCAAAACCGGAAAATTCGCGTCGATTTCGGCAATGTCCGAGCGCATTCGACATCGCCGCGACAGTCAAGCCGCCGACAGCAAGCCTGCCCCCTCACTCCTGCCATGAGGTCAGCAATGCCGTCGATACAATCTGCCATGCCGGACGTCCTGTTGGAGGCCTTGGCGGCCGCGCCGAATCTCTTCCTCAGCGATCTGTTGCGTTATGTTCTGGCCGCCGGAATTGTTTACCTGCTGGTCCATATCGTATTCGCGAAAGCCCTGGCGCCACGCCGGATACAGCCGCGGCGCGCCGGGCCGGGTCAGATCCGGCGGGAAATCCTGGCCTCCCTGCGGTCCATTGCCGTCTTTGCGATCGTCGGGACACTGGTTGCGCTGGAACTGCTCACCGGCGTCTCCCAAGCCTATTTCGATTCGATGGAACGCGGCCCAGTGTGGTTCATAGTGTCGCTGCTCGCGCTGATCGTGGCGCATGATGCCTGGTTCTACTGGACGCACCGGCTCATGCACCGGCCACGCTGGTTCCGCCGCTTCCATCGCCTGCATCACAAATCCCGGACACCGACCCCGTGGACGGCCTATGCCTTCAATACCGGTGAAGCGGTCCTGCATGCCCTCTTCCTGCCCGTCATCCTGCTCATCCTGCCCGTGCCGGTGCTGGTCATATTCCTTTGGGGCATCCACCAGATCGTCCGCAATGCGGTCGGTCATTGCGGTGTGGAAATCTTTCCGGCCGGAAAGGACGGACGTCCGCGTTTCGACTGGATCACGACGGTTACCCATCATGATCTGCATCATGCCGAGCCCGGCTGGAATTTCGGACTCTATTTCACCTGGTGGGATCGGTGGATGGGGACGGAACACCCGGTCTATCACGCCCGTTTCGCGGCAATCGTCCAGCGCCAATCTGACCCGCTGGCCGAGGGTCAGCCCACTACCCGTGTGACGAAAGAGGCGTGAAGGCGAGGCGACGGTCTCCGGGATGCACAGCCAACCGCATCCCGGAGGCCCGCCAAGCGCGTGCGTCAGAGATCCGGCGCGACATGCCGTGTGGCCTCGTGTGCGGCTTCATCAAAGCCGCGTCGGCGCGAGATCACCAAAACGGTCGACAGGGCCCCGCCCAGCGCCAAGCTGACGACGATTCCAAGCCCCAGCGCGACCCAGCCATGCACGCTCATCTCCACCCCGGCCAGCTTGATCATGCCGAAGATCATGAAGACCGCGCACAGCGACAGCACGATGACCGCGGCGAAAATTGACAGGATACTGGAACGCGACATGGCCGAAGCCTCCGAAATGGCAGGCGCCCTATATGCGTCCCCATGCCCGGCCTTGCCACCCGTCACCCGGTCGCAGGCGGATATGTCGCACGCCACGCGCCAGGTCGCCAAGGGGGCCAGCTTGAGGATATCTGAGAGGGGAAATGGTGGCGAGGGAGAGACTTGAACTCTCGACCTCACGATTATGAGTCGTGCGCTCTAACCAGCTGAGCTACCTCGCCACACCTGTCTCTCCGCAAGGGAGAGGCACGCCGTATACGCGCAGCGCCCACGACTGGCAAGCCGTGGGCGCTGGCGGATTTCAGTTGTCTCGCAGTTAGGCCGCACGGACCTCCTGGAGGAATTGTTCAACCGCACTCTTGAGCGAGTCCGACTGCCGCGACACGGCCAGGGATGCTTCAAGCACTTCGCCTGCGCTCTCACCGGTTTCCGAGGTTGCCTGATCGACTTCCTGGATATTGGTGAAGACCTGGCTGGTACCATCGGCCGCTTCCTGGGCCGAGCGGGTGATCTCACCAGCCGCGGCCCGCTGCTCTTCCATCGCGGCGGCAATGGCGGTGGCAATCTCGCTCATCTCGTGGATCGTACCACCGATCGAGGACATGGCTTCGACGGCCTTGGCGGTCGCGCCCTGGATGCCCGAGATGTGCTCGGAGATGTTCTGCGTCGCCGCGCCGGTCTGGCTGGCCAGCGCCTTGACCTCGGAGGCCACGACCGCGAAGCCCTTGCCGGCTTCACCGGCGCGCGCCGCCTCGATGGTGGCGTTCAGGGCCAGGAGATTGGTCTGTTCGGCAATATCGTTGATGAGGCTGACGATATTGTCGATCGACTTGGCCGCGTCATCGAGACGCTGGACATCGCCATTGGTCTGTTCGACCTGGTCCACAGCGGAATTGGCGATGTCGGTGGAACGGGAGATCTGCTGCGAGATCTCGCCGATTGACGACACCATTTCCTCGGCCGCAGCCGCCACGGTCTGAACGTTCTGGGATGCGCCTTCCGACGCCTGGGCAACAGCCGCGGACTTGCCGGTCGTGGCAGCAGCGGTCGAGCTCATGGCGCGGGCCGAGGTTTCCATGCGCGTGGCGGCTTCGGCGACCTGGGTCAGCGCGTCGCTGGACGCTTGTTCGAAGACCTGGATCAGGCTTTCAACGGCTGCCGAACGCTTTTCCTTCATCCGGCGTTCTTCTTCGGTCTCCGCCTCGAGGCGGGCCCGTTCGATGGCGTTCTGGCGGAAGACATCCACCGAGCGCGCCATGTCCCCGATTTCATCCTTGCCCGGGTTGAAGCCGAGATTGACGTCGCTATTGCCCTCGGCCAGTGCGCCCATAGTGCGGGCCATGGCGCTGAGGCGCTTGAGCAGCATGTTATTGACGTAGAAGAATCCGATAGCGGCGGCGACGACGAGGCCGATGGCGGCGATGGCAATCAGCAGGATACGACCGGTGATCACCGCGGTGTCCGCCGCAGCAGTGGCATCGCTCACGCGGCCAGCCACCTGGGTCTTGAAGTCCTGAACACTGGTCAGAAGGGTTTCTGCGGAGATACGGGCTTCCTCGGCCACCACTTCGGCTGCGGCAACGGCGGCCAGCTCGGCCTTGCGCAGCTCGAACACGCCAGCATCGCCTTCACCGAAATTGATGAGCGTGTCGGCCTGGGTCTGCATGACGTCGGTCACGATCGGGCCGAGAATGGCGAAATTGACGTCCAGCTCGCCAGCCGCTTCATCGAAGCGGTCGAAAACTGCATCGACTTCACCGGTGGAAGCCGATGTGTCGACTTCGTTGAACTGGATCATGATCTGGTTGGCAGCGAGCAGGGCGCGCAACAGGCTTTCAATATCGGCCTCGTCGCTGGAATCCAGGGCGCCTTCGACGCTGTCTGCCAGATCGGTGCGAGCCTCACGCGCTTGAGAGGTGACATACCAGCGTCGATCACGGATCTGCAGGCGGCGCTCGACCACTTCATTCATGCTCTCGACCAGCTCGTTCAGGTCGGCGACGGCAGCCTCCAGGGCGGCGGTTTCACCAGCGCCGGCGAGCGCCTGGAGCTGTTCGAGCTCTTCGGTCAGGGAATCGCGGTAGCCGACGACGCGGTTGTAGTTGTCGAGTCGGGCTTCGACGGTCGTGGACCCCGCGAAAACGGCGAGCGCCTCGCTCAGACCGACACTGTCTTCCGACAGGGCATCCACCAGCTGGGTTTCTGGAATGGCGCGATTGGCGATCTGCTCGACGGCGTAATTGGCCGAGTTGAAGCCGGTCACACCGACGATCGCGGCGACCAGGGTCATCACAGACGTCAGCCCGAAGGCGGCCAGAAGCCGGACCCGGATACTGGTCGTCTTGTCGAGGAATTTGGCGAACACAGAATTCATGGCAAGGCCCCTAGGGTTAATGCCCCGATACAAAAGGATACGGCGACGCTAACGCGCCGCCGTAAATGAATTCTTATTATGGTAAACGCTTTTCAGTTCTTTCGCTGATTAGCGCTTTGCCTCCGGGCCTTAGCCGCCGAGGTTAAAGTCGAAACGCTGCTGGACACCGGCGGTTGCCGACGCGGCCGGAGCATATTCCCAGCCTTCGATGGCCCGCAGGACGGCGCGATCGAACACGCCTTCCGGCTCGGCTTCAACGACCGTGGCTTCGGCAACCGAGCCGTCTTCGGCCACGGTATATTCGACCACAGCGTAGCCTTCGATGCCGCGACGCTCAGCGCCCCGCGGATATTCCGGAGCTTCCACTGCGGTGCGCTCGCGGTCCTGAGCCAGTGCCGGAGCCGCAGTGAAAGCCAGAGCCGACATTGCGGCTGCCAGAATCATGGTTCCCGTCTTTTTCATGACTTACCCTTCATCCATTTTAAAGTGGCGCGTCCGGGATTCTTCCCCGTGTTCGAACGCCGTGTTGAATTCGTGCGGGTCGTTTGCTGCCCGACGAGATGGATAATGCAGGAGAGCGGTTGCCAAACGTTTAAACCGAAGCGGAAAAGGCGGCTTTTGAGCCCGTTTTTTATATCAATAAAATCATATAGTTATGACGCTTCTTGCATTTGAGATCCCGTTTTGTGCCAAAATGTGACAGGTTTCGATCTGATCTATGCTTAATAAATCCCTAATGCCCGCACACAAATCTTATGCATATTGCCCGTTTATTGAAACAGGGAGACCGGGTCGGAGATGAGCGCACCGGAACACCGCCTGAACCCGACTGATTTAAAGGCGTTCTGCACCACGCTTTTGTGTGCCGGTGGCGCCAGACCGGACGACGCCGCCTGCGTCGCTGCCCATCTGGTTGATGCCAATCTCAAGGGACATGACAGCCATGGTGCGGGCCTGGTGCCCGCTTACGCCCGACACATGAAGCGAGGACTGGTCAATCTGGAGGCTTCGGAACAGGTCCTGGCCAATACCAGCGTGATCCTGCGCATCAATGCTGATGGCGGCTGGGGGGCGCCGGCCGGGCGACGCCTGGTAGAGCGGGCCTGCGTCAAGGCCAGCGAGCACGGGCTGGCGGCGGCGACGCTGGGCCATGTCCATCATCTCGGCCGGATCGGCGCCTATGCCGAACAGGCGGCCGCCGCCGGTCTGGTCTCGTTGCACTTCGTGAATGTCACCGACCATGCGCCCCTGGTCGCCCCCTATCGCGGCTCGGATGCGCGTTTTGGCACCAATCCGGTCTGTATCGGTTATCCGGCGACGCCGAGCCGACCCGCCTTCCTGCTCGACATGGCGACCAGCCAGATCGCCCTGGGCAAGGTACGCCTCGCGGCCAATCGCGGCGTGGCGGTGCCGAGCGGGTCCCTGATCGACAAACGCGGCATGCCCACAACCGACCCCGGCGGCATGGCCGGGTTTGAACTGGAGGGCGCCCTCACCCCGCTGGGCAAGCACAAGGGCTATGGCCTCGCCTTCGCCTGTGAACTCCTGGCCGGTGTGCTGGGCGGTGGCGGCACGATCCAGCCGGGCACGACGCGCAAGGGCGGCATCACAAACGGCCTGTTCTCGATCTTCATCGACCCGGCGGCCTTCGGCGATACCGACTGGATGAAGGCCGAGACCGACGCCATGGCCCGCTATGCCCTCGCCTCTCCACCCATGGATTGGGACAGTCCCGTCCTCTATCCCGGCGACCCGGAACGCGCCATTGCCGGCAAACGCGCCAAGGAAGGCATCCCGATGGATGAAGTCACCATCAGGCAGCTGAACAAGGCGGCGGAAGAGCTGGGTGTGGTAGAGCGGCTTTAAGGCCTACCCCAACTCCAGCCCGACCAGACCGAACGCCGCCATCACATCCTCGCCGATCCGCATCGGGCGGCGGCTGTCGCGGCCGATGCGGCACCATTCCGTGGTGGCGCGGGCGGAAAAACGTTTGGCGCCGGGTTTGCGGATATCGACATGGCGGTCAAAGCGCGGTCCGTGGACCTTGCCGAGCCAGGTGCGGATCTCGGCGGTTTCGCCGGGCAGGATCGGGTCGCGATACTCAATCGTGTGCTTGAGCGCCACCCAGACCTCGCCACTCACCATGTCGTCCGGGGCGACGGCGTGCCAGTGCGTGATGGCGATGTCCTGGACCCAGCGCAGATAGACGACATTATTGACGTGGCCGAGCTCGTCGATATCGGCCGGGCCCGGTTCGATCCGGCGCAGGAAGGCGGCCTCGAAAGAGACACAGCCCATGCCTTCGCCGACCATCGCCTGGTCGGCGCCAATGATGCCGGAAAGGAAACTGCCGTTATCGTCCATCACGCACACCCCTGATCATGGCCTCTATATAGAGACGTCAGCGACGAGCGAAAGGTTCAGAGCCGCCAGCAGACTGGGGACAGGTACAATTAGCGCGCGGCGTTAATTGTACCTGTCCCCAATATCAGCACTACTTCTTCGGCGCAGAAATATGGATCGGGTGGCCCAGCGCCGTGAGGGCGGCTTCGGCGAAGCCTTCGGTCAGCGTCGGGTGGACGTGGATCGTGCCGGCGATGTCGTCGAGGCGGGCGCCCATTTCGACCGCCAGGGCGAACTCGCCTGACAATTCGGAGACATGGGTGCCAACGGCGTGGATGCCGAGGATGACATGGTCGTCCTTGCGCGCGGTGACACGGACAAAGCCACCATCCGTGCCCGCTTCCATCGACAGGTAACGACCTGAGGCGGCGAGCGGGAATTTGCCGGTGATGATCTCTTCGCCCTTCGCCTTGGCCTCGTCCGGCGTCAGGCCGACGCCGACGACTTCCGGCTCGGTAAAGCAGACGGCAGCGATGGAGACCGGATCATGGACGCGGCGATGACCGGCAATGATCTCGGCGACCATCTCGCCTTGGGCCGTCGCCTTGTGCGCCAGCAGCGGCTCGCCGACGACATCGCCAATGGCAAAGACGCCGCGCATGCCGGTGCGGCACTGATTGTCGACCTTGATGAATTTCCCGCCATCCAGGTCGAGGCCCATCTTGTCGAGCCCCCAGCCGTCCAGGCAGGCCTTGCGACCGACCGCGACAAGGATCTTGTCGGCTTCGATGGACTGCGCCGCGCCCTTGGCGTCCTCATATTCGAGAATGGTCTTGCCATTCTTCTCGGTGACGCCCTTGGCCTTGCAGGACAGGTTCACATCGACCTTGTGCTTCTTCAGCCACATGGTGATCGGACGCGTGATCTCCTTGTCATAGAGCGGCAGGATGCCCTCGGAGGCCTCGATGAAGGTGACCTCCGAGCCCAGCTTGCGGAAGGCGATGCCAAGTTCCAGACCGATATAGCCGGCCCCGACCACGACCAGTTTTTCCGGCAGCTCGGACAGGTCGAGCGCATCGGTCGAGCCGATCACAGTCTCACCGAAGGGCAGGAAGGGCAGTTCAACCTCGACCGACCCGGTCGCCAGGATGACGTTCTCGGCCGTGATCTCGACCTTTTCGCCGTCTTCCTGTGTGACGACACAGGTCTTGGCGTTGGAGAATTCGGCCCAGCCGGCAATATGCTCGGCGCCGGCGGCCTTGATCAGCTGGCCAACCCCACCTGTGAGCTTGGAGACGATGCCGTCCTTCCAGCCCACCAGCTTGCCCATGTCGAGCTTGGGCGCTTCGGCGAGCGAGATACCCAGCACATCGCTGTCCGCATGCTTGGCCATGTCCTCGTATTTGGTGGCGGCGTGGATCATCGCCTTGGAGGGGATACAGCCGCGATTGAGGCAGGTCCCGCCCAGACCGTGCTTGTCGACAATGATGGTATCCAGACCCAGCTGGCCGGCACGTATGGCGGCCGGATAGCCACCCGGGCCACCACCGACAATGAGGACTTGGCAAGACCGTGTCTGCATCACAGGCGCTCCTTGGAAGATCAAAGCACGAAACCGCGTTTTCCGGGGATGGATTTAGCGGTTCGGCGGATAAAGGGAAAGGGGGCAGACTGAGCCTCGCCCAACCGGCTCGCGGGATGCCTGAACACCACCGACACCCGCGCAGACAGCTGCATCCATGCCAGACAGTCCAATCATGTCGCTGACACGCTGCGTGCGATCAACCCACCCATGAAACAAGCCAATCTGGCCGGTTGAATAACTCAGACAATTAAGGCATGACAGCCGGACAGCAAGCTGAGGACATGCCATGATCATCGGGAAACACCTTGTCGCCGGAAACTGGGTCGGCAGCGATACCAGCTTCACCTCCAGCCCGGCCCACGGCCCGTCTCACGACTTCGCGGTCGGCACGCCGGATCTGGTCGACCAGGCCTGTCATGCCGCTGAGGAAGCCTTCTGGTCCTATGGCTACTCCTCGCGCGAGGACCGCGCCAAATTCCTCAACACCATTGCCGACGAGATTGACGCGCGCGGCGAGGCGATTACCGAGATCGGCACCCAGGAAACCGGCCTGCCGGAGGCGCGCCTCAATGGCGAGCGCGGCCGCACGGTCGGACAACTTCGCCTCTTCGCCGAGCACATCCTGAAGGGCGATTATCTGGACACGCGCCACGATGCCGCCCTGCCTGATCGCCAGCCCCTGCCGCGCCCGGATATCAAGCTCGTCCAGCGTCCGGTTGGCCCGGTCGCCGTCTTCGGCGCGTCCAATTTCCCGCTCGCCTTCTCCACCGCCGGTGGCGACACCGCCGCGGCCCTGGCCGCCGGTTGCCCGGTCGTGGTCAAAGGGCACTCTGCCCATCCCGGCACGGGTGACCTTGTTGCCCAAGCCATAGACGCGGCCATCAAGGCCTGCGGCGTCCATCCCGGCGTATTCAGCCAGATCCAGGGCGGTGACCGCAAGGTCGGCCAGGCCGTGGTCGAGCATCCGCTGATCAAGGCAGTCGGCTTCACCGGTTCGCTGGCCGGTGGTCGCGCCCTGTTCGACCTGTGTGCCGCGCGTCCGGAACCCATCCCCTTCTTCGGCGAGCTGGGCTCGGTCAATCCGATGTTCCTGCTGCCCGCCGCCATGGCGACGCGCGCCGAGACGATCGGCACTGGCTGGGCCGGCTCCCTGACCATGGGCGCCGGGCAATTCTGCACCAATCCCGGCATCGCCGTGGTCATTGACGGCCCTGAGGCTGAAAGCTTCATCCAAGCCGCGGTCGCCGGTCTCGGCGAAGTCGGCCCGCAGACCATGCTCACCGACGGCATCGCCAGCGCCTACCAGAAGGGCCGCGACGTGATCCGTGGCACGGCCGGCGTCCGCGAAGTCCTGACCACGACCTGCGACCTGCGCAATGCCACGCCCTATCTCTTCGTCACCACCGGCGAGGACTGGCTCAAGAACGAGGTCCTCGGCGAGGAAGTCTTCGGTCCGCTCGGCCTCGTGGTCACGGTCAAGGACGAGGCGGAAATGCTGAAAGTCGCTCACTCCCTGCAAGGCCAGCTGACAGCGACCCTGCACATGGAAGACGGCGATACGGCGCTGGGTCAAAAGCTGATGCCGGTGCTGGAACGCAAGGCCGGTCGCATCCTGACCAATGGCTTCCCGACCGGTGTCGAGGTCTGCGACTCCATGGTCCATGGCGGTCCCTACCCGGCCTCGACCAATTTCGGCGCCACCTCGGTTGGCACGATGTCCATCCGCCGCTTCCTGCGCCCGGTCAGCTATCAGAACATGCCGGACGCGCTGCTGCCGGGCGATTGGGGGTAGGACCGACAAGGTCCTCGCGCTTGATGGGCGAGGTGGATTGCCGCGATCGCGGCAATGTCTGGAGATGAATGGGGACAGGTATAATTAACGCGCCTCGGTCGAGGCGCGTTAATTATACCTGTCCCCTTCGCCAGCTCACATGAACAGCGTCGCCGGGTTTTCCAGATAGCCCTTGACCGCCTGGATCAGCATGGCGGCTTCATAGCCGTCGACAATGCGGTGATCGAAGCAGCTCGACAGGTTCATCAGCTTGCGCGGCACGACCACGCCTTCGGCATTGTAGCGCGGCAGGGTCTGCATCTTGTTGACGCCGATAATGGCGGTTTCCGGCGCGTTGAGGATGGGTGTGGTGACCAAGCCACCAATCGCCCCCAGCGAGGTGATGGTGATGGTCGAACCCGTGAGCTCGTCCTTGGTTGCCTTGCCGTCCTTGGCCGCACCGGCCAGACGCCGCAGCTCGGCCGCGATCTGCCAGATATCGAGGCTCTCGGCATGCTTGATCACCGGCACCATGAGACCGTTTGGCGTCGCCGCAGCAACACCGCAATGAACGGCATCATACTTGGTCAGCAGCATGGCCTCGCCATCGAAATGGGCATTGGCCTGCGGCGTCTTCGGCAGCGCCTTGGTCAGCGCCATGACCAGGAAGGGGATGAAGGTCAGCTTGGCCTGGTCATCCGACTTGGTGGCGTTGAGATGGGCGCGCAGCTCTTCCAGCGCCGTGACGTCGATTTCCTCGACATAGGCGATATCGGGAATGGTGCGCTGGGCGTGGGACATATTGTCGGAGATGCGACGGCGCAGGCCGATCACCTTCTCCTCGGTCACGCCGGTGCGCGGTGCCCGGACCGATGAACTGCCCGAGCCCGAACGGGCCACGAGGCGGCCGCCGGACTTGATGAAATCGTCCAGGTCATCATGCGTGATGCGACCGGCCGGGCCGGTCCCCGGCACATTGGCCAGGTCGATATCGGCTTCCAGGGCGCGCTTGCGAACGGCCGGGCTGGCCAGCGGACGCTCGCCGCCGGAACGGCTGGCAATCGACGGCGCTTCGGCTGCGGCGACCGGTTCTGCGGCTTTCGGCGCCGCCGGCTTGGCCGGTTCGGCGGGCTTGGCCTCGTCCGCCGGAGCCTCGTCCTCGGCGGGAACAGCCCCGTCGACGGCGATGAACATGATCTCCGTGCCAACCGCGATGACATCGCCCGGCGCGCCGACCAGCTTGGTCACCTTGCCATTGACGGCACAGGGAATTTCAACCGTGGCCTTGTCGGTCATCACGTCGAGGACATGCTGATCCTCGGCGACACTGTCGCCTTCCTTGACGTGCCATTCGACGATTTCCGCCTCGACGATCCCTTCGCCGACATCGGGCATCTTGTAACGGTATTCGCTCATCGATCAGGCCTCCAGAACGGCGTTCATGGCATTGATGAAACGGTCAGGACCCGGGAAATAGGCCCATTCATGCGCATGCGGATAGGGCGTATCCCAACCGGTCACACGCTGGATCGGCGCCTCAAGGGCGTAGAAACATTCTTCCTGAACCTGGGCCGCCAGTTCAGCCGCAAAGCCCGAGGTGCGCGGGGCTTCCTGCGCGACAATGCAGCGACCGGTCTTGTTGACCGAGCGGGCAATCGTCTCGAGATCGTAAGGCACCAGCGTCTTGAGATCGATCACCTCGGCATCAATGCCGGCCTTCTCGGCCGCCGCCTGGGCGACCAGGACCAGCGTACCATAGGCAATAATGGTAACCGCCGAACCTTCACGCACGACTTCCGCCTTGCCGATCGGCAGGCTGTAATGCTCTTCCGGCACTTCACCCTTGGGATGCTTGCCCCAGGAGGACAGCGCGCCGCCAGAATGGCCTTCAAAAGGACCATTATAAAGGCGTTTCGGCTCGAAGAAGATGACCGGGTCCGGGCTTTCGATCGCGGCGATCAGCAGGCCCTTGGCGTCATAAGGGTTGGACGGCATCACGACCTGGACGCCCGGCACCTGGGTGAAAAAGGCTTCCGGACTCATCGAATGGGTCTGGCCACCCCGGATACCGCCACCACAGGGCGCGCGGACCACGACCGGCGCCGTGAACTGGCCGGCTGAGCGATAGCGCAGGCGTGACATTTCCGAGACGATCTGGTCGAGCCCGGGGAAGATATAGTCGGAGAACTGGATCTCGGCGACCGGCTTCAAACCCTTCGCCGCCATGCCGATCGCCATGCCCATGATGGCGGCTTCATTGATCGGCGCATCGAAGGAGCGATCGAGACCGTATTTGGACTGCAGATTGGCGGTGACCCGGAAGACGCCCCCGAAATAGCCGGCATCCTCGCCGAAGCTGATCACGTCCGGGTCGCGTTCCATCATGTTGTCGAGGGCCGAATTGAGGGCCTGGATCATGTTCATCTTGGCCATGATCTTAAACTCCCAGATCCTGACGCTGGCGACGCAGGCGCCAGTCCGGTTCGGCATAGACATCCTCGAAGATCGACTCGACCGGCGACAGCGGACCGTCATGCAGCGTGCCGTGGCTTTCCGCTTCCTTGTAGGATGCGATGACCATCTCGTTGAGTTCCTTCTCGAGCGCGGCATGGCGCTCCTCATCCCACTCACCCAGACCGATCAGGTGTTGTTTGAGACGCTCGACGGGATCGCCCAGCGGCCAGATTTCATTCTCGCCCTTGGGACGATAGCCGGACGGGTCATCCGAAGTGGAATGCGCATCGGCGCGATAGGTGAAATGCTCGATTACCGTGGCGCCATGGCCGGCCCGGGCGCGCTCGGCGGCCCATTTGGTGGCCGCGTAGACAGCCAGGAAGTCATTGCCGTCAATACGCAGCGAGGCCAGGCCATACCCCATGCCCTTATAGGCAAAGGTCGGCGCGTCCCCGGCGGCAATACCCTGGAAGGTCGAGATCGCCCACTGGTTATTGACCACATTGACGATGACCGGCGCGCGATAGGTCGAGGCCAGCACCAGGGCGCCATGGAAATCGCCCTCGGCGGTCGAACCGTCACCGATCCAGGTCGCCGCGATCTCGCCATCGCCGCGGTATTCACAGGCCATGGCATAGCCGACGGCTTGCGGCAGCTGGGTCGCGAGATTGCCCGAGATCGAGAAGAAATTGCCCTCGGCCCAGGTGTAGTGGACCGGCAGCTGGCGGCCTTTGAGGTTATCGCGACTGTTGGAGATGCAGTGGCACATCATGTCGACAATGTCCCGGCCGCGGGCAAACAGGATGCCCTGCTGGCGATAGGACGGGAAAACCATGTCCGACTTCTGCATCGCCATGGCACCGGCGACGGCGACCGCCTCCTCGCCCGTGGACTTCATGTAGAAGCTCATCTTGCCCTGGCGCTGCAGCTTCAGCATGCGGTCGTCATAGACCCGCGTCAGTACCATGTGACGCAATCCCTCACGCAGGACATCCGGGTCCAGCTTGGGATCCCACTCTCCCACCGCCTGGTGGTTGTGATCGAGCACGCGGACCAGGCCGAGGGCCAGATCGCGGGTCTCCATACCGGCCACATCGGTCGCAGGCCGCTTGGCCTCCCCGGCCGGCGGGATGGCGATATGGGAGAAGTCAGGCGTGTCACCGGGACGCACATGCGGCGCGGGAACGTGGAAGCGGGGTTCAGTGTGTGCCATGGGCTCTCGCTGAAAACTTCGGCAGGACGTGCCTATAGGGGGCTCCCGCCATGATGCGGGAACGCGACCGGCGTCTAGCGCGGAAGAGCCGGTCTTGTCCAGCATAGCAATGCGGTGCCATTTCGGGGTTCGCAAGTGCGGAAAGTTGAATTATTTTCCCTCAAAATCATGATTTGAGGAAATAATGACCGTCACCCTGGACACGATTGATGTACGCATTCTCGAAGCCCTGCAGGCGGATGCGGGCCGTTCCGTCGCCGACATCGCCGAAATCGTCGGCCTGACGCCCTCGCCCTGCTGGCGCCGCATTCGTCGTCTGGAGACCGAAGGCATTATCAAGCGCCGCTCGATCCAGCTCGACCGGCGCATGATCGGCCTCATGTTCACCGCCTATCTGGAAGTGAAAATCCAGCCCGCGCGCAAGGCCAATTACGAGAAGTTCGAGAAGGCCATCCAGACCTTCGCGGAAATCACCGAGGCCTGCACCATGACCGGCCCCTACGATTATCTGCTCAAGGTCGTGACCCCGGACATCGACGCCTACAATGAATTCATGTCCGAAAAGATGATTCCGCTGGACGTGGTCGGCGACTTCCGCACCTCGGTCCAGATCCGCAATGTCAAGGAAGGCCGCGGCCTGCCCCTCGGGCATATCGACGGCTGATAGCGACCGCGGTTTCGCCAGTGCAGCATGCAGGATGGCGCGCTTGCGGACGTTTCTGCCCAGGCGCGCCCATCACGCCTGTTTCAAGAGCGCCGAAGCCGCCTTGGCAATATCCTGCTCGATCAATTCCGGAAGCGGCGCCTTAGGCAGATAGAGCCGGACCGCGCCGAGCGGCAGACCGATCAGGGCCAGGCGGACACGTTCAAGCGGCAGGCCCTGCGCCTTGGCAAAACCTGACAGGGCATTGCGAGCCTTGCCGTTCGCCGCCGCAAGCCGGGCATGGAGCGCATCCGGCGCCTTGTCCGACATCATCTCCCTTTCCCGGGCACTGACCAGGAGGGCAGCCCGGTCCGGCGCGTTGCGGCAAAAGCGCGGTGTCGCGAGGGCGGCGGGCAGGCCCGGCACGTCCGATGGCATCGCCAGCGCGGCGAGAAATTTCACCTGGAAAGCCTCGACCGCATCAATCCATGCCTCGGCCATCAGGCCTTCACGGCTTCCAAAGCGGTGATAGAGCGAGCCGGTCGAAAGACTGGCCGCTTTGGTCACGGCCTGCAGGCGAACCTCCCCGGCCTCAACGAGGCTGCGCGCTACAGCCGCATACACAGCCTCATCAGCAAAGCTTGACGGTCGACCCATATTAGAACATCTATTCTAGAATAAAAATTACAGAACGAGATCATCATGGACATTCTCGCCGCACTGGCAAGCCTGACTGCCCTCACCACTTTCGCGGTCCACACCTTTGCCGGCGGACCGGTCGTCGCCCGCCCCCTGTTGGCGGACACTCACCTGCCGCCGGAATCGAAGTGGTTGAACTATTATTGCTGGCACATCACCACCGTCCTGCTGGCCTTCATGGCGGTCGGATTTGCAGCGGCGGCCTGGTCCGCGACCTATGCCATCTACCTGGTCTTCCTGGCCCCGCTGGCCCTGACCTTGAGCGCATTGAGCGCCTGGGTCGCCATCAAGGGCGGGATCGCGCCCTGGCGGCTGCCCTCCACGTCGATGTTCGCACTGACCGGGCTGCTGGGTCTGGGCGCGGCCCTCACCTGATCCCTGCCGAAAGGACGTCGCCATGTTACTGCTTGCCGCCTTGCTGACCGTGCTGGTCGGCCTGTTTCATTCCATCGTCGGCGAGATCCGTCTGGTCCGGCCGCTGCTGGCCCGCTCCGACCTGCCGCGCCTGGGCCATGGCCCCTGGTATGCGCGGGCCCTGATCCGCACCGCCTGGCACATCACCACGCTGACCTGGCTCGGCATCGCGGCCATGCTGGTCGTCATCCATCGGACCCTGTTTCCGGATCACGCCCCGCTACTTTGGATCATCAGTGCCGTATTCGCCGTGAGCGGGTTAGCGGCCCTCATCCTGAGCCGGGCAAGGCATCCGGCCTGGCTCGCCTTCCTGCCCATCGCCGGGCTCACCGGCTGGGCGGCTGCGGGCAGTTGAGGCTCGGCGAGGACTGGACACCGCTGGACGCCCGAACCAGCTGCATACCGGGCCCGAAACCCGGCCGTGGGCGAGCCACAAAACCAAGACGCTCATAGAAGGCCTCGCGACCCGTGGCGCACATCAGCATGACCGCCGCATGCGGGCAGGCCTCTGCCACAGCCTCTAGCAATTCCGACATGAGGCGCTGGCCAAGCCCGCACCCGCGTCGGACCTCGGCCACGATCACGTCCTGCACATAAACATAAATCGGGTCACCAACCGCACGAGCGAAACCGACAACCCGCCCGTCGCCATCACGAGCCGTCACTGCGGCAAGAGACCCCGCTAATGCCTGAGCTGCGAGACCTTCTGCAAGAATGCCCCAACCGCAATCGGCGCGATGATTGATAAAGTCGGCCACGGGTGGCGCCACCCGTTCGATCACAAAGTCTGGCATCGGGTCTTCCGCTTTCTCTCGCCGCACGACAAAGGGCGCAGCCATCGGCCGCGCCCTCTCCATGTCGGCCTGCATGGCAAGGCTTACGCGAAGCGCTCAACCGCAACCGCGGTCGCTTCACCGCCACCAATGCAGAGCGAGGCGACGCCCTTGGTCTTGCCGTGCTTTTCCAGCGCGGCGAGCAGGGTGACCATGATGCGGGCACCGGAAGCGCCGATCGGGTGACCCAGGGCACAGGCGCCGCCATTGACGTTGATGATGTCGTGGGAAATGCCCAGCTCCTTCATCGCGATCATCGGAACGACGGCGAAGGCCTCGTTGATTTCCCACAGATCCACATCATCGATCTGCCAGCCGGCGCGCTCGACGACCTTGCGCATGGCCGGAACCGGGGCCGTAGTGAAATAGGCCGGCTCGTGAGCATGGGCGGCAGTGGCCACGATCTTGGCGATCGGCTTCAGGCCACGACGCTCGGCTTCCGAGAGACGCATCAGGATCAGCGCGGCAGCGCCATCCGAAATCGCCGAGGCATTGGCCGCGGTGACCGTGCCGTCCTTGGAGAAAGCCGGACGCAGGGAGGGGATTTTCTCCGGCATCGCCTTGCGCGGCAGCTCGTCGGTATCGACGACCACATCGCCCTTGCGACCCTTGATCGTGACCGGGGTGATCTCGCGTTTGAAGTCACCCTTTTCAGTGGCGCGCTGGGCCCGGGCCAGGGTTTCCAGGGCATAGGCGTCCTGCTGCTCGCGGGTGAATTGGTGTTCCTCCGCAATCATGTCGGCATAGACACCCATCGGCTTCTTCTCATAGGCATCTTCGAGACCATCCTGGGCCATATGGTCCTTGATGGTGTCGTGGCCGTATTTGAAACCGCCGCGATGCGTCGGCAGCATGTGCGGGGCATTGGTCATCGACTCCATGCCGCCGGCAATGATGATCTGGGCATCGCCCGAGGCGATCGAGGCGCGCCCCATGATCGCGGCCTGCATGCCCGATCCGCACATCTTGTTGAGCGTCGTGGCTTCAACCGATTTGGGAAGACCCGCCTTGATCGCCGCCTGGCGACCCGGGGCCTGGCCCTGACCGGCCATGAGCACATTGCCCATCAGGATCTGGTCGATGTCATCACCGGCAATGCCGGCTTCTTCCATCGCCGCCTTGACGGCAACGGCGCCGAGTTCATTGGCGGACAGGGGTGCAAGTTCGCCGAGCAAGCCACCCATCGGGGTGCGGGCCATGCCGACGATGACGATGGGATCGTCCACAGCACTCATTTGATCTCTCCTCTGGGATTATTCTGTCTTAGTCTGGCGCGCATGATCGAATTATGCGGCACAGCGTCAAGTTATTTCGCAGATGCAAAACGCGCGGTCCGGACTTGGCCGGGATTAGCCAATTGGGGGCAATCCCTTTTAATCCTTGCGGCTTTTGTCGTCGCAACGCTCACAATCAATAAAGTTGAACCGCTGTTCAAGTTTGCAGTCACGGACGATTTACAAGCCCTGTTAGCGATAGCAGCAGTGGCATTTTTTATCCCGGCCCTGGCGGAAGAGCTGATCTTTCGAGTCGGGCTCGCCGGTCGCAAGGGAGGAGTTCGCGCCGCGCTGGCAATCGCCGCCTTCGTGCTCTGGCACCCGCTTCAGGTCTGGCTCGGCTTGCCCATGGCACAGGACCTCTTCCTGAACCCGGGTTTCCTTGCCATCACCGCCGCACTCGGCCTCGCCTGCACGATGGCTTATCGGACAGGCGGCTCGATCTGGCCGGCCGTCCTGATCCACTGGCTGGTGGTGGTCGGCTGGAAGGGAGTGACCGCGCCGGTCTAGCGGCGACAGGCCTCCTCCGCCCCCAGTTCACAAGCGCGCGCAAACAAGGCCCGCGCCCGTTCGGCATCCCGGCGCATGGTCTGCGCCCCGTCACGGCCGCGCTCGAACATCAAAGCGAGCTGGTAGCAGGCGGTCGCGTCATCAGCGTCACAAACCGCCGCGCAATCGGCCTGCTTGCGCATCCGGCCCGGGCGATTGCCGTAACAGGCCTCGCGCTGCGCCGGAAGCGGGTCACGCCCCAGCGCGGCCAGGATATCCGCCTGACGCGCACAGCCATCATTGAAGCCGCGTTCGCACGATCGCCGCGCCAGGTCGAGGGCCTCGAGCCGGTCGGCCTCGCTGCCATCCTCCAGCAGGCCGGCCGCCTGCCAGCACGCCATCGACGACCGGTTCTCGCAGCCGGATCGCGCGACCGGGAGATAGCGGTCGCGATCATAACGGACATCATCATAAGGATTGGGCTCATTGATGCGCTCGAACAGCCAGCACGCCCCGTCTGAGCCGAGACTGCAGCTGCGCATCATCAAGGCGACCGCCTCATCGGTCAGCCAATAGGTCCGGTCCGCCCGCTGCATCAGCCCGTGGGCATAGCTGCAGGCAAAGCCTTCCCCGGCCTCGCAGCGCTCGAGAAAGGGCGCCGGGTCGGGAGGGACCGGCTGGGCTGTCGCCGGAACCGTCAGGAACAGGCTGAAACAGAAGATCAAGAAGAGACGCATCTTGCCTCGCAGGTTGAGTAGTCAGGATAGGCAGCCGCCCCGCATTCCGGCAAGCACGGACAGCGCCACGGCGCTCGCGCCTGGCGGTTTGGGCAGAGAGGGGAACGGGATGTCGGCCAATGCCGTCAACCGGTTTGATTTGAATAACGTGACATCGCCGACATCCCGTCCGCGGAGTTTTCCCGGGCTGTCTCCACCCCGATTCCAATGCGCCAGGTAGATGGGGTCGGTCGTTTAGTG
>NZ_CAMYLS010000028.1 GCF_947259345.1 uncultured Maricaulis sp. | reverse complement strand
GCTGCCCCGGAGGCGCCGGGAAAGCCTGAGCCGGCCGCCGCGCCGGCCGAGCCGGTCGCCCCGCATCGCGCGCTCAACGAGCCCGAAGCCGCGAGCTCCGTGGAGCAGGATGCGCCGGCGATCTCCGGACCCCAGACCTGGGAAGCCTTGATGGGCATGTTGCGCGAGAAGCGTGATATCGCCCTGCAATCGGACATGGAACGCTATGTCCGTCCGGCCGCCTTCAAGCCCGGCTCCTTCAGCTTCCAGCCGCTCGAGGATGCGCCGCGCGACCTCGCCCAGCGCCTGTCGCGCCGCCTTCTGGAATGGACCGGTGAGCGCTGGATGATCCTGGCCGATGCCGGATTGAAGGGCGGCGAGACCTGGCATGAGCGCAAGCAGCGCCTGAAGGCTGAACGGCTCGAGGACGCACGCCGCGACCCGGCGGTCACCGAAGCCCTGCGACTCTTCCCCGGCGCCGAGATTGTCGCCGTGCGGGATCCCGAGCCGCAGGATGACACCAGCAACACCGACACAACGGAGAAACGCGCATGAAGGACCTGATGGGCCTGATGAAACAGGCGCAGGCCATGCAAGAGAAAATGACCGAGGCCCAGGCCCGGCTCGACGAGACCCAGGTCACGGGTGAAGCCGGGGCCGGTCTGGTCAAGGTCGTGCTCACCGCCAAGGGCGATATGGTCTCGGTCGAGCTCGACAAGAGTGTCATGGATCCGGACGAACCTGAAATCCTCGAGGACCTGCTCAAGGCGGCCCATGCCGATGCCCGCCGCAAGGGTGAGGCGGCTCAGCAGGAGGTCATGAAGGAAGCGGCGGGTGGCCTGCAATTGCCGCCCGGCATGCAGATGCCCTTCTAGCGCCCGGCCTGTCGATGAAATCCGCCTCCGCCGGTCCTGAAATTGAACGCCTGATCACCCTGCTGGCCAAGCTGCCGGGCCTCGGCCCGCGCTCGGCGCGGCGGGCGGCGCTGCATCTGCTGGGCAAGAAGGACGCCTTGATGCGCCCGCTGGCGGATGCCCTGGCCGATGCCGCCGACAAGATCCGGGCTTGCGGTGAATGCGGCAATCTGGATGTTGCCGATCCATGCACGGTCTGTGCGGCCCCCAACCGGCTGGATAGCGCCATCTGCGTGGTCGAGACGGTTGGCGATCTGTGGGCGCTGGAGCGGGCCGGGGCGTTCAAGGGCCGCTATCATGTCCTCGGCGGTGTGCTCTCGGCGCTCGATGGCGTGCGTCCCGAAGACCTCAATATCGGCAAGTTGGTCGAACGCGCCGCGCGCGAGGAGGTCAGCGAGATTGTCCTCGCCCTCAACGCCACGGTCGATGGCCAGACGACCGCGCACTATCTCGCTGACCGGATGGTGGATTGTTCGGTCTCGATAACCTCCCTGGCCCGCGGCGTGCCGGTGGGTGGTGAACTCGATTATCTTGATGACGGGACGCTCGCCGCAGCCTTCCGCAGCCGCTCAAGCGTCTGAACACTCCGGTGTTTTCCGAATTTTCCTATTCATGACGGCAAATCGCACTATCCTCGAATCCGGGCTTTCGGGGAGAGGGACGTGGACACACCGCCGCACACGACTGCGCGTGACATGCCGACCGACCGGGTGACACGTCGCGCCTTCATCCTGTTCTTCTGTACAGGCTTGTTCATGGTGTCGCTCGTCCTTGCCGCCATCACCGCCGTGAAGATCCAGGCCTTCCATTTTGGACCGCTGACGGTTCTGGTGCCGGCCGGCACGCTCGCCTTCGGGCTGACCTATCTGGCCACCGACGTGATCTCGGAAGTCTGGGGGCGAGGCTATGCCTTGTGCGTCGTCGTAACCGGCGTGCTGATGCGTGTCCTCATCCTGATCCTGCTGCTCTATGCGATGTATGCGGAAGACGTGATCCCCTTCATTACGGTCGGCGGCAATTGGTCGGAGACCCAGCAGGACGCCTTCGTCCAGGTTTTCGCCTCCGGAAACCGGACCAATTTCGCGGGCATGGTGGCGTTCGGTGTGAGTGCCTTGGCCGATGTGCTGATTTTCCATCATCTCAGGGAGCGCGATGCTGGCAAGAACCGGCTCTGGCTGCGCAATAATATCTCGACCATGGCGTCGCAGATCGTCAACAGCACGATCTTCATCTCGGTCGCTTTCGCCGGCCTCCAGACATGGCCCGTCATCGGCAGTCTGATCCTGGGCCAGGTCCTGGTCAAATTGATGGTTGCCGCCTTCGATACGCCGGTCGTCTATCTGCTGCGCAATATCGCCGAGGGGCGCAAGCTGACCGACTTTCGCGGCTGATGCGCGGCGGGCTGTCGGTCAGGGAATGACCGGCGTCAGACGCAGTACTTCGCCGTCGGGAGCATCGGTCAGCAGATAGAGATATCCGTCGGGACCGCTGGCGACATCGCGTATCCGGGCGCCGAAATCCTCGAGCAGGTTCTCGGTGGCTATGACGCGGTCACCCTCAACTTCCAGGCGCACGAGCCGCCGGCTGACAAGCCCGCCGATGAAGGCGTCCCCGTGCCAGTCCTCGAAGGCTTCGCCGGTGTAGAAGGTGAGGCCGGAGGGCGCGATGGACGGGTCCCAGTACCAGATGGGCTGTTCCAGTCCGTCACCATGGGTGGAGTCGGAAATCGGCGTGCCATCGTAATTGACGCCATAGGTGATCAGCGGCCAGCCATAATTGAGCCCGGCCTCGATACGGTTGATCTCGTCGCCACCGCGCGCGCCATGCTCGTGCGCCCAGACGGTGCCGGTCTGCGGATTGATGGCAATCCCCTGGACATTGCGGTGGCCATAGGAATGGATCTCCGGCAGCGCACCACTCAGCGAGACAAAGGCATTGTCGAACGGGACGCTGCCATCATCATTCAGGCGGATAATCGTGCCCAGGTGATTGCCGAGATTCTGCGCGTCCTGGCGGTACAGGCCGCCATCGCCGAGCGTCAGCAACAGGGTCCCGTCCCCAAGGAAGACGATGCGGCCACCAAAATGCAGGCCCCGATCCTTGTCGATATTGGCATGAAACAATGTCTCGACGACCTCGAGGGCGGTGGCATCCTCGGTCAGGCGACCGCGCGCCAGCGCGGTGTGATTGCGATCCCGGCGTCCCTCGGAGAAGGCGAAATAAACCAGCCGGTTTGTCTCGAAATCAGGGTGCAGGGCCAAGCCGAGCAGGCCGCCTTGCTGCAGCGCCAAAATGTCGGGAAGGCCGGTAACCGGCGCGTCGCGCAGCGCCCCATCCTCGATCAGACGCAAGCGTCCGGCGCGTTCGGAAACCAGCATGTTCCCATCCGGCATGAAGGCGATCGACCAGGGATGTTCCAGGCCGCCGGCAACTGTTTCGACCGTGAAGTCAGCTTGCCGGGTTTCGAACAGGGTGGATTGCGCCATGCCGTTTGATGCCACGGCGATCATGGCAGCCAGAGCTGTGACAATGCGCTTCATGCTTTCCCTCTCTGCAACAGGCCCGGTGACAAGACTAGCCGAGTTCCGCGCCGTCCGCAGGGCCGTCGGCATCACGATGTGCAGATTCAGGAAACGTCGTTAAAGCGCAATGGATCCCGCAAAGCTTGCAAGACGTGGCGCCAGTCGCGGTTGGAAGGCGCTGACCTGGGCCCAGCGGCGACGCAGGCGGCCCGGCAGGGCGCCGACCTTGCCCGGCACCCGCTCAACCGCGTGTTCGGCCAGTTCCCAGGTGCGAATTCCCAGCGCGGCAAGGCCCGGCGCCAGATTGCGCCCGCTGGCCAGCGGTACGGCTGCATTGGCGTAGTATTTCTTGTAGTGATCGCCGCCACTACCCAGATCGATACGCTGCAAGCCGCGCTCGGGAGCTTGCTCCATCAGCCCGTGCAGCAAAAGCAGACCGGGTGAATAGCGCGAAAGCTCCGGGTCATAGGCCGGGAACCAGGAATGGTAGATGTCCGCACCGACAAGGCCGAATTCGACCGCGGCCAGGCGGTCACCGAACCACAGCGCGGCGGTCAGGCCGGAAAATTCCTGGCCCTCGCGGCGGCGCAGATCGCCGAGGACAAGCTGGACCCAGTCAATGCCGAAGACATTGAGCTTGCCGGTATCGCGGTACTGCTTCTGCTTCCACTCGGCGAGAGCGCGGAAGGCGGCCCCGTCAGGATCACCCAGGGTGACGCGAAGCGGCCCGAAATCGCGTTCCGCAGCGCGGGCGCGGCGGGCGGCTTTCTTGAAATGGTCCTTGTGGAGCGCCTTGCGGCTCTCGAGAAAGGCAGCGCCGTCATCGCCGAGATCGGCGACATGGCTGTGCGTCGACGCGTCGTCTTCCGTGCTCACATCATGCCAATTGTCAAAGACGAGGGCAGAGCCGCCAGCGGCCCGGACCAGTGCCTTGCGGGCAATGCGGCCCGGATCGGCCGCAATCACGCCCTGATAATCGCTCATCGGCGCGCCGATCGGGCGGACAATGCCGCCATGGGCGGTGTGGTGCGGGAAGAAGCCGATTGTCTCACCCTCTTTCTCGATCACCGCAACACGCACGTCCGGGCGGGCCCGGGCGACAATTTCGGCAAACTCGAAGCGGAAATAGGGGCTGATGAGCTTGCCATTCGGGCACGCCCATGTGTTCCACTGCACGATCTGCTTCGCGGAAATGTCCTCGATTGAAACGATTTGCGTCCGCACGTTGTCCCTCCCGACACGTTCAGCCCTGTTCAAGCAAATGGCGGGCCGTTTTGCCGGTTCGTCTCGGGTGGGGTGACTGCTTTTGTCCGCGGCGCATGCCAAGCTGTGGGTGAAGGCGGTTGCCCAGCTGGCCGCTGCGACCCGACTCATCCAGAATGGCCCGCAATCAGGAAGGCGACAGACACCGTGACCCTCAGCGATATTTCACCGGAAACCTGGCTCGTCCTTGCGGGCATGGCCCTCCTGCTCGCCGTGATGCTTTTCGTCTGGCTTCGCCCCCGTGGCGCGGCGACCGAAACCGGATCGGACCCGGAAGTCGAACGGTTGCGCGAAGAGCGCGATGACTGGCGTGCGCGTCAGGAGGAGGGGGCTGTGGCGCTCGCTTCGGCCCGCGAAGCCCTGGCCCGTCTCGAGGGCGTCACCGAGGAACGGGACAGTCTTCGCAGCAAGCTTGAAACGGTCACGGAGGAGCGCAACAGCCTGAATGCCCGCCATGAAGCCCTGAAGACCGAGCATGAGGCGGCCCAGCGTCATCATGGCGAGAAGCTCGCCGAGCTGGAGAAGGCCCGCGAGCGTCTGAGCGAGCAGTTCAAGCTGACCGCGAACGACATTCTCAAGGCCTCCGGCGCCGAGCTGAACAAGCAGAGCACGGAAAACCTGCAAACCCTGCTCAAGCCCCTGCGCGAGCAATTGACCGAATTCCGCACCAAGGTCGAGACCGACGCCAAGGAGCGTCACGGCCATGCCGGCGAGATCAAGCAATTGATGGAAACCGTGCGCAAGGACGCGTCGCGCATGTCCGAGGACGCCCAGAAGCTCGCCAATGCATTGCGGTCCTCGTCCAAGGTGCAGGGCGATTGGGGCGAGATGGTGCTGGCCAGCATCCTCGAACGCGCCGGTCTGCGCGAGAATGAGCACTACGTCACCCAGTCGACCGAGCGTAATGAAGAAGGCGCGCTGCTGCGTCCCGACGTGATCGTGAAAATGCCGGGCGAACACCAGCTGGTCATCGATTCCAAGGTCTCGCTCACCGCTTTCGAACGGTGTGTGAATGCCGAGGATGACGAGGCCCGCAATGCCGCGCTGAAACAACATCTCGCCTCGGTGCGCGCGCATATCAAGGCGCTCGGCGACAAGGATTACGCCAAGCTCTATGAGGGCGTGAATTTCACCCTCATGTTCATTCCGCTGGAGGGGGCCGCCTCGCTGGCCCTGCAGAATGATCCCGAATTGTCGAGTTATGCTTGGGATCGCAATGTCATGATCGCGACGCCGACCACGCTGATGATGGCCATGCGGACGGTCGGCAATCTGTGGACGATCGACCGTCAGAACCGTCACGCGATCGATATCGCCGACCGCGCCGGTGCGCTCTATGACAAGTTCGAGGGCTTTGTCGGTGACCTGGAAACGGTGGGCAAGCGGATCGATGGCGCCAAGGATGCCTGGGCGGCGGCCAAGGGCAAGCTGGTCGAGGGACGCGGGAATCTGGTGCGCCAGACGGAGATGCTCAAATCCCTTGGCGCCAATGCCCGCAAATCCCTGCCGGCCGAGTATCTTGATGCGGCTGGCGCCGAGGAGGCTGACACCGACGACACGTCCAAGCCTGCTCTGACAGCGCCGGAAGCGGTCGATTCTTGATCCTTTAAGCTGGCGCGACTATCTAGGGGCCATGGCTGTTCTTGAAATCCGCACTGTTCCCGATCCCATCCTCAAAGAGGTGTCGCAACCTGTTGAGAAGGTTGATGATGATCTCCGCCAGCTGATGGATGACATGCTGCAGACCATGTATGGCGCTGACGGCATCGGTCTGGCGGCCATCCAGGTCGGTGTGCCCAAGCGTGTCATCGTGATGGATCTGGCCGGTCGCGACGAGGCGCCGCAACCGCGCTATTTCGTCAATCCGGTCCTGTCCGACCCGTCTGACTCGCTGAAGCCCTATGAAGAGGGCTGCCTGTCCGTGCCGACCGTCTTCGACGAGGTCGAGCGTCCGGACCGGATCCGCATCCAGTATCTCGATTATGACGGGAATGAATGCGAGGAGATCGCCGAGGACATGTTCGCGGTCTGCATCCAGCACGAGATGGACCATCTCGAAGGCGTGCTCTTCATCGACTATCTCTCCCGCCTGAAACGCCAGCGCGCGGTCCAGAAGGTGAAGAAGGTCGAGAAGTCCAAGGACCGCGACGCGGCCTGATCTAGCCCTGGCCGCGCCCGTGCGGCTCCGCAAAATTGATCATCGGCCCCGCCGGCACGATTCCGGTCGGATTGATACTGCCGTGGCTGGCATAGTAATGCTTCTGGGCATGCTCGAAATTGCAGGTCTGCGCGATGCCAGGCTGCTGGTAGAGATCGCGCGTATAGGCCCAGAGATTGGGGTAGTCGACGAGCCGCCTCAGATTGCATTTGAAATGCCCGAAATAGACCAGGTCAAAGCGCAGGAGGGTCGGCAGGAGGCGCCAGTCCGCCTCGGTCGGCGTGCCGCCGGTCAGATAGCGGGTCTTGCCCAGCAAGTCTTCCAGATGGTCGAGGGTTTCAAACAGCGGGAAAACCGCCTCCTCATAGGCTGTCTGGGTGGTGGCAAACCCTGAGCGGTAGACGCCATTATTCACCGTCTCGTAGATGCGGTCATTGAGGGCGTCGATCCCGGCCCGCTTGTCGGCCGGATAATAATCGCCCGGCTTCGCGCCGACGCCATCAAAGGCCGAATTGAACATGCGAATGATCTCGGCGCTCTCATTGGAGACGATACGGTTGGTCTTCCTGTCCCACAGGACGGGGACGGTGACGCGGCCGGAATAATCCGGCTCGGACTCCAGATAGACCTGATACATCAGATCCTTGCCCTGAAGCCGATCGCCGACAATCCCGTCCTCATCGCTCGTAAAGGTCCAGCCCTGTTCGGCCATGTGCCAGTGCACCACCGAGACCGGGATCATGTCTTCCAGGCCTTTCAGCGCCCGATAGATCAGGGTGCGATGGGCCCAGGGGCAGGCATAGGAGACATAGAGATGATAGCGGCCCGGCTCGGCTTTGAACCCGTCACGCCCGGTCGGCCCGGCCGATCCATCCGGTGTCACCCAATTGCGCAACTGGGCTTCCGAGCGTTCGAAACGCCCGCCGGACTTGTCGGTGTCATACCAGGTATCATGCCATTTGCCGTCGACGAGCAGACCCATGGATCTCTCCGATTTGATAGCTGGGGAGGGAGTAGGCCCCGCCCGGCATTCGCGCCGGGCAGGTCCGGGGGGAGAAGGATCAGAACTTGCCGGCCTGGAAATCGCGCACGGCCTGGTGCAGCTCGGCCTCGGTATTCATCACGAAGGGGCCGTAGCGGGCGACCGGTTCATTGATCGGCTTTCCGGCCACCAGAAGCAGGCTGGCGCCTTGCGGTCCGGCCTTGAGCTCAATCCGGTCGCCGTCTTCCAGCACGCCGAGATCGGGGTCATCGACACGGCCCTCGCCGGACGAGACCGAACCCTTGTAGACCGCGATGAAGGCGGTGTGATCCGGATCGATATCCTCTTCCAGCGTGGCGCCGGGCTCGAGCACGATGTCAATCAGGGTCGGCTGGATGGCGACGGATTTCGCCGGGCCGGTGACGCCGGTCGAGCTGGATCCGGCGAGCACACGCAGGCTGGCACCCGGGCGGGTCTCGACCGGAATCTCGCTCTTGTCGAATTCCTGATAGCCGGGATCGGTCATCTTCAGTTCGCCGGGCAGGTTGACCCAGAGCTGGAAGCCCCAGAGGCGGCCATTGTCTTGCTCGGGAATCTCCGAGTGCACGATACCGCGGCCGGCCGTCATCCACTGGATGCCGCCACCTTCAATCACGCCGGCATGACCCTTATTGTCGCCATGACGCATCTTGCCATCGAGCATGATGGTCACGGTCTCAAAGCCGCGATGCGGGTGGTTCGGAAAGCCGGCCATATAGTCGGCACTGTCGTCCGAGCGGATCTGGTCGAGCATCAGGAAGGGGTCGAGATCCATCAGGCCGCGATGCCCCAACATACGCGTGAGCTTGACGCCAGCCCCGTCCGAGGTCGGCAGTCCGCGCGAAACCTTGGTGATCCGGCGCGTCTTGGTGAGGGTGTCGGTCGCAGTCATGATACGCGGTCCTGTCTTGTGCTCATCGGAGCGTGTCCAAGAAGATAGGGATTTTCGCGGCTCGCGCCATGGCGGCAGACGAAAGAGCTTGTTTCCAACTTGGAAGCGATCAGGCAGGTTGCTTGCAGTTTGAGGAGTGATTCATGCGTCTGGCAGTCCTGATAACCGTGCCGTTGGCCCTTGCGGCCTGTTCGAGCGAGCGGCCAGCGACCGAGGTCGATCTGTTCGACCGCTTGTCAACGCTTTGTGGCCAGGCGTTCGAAGGTGAGGTCGTCAGTGACGACCCGCGCGACGCCGACTGGGCGTCACAGGTCTTGACCATGCATGTGCGTGAATGTTCCTCCTCGGAAATCCGCGTCCCGCTGCATGTCGGTGAGGATCGCTCGCGGACCTGGGTCATCACGCGAGAAGCGGCCGGCCTCCAGCTCAAGCACGATCATCGTCACGAAGACGGCAGTGAGGACGTGCTGACACAATATGGCGGGATGACGATCACCGCGCCCACCGAGACGCGGGCCGAATTCCCCGCCGACCAGTTCTCTCGCATCCTGTTTGATCGCGAGGGGATTGCGGTGTCCATGGCCAATGTCTGGTCCATCACGCTGACCGATACGAGCTTCACCTACGCACTGGACCGGCCCGACCGTCATTTCGAGGCGGTCTTTGACCTGACCACGCCGGTCGAGGCGCCGCCGCCGCCTTGGGGCGCGGAATAAGCGCAAACCGCCTTGACGACAGGGCCTTGTTCGCGCTCAAACCCGCGCCATGACCTTACGCCTTGCCTTCATGGGGACGCCGGATTTCGCGGCGCGCTCTCTCGCTGAAATCGCTGCCGCCGGCCATGAGGTCGCGCGGGTCTATACCCAGCCGCCGCGTCGCCGGGGGCGGGGCCAGTCCGAGCAGAAGACGCCGGTCCACCAACTCGCCGAAGTGCTGGGTATCCCGGTCTCGACGCCGGACAGCTTTCGCGACCCGGACGTGATCGAAGACTTTGCCAGCTTGGATCTCGATCTGGCCGCCGTCGTCGCCTATGGCCAGATTCTCCCGCAAGCCGCGCTGGATGCACCGCGCCTGGGCTGTCTGAATCTGCACGCCTCTCTACTGCCCCGTTGGCGCGGGGCGGCACCGATCCAGCGCGCGATCATGGCGGGTGATGAATTGACCGGTGTTCAGCTTCAGCAGATGGAGGCCGGTCTGGATACCGGGCCGATCCTGCTCTCGGAGACTGTGCGCATTGCGCCGAACGAAACCTCGGCCACGCTGCACGACAAGCTGCGCGATGCCGGTGCCCTGATGTGGCCGCGCGCCCTGTCAGCGCTGGAGCGAGGCTCGCTGGAGGCCGTGCCGCAGTCCGAAGAAGGCGCCACCTACGCGAAGAAGATCTCAACCGCGGAGGCGCGGATCGACTGGGCGCGCCCGGCAGCTGAGTTGTCGGCCCATATCCGTGGCCTTTCGCCATTCCCGGGCGCCTGGTTCGAGCTGCCGACCGAGAAGGGACCGGTCCGGACCAAGGTCTTGATGGCCGAAGCGGTTGAGGGCGGCGGCGCACCCGGGACTGTTCTGGAGGGCATGACTGTCGCGTGCGGCGAGGGGGCGTTGTCGTTGACCCGACTGCAGCGCGAGGGCAAGGGCGCCATGGATGCCGCGGCTTTCCTCAATGGCAATCATGTTCCGGCCGGGACGGTGCTGGGCTGATGCCGCGCTACAAGATCACCATCGAGTATGACGGCCGCCCCTTTGCCGGCTGGCAGCGTCAGGACAATGCGCCATCCATCCAGGAGAGCCTGGAGCGGGCAGCGGAAAGGCTCGATGGCGCGCCGGTTCTCGTCTATGGCGCAGGGCGGACGGATAGTGGTGTGCATGCCCTGGCCCAGGTCGCGCACCTCGATCTCACAAAGGACCTCTCAACCGACAAGGTCCGCGACGCGATCAATTTTCATCTCAAGCCGGATCCGATCGCGGTGATCGAGGTCGAGCCGGTGAGCGAGGCGTTTCATGCCCGTTTCTCGGCCACCCAGCGGCACTATCTTTACCGCATGATTGACCGCCGGGCGCCGCTAACCCTGGACAGGGGCCAGGTTTGGCGGGTGAAACGCAAGCTGGACGCCGAGGCCATGCATCACGCGGCCCAGACCCTTCTCGGTCAGCATGATTTCACGACATTCCGGGACTCCCAGTGCCAGGCCGAGAGCCCGGTGAAGACGATTGATGCCGTCTCGGTCTCTCGCTATGGCGAAGAAGTGCAGCTGACCTGTTCGGCCCGCTCCTTCCTGCACCGCCAGGTCCGGTCCATGGTCGGCTCCCTGGTCGAGGTCGGGACCGGCAAGTGGTCGGCCCGGGACTTCGAACGGGCCCTGGACGCGGCGGACCGCAGCCGGTGCGGCCCGGTTGCTCCGGCGGATGGCCTCTATCTGACTGCCGTCGATTATTCCGACGCGGGCTAGCTTCCTGCCGGCGTCGCAGCGAGTGCCTGACTGATTCCAACCAGAACGATGAAAGAAACCAGGGCGGGTACCGCAGCCGTGAAGGCCGAGGTGATTGTCGGCAGGCCCAGCGTCACATAGGCGATGCGCCAGTGAACAAGTATGCGCAGATAGCCATACAGGAAGAAGAGGAAGTCGCGGAGCTCGGCATTGATCACCCCGATCACCTGCAATGACCAGATGGCCGCGATCACGCAGTAGAGCCAGACCACCCCCCAATTGTGGAGGATCACCCAGGGGAGGAAGCGGTGTTGGGCGCCGACGATGGTGACCGCGACGCCCGCGGCGATGGGAAAGCTGATCCAGGTCGCGAAGAAGATCGAGAAATAGGTCGCAGCGTCGACGGACACGCCCAGATAATTGCGCTCGAGATGAATCAGCATGACCAGGGGTAGGGCGAAGAGCATGCCGCCGAAAGAGCGCCAGAAACCCTCCATCGAGACGTTGAAACAGGCCTCCCCGCCCTTGCGGAAGGTCAGGAGACGCAAAGCGCCCTGCATGCCCAGCCAGCCTTCTGCAATCAGCCGGATCATGCGGGCGGGCTCCGGAAATAACCGTCCAGGATGCGGGTATAGATCCGGGTCAGGGTCTCGATATCGCTGATCGCCACGCGCTCATCGACCTGGTGCATGGTGGCGCCGACCAGGCCGAATTCGGCGACCGGCGCATAGAGCTGGATAAAGCGGGCATCGCTGGTGCCGCCGCCCGTGGTCAGGGCCGGGCGACGTCCTGTCTCCGCCTCCACGCTGTCCTGCAACAGGGTGGTGAAGGGGCCGGCCGGGGTCAGGAAGGCTTCTCCCGTGACATGAATATCGACATCGATATGGCCATCGAAATTGAAGTCGACGAGCGTCGCTTCCTCCCGGATCCACTCGCTCAGGGCGTCGCCGCTATGGGCGATGTTGAAGCGGATATTGAAGCGTGCGGTGGCGCTTGCGGGAATGACATTGGTGGTCGGATTGCCGACATCGACCGAGGTCACTTCCAGATTGGAGGGCTGGAAGGGCGAGACGCCGTCATCCAGCTTGCGGGCCAGCAGGCGGCCGAGCAGGTCGAGCAGGGGCGGGATCGGATTCTCCGCGCGCTCGGGATAGGCGACATGGCCCTGGCGACCGGTGACGGTGAGGGTGCAATTGAGCGAGCCGCGCCGACCGGATTTGATCGTGTCGCCCAGCGCGTTCGGATTGGTCGGCTCACCCACGAGGCAATGATCGAATGTCTCACCCTCATCCGCGAGCGCTTTGAGAACGGCCTTGGTGCCGTTGATGGCCGGGCCCTCTTCATCGCCGGTGATCAGGAAGGCAATCGATCCGTCCGGCTCGCCAGCTTCATCCAGATAACGCCGGACCGACGCGACCATGGCCGCGATCGCGCCCTTCATGTCCGCGGCGCCGCGTCCCCACAGAAAGCCGTCTTCACCGGCGTCGGCGCCGAAGGGCGGCTTTTGCCAGTCATCCTCCGCGCCCGGCGGCACCACATCGGTGTGGCCGGCAAACAGAAAGCAGGGCGAGGCCTTGCCACGCCGCGCATAGAGATTGTCGACCTCGCCGAACGGGTAGCGTCGGCAGGCAAAGCCCAGCTGCTCCAGCGCCGCTTGCAGCTCGTCCAGCGCACCGGCATCGGCCGGCGTGATCGACGGGCGCCGGATCAGGGCCTGGGCCAGTGGCAATGGGTTGGCGAGATCGTCGGTTGTGCTCATATGGGAAACATAGCCAGTTCGCTCTACCAAGCCAGATCAAGGACGCAGCCATGCCGAAATTCTCGCTCGCTGATATCGCGGAAACCGGCGGTTCCGGTTATCCGCCGGAGTTTGCCGACGTTGTGGACGGCCGCGTCGTACGCCGTCTGACCAATGCGGCCGGACTTTCGCAATTCGGGGTCAATCTGGTCCGCCTGAAGCCGGGCGCCTGGTCGGCCCAGCGTCACTGGCACACGCATGAGGATGAATTTGTCTGGCTGGTCGAGGGCGAGGCCATGCTGGTGACGGATGAGGGCGAGACGCCGATGGGGGCGGGTGATTGTGCCGGTTTCCCCGCCGGTGAGGCCAATGGGCATTGCCTGATCAACCGGTCGGAGGCGGATTGCGTCTTCATGGTTGTCGGCTCTCGGCTGGACGCGGACGGCGCCCATTATCCCGACATTGATCTGGAAGCCCGTCCCGGCCGCTATTCCGGCCCCGGCGTGTTCACGCGCAAGGATGGGTCACCGATCTAGCCGGTCAGCGACTTTTCCATCTCGAAGCGCTTGAATTGGGCCCCTCGCAGCGTGACCTCTTCCGGCGCGATCACTGAATAGCCCATCGCCGAGAAGGCTGGCTGTGCCATCAGGCTGGCATGGACGTACAGGCGTGTCTGGCCAGTTCGGCGGGCTTCTTGTTCAACGGCGTCATGCAAGGTCCGGAACACGCCCTTGCCCTGCCAGTCTGGCCGGATAAAGGCGAAGTCGACATAGTCGGGCGCCGCAAGCGTCATGAAGCCGACGGCCAGACCGGCCGCCTCGGCGATGAAGACGGTCTGGCTGGCCAGACGCTTGTCCCAGTCCTCGCCCTTGCGCGGTTCCGGCACCCACGCGGCCTGTTGCTCTGGCGTATAGCGGCTCGGCCCTTTGCGGACCGCGTCATACATGATTTCGCCCAGAACATCATGATCCGCCGCATGGCCACGGCGGATCTGGATGGTCGGGTCCATGATCGATCCTGTTGCGGCTAGTGCGAGCGACCGTGGGTCTCGCGATAGCGTTCCATCGAGACCGAGATCTTGAAGGTCTCGCGATATTTCGGCGAGCCGACCGGGCGCGGTGGCTTCTGCGAGGTCAGTGCCAGGATGCGCTCCAGCGTGTCGTGCGCGGCACCCGACTGGCCGGCCCCGATATAGGCGTGCAGCTCGACCAGGGCGTCGGACAGCGGATCGCCGCCCCGGACGATGAAATAGGGTTCGTCCGAGCTCATGCGGTGCAGGATGTCGAATTCCGACGGATTGTCGGCCGAGCCATAGGGTGCGGTCGGGTCCTTGGCAGCCGGCTTGTCCTTGGTCATGTCGTCGCTCATGGCGCGCCCCTCAATTGATGTGTGTGCCATGTGACCAGATTCGACCGCAAAGCGGTAGCGGCGGATCAGCGCAGCGTCGATGTCGGCGTGATGGCGGATCGGTGCGGCGCGCGCTAGACAGGGGGGATGTCATGCATTGCCCCCAAACACATCGCCATTATCGGTGCCGGCCCGTCCGGGCTGATCGCGGCCGAACACCTCGCCACCATCGGCCACACAGTCGAGGTCTATGAGCGCATGCCAACGCCGGGCCGCAAATTCCTGATGGCCGGACGGGGCGGGTTGAACCTCACCCATTCAGAGCCGCTGCCTGGTTTTCTCGGTCGATATCGCGAGGCGGGTGACTGGCTCGGTCCGGTGATCCTGCAACATGATCCCGAGGCGTTGCGCGCCTGGTGCGAAGGCCTTGGCCAGGCGACTTTCGTCGGCTCGTCCGGACGCGTTTTCCCCGAAGCGATGAAAGCCTCGCCGCTGCTGCGGGCCTGGCGGGCCCGGCTCGAGGCATTGGGGGTCACCCTGCATGTGCGCCATCACTGGACCGGCTGGGACGAGGCCGGAGCGCTGGCTTTTGACACGCCGGACGGGCCAAAATGCGTTCAGCCGGATGCCGTTTTGCTCGCCCTTGGCGGGGCCAGCTGGCCGCGTCTGGGCTCGGATGGCAGCTGGGCGGAGCGCTTGGCAGAAAAAGGCGTCGAAACCGTGCCCTTCTCGGCTTCCAATTGCGGCGTTGAAATGGCCTGGAGCCCGATTACCAAAAACCGTTTTGCCGGCGCCCCGCTCAAGACGATTGCCCTCACACTCGGCGATGAGCGCGTCGCTGGAGAGGCGATGATCGCGCGCTACGGGCTGGAAGGCGGGGCGGTCTATGCCCTGTCCGGGCCGATCCGCGAGGGCTTGGCAGCGGGGGAGGCGGTGACGCTGTTCCTCGATCTCAAACCGCATCGAGACCGGGACGATCTGGCGCAATGGCTGGGGCGTGCCCGCAAGGGGCAATCCCTGACCAATACGCTGCGCAAGGCGGGGCTCAGCCCGCAGGCCATCTCGGTCCTGCGGGATGCGGTGACGGAACTGCCGCGCGACCCGCAGGCGCTCGCCGCGCTGATCAAGGCCGTGCCGCTGATAGTGACCGGCCAGCGCGGGCTGGATCGCGCCATATCCTCGGCGGGTGGTATTGCCCGCGCGGCCGTGGACGCGCACTTCATGTTGAATGCGATGCCGGGCATCTTCGCGGCCGGCGAAATGCTCGACTGGGATGCCCCGACCGGCGGCTATCTTCTGCAGGCCAGCTTCGCCACCGGCCTCGCCGCCGCGCGCGGGATCGAGGCCTGGCTGGCGGCTGATTAGCGCAGCAAGTCGTTGATGGCGGTCTTCGAGCGGGTCTGGGCATCGACGCGCTTGACGATGACGGCGCAGGCCAGCGACGGTCCGCCCTTCGGGTCGGGCAGGGTGCCCGGGACAACCACGGCATAGGACGGGATCTCGCCGCGCGTGATCTCGCCGGTTGCGCGGTCGACGATCTTGGTCGACTGGCCGAGGAAGACGCCCATCGAGATCACGGCGCCCTGGCGCACGATCACACCTTCGGCGACCTCTGAACGGGCGCCGATGAAGACATCATCCTCGATGATGACCGGTCCGGCCTGGAGCGGCTCCAGGACGCCGCCAATGCCGACACCGCCGGAAATATGCACATTCTTGCCGATCTGCGCGCAGGAGCCGACCGTCGACCAGGTGTCGACCATCGTGCCTTCATCGACATAGGCGCCGAGATTGACGTAGGACGGCATCAGGACCGCACCCGGCGCGATGAAGGAGCCGCGGCGCACGGCGCAGGGTGGCACGGCGCGGAAACCGGCGGCCTTGAACTCGGCCTCGCCCCAGCCTTCGAACTTGGACGGGACCTTGTCCCACCATTGTGAGCCGGCGACACCGCCATCGACCAGACCCATCGGATTGAGACGGAAGCCGAGCAGGACGGCCTTCTTCAGCCATTGATGCACGACCCAGTCGCCATTGCCCTCACGCGAGGCAACCCGCGCCTGGCCGCTATCGAGCAGATTGATCGCGGTCTCAACCGCCTCGCGAACCTCGCCGGTTGTCTCCGCAGAGACGCTGTCGCGATTATCCCAGGCAGTCTCGATCGTGGTGATGAGGGCGGTGTCGGTCATGTGTCATCGTCCGGTGTTGCGGCAGTGCGGATGGTGCCCAGAAAGGTCGGCAGGCAGTCCACGGCGTGGTGGACATGGTCGGGATGTTCGTCGGGCGCGGCGCTTTCCTCGTCGCGCGGGCCATGTTTGGCGCGGACGAGGACGGTTGTGAAGCCCATGGCGTGCGCGGTCTTCAGATTGCGGACACTGTCCTCGAAGAAGATCGACTCCGGGACTGGCAGGTCGAACTTGCTGACGAAGCTGTCAAAGCCGGCCTGGTGCGGCTTGGGCTGGAAGCCCGAGGCCTCGACATCGAAGATATCGTCAAAGAGATGGCTGAGGCCCATATGGCCGAGAATGTTCTCGGCATGGCTGAGCGACCCATTGGTGTAGACGAGGCGTTTGCCGGGCAAGGCCTCAATGCGCGATGCCAATTCGGGATGGGGCGTGATCACCGTCGGATCGACATCGTGCACGAAGTCGAGGAATTCGCGCATATCCACCGCATGATTCGCCATCAGCCCGTTCAGCGTCGTGCCGTAGTCATGCCAGTAGGCCTTCTGGACTTTCCGGGCTTCGTCGTGCGGCAGGTCGAGCAACCGTGCCACATACGCCGTCATGCGCCGGTCGACCTGGGTCATGATCGGTGCGTCGGACGGGTAGAGCGTGTTGTCGAGGTCGAAGACCCAATGGGTGATATGCCTCAGATCGGCCATGTCATGGCCTCCGGAAATCGCTCTCGCCCAGCGTCACCCGGACGCCACCATCGGTGGGCGCCGGAATGCGCCGGAAATCAGCGGAGGTGTAGCCGCGTTCGGCGCAATCGGTGCGGCCCTCGGCAACAAAACGGGCCGGGGCGATGCAGAAGGTTTCGTCACCCTGGATCAAGCCGCGTCGCCCGGATGTATTGATCCGTTCGGCAAAATAGAGCGTGTTGGTTGTTTCCAGGCGTGCCGCGAGAACCCGGGCGCATTCACCGGCATGGATCCGCCACCAGCCCCGCGATTGCCAGATCGAACCGACCTGGTGTCCGATGGCGACGGCGATATCCCCGTCGGCTTCGTTGCAGACCGTCATGCCACTGGCCGCGTTGCGTTCCAGCGCACGCGCTTCCAGCGCATCGATCAGCCCTTCATCACCTGGACGCCCCGACAATTCGACATCGCTGAGAAAACGGGTGATCGCGCGCCGTGTGGAACGCCCGTCCAGCCCATCTACACCATTGATCGGGTAGCCGGCTGATTGCAGGAGGCGTTGTATGCCCGCGACAGCGGCGCGGTTTCCGAAATCCGCCGGTTCAACGAAGACGGTGCGTTCGCGGTCCTCGCCTTCGCGGATGAAAAAGTCGCGCGAGGCCATGCCGAGCGAGGCGCAGCGGGTATTGGCGACGACTTCGAAATCGGCCTCATCAACGCAGAGCGGGACCGTGCCTCGCCATTCCCGTACGCCGCCGAGATAGGCGATGGAGGATTTGGCGTAGTAGAAAATCGGCTGGTCGCCATCGAGATCGACATCATCGGCGACCGTCGCGCAATCGCCGGGGCGAAGCCGGGTCCAGCCTTCAATGGCGACACCACCTTCGACCGGCCAGGCGGTTGCCGCCTCGACGATATAGCTGGTCTCATTGCACAGCTCGGCCGCGTCAGCGCGACCGCTCGTCGTGGTCAGAAGAAGGGGCAGGGCCAGAAGGGTCGGGATCAGGAAACGCAGCATGCGCCTGTCATCCCATGTCGGGCAGCAGGGCGACAATCTCCGCCCGCAGCTGATCAACGCCATCCTGCTTGGCCGACGAGGTCGCGATGACGCGCGGGAAGGCGGCCGGGCGTTTGGCGATCTTCTCGCCGGTCTCGGCGATCAGACGAACAACCGCCGGTGGCTTGATCTTGTCGGTCTTGGTCAGCACGACCTGGTAACTCACGGCGGCTTCGTCGAAGACGTCCATGATTTTCAGGTCGACCTCCTTGAGGCCATGACGGCTGTCGATCAGCAGGTAGACGCGCTTGAGATTGACGCGGCCACGCAGGAAGGCCTTGGTCAGGCGGGTCCATTTCTCGACCACCGGCTTGGGTGCCTTGGCATAGCCATAGCCCGGCAGGTCGACGATGCGCAGATCGCTGTCGGCAACTTCGAAAAAATTCAGTTCGCGCGTGCGACCCGGCTCACCCGAGGCACGGGCGAGATTCTTCTGGTTGGTCAGCGCATTGATCAGCGAGGACTTGCCGACATTCGAGCGGCCGGCAAAGGCGATTTCGATCTTGTCCGGCTCGGGCAGGTGATCCAGCGCCACCGCACCCATCAGGAAGGTGCAGGGTCGCGCGAAGAAGCGCCGCCCGAGGCCGGTATCCAGCTCGTCGCTACCGTCGGTCAGGACTCGTCCCCTCCGCCACGCTTCATGAGGCGGGCGACCAGCTTGTCGACCTGGGTCTCATTCCCGTGGCGCCGCATGATGATGTATTGCTGCAGCACGGAGAGGAAGTTGTTCCAGGCCCAGTAGATCACCAGTCCGGCCGCGAACGGGGCCAGGATGAAGGTGAAGACGATCGGCAGGAAGGCGAAGATACGCGCCTGCATCGGGTCCGGCGGCGGCGGGTTGAGCGCCTGCTGCGCGGCCATGGTCAAACCCATGATGATCGGCCAGGCGCCGATGCCCAGTACACCGCCGATCAGCCACAGGCCGGACGGGTCGTAGGGGATGAGGCCGAACAGATTCCAGATATTGGTCGGGTCGGCGGCCGAGAGGTCGCGGATCCAGCCGAAGAAGGGCGCATGACGCATTTCAATGGCGTTGAACAAGGTCTGGTAGAGCGCGAAGAAGATCGGAATCTGCGGCAGGATGGGCAGACAACCGGCGAGCGGATTGATCTTCTCGGTCTTGTACAGCTCCATCAGCGCTTGCTGCTGCTTTTGCTGGTCAGCCGCATAGCGCTCCTTGAGCTCGGCCATTTTCGGCTGCACGGCCTTCATCTTCGCCATCGAGGCATAGGCGCGATTGGCCAGCGGGAACATGACGATCTTGACCATCAGGGTCAGGGCCAGAATGGCGAGACCGAACTGGCCGAGCGCGCCTTCCAGCATCGTCAGCAACCAGACAAAGGGGCGTGTGAGGAACCACAGCCAGCCCCAATTGATGGCCATGTCGAAACGCTCGATGCCGACCTCGTTCTGGACTTGCTGGAGCACGTCCATTTCCTTGGCGCCGGCGAAAATGCGCGTGGTCGAGGACAGGCTTTCACCGCTCGGGACCGCGATTGCCTGTTCGACATAGCTGGCCTCGAAGGCATCGGTCTCGCCGCGCTCAATCGTGCGGAAGCGTGCGGTGAAGGGCCGGTCCTGATCGGGAACTGCCGCCGCCATCCAGTAGCGCTGTGTGATGCTGACCCAGCCGCCAGTGCCGCTTACCTCGGTCTGGTCGCCGTCTTCCAGCTTGCCGAAACTGGTGCGCGTCATGGCGCCCTCAACGACCGCAAGCGCGCCCTCGAAAATGGCCATATTGCGGGTTTCGTCTTCCGGGCGACCTTCATGGCGCACCAGGCCGTAGCGGGAGAGTTCAACTTCCTCGCCGGAATTATTGGTGACCGTGTCGGTCAGGGTGAAGAGGTAGTTGTCGTCGACCGAGATCACGCGCCGGAAGGCGAGGCCGGACGGGCTGTCATAGGTCAGGGTGATCGGTGTATCCGGCGTCAGGGTCGAGCCCGAGGCCAGGGTCCACTCGGTTGAGCCGCCCGGCAGATCGGTGAAGCCGGGCGTGCCCGAGGTCCAGCCATCGCGGGCGTAGAAGACATGATCGCTACCGATCGGGTTGAGCAGTGCGACCGGCGTGTCATCGTCGATCGTTTCGGTGTGACGCCGCAGGCGGATATCGTCGAGGCGGGCACCGGTGAGCGAGAGTGATCCGAGCACGGCCGGCGCATCAATTGTGACGCGCGCATTGCCGGTCAGGGCGGTTTCGCGATCAACCGTCGTCGGGGCTGCCGGTTCCAGTGAGGAGGCTGGGAGGTCGGGATCGACTATGTCTTCGCCAGCGGCTTCCAGGGCGGCTTCACGCTCGGCGCGGCGCTCTTCCTCGGCCGGGCCCATCACGAACATCTGGTATCCGGTCAGGATCACCAGGATCAGGCCCAGTGCGATAAACAGGTTGCGTTGATCTTCGCCCATGAAAACTCAGGCCTCTTGCGCTTTGTGTTCGCGATCGCCCTGCGGTTGACCCTTGGCCAGGTCCTTCAAGGCGCTTTCGACTTCCCCCATCAAGCGCGACCAGTCCCGGGAGGGCGTGCTCGCACGTGCGATGAATACATAGTCAATGCCGGGCTGTCCGTGGAGGGGGAGTAGCAGCCGGGCAATCTCCCGTAACCGGCGCTTGGCCCGATTACGGATGACGGCACCGCCGATCTTGCGTGTGGCGGTGAAGCCGGCGCCGATTTCATCCGGCCTGACATGCAAAGAGCCGCCTCGCGAGCGGGCCTGGATGACCACGCCCGATCGGACGGCTTTTTTGCCTTTTGCGGCGTGCAAAAACTGGCGCCGCGTTTTCAGCCGTTTAACGGCAGGAAGCGGCGCTGACATCGTCCCTAGGCGGACAGACGCTTGCGGCCCTTGGCCCGGCGACGAGCCAGGATTTGACGGCCGGATTTCGTCGCCATGCGCGCACGGAAGCCGTGCCGGCGCTTGCGGACGAGCTTGGACGGCTGAAATGTACGTTTCACGGTCGCGCTCCATTGGCGTTAATTCGAGAGCGGCGGCAATTACGCGCTTGAAGCGGCGGCGTCAAGGCTTCATGCCCCTCACTGAGCAGGAGAATGACATGCCAAATGCCGCAGACCAACCACCGCAAATGCCGCCCGCGCAGGCCTCCACTGGTCAGCTTTGGCTGCGTCGTGTCATTCTGATTGTGCTGCTGATTGTTTTTGCGGGGCTTTTGCTGTCGGGGACTAGCCTGCTCGAGCTTCTGGTCTGGCTGCGTGAAAGCCGGGGTCTGACGCAGGAGGCGGTCGCCAACCATTTTGCGCTGGCCATTCTTGTTTGCACCCTGATCTACATCCTGTTGGCGAGCCTGGCGCTGCCTGGCGCGCTCTGGCTGACCATCGCGGCGGGATTCGTGCTCGGTCAGGTCTGGGCTATCCCGGTAGCGATGGCGGGGCTGACACTGGGCGCCGTCAATACGGTTCTCCTCGTGCGCTTTCTGGCCGGCGAGTCCCGGCGGGCCCGGCTGCGGGAGCGTTACAGAAAACTGGCGGCGGGCTTTGAGCGCGACCAGCTGACCTATGTCATCCTTTTGCGACTGCTGCCGCTCCCCTATTTCGGGGTCAATCTGGCCGCCGGGCTGTCGCAGGTGTCGATGAGGGAGCTGGCGCTGGGGACGCTGATCGGCTCCCTGCCTTCGATTATCCTCTATGCCGGCTTTGGGGCCGGACTGGGCTCGCTCACCGAAATGGACGCCTTGCCGGGGCCGGCCGACCTCCTGCAGGTGCAAGTCCTTGTGCCCCTGCTGATGATCATTCCGCTGGCTCTGGCGCCCCTTCTCTGGCGCCGGTGGCGGCGGTGGAGAAAGGCGCGCGCCTTGCCGGGCAAAACGCACTAGGCTATCGGCGTTAGACAATGCCTGCCGATTTCCCGCCCTCCCGCGACGATGCTCGCCCGCCAGATACGCCGTCGCCCGGCGTATTTGATAATCTGCGGGCCCAGCTCTTGATGGTCACGCTGGGACTGGTCACGGTCGGCCTGGTGCTGGTCTATTTCCCGGCCGCCGCGAGTTTCCGCCTGCAATGGATGACGGATCGCGCCGAAGCGGCGCACCTGGCCGCACTGGCGGCCGATGTGGCGCCGGGCGGGGCACTGGGTGAGGAAGAGGTGCGCGCCCTCCTGATGGGCGCTGACGCCGTCGCAGTGGCGCGTGTGCGCGACGGCATGAATGAGCTCGTCCTCTATTCCGGCCCGATCGGCGAAGGCCTGGTCGAAAGCGATCTGCGCAAGGCCAGTTGGTGGACCCATATCCGCGACACGGTCGAAACGCTCACCGCGGATGATAACCGGCTCCTGCGAATCCGCGCCCACCCGATGGGGGCGCCGGACGAGCTGATCGATGTCATTGTGCGCGAAGCACCCCTGCATGCTGCCTTGCGTGATTTCTCCCGACGCCTTCTGGTCTATGCCGGCCTCGCCGCCTTTGTGGTCGGGGCGGTTTTGTATTGCGCGCTCTTCTTCCTCTTCGTGCGCCCGATGCGGCGCCTCGCCGGGGCGATGACCTATTTCCGCGAGGACCCTGCTGATCCGGGCCGGATGATCCGTCCGGGTGAGGGCCGTAACGAGATCGGTCAGGCCGAGCACGAACTCGCGCGCATGCAGGCGGATGTGCGTCAGGCCCTGCTTCAGCGCGAGCGTCTTGCCGCGCTGGGCGGCGCTGTGGCCAAGATCAATCATGACCTGCGCAATGTCCTGGCCAGTGCCCAACTCGTCTCGGACCGCCTGGCCATGGACGCCGATGATCGGGTCCGCGGCATGGGCGAGCGGCTGGTCCGCGCGGTCGATCGCGGCGTGCGCCTGTGCGAGGCGACGCTGGAATTCGGCCGGGCCGAGGAAAGTGCGCCGGTGCGCCAGACTATTCCGGCACGAGCCCTGCTCGAGGAAGTCGCCGGCGATGCCATCCTCGCGGAGGGCGATGTCGACTGGGTCAATGATATCGGCGAGGAGATTGTGCTCGATGCCGATCCGGACCAGGCCCACCGGCTCTTCCTCAATCTGTGCCGCAATGCGATCCAGGCCATGCAGGCCGGATCCGAGAGACGGCGCCTGTCCGCGCGCGCCGTGCCCGTGCCGCCACTTGATCCTGACGCCAGCGTTGGCGAAATCCGGATCGAGATTTCCGATACCGGCCCCGGCGTGCCGCCCAAGGCGCGTGAGCGTCTGTTCCAACCCTTTAGCGGATCAACCCGTCGCGGCGGCAGCGGGCTCGGTCTTTCAATTGCGCGCGAGCTCGCACGCGCCCATGGCGGCGATGTGGAGCTGGTGGCGACCGGCGACGACGGTACGATTTTCGCTGTCAGCCTGCCAGCAGCACCATCAAAGACGCGTCAGGGCTGACGGGCCTGGCCTTCCCGGCGCGGGTCGGCCCCGCCGATCAGCGTGCCATCTTCCAGCCGACGGACAATGTGCAGGCCGGAATTCTCGCCGCGATTGGCGTCGAGGGTGAAGCCCAGATTCCGCAGACCGGATACGATTTCGGCATCCATCCCGTCCTCGATGCGGACAATGTCGCCACGGGCGACCACATTCGGCAGCTCGATCGCCTCCTGCGGAGTCAGCCCCCAATCGAGCATGCCGACCAGGGTCTTGGCCGTATAGGCAATGATCGAGGAACCGCCGGGCGATCCCGTTGCCAGGACAAACTCACCATCCCGGTCGAAAACAATGGTCGGTGACATGGAGGAGCGGGGGCGTTTGCCACCTTCCGGTGCATTCGGCACCAGCGCACCACCGGCATCGGTCGGGGAGCGGGAGAAGTCGGTCAGCTGGTTATTCAGGAAAAAGCCGCCGGCCATGCGGTGGCTGCCGAACACGCTTTCCACCGTCGTCGTCATCGACACCACATCGCCATCACTGTCGACGATGACGAAATGGCTGGTGCCGGGCGAATCCGGTGTCGCGTCCGCGCCGGGCGCGTCGATTCCGTCGGGGATGCCCGGCGTTGATGTTGGCAGGGCAGTCGTGCGCTGAATACCGCGCGAGCGTTCGGCGATATAGTCTGCGTCGAGCAAGCCGGCGACCGGAACGGTCACGAAATCCGCGTCGGCAACATATGCATCGCGATCGGCATAGGCGAGGCGGCTGGCTTCGATGAAACGGCGCCAGCCTTCGACTGTTTCCGGTCCGGTCGCGGACAGGTCATAGGGTTCCAGCAGGCCGAGAATCTCGTTGACCGTGATTCCGCCGGAGGCGGGCGGTGGAGCGCCACACACGGTCCATTCGCGATAATCGCGGCAGATCGCGTCGCGGCGTACGGCCTGGTAGCTGGCCAGGTCTGTCAGGGTCAGCCCGCCCGGGCGCGGTTCGTCCTGCACGGCCTCAATAATTGCGGCCGCCAGGGGGCCTTCATAGAGCGCGCGCCAATCGGCGGCGAGCGCACGGGTGGTCTCCGCATAGGCGGGATTGCGCAAAAGATGCCCGGCGGGAAGCGGTGTGCCGTCATCGGTGAAAAAGTAGTCGCGAGACGCCGGCCATTCATCGAGCGGGCCGCGGGGCGCCATTGCGACGAGGAAGCGGGCGAGGCGCGGTGAAATCTCGAACCCGTCTTCGGCCAGCCCTGTGGCCGCGTCAAAACCGTCAGCCCAGTCCAGAACACCATGATCCCCATGCGCCATGGCCAGCATCGCAACCGCCCCGGGCACGCCGATGGAATGGCCTGAGAGCACGGATTCACCGAAGCCCAGAGTCTGGCCATTCTCGTCGAGGAAGAGGTCGGGCCCCGCGCTTGCGGGTGCCGTTTCGCGTCCGTCATAGACCGTCAGGTCGCCGGACTGGGCGTCGAAATACAGCAGGAAGGCGCCACCGCCGAGACCGGAACTTTGTGGTTCGACCAGGCCCAGAACGCTTTGCACGGCGATGGCCGCATCGATCGCATCACCGCCGGCGCGCAAGGCCTCCAGCCCGGCTTCCACGGCATGGGGATTGGCGGCGGCAACCATGGCGGGTCCGCTCGTGCCTGCGACTTCTGTTTCGATGCTGGTGTCGGTATTGGGCGGTGGTGCGGTCTCGTCGGCCCCGGAACAACTGGCAAGGAAAAGCCCACCCGCGAGCGCGGTGGTGGCGAACAGGAAACGCAGCATCTAACTTGCCCCTCAACAATGTCCGGTCAGACTGGACCCGTAACTCACAGATAAGAGGCCGGACATGTCAATGCCAGCACCGCGAAACAGCCTGACCGATATTGCCGGTCTGCGTGTGGGCCAGGTTCATGACGCGGCGGTGAAGACGGGTGTGACCGTCATCCTGCCGGACCAGCGCGCCGTCTGCGCCGTCGATGTGCGTGGCGGTGGTCCCGGCACGCGTGAGACCGATGCCCTGGCCAGCCACACCCTGGTCGATGCGGTCGATGCGATTGTCCTGTCCGGCGGCTCCTCCTACGGGCTGGCCGCCGCGGACGGTGTTGCCGCAGCGCTGGGCGCACGCGGCGACGGTTTTGCCCTGTTTGACATGCCCGGCGTACCGCGGTCGCCGGTCGTGCCGTCCGCCATCCTCTATGATCTGGCCAATGGTGGCGACAAGGCCTGGGGCGAGGCGCCGCCCTATCGCGCGCTCGGCAAGGCGGCCCTAGACGCGGTGAGCGAGACGGTCGAACTGGGCGCTTTCGGGGCTGGTCATGGCGCTCGTGCCGGATTGCACGCAGGCGGAACCGGTACGGCCAGTCTCGACCTTGCGGGTGAGGGCGGGCGCGTTGCGGCGCTGGTCTGTGTCAATAGTTTCGGCTCGGTCACCTTGCCTGGCGCCGATGATGTCTACTGGGCCTGGCCCTACGAGATTGATGGCGAGTTCGGCGGTGCGCGCCCGCCCACAGGCTGGCGTGCAAACCCGGAAGACTGGGGCGCCGCCAAGATGCAGCCCGGTCCGCGCGAGAACACAACGATTGCCGTGGTCGCGACCGATATTGCGCTGTCGCCGGCCCAGGCCCAGCGCCTCGCCATCATGGCCCAGGACGGTCTTGCCCGCGCCATTCGACCGGTTCACACTCCTTTTGACGGAGACGTTGTTTTCGCGATGTCGACCGCAGCCAGACCACTGGGCGAGGGCGGTGAAGCCCATCTTGCCCGACTCGGGTCTGCCGCTGCCGATTGCCTCGCCCGAGCGGTCGCACGGGGCGTTCACGCTGCCCGTCGGCCGGCGCGTTGAGCGGCGCTGCACAAGTCGGTGCATTTGCCGCAATCGGGGACTTGCCATCCCCCAAAGCCGAGGCTAGGTTCCGCGCCTCTTCGGGGCTGAGACCTCGAAGCCATACGGCCTGCACCGGTAGCTCAGTTGGATAGAGCACTAGACTACGAATCTAGGGGTCGGGGGTTCGAATCCTCCCCGGTGCGCCATTTCTTCCCTTGTTCCCGCTCCGCTCGACCCGAGCCTGTCGCTGCCTTCGGCGCCGGGGTCGATGCTCACATGGAACGCGCTCAGGGCTGTGGGGATTTAACTCGAGCCCGCAAGGTGCGCCATTTTTCTCTTTGAGCCTGCTGCGTTGAACATGCGCTGTGCAATGCGGCCGGTTTCGGACTGTGTTCTTGCGCCTGTCCGGGAGCGGTGCCTCGACATGCCAGACACGGTCATCACCTGAATTCGGTATCATGTTACCAGTCCACCTGCCCTCGCAGGTGGTGAGGCTCAGTGGCGCGATGCGTGAACTCCGTTCGACAAATCTGTGCAAGGCGACCGGGTATAAAATATTATCTTTCAGTCGCTTACCGAAGGCTGGGTGGCAGGGTGTGGTTAACTTTCTCGGCGCTTTCTGGGGGCTGATAGCCCGGAATGAACTGAAAAGAACCCGCCCATGTCCGATCGTCTGTATACCCTGTCCCTGAAAGCCCGCCTCTCCCTTTTGGCCGCCGTCTCGGTTGGCCTCCTGCTGGCCTATGTCGTGACCAACGGCCTGCTCCGAAATGCCGTCACCGAGATCGATGAAACGGCGCGTCATGCCACCCTTTCCCTGATGGCGGCGAACACGCTTGAAAAGGATCTGACCTCCCTCCTGCGCGATACCTATCTGATGGCCGCCGAACCGGCCGCCGACCGGATTGATGCGGCCTTGGGCAATCTGGGTGATTTCGAGGTTTCGCTGGCCGAGGCTGAGGCCATCGTCACGCGGGAGCGCTATCTCTCGGCGCTGGCCGGCGTCCGCGCGGACTATTCGGGGCTGAATGCGCTGATCAGCGATGCGGCCCGCAATGTGGCCAGCATGGATGCGCCGGCTGTCTCGCGCTTTGTCGACGCCCTCGCCGGGTTTGATGATCGCATGGACACCCAGATCGAGACGGTGCGTGACGGGGCCCAGGCAGACCTCGATGCGGCCTGGGTCGAACTCGACCGCATGGCGGGCATGACATTCTGGGCCGGAATTGTCGCGATAATCGTCGCTTCTGCCGGCCTCTTCGTGCTGACCCGAATGATTGGCGGGACGATCCGGCAATCCGTGGTCAAGACGCGGGACATTGTGGGGGCTCTGGCGGAAGGCCGCCGCAATGTCGAGATCATCGGCACGGAGCGCACAGACGAGTTCGGGGATCTGGCACGGGCGACCTCCACGCTCCAGGATGCGCTCAGTGCGGCTGACGCGGTTCGCGAGCGGGAGCAGGCCGAGGCTGAGGAAAAAGCCCGTCGACACCAGGCCCGCGAAGAGGCTGTGATCAAGTTCGAGCGCGCCTCGAGCGAACTCCTTGCCAGTGTCATGGCGGCCTCCGAGCAATTGTCAGCATCGGCAACCCAGATGCAGTCCACATCCGGCGAAGCGGCGAGCTTGTCGAATTCCGCCCGCGGTGCCGCCTCCAATGCGGCGTCCAGCGTGCAGGCTGTGGCGGCGGCGTCAGAAGAGCTGGCGGCTTCGATCAGCGAAGTCTCAACCCAGGTCACGCGGACCAGCGAGTTGTCGCAGGAAGCCGGTCACGAAACCGGAACCAGCGCCGAAGTCATCGGTCAGCTCGCCGAGTCCGCCGACGCCATCGGCGCCATTGTTGATCTGATTGACACGATCGCCTCGCAGACCAATCTCCTGGCGCTCAATGCCACGATCGAGGCGGCGCGGGCCGGAGAGGCGGGCAAGGGTTTTGCCGTTGTCGCATCGGAAGTGAAGGCCCTGGCCGAACAGACGACAGGCGCGACCCAGCAGATTGCCGAGAAGATCAACAATATCCAGTCCTCCGCTGAAGCCTGTACGGCCTCGTCGGCGAAAGCGCTGGAAGCGGTCGCCCAGCTCGGTGAGCTGGCGGTGGCCTCGGCCTCGGCCATTGAGCAACAGCGTGTTGCCACCAGCGAGATCGCGCAGTCGGCGCAGCGTGCGCAGGACGGAACCAGCAGCGCCTCGCAGGATGTCGACAAGGTGGCAGAATTCACGCGCCAGACTGATCAGGTGTCGCACTCGGTGCTCACGGCTTCCAGGGAGATGGCGAGCCGCCATGAGGCCTGGAAGGCGGAGTTCGACGAATTCCTCACCAAGATTCGCGCAGCGTGAGCAGGAGTATCATCGATGAAAAACCAATGCTTTGCGGGAATGGGGTGGCTTGTCGCCGGCTTCCTGGTCGTGCCGGTCGCGCAGGCAGATGACGCGCCCGGCACGCTGATCCTGGATGTTCGCGCGCGCCACGAGACGGTCGAGCAGACCGGCAAGCTGGACGCGACCGCGACGACGATCCGGACGCGCCTGGGCTGGCAATCGGCGACCTGGCGTGGCTTCACCTTCCTTGTCGAAGGCGAGACTGTCGTTGCGCTGGGGTCGGATGATTACAATTCCGGCCTCAATGGGCGCAGCGCGTTCGCCACCATCAAGGATGACGACATCACCGAACTCAACCGCCTTCAGCTGAGCTGGGCGGCCAGCGAGCAGGTGAGCGTGACGGTCGGGCGGCAGCTCCTGTCCTTCAACGGCAATCGCTTCATCGGTTCACCGGCCTGGCGTCAGGATCGCAATTCCCATGACGCCGTCCGTATTGATCTTCGGGAGACCGCCTGGTCAGCCAGCTATGTCTACCATGATCGGGTGCTTCGCGGACCGGGCGATGATTTTGACTGGCAGAGCGACAGTCATTTGCTCAATCTCGGATATCGGGTCAATGACGCGGCGTCTCTTGAAGGCTTTGCCTATCTTATCGATCTGACAGACCCGTCAGCGCCGCAGGATCGGTCGAACATGACGGTGGGCGGACGGTTGACCGGCGCCTTGCCGCTCGGCGAGGCGCGGCTGGACTATTCGGCGATGCTGGCGCGGCAGACTGACTATGGCTCATCGACCGCCGACTTTTCGCTCGACTTTGCCAGCTTTGAAGCGCGGGTCAGCGGTTCCGGTGCCAGCCTGATGATCGGCTATGATGTGCTGGAAGGCGATGGCGTGAGCACGATTGCCACGCCGCTTGGCTCGGGCCATGGCTTTCATGGCTGGGCTGATGCGTTCAGTGGCGGCGGTGCGCAGTCGACCGCCGACGGGCTGGAGGACTTGCGTTTTGGCGGGACCTATGGCGCCGAAACCGGCCATGGTTTTGTGACGGCCTGGGAAGTGGGCGCGGTGCATCGCCACTTTACGGCCCAGCGAACGGGCGATGGCCTGGGCCGCGAGTGGGACGCCTGGGTCAATTTTGACCTGCCTCGCAATGTCGGCCTGTCCGTGCAGTTCGCTGACTTCCAGGGAAGTGGCAGCCCGCTCTCGCCGGCGGACCGGACCAAGCAATGGGTTGTGCTCACCTATAGCCGCTGACCGGACCAATCCCTGTCACGCGCCAAAAAAAGAGGCCGGATGCGTGCATCCGGCCTCTTTCATGTTGTACAGCGTTCGACCGGTCAGGCTGGCACCGCCTCGCGGGCCATGCGTCCGGCAACGGCGTCGATGATTTTCCAGTCACTGTCATCATCATCGCTGGCATAGAGCTGGCCGTCGATGAGCGCCGCCGAGGTGGTGTCGGACTGGGGTCCGGCTCCGGCCATGGCGGCGACGATGGCCGCGCTTCCACGCAGGGCGATCACTGGTTTGCCCTTGTCGGCGAAGAGCTTGGACAGGGCTGTCGCGCTCTCGGACTGCGTGGCCGCGTCCTCGAGCAGGACGAGCGCATCATACCCGCTCTCATCGATATCGGCGACGGTTTCCGCGACGGCGAAATTGATCTCCGCAGTGCCATTCTTGCCGCGCAGCAGCGACTGCTGTCCGGACACGAGGACGGCCCGGCGATTGTGACGGGCGAGGGCGTCCGTCGCGGTTTGCAATTGCTGCACATTGACGGACTCGGCGACATAAGCCGCGACGCGGCTGGGGCGGTGACCATGTTTCATCAAGCGGAAAGTCTCCATTGTTGCGGGCGCAGTTCATCCGGCGCCAAAAATTAACGTGGTAGAGGAATAGTGATCACAGCGCCGGAATCAAGTGCCGGGGCTGTTATAAAAATATATCGCTTGTATAAATTGCGGTAGAAAATCAAAAATATTTAAGTGAATTCCAATTTTATTTGCTTGTGATTTCTGCGTGTCACCTCAATGAAGTTTCAAATACTGAAAGTGCAGAATCGTTGAAAGCGGCATTATTGTGCAAATCGCAGTTGGATATAGGCTGTACTCTTGTCGGCCCGCTCGGGCGTCGTGTCAGTCACGCCAGCTCGCATCCTCGAATTCCGCTTCCTGGCTCTCAGACCAGTCGGCATCCTCTTCGGCATGGTCGGTCAATTCGACGACCGAGACCGAAGTGGTGGCCGTCGGTTCGAAATCGCTCTTGTCTTCCTCGCGGACCGGTGCCGTGCCGGAACGGCGGATCAGCATCAGGCCGGTCAGGGAGAAGAGGGCCACGGCCGCAAAGAAGAACAGGCCGGATGGGCCGGTCAGGCTCATGACCGCGGAGGCGACCAGCGGCCCGGCCATGGAGCCGAGCGCCCAGACCATCAGAATGCCGGACATGGTGCTGGTCGCTTGCCCGTCCGGAGCGCGATCGGCGGCATGGGCGACGGCCACGCCGTAATAGGACAGGGCGCCGGCACCCCAGAGCGCAGCGACGGCGAAAATGCCGATGCGCGGGAGGAGGCCGGTGAACAGCGCCAGGACCAGGGCTGCCGCCCCGGCCGTCAGGGCCAGGCCGGCGATCACCATGCGGCGATCAATCCGGTCGGACAGGATGCCGGCCGGCCAGGTGGCAATCACCGAACCGCCGATCATCGCCGCATTGAACAGGGCGGCGGTCTGGGTGACGCTGTCGGCGGCGAAGTCCTGGATGTAGACGGCGTAGAGTTGCAGAACGGCGCCGGAGACCATGCCGGATATCGTGGCGGCGATGATCGCCGAGGGGGCAAAATTCCAGATCTTGACCGGGCTGAAGGGCTGGGTGGTGGGTGCTGCTGGCTCGGCGCGCCGGGTAGCGCAGACAGGGATGAGGCTGGCCGTCAGCAGCGCGGCGACGATCAGGAAACCTGTTGCCGTCCCCGCCGGGGCGCCGGCGACGAGGAAGGGGCCGGCCATGAAGCCAAGCTTCGAGGTGACCAGGTAGAAGCCGAGGATGGCGCCGCGACTCTGGCTGGGGGCGGCATCGGCGATCCAGCTCTCACCGGAGGCCAGGAAGCCGGCGACCGACACACCGATGATGAACTGGATCAGCATCCACCAGGCCATGGCGCCGCTGACATAGAGCGCCGCGGCACCCAGCGACGCGGCTGCGGCAAAACCGGCGATCGCCCGGATATGACCGATCTGCATGATCTCGCGCGGGGCAAGGCGTGCGCCGAGCAAAAAGCCCAGCGCATAGGACGAGACGATGGCGCCGATCTTGAGCGGTCCGGCACCTTGCGACACCAGAGTGAGCGGGCCGACAACCGAGAGCGCGCCGGTCGCGGTCTGCAGGATGGCCAACGCGATGACGATGGCCGCGACATTGCGATAGCTGTCAGTGCCGGACGGTGTGGGCATTTGCGTGGACATGGCGTCTCATCATTCGGGCATCTGGCAGGAAAGGGGGCAGCTTCAAGGACCACGCCGGGTCGTGCAAGGGTGGAGGTGAAGTTTTGCGTCAGACCGGCAATTCGGTGGTGTTCTTGATCGCCTCCATGGCGAAACTGGCACTGACATCGGACAGGGGCGCAATCGCGATCAGTTTCTTGTAGGCCTCGTCATAGGCGCGCACATCCGGCAGGCACAGCTTGATCAGATAATCGATATCCCCGCTCAGCCGATAAAACTCGACCACTTCGGGCATGCGCGCCACGCCTTCGGCAAATCGTTTCAGCCAGGCCGCGTCATGATGGCTGGTGCGCACGGTGACGAAAAGGGTCGCCTGGAGGTCAAGCGCTTCCGGGTCCAGCAAGGCAACATGCTTGCGAATGACGCCCGCTTCTGCGAGCCGCTTCAGGCGCCGGGCGGTCGGGGTCGCGCTCAGCCCGATCAGGTCAGCCAATTCCTGCACCGTCCGGTCGGAATCCTTCTGGACGGCCCGAAGCAGGCGGCGATCATGGTCGTCGAACACCATATTTTTGATCCTGAATGGTGAAAATCACTAACGCCTATCTGTATCACGGTCGGATATTGGTGAAAATATCTCACAGGACGATGTTTTTATAGCGCCTCAACTGCCGGAGGCTCGCATGTCCAAATCGTCCGACCGTCTTGCCGCTATCCGCAATGGGCTGATCGGCGCTGACCGGATGCTGGCGACGCCTTTTGGCCTGAAGCCCTTTCTTTATGCCGATTACACTGCGTCCGGTCGGGCGCTCACCCAGGTCGAGCGCCAGATTGAACGCCTGATGGCGGATTATGCCAATCCGCACAGCGAGGACAGTGCGACCGGCCGGGCCAGCAATCGCTGGATGCGTGAGGCCGAGATGGTGATCCGCAAAGCGGTCAATGCCGCTTCTGATGACTGCCTTTTGCCCTGTGCAGCCGGTGCGACCGGTGCGATCCACAAATTGCAGGAGATCCTGGGCCTGGCCGTGGCGCCCGCCAGCCGCGACGCCCTCGGTGTTGGCGCAGGCCCGGCCGTGAAGACGGTCGTCTTCGTTGGTCCTTATGAACATCACTCCAATGAGCTGAGCTGGCGGGACAGCCTGGCCGAAGTCGTCACAATCGGGCTTGATCCGGCCGGCGGGATCGATATGGCGGCGCTGGAAGCGGCGCTGACCGATCCGCGCTTTGACGGCTGGCGCAAGATCGGGGCCTTCTCGGCGGCGTCGAATGTCACCGGTGTGCGAACGGACATAGCCGGGCTGGCGCACTGCCTGCACGCCCATGATGCCATCCTCTGTCTCGATTGCGCGGCCAGCGCGCCCTATCAGCGCATCGACATGCACCCGGAGCTGGATCCGGACGCGTCGATTGATGCGGTCTATTTCTCGCCGCACAAATTCCTTGGCGGCCCCGGCGCCTGCGGAATTCTCGTCTTCAATGAGCGCCTCTATCGCCGCGACTTGCCGCCGACCCAGAGTGCCGGTGGAACGGTGCGTTATGTCTGGCAGGACGGACATGATTTCCTGGACGGCATTGAAGCGCGCGAACGGGCCGGGACGCCGGGCCTGCCGCAGCTGGTACGCGCAGCCCTGGCGCTGCAGATACAGGCCGAGATTGGCTCTGAAGCGATTGTGGAGCGAGAGCATGCCGCGCTCGACGCGGCATTCATGCGCTGGTGCGACCATTCACGGATCGATGTGCTCGGCCCACAACTGCCGGAGTCACGCCTTGGAATCGTCGCGTTCAATCTGCGTACCGAGGCCGGTGACGTGATCGAACCGCGGTTGGTCACCTTGCTGCTCAATGACCTGTTCGGCATCCAGTCGCGCGCCGGCTGTTCCTGCGCCGGGCCCTATGGTCATCACCTTCTGGGCATTGATGACGCCACCACCCAGTCGATCCGCTCCCGCGTTCTGGCGGGTGATGTCGGCGCGCGCCCGGGCTGGTGTCGGGTCAGCCTGCATTGGGTGATGTCGGAGGCCGAGATCAATTATCTGATCGATGCGGTCTGTTTCCTGGCCGAACATGCGGAATTGTTCGCCGGCTTTTATGACCATGATGCCCGCACCGGGGCCTGGAAATGGGCTGGCGACCCGGTTGACGCCCAGCCCGTCTGGCCGGCCAGCTTGCTTCAGCCTGCCGGGCAGGCCTGCCCGGTTGAGGCCGACATGCCAGAGGCAGATCCCGAGGACCGCTTCAACGCGCCTTTCCGGGCCGCGCGGGACATGGTTCGGGTCTTTCGTGAGGCGCACCTGGATCCGCGCGATGTTCGCCTCGTCAATGCCTGATCCAGGTCAAGCCGGGCGCCGGTATTTCAAGACGCCGCAGCCGTCCAGCAACGCATCCACCCGCGCGCGGTCGTCGTGCGAGAGCGGCGTCCGGCGTGGATAGAGCGGGTTGGCGCGGTCGCGATCATCGATCCACGGTGAATCCCATAACTCCGTCGCCTGGATAAAAGCTCGCGCGCGGGCCTCGCCGCCAGTTTCCAGACAACCGGACAGGCAGGTGTCGACATAGGTCTGCGGGATGGGGTGGTCGGCATCCGCGCGGACTTGTGAGCGATTGACCACGATCCAGTAGCGACCGGGGGGGAGGGGCGTATCATCCGCGTCATCGGGATAAACGCTGGCGGGGTCGACTTCGGTGAAGACATAGCCCCGTTCCCGGTGGCGCAGCTCCGGCGTGATCTCGGTCGGGACCAGGGCTGCGTGCAGGTGGTGGCCCGCCGCATGGCGCACGCCGGCATAGGTGGCGGCCTCGTCGCCATAGCGAACCGTCCAGCCGCGTCGCCAGCCCGTGGCGACAATCGGACGGACCGGCGTCTCGATCCCGGAATAGGTGCGGCGGCTATAGCTGCTGAGCAGGCTGCCATAGCCAATCATGAAATCAGACACGCGCTCTCCCCGGTTGGCGCACACAAGAAAACGGCGCGGATTGCTCCGCGCCGTTTCATTGTGGCGGGGCTGAGCCCGCTGTCCAGCTTGCCTGCTAGCGATTGCGACGCGTGCTGCGGCGCGTGCTGCGCGAGGATGAGTGGCTGTACGACGCCTGGGCGACCGGCACTTCCTCGGAATAGGTATTGGAGTCGGCCGACATGTCGGTCCCGTAGAGATAGGTATTGCCCTGGCTCGACGGCGCGGACTGACGCGAGGCGACCGGCGGGATTTCCGTGCTGGTCGGCGGGTTGTGGCCCGGCAGATTGATCTCCTCGCAATCCACCAGACGCCATTCCCAACGCTCTTCCGAGCGCAGCGAGTAGCGGGTCACGGTCTGCGTCTCGACCGGAATGACATGGCTGTCGACCGTGGCGTGCTGATCGACGACCTGGATGCGATAGGTGTCGCGTTCCTCGGCGATCGGGATTTCCTCGATGCGGGCTTCCTGGACCAGCACATCGCGTGTGATCTGGGCGTATTCCGCCGGATGGCTGATCTCGCGGATATTGGCTGGCTGGACCACGATATTGCGGGTCACGGTCTGGTATTCGCCGGCCTCTTCAACCAGGCACCAGACTTCACCGGTCTCGCTGTCGAAGCGCGTCATCGACGCGCCCGGCACATAGCCGCGACGCCAGACCATGCGCGGTTCACGTACGAGGATGGTTTCGGTCACCGTGTCATGGACGGCGGGTACGACTTCATACTCGACATAGGCCGGGCGGATCTGGACGGTCTCGGTCACCGTCTCGTAGACGGGCTCGTGCACAATGTAGCGCATGCCGGCTTCACGCGAGATGTATTCGCGGTACTCCTCGCGCAGGCGCGGCGGCGCCACATCGTAGCGCTCATAGGAGTCCTGCGTGGTGATCTGCTCGGAATAGGTATCGTATTCCGGCGCGATGCGAACGCGCGCATAACATTCACCGGTCGCCGCGGTCGCGGGCGGGTCCGGCGGGAACCATTCCTGGTCACCCGCATGCGCGGCGGTGGCTGTAAGCAGTGCGACGGCACTGGCGCACAAGAGTTGCTTTTTCATCCTGAATCCCCCCTTGGAATTGTCGGAGGACGCGCCCTGCAGACTCGCCCTGATTAACCAACGTTAACGGAAGCGAGGGGTATCGTTAAGAAATAATCCGTCTTTGCGGTCACTTTCAACTCTCAGGCGAAAAGCGGGCCATCCACTTCGTTCTCCACGCTAAATGGACGCCCCCATCATGAACATCATGATGTAGCCGGTCATCATGGCAGCCCAGGTCCCGACGATGTAGCCGACCACGGCCAGCAGGACGCCCACCGGGGCCAGTGACGGGTGGAAGGCAGCCGCCACGACCGGCGCCGAGGCGGCGCCGCCGATATTGGCCTTCGAGCCGACCGCGATGAAAAAGGTCGGCGCCTTGATCAGCCAGGCGACCAGTAGCAACAGGCCGACATGGACCAGCATCCAGATGAGGCCGATCAGGAAAAATTCCGTGTTGCGGAAGATCGCGGTGATATCCATCCGCATCCCGATCGTCGCGACCAGGACGTAAATGAAGACCGAGCCGACTTTCATCGAACCGACGCCGGTGAGCTGCCTGGCCTTTGTGAAGGACAGGGCAACCCCGATGATGGTGGCCGACAGCATCAACCAGAAGAAACCGGAATTGAGGCCCAGATCGGCCAGGCCCGGGTAGTTGGCGCCGATCCACGGGCCCATGATATCCGCGACAATGTGCGACAGGCCCATCGCCCCCAGCCCGAAGCCGAGGATGATCATCAAATCCTTCAGCTCGGGAATCCGGGCATTGGTCTTTTCAAAGCCCTCGGCCTTCTCGCGCAGGGCATCGACGGCGCTGGAATCGGCCTTGAGCGCCTTGTCGATCCGCTTGGCATTGGCGACGCCGAGCAGGAGGAAGGCCATCCAGATATTGGCGACGATGATGTCGACCGCGATCCAGGCCGAATAGACCTCGTTGCCGACACCGAAGAATTCATACATCGCCGCCTGGTTGGCGCCGCCGCCGATCCAGGTGCCGGCCACCGTCGCCATGCCGCGCCAGACCGCATCCGGGCCGGTCACGCCGATCAGGTCGGGGAAAAGGATGCTGGCGATGAAGAGGGCGATCGGCCCACCGATCACCACGCCGATCGTGCCGGTGAAGAACATGATCAGCGCCTTGGGTCCCAGCTTGAAGGTCGCCGGCAGGTCGGCCGACATGGTCAAGAGAACCAGCGCCGCCGGCAGGAGATAGCGCGAGGCGACGAAATAGGTCTGCGAGGCTTCCGGGTCGACAATGTTGAAGAGGTTCAGAAGCGAAGGCAGGAAATAGCACAGCAGAAGGGGCGGGAAGATCCGGTAGAAGCCCTTGGTCAGCTTGTTGTCCAGGCCGGAAGTCCAGAAGACCGCCCCGAGCAGGACGGCCAACAGGCCCATGACAATGGCATCATTGCTGAACAGCGGCGCGGCTTCGGCTTCCATGGATATTCCCCCGGTGGACTTTCCCCGGTCGGGATTGGAGGCGGTTTGCGATGGCTTGGCAAGGTGTGGACGCAAAACGGCCCGACGTTCCCGCCGGGCCGTTTCACCGGTCGCTGGACCTATCCTACCAGATGGAGACGCGCTCCTCCGGCGGCAGGTAGAGGTCATTGTCCTCGGTGACACCGAAAGCCTCATACCAGGCGTCCATATTGCGAACGACGCCATTGGCACGGTACTGGCCGGGGCTGTGCGGGTCGGAGAGGAGTTGACTGCGCGCCGCGTCATCCAGCTGGATCACGCGCCAGACTTGGGCCCAGGACATGAAGAAGCGCTGGTCACCAGTGAAGCCATCCATTTCCGGAGCCGCTTCGCCATGGTCGGCCAGATACATCTGGTAGGCGCGATAGGCCATGGAGAGGCCGCCGATATCGCCGATATTTTCACCCAGGGTCAGCTCACCATCGACATTCATGCCTTCAATGGGTGAGAACGCGCCATACTGGGCGACAATCTGATCGGTGCGGGCATCGAATTGCTCGCGGCTGGCATCGGTCCACCAATTGCGCAGCACGCCATCACCGTCCGACTGACTGCCCTGGTCGTCGAAACCATGGCCGATCTCGTGACCGATCACGGCACCGATGCCGCCGAAATTGACGGCCGGATCGGCGTTGGGGTCGAAGAAGGGCGGCTGCAGGATGGCGGCCGGGAAGACGATCTGGTTGCCGGTGGAATTGTAGTAGGCGTTCACCGTTTGCGGTGACATGCCCCATTCCCAGTCTCGGATCGGTCCGCGCAGGCGGGCCCGGCTGTCGGCGCGGAACCAGGCATTGATGCGCCAGGCATTGCCGAACAGGTCATCGGGGCGGATCTCGATGTCGGAATAGTCCGGCCAGACGTCCGGATATCCGATCTTGGGCAGGAATTTGTCGAGCTTGTCGAGCGCTTCGGCCCGGGTTGCGTCATCCATCCATTCCAGCGTTTCGATACGCTCGGTGAGGGCGCGGCGCAGATAGTCGACCAGCTCTTCCATCTGGGCCTTGTGGTCTGGCGGGAAGTATTGATCGACATAGATCTGGCCGATGGCCTGGCCCAGATTGCCATTGACGAACTGGATGGCGCGGCGATCGCGGGGACGCGGTTCCTGCGCCCCGCCCAGGGTCCGGCCCCAGAAGTCGAAGGAGCGATTATAGATCTCTTCCGACAGCAGATTGGTGTTCGAATTGACATAGCTGAAGGTCAGATAATCGCGCCAGGTCTCGACCGGCGTCTCGGCAAAGACGGCCGCGAGGCCCTCGATGGCCGAGGTCTGGGAGACGATGAAATTCTCCTGGTCGGCATAATCGGCGGTCTCGAAGAAGGCATCCCAGTCAAAGCCGGCGCCGAGTGCGCGGACCTCCTCGAGGCTTGCCGGATTATAGGTGGCGACGCGGTCGCGCGTCTGGGCCGGTGTCCAATGGGTCTCCGCCATGGCCGTCTCGAGCGCGATGATGCGGTCGGCGCGCGCTTCGCCATCCGCGAGCCCGAGGAAGCCGAACACATCGGCGATATAGGCGCGATAGGCCTCGCGATACTCCACGAAGCGATCATCTTCGAGCAGGTAGTAGTCCCGCGTGGGCAGGTGCAGCCCGCCCTGGTTGAGGTAAAGGATGTAGTGGCTGGGATCGCCTTCATTGCGCTGGACCGAGGTGCCGAAGATGGAGGCATAGCCCAGCTGGCCCATCACCGCGGCGATATCCTCATGCGTTTCGGCCTCATTGATCGGCGCCAGGCCGGGGCGGACCGGGTCGATGCCAGCGGCATTGATGGCCTCGACATTCATGTAGGAGGCGTAGAGATCGCCGACCTGCTGCGCCAGTGTGCCGGCCGGCGCATTGGCGGCCGCGCTGTCGCGGATAATGCCCTCAATGCGTTCCTCGGACTGAAGGTAGAGTTCGTGGAAGGCGGTGTAGGACGAAAAGCCGGCCGGGATCTCGGTCGTCTCGAGCCAGCCTTCATTGACGTAGCGGAAAAAGTCGTCGCCCGGTGCCAGCGTGTCGCTGACATGCTGGGTCTCGACGCCCCAGTCACCCAAAAGGGCATCCTGGGCGAGACCGGGCGAGATGGCGGCGATGGACAGGGCGAGGCCGGCCACGCCGGCGCGCAAGATGGATTTCATGGTGAACCCCCGAGGTTACGGTTTCAGACGCCATAAATTGGAATCGGCCGGTCATCGCCGCGATGGGGATTTGATTAAGCTTGCGCAATGCAAAACGGCCCGGCGTTTCCGCCGGGCCGCTGCATTGAATTGGGTTGAACCCTACCAGATCGAGACGCGCTCTTCCCGGGCCAGATAGAGCTCGTGATCCTCGGTCACGCCGAAGGCTTCATACCAGGCGTCCTGGTTGCGCAGGGCGCCATTGATCCGGTACTGCGCCGGGGAGTGCGGCCCCTGGCGGAGTTGGCGGACAAGCGCCTGCTCGGTGTAGAGGTTCCGCCAGACCTGACCCCAGGCCATGTAGAAACGCTGGTCGCCGGTGAAACCGTCCAGGACCGGGGCTTCCCCGCCATGGTCGGCGAGGTAGAGCTGGTAGGCGCGGTAGGCCATGGACAGGCCGCCGACATCACCGATGTTTTCACCCAGCGACAAGCGACCATTCACGAATTCACCCTCGATCGGCGAGAACTCGCTGTACTGGGCCGCCAGCTGGTCCGTGCGCTCGTCGAAATTGCCGCGGCTCAGCTCGGTCCACCAGTCACGGAGCACGCCGTCGCCGTCAGAGCGGCTGCCCTGGTCGTCAAAGCCATGGCCCATTTCGTGACCGATCACCGCACCGATACCCCCGAAATTGACGGCCGGGTCGGCATAGGGGTCAAAGAAGGGACCCTGCAGGATGGCTGCGGGGAAAACGATCTCGTTCGCGGTGGGGGAATAATAGGCATTCACCGTCTGCGGAGACATGCCCCATTCCCAATCGCGGATCGGACCACGCAGGCGTTCCCGGCTATCCGCCCGGAACCACTCCGCGATGCGTTCGGAATTGCCGAACAGGTCGTCAGGACGGATCTCGATCGAGGAATAATCCGGCCACTGATCGGGATAGCCGATTTTGGGTGTGAAGTTCTCGAATTTTTCGATCGCGCCGGCACGGGTCTCCTCGTCCATCCAGTCGAGCGTTTCGAGACGTTCGCGCAGGGCCATGCCGAGATAATCGACGAGGACTTCCATCTGCTCTTTGTATTCCGGCGGGAAGTATTGCTCGACATAGATCTGGCCGAGCGCCATGCCCATCGCGCCGTTGACATACTGAATGGCCCGCGATTCCAGCGGTCGCGGCTCTTCAACACCCGACAGGGTGCGATTGTAGAAATCGAAGGAGCGCTCGTAGAAGGCCGGCGTCAGCGAGCCGCGATTGCTCGACAGGTAGCGGAAGGTCAGCCAGTCCTGCCAGGTCTCGACCGGCACTTCGGTGAACAGGGTCGCCAGCGACTGGATGGCTGTGTCCTGACGGATCACGACTTCGGTCTGGTCCGCGAAGTCGAGCGCATCCATGAAGGCGGTCCAGTTGAATCCCGGTGCGCTGGAGGCCAGCTCTTCCGTCGTCATGAGATTATAGGTGCGGGTCCGGTCGCGGCTTTCCTCGCGCGTCCAGTGGACCTCGGCAAAGGCGGTTTCCAGATCGAGAATGCGCTGGGCACGCTCTGCGCCACCGTCCATGCCGATGAAGCCGAATGTGTCGGCGATGTATTCGACATAGGCGTCGCGGAACGCCTGGTAGCGATCGGTTTCCTCGAGATAGTAATCGCGGGTCGGCAGGCCGAGCCCGCTCTGGCTGACACCGACGATGTAGCGATCCGGGTTGCCCTGGTCGCGGGTCACGCCGGCGCCGAAGATCGAAGCCGTACCGGGCACACCCATCAGGGTTGCGATGTCGTCATGGCTGCTGGCCTCCGCGATGCGATCGATCATCGGCTGGGCCGGCTCGAACCCGCGGGCCTCGAGCGTTTCCTGATCCATGTAGGCCGCGTAGAGGTCGCCGATCTGCTGCTGAGGTTCGCCGGCGGCTGCATCGGCCGAGCTGGCTTCCTCGATAATGCCGTTGATACGCTCTTCGGAGAGCAGGAAAAGCTCGGTGAAGGATCCGAAGCGCGAGAAGCCCTGCGGCATCTCGACCGAGTCGAGCCAGCCGCCATTCACATAGCGGTTGAAGTCGTCACCCGGATGAACCGTGGTGTCGACATACTGGGTCTCGATGCCCCAGCTGCCGAGGCGCGGGTCACCGGCAGACGGGTCGCCGACAACCGTCGCGGACGCGGTAGCCCCGGTCTCGCCCGAAACGGACGTATCGGTGTCATTGGCGGCTTCCGGCGTCTCGCCGCTCGGCGAGCAGGCCGCCATCAGAGCCACGCAGGCGCTGGTCAGCAGAAGCTTTTTCATGGTGTTTCCCCTAAGAGCAAAATCGTTGGCGGAAACACTAGTGCGCTGAGGCCGGGGCGCAATACACCGGCACCGTCTCTTACAGCCCTGTAATGAATACGGCCCGACATGGCTGCCGGGCCGCTTCATCAGTTCAGGATCAACCCTACCAGATGGAGACGCGTTCTTCCGGCGGCAGGTAGAGGTCATTGTCCTCGGTCACACCGAAGGCCTCGTACCAGGCATCGAGATTCCGCACGACACCATTGGTCCGGTATTGCGACGGGCTGTGCGGGTCGGTGGCGAGACGGTTGATCAGATTGTCTCTGCGGTAGAGGCGACGCCAGACCTGGGCCCAGGCCAGGAAGAAGCGCTGCTCGCCCGTGAAGCCGTCAATGACCGGCGCCTGGCCGTCACAGCAGGAATCGAGATGATGCTGATAGGCGGTGAAGGCCATCTGGAGACCGCCGAGGTCTCCGATATTCTCGCCCATCGTGAATTCGCCATTCACGAAACGCCCTTCAACCGGTGAATAGCCGGAATACTGGGCGCCGAGGCGGTCGGCCCGGGACTCGAAACGCTCATTGGTCTCTTCAGTCCACCAGTCTCGGATCGAGCCGTCATAATCGAAGCGGCGACCCTGATCATCGAAGCCGTGGCCGATTTCGTGGCCAATCACCGCGCCAATGGCACCGTAATTGATCGCCGCATCAGCATGCGGATCGAAGAAGGGCGCCTGCAGGATGCCGGCCGGGAAGGTGATCTGGTTCATCAGCGGGTTGTAGGACGCATTGACCGTCTGCGGCGGGTAAGGCCAGGCGTCGCGATCGACCGGCCCTTCAAGGTCAGCGAGTTGTTCAGCCCACTGGAATTCCGCGAGGCGCGTCAAATTGCCGAACAGATCGTCCGACCGGACTTCGAGGGCGGAATAGTCCTGCCATTCATCCGGATAACCGATGCGCGGCTCAAAGGTGGACAGCTTTTGCAACGCGTTGGCACGGGTCGCGTCATCCATCCATTCCAGCGCTTCCAACCGGCCTTCAAAGGCCGTGACCAGATTGGCCACCAGCTCTTCCATGGCGGTTTTGGATTCCGGCGGGAAATGACGTTCGACATAAACCTGTCCAACGGCTTCGCCGAGCTGGCCACCGACAAGGTTGACGCCGCGGCGATCACGTGGGCGTTGCTCCTCGATCCCGTTCAGCGTGGTGCCGAACATGGCGAAGTTGGCCGCGTCGAAAGCCTCCGGCAGGGCACCGGCATTGGAGCGGATGTAGTGGAAGGTCATGTAGTCCTGCCAGACATCGACTGGCGTCTCCTCGAAGATCTGGCCGGCCGCTTCAATCGCGCTCGGCTGGGCGACGAGATAGGTGGCGACACCGTCGAGGCCGAGCTGTTCCATGCCGGCATCAAAATTCAGCTGCGGCGCGAGGGCGGCGAGCTGGTCCATCGGCATGGGATTGTAGATCTTCTGGATGTCGCGGCTGTCTTCCTGGCTCCAATGCGTCTCGGCGATCCGCATTTCCAGGTCGAAAATGGCCTGGGCCTTGGATGCGCCGTCTTCCATGCCGGCCAGATCGAAAATCTGCTCGATGAAGGCGAGATAAGCATCGCGGTAGCTCTGATTGTCTTCTTCCAGGTAGAAATCGCGATCCGGCAGGCCGAGACCGGCCTGGCCGACGAAAACCGTGTAGCGTGTAGTGTCGGCTGGATCGGGGATGATGCCGACGCCATAGGGCGACTGGTGGTGGATGGTCGCGAACAGCGCATTGATGTCGTCATGCGTCTCGGCGGCTGCGATCTCGTCGAGATAGGGTTGAGCCGGAGCGAGGCCGAGCTGGTCGATGGTCGAGGTGTCCATCCAGCTGCCATAGAGATCGCCGACCTTTTGTTCGATCGTGCCGTTGGCCGCATCCTGAGCGGCGAGCTCGAGAATGATGTCCTGGACCTGTTCCTCGGCCTCGATCGCGAGCACGGTGAACATGCCATAATTCGAGCGGTCGGACGGGATCTGAGTTGTGTCGAGCCAGGTGCCGTTGGCGTAGCGATAGAAATCATTACCGGCGACGACGTCGGTATCCATGCCCTCAAGGTCGAAACCCCAGCTGCCGATTTCCGGGCTGCCCGTCATAGCGGTCGCCTGGGTTTCGGTCTGGGCCGTCTCGCTCGGTGCCTCGGCCGGTTGGCAGGCTGCGGTAAGCGCCAGAACGGCGGTGCTCAGCAAGAGCTTTTTCATTCTTTGATCCCCTTGTTTTTTAGTCCAGGACGCAAAAACGCCCCGCGCTAGATACAACGCGGGGCGCCTTGAGGCCAATTATTCGGCAGGTGAGTGGTCGAGATGACCTGCCTGCTCGCCATGGGCGAAGTCGGTGTCGGTGTAATGCTCACCCAGGGCGGGCTGTTTCTTGCCGGTCCACACCATCCGGAAGAAGCGGGCGATGTCGACCCCGATCGCGTACATGGCCGGAACCATGATCAGCGTCAGGAAGAGGGCGAAGATGACCGCGAAGCCCAGGGCGACAACCATTGGCTTGAGGAATTCCGCCTGCGTCGAGCGCTCGGCCATCATCGGGAAGATACCGAGGAAGGTGGTGACCGAGGTCAGCAGGATCGGGCGGAAGCGCTGCACGCCGGCATCGACCAGGGCCTGGAAGGCCCCGACGCCATTGGCGCGCAGCCGGTTCACGAAGTCGATCAGCACCAGATTGTCATTGATGACAACGCCCGCTGCCGCCCCGACCCCGAAATAGGAGAAGAGGGCGATCGGCATGTCGAACAGATAATGTCCGAAGATGGCGCCGGTCAGCGAGAACGGGATGGCGATCATGATCACGATCGGCTGGAAGTAGGAGCGGAAGGCGATCGCCAGCAGCAGGTACATCGAGATCAGGGCAAAGGCGAGCAGGACCATGACTTCCGCCATGAATTCGCGTTCGCCTTCGGCCTGGCCGATCTCGTCACGGGAAACGTGCGGGAAGCGGGCCTCGAAGGTCTGCCAGTAATTCTCGCTCAGCGCCGTCGTGATGTCGCCGCGCGCGGCCGGGTCTGACAATTCAGCGCTCACCGTGATGGTGCGCATGCCATTGCGACGATTGATCCGGTTCAGGCCCGGTGCAAAGTCGGCCTCGGCGACCGCGGCCAGCGGCACTTCACGTCCGTCGGCGGTGCGGATGCGGATATCGCGGAAAGTATCCAGCGACCGGCGCGAGGCTTCGTCGAGGCGGATCATGACCCGTACGTCCTGACCGTCACGCGGCAGGCGTTGGGCTTCGACACCGTAGAAGGACTGCCGCACCTGATTGGTGACATCGGCGAGGGTCAGGCCGAGCGCCTGGGCGTTCGGACGCAGGCGGACCTGCAATTCCTCGGTCGAGGTCTGCATGCTGTCGACGACATCATACAGGGTGTCATAGCTGCGCAGTTGTTCCTTCAGGTCATCGGCGGCGGCCCGCAACTCGTCCAGATTCTGACCGGAGAGGGCGAAACGCATGCCATTGCCACCATTATTGATGGTCGAGTCGAGGCGGATTTCCTCGGCATCCGGGATCGGACCCAGGAATTCGCGGATCTGTGCGGCGACTTCCGAAGTCGGCAGGTTGCCCGGGCGATCTTCCGGATCTGCCAGCGTGATCCAGGCGCGGATGCGACCATCCGTGGCCAGGGTCGAGCGGCTTTCGATCATGTCGACTTCGCCGGGGAATTGCTCGCGGTAATAGCGGAGCGCTTCGTCCTGGGCGCGGTCGAGTTGCTGACGGACCTGCTCGGTCCGACCCCAGGGCGTGCCCTCGGCCAGCGTGATCGAGGTCTGGATCGTCTCATTCTCGATCTGCGGCATGAAGACCGATCCGACGCGGTTGGTCATCATCAGCGAGATGGAGATCACGAAGATCAGGAAGAAGCCGAAGAAGGTCGCATAACGATTGCGGATACACGCCTTGGCGACCGGGCGATAGACGCCTCGGGCAAAGCTGAGAAGCGTGCCGGCAATGGCGCGCTGCATCGCAATCAGCGGGCCAAAGAAGCCCGTATTCGTTTGCGGCTTCATGTGCGAGAGGTGAGCCGGCAGGATGAGCAGAGACTCGATCAGCGAGAAGGCCAGGGCCGCGATCACGACAAGCGAGATCTGGCGGGTGAACTGGACTTCCGGACCGGTCAGCAACATCCAGGGCGAGAACATCATGATCGTCGTGATGACCGCGAAAATGACCGGCTTGGCCACCATTTGGGTGCCGACGATCGACGCCGTCAGGCCGGGTTCGCCCCGTTCCACCCTGTCATAGATATTCTCGCCGACCACGATGGCATCATCGACGACGATACCGATCACCAGCAGGAAGGCGAACAGCGACAGCATGTTCAAGGTCACGCCCATCATGGGCAGGATCAGGAAGGCACCGCCGAAGGCGACGAAAATCCCGATGGTGACCCAGAAAGCAACGATGGGGCGCAGGAAAAGAAAGAGAACGATCAGAACCAGCAATCCACCGAACAGGGCGGAATTGGCGATCGTTTCCATGCGGCCCGTATACATTTCCGAATTGTCCCACCACAGCGAGAGGTGGACGCCATCGGGCAATTCCAGGCGCTTGCGGTCGATATAGTCGCGAACCTGCTGCGAGGTGTCGACGACGTCGATATTCGGCGAGGTCTCCACCACGACCAGCACCATGGACTCGCCATTATAGGTCGCTTCCAGGTTGAAGTCCGAGAAGCCATCCGTGACCTGGGCCACATCGCTGACGCGCAGCGTGCCGCCATCCGAGGTCTGACGGATGATGATTTCCTCGAATTCCGGGGCTGTATCGGCCAGCTGGCGCGAGGTGATGCTGACATCGCCCAGCTCCGTCCGGACGCTGCCGGCCGAGGCATTGAGCGAGCTTGAGCGCACAGCGCGAACGATCTCGTCAAAGGTCAGGTCATAGCGGCGCAGGTTTTCCTCGGAGACCTCGATCGAGACCTCCTCGCCGCGCGTTGCCCACATATTGACGATGGAGGCGCCAGGCAGCTGGGCAACCTCGTCGCGGATCTCGCGGCCAATGGCCTGCAAATCACGTCGTTCGGCGCTGCCGTGAACGGCAAAACCGACGACCTGATCCTGTGAGCGCCACGGCGTTACCACAGGGCGGAAGGCCGATTGCGGCAAGTTGTTGACGGAATCGACTTCCAGCTTGATGGCGTCGATGAACTCGCCGACATCGACCGAGCGCTTGCCCTCGATATTGATATTGCCGCCGCCTTCGCGGGCGGTGGAGGTGATCGTCTCGATGCCGTCCATGTCGGACAGCGCTTCCTCGATCCGCACGATGATCTGTTCTTCGACCTCTTGCGGGGAGGCGCCGGGCCAGGCCACGGAGACGCTGGCACCGTTCACCGAGACGGTCGGGAAGACCTCGCGGTTGAGCGAGTTATAGCCGATGAAACCGCCAACAACGGCGATGATCATGACCAGGTTGGCGGCGACGGTATTCCGTGCCCACCAGCCGACAATGCCGCCCCGCGGGGCTTCTTCATGAGTGGTGTTGGGATCGGTCATCGCCGTTGTCCTCCGTCTGGTTCGGTCGCTTAGCCAGCGCTCGCGACAGCGTCGCTGTCGGCTTCGCCGGTCTCGGTTTCTGCCAGGCCTTCTTCGGCCGGTTCGTCGGCTGCTTGGTCGTCATAGGTTGCCGAATAGGCCGCGATCATTTCGCCATCCGCCCCGAAGGTCTGGATGCGCATGCCGTCGCTGGCACCCCGGATCGGCGAGGTGACGACCATTTCGCCGCCACGCACGCCGGACGAGACGATGACTTCCTGGGCGTTGGAGTCGATGACCTCGACCGTGCGCACAGAGAGCGTTCCGCCTTCTTCGGCAACATAGACATTGCTCTGGCCACGCAGCGCGGAGCGCGGCAGGACGTAGGCATTCTCGACATTGCGGCCAGTGATGCTGGCGGTCACGAAGAGGCCGACGGCCAGCGGCGTGCCATCACCGGCGCCTTCGCCATAGGGATCCATGACTTCGGCGATGGCATAGAGCACGCGGGTCTGCGGATCGATGGCGCTGTCCGTGCGGGTGATATGGCCCTGCCAGACTTGCGGACGACCGGCCAGGGTCGCGCTGAGCTCCACCGGCATGCCCGGACCGCCAGCGGCGTTGTAGGCAATCGGAATACCCAGCAGGCCCAGTTCGTGATCGGTCAGCGGCAGGCGCACCAGAACCGCGTCGGTCGAGAAGACTTCACCCAGCGGCGTGCCCGGAGACACATACTGGCCGAGATCGGCATTCTTGGCGCGGACACGACCGCTGAAAGGCGCGGAGATGCGCGTCCGTGCCAGGTCCAGGCGGGCCGACTGAAGCGAGGCTTCGGCTGCTGCCAGTTGGGCGCGGGCTTCTGCGAGTTGCGGCTCGCGCAGCGTCAGGGACGAAGCTTCGCCCTCACCCAGTTCCTCCCACTCGCTTGCGGCCAGTTCGGATTCCGCCCGTTCGCGAGCCAGGGCCTGTTCCGCCTGGGCGACCTGGGCCGAGGCACGGGTCACGGCGAGACGGTAGTCGGCATCATCGATCTGGACGAGGGTTTCGCCGGCTTCGAAGAAGCCGCCCTCGATGAAGTCCGGGTTCACATAGGTAATGCGGCCGGCAACCTGCGGGACCAGGCTGATCTGTGTGCGCGGCCGGGCTTCGCCCTGGGAGGTGACCTGAAGGGCCACTGTGTCGAGGCGGGCCTCGTCAACAAAAACCGCGACCGGGCGGGGGGCTGCATTGGCCCGTTCCGGCTGCTCCTGGGTACCGAAGAGCGTGAAGATGACGCCAAAGCCGAGAACGAAAACAACGCCAATGATCAAAAAGCGTCCGATGAGCTTGCCCATAATTATTCTCCTGTGTGCGCGGCCGGGTCTGCGGACTGGGCCGCGGAGAAATCGCCGGCGAGGGCGAGATAAAGATCGACACGATTGGTCGCGCGTTCGCGACGTGCCGAGATGTATTGGCTTTCTGCGCTGATGCGCCGTGACTGGGCGGTCAGCAGTTCGAAAATGGTCGATACGCCACGTGAGTACTCGCGGACCACAAGGTCCTCGGCGGCGGCGGCTTCTTCATACGCCTGCTGCAGATTCTCGACCCGCTGGGCGAGAATGGCGTCGGCGTGGATGGCGTTTTCCGATTCCTGCCAGGCCGTCAGGACCGTCGCGATATAGCTCGCGACCAGTCCTTCGGCCGTGGCATAGACCTGGTCGCGCTGCGCGATCAGGCGACCGCCGTCGAAAATCGGTGCAACCAGCGAGGCCGTGATGCTGGAGACCAGGGTATCGAGGTCGAACATGTCGGAGACATCAACCCCGCCCGTTCCGGACGACCCACGCAGGGAGAGGCTGGGAATGAGTGCCTTGGCCGCGGCGTCGGCCTGGAAACCGGCTGCGCTCAGCCGATTCTCGGCAGCACGGACATCCGGGCGGCGGTTGAGCATGTCGATCGGCGTGCCAAGACCGCCAATCGCGCCGAACTCCGGAAAGTCATGCTCCGGTGTCAGCGTGGCGGACGGATAGCGGCCGAGAAGGGTTTCGAGGCTGCGGGCCGATGCGGCTTCGGAGCGCTGGCGCGAGGCCAGGGCCGCTTGCGACGACGCCAGGGCGCTGCGCGCAGTGCGCACATCCGAGCTGCGCACGAGACCGCGGGCGAAGCGGCGTTCGGTCAGGTTGAGCGAATTCTGGCGGGTGGCCACGTCACGTTCGGCCAGCTCGGTCTGCAGGCGGGCCTCGATCAGCGAGAACCAGCCCTTGGCGACCAGGCCGGCGACCGACAATTGGCTCGCGCGGACATCTTCTGCCGCGGCTTCTGCGTTGAGGCCGCTGGCGCGCGCATTGTCACGCAGTGCACCCCACAGATCGGTTTCCCAGGACGCTGAAAGGTCAAGTCCGAAACTGTCCGAACCCGAACCGACATTCGGCTGGGTGCGCTGATAGCCCAAACTCCCGTCCAGGGAGGGCAGGTAGCGCGCACCGTCAATACGGGCCGCCGCAACCGCGCCATGATACCGCGCCAAGGACTGGGCCAGCGACGGATTGCCGTCGAAGGCTTCGTCGATCAGCGCGGCCAGGCGCTCATCCTGCATGGAAGCGACCCAGTCACGGGCCAGTTCCGCACCGGCGTCACCATTGCCCGCAGACCAGGAAGATGGCGCCGAGGGGAGAACCCCGTCAGACCCGAATTCCCGCGTCTCGAAAGCCTGCAGCGAGCTGCAGGAGGCGGTGGCCAGTGCTGTGGCGATTACTAGCAAACGTTTTGCCATGCGTTGTCCCCGCACGTCTTGATCCTGATTAGACCGGCATCCTAGAAAGGGCATAGCGAAAGTCAACAGATTTTTATCGAAAAACACTAAATGATTAGCGAATGGCATGAAAACTCTCTCGAAATTCGTGATGTGCCAAGTCTGCCTTTACAGCTTTGATGCCGCAGGCTCGTCTTTTGGATGCAAATCGGGCTAGAAGGCGTGCAGCTGAGACACCAGCCCCGGCCCGGTTGGTGGCTTCATGACCCAAGATCGGCCTGAAGGCGACTAAAACTTGAGCAATAAAAGGGCTTCCGACGCGCCGTTGATCCGCATCCGGCGCCGAGATACGGCTGCCGTTGCGGCACTGGGCAGCGTGGTGCTTGTGCTGTTCTGGCTGTTCGGTGAACTGGGCTTTCTGGAAACGGTCGTCGCCATAGCCACGATCGCCGCGCTCTCCACCTTCTATTATCTCACAATCAGTACGACGCTCAATCCGGCACCTGAAAACCAGGCCCTGCGCGAGCGCGATGGCGATGATGGCGATGAAGCCCAGCGCGCAAAGGTCATGCTTGAGCACTTGCCGATTCCCGTCCTCCTGATCGGGGCGGGCGGACGTATCGAGATTGCCAATCCGGCCGCACGCGACTTCCTGGGCCTTGGAATGGCCACCGGACACTTGTCGGCGGTTCTGCGCCAGCCACAGGTTCTGGAGGCGGTCAGTGCGGCCTTGCGGGGCCAGGCCGTGGAGCCGGTCGAATACTCGATGATGGCGCCGGTCGAGAGCCATGTTCGCGCCCATGTGGCGCCGCTCGCATCGCGCAAGGATCCGTCCCAGCCCTGGCGGGCCATGCTGGTGCTCTCGGATGAGACCTCAATCAAGCGGGCTGACCGCATGCGGGCCGACTTCCTGGCCAATGCCAGCCACGAACTTCGAACGCCCTTGGCGTCGCTTGCCGGTTTCATCGAGACGTTGCGCGGTCATGCCAAGGACGACCCGGACGCGCGGGACCGCTTTCTGGCGATCATGTTTGATCAGACGGAACGGATGCAGCGCCTGATCAACGATCTTCTGTCCCTGTCTCGGGTCGAGATGGACGAGCATGTCCCGCCCAGCAGCACTGCGGACCTGGGCTCGATTGTCGAGGATGTGGTGGATGTGTTGCGGCCACAGCTGACCGAGAAATCGATCGAACTCGACATGCAAGTGGAGCCGGCACTGGCGGTTGGTGATCGTGATCAGTTGCTCGAAGTGGTGATGAATCTGGTCGAAAATGCGATCAAGTATTCGGCGGCCGGTTCGACGGTCGAGATTCGCTTGTCCGCCAATCTGACCCGCGACCAGGCGGAGCGGCCGGGCCTGATGCTTGGTCCCGAAGCCAGTCGCCTGACCCTTGCCGCACCCGCTTCGGAGCCGGGCGACCGTTTCATGGCGGTCCGGATCCGCGATGGCGGTCAGGGTATCGAGCGGCGCAATTTGCCGCGCCTGTCCGAGCGCTTCTATCGTGTTGATGGTCAAAAGAGTGGTCCGCGCGAGGGCACGGGCCTGGGGCTGGCCATCGTCAAGCACATCATCAACCGGCATCGCGGCGGCTTCACGGTCGAGAGCCTGCCGGGCGCCGGATCGGTCTTCAGTGTATTTCTGCCAATGCCGCAATCTTCGCAAAAATATATCGAATAATCAGGTATTTGGCCCCCTTGTTTGATATTCCCTGCATGCAAACCGGTCGTTGTCACAAAACTGTAGCCTGGTTGTCATAAACGGGGCCCGCAACGGGCGTACTAGTACCAAGCGACTCGGTGCACGAGGAAACGGACCACCGATCGGCGAGCCGAGGGGAATTGCATGTCCATTATCGCCATAGTCGCACTTGCGATCATCGTGATGCTGGCCGGCGGCTTCTATGTCGGCCGATCGCGGGCGATCTCCGCGGTCTCCGGCGCGACGGCGCGGTTGCACTCCCTGCCCAATTTCCATGGCTATTACGTCGCGATCTGGACTGGACTGCCGGCCTTCATCCTGCTTGCCGCCTACGGCATGTTCGGCAGCGGTCTTGTTGATCGGCTCACCGCCATGGAGTTGCGCCGCGACGCGGCCGCGCTCACGGCGAGTTTTGAGACGGCTTTGGAAGCCGACACCGAAACCCTGGCTCTGGCGGAGACGCTGGCCGTTCTGCGCGATCGGGCTGACGGCGTTGCCGAGGCCATGGCAGATCTGCGCAGCGCAAGCGGCAGTGATCGCGACCCGGCGCGCCTGGAAGCGTTGCAAAGTGAACAGACCGATCTGGTCAACCAGCTCGCAACGGCTGAAGACGCACGGCTTGGGCGGCGGGCCGAGCTGCGAGATGGTGTTTCGGACGAAGCGGCGGAAGCGGGGGCATCGGTTCGCGCCCTGGCGGGCTTCGAGCTCGCGCATGCGCCGCGCGAGCGGCGCCAGCTATTCCTTTCCGACGCGAGGCGGATCGCGACCGATGGTCTCGCCAGCCGCGCCAGCCCCGAGCTGGATGCTGCAGCCGCGGTCATGCGCCGCCATGCCGACCAGATTCGCAATCTGGTCGCCGGCATAGCCATCGCCATCGCCTTTGGCGGATTGATTCGGACTCGCGGGCAGGTCGCCGCAGCCTTCCGGGCCCGCAATCATGTCGAGAGCCTGGTTACGGCCATGCTCTTCCTGTCTTCCGTCATAGCCATCATGACGACGATCGGCATCGTGTTTTCGCTTCTGTTTGAAAGCCTTCGATTCTTCTCGACCGTACCGCTGACCGAATTCCTGTTCGGCCTTCAATGGTCGCCGCAGATTGCCTTGCGGGCCGACCAGGTCGGCCAGTCCGGTGCCTTCGGGGCGGTGCCGCTTTTTGCCGGCACGGCGATGATCACCGTGATCGCGATGATTGTGGCTGTGCCCATCGGTCTGCTCTCGGCCATCTATCTCTCGGAATATGCCGGGCCGCGCTTCCGGCTGACCGCCAAGCCGGTTCTGGAAATTCTCGCCGGTGTGCCCACCGTGGTCTATGGTTTCTTTGCCCTCCTGACTGTCGGGCCCGCCATTCGCGGCTTCTTCGCCATGATCGGCATCGACGATGTGGTGACCCAGAGCGCGCTTTCGGCCGGCCTGGTCATGGGGGTGATGATCATCCCCTTCATCTCCTCGCTCAGCGATGATGTGATCAATTCCGTGCCGCAATCCCTGCGCGACGGCTCCTACGCCATGGGCGCGACCAAATCGGAGACGATCGGGCGCGTGATCATCCCCGCCGCGCTGCCCGGCATCGTCGGTGCCATCCTGCTGGCCGTGTCACGCGCTGTTGGCGAAACCATGATTGTGGTCATGGCGGCCGGACAGGGCGCAAATCTGACCGCCAATCCGTTGGAATCGGTCACCACGATCACGGTCCAGATCGTGATGCTGCTGACCGGTGACCAGGAATTCGACAGTCCCAAGACCCTGTCCGCCTTCGCGCTGGGCCTGGTCCTCTTCGTCATCACCCTGGTGATGAACGTCATCGCCCTGCGCGTTGTGCAAAGATACCGGGAAAAATATGACTGATACGCCCGACATCTCGCCGATCCGGACCGCCGTCAGCAAGAATCTCGGCGCACGCTATCGGGCCGAGCTTCGCTTTCGCGCGGCTGGCCTGGCCGCCGTCGCCGCAGCCGTCGGCATCCTGGTCATCCTGCTGAGCTCGATTGTCTCCGGCGGATTGCCGGCTTTCACGGTCAACGAGCTGGAATTGACGGTCGACCTGGACGAAGAGCTGGTCGATCCGTCCGGCGAGCGCAGCGAGGACTCATTGCGCCGGGGCAGCTATAGCCGTGTCCTGCAAAACGCGATCCGCACCGAATTTCCCGAAGTGACCGGTCGCCGCGAGCTGCGCAATTTGTTCAGCCTCTATACTGCCCTCAACGCGACCCGCCTGATGGATGAGGTGCTTGAGGATCCGGGCCTGATCGGGACGCAACACCGTTTCACCATGCCGCTTGCCGATGACCTTGACCTCTATCTCAAGGGTTTGCTGGTCGAGGAGCGCAGTTTCCAGCCGCAGGGCACGCTCAGCCTTGAGCCGTCCGATGCTGGCGTTGTTGTGCGGTCCACGGCGACAGACTTTCGTGACCTCGCCGCTGAAATTGCCCGCACGCTGCGGGCTCGCGCGACCTTGCTGGAGACGGAGGCTGATCGTCTGACCGAACGGGCGCAGGAGTTGAGCGGCACTGAAGCAGAAGACATGCTTTACGACGCCGACCTCAATCGTCGCCAGGCAGCGGACATTCGTGCGCGGCTCGAGATCGACGCCGGACCGATCGAACTCGACAATAGTTTGCCCAGCATTCTGGTTGAAAGCGAAGGTCGCACGGTCCGGCTTGCCAGCCTGGCCCGCAACGGGGCCGGCGGGACCGGGGAATATCTGCTCGGCGGCGACAGCGTCGAAGCCGAGAACGCCTGGTCGATCCAGGTCATCGATACGCCGGTCGAACGCCGCCGCGTCTCGGATCAGCTGATCGTCTGGACGCGGGCGCTGGAAGAGCGCGGGGCCATCAGCTCGACCTTCAATACCTATCTCTTTGCCAATGCGGACAGCCGGGAACCCGAGCTGGCCGGTGTGAAGGGCGCGCTTTACGGCTCCATCCTGACGATGATCATCACCATCATCATCTCGGTGCCGATCGGTGTCTTCACCGCGCTCTATCTCGAGGAATACGCCCCGAAGAACCGGTTCACCGCGCTGATCGAGGTCAATATCAACAATCTCGCTGCGGTTCCGTCGATCGTGTTCGGTCTGCTCGGACTGGCTGTCTTCATCAATGCCTTCGGCCTGCCGCGATCGGCGCCGCTGGTGGGTGGTCTGGTCCTGTCCCTGATGACGCTGCCGACCGTGATCATTGCTACCCGTGCCGCGCTCAAGGCGGTACCCCAATCCATCCGCCAGGCGGCCCTGGCCGTTGGCGCTTCACGAACCCAGACCGTCTTCCATCATGTCTTGCCGCTGGCGGCACCCGGCATCCTCACCGGTGCCATTATCGGCCTGGCCCAGGCCATGGGCGAGACGGCGCCGCTGCTGATGATCGGCATGGTCGCCTTCATCGCCGACGCGCCGACGCTCGGGCTGGAAGGCTTTACCGAACCGGCAACGGTCATGCCGGTGCAGATTTTCCTGTGGTCGGACGGTGCCGAACGGGCCTTCGAGGCTCGCACCGCCGCCGCAATCCTTGTTCTTCTCGCGCTGATGATCGGCTTCAATGCCTTGGCCATCTATCTGCGCCGTCGCTTCGAGCGGAGATGGTAGTTTCATGACTGATACCTCCCCCAATCCAGCCGCTGAGCTGCCGATCAAGGTCGTCGCACGCGACGTGACCGTGAGCTATTCCGGCAAGCAGGCGCTGCATGATGTCTCGATCGAGATTCCGGATCGTTCGGTCACGGCCTTCATCGGTCCGTCAGGCTGTGGCAAGTCGACCTTCCTGCGCTGCCTCAATCGCATGAATGACACGATTGATGGCGCCAAGGTCGGCGGCTCGCTGACGATTGACGGGCAGGAGATCAACGACAAGTCGATCGACCCGGTCGTGTTGCGGGCCAGTGTCGGCATGGTCTTCCAGAAGCCGAATCCCTTCCCCAAATCGATCTATGACAATGTCGCCTATGGACCGCGCATTCACGGCCTTGCCCTGACCCGTCCGGAACTTGACGAGATCGTCGAGAACGCCCTGCGCAAGGCCGGGCTCTGGGAGGAAGTGTCGGACCGGCTCAATCATCCCGGGACCAGCCTGTCGGGCGGGCAGCAGCAGCGCCTGGTCATCGCCCGTGCCATTGCGGTCAATCCGGAAGTCATCCTGATGGATGAGCCCTGCTCCGCCCTCGATCCGATCGCCACGGCACGGATCGAGGAATTGATTGACGAGCTGCGCGAAAATTACTGCATCATCATTGTCACCCACTCGATGCAGCAGGCGGCGCGGGTTTCCCAGCAAACCGCCTTCTTCCACATGGGCAACCTCGTCGAATACGGGCCGACCGAGGACATTTTCACCAATCCGCGCGACACCCGCACGCAAGACTACATCACCGGACGCTTCGGCTAGACCGCGGCGTTCATCGAGAGGAGGGCCAGTCAATGGCGCTTTCCAGAACTGCCCACATCGTCACCGCTTATGGCGAGGAACTCGATCAGCTTGCCGACGACCTGGCCCGGATGGGCGGGCTCGTCGAGACGCAGCTGGAGAAGGCTATCTCTGCCGTCGTCCGGCGCGATGCGAGTGTAAAGCCCGACATCAAGGCGCGTGAGGCGCAGGTCAATGCGCTGCAGGTCGATATCGAAAAACGCGTCCTGCGCCTTTTCGCCTTGCGCCAGCCGCTCGCCACGGATCTGCGCATGACCATATCTGCGCTCAAGATCGCCACCGACCTCGAGCGTGTTGGTGATCTGGCCAAGAATATCGCCTATCGCGCCGGCGACCTGGCCGGCTATGCGCCGGTTTCGCTGACCCAGCAGGTCGAGCGTCTGGGCGCGATTGTCATCAAGCAATTGCGTGAAGTGCTGGACGCCTTGTCCTCGGCTGATGTCGAGCCGGCTGTGCGGGTCTGGCATTCCGACGACGAGGTGGATGAGCGCTACAATACGCTGGTCCGGGAAATGCTGATGTCGATGACCGAGGATTCCGGCCTGGTCGGACCGGGCGTCCACATCCTCTTCGTCGCCAAGAATCTCGAACGCATTGGCGATCACGCCACCAATATCGCGGAAGCCGTCCATTTCATGGTGACAGCGTCACCATTGGTGGAAGACACCTCGCACTGACGTTGTTGCTGATCGATAGCCCGGAGCCGATCGATGAATCCCCAAGTCCTTGTCGTTGAAGATGAAGATGCGCTGGCCACCCTGCTTCAGTACAATCTGGAGAAAGAGGGCTATACGGTTGCGGTCGCCCGCGATGGCGAAGAGGCGCTGATCCAGGCTGAGGAATCGACGCCGGATCTCGTCCTGGTCGACTGGATGCTGCCGAAAGTGTCGGGCATCGAGGTCTGCCGCCGCCTGCGCGGACGGCAGGAAACTGCCAATGTGCCGATCATCATGCTGACGGCGCGCGGTGAGGAAACCGATCGGGTGCGCGGGCTGGATACCGGCGCCGATGACTATGTCGTCAAACCCTTTTCGATGACCGAGCTCTTCGCACGAATTCGCGCCGTTCTGCGCCGTATCCGCCCGGGTCTGGCCGAGGATGTGATCGAGGCCGGCGACATCACCATGGACCGGGTCGCCCATCGGGTCCGCCGCGCGGACCGGGAAATCCATCTCGGCCCGACCGAATTCCGCCTGCTCGACTATCTCATGCAGCATCCCGGACGGGTCTTCTCGCGCGAGCAATTGCTCGACGCCGTCTGGGGCTCGGATGTCTATGTCGAGGCGCGCACGGTCGATGTGCATGTCGGCCGCCTGCGCAAGGCGCTGAACAACAAGGAAGAGCGCGATCCGATCCGCACGGTGCGCTCCGCCGGCTACGCCTTCGACGTGAATGCCTGAGGATCAGCGGGTCTTTCCGTGGCGCGTCTCCAGTATAGAGTTGGCGGCCAGGCGCAGCGCTTCGGCCAGTTGCAGGAACCCGTCGTGTAGCGGCGACCCTTGCCGCCAAACCAGTGCAATATTCCGCTCGGCCATGGGCGCGCTGATGCGGCGGTAGACCAGAACATCATCGCGTCGCGCTTCGCAGGTGACATAGAGCTGCGGCAGGACGGCGACGCCGGCGCCGAGCGCGGCCATGTGCCGGATGGCGTCGAGACTGGTTCCCTCATAATCGGTCGACACGAAGCCTCCCGCAGCATGGGCCAGCTCCGAGACGAGGCTCGTCAGGCGATGCCCCATTCCGAGGGTCAGGATTGGCCGATCGGCCAGGGCCTTCAGGTCAAGCGGTGCTGTGTCCTGTGCCAGCGGATCATCGCTCGGGACAGCGATCCACAGGCTTTCGCGGAATAGGTGGGCGGATTCGGTTGGGGCATGGTCCTCCGGCGTCGAAATCAGGACGTCCATCCGGCCATCGGCCAGCTTTTCCTGGAGTTCGACGGTGGATTCCTCGCGGATAGAGAGTCGCAGGTCCGGGAAGTCACGATGCAATGCGCCGGTCGCGCGCGGCAGCAGGTAGGGGCCGATCGTCGGCAGGACACCCATCCGGACGCGGCCGTAAAGTCCCAGGCCGCCGCTGCGCGCGATGGATTGCATATCTTCCATTTGCCGCAGGACATAGCGCGCCCGCCGCACGATCTCCGCGCCCAGCGGTGTCACCCTTGCGCCGTGGCGGCCACGTTCAAACACCGTCGCACCGAGATGGGCCTCGGCTTCGGCGATTTGGGCAGACAGGCTGGGCTGACTGACATGCAGCTGTTCGGCGGCGTCCGAGAAACGGCCGGTATCGGCTGTTGCGACAAGATATTGCAGCTGTCGTAGTGTCGGACGCATCTATAGCCAATCCCTATTCCCGAGATAATTTTCTTATCTTTTAGCTATCGTTTTGGTCGCGCTAATCAAGTCCTGCCTGATCGTCCCCTGTCATGATCCTGGCGCAACACGGCCGGTCGACGGCGTCATACGGGCCCCCTCGCACCGGCCCGCCGAAGACCGGTAGGCCCGGCCAGCTCTGCGTGTCCCCGCAATCCGCTGGCCGGGCCCCTCCTTTTGAGAGCCCCGCAAAGCGACGCAAGGAGTAGGCAATGGATTGGCTAAGTCTGGCCGGGACGACCCTGTTTTCACCGGCTGTCCTGTTTTTCGTGCTGGGGCTGCTGGCGGCGATTGTTCGCTCCGATCTGGCCATACCCGAGGCGGTCGCCAAGGGGTTGTCGCTCTACCTGGTGATGGCGATCGGCTTCAAGGGCGGTGCGGAAATGGCGGTGACAGATCCGTCCTCACTGATCCTGTTGCTCTGCGCTGGCGTCATCCTGTCTGCCGGCTTGCCGCTGATCGGTTTTGGACTTCTGCGGGCCACGACGGGCGTGGATCGGGTCGACGCGGCGGCCATTGCGGCCCATTACGGCTCGATCTCAATCGTGACATTCATCGCTGCCAAGGATGCGGGCGCCGCGCTCGATCAGCCGGGTGGCGGCTATATGGTGGCGGTGGCAGCAGCGATGGAAGCCCCTGCCATCCTGACCGGATTGATGCTCGCCGGGCGGGCATTGGCCAGTCCGGGCAAGGCCGAGGGGGGCGTGTCGCTGACTCTGGTGCGCGAGGCATTCACCAATGGGTCGATCCTTCTTCTTCTCGGTGCCTTCGCAATCGGCTGGATCAGCGGGCCGGCGGGGATGGCCACGGTCGAGCCTTTCTTCGTCGATATCTTCCGCGGGGTGCTCTGTCTTTTCCTGCTGGATATGGGTTTGATCGCGGGACGCGGACTGGTCCAGCATCGTGACCTGCTGCGCTGGCCGCTGATTGGTTTCGGGCTTTACATGCCCGCTATCGGAGCGGCGATTGCGCTTGGGGTCAGCCGGTTGATCGGGCTTGCACCAGGCGATGGTGCCTTGCTGATGACGTTAGCCGCCTCGGCGTCCTACATCGCTGTACCCGCCGCCATGCGCCTCGCCCTTCCCCAAGCAAAGGCCGCCCTGTCCCTGACATTGTCACTCGGCGTAACCTTCCCATTCAACCTACTGGTCGGCATCCCGGTTTATGCCTGGTTGGCCGGCCGCCTGCTGGAGGCCTGATCATGACGGATTGGCAAGCGATCTGCCGGGTTGAAATCCTGGCCGATGAAGTTCACATGCCCAAATTCGAGACCTGCCTTGCTGAAGCCGGAGCGACCCATTGGACCGTTCGTCCACTTGCGCGCGGGCGGCAGGGCGACAATCAGTGGAATCGAAGCGGCCATATTGTCGATGCGGGCCGCCAGGCGGCGCTGGTATGCTTTCTACCGCCGGAGACACTGGACGGTCTGGTGGCGACACTCGACCCGCTGTTGAAAGCCTATGATGCCGATCTGTATTGTCAGCACGATTGGCGTCGGCGCAGCGTGGCAAGCGACTGAGCCGGTTAAGACCTGAAGAGCGCTCAATGAAAAGGGCCCGACCGCTTGGTCGGGCCCTGTCGCATTGGGCGGGTGAGACCGGATCAGTCCGACAGCAAGACGTATCGGCGATGCGCCGGCAAAACCGGGCGGGCATTGTCCTCGACCAGATCCGTGAAGGCCTGGATTTGCTCGGCCGAGGCTTCGATCGGTGTCGGGAAGACGGTCCAGCTGACAATCTCCGAGCAGGGCGGGGTGGTCAGCGAACCTTCATAGCGGAAGACCGGTTCGTCTGCCGGGATGAAGCGCTCGAGCGACAGGCTGTCGGGGCCTTCGCCGGACTCGTTCTCGGCCGGAATGGCCGCCCAAAGCGCGTCGAGATCAGGGTGCGCATCACCCTCCTCGAACATCACGCCGACAACGGCGAGCGCGCCATCTTCCGAGGCGGTCACGAAATGAACTTCCAGCGGGAAGTCCTCACCATTGATATGGTGCTCGGAGCGGGCGTGGAAATGGAATTGCAGCAGGGTGAAGTCGATGCCGTTGAGTGTCAGGCCTGCGTCCACGCTCTCAGCGCTGTAGGTCACCCCGTGCGCATTGCGGCTGACCTGGACATCGGAGATCGAGTTCATCATGAGCGCAGGCGCCGCGCCGCTGGCGGAAATAGCTCCGGCCAGGTCGATCGGGCTTTGTTGGGTGCCGACCGAGCAGACGGCGAAGTCTTCACTCAGCGAGCCCCAGTAACCCGGTCCGGTGTCACCGTGATAGCTCCACTCCTCGGCAGTCGCGAGGGCAGAGACTGAGACTGCGAGGGCAAGGCCGGTCGCGGCGGACAGGTATTTCATGCGTGTTCTCCCAAGTTTTGATGCCCGGGAGATGGGGCGGCAGCATGAAAGTTTCGAATACCAGTATCTGAGGTATTCCATAGGCGTTAGCTATGGAATACCTGCGGGTCCGGCGGCCTGTCCATCCGTGAGGATGGCGACGCTTGCGCCCTAACGTGCTTCCAGGATCACGAGCCGACATTCGTGCAGGTGATAGGGTGCCACGTCATATTCCTTCAAGGCCGCTGCGCCGGACGCGTCGATGGCCTTGAGGTGGTCGAGATAGTTGTCGGCGTCCCAGACATCTTCGTGCACCGTCGCGACCACAAGCCCGCCGGGACGGGTGATGCGGACAAGTTCATCAAAACCCTTCGGGCCGACATGGGCGTGGGTGAATGTGCCGACGCACATGACCGCGTCATACTGATCGGTCTTGTAGTCCAGCGGTCCGGTCATGTCGGCCGTGCGCAAATCCTCATAGGCGCCCTTCTTGCGAGCCAGGGCCAGCATGTCGGGGGAAATGTCCATGCCGTCGATCAAGGCGCTTGCGCGTTCGGCCAGCTCGACCCCGGCCAGGCCGGTGCCACAACCGGCATCCAGGACCGTCTTGCCATCGAGCCGGGCCAGACTGGCAAGCTTTTCGGCTACGATGGCAGGCGCGACATAGCCCATTTCGTCGACGGTATCCTTCTCGTAGTTGTCGGCCCACTCCTTGTAAGCTTCCACGCACTCTTCGGGATTTCCGGTCAAGTTGTAGATTCTATTCAGCGTGCTGTTCTCAGACTTGGCTTTCACAATGACCTCCTCAGCAGTTCGCATCTATTATGCGCAAACTTGAGGTCATTCCAAGTTTTGCGGTCTGACAGTTTTGAGTATTTGCGTAAGCCTTTAAGAGGCTGTCGGGAATTCGATTTCGTCCGGCGTGAGACGATGTCCGCGATACGCGTTGGCGCAAAAAAATGACCGCCTCGAGAACGAGGCGGTCATTGTCTGTCCCGGTACCTGGGTGAGGGTCGGGTCAGAAATTATAGCGACGCGTGGCAGCAATCGCGTCGAGGGCGGCCGAGGCGTCGGAATTGCGACGACGACGCTTCTGGCTCGGCTGGTAGGCCAGGTCAGAGTGGGCGTTGCAATAGGCCTGACCGGTGTCGGTCTTGCGGCCGCAGAAGCGGAATTCCGACTGGGCCGGATCACCGATTGGCCATTTGCACATGCTTTCGCGGAGCGTCAGCACGGTGGCAAACTCACCGGAAGGCAGGACGGCTGGCTCCACCGGCGCCGGCGCGGCAGCCGGAGGCGCTGAGGGGGAAGGGCGCGCAACAGTGCGGGCCGGGGCGGTGGACGCCGTTGTTGGGCGCGGACGGGAAGGTTTGGCCGTGCGACGGGCCGGACGCGACGGGGTCGCGCGACCTGACAAACCCAGGCGGTGGACCTTGCCAATAACGGCATTGCGAGTCACACCACCGAGCTGTTTTGCAATCTGACTCGCGCTCAGGCCTTCCGACCAGAGTTTCTTGAGTTCTTCTACGCGTTCGTCAGTCCAAGCCATCGCCCTTGTCTCCCGTCTGGGATGCGCTTGCTCACCTTGATGATGGTAAACTGCGCATTGCTCAATGCATGTTTAATTACACTAGATATTGTACCTACGCGAACTGAAGCCACAAGATCGGGTTCTGGTCATACCTGTGGAAAGCTCACTTGCACCCCCAATCGTTAACGCAGATGGTTACCGGGAAATTAAGGGTAATTCGATATGAGTAACGCCGCCTTAACAGATTTTCCACAGCCCAAGAAGTTCGGTCTTTTCAATGCCTTGGGTTTGTGGACCTTGTACAAGAAGGAAGTGCGCCGATTCTTGAAGGTCGGCATGCAGACCGTGCTCGCACCGGTCGCCACGACGCTGCTTTACATGACCGTCTTTGCCGTCGCGATCGGCGCGCGCCGCGGTGATGTTGGCGGCATACCCTTCGCGGAGTTCCTCGCGCCGGGCCTGATCCTGATGGGCCTGCTCAATAATGCCTTCGCCAATTCCGGCTCGTCCATCCTGGTCTCCAAGGTGCAGGGCAATACGGTCGATTTCCTGATGCCGCCGCTGTCGGCGCTGGAATTATTTCTCGCCTTCACCGGGGGCGCGATGACCCGGGGCATCCTGGTCGCGGCGGTGACTGCGGTTACGCTCATCCCCTTCATCAATGTGGTGCCGGTTCACTGGTGGGCGGTGCTCTATTTCGGCATCAGCGCCGCCGCGATGTTGTCCATGATCGGCATCGTCGGCGGGTTGTGGGCCGAGAAGTTCGACCACATGGCTGCCGTCACGACCTTCGTCATTACGCCGCTGACCTTCCTGTCGGGGACGTTCTACTCGATAACCAATTTGCCCGGGCCGCTGGCGACGATCAGTCATTTCAACCCCTTCTTCTACATGATTGACGGTTTTCGCTATGGCTTCACCGGCCATGCGGACGGCAATCTCCTGATCGGCGTTGTCCTGCTGGCCGTGATCAACCTTGCACTGGGGGCGCTCAGCTATGCGCTGCTGCATGCAGGCTGGCGCTTGAAGAGCTGATCGCGGCGGCCTAGAGGAGAGACAAGGCCCGCATCAAGACAGGGCCGGACAATCCAGCCGGACACTTCAGGAGGAAACGACATGCCCGCACCGATGATGGATACCTATGCCCCGCCGGATCTGGTCTTTGACCATGGCAAGGGTCCGCGCCTGTTCACGGCCGATGGCGACGGGTATCTCGACTTCATTTCGGGCATTGCGGTGAATTGTCTGGGCCATGCCCACCCCAAGGCGGTGGCGGCGCTCAACGAGCAGGCCGGCAAGCTCTGGCACCTGTCCAACATGTTCAAGGTCCCGGCCGGCGTCGAACTGGCCGACAAGCTGACCAAGGCAACCTTTGCAGACCGTGTTTTCTTCACCAATTCCGGCGCCGAGGCGATGGAGTGTGCGCTCAAGACCGCGCGTCGCTATCACTATGTGAACGGCAATCCGCAGCGCTACCGCATCATCACCTTCACCGGTGCCTTCCACGGCCGCACCTATGGCGCGATCAATGCCGGCGGCAATCCGAAATATCTCGAGGGTTTCGGTCCGGCAATGGAAGGTTTCGACCAGGTCGAGTTCGGTGATCATGAGGCACTGAAGGCGGCCATCTCCGAAGAGACCGCGGCGATCTGCATCGAGCCGGTCCAGGGCGAGGGTGGCGTACGCGCTGTTCCGGAACAATGCCTGCGTGGTCTGCGCGAGCTGTGCGACGAGCACGGTCTCCTGCTGATCTATGATGAAGTGCAGTCCGGCGCCGGACGCACCGGCAAGCTCTTCGCCCATCAATGGGTCGAGGGCGCCGAGCCGGACATCATGGCGGCGGCCAAGGGTATCGGTGGCGGCTTCCCGATGGGCGCCTGCCTGGCGACGGAAGCAGCGGCTGAAGGCATGGTCGTCGGCACGCACGGCTCGACCTATGGCGGTGGCCCGCTGGCCATGGCGGTCGGCAATGTCGTTTTCGACGAGCTGACCGCGGACGGCTTCATGGAGCAGGTCGTCGACGTCTCCAATTACCTGACCCAGCAATTGCACGGCCTGATGGATCGCCATGGCGACAAGATCGAGGAAGTCCGCGGCAAGGGCCTGCTGATCGGCGTGAAGCTGAAGCCGGGTTACGATCCCAAGAAGCTTGCAGGTCTGGCTCGCGATCGCCATCTGCTGATCGGTGCAGCGGGCGATAATGTCTCGCGCATGGCGCCGCCGCTGATCATCACCAAGGATGACGCCAGCGAAGCGGTCGCGGTGCTCGACGAGGCGCTGGCCGCCCTTCAGCCGATCGCCTGATCAACAGGCCTGCCAGACGACGAGGATTTGAGTTGTGAGTGACCCGCTCGGAGAACACGACAATATCGTTGCCGGCTTTCAGATCGAAGGCCGCACGGTGCGTGGGCGGGTCACCCGGCTCGGCTCGGTCCTGGACGACATCCTGTCGGCCCATGATTATCCTGAGCCGGTGGCCCGACTGCTGGGCGAAGCGGTGCTCGTCACCACGCTGGTCGGGGACGCGCTGAAGTTCGACGGTCGTCTGATTGTGCAGGCCCAGGGCGACGGACCCGTCCGCTTCCTGGTGGCCGAATATGTCACCGGTGAAGGGGTGCGCGGCTTCGCCTCAATGGATCGCGAAGCGGTCGAGGCGGTGCTGACCGATCCGCCAGCACCCGAGGCGATGATGGCCAGCCTCCTGGGCCGTGGCTCCTTCGCCATGACCATCGACCACGGTCCGGACATGGATCAATATCAAGGCGTGGTGGCGCTCGAGGGCGAAAACCTGAGCCAGGTGGCCGAAACCTATTTTCGTCAGTCCGAACAGACCCCGACCCGATTGCGCTGTGCGATCGGCGAAATCTGGTCTGGCGACGAGGCGCGGCAATGGCGCGGCGGCGGCGCACTGTTGCAGTCAGTCGCCAGCGACGAGGCCCGCGGCTCGGCCCAAGAGGACTGGGATCATGCCCGGGCCCTGTTTGAAACCGTCGAGGATGCCGAGCTGCTTGACCCCGATCTGTCCGCCGGCGGTCTGCTTTATCGTCTCTTCAACGAGGACGGTGTTCGCCTGCTCGCGCCGGCGACCGTCACCAGGCGCTGTTCCTGTGAACGTGAGCGTTTGCGCCGCATCATTGCGTCCTTCCCCGCCGATGACCGGGCTGCAATGGAATCTGACGGGGCCATCGTGATGACCTGTGAGTATTGCAATCGCGACTGGAGGTTCGATCCGAAGGATGTGGACGGCGCGACGTCCGGATCGTAAGCGGAATCAGCGCTTTGGCGTTGCGGTGCAGCATAACTTCTTGGCGCATGACAACGCTCCGGTAAGGCCTGAGGTGGAAAGTCCAGCCTGATTGGGGAAGCGGATACCACGCGTCATGGACTCGAAAACGCTCATTCTGGCTATTGTGCCGGTCATTCTGGCCGGTGTGTTCATCCATGCGGTGAATGCGGCGATTCAGCAGAACAAGGATGGCCCGCGCTGGTGGCTGGCCGCGACCGCAACGCATGGCATTGGCCTGGGTCTGATCTCCTTGCGCGGCGTCGTACCGGATGTCCTCGGCATTGTGTTGGGCGACATGATGGCCGCCGGCGGCTTTATCATCATGCTCGAAGGCGTGGCCCGCTTTGCCGGGCGCCGCGTGCCGCGCTGGCAATTGGGCGCACTGGCGGCTGTGGTCGTGCTGGGATTTCCTGCCTTCACCTGGGGTGTGGACAGTGCAGCGCTCCGATTCGCCGTTTTCGGGGTCGCTGTCATTGTCCCCAACCTGCTGATGCTGTCCTATCTGTCGGTGATCGGTCGGCGCGACGGCAATCTGGGTGTGCGCCTGCTGCGCTATACGATCTACTACTTCGTGGGGTCGCTCGCTGTGATCTCCGTCGGTGTCCTCCTGTTCGATCCGGACATGCCCAGCGTGCTGGCACCGAACCAGATGGTGGCGCTCGGTATCCTCTCGCTGATGGTTGTGGAGACCAATCTGGTCTTCGGCTTTGTCCTGCTCTCTGCCGGGCACTCCGCATCCGTGCTGCGCAAGGCCGCGCTGACCGATCATTTGACTGGCTTGCCCAATCGTCGCGCTTTCGAAGCCCTGGTTCATCGCGCCCTCGGCGGAGAGGCCGAGGCTGACCGCAAGTCCGCGCTCGCCGTCTTTGATGTGGATCATTTCAAACACGTCAACGACACGCATGGCCATGATGTGGGCGACGCCGTACTTCAACATGTGGCGCAAGTGCTGAGCCGCGCTATCCGGGATACAGACCATGTCGCACGTCTCGGCGGCGAGGAATTCGTGGCCCTTATTCACGCCAGCTCACCGGCCAGCGCCAGCGATATTGCCGAGCGAGCCAGGCAGGCCGTCGAGGACACACCCTATGTGCTGAACGGCAAGCCGATCCCCGTCACCATCTCGGCGGGACTGGTTGAAGTGAAAGGCGTTGAGCCCTCCCTGACGCGCCTGTTCAAGCAGGCGGATACGGCGCTCTACGAGGCCAAGGATGCCGGTCGAAACCGTGTTATTCTCGCCGCCGCCTAGGCGCGCCAGAAGCGCGGGCTGAGCAGGATCAGCACGGCCAGGACCTCGAGCCGACCAATGAACATATTCGCGGTCAGCACCCATTTGACCGGGTCGGACAGCGGCTCGAATGTGCCCGAGGGACCGATGATGGAACCGAGGCCGGGCCCGGTATTGGTCAAGGTGGCGCTGGCGCCCGACAAGGCCGTGATCAGGTCCAGCCCCATGGCGGACAGGACAGCGGCCGAGACCGCATAAACCGCAAAGAAGACGAAGAAAAAGCCCAGCACGGAGTGGAGGATGCCTTCCGACACAGGGCGACCATTATAGAACATCGGGATGACGGCATTGGGCTGCAACAGGCGTGCGAGGTAGCGGCGAATGGCGGTACCGGCGACCTGGAAGCGGAAAATCTTGATCGAGCATGTGGTCGAGCCAGCACACCCGCCGATGAACATGAAAACGAAAAAGCTGGCCTGGGCGAGCGGCCCCCAAAGCCCGTAATCCGTGGTCGCGAACCCGGTTCCGGTGATGATCGATACGGCATTGAAGCTGGCATGGCGCCAGGCTTCACCATTGCCATTTTCCATGCCCTGGGCCAGCAGCAGGGCGGTCAGTCCCAGCGCCGCAATCAGGATGACCAGCATGAAACCGCGAACCTGCGCGTCCCGCCAGAAGCCGTGAAAGCGCCCCCGGGCGGCAAGCAGATAGGCGCCGAAGGGCAGGGAGGCGAGGATGATGAAGACCGTGCCGATCATGTCGGCCCCGAGACCGAAATAGGTCCCCATGGAGCCATCGGAGGTCGAGAAGCCGCCGGTCGAAACCGTGGACATGGCATGACACAACGCGTCCAGCCAGGACATGCCCACGGCCATGTAGGCGACGCAGCAGGCCACGGTGAGCGTGACATAGATCACTGTAATACCCGCCGCGATCTGGGTCGCTCGCGGCAGGACCTTGTCCGACTTGTCGCCCGTTTCCAGCTGGAAGAGCTGCATCCCGCCAATGCCCAGCATGGGCCAGAAGGCCATCGCGGTGACGATAATCCCGATGCCGCCAATCCATTGCAGGATGGCGCGCCAGAGCAGCAGGCCGGGCGGCCGGAAGTCGAGCCCGGTAATGACGGTGGCGCCGGTCGTGGTCAGGCCGGAGATGGCTTCGAAGATCGCATCCGTCCAGTTCAGCTCCTGGCCGGACAGTCGCAGCGGCAGCGCCGCACACAGCGCCAGGCTGAGCCAGGCGCCGACGATCAGCACAAAGGCACCCCGTGGCGGCATGTCGCCGACCGGCCCGCGTGTGCCCAGCGTCACGGCTCCGCCGACGAAGACGCCGATCACAGCGGACAGGATGAAGGCGGTCGCGCTCTCATGCTCACCCGCGGCAAAATCGACCAGGGCGGGCGCCAGCATGGTCACCGCGAGGACGGTGATCATCATGCCGATCATGAAGAGGACTTGCCGCAGGGCCTGGGTCACGGGCGCATGATTTCCTGAATGGGGGCCGTCATTTGGACGCAGTCACGCGATCAGTGCAACCAGAGACGGTCCGAAGGGCGGTCCAGCGAGAAGCCGGGAATGGTGGCGGCAAAGCTCTCGCCATCGCCGCGGCGCATCTCATAACTGCCACTCATGAAGCCGGACGGGGTCGGCAGAGGCGCGCCGGATGTATAGCGGAAACGCTCGCCCGGCTCGATTACCGGCTGCTCGCCGATCACGCCCATGCCCTGGACATGTTCTGTGTGTCCATTGGCATCGGTAATGACCCATTTGCGGGCGATCAGCTGGACCGGCTGTTCGCCGGTATTTTCGATCTCGATCGTATAGGCCCAGACATAGCGGCCTTCTTCCGGCGTGCTCTCGTCTTCGAGATAATCCGGGCTGACACTGATCCGCACTCCGCCACTTTCGTGCTCATACATGGGATGCCCCTGTGGCCTTCCCGCAAGTCCGGGTCCGGCCGCCAATTCAAGCTGGCTATCATCAACCTGCGCGCAGGGCGGCTCAACCCCCACGGTCAGCATCGCTGGACAGGGCGCGCGGGATGTTGGACATCTGCCTCTCCAAGACAGGCTGAGCGTGACCCATGGCTGACACCGGAATCCTCCCCGATCATCACCTCGCCGCCCTTGTCCGGCGTGGCATCCTGACGTCGGACGCGCCGCTGGCCGAGGGACAGGTCCAGCCGGCCAGTATCGATCTGCGCCTGGGCAGCAAGGCCTGGCGTCTGCGGGCGAGTTTCCTGCCTGGACCTGACCGGACTGTGGCGGAGCGTCTTGATGATGATCTCGTTATGCACACGGTTGATCTGCGCGCCGGTGCCGTACTCGAGACCGGCTGTGTCTATCTCGCGCCGCTGCAGGAAGGGCTCAAATTGCCCGCGGGCCTGACAGCGGCAATGAATCCGAAGAGTTCGACCGGGCGGATCGATGTCTTTACCCGCGTCATCACCGATCATGGCATCGCCTTCGACCAGGCGCCGGTCGGATATGACGGTCCGCTCTATGCGGAAATCTCGCCGTGCACCTTCTCCATCCTGGCCCGCGAGGGTGACCGGCTGAGCCAGATCCGCTTCCGCCAGGGTGCCCACGAGACGCTGCGCGAAGTGACGGTGAGCGTTGATCTGGCGGGCTTCAATGACGGGATTGTCGGCTATCGCGCCCGGCGTCATTCCGGTCTCGTTGATCTGGCGAAAATCGGCGGCCATGCGGCCAGCCGGTTCTGGGAACCCCTGCGCGCACCGGATCGTCGCCTGATCCTGGATCCGGGCGAGTTCTACATCCTGGCCTCACGCGAGGCGGTCGAGATCGGACGCGGCGAGGCGGCAGAAATGGCGCCCATCGCCACGGAAATCGGTGAGTTCCGCGCCCATTATGCCGGTTTCTTCGATCCGGGCTTCGGCACGGCCGAGGCGGGTGGCGTCGGCGCCCGTGCGGTTCTGGAAGTGCGCGGTCGCGATGTGCCCTTCATCCTGGAGCATGGCCAGCCGATTGCCCGTCTGGTCTACGAGCCCATGCTGGCCATGCCGAAGACCGCCTATGGGCAGGTCGCGTCGAATTACCAGGCCCAGAGTCTGAAGCTGTCGAAATTCTTCACAAGCGAATAGCGGCGGGTTTCTGGGTTTTCCCCTTGATTGTGGCGTCGCGAGGCTAAATCTTACCCTTCTGTTACCCTTTGGTGGGGTTTTGGTAAGGGAGGGGAGTATGGCCCGTTTGTTAGGCCTCGTGACAATGCTGCTCATGGCGGTCGGGACCGCGCATGCGCAGCCGCAGGTGCCATCAATCGATGATTATGCGGCGATGTCGAACATGACGTCGGTCAGCCTCTCGCCGAATGGCGAGCGCATTGTCTTCATTTCCGGTGAGAGCCGCGCCGAGCGCTCCATCGTTGTCTATTCCCTGGTCGGTGAAGCGCCGCAGGTCATTGATGGCGGTGACGATCAGGTTTTGGCGGCTGTCTCCTGGGCGAATGACGAGAATTTGCTGGCGACCTATTCCGAGCGCCGGGATATCGCATCCATGGGTGAGCGGGCGGATGTCTTCCGCACTTATATCATTCGCGCTGACGGTAGCCGGAACTGGGAGCTGAACCAGTACGCCTCCCTGGCAAATCGCGACATCTCCGATCCGGATTCGATGCTCGTCTGGCTGGCAGTCCTGCAGGACAATCGGGGCTCGCGCGTCGGTGGCGACAGTGTGGAGCAGGCGGTTGGCCTGTTCCGCCAGGAGTTTTCGCGTGATCGCGCCCGTCGCCGCATTTTCATCGGCGAGGGTGGATATAATTATATCCTGAACGCGGACAATGAACCTGTCGTTCGCTACACGAATGATGATGGCGAGTTTGAGCTCTGGGCCAATCTTGATGGATCCGGTTGGGAGCGTGTCTATAACGAAAACCTGACCCGCGAGCGTTTCCGCTTCGGTGCGCGCCGGTCTGACCGGTGGACCGGGCGCATGACCAATATGGCGGGTCTCGATGCGACCGGCCAGTACGGCTATTTCACCTCGCGCGTGAATGAAGATCGCTCGGCGGTATTCCGCTTCAACTTCGAGACCAATGAGATTGAAGGCCCGGTCGTGCAATCTGATCTGGCCGATGTCGGCAGCTTCATTCGTGATTGGCGCACCAATGCCATCATCGGGGTAAGCTGGAATGAGGAACGCCAGCACGTCGAGTATTTCGACGAGACCTTCGCCGGCATCCAGTCGCAACTGGAAGGTTTCTTTCCGGATTCCAATGTCTCGATCTCGAGCTGGGACCAGGAGTTCCGCCGCGTGATCATTTCCATCAGCGGTGGCCAGACCAGCCGGAGCTATTATCTGCTCGATCGCCAAAGTGGGGAAATGGCTTTCCTCGCCGGCGCCTATGACCGAATCCCGGATGAATCGGTCGCGCCGGTCGAGATTGTGCATTTCGAAGCCCGCGATGGCCTGGAGCTGTTCGGCTATCTCACTCTGCCGCCGGGCCGCGAAGCGAGTGACCTGCCGCTGGTGATGCTGCCGCATGGTGGTCCGCAGGCGCGGGACTTCTACGGCTTCGATCCGTGGGCGCAATTCCTGGCGTCGCGCGGCTATGCGGTCTTCCAGCCGCAATTCCGCGGGTCTGACGGCTTCGGTCGCAACTTCATCACCATGGCGCATGGCGAATGGGGTCGGTCCATGCAGGACGATGTCTCCGATGCCGTGCACCACTTGGTGGAGAGCGGAGTCGCGGATCGAGACCGCGTTTGCCTCTTTGGTTGGTCCTATGGCGGGTACGCGGCCCTGGCCGGCGCTACACTGACGCCGGAACTCTATCGCTGCATCATCGCCGGCGCACCGGTGTCGGATGTCTTCTCCATGATGAATTACGAGACGGGCCGTTTCGGTGGCGCGTCCGTGACCTATTGGGCGGAGTATATCGGCGACTGGCGCAGTGAGACCGAGTACATCACCCGGATCTCGCCGGCGCTGAATGCCGAGGATGTCCAGGCCCCGCTCATGCTGGTGCATGGTACGGACGACCTGATCGTTCCGTTCGAACAGGCTGAGATCATGGCCGAAGCCATGGATGCTGCCGGCAAGCCTTACGAGCTGGTGGCAATCGAGGATGGGCCGCACCAGTCCTACCGGATGACGGTGGACAATGTGCGCGAGCTCTACACCAATCTCGAACGTTTCCTGTTCGAGCATAATCCGCCGGACGCGAACTGACGGATGGCTTGAAACCCGCGAGGAAGGGCCGGCAATTGCCGGCCCTTTTTTGTGGCGCACGACTGCAAATGCGCGCTTCCGCCCGATGCACCGCTCCGTGTAGAATGAGTTCAAGGCGGGTGTAGCTCAATGGTAGAGCAGAAGCTTCCCAAGCTTACGACGAGGGTTCGATTCCCTTCACCCGCTCCAGTCGCCAGATGAACGAGATTGATGTCAGCAACGGCGTCCGCCGCCTGTGGGGTCGGCTCGGTTGCTGTTGGCCCGTGTATCGCTGTCTGTGCAACTGCCGCGACGCCCGCCCTGGCCCTGGCCGACGCGATCACCGGTATCAGCATCCGTGATGCGGCGATTTGACGACGCGGGTGTCGGAGCCCGGCGCACGCCGCGGCCATAGCCGGCCCGGTCGGCATAGCGTCCGTAATCGGTGTCGGTGAAGCCGGTATAGCCGGGGCCCTGTGTCACACAACCGCTGACCAGGGCTGCCGCGCCGCTGGTCAGGCCGATACCGCCAATGCGGGTCAGGAATGAACGGCGACTGATTTGTCCCTTCTTGGCCATGGCGAGCTCTCCCTTTCGCAGCGGGCCTGCCCTGATGGTCAGGATACCCGCTCCGCCTCGCAGCGGCACCCCCTGTTCGGGGGAGGGCTAGAAGCGTCGCGGACGCAGCTCGGACGGATCGACGCCGGCGAGTTCGACCAGGTGGACCAGCAGGGCAATAAAGAGCGCGGCCGTGATGATCGCGATCAGGGTCCAGGGGATGAGGCGGGGGCCCTTTTCCGGGCGGACGGGCTGACCGGCCCGCCAGCGCGCGAGCAGGAAGAGACCGACGCACAGGGCGAGTCCGACAAGGGTCGAGGTGAGGCCGAGATACATGATGGTCCGGTCAAGGCGCTGACGCCGTGCTCCGTCTTCTCCCAGTGATGCGGATCGAGGATGAGTTGGCGCAGCGCACGCAAGGCTGCAAGTGTCTGCAGCAGCCAATAGGCCGGCATGGCGGCGAGGTCGCGGCGCCTCAAAGGCAAACCGGCGCGGCGCACGGCGACCGCGGCACAGGCGATTGCGCTGGCATAACCGACCGCCATGAAGGCGAGTGCGGGCAGGGCTGCCACGGTCGCGGACGGGTTGAGAAGCAGGGCACCCAGACAGATCAGGCTGAGCGGGGCGTGTAAAAGGGCCGAGGCTGCAGCGCCGCCCAGCACCAGCACGCCAGGCCAGACGCGGCGCCAGGGTGTCCGAGGATTGGCGAGCAGAACGGCGATGGTCTGGGCGTAGCCCTTGATCCAGCGTGTCCGTTGTTTGATCCAGGGTGACAGACGAAGCGGTGCTTCCTCCTCGGTCAGGGGCTCGATCAGGCCGCAATGACAACCGGCCGCGTGCAGACGCAGGCCGAGATCGGCGTCCTCGGTGACATTCCAGGCGTCCCAGCCACCCAGGGCCAGCAGGGCGTCGCGCCGGAAATGATTGCTGGTCCCGCCCAGGGGCAGTGGCCAGCCCAGTCGCTGATAGAGCGGCAGGAGAGCGTGGAAATGGGCGGCGTATTCCAGCGCGAATTGCCGCGTCAGCCAGGTTTCGTGGCGATTATACCAGTTCAGCGGCGCCTGCAGGCAGGCCAGGCGCGGATCGGCGACGCGGAAGACTTCCGCCGCCCGCCGCAACTGGTCGGGATGCGGGTGGTCCTCGGCATCATGCACGGTGACCAGCTCGCTGCGGCACAGGCGCAGGGCGTAATTGAGGGCGCGCGGCTTGGTCCGGGGTTCGCCTGGCGGGACAATGACGATCTCGAAGCGGTCATCCAGGGCCAGTCCGCGCGCCGTGTCGATCGTGGCCTTGTCATCGGCCTCGAGTACCAGCTTGAAGGCGATGCGATCGCGCGGATAATCAATGGCAGCGAGCGAGGCGGCCAGTTGCGGCAGGACCGCGGCTTCCCGATAGAGCGCGACCATGACAGTGGCTGTCGGGAGGTCCTGGTCCGCACAGGCGGGGCCCTGCATCCATTCCGGTGCCAGACTTATCGCGCCGATGCGCAGGACGATGAGGGCTGTGAACAGGCTGCAGCAAGCCAGGCTTGCCACAGCCAGCGCAGGGCCGGGCAGCAAGGCGCCAATCACCGCCGAGACCGCGAGTGCGGCCAGACCGATCCGCCCGGCCTTGCGAGAGACCGGCCCAAAGGCGCTCATCTCGGGCGCGCGCCGGGGCAAGCCAAGGGCGGCGGTTTCGCTCCATATCCGGGCCAGGCTAGGCGGTGGCGCTGCGACCCGGGTCGGCCGAAAGGCCCGCCCGCCGAGGGGCCGCCAACGTGGTCGCCCGGCATTCTCCGCCTGTCGCGCCAGTTCCGTCTCGCCGTCCAGCAAGGCCATCACGCACCTCCCCCGTCACCCGTATTGCGGGCAGGAAAGCATGAATGCACTTATAAGGCGAGTCGCGACGCTCTACGCCCTGGGATTGATGCAGGTCACCAGGCTGGGCTGCTCCAGGTCGCAATCGGCCAGTTCGAAGACGCAGGCGGTCGCGGTGGGGTAACCGGCGGGCAATCGGCGTGTCGCGTTGCACCGTTGGGCCAGCTTGTGTGAAAATCCGCCAATGCCCGGATTATGCCCGACCAGAAGAATGGTGCGGTTGGGCGCCAGCACATCGCGGGTGGCGCGCTCCAGCATATCGGTGGAGGCGTGATAGAGGACCATCGGGTCCTCCAATTGTGGAGCGCCGAGTTGCGGCAGGAGCTGGTCATAGGTCTGGCGGGTGCGCCAGGCCGGCGAGACGAGGGCGATGTCGGCTTTCAGCCCGGCTGCGCTCAGGGCGTCCGCCGCATCGGCCGCATCGCTGCGTCCCCGCGCGGTCAGGCCGCGCTGAAAATCGTCCTCGGCTTCGAGCCGGTCCACGGCCTTGGCATGTCGCATCAGGATGAGGGTGGCAGTCATGGTGTCCGCTCGCTGGATCCGTGGCCGGCTGGTTCACATTCGGTTGCACCGGCCGGAGCGGGACTTGAACTCCCGGCGGACAAGGCGCACCTACTCCTAGGCCAGTTTCATCGCGTTTTGAACCGAGGAGAAAGACATGGGTCTGCTGTTGGGCGATATCGCCCCGAATTTCCAAGCCGAGACAAGTGACGGTCCGATCAGTTTCCACGACTGGATCGGTGATGATTGGGTGATCTTCTTCTCCCATCCGGCTGACTACACGCCGGTCTGCACCACCGAGCTGGGTTTCACCGCCAGACTGAAGGATGAGTTCGCCAGGCGTGGCGCCAAGGCGATTGCGCTTTCGGTCGACAGCGTCGAGGACCATAAGGGCTGGATCAAGGACATCGAGGAAACCCAGAATGTCCGCATGAATTTCCCGATCATCGCCGACACGGATCGCTCCGTGTCCGGGCTCTATTCGATGATCCACCCCAATGCCGATCCCAAGCTGACGGTGCGTTCGGTCTATATCATCGACCCGAACAAGAAGATCCGCGCCACCTTCACCTATCCGCCTAGCGCCGGCCGGAACTTCAATGAAGTGCTGCGCCTGATCGACAGCCTGCAACTGACCGACGGCTACAAGGTGGCGACGCCGGTCAATTGGGAAGACGGCCAGGACGTGATCGTGGTCCCGTCCATCTCGGACGCCGAAGCCGACGCGCTTTTTCCGGCTGGCTACAACAAGATCAAGCCCTATCTGCGGGTGACCAAGCAGCCGAACAAGGTGGATGAGCCTGCCGAGTAGGCGCATCTGACACGAATTGGGAAAGGCGCTCGGGGCGACCGGGCGCCTTTCTTTATGCCTGTTTTTGTAAAGCACCCTTGACGACAAGTTTCCTTTACTCCATATAGTCAAGGTCACTTTACAGACCTGAAGGAGGTTCTCATGACAATGCGCGAGTGGATGAAGGATTTCGGCGATGCCGGAGATCCGCCCAGCCTGGTCTCCCTGGCCCTGTTCGCCGTGGTCTTCCTGCCGACCATATTCCTGGCCGGCATGATCGGGCCCTCGATTGACATGGTGCGGGATGTGATTGCGGGCCTGTCCCCGGAAATGAAAATGGCCGGCCTGACGGTTTTCATTCTCGGCGTGATGGCGATCGCCCGGATCTTCACCCTTCTGTTCAGCGGCCGCGACAAGGATGTGTCATGAGTGCGAGTGAAAAACAGAACTCGGTAGCCCGGCGCTATTTCTTGCGCACTTTTGTGGCGATGATCGCCTTCACCGCGATCCTGGTTGCGATCGACAAGCTGGTGAACCCGTCCCTGAATGGATGGGATGCGGTTTCGGCCTGGCCGCTGGTGGCGCTGACCTGTCTCCCGCTCCTCATCTATGGCTATGAAGTTATTCGCTATGTCCGCTCGATCGACGAGATGCTGGCCCGCATGCAGGTCCGCGCCGCGGCGATTGCGATGCTGGCAATGCTCCTGTTCAGCGCGATCTTCGGGGTGGCCGAGATCTACGGCATCATGGAACCGCTCAACATGACCATGCTGTTTCCATTGGCGGCCGTCGTGCACTCGCTTGCGGCCGCCGTCCAGCAGGTCCAGGTGCGATGAAGAACCGGCTCAAGGACTTGCGCGGCGAGAAGGGGTGGAGTCAGCAGGCCCTGGCCGAACGGCTCGATGTCTCCCGCCAGACCGTCAACGCGCTGGAGACCGGCAAGTACGACCCGTCCCTGCCGCTCGCCTTCAAACTGGCTCGCCTGTTCGGCGAACCCATTGAGAGCATTTTCGATGATGAGTGGGCGGACTGATCTCTTCCTCAATCCAGTGTCTGTCGGTAGCGCAGCATCGCCACCGTCGCGATCACGGCGAAGATGATCATCAGCGGCCAGATTTGTGGCCAGACATGATCCAGCCCGGCCCCTTTCAGCATGATCGCGCGTACCGCCCGGATGAAATGCGTGGCCGGGATGGCCTGGCCGATCATCTGGGCCCAGTGCGGCATGGCGGCGAAGGGGAACATGAAGCCGGACAGGAGGATGGAGGGCAGGAAGGCGAAGAAGGTCAGCTGCATGGCCTGCATCTGACTGCGCGCCACGGTCGAGAACAAAAAGCCCAGCGCCAGATTGACCAGGATGAAGAGCGAGACGGCAATGAGGAAGGCTGGCGGCGAGCCGAGAAAGGGCACGCTGAACAGGAAGCGCGCTCCCGCCAGCATGATCGCCACCTGGATGAAGCCGGCCACGACATAGGGCGTGATCTTGCCGATCATCACTTCATGCGGCCGGGTCGGGGTCGATAGCAGGGCCTCCAGCGTGCCGCGCTCGGCTTCGCGGGTCAGCGCCATCGACGTCATCATCGCCATGGTCATGGTCAGGATGATGCCGAGCAGACCGGGCACGATATTGAGCGCCGTCCGTCCGGCCGGATTATAGCGCCGGTGGATGATCGTCTCGACGGGCGGCGCCATCTCGCCCAGCAGAGGGGCGAGCGCCTGCTGGACGATGGTCGGGAAGGCGCTGCTGCCAGCCCCGGCGGCCACCGGGTCGGTGGCGTCGACATCGAGCAGGATTTGCGGCCGCTCCCCGCGCGCCAGGGCGCGTTCGAAACCGGGCGGAATAGTCACGATGAAGACCGCCTCGCCATCACGCATGGCATTCTCCACCGCGGCACCCGACGCGACCGTCCCGATCAGGTCGAAATAGTCCGAGGTCTCCATCGCTTGCAGGATGGCGCGGCTGGCCGGGCCATTATCGCCCATCTCGACCAGGGTCGGCAGATGGCGCGGATCGGTGTTGATGGCATAGCCGAACAGGAGGAGCTGCATGACCGGAATGCCGACCATCATGCCGAAGGTCAGCCGGTCGCGCAGCATTTGGATGAATTCCTTGCCCAGAATGGCGAGGATGCGGGAGAGGCCCTTCATCTGAAATTGTCCTCGGCGCCGGTCATCAACCAGATAAAGGCCTCTTCCAGCCCGGTCTTGGCGGTAGTGACTGTCAGCCCGTCCTGATCGCGATAGCAGGCGATGGCGGCGTCCAGCGCGGATTCATCGCGCCCCGAGACATGCAGCGCGGCGCCGAAGCGGGCGATCTGATCCACCCCCTCCGCATGCTCCAGCGCGTCATAGACGGGTTGCAGGCCCTGGCCTTCAATGCGGATTGTCTTGAGGCCGATGCGGTCGGGAATTTCGCTGGCGGGCGCATCGATCAGTTTGCGGCCATAGGCGATGAAGGTGATGTTGTCACACTGGACCGCCTCATCCATGTAATGGGTCGAGACCAGCACGGTCACACCTTGCCGCGCCAGACGCCGGATGCGATCCCAGAAATCGCGTCGGGCCTTCGGATCGACCCCCGCGGTCGGCTCGTCCAGCAGGAGCAGGCCCGGCTCGTGCAGCGAGGCGGCGGCAAGCGCGAGGCGCTGTTTCCAGCCGCCGGACAGATTGGCGGCGAGCTGTTTGGCGCGCGGGGCGAGGTCGTAGGTCTCGAGCGCCTGTTCGACCACATCGCGGACCTTTGGCAGGGCGTGCAGGCGCGCCATAAAGGTCAGGTTTTCGCGCACTGTGAGATCGCCATAGAGCGAGAAGCGCTGGGTCATATAGCCCACCCGCGCCTTGATCTCCCGGCTCTGACGGAGGATGTCGAGGCCCAGCGCCGTGCCGCCGCCTTCATCGGGCCGCAACAGGCCGCACATCATGCGGATCGTGGTCGTCTTTCCGGACCCGTTGGGGCCCAGAAACCCATAAATCTTGCCCGGCGGGACCTGCATGTCGAAACCGTCCACGACCTTGGTGCCGCCGAAGGACTTGCTCAACCCGCTCACATCAATGGCGAGCGCCTCGCTCATGGCAAAGGCTCGAAGAAGAGCGGCGTGCCGGGCGGTGGCGGCGTGCCGTCAAACCGGGCTTCGGCGCGGAAGACGAGACGGGCGCGCTCATCGTCGGAATAGAGGATGGGCGGGGTGAATTCCGCCTCGTCGGCAATCGTGGCGATGGTGACCCGCATTCCCGCCGCGCAGCCATCACAGTTGACGGCCAGACGCGTCCCCACCGGCAGGCTGGCCAATTGCGGTTCGGGGATGAAGACGAGCGCGTGCACGGCATCGGTGGGCAGGATTTCATAGACCGGAGCACTGGGCCCCGCCTGTTCGCCGGCGAAGCGAAGCTGTCGATGGATCCGGCCGTCTGATGGCGCGCTGATTGTGCGCAGGTCGAGCCGGTGGAGCGCGGTGTCGCGCTCCGCTTCGGCCGCGGCAATTTCCGCCTGCAGCGCGCGTAGCTGGTCGGCGCGGGCCGGCAGTCGCACGATATTGAGGCGGGCGCGCATTTCGTCGACCCGCGCATCTGCGGTCTCGGCGGCGGCGCGCGCCGTGTCGAGGCGCGCCTGGGAGATATGGCCGTCGCTGAACAGGGCCTGGTTCCGCTCGAGCGCCTGGGCGGCATCGCTTTGGGCGGCGAGGGCCTGGCGCAATTGGTCACGCGCCGCCTCAATCTCCGGATCGCGGGCGCCCGCCAGGGCATCATCATAGCGGGCTGTCGCCGCATCGATGCGCGCCGAGGCTGCGGCGAGGGCAGCCACTTCCGCGGTCGCGTCCTGGCGCAGGAGCTCATCGCCGGCCGCTACCGGACCGCCTTCCTGCGCGGCGGTACTGATGATCAGGCCGGGCTGTTGCGGCGCGATGCGGATGAAGTCGCCCTCCACATAGCCGTGCAGCGTGGCGTCCGGTTCTGACGAGCAGGCGGCCAGGCAAAGGGGAAGGGCGAGGCATGCGGCGATCACGGGAAAACGGGTCATGAGGCGGGAACTCGCGGCTTGAGGCCATTGAGGAGAATATCGGCGAGGGCGTCGGCCATCTCGGCCGGATCACTCAGCCGGTCCGGCGGGAAGTGAAAGATCGAGGTCAGCGCCATATGCGCGATGCCCGGCCCGGCGGTGATGCGCATGAAGGCATCGGCGTCGACATCGCGGAAGGCGCCGCTCTCGACACCTGCTGCCAAAAGGGACCGCAAGGCGCGTCGGGCCACGTCGAGGACCTGGCTGCGATAATGGGCGGCAATCTCCGGAAAACGTCCGGCCTCGGCAAAGACCAGGCGGGGCGCAGCATTGATGTCCGGATCGCTCATGGCCGTGAAAAGCATGCGCAGAAGGCTGCGAAAAGCAGCCTCGGCATCCCGGGGTGCACCCAGCGCCACCAATTGCTCGGCCGCCTTGGCGAGCTGGCCAGCGGATTGTTCCACCAGCCCGTTCAGCATCGCTTCCTTGGACGGGAAGTAGAGATAGACCGCCCCTTTGGAGAGGCCGGCCTCGCGGGCGATGTCCTCCACCCGCGCGGCCGCAAACCCCTTGGCCGAGAAAACAGCGAGGGCGGCATCAAGGATCTCGTCCGGGCGGTCTTCCGGACGACGGCGACGGGCAGGGCGTGTGATCATACCGTGTTTATAACTGACCAGTCAGTCAGTAACAAGCCATATCCGTGCTTCGGGCGAATCGGGGTGATGTCGGGCGATCAAGCAGAAGGGCGAGGCGCCATGTACGACACCATGTTTACGGTCCTGAATGTTTCGGTGGTGCCGGCCTGGCTCCTGCTCATCCTGGCGCCCGGCTGGGTGTGGACCCAGCGATTGGTGCATGCGGCCCTGGTCCCGCTGACCCTGTCGGCGATCTATCTGACCTTCCTGACGCTGGGGATTTCAGGCCAGTCTGACCCTCAAGCCGGCATGTCCAGCCTCGCTGCGGTGCAGGCCTTGTTCTCGCATCCGGTCGGTCTGTTGACCGGCTGGGTGCATTTCCTGGTCTTTGACCTCTTCGTCGGTGCGTGGATTGCCCGCGATGCCCGCCGCATCGGGCTGAGCCGCTGGGTCGTGACACCGGCCCTCCTCCTGACCTTCCTGTTCGGGCCGGTCGGTCTGCTCATCCACCTCCTCGCTCGCAAGCTCAGCGGCAAGGCGGGCTGGTCGCTCGACGAGGTCGCGCGCTAGCGCCGACGGGTTGGCCCCTGACGGGAGGGAGTGCGTCGGGGGTCGCACTCCCTCCCTGGGATTTGCATTCCGGCTGCCTTTCGGGGGGAGAGGGGCAGCGCAGAATACAAAAAACCCTCCTCGAGCGGGCGCTCGGGAGGGCCAACAACCGGGACTGTGGGGCCAGTCTACCGGGTGAAAGCGTCTTCCTCCGCGCGCACAACCGCTGCCGGCCAATAGACCGGGCGGGAGAGGCGATATCGGGTCTGAACTGGGTTCATGATCGTCTCTTCATGTGCGCAGAACCGATGGGCTCGGTCCGGGGCGGGGTTAACGGGAGGCGGCTTATGACGCCGTCCGAGTTCGCGTTCAAGGCGAAATCGACACGGTGGGGTTGGATCGGGTCTTGGTGTGGCTTTTGGGTCACGGGCTCGTCGTGTGGGGTGCCGCTCCCACACCTTCTCCCCCGGGAGAAGGTGCCCGAAGGGCGGATGAGGGGGATCAGCTCACCGCCACCGGGATTTCCCCCTCACCCTGACCCTCTCCCAAGGGAGAGGGAATAGGCCCCCACCAAGCCCCGCCCGCTTGACCATCCTGCGCTTCCCCTCTACCTCGCGAGCTCCTGTTCACAGTGATGAGAAAGTTGCCCGGGATGTCTGTCTCCGATCTTGCCCAAAACGCGAAAGCCTGGCCGTTTGAACAAGCGCGCCTGCTCAAGAAGCGTCTGGACAAGCTGGGGCGAAAATCCGGGCCGGTCGTGTTCGAGACCGGCTATGGCCCGTCGGGGCTTCCGCATATGGGGACGTTTGGCGAGGTTGTGCGCACGACCATGGTGCTGCGCGCCTTCGACGCGCTGACCGGCGGCGCCTATGAGCCGCAGCTGATCTGTGTCTCTGACGACATGGACGGCATGCGCAAAGTGCCCGACAACCTGCCGCAGCAGGACATGCTGAACCAGCACCTGCAGGAACCGCTGACCGTGGTGCCCGATCCGTTCGGCACGCATGAGAGCTTCGGTGCGCACATGAATGCCCGCCTGCGCGGCTTTCTCGACGGGTTCGGCTTTACCTACAGCTTCCAGTCGGCGACCGAGCTCTACAAGTCCGGCGCCTATGACGCCATGCTCCGCCGGGCTGCGGAACGCTATGATGACATCATGGCGGTGATGCTGCCGACGCTGGGGGCGGAACGCCAGGCGACCTATTCGCCCTTCCTGCCGATCTCGCCGAAGACGGGTCGGGTCCTCTATGTGCCGATGAAGGCGGTCGACGCGACAGCCGGCACGATCACCTTTGACGATGAAGACGGGACCGAGACGACGCTTCCGGTCACTGGCGGTCATGTGAAGCTGCAGTGGAAGCCGGATTTCGGCATGCGCTGGGCGGCGCTGGGCGTCGATTTCGAGATGTTCGGCAAGGATCACCAGACCAATGCGCCGATCTATTCGCGCATCTGCAAGATCCTTGGCGCCGAGCCGCCGACGCAATTCGTCTACGAGCTATTCCTGGACCAGAAGGGCGAGAAGATTTCCAAGTCCAAGGGCAATGGTCTCTCGGTCGAGGACTGGCTGAAATATGCACCGGCGGAAAGCCTGTCCTATTATAACTTCGTCAAGCCGAAGACGGCCAAGCGCTTGTATTTCGACGTCATTCCCAAGGCGGTTGACGAGTATATGCAGCATCTGGCGGCCTATGCTGGCCAGGACACGGCCAAGCAGCTGGAAAACCCGGTCTGGCATATTCATGACGGCAATCCGCCAACGGATACCTCGCCGATCTCCTTCGCCCTTATGCTCAATCTCGCCTCGGCCGCTTCGGCGCATAATACGGACGTGATGTGGGGCTTTATCGGGCGCTATGTCGACGGCGCCACGCCGGCCAGCCATCCGCTGCTCGACCAGCTCGCCGGATTTGCCGTCCAGTATTTCCAGGACTTCGTGAAGCCCACCAAATCATTCCGCGCGCCCTCCGACATGGAGCGGGCCGCGATGGAGGATCTGCTGACCCGCCTGAAGGCGATGGACCGTGATGAGCGCGATGCGGTGAAGATCCAGGATGAGGTCTATGCCGCCGGCAAAACCCAGGATTTCGAAAACCTGCGCGATTGGTTCCAGGCTCTCTATGAGGTCCTGCTGGGTCAGTCCCAGGGCCCGCGTTTCGGGTCATTCGTCGCCATTTACGGCGTTGCCGAGACGATCAAACTGATCGAGCAGGGGCTCGCGGGCGTACTCGCAAGGGTCTGATTTTCAAAAGAATATACGAAAGGGCCCGAAGTTTCGGGTCCTTTTTCTATGACATGATGTCCGAAAAGTTTGACACCGTGTCTGCAGGCGCTTACATAGGTGGCAATGTAAAAAATATTAAACACAAGGAATGGAGTGTTTGACATGGGTTTCCGAGAGAAAAGCAATGTGGCCATGCTGGTCCTGACCGGGGGTGTCTATGCCTGGTATTTTGCCAGCTCCGCCGACGTCCTGTTCAGCCGGTCGATGGATCCGGAGGTCGCGCTGGACCTGACAAATTCGAAAATGCTGATGACGGTCGGTGCGATCATCATCGCCTCCATCATCGCGCACATCGCCATCGCCATCTCGGCGCCGTCCGAGGCCGACGAAGCGGCGGACGAGCGTGACAGGATGATCGACATGCGGGGCGACAAGCGCGGCGGTTTCGTGCTGGCGCTCTTCACCCTGCTGGCCATGGGATCGGCCATGACGGCCCAGCCCTTCCACCTGATCGCCAATATCGCCTTGGCCGGACTGGTTGCTAGCGAGTTGGCCAAGGGTGTGTCCAAGTTCATCGATTATCGGAGGGGCGTGTGATGCCCGCTTTCCTTGAAAGAATGAACCGCGCCGTCGCGCTCGGGACGATCCTGGCCCTGGGCTGGTATCTAATCCGGGTCGTCCCCCAGGTCTTCAGTCGACCTCTCGATGAGGTCTCCTGGAAGGTCGAGATGGCGATCGCGGTCGTAGTCTTCGTGGGCACCCTGATTGCCGACATCGTCCGCGCTGCCATTTCCAACCGGAACGAGCTGGAAGAAGCAGGTGTCGTGGATGACGAGCGTGACCATGCGGCCGAGCGACGCGGTGACGCCTGGGGCGGGCATGTCATGCATGGCGCGGCCTTCATCGCCCTGATGCTGCTGGTCCTGGAATTCGAACCGTTCTGGGCGGCAAATGCCTTGTTCGTCGGAGCCATGCTGGCCGGCCTCGTCAGTAGTCTTGTCAAATTCCTGACCTATCGCGGGAGTGTCTGACCATGGCCAAGTCCACCCCCATCACCAATGAGATCCGCACCCTGCGCTTTCATGCCGGCGAGATGACCCAGGCCGAACTGGCCCGTCAGGTTGGCGTGACCCGGCAGACCATTATCGCCATCGAGCAGGGCAAGTACTCGCCTTCGCTGGAAGTGGCCTTCAAGATTGCGCGAGCCTTCAAGGTCGGTCTCGACGCCGTCTTCCAGTATCCCGAGGATTGAGCAGCGTCTGGTTTTTCGAGGCAAGGACACGCTGCAATTTTCTCTACGTTGGACTGGAATTTCCGGTCATTCATCGCACTTCCCTAACCAAATAGGCCTAAACGGGCGTCAAACGGTTCCGGAGGAGCATGAAGTGACCAGCGTGAAGCGCACGAGGCGCGTCGTCGCGGCCGGGGTCTGCCTGGCCGCGCTGGCGTGCGGGGCAGTCCAGGCGAGCGAGGCCGAGACCGGCGTCGCCGTCTACACGCCCGACGCTTTCGCCGAATTCCTGCCGCGCACCGCGCTCGACCTGGTCTGGCAATTGCCCGGCTTCGGCCTCAATGGCGGCGATAATGTTCGCGGCCTGTCAGGCGCCCAGGGCAATGTCCTGATCAATGGCCGACGCCCGCCCCGGGGCAGCGGATCGCTGGAGGGTCGCATCCGTGCCATCCGGGTCGAGGATGTGGTCCGGCTCGAGCTGATCGAACCCGGCGCCCGCGATGTCGACATGCAGGGTTATCCGCTACTGCTCAACATCGTCACGCGCAGCACAAGCGCCGCTCGTGTTGATGGCCGGATCGAGATCGAGCCGCGCGAGGATGGCGGCGAGGAATACCAGGGCGAGCTGACCACCGCCTGGTCGACCGGTCCGCTGGAGCTGGAAGCGCGGATCGACCTCTATGACGAGACGCTGACCGACTATGCCGAGATCCGCAGCTCGACGGCGGACGAGCCCTTTGCCCGGGCCACGGTCGATGAGTTGGAAGGCCGGACGCGCCGCGACTGGCAGGCCCTGGCCCGCCTCGCGATCGACCCGCGGAATGATCTCGAACTGACCCTGTCGAGCGAGCGCAATAACGATTTCAGCCGGCCGATCCCCGCATCGGCGGCAGAAGTCGGCGCCATTGAGGCCGGCCGCTATGACGCGATTGAGCGTTTCGGTTCGGCGCGCTGGCGCCATGCCTTGACCGACCGGATCGATCTGACGGGTCTGGTGACACAGCGCCAGGGCGAGGCGGTGTCCAGTGACAGCCTGGTGTCCGGCGGGTCGGTCAGCGAGTCGGCTTCCAGTCGTGAAACCGGCGAGACGGCGGCGCGGGCGGACATGCGCTGGCGTCCGACGGACGCGCTCGCTGTCGAGACCGGCCTGACCTGGGCCAGCAATACGCTGGAAGGGTCGTCCTCGGCGTCGATCGACGGTGTGAGCCAGACGGTTGATGGCGATGATGCCGCGGTCGAGGAGACCCGCTCCGCCATCCTCGCCTCGGCGACCTGGACTCCCAATTCACGGGTCTCGGCGACCTTTGGCGGTCGCGTCGAGCAGTTTTCGCTCGACAGTTCCAACGAGGGCGGGGCCTCCTTGAGCCTCACCGATATCGCCCCGCGGGCCGATCTTAACTGGGCCCTGCCAGACGACTGGACCTTGCGCCTGAGCACCGAGCGGCGGGTAGGACAGCTCGATCTCGGCCTCTTCCTGGCCTCGACCGATCTGGACAATGCCCTCAGCACGGCCGGGGCATCGACTCTGGAGCCGCCGCGTGACTGGATCAACCGGGTCACGCTGGAGCGCCGTTTCGGCGAGCGTGATCTTGTGCGCTTCGAGGGCGTGACACGCCGTTCGGATAATCCGGTGTCCAGCATTCTGGACGCGGATGGCGAGGTTCGCCCGGCCAATATCGGCCCGGAGAATGTCGCCCGCGCGACCGCGGAATTCGAGATCGAGCTCGACCGTTTCGGCTTTGACGGTCTGAGCCTGGACGGGATGGCCACGCATCGCTGGTCGGACCGGCTCGACCCGCTGCAGGGCTTTGCCCGCACCACGTCCGGGCATCGCGACTATCATTACAGGATCGGCCTTCGCCAGGAATGGGCCGATGGGCGCTATGTCGTGTCCGCGCGGCTCGAAGAGCGGGCACCGGCCATGCATTACTGGCTCACCGAGATCCGTAAGGAAGACAATGGCTTGAATGCCGAGCTGAATGGTGAGTGGCGGCATTCCGCGGCCTGGCGTACCGGTCTGTCGACACGTTGGCAGCAGGACCGGACCGATACGATCTATGTCTTTGACGGAGTTCGTGAGCCGGGCTCTGGCCCGGTCCTCGTGAATACGCTGACCCGGTCGGAAGGCGTCTATGCGAATTTGTGGTCGGAATGGGAGGTGCGACAGGCCGCCTTCTTCCGTGTGTCGCTGCGCTCGGGCCGTGACCGGTCCGGCACCAGCCGGGTCGACACGCCGCAGGGTGTGTTCCTGGACCAGCTTTCGCGCAGTGCCGATAATGTGCCGACCCTGAATATCCGGCTGCGCTTCCAGCGCTAGCGACGGCGGATCGTCATCGGCATGTCGGTATCCGGCTGCAGGGTGATGCGCATGACCGGAACCGGGTCGCGATCGCCGGCAAACTCGAAGCGCAGGCGCCGGACCAAGCAGGCCATGACGATGACCATTTCCATCATCGCAAAGCGCGCGCCGATACACACGCGCGGACCGAGCCCGAAGGGCAGATAGGCATCGCGCGGGATGGTGGTGGCTGCTTCACCCATGAAACGGTCCGGCACGAAGGCATCGGGCTGGTCCCAGATATCGCGCTGGCGATGCAACAGCCAGGTCGAGACCAGGACATCGGTTCCCGCCGGGACGGGCAGGCCGGTCACCAGATCCCATTCCCTGGATGTTCGCGCCAGCATGGGCGCTGACGGGTAGAGGCGCAGGCTCTCCTTCAGCACGGCTTCGGTGAAGGGCAGGTGGCGTGACCAATCCGCCGGTTCGGTGGTGTCGAGCGGAGCTGCGTCGATCTCCGCTTCCAGACGCGCCAGCGAGGCCGGATCGCGCGAGAGCAGATAGAGCGTCCAGGCCAGCGACCGGGCGGTGGTCTCGTGGCCGGCCGCGAGGAAGGTCAGGAGATTGTCGATGACGGCGGTATCGTCGAGACCGGCGCTGAGGAGCAGGTCCAGGAAGTCGGCGCTGCGGCCGCTTTCTTCCGGCGCGGGCGCGGCACGGCGGGCGGCGGCCACCGCGCCGACCTGGTCACGCAAATCCTTGATCACGGAACGCGATCGACCCTGGCCGATCCGTGGAAGCCAGCCGGGCAAGTGCATCAGGTCGAAGGGGTGGGGGATGCCGGATATCTCCAGCAAGTCACATATGCCGCGCGTGAAGCGGGCCTTGTCCAGTGCCTCATCGCCCGAGAAAAGCGTTTCCATCAAGACGTCCAGCGTCAGATCGACCATCAGGTCGGAAACGCTGATCGTCTCGCCGTCGCGCGCCGCGAGGGCTGCCATGGCGCTCTCGCACACGGCCTGGATCTGCGGCGCGAACCCGTTCACCTTGCGCGGGGTGAAAACCGGCGAGACAGCTTTGCGGGCGGTCTTCCAGATATCGCCTTCCGCGGTCAAAAGGCCGTCGCGCAGGAAGGGGCGCAGCACGGCCTGGCGCAGCGGGTTCATACCGTAATTGCCGGCATTGGAGACGAAGCAGTGATGGATCGCCTCCGGGTCGCTGACGATCAGGCTGGAGCGGCCGAGAAAACGGAAAGGCGCGAGGCGAATGGAGAAATGATGCTCCCCCCAGATCTCCAGCGGATTGCGCTGCATGGCCCGGAAATAGGTCCAGTAATCAGACAGTTCGAGCTTGCCGACGCCGCTATAGCTGGCATAGGGCGGCTTGGGCGGGACGAAGGCTGTGCGGGCAAGGTCTTCCATATCATGGCAAGCCTAGACCGATCCGGCAGCAGCGCCAGCGCGCGAATGGTCGCGCTTGCCAGTTTTCCCGGCTTCAGTCCTGCACTATCGTGAAGACATGAACCGTTTCCTCCTCGCGCCGCTCCTGCTTGTTTTCATCATCGCCACGCCCGCCCGCGCCGACCAGGCGGACGCGGAAGCGGCTTACCAGCAAGGCGCCTGGGAAGTGGCTGCCAATGAGGCCCAACGGCTGGAGACGGCGGACGGCTATGCCTTCGCCGCGGGCGCCCTGGTCGCCAGGCTGATGGTCGAGGATGTCGGAGACGGCCGTGAAGCCCTCGCGGAGCGCGCCATCGATCTGGCGGAGTATGCGCTGCATCTGGATGAAGATCATGTCGAGGCCCGGCTTCGGCTGGCCAGCGCGCTCGGTTTTCGCGGCCGCTATATGAGCGGCTGGCGCGCCTATCTGACGCGCCTGCCGCAGCGCGGGCGTTCGCTTCTGGAAGAGGTCGTGACCCGCCAGCCGGATAATGCCTGGGCGCTGGGCATGCTGGGCGCCTGGCATCTTGAGGTCGCGCGCCGCGGCGGTTCGCGCGGCCTGAGCGCGCTCGATGCGTCGGTTGAGGCCGGCATGGGCTATTACTCCCAGGCGATCGCGCTGGACCCGGAAAGCCCGGCGCCGCGCTACTTCCTGGCGCTCGGGCTCGCGGCTCTCGACGAGCCGGCCTATACGGCCCGTATCCGCGAATTGGTGGAGGGCGCCCGGCAGCTGCAAGCGCGGGACGCCTTCGATGCCGCCATACTCGGTGAGTTGGAAGAATTTGCCGCGCAGCTGGAAAACCGTCGCGCGGCTGCGGCCTGGGCCGACGCCCGACTCGAACGTTGACGGGCGCTACTGGCTGACCCAGACGATCCGCGACAGCCACGCGATCTGCGACAGTGGCAGGGTCAGACTGGGTTGCATCGGGTCGAGCGGCGTCAGGCGCACGGACTGCACGAGCTTTTCCGACAAGGTCCAGGCCGAACGCGTCCCATCCCGTCTTTGCACCACAACCCGGTCGCCCACCCGCGTGGGGGCCGTGTGTGAGACCACCAGGCGATCACCCGGCCGGTAGACCGGCAGCATGCGGCTGTCCTCGACCGTCAGGGCGAACGCCTCGTCCGGACCCAATCCGGGAAAGGGAATGGCCTCCCAGTCCGGTCCGGCGGGAAACCCCGCTGCATCGAAGGGCGCCTCGGCCTCGCCATCGGCCAGCCCGCGAGACGGCAACGCGCCGCCGCGCGGTTTGCCCGAAATCAGTCCGGCAAAATCATCAAAGTCCAGATGCGCCGCGGCCAACGCCTTGGCGATGCTTTCGGTGGACGGCCAGCGCGGTTTCTTGCCGTCTGCAGAGACACGTTTGGACGGATTGAAAGTGGTCGAGTCAAGGCCGGCCCGTCGGGCCAGTCCGGACGGGCTGGTCTGGGCATGCCGGGCCAGGCGATCAATCCCGCGCCAGATGTCATCATGGGTCAGCATGGGCGCCAAACGCTATAGGAAAATTGTCCCATGCGCGAGTCGCGCTTGCCCGAATCCGCCCCGGGCGCTAGGCCCTCCCCATGACCATGAAAACCGCATTCCGCCTCGCCACACCGGACCGCTGGTCACAGGTGATGGCCGAAGGTCGCTTCACCGGTGACCCGCATGATGTCGCCGATGGCTTCATCCATCTGTCGGCGGCCGACCAGGTCGAAGGCACGCTGATCAAGCATTATAATGATCATGAGCGCTTGCTGCTGGTCGAGATTGATCTCACCGCGCTTGGTGAGACGGTGAAATGGGAAAAGTCGCGCGGCGGGGCCTTGTTCCCGCATGTCTATGGCGAGATCCCGGCCAGCGCCGTACGCGGCCTGCGCCATGTCCGCCGCAATGAGGAGGGGGACTGGGTCCTGCCTGCCGATCTGGAGAGCCGTTCATGATCCATGATCTCGCCACGCGCCTGCTGCACGGTTTCGATCCGGAGACCGCACACCGACTGGGGGTTCAGGGGCTCAAGCTTGGCCTCGGCCCGCGCCAGTTCAGCCGGGATCCGGACATTCTGCACACGCGCCTGGCCGGGCTCGACCTGCCCAATCCGGTCGGTCTGGCCGCCGGCTTCGACAAGAATGCTGAAGCGCCTGACGCGCTGCTGGCGGCCGGTTTCGGCTTCGTCGAGTGCGGCGCGGTGACGCCGCGCGCCCAGGACGGCAAACCCAAGCCGCGCATCTTCCGCCTGGACGAGGACAAGGCCGTCATCAATCGCATGGGCTTTCCCAATCAGGGGCTGGATCTATTCCAGGCGCGCCTGGCGCGACGCGCCGGTCGCAAGGGCGTGGTCGGGGTCAATCTGGGGGCCAATCTCGATAGTGAGGACCGGGTCGCGGATTATGTGGCCTGTCTGACCGCGCTGCAGGACCTGGCGCAATTCTTCACCGTCAATGTGTCGTCCCCCAACACGCCGGGCCTGCGCACGCTGCAATCCTCCGGTGCGCTGGATGACCTTCTGGCGGCCGTCGCCGCGGTGGGTGCAAAGGCGCCGGTCTTCCTCAAGATTGCGCCGGATATTGATGACAGCGAAGCCGATGTCATGGTCGCAGCGATCCGGCGTCACAAGCTGGATGGCATCATCATCGCCAACACCACGATCACCCGGCCGGAAAGCCTGGTCAGCGACAAGATGGGGGAAGGCGGCGGTCTGTCCGGACCCCCGGTCTTTGCCCGCTCGACCGAGCTTGTCCGGGTCTTCCGCAAGGTGGCCGGACCGGAGATGGCGATTATCGGGGTCGGCGGCGTCTCCTGCGCCGAGACGGCCTATGCCAAGATCCGGGCCGGGGCGAATGCGATCCAGCTCTATACCGGTTTGATCTATGAGGGGCCCGGTCTGGTCCAGCGTATCAAGCGCGGCCTGGCGGAACGCCTTCAGGCCGACGGGTTTGCATCCGTGGCCGAGGCTGTCGGCGCCGAGTGAAGTCGGCGCTCGAGGGCCGGATAGGCGCTCATCAGGGCACCCGCACGGGCCAGGTAGAAGACCAGGAAGGCCGCCCAGACACCGTGATTGCCGAAAGTCGGCGCCAATAGGGCATCCGCGATCAGATAGACGACGACAGCGGCGAGACCGGCATTGCGCAGGATCTTGCCGCTCGTCGTGCCAATGAAAATGCCATCCATCAGCCAGGCCGGTGCGCCAAGGAAGGGCACTACGGCACACCAGGGCAGGTAGGTGATCGCCGCGGCTCGCGCCTCGGGGTCTTCGATCAGGGCGGTCAGGGCTGCTTCACCGAATAGCCAGGTCGCGATGGCGAAGGCGCCGCCGGCGATCAGCATGGGCTCCCCGGTCAGCTGGACAGAGCGCCGCAGGTCGCGCACGGATCGACGACCAAAAGCGCGGCCGGCCTCGGTCTCGGCCACGAAGGCGAAGGCGTCGAGGACGAAGGCCCAGACCGAGATGACCTGTAGCAGGACGTGATTGCCGGCCAGTGCGGCTGTGCCCTGGCGGGCGCCGGCATTGGCGAACCAGGTGAAACCGATGACCAGGGACCAGGTCCGGATCATCAAATTCACATTGACCTGGAAGAGCTCGCGAATGGCGGCGGGGTCGAGCAGTTTGGCGCGATCCAGCACGCCGCGGGCCCAGCCGGACTGCCGTTTCAGCACGAAGGCCATGAAGGCCAGGCCGATCAGCAGGGCAACCCATTCCGCGATCGCGGTTGCGGCGCCGACGCCGCCCGGACCGTAACCGAGGCCGAGCACGAACCATAAATCCAGCGCGATATTGATCACGCTGAATGCGACATAGATGGCCAGGGTCGCGGCATTGCGACCCAGCCCGATCAACCAGCCCGACAGGGCAAAGCAGGCGAGCGCGGCGGGTGTGCCCCAGGCCCGCGCGAGCAGGTAATCGGCCCCCTTGTCCTCGACGCGGGCCTCACCCTGCAGGATGGCAAAACCGGCCAGGGCGATGAGGTCGCGCAGCAGGAAGACCAGCAGGCCGAGCGCGCCGGCAATGGCCAGCGCGCGCAGCAGGATGCGCTGGGTCTCGGCCCGATCACCGGCACCATCGGCCTGGGCTGTCAGCCCGGTCGTCCCCATGCGCAGAAAGTAGAAACTCCAGTAAAAGACCGAGAAGAGCGCGCCGCCCAGGGCCACGCCGCCAAGATCCGCCTTGTCGCCCGACAGGCCAAGCACAAACGTGTCGGCAACACCGGCGAGGGGGACGGCGGCATTGGCAAAAACCAGCGGCCAGGCCCGTTTGATGACGTCGAGCCGGGTGAGGGACGGAATGGACATGATCCGCACCTAGCCCGGCCCGGCAAGCCGCGCAATAGCCGCTCGCCCGTGCATTGGAGCGTGGTGCTGTCCCCGCCCGTCAGCCGAAGCAATTGATGCTAGCTCGAGCGCTCGCAAACATCGTCGCGGCATCGGTCGCGCGGTCGAAGCGGGATCAGCCAGAGATAGATCTGGTTGAGCACGATGCGGATCGGGGCGGGCCGGGTCAGGCGGGCCAGCCAGCGCAGCCCGCGGCACTCGGTCGGCATCCGGTCCCAGATCGCCAGGAAGGCCGACCAGCCGGTCACGACGCGCCCATCGGGCAGTCGCACATGCAGGCTGGCCAGGGCCGCGTCCCGATCAATGTCATCAGGGAGATCGCCATTGCAGCCATGCAGCCGGATCAGCTCCGGAGCCCGGCTCACATACGCGTTCATCTCATGCCGGCAGATCGGGCAGAGATCATCATAGTAAGCCGTAATGGCGTTGGATTGTGTCATGGGAAGAGTGTGGCACCCACCGCCGCTTCCGGCGATGGGGCAAGGCGTCACAGGCGACCGCACCAGCCCCGAGGGCGGTCGCCCGCTTCACCGGGATCACGTCTATTGCGCGGTAATGACCACCGCCACCGAGCGGCTGTTGGCTTCGGCATATTCGCGGTTGAGTTGGTCGATGGCGTCCGCATAGGTCGCGTTGACACATTCCTGGCGGATGCGTTGGGCGACCAGGCCTCGCAGTCCGTGCGGACGGCAGACCCGCTCGGTGGCGACGCGGATGCGGTTCTCGATGGCGTCCCAGCCGGCTTCGCTGGTGAGTTCATCGGTGTGGAAGTGGACGGTCTGGGTCGGAACCGTTTCGTCGGCGGCCACCGCCAGGGGTGTCAAGGTCAGGCTCGTGGTGAGCGCGGCAAGTGTCGTGATAAGCATGGGGCTTGTCTCCTCAATGTGGCCGGTCACCCCTCTGTGACCCGTCACCACGATTGGAAGATTGCCTGGTGCAAGCTCTCCGCGCTCTGACCGCTAACCTAAACCTTTGAGAGATAGCGTTTAGAAACTGTCCGCTTTGTAAGTCCGGTGTAAGCCCGGTTCAGGAAAGTGCGCCCAATGGGAGCATGGGTGCGACGAATGACACCGCTCAGGCCGGGGCGTCCGTGGTCTCGCTTCGGGCCGGTGTAATCAGGAAATGTCCGTGCAGGGTGGCGACCGGGGCATCGATGCGGTTCTGCCAGGCTTCGACGCGGACATTGGCGACGCGTCGACCGGAGCGGGCGAGGATGGCGCGGGCATAGACGTCCTGGGCGCGCGCCGGTCGCAGATAATCAATCGCGACATCGATCGGCTTGGGCAGGCGATCCAGCGGTTGGCTGGCCAGCAGCGACGCGGACGCGACAATCTCCAGGAAGGCCCCGACCGCCCCGCCATGCAGGGCCGGGATGAGGGGGTTGCCGACCAGATGGTCCGCGAAGGGCAGCACGCCGGTTAGTTCATTGCCACGTTGGTCCAGACGGACGCCAAAGCGGGCCACATAGGGCGCAGCCATCAGTGTTTCGATCAGTTCACGGCTCATGACATGCGCCCTTCGGTATAGGCGCGGCGTGCGCGTTCCTGGGCAGCTTTGGAGGCCTTGGTGATCATGAAGGCGGCCTGGGCGATGGCGACGGGGTCGTCGGGGTCGCCGTCATGGGCGGTGGCGCGGACAAAGGCGACTAGCCCGTGGGATTTCAGGGACCGGGCCTGGGCGGTAACATCAAGCCCCGGTTTCGCCGGTCGCAGATAGTCGATCCGCAAGTCCAGTGTCGCGGGTGTGTCCCGTGCACCGAAGCCCGCGAAGGCGGCCATGCCGCAGGCGTGATCCAGCAATGCCGTGATTACACCCCCATGCAGTGTCCCGGCGTCCGGATCGCCGACGAGGCTGTCGTCATAGCGAGCCTGCATCACGGCCTCTCCCGGGGTCAGCGAGACCAGCGACAGGCCAAGCGCGACCGCATGCGGCGAACCGGTGACAATCAGCGGAGCGATGGAATCGAGGCGGGACTGGATATCGTCGGTCATGGCGGTCCTGAACAGGTTTCCCGCCATGATAGGGCAGGGCGTGCTTCGCCGGAAGGGGGCTTAGCGGCGACCCATACGCTTGGCGACGACCTGTTCAAGGCCGGTGACCACCGGTTCGCGCAAGGGATTGCCATCCTCCGCCATCCGGACCAGTTGCGCGAGCGCAGCGCGGTGCATCTCCACGACTTCAGCCTCGCTCTCCGTGTAGTCGCTGACCATGGTGAGAAAGCGTTGGAGTGATCGACCGACGCGCATGGCCAGACGGTCTCCGGTCAACTGGGTTTCGTTGACCAATGCGACGGCAGCAGCCCGGGCGGCCGCCATCGGTGTGGTCAGCTCTGCTTCGACATCGGCTGTGCGCTTGCAGGCGGGGCCATGCGCCCGGCGCGGCCGACGCCGCCGGTCCGGTCCGGTAAAACGGGCGACATCAACGAAGGGACGCGGCCTCGCGTCAAGCGAACGCAATCGGTCTTGCAGCGTGATCGGCGCAATTGGCGTGACCAGGAATTCGGACACGCCGGCGTCGCGGGCCTGTTCAATCTCGCGCCGTGAGCGGGGCGGCGAGATGAAGACGATGGGCGTCGCCCGAAACGCGGCATTCTCGGTCTCGCGGATTGCGCGTACCAGCTTCAACCGATCTTCATTCGGGTCGTCATGAGTATGCCAGCCGGCGATGATCACGCTGGGCGTCCGCTCGCTGATCTGCTCGATCACCATGTCGCCACGCTTGGCGAGCATGACGTCATTTGCCCCGGCATCGCGCAGCAAGCCGATCAGCATGTTGCGGAGAAACCCGTTCGATTCCAGCAGCAGCGGGGCTTCACTGCAGGCGAGATCGGCCTCGAGAGGCGACGCCAGCGAGGCGGCGGACAGGGTTGGGGCGAGCGCGTTCACGCCCTCCGTCTAGCAAGGCTTTCTTGCTATCCGGCAAAGGAAGTTGGTTAACAAAACAGAACCAACTGAAAGGCTTAGCGGTTGCGCAAGGCCCCGAGGACGCGGAAGACGATCCAGATCGGTATGACCAGAACAGCGCCGAGCAGGAAATACTCGATCGCCCAACCCACCGAGTGGGTCAGGAATTCGATGAAACGCCCCCAGGACTCGGCAATGGTACCGAAGAAGTCGACCCAGAGGCGGCGCGGGTTGACGTGGAAAGCTGCCAGTACAAAGCCGGCCAGCACACACAGGACGATGACCCGGATGATGTCGGTCGAGCCGATACGGATCAGGCGCTGGACGAAGGTGCTGCGCTCGGGTGTGCCGCCGGCGGATGTGTCGCGATCTGTCATCAGGCCAGCTTACCTTCAAATGAGGCGCAATCGGGGCCGAAGCCCCGCTGCCTGCCCCGTCAGCCCTTGCGGGCGATATTGACGCGGTGCGGATAGGGAATGGAGATGCCGTTCTTGTCGAAGGCTTCCTTGACGTTCTTCATCGCGTCGAAGTGCACGCCCCAATAGTCATCGGTATTGCACCAGGCCCGCGCGAGAATATCGACCGAGGATTCGCCGTGTGCCGAGACGGCTGTAAAGACCGCCGGATCATCGAGCACCCGTGCGTCGGCCGACAACACGTCCGTAATGACCGCTTGGGCCTTGGTGATGTCGTCGCCATAATCGATCGAGAAGACGAGATCGACGCGGCGGGTCGGATTGGCCGAGTAATTCGTGATCGTATCGCCCCAGGACTTGCCATTGGGGAGGATGATCCGCTTGTTGTCGCCGGTGGCCAGGACTGTGGTGAACAGGGTGATTTCCTTGACTGCGCCAGACACACCCGCCAGCTCGACCCAGTCGCCAAGGCGGTAGGGGCGGAAAAGAATGATCATGACGCCGGCAGCCAGGTTGGACAGTGTGCCCTGCAGGGCGAGACCAATGGCCAGGGAGGCGGCGCCGAGCGTCGCGACGAAGCTGGTCGTTGGGATGCCGAACGTGCCGAGCATGGCGATGACGACCATCGCCATGATGCCGTAATAGGCGAGCGAACCGAAGAAGGCGCCCAGCGTATTGTCCATCCGCTCGCTCTTTTGCGCGGCATTGCGGATGGCCTTGCGTACCGAGCCGGCAATCGCGAGGCCGATAATGAGAATAATGGCCGCGAGCACGACATTCGTGCTGGCCGCGATTGCGGTTTCGACCAGCGTGGCGAGCGTTTCCGGATTCATGAGATCTTCGGGATTCATGGATTTCCCCCTGGGCATTCAGTTCTGAAATGCTCCTAGCCCCTTCTTCGTGAAAGGGGAAGGGCTATCCGGCTATTCCGCCGGGGCCTCGACAGCGGCGGGCTGGGCGTCGCGCACGATATTGATCTTCTGCCAGATCTTGGCCGACATGTTCGACGTCAGGCTTTCGATATCATTGACCGCGGCGATTACCACCGGGTCGCGGGAGCTTTGCGCGTAAAGCGCCGCGATCTTTCCGGCGAGGCTCAGGGCTTCGGCGCAATAGTCGAGATAGCGCCCCAGCTCGAACTCGCTCATCGCCCGTTCCGGTGACGCCGTCGTGCGCGGGCCCAGCCGCAAGAGCGCTGTCGGGTCCTTGGTCAGCTGGTGCATGTCGATGACGTGGGCGACCGAGCGCAGCTCGTGCAGGTCGTCGAGCGCCAGCGATCGTTTCAGCCGCTCTTCGACCCGGCTGAGGGTGAAAATCGCCACCGCAGCCAGGATCACGATGTTCAGACCGGCCTCGACCCCCTCGAACACGGTAAAGACATCGGCCGCTGTCCCGGTGTCCCGGGCCCAGTTGAAGACGCGTTCGCCGACATAGGCGAGGCCGGCCATGGCGAGCAGGATGGCGATGATCGTGCCGCTGCGCAAAAAGAGATAGGGCCGGGAGAGGCGCTGGCTGCGGCGACGGTCGCGCTTGGCCAGGCCGATCAATTCGTCGACGACATTGTTGAAGCTGGCGGTCGGGAACCGGTCACGCGATCGCGCGGCGAGGCGCTCCAGCGTGGTGACGATATGGTCCGAATTCAATTGCGTGAATGGCACCGCTACCCCCCCGGACACGGTCTGGCCTCAAAACAGGCCTCGTCTGTCTTAACGCGCCCCCCCGACACCTGTCACGCCGGAAGCCGCGCCTGGCGTCAGGTCGCGGCCGCGACAGCGGCAGTCGAGCCGGCCACGGCAGCGATCACGGCGGCCTGGGCGGCCAGGATGGCGGCAAGATCACGCGCGGCGGCATGCGGCTGACTGGTGCCGGTCTGAGCCTGCGCCAGGCGCATGGCAAGGCGGGCAGCGACCTGGCCGGACGGGCGCGGTCTCAGGGCGCGAACGGCTTCGAAACTGGTGACCAGCTTGTCGGCAATTTCCGGCCCGCGGCCACGCGAAGCGAGTACGGCCAGTCCGGTCTTGCCAACGCCGTTGCGCAGCACGGGGCGTCCGCGAACCGCGGTGTTGAGACTGGTCCAGGCCGCGGCGAGCTCGCCCGGATCGATGGGGCCGAGGCAGATTTCCTGCGCGGCGCCTTCAACATGATGCCCCGGCACACCGGCCGAGCGCAGTGCCTGGCGAGCTTTGTCCAGCTTGGCGCGCGCATATTCCGGCGTGTCGCCCAGCGCTGCGAATGCGGCCGCCAATACATCTTCGCGCGCCGGCACGCGTCGCCACCAGGGCAGGGTGATTTCGTCCAGAATGTCGAAGAAGTTATCGATCTGGTTGGCCTCGCCGCCGGCCACGACCAATGCGAGTGCGGCACAGGATCCGCCATGGCTTAGCGAGCGGCAACCCCGTTCGCGTCGCCGTTCATTGAGTGCCGCGCGGGCGGTAAAGAAGTTGTCGGCCGACCGATTGGAGGCGGCGAGGGCGGCGGAGAAGACAAGGCGCATGGCTCGCCCGGGAGATCGCCAGGTGCCCAGGCCTTCATTCATGCGATCGCGAATCTGGAAGCTGCGTTCGGTCAGGGTCTCAGCGCTCTCGCTCGACGAGATGCAGGCCAGTGCGGAGAAGCGGCCATACAGGCGCTCACCCTTGCTGGCGCGTTCACTGAACGCCGCATCAAGCCGTTGAAACCGTTCAATGACGGCGTTGACCATGACCCAATTTCCCTCGCTAATACTACTCTTGCCTGCGAGCATGGCGAAAACGGGGCATAACCGGCAGGGGGACGCTCAGGGCTGTCTTCCCCCTATGAAGATGGGGCGCCTCGCCATGGGGCCGCTAAAGAGAGTTGATGCCGCCAGTGACTGCCCCTGCCTGTCTGCCACCGCAGTTTGTCGACTGGTTTGCCACGCGCGGCTGGGCGGCGCGGCCCCATCAGCTTGAGATGATCGCCGCGGCCGAGGCCGGTGAGGACGCGCTTCTGATTGCGCCGACCGGGGGCGGCAAGACGCTGGGCGGCTTCCTGCCCAGCCTGATTGATCTCGCGACGACGACTTTGGAGCCAGGGCGCAATCGACCGCACGCGCTTCACACCCTCTATATCTCTCCGCTCAAGGCGCTTTCCGTGGATGTCGCCCGCAATCTCATGATGCCGGTCGAAGAAATGGGACTGGATTTGCGGATCGAGACCCGCACCGGTGATACGTCCGCCAGCAAGCGGCAGCGCCAGCGTGCCCACCCGCCGGACATTCTCCTGACCACGCCGGAACAGCTCGCCCTGTTCTGTGCCACAGCCAATGCCGAAGCCTTTTTCCGCGATCTCAAACGCATCATTATTGACGAGATTCATGCCATCGCGCCGCAAAAGCGCGGAGATCTGCTCTCGCTCGACCTGGCGACCATCCGCCAGTGGGCGCCGCAAGCAAGGCGGGCCGGACTCTCTGCCACTGTCGCTGACGAAGGCGGGCTGGCCCGCTGGCTGGTCGCACAGTCACCCGACGAGGACCGCTTCGCCCGCATCGTGCGCGGTTCGGCGGGGGCCAGGCCGGAGGTCGAGATTCTCGATCCGTCCGACCGCATTCCCTGGGCCGGTCATTCCGGTCGCCATGCCCTGGCTGACGTCTATGAGCGGATCAAGGGCGCGAAAATGGCGCTGGTCTTCGTCAATACGCGCTCCCAGGCCGAGCTGACCTTCCAGGAGTTATGGGCGCATAATTCCGACAATCTTCCGATCGCCCTGCATCACGGATCGCTGTCGCCGGAGCAGCGGCGCAAGGTGGAAAAGGCGATGGCCGAGGGGCGGCTCAAGGCGGTTGTGTGTACCTCCACGCTCGATCTCGGCATTGACTGGGGTGATGTCGATCTGGTCGTGCAGATGGGGGCACCGAAAGGCTCCTCCCGGCTCATCCAGCGGCTGGGCCGCTCCAATCACCGGCTTGATGCGCCCTCCAAGGCGCTGCTGGCGCCGACCAACCGCTTCGAGCATCTTGAGTGCCAGGCCGCGCGCGAGGCCGTGGCCGAGAACGCGCTGGATGGCGAACCCTTGGGTGCGGGAGCCTTTGACGTGCTGGCCCAACACATCATGGGACGTGGCTGTGGTGATGGTTTCATCGCGGATGCGCTGTTCGACGAAGTGCGCAGCGCCACGCCCTATGCCCATCTCGACCGCGAGACCTTTGATCGTGTGCTCGATTTCACCGCGACCGGCGGCTATGCGCTGAACACCTATGAGCGCTTCCGTCGTCTGGTGCAGCGCAAGGACGGGCGCTGGCTGGCCCGTACGCCGCAAATCGCCCAGCGTTATCGCATGAATGTCGGCACGATTGTCGAGGCGCCGATGCTGGACGTGGTCGTGTCGGCGCGCGGGCGAGGCGGGCACCGGCTAGGACAGATCGAGGAATGGTTCGTCGAGCAGCTCACGCCCGGCGACACCTTCATCTTTGCCGGTCAGGTCCTGCGCTTTGTCGGCATCGAGGAAATGTCGGCGCGCGTGGTGCGGGCGGCTGACGCCGACCCGAAGATTCCCTCCTACCAGGGGGGCAAGTTCCCGCTTTCCACCTATCTCGCAGCGCGGGTGCGGGAGCTGGTCCAGACTCCGGACCAATGGGACAGTTTGCCGGACCAGGTCGGCGACTGGCTCAGGCTGCAGGCTGCACGCTCGCGCCTTCCGGCGGCCGACGGGCTTCTGGTTGAAACCTTCCCGCGTGCGGCCCGCTATCATCTGGTCTGCTACCCCTTCGAGGGACGCCTGGCCCATCAGACGCTCGGCATGTTGCTGACCCGGCGTCTGGAGCGTCTGGGCCTGCGCCCCATGGGCTTTGTCGCCAATGAATACGCCGTCTCGGTCTGGGGGCTGCGTGACCTCTCCGGCCTCGATTTTGATGCCCTGTTTGACGAAGACATGATGGGGGATGACCTTGATGCCTGGCTGGCCGAGAGCCAGTTGATGAAACGCACTTTCCGTAATTGCGCGGTGATTGCCGGCCTGATCGAGCGCCGCTTCCCAGGCCAGGAGAAGACCGGGCGCCAGGTCACCTTCTCGACCGACCTCATCTATGACGTGTTGCGCGAGCACGAACCCGACCACATTCTTCTGCGCGCGGCTTGGCAGGATGCGGCGGCCGGCTTGCTGGATATCCGCCGGCTGGGCGAAGCCTTGTCGCGCATTCGCGGCCGGGTCACCCATGTGCCGCTGGACCGGATCTCGCCGCTGGCCGTGCCGGTCATGCTGGAGATCGGCAAGGAACCGGTCTATGGCGAGGGGCATGACAGCATCCTGGAGGACGCTGCCGAGGATTTGATTGCGGAGGCCGTCCGGCTTGACTGATGCGCTCACCGACCACGCCTTCAGTCTTGCCGGCGCGCGTGCCATCGCCGATCCGGACGGTGTCCTCATCCTGCCCGACAGCGACACCCTGATTGTCTCGGACCTGCATTTCGAGAAGGGCTCGTCCTTCGGCATGGGCGGCCAGATGCTGCCGCCCTATGACACCCGCACCACTCTGCGCCGTCTCGCTGACGCGATCAGTCGCCACCGGCCGCAATCCCTGATCGCGCTGGGGGATAGTTTTCACGATCGTCTGGCCGATCGGCGCATGGACGGGGCCGATGCCGAACGCCTGGCCGATCTGGTGGCGAGTGTCTCGCGCTGGGTCTGGATTGAGGGCAATCATGATCCCGCGCCACCACCGCAATTCGGCGGCGAGGTCAGGCACACGCTCGAAATCAATGGGCTGGTCTTGCGTCATGAGCCGACCGAGGGGGCCGCGCCGGGCGAAATCGCGGGCCATCTTCATCCCTGTGCCAAGGTGCGCGGGCAGGGGCGCTCGGTCAGGGCGCGCTGCTTCGCGACCGATGGTCAAAGGCTGATCATGCCGGCCTTTGGCGCTTATACAGGTGGGCTGAATATCTGTGATCCGGCCTTCGCGCGCTGCTTCGGTGCAACACCCGGTGCACTCGTCATGGGGCGGGCGCGGGTCTATCCGGTCGCCGCAAAGTCCTGCGTGCCGGATCGCTATGCGTCAGCATCCTGACCGCCCCCGGACCCGACCCGGCTGATCAATCCCATTTGCTGGCGTCATTTTCCTGCGGTCGGGCCTTCAGGGCGACCAATTACGAGGTCAGCGGGTAGAGGGCGAGCATCAGGATGCTCGCGCCGACCGCGCCACCCGTCAGGATGGCCCGCAATCGGCCATACCAGCTCGGCAGGTCGCCGCGTTGGCTGGCGGCGCGATCCCAGCGCCAGTGGATCACGAGGCCGACAAGGATCAGGGCAAATCCGGCCAGGGGCAGGCCGAGCCAGAGCAGAAGCGCTGCAGCCAGGCCCGCCAGGCTTGGCAGAACAGACAGGATGAAGACCGGCCTTAGCTGATCCTGAGCTGGGTCCTGGTCCGGCGCGAGGGCCCGCCCCCACCGGACCCCGCCCAGAAAACCGAGAATGATCGCCGCATAGACGACGAAGAGAACGCCCTCCGCCGCCGCCGAGCGGTTGGTGAGAACCGCGTGCAGGGTCAGGGCGACCGGAATCCAGAAGGGGATCCAGCCGGCGAGGCCGAGCCAGAGCGGCGTGAGCGGAAGGGACAATGTCTTGGCCATACCGCAAAACTAGGCGCGCGGAAGACCACGGAAAGGTCCTACCGCCGATTGAATGCCAGATTTGCGATATAGCCGGCGATCATGGCCATCAGCACGCAAAACAGCCCGTACAGCACGGGCAGGTCATGGGCGAATTCGAAGAAGAAGCGCTCAATCCCGGCCTTCTCGACCCGCAGGCTGGCGGAGCGGCTGGCGATCGGACGGCCACCGCGGAACAGATAGACTTCGGCCACATAGTTTCCCACCGGAGTCAGCGGCGGCAGCGCGATTGTCGCCCGGAACAGGCCGCCATCAAGAATCTCCACACCGCGCTGCGCTTCCGCGAAGACATCGTCGCGCCGCCCGGCCCGGGCGATCGCGTCCAGATACTCACTGACGCGGTCCTGCCGGATCAGGGCCGGGGGTTCGGCCTGCTCGCCGGGCTCTGCGGGCGGGTTGGTTTCGCCGGCGCCGTCAACCACGGTCGAGGCGCGCAGCAACCAGCTTGCTTCCATGGCCCTCGCATTGGCTTCCAGCATGGCTTGCAGGCCGATACCGCTGCGTTCCAGTTCGTCCGGATGCGCAATGGTTTCCAGCGGCAGGGATGTGGCGATGGCGTAATAACTGGGCACATCATCGAATTCCAGCGGTGCCGAATTGACCCAGATCCCGAAGCTGCGGGATTTCTGCATCACCCGCAAATCACGGCCCGGCCCGCGCAAGACGACGACGATCTCGTCCTGGATGGTGAGGCCGCGCGTGGCCCCGTAGAGCACAAGTTCAGCCCCGTCGAAATCTTCGCGGATCTCGACGGTTTCCTGGGTCAGGGCGGCGACAATGCCAGGCGCTTCGGTGGCGATCTGGGGCTGGCCTTGAAGACCGAGCGCGAGCAGGAGGGCTGCGATCATCTCAAAAGCCCTCCCCGGCGCCGCGCGGCAGGATGGTGAACAGGTCGGACGGGGTCACGACCAGGTCCCAGCCCATTTTCAGGCAGACGGCGAGGACCAGTGCGGCGAGCAGGGCCCGCAATTCCTCGGCCTTCACATTGCGTCCGGCCCGGGCTCCGAACTGGGCGCCGATCACGCCGCCGACCGTCAGGAGGAGGGCAAGAAGAATGTCGACCGTCTGGTTCTGGGCCGCTTGCAGGAAGGTGGTCAGCGCCGTGACGAAGAGAATCTGGAAGAGTGAGGTGCCGACGACCACATTGGTGGGCATGCGCAGCATATAGATCATGGCCGGGACCATGATGAAGCCGCCGGCCACGCCCATGATGGCGACCAGCGTGCCGACAAAGAAGCCGATGGCGACCGGCGGGATCACCGAGATGTAGAGGCCGGATGCCGGGAAACGCATCTTGAAGGGCAGGCGGTCGATCCAGCCCCGTTTGCGCAGTGATCGCCGGCCGCCGGACTTGTCAGGATTGGCGGCCCGGATGATCGCGCGAACGCTTTCGATCATCATCAGCCCGCCGACGATGCCGAGAAAGCCGACATAACTCAGTGAGATGATCAGGTCGATCTGGCCCATGCCGCGAAGCAGGGCAAACAGCTGCACGCCAGCAATCGAGCCCGAGGAGCCGCCGATCAACAGCAAGACTCCCATCTTCAGATCCAGGGTTTTTCGCTTCCAGTGCGGAAAGACACCCGATGTCGAGGAGGCAATGATCTGGTTGGCGCCGGTGGACACGGCGACGGCGGGTGGCACACCGATGAAAATCAGAAGCGGGGTCATCAGGAAGCCGCCGCCGACCCCGAACATGCCGGACAGAAAGCCAACGCCGAGGCCCAATCCGAGCAAAAGGAAGATGTTGACCGAGATTTCCGCGATTGGGAGATAGATCTGCACCGCGGATCAGCCCGCCGCGGCGCGTTCGAGCCGTTCAAGGAGAACGGTGTCAACACGTCCGGTGCGGGGAAGGCCCTGATCAGCCTCGAAGGCCATGATGGCGTTGCGGGTTCGATCCCCGATCTCGCCGTCAAGCGGTCCCGGGCCATAGCCGAGAACAGAGAGGAAGCCCTGGGCCCGGCGAACCATCGCCATGTCCGTTGTCGCGACGCGCTCCCAGGGCAGATCAGCATAAATGCCATTGGCCTCGCCATCGAGCGGCCGTGGCGTGAAGCCGGCGGCCGTGGCACGGGCTGCCGCAAGGGCTTCGGGTTCGATCATTTCGGCCAGGGTCGCGGCGCGCTCGGATGCGGTCGGATCGCTGTCGCTGGCGGCAATGGTGAACCAGGCATAGGCATCGGGCAGGCTCAATGGCACGCCGTCGCCGGTCTCGTAGAGCAGCGCCAGATTGAACTGGGAATCGCGCAGACCAAGCAAGGCGGCCTCCTGGAACCAGCGTGCCGCCGTGTCCATGTTCTGCGCGGCACCGGTGCCATAATAGTACATCACACCGAGATTGTGCATGGCGCGGCGATGACCGGCATTGGCGGCGCGTTCGGTCCAGCGGCGGGCATCCTCGAGATTGATCTCGACGCCCTCGCCGGTCTCCAGAAGCTTGCCGAAGCGATATTGAGCCGCCGGAACGCCTTGTTCAGCGGCGCGGCGCAACAGGATGGCGGCGGTTTCGGCGTCGCCGTTTTCCAGGGCCCGAATGCCGAGTTGGTATCGCGCAACCGGATTGCCCTCGGCTGCCGCGCTTTCGAGCGTCATACGGCCGGGATTATTGGACGCCGTCTCAACCGGTCGGCGGGTCGGTGCGGGAACAGGCTCGACCGGATCGCTGGCCGGCAGGCTGGTGCCGGTGGCATCGGCGACCTGGTTGGTCGGCGGACGAACCGGGTCCGGTTCGGCGACGGGCGCCTGTGTCTCGCTGGTGCCGGGACCGTCATCCTGCGCCGCAGGTCCGCTCGCCCTGGCGGCAGGCTCACCCGCGCTGCCTGCGGGATCGGGTTCGCGGGCCGCAAGCTGGATCGGGTCGGCGGTCGTGGCTGCTGCCGGGTCCGAGCCCGACAGATCGGCCTCGACCTGGGCGATGAAGCTGCGTTCGGCCTCGGCTTCCGCGGCCACGCGCTCGTCATTGCCTTGCAGGGCCTCCCAGATCAGGAGCGCCCCAGCTCCGGAGAGCATGACCAACGCCACGACCGGCAATGTGTAGAGCAGGGTGCGGCCGAGTTTGGATTGCGGCGCGCGGCGGTCGCCCGCGTCATGGGACTGGCCGGGCAGGTCTGCGCGCGTGCGTTCGCGGGCTGCGGCCAGGAAATCGGCATCAGCCGTTGCACCCATGCGCTGGGGCTGAGTCGGGCGTGCCGGCGATCGCGGCGTCGCAGGCTGCGCGGCCGGCGTCT
>NZ_CAMYLS010000027.1 GCF_947259345.1 uncultured Maricaulis sp. | reverse complement strand
TCCCCACGCCCCCGGATAACCAATCCGGGCCTCAGGTGACGCGGGAACAAGGGGAGTATGCGCTGGCGCCGAGGGGGTGGGGATAAGTTTTCTGCAAAAGCCCGCCCCACACACCGTCATCCCGGCGAAGGCCGGGACCCAGTCTGCGACGCAAGTCGTTGCCGTAAATGGCAAAAACCATTGTGCGAGACTGGGTCCTGACTTGCGTCAGGATGACGGCTTTGGGGGTGCGGGGGCGGGGATAAGCTCGCCCTATGTCTCGACGACCAGTTTCGGCTTGCCCAGCCAATAGGCCGGCAGACCTGCGAGAATGAGCACGCCGCCCCAGGCCAGGACTTCCAGGCCGGACCCCAGCACGGCAAAGGCGGAATAGGCACCGGCCGCGAGCGCGATGACCGCCCAGCCGCGGGCCGATTTCCAGGAATGGCGAAGCTCGGCCAGGGCACTCACCAGAAGCGGCAAAAGCAGGCAGACCGTGCTCATCATCAAGAGGAAGGTGAAAGCCCCGACCAGGCCGCGCGAATAATTGGCGACCAGCAGGATCGACCCCAGACCCAGCGAGAGAAGCAATGAAAATTGCGGGGCGCCGCCCTTGTTGCGGTGACCGAGGACAGCCGGTGCAAGCTTGTCCAGCGCCACAGCCATCGGCAATTGGCCGGACAGCAGGATCACACCATTCAGCGCACCGGCGGTCGAGACCATCGCCCCGGCGGCGATCAGGCCAGGCCCCCAACTCCCCAGCGCACGGGCGGCATCGGAGAAGGGCGAGGTTGATTCAACCAGCTCGGCAGCGGGCACGACCAGCATCACCGAAGCAGTCGCCGCGATATAGATGATGGCCACCGTGATCGTGCCGATCACCGTCGCCTTGGGAACCGTGCTGGCCGCATCACGGACATCGCCGGCCGGTATGGTCGCCGCTTCAAGTCCGGCAAACGCCCACATGGTCAAGAGCGCGGTCGCCGCCAGCACCGGGAAGAAACCATCACCGGACGGATTGACTGCAGGCAGGTTGGCGACATCACCGGTGAACAGGCCGACGCCGATGATCAGGAAGATCGGGACAAGTTTGAGCACGGTCATCAGCAATTGCACGAAGCTGGCATCCCGGATGCCATGCAGCGAGATCAGGCCGAGCCCCCAGATCAGCGCCAGCCCACAGCCCGCCTGGGCAATCGGCGAGCCCTGCAGCGCCGGCACGAAGACGGTCAGATATCCGACAAAGGCAATCGCGATGGCCGGAATGGCGATCCAGTAGGACGCCCAATACCCCCAGGCGACCAGATAGCCGACCAGATCGCCGAAGGCGTCATGGGCATAGGCGATCGGGCCGCCGGAGCGTGTCGTGCGATGGGCGAGGCGCCCGAGGACAAGAGCGAGCAGGATGGATCCGCCCGCCGTGATGATCCAGCCGGTAAAGCCCAGCAGGCCATAGGGTGCGAGGACAGCCGGGAGCATGAAGATGCCCGACCCGATCATGATCCCCACAACGAGGGACCAGCAGCCCCAGAAGCCAATGGCCTTGTGGGTCGGTGTTTCCAGCGTCGGCTGGTCGGTCTCACTGGTGTTCATCTGTCCCCCCGGACACGCGATCCATCAGCCGGAATTGGCATAGGCTTCGCGCAATAGATTCTGCCAGTGCCAGACACCGGCTTCCTGGGCGGGCGAGAGCCGTCCCGGTTGGTAGGCGCCGGAGGCGAGGCCTTTCTGGACATGCTCGCAGATCAGCCGGTCCTCCTCCTGCACGCTGTCGGAAAAGGCGTCATCGGCGTCAGCGCGATCGGTATTCCCGGGCGCGTAATAGAAGTCGAATTCCACGCGGCAGCGGTCCGGACCGTCGGGCACGACCCGATTGGTCTGCATCCGGCCGGGCAGGATGTTCAGCATGGTGTTGGGATAGATGAAGAAATAGAGCGCCTCACCGGCCGCATAGGCGTCGGTTTCCGCGTCAATCGGCGAGCGTTGCAGCGACCAATGGCGCGCCAGCTCGGTGGTGTAGTCCGGATAGGAGACGACTTGCGTCAGGTCCGGATGGACGAAGGGCAGATGATAGCCCTCCAGATAATTGTCGACATAGACCTTCCAGTTGCAGGCCACGTCATAGAGGCGGCTGTGGTGATGCCGGAGCCCGTCGAGCTGGTCCGGACCGACGATTTCATCCATGCCGGCCATCACATCGGCGAAGGCGGGTCCGGACCCGATCCGGGCGAAGACCATCCCGCCCCAGACCTCGACCTCGATCCGTTCCAGGGCGATCCCGGACACATCAAAGCCCTCGGCGGTTTGCATTTCGGGCGCCGTGCGCAATTGCCCGTCCAGATCATAGGCCCAGCCATGATAGGCGCAGCGCAGCCGCTTGGCTCCCTTGCCATCGCACAGGGCCAGCGGCCCGGCCCGGTGGCGGCAGATATTCAAAAATCCGTTGAGCACGCCTTCGCCATTGCGCACGAGCAGGATCGGGACGCCGCCAATCTCGCGGACAACATGGTCACCCGGACTGGCCAGCGCGCTGGCCGGCGCGCTGGCCGGCGCCACGACCTGCCAGTTGCGGGCAAGGATTTCGCGCTGATCGAAACCGAGCGCCTGTGCCCCGATATAGCGGGCCGGGTCCAGTGCGCGGGCCTGTTCGAGGGGACGCGCCGGGTCGACTGAGTCCGGGGAAGGCGGGGCGGCTTGATCGTCCATGCCTGGACGCTAGCGACAACCACCCCGTCTGCCAATCAAATCCTCCTGAACGACACCCGAATGAAAAGGGCCGGCGGATTGCCCCGCCGGCCCTGATCAAGGGTATGCGCCTGTCACCTATTCGGTGACCGGGAAACCACGGTCCCGCATCAGCGCGGAAACGTCGGCATCACGTCCGCGGAAGAGGCGATAGGCCTCGGCCGGGTCGATCGAATTGCGCGGGGCGAAGAGATACTCGACCAGACGCGACGCGACCTCGTCGTCATAGAAGCCGCCCGGTGCTTCCTGGAAGGCTTCGGCAGCATCGGCGGTGAGCACGTCGGCCCACATGTATCCGTAATAGCCGGCCGAATAGCCTTCGCCCGAGAAGATGTGCCCGAAATGCGGGGAGCGGTGACGCATGACGATTTCATTCGGCATGCCCAGGCGCTCCAGCGTTTCCCGCTCGAACGTGTCCGGATCGGTGATCTCGGCCGGATCGGTCGTGTGATAGACCATGTCCATCAGGGCCGAGGCGAGATACTCGCCGGTCGAGAAACCCTGGTTGAAATTGGCCGCCGCACGGATGCGATCGATCAGGGCCTGCGGCATCGGCTCGCCGGTCTCGACATGGGTCAGGTAGTTGTTGACCACCGGATCAGTGAGCACCCAGCGCTCGAGCAGTTGCGACTGGAATTCGGTGTAGTCGCGCACGCCGCCATTCAGGGTCGGATAATCGACATTGGATGACAGGTAATGCAGGGCGTGACCGAACTCGTGGAAGAAGGTTGTCGCATCGTCGAAGGAGACGAGGACCGGCTCACCCGGAGCGCCGGCGACGAAGTTCGAGTTATTGGTGGCCAGGACATTGGTCTCGCCATCAATCGTGGTGTGCGAGCGGAAGGAATTGGCCCAGGCGCCCGAGCGCTTGCCCTGGCGGGCGAAGGGATCGAGATACCACAGGCCGACATTCTCGCCGCTTTCGCGATCGGTGACTTCCCAGACCCGCACCGTCGGGTGCCAGACCGAGACTTCGCCTTCCGGCAGTTCACGGAATTCAAAACCAAACAGCTCGCCGGCGACGTAGAACATGCCTTCGCGCAGATTATCCAGCTGCAGGTATTGCTTCACCTCTTCGCTGTCGAGGTCGTAGCGGGCCGACCGGACCTGCTCGGCGTAATAGCGGTAGTCCCAGGGCTGGATGGTGATGTCATCGCCATTGGCATCGGCGAGGGCCTGCATGTCGGCGACCTCTTCCTCGATGCGTGCGACGGCGGCAGTCCAGACACCTTCCATCAGCTCCATGGCCCGCTCCGGCGTGCCCGCCATGCGGTTTTCCAGGCGCCAGGAGGCGTAATTGTCATAGCCCAGCAGGCCGACGCGCTCGTCGCGCAGCTGCAGGATTTCGGTGATGATGGCGTTATTGTCGAACTCGCCGCCATTATCACCGCGGGAATAGTAATTATTCCAGACCTGCTCGCGCAGATCGCGCTCGTCGGAGAAGGTCAGGAAAGGGTCCATCGAGGAGCGCGTATTGGTGATGGCATACTCACCCTCGCGACCCCGCTCTGCCGCTGCAGCGGCCGACGCCGACACGAAATCGGCCGGCAGACCGGACAGCTGATCCTCGCTCAGATAGGTGACATAGTCGCCTTCATCATTGAGCACATTATTGGCGAAATCAGTGTGCAGCTCGGACAAACGGGCATTGATCGCGGCATACCGCTCGGCGGCTTCACCTTCCAGCGTCGCGCCATTGCGGGCAAAGCCGTCATAGGTCAGCTGGACCACGCGCTGCTGGGCCGGCGTTAGGCTTTCCATTTCCGCACCGTCATGGACGGCCCGGACGCGGGCGAAGAGCGCTTCATTCTGCGTGATCTGTGAGCTGAAGGCCGACAGTTCGGCCGACATCTCACGCTGGATTTCGCGGAATTCCGGGGTCGACATGTTCGACGCCCAGATCCCCCAATAGGAGAAGACCCGGCCGAGCGGGTCACCGGCGCGCTCGAGCTCGAGAATCGTATTTTCGAATGTGGCCGGCTCCGGATTGGAGGCGATGGCATCGATCTCGGCGAGATTGAGGGCCATGCCCTCGCGCAGCGCGTCGCGCAGGTCGTCGAGGCTGGCCGTGTCGAAATTCGGCGTGCCGCCATAATCGCCGGTCCACTCGCTCAGGAGCGGATTATCAAAGCTGGCGACGTCGGTTTCCGCCGACATGGTGCCAGCATCGGCCGTGGTGTCGTTCATCGTGTCGGTCATCGCGCTGGTCTCACCCGTGTCAGCAGTGTCGTCAGCGGGCGTGCAGGCGGCGGCAAAAAATGCGGCCGAGCTCGCGGTGATCATCATTAGTTTGCGCATCTGGAATGCTCCCCGAAAAATACGTGCTGCACCCTACCCGCCCCGGGCCTGTCGCAAAAATGAAGTTTTCACCATCTGCACAGCCTGGCTGACCGACACGAGGCCGTCCGGCTTGATCTCGGACCCGGCACTGGTCAGGCTTGCCCCGTCGACGGAGTGATTTGCATGCCCAGACTGGCCCTTGCCCTGTTCGCGCTGATCCTGCTGGCCGGCCTGTGGGGGCTTTATCGCACCCCGCCGGCACCGGTGACCGGAGGCGACCTCCATCTGGCAGACCAGACCCGAACGGAGAGAGGCGCCCAGGCGAACCTGGTCGCCATCCAGCCCTGGCTGCGAACAAGGGATTATCGCAGCGCCGCGACGCTGGAAGACCGTCTCGACGCTTACTTTGAGGTGGCCGCCGGTGATGGCCTTCTGACGCCGGGCAGCATCATCGTCCTGCCAGAACATGTCGGCACCTGGCTTGTCGCCGCGGATGCCCCGGCGGCCAGCTTCGATGCCGACACCACGACCGGCGCCATGACCCATCTCATCCTCGCCAACCCCCTGCCCTTCATGCTGTCACTCGCCCGCTCGTCCGAGACCGACCGGTTCGCGGCCGCGGTCTTCCGGATGCGCGCCGATCGCATGGCCCGCGACTATCAACGCGTCTTCGGCTCGCTGGCACAGCGCCATGAGGTCACGATCGTGGGCGGCTCCATCGTGCTGCCCGCGCCCGAGGTCCGCGAGGGTCGCCTGCGGGCGGGACAGGGACCGCTCTACAATGTCTCTGCCGTCTTTCACCCGGATGGCCGGATCGATCCGCAGCTCGTGCGCAAGGTTCACCCCATTCCCGATGAGGCCGGCTTTACCGCTGCCGCAAGCGCTGTCGATATCCCTGTCTTCGAGACATCCGCCGGTCGCCTCGGCGTGCTGATCTGCGCGGATAGCTGGCATCCCGACGTGTATGAAACACTCCAGGCTGGCCGCGCCGACATCATCGCCGTGCCGGCCTTCCTGCAGCCGTCGGATGTCTGGGATCAGCCCTGGGGCGGCTATACGACCGGCTGGCCGGACGATGTTGAACCCTCTGACGCGGGTCGGCTCACCGAGGGCGAAGCCTGGATGACCCACGCCTTGGCCGGTCGCCTGCCAAGCGCCGGAGCGGACCATGGCGCAACCGCCTTCCTGCGCGGCGCCCTGTGGGATCTGGGATCCGATGGCGCCAATATCCTGGTGGCCGGGGACGAGGCCTGGATCGATGGTCAGGCCGATGGCGCGTCGATTTCCGTGCTGCCGCTGCCCTCCGTTTCGGCCAGGCCGTGATCATCCCAAGCCGCGACCAGTGCCTCGGCCACATCATGACGCCCGGCCTCGATGGCCGAGAGGACATGTGCCTCCGCCGCGGCGATGCGGGCGCGGACCTGTTCGCGCGCATCGGGGTCGGCAGCCATGCGATCATGATGCACCGCGCCTTGCTCCCACAGCCCGGTGCTGAGCAGCGAGGACGGCCCTTCGAAGGCAATCGGCCGGTAGAGCGAAATGCACGGCGTCTTGGTCCCGGTCATGGCGATGGCGGGTGGCGCCCCCGGCATCAGGCGTACCAGCATGGAATTGGTCGTGTGACTGGGGCGCATTAACCCGCCCGCCAAGCCGTGGCCGGCATGAAGGCAAAGGTCGCGGTTTGAGCCGCCTTCGAAGCCATCGCCCTGATCGTGGCGTCGCATGATGTCGGCCAAAGCGCCCAGGCTTGGCGTCTTCATCGCCTCGATCGCAGCCAGGGAACAAGCCCGCCGCTCCCGCGCACGCCCGAATTTCCGCTTCAGCCAGCTTTCATCCGACACCATGAAACCCTCGGTCGGCGCACCGTCCGAGGCCATGGTCACCGGCCCCTCAAGCGCATAGGCATTGGAGATCGCGGCATGGGATTTGACCCGCTCCAGCCGCCACTCCCGACCGCAGGTTTCCAGCACCAGGATCTCGGCCGCGTCGGCGATCAGGAAGCTGTTGTCATAGCGAAACCCCTTGTCCCGCCAGCCGGCCGGTCCGCCCTGCCCGTGGGTCTCGAGCAAATGGATGATGATCGCCGCCGCTTCATGGGCCGAGCCGCCGCGCTCGAGGCCCAGCCGCACCAGATCCATGCCGAGCAAGGCGGCGCCACGCTTTATCACACGCCGGGAGAAGACGGCTTCATTGCCGATCACAACGCCAGCCCCATTCACCCCCATCTCGGCGCCCCACATCCAGTCCGGGCGGGCGATGATGACGGCCTGCCGATCCGGCACCTGGTCGATCTCGATATGGGTACAAGCGAGCTTTTCAGTGGTGTCACCAAGGACAGCCGCGTGACGCTCGACGCGCTGGATCTCGCCGGGTTCACGGTCGGAATTCTTGGCAAACCAGACCGCGCCGGCCTTGCGCAGGGCGAGTGTGTCACACATCAGCGAGCCCCCAGCGCCGCTTTGACTTCCGAGACGGCCCGCTCGGCCGCTTCCAGCGCGCCTTCGAAATAGCCGTAATAGGCGCTCGCGGTTTCGGTACCGGCCATGTGAACCGGCCCCAGCGGGGTACGCAGATATGCGCCATGCCCGGTCCACACGCCCGGCCCCATCAGCGCCGCATAGCAACCGCGTGACCAGACCTCCGAGGTCCAGTCCTGGTCGACATAATCGATCGGGTGACGGGCCTGCTCGCCATAACAGGCAGCAAAGGCTTCGAGCACGGCGGCGCGCCGCTCGGCCGGATCACGCCGCGCCCAGACCCGTGCCTGATCACCCTCGATGAAGCCCAGCATGAGACCGGCCGACTTGCCGGCCTCGGTGTTGTCGAAGGTCACCCGGACATCCAGTTGCGGCGCCACGGCCTGCCCGGCCAGACCCGTCTCACGCCAGAAGGGCGTCTCGTACTGGGCGACACATTTGATGCAGGCGCCGGGTGGCATGCGAAGCCACAGACCGGCCTTGGTCGCGGGCAGCACCGGGTCCCAGTTTATCCGCATGGCCTGGTTGGGCGGCAGAGCCAGGATGGCGCGGCGGCCAGCGACCGGTCCATCGGGCGTATCGACCTCGACGCCCTCATCATGCCAGTGGATCCGCGAGACCGGCGAGGACAATGAGACGCGATCGCCCAGCTCGGCGGCGATGCGATCGGCCAGTCCGGCCATATTGCCATGCACCCGGTCCTGCTGCGCCCCGCCCGTTGTCGAGATGAGAGTGTCCAGCGAGGTCCCGGCCCGCGCGTAGAAGAGACCGTGCAGGAGAGAAACTTCATGCGGTTCCGCCGCGAAGACCGCCCCGATCCCGACCGCGAAGACCTCGAAGGCCTCGCGTGTCCAGGCCTGGCGTCGCATCCATTCGGCGACGGTCATGCTGTCCCATTCGGCTGCCCGTTCGTGGGTCCAGGGCGAGACCGGATCGATCTGCGCGGCGAGGGCGTCGAAACGGCTGGTCATCAGATGAAGATTGACGAGGACATGCGGCGCCAGCTTGGGGATGGTGCCGTGATAGCCGGACAGGCGCCCGCGATTGAACAGGAGGCGCTCACCGTCATCATGGAGCGGATAGACCGACTGCCCCATGGCCTCGATCAAATCGTAGAGCCGGTCCTGGCCAGGTCCGACCCATTGGCCGCCAATATCGACAGTGTCGCCATTGGCGAAGGTGTGAGCCAGGGCCCGCCCGCCAACCCGGTCGCGCGCTTCGATCACACGCACATCATGGTCCGGCGTCAGCAATTGAGCCGCCCGGAGCCCGGACAGGCCGGCCCCGATAATGATGATGTCATGTGTCTTGGCCATGCCCGAACCCTGCTCAGCAAATCACTGGAATGCCTTTATCATGGCACGGTCATCGGGCCGCGTTAACGAAGCCATAACCCTTTCGCCGCTCTGTCGCCCCAATCGCCTGTCACTCAGACGGGACCTGTTTTGCCAATGGAGCTTTCCATGCGTGCCCTTGTGACCCTTCTCGCCGCCCTGACCTTCGGCATGTCCGCACCGCTGCTGGCCCAGGATCAGCAGGCCACGGATTACGGCCAGCCCAGCGAATACTCCGAACCGGTGGAATCCTATTCCCAGGACGAGATCGTGGACGCGGTCTCCGATTTCTTCGGGGTGACGGCGGAAGCGGCAGCCAGTGTCCTGGAACGCGTCTTTTCGGACCTGGGACGCCCCGTCGGTTATATCGCCGGCGAGGAAGTGGCCGGCGCGGCCGGCATTGGTCTGCGCTATGGCGAAGGTTATCTCACCCTGCGGGGCCTGAATGAGCGCCAGAAAGTCTATTGGCGCGGCCCCTCGATCGGTTTTGATGCCGGCGGCAATGCCAGCCGGGTCTTTGTGCTGGTGTATAATCTCGACGATGTGGACCGCCTCTATCAGCGCTATCCGGGCGTCGAGGGGACGGCCTATTTCGTCGCCGGTCTGGGCGTGAATTATCAACGCGCTGACGATATCACCCTGGCCCCGATCCGCTCGGGCGTCGGCCTGCGCGCAGGTGCCAATATCGGCTATCTGGCCTATTCGCGCCGCCGCGCCTGGCTGCCCTTCTGATGCAGATCAGGGCTTTCGAGGCGGGCGATGAAGCCGGTGTTGATACGCTGCTGAAAGCCGCCTTTCCGGGACCGGGCGAGGCGCGCCTGGTGGTCGCCCTGCGCGCCGCGGACGCCGACACGCTCGAACTGGTCGCTGAAGACCATGACCAAATCGTCGGCACCGTCATGTTTTCGCCAGTCACGGCCCGCACCGCCGATGGCGAGGACCTGTTCGGCGTCGGGCTGGGACCGGTCGCCGTCACTCCGGCGCATCAATCCCGTGGTATCGGGGTCGCCCTGATCGAAGCCGGGCTGGGATTCCTCACCACGCTCGGCGTGCCCTGGTGCGTCTTGCTGGGAGAGCCGGATTATTACGCCCGCTTCGGCTTTGCCCCGGCGGCCAACTGGAACTGGTCCTGGGCTGGCGATCCGGACGGGCAATTCGCCTCGGCCTTCCAGGTCAAGGCGCTGAACGGCGCCCCCGCCGATGGCCGGGTCGCCGTCGCGCACTACCACGCGGCCTTTCTCGGCGTCTGACCCGGCTCACCCCTTGTTGTGCGCCGCATGGTCGCCATCGCACAGCCCGTGATCCGACAGGGTCTGGATCACATGACACTCATCCATCACCCCGTGGGAACATTGCGCCACCATGCGCTTCAATTCCTTGCGGACCGCCCTTAGACCCGCCAGTCGCCGCTCGACATCGGCCAATTGCTGACGGGCAATCCGGTCGGCCGCGTCGCAGGAGCGGTCCGGCTGACGTGACAGGCCCTGCAGGGCACGCAAATCATCCAGGCCAAAACCGAGATCGCGGCCGTGCCGGATGAAACGCAATTGCTCCAGGTGCTGCGCATCATAGCGCCGCTGGCCACCGGGTGAGCGGTCCGGCGCGTCCAGCATGCCGATCGACTCATAGTAGCGAATGGTCGGAACCTTGACCCCGGTTTGCCGGGACAGGGCCCCGATGGAATAATCTGACATCACCCCTTGAACCTCCAGTCGCTAGAGGGATTAGGGTGAACATTATCGGATGAATCAGGGCGAGGACAGAGCATGTCAGCCAGTTGTTGCGACAATCAGGAATTTGACGGCAGCTCGCCGGGCTTCCGGCGCGCCCTGTGGGTCGTGATTGCGATCAATGCCGTGATGTTCGCGGTCGAGATGCTGGCCGGCGCCGCCGCGCGATCCCAGGCGCTGAAGGCCGATGCGCTCGATTTTGCCGCCGATGCCGCGACCTATGGCCTGTCGCTCTATGTGATTGGCAAGCCTGCCGCCTGGCGGGCCAATGCCGCGCTGATCAAGGCGGGCAGCCTGATGCTGATCGGTCTGTCCATTCTCAGCCTGGCAATCTGGCGGGCCTTCTTCACCGTTCAGCCCGAGGCCGGGCTGATGGGATCGATTGCGGTCCTGGCCCTGATCGCCAATCTGGCCAGCGTACTGATCCTGATGCGTTGGCGCGATGGCGATGCCAATGTCCGCTCGGTCTGGCTGTGCTCGCGCAATGATGCCATCGGCAATGTCGCGGTGCTGGCCTCGGCCGGGCTCGTCGCCTGGACAGCCACACCCTGGCCGGACCTGGCGGTCGCCGTGCTGATGGCGGGCCTTTTCACCTCATCGGCGATCCAGATCCTGCGCCAGGCCCTGGCCGAGCGTCGGTCGGAGCAAGAGCATACGCACCACCACGACGAAGCGGGCGATCAATGCCCGTCGGTGGAGAAGACCGAGCCGATCGTGTCGTCGGACTGACGCGGATGCGGCGCGTGTCGGCGGGGCCCGCTGTGGTGCGCTGACGGCCGGCAATCACTGCAGTCCGAGGCTATCCGCTCACGCACGGCAGCCAGGCTTTCGGAGAGGTCATGGAAGCGGTCCTGCCCGTCATGCCAAAGGGCGGCCGTATCCTGGCAGGCGCCTTCAGCAAAACTATTCTCTTCCAGGCAGCGATTATAGGTCCGGCAGGACGCTGTCGCGAAGCGGTAGGATGCGTCCAGATCGGTCTCGAAAGCGGCAATGATTTCCTGGGTGCGTGTATCGGCGACATTCGCCCCGGCCATTGCATCGGCCCGAATGGCCTCGCGGTATCCGTGCACCTCTTCAAGCATGGCAAGGCGCTGCTCGGCCAATGTGTCGACGAGGCACATGGCGATAGCCGGGCTGACCGTATCAGGTGGCGGCGGCGGCGCGCGATGCACGACTGGCGGGGGCGGCGGGCGCTGTCCGGATGTATGTTCGCCGCAGGCGGCCAGCGCTGTGGCGGAGACCAGCATCATCATCACTGTCTTCGTGGGGGTCTTCATCATCTTATTCCTCCATCCAGCGCCGGCGCCTATTCGGCAGCGGGCAGGCCTCCGTCCATCGCGGCCTGGTAACAACCGGGCTGGTGCAACTCATTGCCGTTGGTCCGGCGCATTTCATCGACGCGTCTTTGCCAGGCGAGATAGAAACGGTCGCCGCTTTCGACCGCCTCATCGATCAGGGCTTCGGAGATACGCGACCAACGCGCCGCTGGGTCTCCGGACACGCCCACGGCGCGGCGCAGGCGCCGCGCGCGGTCATGGCCGAGATCGGCTGCGCGGCGCAGATAGCTGTCCGCGCGCTCGGGGCTCTCGACGACACCGCAAAGCCGGTAACTGCCCTGAACCGTCCCGGTCCCGTACATGACAGCGAGATTGAAATTGGCGCCGGCATGACCGCGCTCGGCTGCGGTTTCCAGCCATTCCAGCGAGGTGTCGATGTTCTGCTGCAGGCCGAGACCGGTTGCGAACATGATGCCGAGCAGGTTCTGGGCATCCGCGTCGCGGGCGGTCAGGGCCGCATGACAGACCAGGGTGACGGTTTCGGCCGGGGTGAGAACACCGGTCAGGTCGAAGCCGAGATCGCCCTGGAAGTCGCGCACCGAGCGGCGGGTCATGGGGCCGTAGCTGCCGTCGATCTCGCCATTGTAATAGCCCAGCGCCGCCAGCGCCCGCTGGCGCAGGGCCAGTTCGATGATGTCGCCATCATCCTCGGTCTGGTCAAAGCCATAGGCGATGCGCGACAGGCTTTGCGGCGTCGTCGGGCAGGAGCGTTCCAGCACAGCTGCCTGCAGGCGTTGATGAGCGACAAGGGACGCCTGCGCGCCGCCGGCCGAAGAGCCGATCAGAAGCGCCGCATCCCAAGCAGCGCGGGCCTCGTCGATCCGACCCACCGCCTGATAAGCGTCGCCGACCCGCAACCAGCAGCGTGCGATCACGGCATCCTCGATATCATAACTTTCCGGCGCACAGATGCGCTCGCCCGGATCACGGGCGAAAACGATCGGGCGATTGAACTGGCGGCTGCGGGTGGAAGCCCCCGGACCAGCCACACCGGTCGAGAGACCGGGACCCGTATCGGTCCCACCCGTCACGCCGGTCCGGACATGACGGGTCAGATCCGCAGAGCGCGTCGTCCCGGTCAAAGCTGGCGGGTTTGTCGCAGAATCAGGATCCGCGGAAACACTGTGAGACGGGGACGCACCGGCCACGCGGCGCTGCTGGCCGAATGGCCACCAATCGCGGTCGAGCTCGGGACAATGCCGGGCTGAACAATACCCGGCATCATAGGCGCGGGCATGTGTCAAACCGAGCACGATGACGAGCCCGATCAGGACCAGAATCGTCGCAGCGGCCTGGGCCAGCAAGGCGGTCACACGCTCCATGTTCCGATCAAACTCCCCCGGGTGACGGGCCCGGACTTGGCGTTAAGGTCTTATTAAACACCCTAACGGTTGCATGGAGCATCGGCTATACGCCTCACGCGCGATTGAGCAAAAAACCTCTTTCAGGCGATTATCCGGGCTCGCAAATCCCCGCAGGGTTGAAGACTGGCAGGCATGGCTCGCGTCAGAGGCGAACTGGCAGAAATTCCAGCTCCGGCCAGAGCAAAGCCTGTTCCGCGATCTTGCGATTCCAGCCGTCCGGGCCGGCCAGCCCCGGGACCGGACGAACCACACGCGAGAACACCGGTTCCAGTCCAAAGGGCGCCAGCACTTCGGGCCGCGCTTCCTGATCCAGCCGGATCGCAATGGCATGGGTGGGCGACGCGAAATGGCGCAGGGCATCCATGGTATCACGCAGGGGGGCCCGGTCAGTGCCGTATTGGGCATTGAACCAGAGATGGACGCGGGCCTGATTGCAGACTTCCACCGGTACCGACAGATCGGCGAAGGCCGCCTCGGCCGGGCCGACGACGGCCAGCTCGGCCTCGGCACTCAGATCGCGGGCGTCGAAATAGGCGAGATCATAGTCATTGATGCCATACCCGCCCGGGCGCCCGGTCATCGCATTCCACACGGCCTTGTAGACCGCACCCGCCACCAGCGCCCAGTCGGGCAGAGCGAGACCATGCGCGCGCTCGAGCACGGTCCGCGCCAGCGGATCCGCCAGCACCGCCGCGATCACATAATCGGCCTGCTGCGTGTCCGGCGGCACCGACCAGCCATGCCCGGGCGCTGACACGATCAGCTGCGCAGGCTGGCGCCGGTCGCTTTTTCCACCTTGGCGATGATGGACTGGCCGACCGCCTCGATTTCCTTCTCGGTGAGCGTCTTGTCGCGCGGCTGCAAGGTCACCTCGATGGCCAGCGAGACCTGGCCGTCAGGCACGCCCTTGCCGTCATAGACGTCGAACACCGAAACACCGGAGATCATCTGCTTGTCGGCACCCTTGGCCGCGCGGACCAGCGTGTCAGCGGTCACCGACTTGTCGACCAGGAAGGCGAAATCGCGCCGCACCGGCGTCAGATCCGCCCGGTCGAGCTGGGTCCGCGCCTTGAGGCCAGACGCCTTTTTGGGCTGCGGGATCGCATCAAGGACGATCTCGAAGGCCAGGACGCGGCCATCAATATCCAGTGCCTTGAGCACGGCCGGATGGATTTCGCCAAACTCGGCCATCACATTCTTCGGACCCAGACGCAGGACGCCTGAGCGTCCCGGATGCCACCAGTCGCGCGCCTCGGCGGCGACCTGCAGGCTGTCAACCGGCGCACCCGCGGCCGCCAGGGCAGCAAGCGCATCGGCCTTGGCGTCGAAGATGTCGGGCTGGCGCGTCCCGGCCCAGTGACGGCCCGCCTCAACGCGGCGCACACCGGTCGCGACCAGGCGCTGGCCCTTGGGCGTGTCATCGAGATAGATGGGGCCCACTTCGAACAGCCGCGGATCATCCTGACCCTTGTCGGCATTGGCCTGTAGCGCCGTCAGGAGATGGATCAGCGCGGTCGGACGCATGACATCGAGCTCGGAGGAGATCGGATTTTCCAACTCCAGCCCGTCACCATGGCCACCAAACAGCTTGGCCTGGCCGGACTGACAGAAGGACCAGGTCACGGCCTCCGAGTACCCCCGACCAGCCAGCGCGCGACGGGCATGACGCGCGCGCAGCTGCATCACCGTGGCCGGCGCTTCGCGGCGCACGGGCGGGCGCGGCAGGGAAACGGCGTCCAGCTTGTCGAAACCGTGAATGCGCGCGACCTCTTCGACGAGATCGGCTTTCTGCGAACAATCCATGCGCCAGCTCGGCACGCCGACCGTCAACACATCGCCCTCGCCTGATGGCGCAAAGCCCAGGGTTTCCAGGATGCGGACAATCTCGGCGCGCGGCAGATCGAGCCCGGTCAGGCGTTTGACCTCGGACACCGGAAACTCGATATCGGCCGGCGGCGCGGGCGTTTCACCCACGACCAGCGTTTCGGAGGCTTCACCGCCACAGAATTTCAGCACCAGCTCGGTGGCCTGCTCGATACCCGCCTTGGGCGAGGCCGGGTCGACGCCGCGCTCGAAACGGTATTTGGCATCGCTGTCGATCCCGGTCGCCTTGGCGGTGGCGCGGGTCTTGAGCGGATCAAACCAGGCGCTCTCGATGAAGACGTCCGTGGTCTCGGCGGAGACACCGGACCAGGTGCCGCCGATCACACCACCAAAGCCAAGGCAGCGCGCATCATCGGCGATCACGCACATCTCCTCGGTCGGGACATATTCCTTGTTGTCGAGCGCTTCGAAGCGGTCGGCCTCGCCCTTGCCGAGGCGGGCGCGGATCGGGCCGTCCAGCTTGGCCAGATCATAGACATGGAGCGGGCGGCAGCGATCATAGGAGATCATATTGGTGATATCGGCGAGGAAATTGATCGGGCGCAGGCCGATGGCCTTCAGCGCCTTCTTCAGCCAGTCCGGGCTTTCGCCATTCTTGACACCACGAATGACACGACCGGCATAGACCGGACAGGTGTCGGTCGCCTCCAGCTTGATCTCGACCGGACAGGGGAAGCTGCCGGGAATATCCTCGATCACATGCGGCTTGAGCGTGCCAATCCCGGTCGCGGCCAGGTCGCGGGCAATGCCGCGCACGCCGAGCCAGTCGGGACGATTGGGCGTGACTTCGAAATCCAGCACCGGGTCCGCCTGACCGAGGGCGACTACGGCCGGCGTGCCGACCTCGAAAGGCTCGGGCAGATCGATGATGCCGTCATGATCCTCGCCGAGCTCGAGCTCCTTGGCCGAACACATCATGCCATGGCTTTCGACACCGCGAATCTTGCGCGGCTTCTTGTCGAGGGCGAAGTCGAGGCCCGGGATATACGTCCCCAGCGGCGCATAGATGGCATACATGCCGGTGCGCGCATTGGGCGCGCCACAGACAATCTGTTTGGTTCCGTCGACCGTCTCGACCGTGCAGACTTTCAGCTTGTCGGCATCGGGATGCTTTTCCGCGTGCGTGACATGGCAGACGGTAAAGGCCGCGAATTTCTCCAGCGGATTGTCGATCTCCTCGATCTCCAGACCGGCCATGGTCATGGCTTCGGCGATCTCGTCGAGCGTGGCCTCGGTCTCGAGGTGGTATTTCAGCCAGGAAAGCGGGAATTTCATCGTCGGCTCCTGCCGTCACTTACAAATTGGTATCCGGATCAGGCACCGGGCAGGCGTCGATCGGTTCGGGATGGGTGGTGCGGCCTTCACGCCGCGCCGTCCAGCACCGTCCATAGACGGAGCAGAAACAGGCTTCGACCGTGAGGGCGAAAAAGTCGGTCTGATAATCACGAATGAGCGGCCAGCGCTCTTCACTCACCGGCCAGGAAATCTGGGCGAGAATAGTGCTTTCGCCGGGCGCCAAGATCACACCCTGGCCGCCCCCGGTCCACATATTGGGATAGGGCAGGCCCTCGGGGCGATGCTGGCCCATCTCCTCCCAGTTTTGCAGCGCCTGGCCGGCAAACCCGGCCTCGACCCGGCCGACCAGGGCCGGACCAATGCCGTCATTGGTCATGGCGACGAGAAAGACATGCTGGCCTTCCTCCGTCGACATCTGGGTCTCGATCTGAACGGCCGGCCAGACATCGGCATGCTGCTGGGCGCGCATCACCCGGGACTGGTCCCAGGCCACAAAGAGCGCGATCGCGGAGATCAGGATCGCCGCCAGCGAGGTGATGGCCGTGTGATTGTTTTTCAGCCAGGCGAGAGCGCGGTTCATTCGTCCGCCTCCGGCATGGTTTGCGCCCAACCGGCGGTCGCGAGCGACTCAAACGGGTCCAGCGTTGCGGTCGGGCAGGCCGGGACCGCCTCACGCATCTGGTTCTCGGACGAGGAAATCCAGCATCGGTCGAACACCGAACAATAGCAGACCTCGACACTCCAGACCTGCCACTCGCCGAGCAAGGTGCCCAGCTCCGCCGCACTCATCGCGCCGTGCGGCCAAGTGAACACGCCGGGCTCCACTTCCCCGCCCGGAGCCAGCGCTCGGCCATTCACACTCGACCAGGAGCGGTCATACCCGTCCGGCATCAAATCCGTCAGGGCCTGGAATCCGTCAACCGCTTCGCCATCCCGATAGAGGCTGACAGAGCGGATCATCGCCGGGCCAACGCCGTTATTGACGATGCGCAGGCCCAGATTGCGAAACTCCGGGGTGGACTGGATGAAGCCGTCGATCTGCAGGACCGGCACGACGGCCCCGTGCTGCTGCGCCCGCATCACCCGACCCTGGTCCCAGGCGACAAAGAGCGCCGCGACACCCACAAGCATCGCGCCAACGCCCGTCAGCGTCTGGTGATTATTTGTGAGCCAGCGCCACATGAGGCCTAGCTAAGCCCCGTCGCCAGATTCGCCTGCAAGAGCGGCGAGAAGCCGTAATGCGCCATCCAGCGGACATCGGAGTTGAAGAAGTCACGCAGGTCCGGCGCGCCGTATTTCAGCATGGCGAGGCGGTCGACGCCCATGCCGAAGGCGAAGCCCTGGTATTCGTCCGGGTCGAGGCCGCAATTGCGGATCACATTCGGGTGGACCATGCCGCAGCCGAGGATTTCCATCCATTTGTCGCCGGAGCCGACCTTCACCGCATCGCCGACCCGCTCATAGCGCACATCCATCTCGGCGGACGGCTCGGTGAAGGGGAAATGGTGCGGACGGAATTGCGCCTCGACCTGGTCGGTCTCGAAGAAGGCGGCGATGAAATCCATCAGCGTGCCCTTGAGGTGACCCATATGGGTTTCCTTGTCGATCACCAGGCCCTCGACCTGGTGGAACATGGGCGTGTGGGTCTGGTCCCAGTCGCAGCGATAGACACGGCCCGGCGCGATGATACGGATCGGGGTGTTCCCCTCCAGCATGGTGCGGATCTGGACCGGCGAGGTGTGGGTACGCAGGACCTTGCGCATGCCTTCGGCGTCCGGCTTCATGAAGAAGGTGTCCTGGGTGTCGCGGGCCGGGTGACCTTCGGGGAAGTTCAGGGCGGTGAAATTGTGGAAGTCGGTTTCCACGTCCGGGCCTTCGGCAACGGCAAAGCCCATATCGGCGAAAATCACCGCCAGCTCTTCCATCACCTGGGTGATCGGGTGCAGGGATCCGGTCGGCGCCGGACGGACCGGCAGGGTGACATCCACCGTCTCGCTGGCCAGCGCTGCATTGAGGGCTGCCGCTTCCAGATCAGACTTGCGCGCCTCGATGGCATCATTGAGCCGGGTCTTGAGACCGTTGAGGGCCGGACCCATCACCTGGCGCTCTTCCGGGCTCATCTTGCCCAGCTCGCGCATCATCAGCGACACCGAGCCCTTCTTGCCCAGCGCCGAGACGCGCACTGCGTCCAGCCCGGCCTCGTCGGTCGCGCCCTCAATCTGGCTGCGCACCTCGGCTTCAAGCGTGTCGAGATTGGAAGTGTCGGTCATGTCGTATTGTCCCTGAAATACGGGCCTGTCGGTCGCAACTGGATTTAGCCGCTGGTGTCAGCACTGTCGACCGGGAGTGACGGCTCAGGCGGCGGGTTTGTGAACGCGGGCAGGAATGTGCGACTTGCCCGCCTGTGCCTGCCCCGCTTAGGGTCAGCATCAATAGCCGGATTGAGCGAGCGACAAAAACACCGATGTGGACTTTCCTGCGCTCCCTTTTCGGCCAATCCCAACCGCGCGTGCGAGCCCCGAAGCGGCACCTGCTCCGCTCGGCCGACACACCCGAGAAACGGGCGGTAACCGCCAAGACCCTGCTCGAGCTGAGGTCCGGCAAGCAATTGATCCATTTCGGGGATCACTATCGCTACGCCTTCTCGGCCTTCCATCATGACCATGGGAAGATCGACCCCGAGGATGCCCGACACCTCGCGCAGCAAACCTTCCAGGCACACCCGGAGCTGGCCCCCGCCTATCTGTTTCACCCGAGCGGCCATGTGCGCCAGGCAGCGATTGAAGCGCTCGCGCCGGAACATCTGACCGCCTTCACGGTCACCATCCTGGCCGCACGCACCAATGACTGGGTCGAACCTGTCCGCAAGCGCGCCCTGACCCGCCTGCTGGATCTGCTGCCCCAAGCCGAACCCTATGTCCTGGAAACGGCCTTGCCGGTTCTTATCCGACGTTCGCCGAGCTGGCGGCGCTACCGGGTGGTTCACGGGGTGGTCGTGAGTCAGGCGGAATCGGACCTCCTCGACCAGATCATGACCGAGGAAGCGGTCCGGAAAGCGGCGATCGACATGCTGCTGTCCGTAACCTCCGGTCCGACCACCCGCATATTTCGGGGGCTGGCGAGGTTCGACTGGCTGGACCCGCATCTCGAGACCCTGTCGCGCCAGGCACGCGCCAACGGGATCCGGCGAGCGGCAACCGCGGCACTGCTGCAAGGCGAGATCTACTGGAAGCAGGCGCCGACCGCGACGGACAAGCGTCTGCCGGGTCGCCGTCGGCCGACCATCGAGCACCGGCCTTTGACCGTTGCTCCAGATTTGCCTCGGGTGTTCGTCGCTGCCGCCCGGGACCGGACGGCCGCGATCCGCGCCCTGGCGGCGGACATGCTTATCCGGCTCGGGCCGGATGCCTTCCCGACCGAGGTCTGGGGCCCTCTCAAAACCGACAAACGCATTTCGGTCCGCACCCGCATGGATTTCTTCCGCCGCAAATGGATCGATGACGAACTGCCGGATTATCTCAAGGGTGGCGACTGAGAGCTGGGGCCCGAAAACAAAAAAGGCCCGCCGGCTTCACGCCGACGGGCCTTTTCAAAACTCTGTGTTCCGGGGTTTAGCCCAGAGCCGCACGCGCCTGGTCGACCAGGGCCTTGAAGGCGTCCGGCTCGTGCATGGCGATGTCGGCGAGGACCTTGCGGTCGACTTCGATGCCGGCCTTGGTGAGGCCGTTCATGAAGACCGAATAGCTCATGTCATACTGGCGGGCGCCGGCATTGATGCGCTGGATCCACAGCGAGCGGAAATTGCGCTTCTTGGCACGACGGTCGCGATAGGCGTACTGGCCGGCCTTTTCCACGGCCTGGACGGCAACGCGGAACGTATTCTTGCGGCGGCCGTAATAGCCCTTGGCTTTCTTGATGACTGACTTGTGGCGTTTAGCGGTCGCCGGTCCGGACGTAACTCGAGACATATCTAAGTGCTCCTACTCGGTGCCAGCGGCCTAAAGGCCGTTCGGGAGGTATTTTTTCACGATCCGCGCGTCCTGGGGTGACAGGGTCACCTGGCCGCGCTTATTGCGGATTTGCTTGGGAGTCCGCTTGATCATGCCATGGCGCTTGCCGGTCTGGCCCGCCTTGATCTTACCTGTGGCAGTGAGCTTGAAGCGCTTTTTTGCGCCGCTCTTCGTCTTCATCTTCGACATTTTCATCTCCTTTGCAGGACGCCCGGGGGCGACCGGTGGATGGTGCAGCCAGCGGGCATGTCGAATAAGGCCCGGTTGGCTGGTGTTGGAAGCGGGGGTTTATACGCACAATCCGCCTGATTGCAAGCGGGGATGCGAGTCGCCGTGTCAGTGATCGTGGTCGTCGCAGAGGCCACAATCCCGGACATGGACATGCCCGGCCCGGGCCCGGGTGCGCCAATTGGCGAAATGGGCCCCGGCCAGGATGGTGACACCCGTCAGGGTCAGCACAGTTTCAATGCTGCGCTCAAAAACATGCGAGGCGCCGGTCGCCATCAGCGCAAGTCCCAGCAGGCCGATCAGAAGGATGGGCCAGCCAGCGCCCGTCGTGCGAACACTCCAGCCCAGACCGATCAGGGAGACCGGTGCGGCGATGGCCAGCAGGATGAGATGCCAGTCATGGCTGAGCCCGAACAGCTCCCCGGCCTCGGGCACCAGCATCGGCGTTGCCGCAGCAGCGGCCGGCAGGAAGAGGCAATGGGCGATACACAGCGCCGACAGGCCAACACCGGTGGCGTCCAGCTTGCTGCGGTGATCGGCGATGGGATTTTTCTCTGGCATGTCGGGTCCGGCTCGATGTCGGAATGATATAGTATAACATTCGCGGCTTGCCTAGGACCGAACTGCGCGTTCGCCCGTTTTTCTTTCGGCGCACACAAATCCCGGAAGCGGGTGCAAACGAGAAAGGGCGGCCCAGGCGGGCCGCCCTTCCTGATCCCAGCGCGCTGCGCGGCCTAGTCTTCGTGGAATCCGAGTTCGGAAATCGCCAGAACCGCATCTGCCGGTCCGCCGGATGAATAGGTTCCGACCCAGATGTCATACACACCGGCCTGCGGCTCGGCGAAATGGACACCCGGATTGAAATTGCCGGCGCCGTCATCATTGCAGTGCCAGCTGCCGTCCGGACCATTGATCACCAGCGTGGTGTCGCGATCGGACACGGCCGAGATATAGAGGTCGAGCGCGCCCGGCTCGAAGGTGAGTTCGAAATCGGGCGCCTGGGTGACAAAGCCCCGGCAGGACGGATCCGCCGCAGCTTCCGCCTCGAGGTCCCCGCCCGCCATCAGTTCGACCAGATACGGGTCCGGGACAAAGCCGCCCGCCAGTTCGGCATCGCCGTAATTGGCCGGAAGCGTGAAGTCGAGCGGGTTGGCCGGCTCGAAACCGCCGCCGAAGGCGAGCTCGGAGATATGCAGCGTGGCAGGTCCCCCATCATATTCGCCATAAGTCCCGACCCAGATGTCGTAGCGGCCGGATTGCGGATCGTCGAAACGCAGACCCGGATTCAACTCGCCCGCACTGTCATCATCGCAGTGCCAGCTGCCGTCCGGCGCATTCACCACCAGCGTGGCGTCCCCGTCATAGGAGGCGGAGAGGTAGAGGTCGAAATCGCCGGCCTGGTAGTCGAGATCGAAATCCGGTGCGGTGTCTGTCCAACCACGGCAGAAACCGGTCTCGGCGCCATCGCCAACGGCTTCATAGACATCCACGTCCCCGCCGGCGACCACATCGACATCAATCGGGTCCGGCACGAAACCGGCCTGCAAGGCCGTCGAACCCGATTGCGACGGCAGCGAGAAATCGAGCACGGCCGGCTCGTCGACATTCCCGAGGAAGCCAAGCTCCGACACATACACCGTCGCGGGCAGATACGGCCCCGAGGAATAGCGCGCCGCCCAGACCGCATAGCGACCCGGCAGCGGATCACTGATCTGGACGCCCGGATTCAGGTTCTCAGCACTGTCATCATCGCAATGCCAGTCGCCATCGGGTCCCTGGATGGCGAGCGTGGTATCGCTTTGTGCTTCCATGGACACATAAAGATCAAAGGTCTCGCTGCCGGCATAGTCGACCCACAGGTCCGGCGCCCGGTCCACATTGCCCCAACAGGTCCCATAATTGCCAAGCTCAAGGTCGCCACCGGCTTCCACCGCAATGGTGCGCGGATCATTGGCGAAGCCTTCGCTCAGGCTGAGCGTGCCGTATTGCGGCGCCATACTGGCGCTCGGCGCTTGCGAGTAGGGATTGCTGTCGTCGAAGCCGAGCTCGGAAATATGCAACATGGCCGGTGCGTAGCCACCGCCCGACCCATAGGTCCCGACCCAGATATTATAGACGCCGCTTTGCGGGTCCTCGAACATCATGCCGGCATTCAGGCCGGAACCCGCACCGTCATCATCACAATGCCAGCTGCCATCGGGCGCATTGACCAGAAGCACGGTGTCCACATCCGCGGCCGCCGAGAGATAGAGGTCATACCCGCCGGCATCATAGTCGAGATTGTAGGATGGCTGATAACTCACATAGCCCGGACACCATTCCGAGGCGTCACTGGCGGGCATGGCGCCGCCGGCACGAAGGCCGATCGACACCGGGTCCGGTGTAAAGCCGGAATTGAGCGCACCTGCGCCATAAGCCGGCGACGCGGACGGGTCCTGCACGGCCACAGCCGGCGCGATCGCCACGATGGCCGCGAGCGCGGCCCCTGTCATCAATTGCAACTTCATGTCTCTCTCCCCCAGGATTGAAGTGTCACTCGCTGTAAAGTTCGGAAATCGATAGGCGGGCCGTCGCCGGGCCAGGCCCAACATGGCGACCGACCCAGATGTCATAATTGCCCGAAGCGGGCTCGCCGAAGCGGATGGACGGGTTCAGTCCGCTGCCGCTGTCATCATCGCAATACCATTGCCCGTCCGGTGCGTTGACAATCAGCATCATGTCCTCCTCGGCACGGGCCGACAGGATCAGCGGAAAAGGTCCGGCATTGTAGTAGACCGCCACGTCCGGACGCTCACTGGCAATGAAGCCGTGGCAATCCGGTGCAATGACCGCGGACGCGTCAATGCGCGCATCCAGGACCAGATCAACGGTGCGCGGGTCCGGCGTGAAACCGGCCGACAGATACAGATTGTCCCCGGCCTCATCACCGACGGCCAGCACTGCGCCTCCCCCGACCGCAAGGGCCAGGGCGACGGCGGAAAGCAGGGCCGAATAGGGGGGCCGGTTCATGCTGTCTCCAGTTTTGTGAACAGCGGTAGTGTCATCCGCCTGCCACTTCATTTGATCACGCTTCGAACAGGATATCATCAGAAATCCCCGGCGCTGAACATCATCTGAACGGGTGAGTCGCCTTTCCGGCACACTCGCGGCGGGAATGGGGCGCGCGCCGGAACGAATTTGCCAGACTGTTGAATTTTCGCAGGAAAGCGGGTTAATCGCACTTCGCGCCGCATCGGGCGGCGACATTCGGATTTCGCCCTGTGCTGACGCCCTCCCTGTCGATCTTCGCCAATCAGGCCTACCGCCACTACTGGATCATGCGGCAATTGCTGTCGGCGGCGCGTCAGATGCAGGCCGTGGCGATCGGCTGGCAGGTCTATGATGTGGCCCGCCAGACCCGCTCGGTCGAGGAATCGGCCTTGTTGCTCGGCTTTGTCGGCCTGGCCATGTTCGCGCCGGTCTTCTTCCTCTCCCTGCTGGGTGGCCAGGCGGCTGACCGGCTCGACCGCAAACTCATCCTGGTCGTGACCAATCTGATCCGGGTCGCCTGTGCGTGCGCCCTCGCCGTCAGCCCCTTCTTCACCGGACCTGTTACCCTGGTGATCGTCTTTGGCGCCGCGACCTTCCTGGGCGTGACCCACGCCTTTTCACCGGCCGCCTCGAGCGCGCTGATGGCGCGGATTGTGCCGCGCGAGGACATGCGCCAGGCCATTGCCTGGAATTCGCTCGGTTTCCAGGGCGCCGCGATCGGCGGGCCGGCGATTGGCGGCCTGCTCTATATATTGGGGCCGACAACCGTCTATCTGGTCAGCGCCGGCATGCTGGTCGTTGCGACGGTTTTCATTGCCACCGCCCGGACACCGCGGCACGAGAAGCTGGAAGGTCAGCGCGGCCTGTCCATGGTCATCGAGGGTCTGCGCTATGTGCGCGACAACAAGGTGGTGCTGGGCGCGATCTCTCTGGACCTGGTCGTGGTCCTGTTCGGCGGCGTAACCGCTCTGCTGCCGGTTTTCGCCCGGGATGTCCTGCATACCGACACGGTCGGACTGGGCCTGCTGCGCACCGCGCCGGCCATCGGCGCCGCCATCATCGCCCTCTTGCTGGCGACGCGCCCGCTGACCCGGCGTATCGGCGCCTGGATGTTGGGCGCCATCGCTGTCTATGGCGTCGCCATGATCGGCTTCGCCCTGTCGGAAGTCCTGATCCTGTCCATGATTGCGCTTGCCGTGACCGGGGCTGCCGACATGATCTCGGTCTTCATCCGCCAGTCCATCATCCAGCTGGCCACGCCGATGGGGATGCGCGGTCGCGTGTCGGCGGTGGAGTTCATCTTCATCTCCGCCTCCAACGAGCTTGGCGAGTTCGAGTCGGGCGTGGCCGCCCGCTTCATGGGGCCGATCGGCGCCGTGCTGCTCGGTGGCGGCATGGCCCTCATCACGGCGGCCGCCTGGTTCCGCCTCTTCCCGCAACTGGCGAAGACCGACGAGCTGGACCATGTCGACGAGGAGCCCGCCCGTCCGACGGGCTGAGACACAGCGGCGCGCGCACGCTCAAACAAAAACGGCGCCACGCGGGGCGCCGTTTTCGTGTCGGATCGGCTTGGTCCGCTTAGCGCGGTGCCATCACCATGACCATGAGACGACCTTCGAGCTTGGGCTCGAACTCGACCTTGGCGATCTCACCGAAGTCTTCCTTGACCCGGTTCATGATATCCATGCCGCGATCCTGGTGGGCCATTTCACGGCCCCGGAAACGCAGGGTCACCTTGACCTTGTCGCCGGCCTCGAAAAAGCGCGTCATCGCCTTCGTCTTCACCTGATAGTCGTGAATGTCGATGTTCGGACGCATCTTGATCTCCTTGATCTCGACGGTCTTCTGCTTCTTCTTGGCCTCGGCCTTTTTCTTCTGATCCTGGTATTTCAGCTTGCCATAATCGACGATCTTGCAGACAGGCGGATCGGCATTGGGCGACACTTCAACGAGGTCGAGTCCGGCTTCATCGGCCGCTTCCAGCGCCGCTTCAGTCGGCATAATGCCTTGTTTTTCTCCAGTTTCGTCGATCAGGAGCACCCGCGGTACGCGGATATCCCGGTTAATGCGCGGGCCCTCTTTCTTGGGCGGTTGCGCAGCGTGCGGTCTACGGGCTATGGCATCTTCTCCCTTGTGGCCCCAAAGCTGAACCTAACTAATCCTCCCGGGCGGGCGCAGGATCAAGCCCTAATCAGGCCAAAATGCGCCTCAGCTCCGCCGGGAGGCGCGCACTATGGTGAAATGAACACAATTGGCAAGCTTGCAGAGCGGTTCACGCCGCAGCGGGCGCATCGGCAAACCCGCCGGCGAAGCGCATGGCGGCAATCGCCTCCTCCGGCGTTACCTGGGCCAGAGTGGTCGCATGCATCAGGATGACGGGCTCGGATCCACGCGGCGCAATCAGGGCCGGATCTCCGACATCCCCGTATAGCGCCAGCGCCGGTGCGCCCGACGCGGTCAGTAGATGCAAAAGCGGCGTATCTTCGGAAAAGACAAAACAGGTCCGACGCGCGAGACCCGCGAGCTGCGGCAGTTTCGCCTTGCCGGTAATATCGCGTGCCCCCGGCGTGACCTGCGACACATGACGCCCGACATCACGCGTATCCGGCCCGCCGATCAAGGCCGGCGTAATCCCGGCCTGCAGCAATTCATGCGCAAGCGCCGCCCATTTTTCCTTTGGCCAGCGCAAGGCCGGCTTCACACTTTCCCCCGCCGGGGCCAGCAAGGCGAAGGGTCCATTCAGACCAAAATATTCCGGGTCGAGCATGCGAGACTGCTTGGCCAGGAAATCGACCCAGCTCGCATCCGGAACCGGCGCCGCACCAAGCGGGTAGCGCGTCGGCTCAAGTCCGAGCGCGGCATTCAGTACGCCCGCAACCGCGTCCGCCGGATGTTGCCCATCGCCAGCACGCGCCACGACCTCATGCCATTTGCACTTCGAGAACCTGAACAGCCCTTTGATCTTGCGGCTATCCGCACTCCCGACCAGATCGAAAACCCTGACCGGCTTGGCCAGTTTGATCCGCTTGTCGCGCAGCCCTGTCATTGGCCGGGTATCCGGACAGGCATCGGTCTCAATGACGTTGAACCAGGGGCAATGCTTGAGCAGTCCCTCGAAATCCGGCGTCGTCAGCAATACGATCCGGTCGCGGCGATAGGTGTCGCGAATGGTCTTGGCAACTGCCAGCATGCGGACGGTCGAGGCCAGATCACCCCAATGAAGAATATAGGTTATGTCGCGCTGCGGATCGGTCATGGGTGAGAGTTTAGGACCTCATGATAGACCCGCAAAGTCGAAGCTTGCAGGGCGCGTGCAGAAAAATGCGTCGTGATGTAATCGCGCGCCGCCATGACCATGTCTGCGCGCTGCTCCGCGCCGAGCGACAGCGCGGTCGCAATCGCCGCGGAAAGCGCATCCACATCACCCGGCCGCACGCGCCAACCGGTTTCGCCATCGCGCACGACCTCGCGGGCGCCGCCATGATCAGCGGCGATCACGAGCCGTCCCATCGCCCCCGCCTCGGCGGCGGTGCGCCCGAAGGCCTCCGGCTCGACAGACGGCGTCAGGACCAGGTCACTCAAGGCGAAGGCCGCCGGCATATCTGAACAATGACCGACACGATGAACCCGGTCCGCCACATCGAGCGCACGAGCCAGTTCATCGAGCTCGGCGGCATAGGCCTCGCGCCCCTGGGCATCACCGACGAGCAGAAGATGCGGCGCCGATTCCATGGCGGGAAGCGCGGCCAGGGCGCGGATCGCCTCGCGCTGACCCTTCCAGCCGGTCAGGCGCCCGGGCAGAAGAAGCCTCGGTGCCTCCGCAACATCAAGGCGCCAGGCACGGAACAGCGCTTCGACCCGGGAAGCAGGCACTGCAGCCATATCAAAGCGGTCCAGGTCCACACCGCGCGGTATCACCACCAGCCGGTCTTCCGGGACACCGTGTTCGCGCCGCACATGGTCGGCAATGAAACTGGAATTGGCGATCACCCGCTCACCGGCCGCCATGACCGAATTGTAGCGCCGCTTGAGCCCGGATCGGGCGTTGTAGGTGCCGTGATAGGTGGTGACGAAATGCGCCTCGGTGCGGTCGCAGGCCCATTTGGCACTCCAGGCCGGCGCCCGCGAGCGGGCATGGACAATCTGCACGCGCTCGCGCCGGATGATCTCGATCAGGGCGCGCATATTGGACCACAATGTCAGCGGGTTCTTGCTCGCCACGGGCAGTCGGATCAGCTCGCCCCCGACCGCAGCCAGTTCTGGCTCTAGCCGCCCCCCTTCACTGACAACCAGCGCCCGGCCTCCTGCCTCGACCACCGCTTCGGCGACCTCCAGCGTCGTGCGTTCAGCACCGCCGGCTTCGAGTTCGGGGATGACCTGGAGAATGATCATGAAAGGGAGGGAATCCTCATCAGCGCCGAGCAGGTCTCGTCCAGCTGTTGCTCCCTTTTTTCATAGCTCGGCCCGGAAAACAAACCTCTGTTTCGCCGGCCTGCTGTGTGGAGAGGGACTATCCTGGTCGGGCTGTTCTGCATTATGGCAAGGGTCGGGATCGGCGACGCGGGGGCGCGCGATCCGGCGTCAGTCCTGTGTTGGAGTTGTCCCATGCGTTATGCCCTGCCCGCCTGCCTTCTCGCTCTGGCCCTCGCCCTGGCCCTCACACCGGCCCTGCTGGCCCAAACCGATGCGGCCTATCGCGAGCGGATACGGTTTGACACCTGCCTCGGCCAGATCCAGCTCGATTCCAGCGAGGCGCTCGAGCAGGCACAGACCTGGCGCCTCGAGGGCGGCGGCTGGCCGGCCGAAGTGTGCGAGGCCCGCGCCCTGATCGCGCTGGGCGAGCCGGAAATCGGGGCCGACATCCTCGTCAATCTGTCAAACGGTCTCGCCGTCGGCATGGTCGAAACCGAACGGGCCGAACTGCTAACCCTCGCCGGCGACACCCGCTTTGCCGAAGGCCTGATCGACGCCGCGGCCGAGGCCTATAGCGCTGCGCTGGACCTTCAGCCGGACGCCATTCCGACCCGGCTCGCCCGGGCGCAGCTTCGCGCCGAAACGCGGGACTGGGATGGCCTGGTCGAGGATGCTGACGCGCTCGTGGAGCAGGCACCATACCTGGCCGCTGGCTGGCGGTATCGGGGTCAGGTGCATCTCGCGCGCGGTGAACTGGATGCAGCCTGGGCGGCGATGGAGAATGCGCGCGAGCAGGAACCCGATGATATCCCTTCCCTGCTCCTGCGTGGCGCAATTCTGGAAGCACGACGCACCGCGCCCGGCAATGAAGAGTGATCAGCCTGCCGCGCGCAGGCCGTGATCCGGCTGAGACTGGCCATTGTCGAGCTCAACCCGGTTTCGTCCCCCGGACTTGGCACGATAGAGTGCGGCGTCCGCCGCCTGCAAAAGCAGGTCCGGCGCGGCAATCAGATCGTCATGACCGAGGCTGGCGATGCCGAGGCTGGCCGTCACCGGAATCGCGACACCCGCCTCTGTCTTGATGGTCATGGCTTCGACCGCCGCGCGAATTCGCTCACCGGCCAGCGCCGCCGAGTGCAGACCGGCGCCGGGGAATACAATGCAGAATTCCTCGCCACCCAGCCGCCCCAGCATGTCGCCATCACGCAAACAGGCCTGGATGGCATCAACCGTCTCGATAAGCACTGCGTCGCCCGCTGCGTGGCCATGCTCGTCATTGATCGTCTTGAAGTGATCGAGATCGACCATGACGACGGAGAGCGGCGTGTCGTCACGGGTCGCATACTGGGCCTTCATCTCGAGATACTGCATGAAGGCGCGGCGATTGGCGGCGCCGGTCAGGGCGTCGGTTTCGGCCAGACGCCGGAATTGTTTCTGCATCCGCACCAGGCGGCTGGCGGCCCGCAGCCGGGCCCGTAATTCGGTCATGTTGACCGGCTTGCGGATGAAATCATCCGCCCCCGCATCCAGCGATTCCTCGAGTCGGCGGTCTTCGCCGGACGCCGTGATGACGATGGTGTAGACGGACTCGGTCTCGGTGTTCGATTTCAGCGACCAGCAGGCCTCCAGGCCAGACACTGATCCGACCTCAATTCCCGTCAGGAAAATGTCGACCGGCATCAAGTTCAGGAAATTGAGCGCCTCCTCGGCCGTCGAGGCCGTCTGGACCGAATAACCCGCCTGGCGGACCGCTTCGGACAGGATGCGCAATTGCACGGAACTGCTCTCGCAGATCAAAACCGAGATGGCCTCGGGCGACATATCGCTTTGAAAATCTGCCGACGTCATTTCGCGCCGCCTTCAATCAGACCTGTCATGACATCGCCCCCCCGAACGTCGTGTCATCATCATGCTCAAGGGGTCAGGCTAGCTCCGAAAAGGATAATATCCTCTCAATACGAAACCGGATTTCTTATTCAGCCCCAGACAGGAGGCGGCGCCATTCGGCTCTGACATCCGCGTCCGTTTCAGCATCAAGCGCCGCGGCCGACGCCGCGCGGGCGCGCTCATCATCAAGCCGGGCAAGCGCCCACACGGCCATGGCCCGCACCGCCGGCGCCGCATCTCCCAGCGCCGCCTCGACCGAGGGGATCAGGCCGGCATCGCCGGAATTGCCGATCGCGATCATGACATTGCGGACAAAGCGGTCACGACCGATCCGCTTGACCGGCGAGGCGGTGAAAACCTGTCGGAATCCGGCATCATCGAGCGCTGCCAGCTCGGCCAGCAAAGGCCCCTTGAGCTCTGGCCTCGGATGGAATGCCATCTCATTGCTGGTCTGCGCGAACTTGTTCCAGGGGCACACGGCGAGACAGTCATCACAGCCATAAATGCGATTGCCCATGGGCGCGCGGAACTCGACCGGGATGACACCCTTGTGCTCGATGGTCAGATAGGAAATGCAACGCCGCGCATCGAGCCGGTAAGGCTGCGGGAAGGCGTCGGTCGGGCAGATATCGAGACAGGCCCGGCAGGAGCCGCAAGTGTCGCGCTCGGGCGCGTCCGGTTCCAGCTCGGCCGCGGTCAGCATCACACCCAGGAAGAGCCAGGAGCCGAATTCGCGGCTCACAAGATTGGTGTGTTTACCCTGCCAGCCGACACCCGCTTTTTCCGCCAACGGCTTTTCCATCAGCGGCGCGGTATCGACAAACACCTTCACCGGCTGGCCGGTTTTCTCGGCAAAGGCCCGGGCGAGATGCTTGAGCCGCTTCTTGAGGAGGTCGTGATAGTCGGCGTTTTGCGCATAGACGCTAACCACGCCTTCCGATCGCCGCTCAAGCAGGGGCAGCGGGTCCTGCTCCGGTCCGTAGTTCAAACCGACAACCACCGCCGACTTCGCGTCCGGCCACATGGCGGTTGGATGCTGGCGCCGTTCCAGCGTGTCTTCCATCCAGACCATCGAGCCGTGATGGCCGTCGGCGATGAATTCGGCCAATCGCTCACCGGCGGGCCAGGCTTCGTCCGCCCGACAGATGCGGGCGGTGGAGAAACCGAGCTCGAGGGCGAGGGATTTGAGAGAGTCCGGCGACATTGCGCTCCCGCCGGCTAGAGTTCCGACGCCAAGCGTATCCGCTCGGCATTCAAGACATCCCGGGCCGCCTCATAGGCTGTCAGCTCATCGGCGAATTCGAAGGTCGCCTCGGAGCCGCCCGCCGCGATACGGTCGGGCAGGCCGTCAAAGATCGCCGCGCCGTCGATCTCGACCTGGAAACTCTCGGGAAAACTGCTCAGCATGACATCCAGCGCATCCATCATGCGCTCCGCCTCAGGGCTGGTGCGCGGGACGCGCGCGAATTCGGCCTGCATGGTTCGCAGCAGTGCGGCTGCCTGATCGACTTCACGACCGACGGCGCGCTGGTTTTCTGCGAATACGGCCTGCGGATCGTCCACCGCGTGCTCGGATGGCTCGCCGCCGAAGGAAAGACGGCCCAGCTCAAGGCCGATAATCGCGCTTTCAATGTTGAGGAGCGTCGCCCGCAGCAGCGGGCCCTGTGGATGGCGGGCATCAACGGAATCGAGCGCCGCCTCGAGGTTTGCCACCTGGCCGGAATAATAGTTCTGGAGCACGGCATAGCGCGCCTCGTAAATCGCATAGTCATCAACCGGTTTTCCGGCAATGTCCTGGCGCGCTGCATCCTCGGCGACATCGAGGACCTCACTGACAAGTTCGAATCCGGAATCCAGATTGCGCGTCAGCGTATCGACAATCTTTTCCTTGCCGTCGGGAACCATCTCCGGCCCCTCACGCAAAACCTCGACACGCGCCTCGAGGCCTGCCAGCGCGGTATCGAGTTCGCGACGCCAAGCATCGAGGCCGGCCTCGCCCTCGGCTTCACTGATCAGCCCTTCACGGACCGAGACACCATACTCGTCGGCCTCGAAGATACGTTCCATCAAGGCCATAATCTCGGTATTGGTCTGGTTGACCTCAGAACTCCAGGCGATAAACGCCCGCGCGGGGCCCATCGGATCGGACTCCTGAGCGTGCGTCATGGCTCCGCCTGACCATAGCCAGACCAAAATCACCAGAACTGTACGCATACCACCCCCCATAGAGCTCGGTTCAAAAATCCAGATCCGCATAGTGCGCCGCCGCCGGGACACCCGGCAGCTTGTCCGCCAGCAGGCCCCGAAACGCCGGGCGGCACTTTACGCGGGAATACCATTGCTTGACCGGCTCGAACTCGTCCCAAGGGACATCGCCGAGATAATCCGCGCAGGACAGATGCGCCGCCGCCGCAATATCGGCGAGCGTATAGCGCGGACCGGCCAGGCCGTCGCGCGCTTCCAGGAGCCAGGCCATATGGTCGAGATGCCATCGCAAATGCTCGCGGCCCGCGCGCAGGGCTGCCGGGTCCGGCGCGCCGAGGCCCTGGGCCCGCTTCTCCAGCTTTTCGTGCAGGAGATAGGCATTCACCTCGCCGTCGAATTTGCGATCGAACCAGTCCACCAGCCGGCGCGCCTCGGCGCGCTCGGCCGGGCCGCCCGGCAAAAGGCAGGGGCTGGGCGTGGTCTCTTCGAGATATTCCAGGATGGCGCGGCTCTCGACAATGACGCGTCGACCGCCACCGCTTTCATCGACCAGAACCGGCGTGGTACCGGCCGGATTGAGCGAAAGAAGGTCATCCGGGCGCTCCCAGGGCACTTCCAGCTGCAGGTCATGGCGCAGCGACTTCTCCTCGAGGACGAGGCGAACCTGTCTTGAGAACGGGTCGAGGGGCCAGAAGTGGAGCGTACGCATGGTGTCAGGCTAACCCGCTTCAACCGGAAGTCTAAGCGTCCTTGGACGTGCTTTCTGCATTGAAAAATTCAGCGCCATGCGGTTCGGCCTCTCCATGCGGGTCGGCATGGATGAGAATATCGGCGGCCGGATAGGCTTCGATCAGTCGACGCTCGCAGTCGACCAGGATGCCATGCGCCTCGCTGAGTGTGAGATGCGGGTCGAGCGCGAGGTGGAACTGGATATGGATGAGCGGGCCGGACGCGCGCGTGCGCAACTCGTGGATATTGATGATGCGCGGATCATTGCCGGCCAGGGTACGGATATTCTCGCGCGCCTCGTCCGGCAGTTCGCGGTCCATCAATTGGTCACCGGCACCGCGCGCCACGCCCCAGGCGGTCCAGAACAGCCAGAGCGAGACGGCGAGAGCAGCGACTGCGTCCAGCCAGAGCAGACCGCCTGCCGTCGCCCCGACAATTCCGACAATGACCACGGCATTGGCACCAAGGTCGGAGAAATAATGAGCCCTGTCACCTTCCACCGCGACCGATCCGGTCTCCTTCACCGCCCGCGTCTGCACCACCAGCAGGCCCAGCGTCAGGACGATGGAAAGTCCCATCACAGCGATGGCCCAGCCCGAGGCCCGCACTTCGACCGGATCGATCAAATGTTCGATCCCCTCGCGCAGGAGGAGAACCGCCGACATGGCCACGAAAATGGCTTGCAGGATGCCGGCAAAGGCTTCCGCCTTGCCATGCCCGTAGCGATGCTCGGCATCGGCCGGCTCGGCGGCATAGCGCACGGAGAGATACACGGTCAGGGAGGCCGTCAGGTCGAGCAGGCTGTCTGCCATCGAGGCGAGCAGGGCGACCGAGCCGGACATCCACCAGACCACAGCCTTGGTCAGGGTGAGGATGAGGGCCACCGCAACCGATGCGGCCGTGGCCTGACCGGTATGGCTGAGCGCGTCCTTCGGGCTCAGGCGCCCGGGCCCTTGCGGGCTGCCAGCGAAATCATGGGGCATGGATCAGTCCTTCTGCCCCGGTTTTGAGCCGCTGCGGGCCTGTCGTCAATCAGGCCCGCCCTGCCCAGGCTGTGTCGGACAGGCCAAGGTGCTGGCCAAGCCACGCCGATTGTTCAAATATCGCGTCTCACCCTCCAGCAGGCCGGTTTCATGAGCTTGATCTATCTCATTCTTCTCGCGCTCGTGCAGGGCATTACCGAATTCCTGCCGATTTCCTCCTCGGCCCATCTCATCCTCGCGCCGCAAGTGACCGGTCAGGCCGATCAGGGCCCGCTGATCGATGTCATGGCCCATGCCGGGTCCCTGCTCGCCGTGTTGATCTATTTCCGGCGCGATATCGGTGCTGTTGCGGTCGGCAAGCTGGCCCTGCTCCAGGGCCGGATGACGCCGGGCGGTCGCATCGCTCTGCTGGTCGGCGCCTCCATGCCGCCCATCTTCATCGTCGCCGGCGGCCTTGTGGCCTTTGACCTGGTCGACGCCCTGCGCTCGCCCCTGGTGATTGCCATCTCTACCCTGGTCTTCGCCCTGCCGCTCTGGCTGGCTGACCGCTATGGCCGCCAGGTCGATACGCTGGAGACGATGAGTTTCCGCCAGGCCGCCCTGATCGGTATTGCCCAGCTTTTCGCCCTCATTCCCGGCGCGTCGCGCTCCGGTGTGACCATGACGGCAGCGCGCGGCCTCGGTCTGACCCGGCAGGAAAGTGCCCGCTTCTCCATGTTGATGGCCATTCCCGTGATCGCGGCCTTCGGACTCATCTCGCTGATCGAGCTGGCCCGGACAGACGGGGCTGTCACGGGCGCCAGTCTGACAGACGGCCTGATCGTGGCGGGCCTTTCGACCGTCACCGCCTGGGCGGCCATCGCGGTCCTGATGAAGCTGGTCGACCGGATCGGCTTTCTGCCCTTTGCCCTCTACCGCGTCGCCCTAGGCCTCGCCTTGCTCCTATTCTTTATTTAGCGGTTTGCCGAATTTCCTTGCCCGAGCCGTGTTCCCATGATTGATTAGGAATAAAGCTAATTAATCGAGGTGGCCATGCGTGCCCTGTCCGTCTTCCTTGTCATCGCCTTCGGTTTCAGCTGGGCGGTCGCGTATTCCATCCACGCCACCGGCGGGATGGGCGCCCAGGGTCCGCTCGGCAGTCTGGGTCTGCTGTCGCTGATGATGATGGGGCCGGCTGTGGGCGCGCTCGTTTGCATGGTCTTCTTCGACAAGGGACGGCGGCTGGCGGCGATCGGACTGGCCGGCTTCCGCTTTGGCCTTATCGTCAGGTGGACCGTGATCGGCTGGCTGCTGCCCATCCTGATCTGCGCCCTCGCGATCGGCGCCACCCTCGCCCTGTCCGGCCAGGCGCCCGGCGATCCGGCAGCAGTCATCGCCGCCCAGCTGGCGGCCAGCGGCGAGGACTTACCCATGGATCCGAGCCTGCTGCTTGTCATCCAGCTGGCAATCGGCCTGCCGGTCGGCATCCTCTTCAACACCGCCTTCCTGCTGATCAGCGAGGAGCTGGGCTGGCGCGGCTGGCTGCAGCCGCGTCTGGCCGGCCTGGGCTTCTGGCCGATGTGCCTTGTGGTGGGCGTGCTGTGGGGTATCTGGCACGCCCCGATCATTCTGATGGGCTATAATTATCCCGAACTGGGCTGGACCGGTGTCGCCATCATGGCGGCCTTCACGACGCTCTGGACGCCCTATCACGCCCATCTGCGCGAGCGCGGTGGCGTCATCGCCGCGGCCGGGCTGCACGGCTCGCTGAATGCGGTCGCCGGCGTCTCCCTGCTCTTTCTGTCAGTACCGCAATGGCCGTGGAATGGACCGCTGGGTGTCGGCGGATTGCTGATCTTGGCCGCCGGACTGCCCGTGCTGGCCTGGCTGCGCCGCGGTCAGAAAAAACGGGCCGCGTAGCGACGCGGCCCGTTTGAACTCATCGACCTGAACGCGCGGGATCAGGCTTCGCGTTCGTGGAACTGGCCATAGCGGCGATAGCGCTCGAGATAGCTCGGCACGATAGCTTCCACCGTTTCACCGGCAATACCCAAATCCGCCAGGCCCTTGGCGCCTTCGGACACGACATTATCAGAGCGCAGCTGGGTCAGCTGGTCGCGGGTGATCACAACCGGCATCAGCGGCAGGGCACCGACAAGTTCGGACACGGTCGCGATGACGCTGCCAATTGCCCAGGGCAGGGGCAGAAGGAAACGCGGACGGTCAATCTCGTCCAGAATGAGTTTCATCAGCGCTTCGAATGTATAGATGCCCGGACCGCCCAGCTCATAGGTTTCGCCGCGCGCGTCATTGCGCTCGAAGGCGGCCAGCACGGCCTTGCCGACATCACCGGCGAAAACGGGCTGGAATTTGCTCTGGCCACCGCCAAAGAGCGGCAAGGCCGGCACAAAGCGGGCCATGGCGCCGAAGCGGTTGAAGAAGCCGTCCTCGGTCCCGAAAACGATGGAGGGCCGCAGGATCGTCGCCTCGGGAAGCGCCGCCAGCACGGCGGCTTCGCCTTCCGCCTTGGTTCGGGCATAGCGCGAGGCGCTGTCTGCCGAGGCGCCAATGGCCGAGATATGAATCATGCGGGAGACGCCCATCGCGGCCGCGGTCTCCGCAATCGTCTTCGCACCGAGCGCATGCAGGCGAGAGAAGGTCTGGCGGCCGCTCTCATTGAGCACACCCACCAGATTGACCACGCCTGAGGCACCATCGAGGGCTCGCTCGACCGAGCTTGGCACCCGAAGATTGGCCTGGACCAGCTGGACCTGGCCAACCACACCCATGACGCGCAGGTCCTGGGCCAGGTGCGGGCGGCGTGAGGCGACGCGGACCCGGTAGCCGGCCTTGGCCAGCGCCCGAACCACATGACGCCCGACAAAGCCGGACCCGCCGAACACGGTGATGATCTCGTCTCTCAGCATGGATTGCCCTCGCGAAAACAGGGTTTGTCCGGGATAGACCAAAAAACCGCGCGCCTGTCCATGCGGCAATGCGCTTGAACGTCTGTCCGGCGCGGCACGGCTAGTCCGCCATATCGCGCTCCGGAAAGGCGACCGTGGTCGACAGGATCAGCCAGCGACCGTCTTCACGCACCAGCCAGTCCGTGCCCGAATAGGCCACATCGCGACGCCCGCCATCGCCCTCAATGATGTGTTCGACCGCATTATAGCGGGCGAAGGCCGTGTCGCCGCGAATCTGAAGGCTGACCAGATCCAGCTCAAACTCGACCACGTCCGCACCACGCCCGACATAATCGCGAACATCGGCCATATGAGGCCCGCGGTCGCGGACTGCGTCCCCGCCGGCAAACCAGACCGTCCAGTCCGGGTGAAAGTTCACCTCCCAGTTTTCAGTACCGGGGCCGATCGCGACCGGGCCGTTTTCCAGGATGTTCAGAATGGCAGCGCGGTCCGTGGCGTCGGATTGCGCCAAAACGGCAGGCGTGGCGAGGAGTAGGAGGGCCGACAGCAGCGCGGTTCGCGGCCCGGTTGCGAAGAGAAGTTTCATGCATGTTTCCAATTTCCGACAAGAGCGCCCGAGCCCGGTCAGACACGCGCGATACCGTGGATCAGGCACCGCCCGGCGGCAAGCGGGGCCGCGGCCACCAAACCGTCAAATCATCGTGACGCATCGGGCTGCGTTTGCCGCTGCCGGCAATGCCCAAAGTCCGTTGACACTGCCCCAAGCCTTCTTTAGTTACCGCGCCTCTGACACCTGCCCAGGTGGCGGAATTGGTAGACGCGCTGGCTTCAGGTGCCAGTTCCCGCAAGGGAGTGGAAGTTCGAGTCTTCTCCTGGGCACCATCCTCTTTCACAAGATGTGATGAATGAACGGACCGCCTGGCGGTCCGTTTTCGTTTGGGCGTGGGTCGCCCCCAGAACAGATGACAGAAGAACGCCCGACTGCGGGGGACACAGCCGGGCGTCTTTAACCTGTGGTGCTTCGTACAGGTCAGGTCGTCATGTGCGCTTACGAGCCGGTCGCGACCGGGGTCGAGCGACGCTGGATGTTGAAGCTGCCGGTCTCGCCCGGCTGGAGATAGGCGCGGCAGAAGCCGGCCTCGGTCACCGTGAAGGGGCATTCCAGCTGGGTGTGTTCGACATTGAGCGTGAGGCGAAGCTCGCCGCGATCCGGCACCGAATAGGTGCACAGGCCACTGACGACATCACCGACCGAGAAACGGCCATTATCGAGCAGGCCGCGGCCGCGCTCGCGCGTGGCAATGCTGTCGCCATCACCCTGGGTGAGCTGGCATGACACTTCCCAGCCGCGCTCGCCCATCATTTCGAGAAGAAAGGCTTCCCCGCTATCGGGGGCTTGGGCTGCGGCCGGTGCCATCAGGGCGAAGGATGCGGCAAGGGAAGCGGCGATCATTGTGCTTTGCTTTTTCATTGGGTCTCCCTCCTGCGAGAAACTCTTGAGGACTGTGTATGACACTAATGTTACAGATGCTCGCCTGATTGTAAAGTCCGTGTACGGACGTTTCGTTAGTTTTCGCAATGCCCTTTCATACCTTTAGAATAAAGCAATTATAGCTGATTAGTGCGCAAATTTTTTCACCACAAACTTCATTAACAGAGACTTAAGACACGCATTTGTCACAAAACAGGGCCACGCCTGTGGATAACCCGCCTGCGTGCAGGCCTGCCTTGCCGCCTCGGCGGGGGAGGGCTAGCGTCCCTGCGACCTCCGGTGCGGCGCGGCAATGATCTTCAATTCCTTCGAATTCCTGTTTCTTTTCCTGCCCGGCGTGCTGCTGACCTATTATCTGGCGCGGCGCTATATCTCGCACTGGACGGCGCTCTCCCTGCTCGCCGCCGCGAGCTTCTTCTTCTACGCCTGGTGGGACGTATCGCGAGCGCCCTGGCACGAGCTGGATGGCTGGACAGTCGAGAGCCTGATCCGCTCCCTCTGGTTCATCCGCCATGTCCTGCTTCTGCTCGGCTCGGTGATCATCAACCACATTGTGGCGCGCCTGATGCGGCGCTGGGGCAATCAGCCCCTGCTCGCCGTCGGCATCATTTTCAATCTCTCCCTGCTCGGCTTCTTCAAATATGCCGACTTCCTGGCGAGCAATATCAATGCGCTGACCGGGCTCGACATTCCCGAACTGGGGCTGGGTCTGCCGCTGGCCATCTCCTTTTTCTCCTTCCAGCAAATCTCCTACCTGGTCGATGTCGCCCGCCGGAAGACCGATCCGGGCCGCTTCTTTGCGCACGCCCTTTTCGTCTCCTTCTTCCCGCACATCGTGGCCGGCCCGCTGATCCAGCACCACCAGATCGCCTCGCAATTCAATGACACCACACGCAAGGACGACCTCTGGGACAATCTCGGGGTCGGCCTGTCCCTCTTTGCCATCGGCCTGGCCAAGAAAGTCCTGATCGCCGAGAGCATCGAACCCTATGCCTCCTCCCTGTTTGCCATGGCCGAGCGCGGCGACACGCCCGGACTGGTCGCCGCCTGGTTCGGGGCCATGGCCTACGCGCTGCAGATCTTCTTCGACTTCTCCGGCTATTCCGACATGGCGCTGGGCCTGGCCCGTTGCCTGGGCTTTCGGCTGCCGGTCAATTTCAACGGACCCTACAAATCCGCTTCAGTGGTCGAGTTCTGGCGCCGCTGGCACATCACGCTGAGCCATTTCCTGCGCGATCATCTCTACATCCCGCTGGGCGGAAACCGGCATGGCGAGACACGGCGCTCGATCAATCTGATGGCGACCATGCTGCTCGGCGGGCTCTGGCATGGCGCCGCCTGGACCTTTGTGATCTGGGGCGGGTTGCACGGGCTGGGCCTGACGGTGAACCATTACTGGAACAAGTGGGGGCCGAAGGGCTGGTTTGACGGTCACCGCCGCATCATTGCCATCGGCCTGACCTTCGCCTTCACCACCATCGCCTGGGTCTTCTTCCGGGCCGAGACCTGGTCGGGCGCCGGGCGCATCCTGGCCGGCATGTTCGGTTTCTCCGGGCTGGGCCTGGAAGGCGTGTCAGGCGAACTGATCGCCTGGGTGATTTTCGGCCTGACCCTGGTCTGGTCGCTGCCGGATACGCCGGAGCTCTTCGCGGATGTGATTGACGAACAGACCCTCAAGGACGCCCAGATCAAACCCAAGCCGGGCCTGCGCTGGCGCTTTACCCGGCTGGCGGCCATCGGCGCCGCCTTCCTGCTCTTCCTGTCCGTGCTGAACGCCTGGAAGACCTCCGAATTCATCTATTACACCTTCTAGGACCGCGCCGAGATGCACCGCTATGCCGTGACATTGCTGATCGCCCTCTTCGCGTCCCTGGCCGGGTTCGCGGGTTTCAATGCGCTGGTCGACCCCTTCGACATCACCGGCTCGCCGGACATTCCCGGTCTGACCAGTCGCGATACGCGGATCCACGAGGATGGCGGCCGGGTGCATGTCGGCGATCAGCTGGCGCGTGGCGGGATCGACGCCATCCTGCTCGGCTCCTCGCGCACTGTGGACGGGTTTCCGCGCGATCCGGCCGACCTGCCCGAGGGCTTCATCAATGCCGGCATGCGCGGCACCAATATCTTTGAGCTCTCCCAGGCCGCCGCCCTCGCGGCCCAGAGCGAAGATTTGCGCTGCGTGGTGATCGGGCTCGATCTCGACGAATTCGGCACCCATTCCAAGGCCAAGGCGACCTATTGGCTGTCGGCGCTGCGCGACGGCCATGCCGATTTCGCCCGGGCCCGCGTGGCCCTGTCACCCAGTACGTTCGGCGCGGCGATCCAGCTCCTGGCCGACAATCTCACCGGATCGCAGCCGCGCGTGCCCTGGGCCGACACCTATCCGGCCGGGGCCCAGCGAGAGCGGTACGAGAACGGCGCGCGCGGGATTTACCGCTTTTATCTGGGCTATCGCTTCGACCCGGAACGCCTGGCCCTGTTCGAGCGCGTGCTTGACCGTCTGACCGCCGAAGGCGTGCAGGTGACTGGCTTTATCCACCCGCTCCACGCCTGGCGCGAGGAGGCGATGTTCCGGGCCGGCCGCGGCGAGGATTATCTCGCCTTCCGCGCGGCCCTGACCGAGACCTTTGCCCGCTATGCCGACCGCGATCCGGTCAATGCCTGCCGGCCCGGCGGCGGCGCGCAGCTGTACGATTTCTCCGGCTTCCGACCCTTTGCCGCGGTCGATGCGCCCTCAGCTGAGGCGACGGTCGCTCACCCGACCTTCTACGAGCCCTCGCACTATCTGCCGCATATCGGCACCGACATGCTGGCCATCATGGGTGGCGAGGATCCGAGCGATCCGCGCGTGACCGGCGACAGGCTGACCCCGGACACGCTGGCGCAGACAAGCGCCGCGATCATCGAGCGGCGCTCGGACTGGCGGGCCAGCCCGGACGGCGCAGCGGTCACGGCGCTGCTCGATGCGGTCATCGCCAATGCACCCTCAGCCGAGCTGGAAACCCCGCAATTCCTTAACCGCGACGACGAAACCAGCGTCACTGACAAGCTTGCGCGCATTGCGCCCCGCGCTGCGCGGCGCTAGACGCTGGAACAAACAAGGATGACACCATGACCGTGCACTATCACAAGGGTGACCTGCCCGCCGATGTCGACCTCGGGCCGCTGGTCGCCGTCGACACCGAGACCCTCGGCCTGTCCCTGACCCGCGACATGCTGTGTGTCGTGCAGCTCTCGGCCGGCGATGGCGACGCCCATGTCGTGCAGATGAACCGGCCCGATTACGACTGTCCCAATCTCAAGCGCGTCCTCGCCGATACCAAGGTCGAGAAAATCCTGCACTTCGCCCGCTTCGACGTGGCCATGGTCGAGAAGTATCTCGGCGTGACCATGGCACCGATCTTCTGCACCAAGATCGCCTCCAAGCTGGCCCGCACCTATACCGACCGGCATGGCCTCAAGGATGTCACCCGCGAACTCGTCGGCGCCGACATGAACAAACAGCAGCAGTCCTCGGACTGGGGGGCGGACGAGTTGTCCCCGGCCCAGCTGGACTATGCGGCTTCCGACGTGCTTCACCTGCACAAGCTGCGCGAAGCCCTGTCCAAGATGCTTGAGCGCGAGGGCCGTCTGGACCTGGCCAAGGCCTGTTTCGACTTCATGCCGACGCGTGCCCGGCTGGATCTGGCCGGTTGGCCGGAAATCGACATTTTTGCCCACTCCTGAAGGCGGTCGCCTTGAAAAGGCTCGCAAAGACTGGTCTTTCTGGCGGCGCAACCTCGCCGAAAGGCGCGATAGGATAATTGTGAACCGGTGACGAGTCTGACCGCCTCTTTCGGCCATGACGCCCTGCAGCCAACCCCGCATGCCAGCTGGGAGCCGCGGCGCGTGCTTGCCTTGAGCGTGGCCCGCCGCCGGACCGCCTTCGTGCGGGGCCTGCGCCTCTTCTTCACGGCGGCGGCGTTGACGATCCTCGGCATCTTGATCGTACAGCTCATCTTGGGGTCAGGCGGAGGCGCGGCGCGCGAAGCCGAAGCCGTCGGCACGGATGTCCGGATGACCAATCCGCGCTTCACCGGCCGCGACGAGAATCTCACCCCCTATGCGGTGACCGCGGATGTCGCCATCCGCCGCCGCGACGCGGCCGACGGCGTGACAGAACTGGAACGCCCGCGCCTGGACTACAATTTCCTGGATGCCGGAGCTGATGTCTCGCAAGTGCTAGCGGAATCCGGACGCTACGATCTGCCCAATCGTATTCTCGACCTGTATTCGGACGTCAATTTCCGGACACGGGCCGGATATGAATTCCAGTCCAGCCATGCACGCATATTCCTGCGCGAGGAACGCGTCATCGGACAGGAAGCGGTGGCAGGAACCGGCCCGATGGGTACAATCCGGGCTGACAGTTATGAAATCTCCGATGGTGGCAACCGGATCGTCTTCACCGGCAATGTCCGGGCCCGATTGACCCAGAGCCGAACCATCACCGAGGCGGAGGCCTCGCCCGAGGAAGGAAACGAATGATGCGCCTAACTGCGATTGCCCTGCTCGGCCTGATGAGCGCAGCCTTTCCATCCGGCACAGCTGCAGGCCAGATCGGTAATTCCTCGCTGCCACTGGATATCGAAGCGGAGACGTTTGAAGTCCTGGATGCCGAACGCCACATTGTCTGGCTGGGCAATGTCAATGTTGTGCAGGGCGATTCAAGCCTGCAGGCGGACCGCATGGACGTCTATTACACCGAGGCGCCCGGCGGCGGCTGGGGCGATATCGATCGCATCGTCGCGACCGACAATGTGTTCTACATCACGCCGGCGCAACGCGCCCGCGGTGATCGTGGCGTGTACCAGATGAGCGAGGAAGTCATCACGCTCACCGGTGACGTCGTCATCACCCAGGGCGAGAATGTCATCACCACCAATCGCTTTGTGAATGATCTGACGACCGGTAATTCCAATTTTGGTGAGGCCGGGACCGGTGATCGCGTGCGCATGGTCCTGCAACCGGCCAGCACTACAAACGAGACCGAAACCAGCGAAGATGCTCCGGAAGGCTGATCTTCAGCTTCCGACACCAGGACACTGACCTTTATGGCGCTATTCGAACCCACGCCCATCGCCGAAACCGACATGGCGGGCGGCCTTGTTGTTGAACAGATCGGCAAGACCTATCGCAAGCGGCCGGTTGTCAAAGGCGTGTCTGTCTCGCTGCAACGGGGCGAAGTCGCCGGCCTGCTCGGGCCGAATGGCGCGGGCAAGACGACCTGCTTCTACATGATTACCGGCCTGGTCCAGGCGGATTATGGCCGCATCCTGCTCGATGGCGAGGATATCACCCGCCTGCCCATGTATCAGCGGGCGCGGCTGGGCATTGGCTATCTGCCGCAGGAAAAGTCCATCTTCCACGGCATGACGGTGGAACAGAATGTTCTGGCTGTGGCCGAAGTGGTCGAGAAGGACCGTGATGCGCGCCACGCCCTGGTCGATCAGCTGCTCGAGGAATTGCGGATTTCGCACCTCCGCAACGCGCCGGCTCCGTCACTGTCAGGCGGGGAAAGGCGACGCATGGAAATCGCCCGCGCCCTGGCGACTCGCCCCTCCTTCATGCTGCTGGATGAGCCCTTCGCCGGCATTGACCCTCTGGCCATCACGGATATCCGCGACTTGATCCGCTTCCTCAAGGAACGCGGAATCGGGATTCTTATTACCGACCACAATGTCCGCGAAACCCTTGAAATCACTGACAGAGCCACGATCATCCACGAGGGTGAAGTGCTGTTTGAGGGATCGCCGGCGGAGATCCGGGCCGACCCGGATGTGCGGCGCGTTTATCTCGGAGAAAGTTTTGGCTGATTAACCTCTGCAGGAAACGTACCAAACAGAGGTTCACATGGCCGGATTGATGCAGAAGCTGGATATGCGCCAGGGACAATCCCTGGTGATGACGCCCCAGCTCCAACAAGCCATCAAGCTGTTGCAGCTCTCGAATGTCGAGCTTGCCGAGTTCGTCGAAGGCGAGCTGGAACGCAATCCCCTGCTCGAGCGTGATGACCGGAATGATTCGACCGAATCACTTCGCGAAGAGGGTCAGGGCGAGCCACGCGAGCTGGAACTCGCTGCGCCATCCGCCGATGCCAATGATTCGATGGATGCCGATGCCGACATGATGCACGGCGATGATTCCAAGTCCGACCTGTCCGGCGTGGAAGGCGTGGAATCCGGCGCCGCCATCGGCGCGAGCTCAAGCTCGACCTATTCGGCCGGCAGTGGCGGGCGAGGCCCTGCCAGCGAGGATTACGACGCCATCGCCAATTCGTCCCGCGAGATTTCGCTGGCCGAACACCTGCACGAACAATTGTCGATGGCCACGGGTGACCCGGTTGATCGCCTGATCGGCGCTCACTTGATCGACCTGGCCGATGATGATGGCTATATGCGCTCCGATCTCGATGAAATTGCACAACAGCTGGGTGTCGAGCGGGCCCGCGTTGAAGCAGTCTTGTCCTTGACCCAGACCTTCGATCCGGCCGGCGTAATGGCGCGGGACCTGCCCGAGTGCCTCGCCCTGCAGCTCAAGGACAAGAATCGGCTCGATCCGGCCATGGCCGCGCTGCTCGACAATCTCGAGCGCCTGGCCAGGCATGATTATCCGGCGCTGAAATCCCTGTGCGGGGTCGATAATGAGGATCTCGACGAGATGATCGCCGAAATCCGCGACCTGACGCCCAAGCCCGGACATGCCTTTGGCAGCGATTCGACCCGGGCCGTATCGCCGGATGTCTTTATTCGCCAGTCACCCGACGGCAGCTGGCAGGTCGAGCTGAACTCCGAAACCCTGCCGCGCGTCCTCGTCAATAACAGCTATTTCAACGAGATCACCGCCGTCGCGAAATCGGAAACGGACAAGACTTTCATCACCGAATGCTCCCAGAACGCCTCCTGGCTGGTCAAAAGCCTGGACCAGCGCGCCCGGACCATTCTCAAGGTTGCCAGCGAGATCGTGCGCCAGCAGGACATGTTCCTCGCCCATGGCGTGGCCTATCTGCGCCCGCTGAACCTGAAAACCGTGGCGGACGCGATCGGCATGCACGAGTCGACCGTGAGCCGGGTGACCTCGAACAAGTATGTCGCCACCCCGCGTGGCATGTTCGAACTGAAATATTTCTTCACCTCGGCCATTCCTTCCGCTGGGGGCGGGGAGGCCCACTCTGCCGAGGCAGTACGGCATCGGATCAAGACGATGATCGGCCAGGAATCCGCCAGTGATGTGCTGTCCGATGACAGTCTCGTCGAACAATTGCGGGATGAAGGGATTGAAATCGCCCGCCGGACTGTGGCCAAATACCGGGAGGCGCTCAACATCCCCTCCTCGGTCCAGCGCCGACGTATACTCAAACGTGCTGGCTAGGGATCGCTTGTTGGAGCGCCCCGGTGGAAACCCTCCACCGAATACGCGGTCCGTTGGCATCCGGAGAACAGTCATTGACTCCCCCTGCGGCCCGCGACTAGGTTCCGCCCGCTTTCCGAGGAGAGGCGGAACTGCACGTCAACGCCTCACGTGCCGGTGAATGGCCGGCGGGAAGGAGCGCATGCATATACAGGTGGTCAGCAAGGGCATCGACGTCAGCGGCGCGCTGCGAGAACAGATTCTCGGGCGCGTGGAAGACGGAGTAGCCAAATACTTCAACCGTCCCGGTGAAGCTTATGTATCGATCTCTCGCGAGGGCGTCGGCTTTCGCGTCGACTGTTCGGTGCATCTGCCGTCGGGAGTGATGCTGCAGGCTCACGGCGAAGCCGGTGATGCCTACAAGGCAGCGGAAGAAACCATGGAGCGCCTGGAGAAGCGCCTCCGCCGGTACAAGAGAAAACTGAAGAACCACCATAACGACAACAAGGCCGAGCTTCCGGCCGAAAGTCTTCCGATTGTCGTTCTCAAGGGCATGCGCGACAGCCATGCCGATGACGATGATTTTGACGAAGACGAACCAAGTGGTGCGCCGCTCAATGGTGCGCCTGAGCCGATCGTCATCGCGGAACAGGCCGGAGAAGTCCGGACCCTGACCGTGGGCATGGCCTCGCTGGAACTGGATGCGGCGGACTCGTCCTTCCTGATGTTCCGCAATGCGGCCAATGGCGGTCTCAACATCGTCTACCGGCGACCGGACGGCCATATCGGATGGCTCAATCCGGCGCGGGAAGATCGCTCAGAGCCGGCCTAGGAGCGAGCAGTCGTACAATGGCGTTATCAGATTTGATCCCCAATGCGGGAGTAAGCATTGATTTGGGCGCATCCAGCCGGAAACAGGCCTTGCAGGCCATGTCCGAACTGGCCGCCGGTCTGACCGGGCAAGCCGCCCGCACGATCTTCGATGCCGTGCTCCAGCGGGAACGCCTCGGCTCGACCGGAGTCGGACAAGGCGTCGCCATCCCCCATGCTCGCCTGAGCGGCATGGATGAGGTGGTCGGCGTCTTCGCCCGGCTCCGCACGCCGGTCGATTTTGAGTCGATAGACGGTCGCCCGGCAGACCTGATCTTCATGCTGCTGGCGCCGGAGAATGCCGGCGCCGAACACCTCAAGGCACTGGCCCGCGTGTCGCGCCTTCTGCGCCGGGAGGATGTCCGCCAGCGACTGCGCGCAGCCCCGAACGCCGAGGCCGTCCACGCCGTCCTGGCCGGCGAACCGGCCACCGACGCGGCCTGACCGGCCGAATTTCGGCCCGCCCCACCCTTGCCATCAGCCTGAACACACTGCTCATGCGGCGTTCAGCCGACGCATGCTGATCTGGCGCTCCCAAATGTCAGGAGTCCGGACATGCTGCGCGTATGCCTTTTGGCTGGTCTGGTTGCCGTTTCCGGCGCCGACAGCCTGGCCTGGAGCCAAACCCTAACACCGCAGCCCAGCCTGCGCGAGCTCGCCGAAATCGGCGACCCCCAAGCGGCCTTCGACTACGGCTATGACCTGACTTTCCCGGAAAACGGCGAACCGGATACCGTCACGGGGCGGTACTGGCTGGTTCAATCAGCGGATGACGGCTTTGCCCCGGCCAATGCCGTTCTGGGCATGATCTATCGCGACGGCGTCGGCGTCGAGCCGGACATCGACCGGGCAAGGTCCTTCTTCGAGCTGGCCTGGCAGGCGGAAGACAGCTTCGCAGGCCTGGATCTGGCCGACCTGATCTTGTTCGAATACGAGGTTGAGCGCGCAACCGCGATCGCCATCCTTGAACAATTGCTTGACGACGAGGAGGTCGGCCCTCTGGCGGGCCTTGCCCTGGCAGAGACCCTGATGTTCGACGGCGAGACTGACACGGAGCATGCCCGAGCGGTCACACTGGCCGCCGACGCGCTCGACCGGCAGCCCGGATTGCAGCGGGCCCACTACATCATCGGCATCGGTGCAGCAGAAGGTTTCGCTGGCCCGGTCGACCAAACCGCCGCACGCAGCGCGTGGGAAGCAGGCTCTGAATCCGGCGACAGCCTGGCCATGATGGCCCTGGCGGACAGCTGGCTCGATACCGACTGGGGAATACCAGACCCCGTCGAGGCCTATACTCTCTATTCGCTGGCTGCCGACCTCGGAGCGGGCGATGCGGCCGAGGCGGCCGACACGCTCGCAGACACGCTGGATGACGACGCCCGGACCGAGGCGGACCAACGGCGCCGGGACTGGGAGGATCGTCTGGGCTGGACCGCTACGTCGGACTGATCAGGGCAAGGCGCGCCGATCCCGATTGCAAGGATACGGCGAACAAGAAAAAACCCCGCCGGGTCCCGGCGGGGTTTGATCTTGGTGGAGCCAGACGGAATCGAACCGACGACCTCTTGCATGCCATGCAAGCGCTCTCCCAACTGAGCTATGGCCCCGAAACTCGGGTCACCGAAGGCGATAGGATCGTTGCCCTCGGCGAGAGGCGCGGAACCTAGTCCCGGTTTTCGCGGGGATCAAGCCTCTTTTGCGCGGCAAATGCAGCGCTCATGCAGAGGCCTAGAGATCCTCGTCCTTATCGATGTTGAAGTCGCCGAGATCGTCATCATCCTCATCATCGATCAGGACGCCCGTATCATCGTCATCATCATCATCGTCATCATCGACACCGTCTTCGCCGAACCCGTCCGGCAGGTCATCGCTCAGACCTGAGGCGTCGTCATCATCATCATCGTCATCTGAGCTGGACAAGGTCGCTTCGGCGTCGACCTCCGGCGTATCATCCGTCTCGTCGCCATAACCGTCATCATCGTCGGTTGCAGCCGCCTTCTTCGGCGCCTCTTCCTCATCGGCAGCCTCGAGTTTGGCCTTCAGGCGCGGGTCTTCGCGCTCCGGGTCAAACTCGGTCTCACACTTCGGACATCGGGCCGGACGGCGACCGAGATCGTAGAATTTGGCGCTGCAGCTGGGGCAGGCGCGCTTGCTTCCCAATTCAGGCTTGGCCATGGCATCCCTACATAACCAGTTTTCAATTTCGGCGGGACCCGTTGCCACGATCACCGCGCTCTGTCAAAACCTCATCGCCGTCATGTCACCTCAAACCTTGCCAATCCGTTGATGACCCCATCCCTGATGCGCCGTGAAGGCGCCCTGCGGGCCGTGCCTGCATCCGCCCTGTCCGGTTCCATAAAGGCCCCGGGAGACAAGTCAATTTCCCATCGCGCCTTCATTCTCGGCGGGCTGGCGCAGGGCGTGACCGAGGTCAGCGGACTGCTAGAAAGCGATGATGTCATAAATTCCGGAAAGGCCGCAGCCGCGCTCGGTGCGACGGTCGAGCATCTCGGTCCCGGACAATGGCGGATCACCGGAACAGGCGGCCGATTCTCCGATCCCGACGCACCGCTCGATTTCGGCAATGCCGGAACCGGTGTGCGCCTGATGATGGGGGCGGTCGCCGGCTCGGGTGCCAGCGCTGACTTTGTCGGCGATGAGAGCCTGTCCTCACGCCCCATGCGACGGGTCACCGACCCGCTCGGTGAGATGGGCGCGCGCTTCACGACCAATGATGGTCGCCTGCCCGCGCGGCTGGATGGCGGCCCGCTGACCGGGATCCACTACACGCCGCCCATTGCCTCGGCTCAGGTGAAGTCGGCCGTCCTGCTCGCCGCACTGGGCGCGACCGGCACCACGGTCGTGCACGAGCCGCAGATCACCCGCGATCACACCGAGACCATGCTGAAAGCCTTCGGCGCGAAGCTTTTCGTCGAGCGCGACGGCCCGGCCACGACCATCACCCTGAACGGCCCGCAGACCCTGACCGCCTGCCCGGTCGAAGTCCCCGGCGACCCCTCCTCCTCGGCCTTTGCGATGGTTGCCGCGCTGATCGTGCCCGGCTCTGACATCACCTTGACCGGCGTCATGGACAATCCGGCCCGCACCGGGTTGATCGACACCCTCCGGGAGATGGGCGCCGATATCACGCTGACGCCCGGTCCCGAGATGGCCGGCGAGAAGACCATGCATGTGCGCGTGCGCCACAGCCAGCTGCGCGGGATCACCGTTCCGGCCGAACGCGCGCCCTCCATGATCGACGAGTATCCGATCCTGTGTGTCGCCGCCGCTTATGCCGAGGGTGTGACCCATATGCCGGGCCTCGAGGAATTGCGGGCCAAGGAAAGCGACCGGCTCGCCGGCAGCGCCGCCCTCCTGCGCGCCAATGGCGTCCCGGTCGAAGAGGGCGAGGACAGCCTGGCTGTCACCGGGCTGGGCATCGGCGGCGTTCCCGGCGGGGGCGAGACCCCGACCCATCATGATCATCGCCTCGCCATGAGCGGTCTCGTTATCGGCCTCGGCGCCAAGGCGGCAGCGAGCGTCGATGACGTCGCCATGATTGCGACCTCCTATCCGGACTTCTTTGACGATATCGCGGCCCTCGGCGGCGTCCTGGAGCCGATCACATGATTATCGCTGTCGACGGTCCGCTCGCGTCCGGAAAGGGCACGATCGCGCGCGCGCTCGCGGCGCATTTCAAGCTGCCCTATCTCGACACCGGCTCACTCTATCGCGCCACAGGCGTCGCGGTCATCGACGCCGGCATCGATCCCACCGATGAAGCCGCTTGCGCTCGGGCAGCCCGGACACTCGACCTGGCCACCATAGACGAGGCCCGGATCCGCACCGCGGAGGCCGGCGCCATGGCCTCGCGCGTCGCGGCACTGCCCGCCGTGCGGGAGGCGCTGTATGAACTCCAGCGCGATTTCGCAACGCGGCCGGGCGGGGCCATACTGGACGGGCGTGATATCGGCACGGTCATCTGTCCCGATGCCGATGTGAAGCTCTACATCACGGCCGATACGGAAACCCGCGCGCGACGTCGCTGGTCCGAACTGAAGGCAGGCGGCGAGACGATCAGCCTCGAGGACATGCTCGCCCAGACCCGGGAACGGGACCTGCGCGATGCCGAGCGCGCCGACGCCCCCATGCGTCCCGCCGAAGACGCGACCTTGCTAGACACGTCATCCTTGAGTATAGACGCGGCCGTTACCGAAGCTGTCGCGATTGTGGAAAAACGCCAAAAAGCGTGATCCTGTCGATAGCAAGGTGGCAGATAGCCGGGCGTTCTGACGACGGATTGCCGTGACCGACTTGCGTCACGGACCCGTTTCGGCCGCCCACATTGTTTTAATTCCAACCGGCCGAACCCGGCCAAGCGGCGAGACACAGAAAATCCGAACTCGCTGCCTCGGAGCAACCCTTTAACATGTCTACAGAAACTCTTACCCCGTCGACTGATGATTTCGCCGCCATGCTGGAAGCCAGCCTGGCCGGACGCGATCTGGCTGAAGGCCAGGTCATCAAAGGCACCGTTACCGCCGTCGAGAATGGCGATGTCGTTGTCGATGTTGGCCTCAAGACCGAAGGTCGCATCCCGCTTCGCGAATTCACCGGCCCGGGCTCTGAAGCCCCGAAAGTCGGCGACGATGTCGAAGTTTATCTCGAGCGTATCGAAAACGCCCTCGGCGACGCCATCCTCTCGCGCGACAAGGCTCGCCGCGAAGAGAGCTGGGACCGCCTCGAGAAGTCCTTCGACAAGAAGGACCCGGTCAACGGTGCTATCGTCGGCCGCGTCAAGGGTGGCTTCACTGTGGATCTGGGTGGCGCTTCCGCCTTCCTGCCGGGCTCCCAGGTTGATATCCGTCCGGTCCGCGATGTCGGCCCGCTGATGAACCAGGAACAGCCGTTCGCGATCCTGAAGATGGACCGTCCGCGCGGCAATATCGTGGTCTCGCGCCGCGCCGTTCTGGAAGAAAGCCGTGCCGAGCAGCGCGCTGAACTCGTCGGCCAGCTGGCCGAGGGCGAAGCCCGTGACGGCGTCGTCAAGAACATCACCGATTACGGTGCCTTCGTTGACCTGGGCGGCATTGACGGCCTGCTGCACGTCACCGACATGTCCTGGAGCCGCGTTGGCCACCCGTCTGAAGTGGTGGAAGTCGGCCAGACGGTCAAAGTCCAGATCATCAAGATCAACAAGGAAACCCAGCGCATCTCGCTCGGCATGAAGCAACTCATGTCCGATCCGTGGGAAGGCGTTGCCGCGAAATACCCGGTCGGTGCCACCTTTGAAGGTCGCGTCACCAATATCGCGGAATACGGTGCCTTCGTGGAATTGGAAGAGGGTGTTGAAGGCCTCGTCCACGTCTCCGAAATGTCCTGGACCAAGAAGAACGTCCACCCGGGCAAGATCCTGTCGACCTCCCAGGAAGTCCAGGTCATGGTCCTCGATGTCGACGCCGACAAGCGCCGCATCTCGCTTGGCGTCAAGCAGACCCAGCGCAATCCGTGGGAAGTGTTCGCCGAGAACTATCCGTCCGGTACCGCCATCAAGGGCGAGATCAAGAACATCACCGAGTTCGGTCTGTTCGTTGGCCTCGACGGCGACATCGACGGCATGGTCCACCTCTCCGACATCTCCTGGGACCAGTCGGGCGAAGCGGCCATCGAAGCCTTCAAGAAGGGCGACATGGTCGATGCGAAAGTGCTGGATGTGGACGTCGAGAAGGAACGCGTTTCCCTTGGCATCAAGCAGCTGGCCGGCGACCCGATGGACAGCTCCGGCGTGGGCCGTGGTGACACCGTCACCTGCACCGTGACCGAAGTGACCTCGGGCGGTATTGAAGTCGCCTTCGGCGATGACAGCCCGGTCAAGGCCTTCATCCGCAAGTCCGACCTTTCCCGCGATCGCGGCGAGCAGCGTCCGGAACGCTTTGCCGTCGGTGACAAGGTTGATGCCCGCATCACCAATATCGACAAGGCCACGCGTCGCATCTCGCTCTCCATCAAGGCGCTCGAGATCTCCGAAGAGCGTGAAGCGGTCGAGCAGTATGGTTCCTCGGATGCCGGCGCTTCGCTGGGCGACATCCTCGGCGCTGCCCTGCGCGAGAATACCGAAGACAAGGACGACTGATCCGCGTCTTTCCCGAACGGGACATGAAGAACGGCCGGGGCCCACGCTCCGGCCGTTTTTTATTGATCAATTTTGCCGGTGCGCATTGACGCGGCGGGCGCCAGACGTAAGGATTAGGCATTCACACGCGGAGGGTTAGCATGATCAAGTCGGAATTGATCGACAAACTGGCCGAGGCCAATCCCCATCTTTACCACCGGGATGTCGAGCGCGTCGTGAACACCATCCTCGACGGGATCACCGATGCTCTTGCCGACGGCGACCGTGTCGAGCTGCGCGGCTTTGGCGCCTTCTCCGTGCGACACCGTCCGGCCCGCGTGGGTCGTAATCCGCGCACCGGCGAAAGCGTGGCCGTGAAGGAGAAGCATGTACCCTTCTTCAAGACAGGCAAGGAGTTGCGCGAACGCGTCGACGCCTCGCGCGAGACCAATCCGGAAATCGCCTGACCCGCAAGGCGGTCACGGGCCTTTAATTGATTCCCTTTACGACGGATTAACGCGCCGCGGCGATACTCGCGGCAATGATTGCGTCATCCGTGTCCTCCGTCATCTCGACCCCGGCGATAGCCCGGGTCGCCAGAACGATTGCAACTGAACAGACCAATCGGCTCGCAGCGTGCGGGTCGTGCGGAAGTTCAGCCTGCGGCGGCTGTGGCGGCGCATCGAAGGTCAGGAGCTCTGAACAGCTTTCCGACGAGGAGCGCAAGCAGGTCGATGCGCTCAAGGCGCGCGATCGCGAGGTGAGAGCCCATGAGCAGGCTCACCAGGCGGCTGGCGGCCAGTATGCGGGCGCCGCCAGCTACACGTTCCAGAAGGGCCCGGACGGGCGCGCCTATGCAGTTGGTGGGGAAGTCCCGATCGATGCGAGCGAGATAAAGGGCGACCCACAGGCCACCATTGAGAAGATGCAACAGGTCAAGGCGGCAGCCCTGGCGCCGGCCGAGCCGTCCGGTCAGGACCGCAAGGTCGCGGCGCTGGCCGACGCCAAGATTGCCCAGGCGCGCGCCGAGCTCAATCGCAAGCAAGGGCAGGACAGCGATGAGGGCGAGGCGGCAGCGCCTGGGGAGAAGCTGCAACCCTCGCTGAATCAACAGATCGCGGAAATGCGACAAGCTGATACCCGATCGGAACCGTCATCGGCATCAACGGCGCCGATCGACCTCACCGCCTATGCGGCCAATGCCTATCGGCATCAGGCATCGGCCCTGCCCTTCGCGGCGGCCTGAGCCGCCATCTGAGCCCCTAGGCCTTGCGGTTCCAGTCCGCATGACCATCCAGCCAGGCAAAGCGCCGGACCATCCAGCCCAGCCAGTCCTGACGCGCCGAGTGACGCGGCATGACCGCGTTCACAAGCCGGGGCTCGGTGGTTTCAATCATCAGTTCGGTCAATGTCATGACCGCCTCCATATCAAGCGATGCCTTGATATAGGTGGCGTATCGTGTCAGTGACCAACGCATTCTCATAGGTCTGTCATAATTTGAATTTATGGATAGAGCGCCCAATCTTCCTCCGGTCAACGCCATCCGCGTCTTCGAGACGGCGGCGCGGCTTGGAAATTTCACCCGCACCGGCGAGGCACTTGGCATGACCCAGGCAGCCGTGAGCTATCAGATCAAAATGCTGGAGGACCGGCTCGGCTTCACCCTCTTCGAGCGCAAGGCCCGGCATGTCGAGCTCACCGCGCGCGGCGCCCGCCTGGCGCGCGGCACGTCGGATGCCTTCCGCCTGCTGGAGCGCACCTTCCGTGATGTTCGCGAGGATCGCGACAGCGTGCTCTCGCTGACCGCCCTGCCGACCTTTTGCTCGAACTGGCTGGTTCCGCGCATCGGCGCCTTCCAGCTCGACAATCCGAGCCTTGCGGTCCGGATCGACAGCCGCTCCGACCTGGTCGACATCAAGGCCGGGGAGGCCGATATCGGCATTCGCATTGGCAAGGGGCAATGGCCCGGGCTGGAGGCACGCCGGCTGTTCGGGGACACGACGGCACCACTCGTCCCGCGCGCCGCGCTCGACCGCTTCGGCCCGTTCGAACGCCCGGACGACCTGCTCAAGCTGCGCCTGTTCGGGCCGATCAGCTGGTGGCAAGACTGGTTCCGCACAGCCGGCGGTGACCCCGATCTTCTGCCTGACCGCCCCGCGCTTGAACTGGAAACCCAGACCATGGAGGTCTCCGCCGCCATCGCCTCGGGCGATGCGGCCACCATGGTCACCCCGATCTATTTCGCCGAACAGCTGGCCTCGGGAGCGCTGGTGGCCCCGTTTTCCACCGAGCTCGACCTTGGCGACGGCCACTACATGGTGTTCGACCCGACCCGCGCGAAAGAGCCCAAGATCAAGGCCTTCATCGCCTGGATGCTGTTCCAGCCCATGGCCTTCTGCCTCAATCGGACCGAACCGGCTTTTCCCGAGGCGGGGAAGGCGGTGGTGAATGGTCAGCCCTGAGAGATATGCCGGCTGAGGCCCGATCATCGCGCGAAGCGCGTACGTCTCCTTAAAGCCCTTGCCGGGAGACAGCCGTATCGGGTTCTTGAGCTCAAGGGGCATGCCCGCGAAGCGGCGCCTACGGCGCCCTTGACCTCAAGAACCCGATACGGCCCGCTGGCTGCCATGGGATTTATGGGTCAGCCCGCGCGTCGCGCAGAATTCTAGTCATGCGCCCCCTCGGGACGGGTGCCCTGGCCTCGCTTCACAGAAGGCTTCCCCCGCGCCCTTGAAACCGCTAACGCTCAGCCCATGACCGATATCAAATTCTGCGGATTGAAGACCGGGCGCGACGTGGCGGCCGCCGAGGCGGCCGGGGCGCGCTGGACGGGTTATGTGATTTTCCCCAAGAGCCCCCGCCATGTCTCGCCTGCATTGGCTGGCGAGCTGTGTCACCTGGCGAAGTCCAGCGAGACAGTCGCAGTCACGGTCAATCCGGATGATGATTTGCTGGCGCAGATTCGGGACGCCATGCAGCCGGACTGGATTCAGTTGCACGGTTCGGAAGACCCGCAGCGCGTCATCCAGGCCCGTGCCTATGCAAAACGGGGCGTTATCAAGGCCTTGCCGGTGGCCGAGGCGAGCGATCTGGACGCGGCCAAGCCCTATGATCGGATCGCTGACATGCTGCTCTTTGATGCCAAACCACCGGCCGGCGCCGATCGACCCGGCGGGCTGGGCCATGGCTATGATTATGCTTTGCTGAAATCTCTGCAGATTTCCGTGCCCTGGCTCTTGTCCGGCGGGCTTGATGACACCAATGTCTGCGCCGCTGTCTCGGCTGCCGGAGCCGGGGCGGTTGACGTGTCTTCCGGTATTGAAAGCGCGCCCGGCCAGAAGGATGCGGCGCGCATCGCCGGCTTCGCCAACGCCCTGGCGAATTGCTGAGCCCCATTCCAGCGCACAAGGAGCGTGCCATGAGCGAAACCGCCTCTGCCGACACACGACCGAATGCGCTTTCCGCCTGGCCCGATATCGATGGCCGCTTTGGCGATTTCGGCGGTCGTTTCGTCGCCGAAACATTGATGCCGAACATTCTCGAGCTGGAGAAGGCCTATGAGGCCGCCAAGGCGGATCCGGGCTTCAAGGCCGAGATGGACCTCTTCCTGACCGATTATGTCGGCAAGCCGAGCCCGATCTATTTCGCCGAACGCCTGACGGAGGCATTCGGCGGCGCGAAGATCTGGCTCAAGCGCGACGAGCTCAACCATACCGGCAGCCACAAGATCAATAATTGCCTCGGCCAGGTCCTGCTGGCCAAGCGCATGGGCAAGACCCGCATCATCGCCGAGACCGGCGCCGGCCAGCATGGCGTGGCGACGGCCACCGTGGCCGCGCGCTTCGGCATTCCCTGTACGGTTTTCATGGGCGCCACTGATGTCGAGCGACAGGCCCCCAACGTCTTCCGCATGAAGCTGCTGGGCGCCGAGGTTATCCCGGTGACTTCCGGCACGGGCACGCTCAAGGACGCCATGAATGAGGCGCTGCGGGACTGGGTGACCAATGTCTCGGACACCTTCTACGTCATCGGCACGGTCGCCGGCCCGCACCCCTATCCCGCCATGGTGCGCGACTTCCAGTCGATTATCGGACGCGAGGCCCGCGCCCAGATGATGGACCGGCTCGGACGTCTTCCGGATGCCTGTGTGGCCTGTATCGGTGGCGGCTCGAACGCGATGGGCCTCTTCCATCCCTTCATCGAGGATGAGGAGGTTCGCCTGATCGGCGTCGAGGCTGCCGGCCATGGTGTCGAAACCGGCAAGCATGCTGCCTCCCTGAAGGGCGGACGCCCCGGTATCCTGCACGGCAACAAGACCTATCTCCTGCAGGATGATGACGGCCAGATCATCGACGCCCATTCCATCTCGGCCGGGCTGGACTATCCGGGTATCGGCCCGGAGCACGCCTTCCTGCACGACATGAAGCGCGCCGAATATGTCTCTGCGACGGATGAGGAGGCGATGGAGATGTTCCAGCTCTGCACCAAGCTGGAAGGCATCATACCGGCCCTGGAACCCAGCCACGCCCTGGCCCGCGTCCGCGACCTCGCGAAGGAGCTCGGCCCGGACGGCGTCATCCTGATGAATATGTGCGGCCGCGGCGACAAGGACGTCCCGCAAGTCGCCCGCATGCTGGGGGTGGAGTTGTAGCCATGACCAACCGCCTCACCACCCGTTTCGCGGAGCTGACCGCCTATAATCGTGCCGGATTTGTTGCCTACATGATGGCCGGCGATGGTGACAGCCAGGGCTTGCTGAATGCACTGCCGGCGGCTGGTGCCGATGTCATCGAGCTGGGCATGCCCTTTACCGATCCGATGGCGGACGGGCCGTCCATCCAGGCCTCGGCGCTGCGGGCGCTGGAGGCGGGCATGACGCTGAAGGGCACGCTCGCCCAGGCTGCCGAGTTCCGCAAGCGCGACACCGAAACGCCGCTGGTCTTGATGGGCTATGCCAACCCGATCTTCTCGATGGGCTGGGAGGCCTTTGCCAAAGCCGCCGCCAAGGCCGGGGTGGATGGCCTGATTTGTGTCGATGTCCCGCCGGAAGAGGACAACGAGCTGCGCACCGCACTGACCAAGCAAGGCATTGCCCTGATCCGCCTGGCCACGCCGACCACCGATGATGACCGTCTGGCGACCGTGGTCGCCAATACGGCAGGCTTCGTTTATTACGTCTCCACGACAGGGGTGACCGGGGCCGGAACCGGCGTGGTCACCGAGGTTGGTGCCGCTGTCGACCGGGTCAAGGCCGCGTCCGGCCTGCCGGTCGCGGTGGGATTTGGCGTTCGCGAGCCTGAACAGGCCGAAGCGATCGCCAAACGGGCTGATGCTGTCGTGGTCGGATCGGCCATTGTCGACGCCATGCATGAGGGCGGCATCGACGGGGCAACCGGCCTGGTGAAACGACTGGCCTCGGCGGTGCATGCCGCCCGACGCTGATACTGGTAGGCCTTCGGGCTGCAAAGAGTACGGAAGACGCGATGACCGAGAAGTCGAACGGATTGAACTGGCTGTCGAAAATCACGCCGCCGGGCATGTCGAAGATTTTTTCCAAACGCGACACGCCGGACAATCTCTGGGTCAAATGCCCGATCTCCGAGGAGATGGTCTTCCACAAGGACCTGGAAGCGGGGATGTTCGTGACCCCGGCCGGTCACCATATGCGGATCACCCCGGCCTATCGCTTCCAGTTCACCTTCGACGGCGAGTACACCGAGATCGACACGCCGGAAGTGGCCAAGGATCCGCTCAAATTCCGCGACGACAAACCCTATACGACGCGCCTCGCCGCGGCCCGCAAGAAGACCGGGCGCGATGATGCGATGGCGATCGCCCATGGCCAGATCGGCGGACTCGACAGCGTCGTTCTGGTCCAGAACTTCGCCTTCATGGGTGGCTCGCTTGGCATGGCCGCGGGTGAGAGCTTCATCAAGGCCGCCGAGCTCGCCCTGTCGCGCAAGGCGCCGCTCATCGTTTTCACCGCGGCCGGTGGCGCCCGCATGCAGGAAGGCGCCCTGTCGCTGATGCAGATGCCGCGCACAACGCTGGCCGTCGACATGTTGCGCGAGGCCGGCCTGCCCTATGTCGTCGTGTTGACCGATCCGACCACGGGCGGGGTAACCGCTTCCTACGCCATGCTGGGCGATATCCATATCGCCGAGCCCGGCGCCCTGATCGGCTTTGCCGGGCCGCGCGTGATCGAGCAAACCATTCGCGAAAAATTGCCGGAAGGGTTCCAGCGCGCCGAGTATTTGCTGGAAAAGGGCATGGTCGACAAAGTGGTGCATCGCGCCGACATTCCCGCTACACTGGCCCGCATGTTGAGGGTCTTGATGAAGAAACCCGGCACCTCCATGCCCGCCTCCCTCACCCCGCCGCCGCCTGATCATGTGGTGACCGACGGGGGGAGCCATTAGCACGCGTCGACAAGCCCTCGACGACGCGCTGGCGCGCCTTGCGCGCCTGCATCCCCGGAAAATTGACCTCTCCCTGGGCCGCCTTCAGCGGCTCCTGGCCGCACTTGGCTCGCCGCAGGACAGCCTGCCACCGACCATCCATGTCGCCGGGACCAATGGCAAAGGCTCGCTGTGCGCCTTTCTGGCCGAGATGGCCCGCGCCAAGGGCGAGCGCGTCCATATCTATACCTCACCCCATCTGGTCAATTTCAATGAGCGTATCCTGCTCGATTCCAGGCCGGTGGATGACCGCACGCTGATCGAGGCCTTTGCCCGCTGCGAAGCCGCCAATTTCGGCGAACCCATAACCTTCTTCGAGATCACCACGGCAGCCGCCTTCCTGCTCTTTTCCGAACATCCCGCCGACCGCCTCATCCTGGAAGTCGGCATGGGCGGGCGACTGGATGCCACCAATGTCATCGCCAAACCGGCCCTCAGCGTGATCACGCCGGTCAGTCTCGACCACCAGGAATTCCTTGGCGACGAACTCGCCGACATTGCCCGCATCAAGGCCGGCATCTGCAAATTTGGCGTGCCGGCGGTGATCGCCAGCCAGTGCGATATCGCCGAATCCGCCATCCTTGACGAAGCCCAGAAGATCGGCGCACCGACCTATGTCTGGGGCCGCGACTATAATGCCTATATGCAGCACGGACGGCTGGTCTACGAGAACGAGAACCAGGTCTGGGATTTGCCGGCACCGGGCCTGCTCGGTCCGCATCAGATCCTCAATGCTGGTGCGGCGGCGGCCTGCGCCGCGGTCCTGCAATGGCCGGAGGACGCCGTCGCCAAGGGCATTGGCGATGCGCGCTGGCCCGGTCGATTGCAGCGCGTGTCGTCCGGACCGATCGGCGATATCGCCCGCAAGGTCGAAGCCGAGCTCTGGCTCGACAGTGGTCATAACGAAGCCGCCGCCAAGGCCCTCTCCCACGCTCTTGCCGACATGGATGAGCGTGAGGACCGACCGCTGGTCATCATTGCCGGTTTCACGCCGGGCAAGGATGTGGAGGCCTGGTGCAGCCAGTTCGCCGGCCTCGCCCGCCGCCTGATCGCGGTGGAGTTCAAGTCCGGCCGCGGCGGCTCGCAGCCGGTGGACGAGGTCGTGGCCGCGTCCAAGCGCGCCGGGCTGGACGCCTGCGCCGCCACCGGCCTGATCCCGGCGATGAAAAATGCCGCCAGGGAAACACCCTCGCCACGCATCCTGGTCAGCGGCTCGCTCTATCTGGTCGGCGAGGCGCTGGCCCTGGGCGACGAACCTCCGCACATCACACCGGGCTGAGCGCCAGCGCAGCGACACTGCATCCAATCGGGCTGCCACAGGCATCCCACTTCCTCAGGACTCGAGCGCCCTTTGGAGACAGAAAATCATGACATTCTCACTCATGGCCGCCGGCCTGCTGGCTCTGGTGCAATCATCGGCGTCTGCCGAACCGGGTCCGGGCGCCACCGACATGCAGCCGGTCGCCAATGCGATCACCACACTGATGCGCGACCATCACTACAATCCCGAGGAGCTCGACGCACCCGCCTATCAGGCGATCGAAACGGCCATGCTGGAGCTGGGCTCCGAGGCGACCAATCGCGCCGATTTCCTCAACGGCTTTCGCGCGATCTGGGCTGACGCCCCCTTTTCCCACGTCACCTTGTCGGAGGCCCAGGGCACGGCCGAACAGATGGCCACCCATGTCGACAATCTGCGCATCGGGGGAGGTGGCGCCACGCTGGGCTGGCAGGATGAGACGGCCATTCTCACCGTCACGACCATGATGGGTCAGGACACGATTGAGGAGATCAATGCGGCCTATGCCCAGATCGCCGCCCGGGGCGCCGAGGCTTTGGTGATCGATCTGCGTGAGAATGGCGGCGGGGCCTTCGCGGTCCTTCCGCTCGTCCGCCACGTCCTGGCTGAACCGCTTGAGGCCGGCATCTTCGTGTCGCAGCCCTGGAATGCAGCCCATGACCGCGCGCCCACGGCCTCTGATATCGACGGCATCGCGTCCTGGGAGGGTTGGTCCTTGCGCTCCTTCTGGCAGGCCGTTCAGGTCAACTCCTTGACCCCGATCCGCTTCGAACCCGTTACCGAGAACCGTTATGACGGGCCGGTCTATGTCCTTGTCAGCGAAACCACCGCCAGCGCCGCCGAGATGGCTGCCGACGCTCTGAAAGCCTCCGGTCGCGCCACACTGATCGGGGAGGTCACCGCCGGCCAGATGCTGTCCCAGACCGTGTTTGACCTGCCCGAAGGTCTGCAGCTCTGGCTGCCCATTGCGGACTATTATTCGGTCTCGAATGGCCGGATCGAGGGCCGGGGCGTGATGCCTGACATCGCTTCCGACGCTGACAGCGCCGATGATGTGGCCGTCCAGCTGATCAATGCGGGCTGACGCGTTCAATCGCGCAACAAAAAAGGGCCCTCCGACCGGAGAGCCCGTTTTCTTGTCTTCGCTGATCAAGAACCGCCTAGAGCGTTTCCTGGACCCACTCGGAGATCTTGCCCTTGGCCATGGCGCCGATCTTGGTCGAGACGACCTGGCCGTCCTTGAAGATCATCAGGGTCGGAATGCCACGCACACCATATTTGCCCGGCGTCATCGGATGGTCGTCGATATTCACCTTGGCCACCGTCAGCGCACCGGACATTTCTTCGGCAATCTCTTCGAGCGCCGGGGAAATCTGTTTGCACGGACCACACCATTCAGCCCAGAAGTCCACAAGGACCGGGCCGGTGGCATTGATCACGTCACTCTCGAAGGATTCATCGCTGACCGCTTTGGTCGCCATGGGACACTCCTTTGCTGAAACGAATCCGCGGGGGCGGACTCAATTGATGGCGCGTGAGGTAGGGGGGGCGAGCCCCCGCGTCAAGCCACGCCCGCGTCGAAGATGTGATCAAGAACCGCGTCCGGAAGCACCATCAATCGCGCCGCATCCGTCCAGAGCAGGGCGCAACGCACGGATTTTCCGGGATGAACCGCTCGCAGGAGGGCACGATAGGTGGCCATCTGGCCGAGATAGACTTTCGCCACTGCAGCAACCTCGCTCGGGGGCGGGCGATTGGTCTTGTAGTCGATGATGAGGACCTCATCCGCGGTCACGACCAGTCGGTCGACCTGGCCACGTATGATCGTATTGGCGGGCAGGCCCGGCGCGTGTCCGACGAGGGCGACCTCGGCCCGACTGTCCGGTCCGAATAGCGGCGCAAATTCCGGATGATCGAGAATCCCCAGCGTCTCGGTGACAATTTGCGCGCGATCGGCCTCGGCAATATCCGGCTGGGCCGAGAGGAAGCGCGACGCTGCCGCCTCGCGCCGCTCGTGGGGCAGGTCGGGCAAGGTCTGGAGCAGTTTGTGGATCACATCACCGCGACGGAAGCGATGCCCGCCCGGATCGGCCAGCGGAGACCGGACGGCAGGCTCGGCCTCTTCATCCGCCAGCAGGCTGGACGGGGCCGCGCTGCGGATCTGCCCTTCTTCCAGCGCCACAGCCGCGGACGCCCAGTCGGGGATCGCTGCGCGCTCGCCATCCTCGTCGACGGCCCGACCCAGCACCACCGGTGCCGACCCGAAGCGCAGACCGGGGCCAGCCTCTTCGACAACAGCATCAACCGGGGTGGCGATCTCGTTCCAGCCCTCGCCCTGCCAGGCGTCGGCGAGTTGCTTGTACCAGCTATCGTCGGAAATCTGGCCGAGATCGCCACGCCCCTGACGCCAGCCACACACGATCAGGCGATCCCGGGCCCGGGTCAGGGCGACATAGAGCAGCCGGCCATGTTCGGCCAATTGCCGGTTTTGAGCCTCAAGGCGCAATCCTTCGACCACCTCCGGGTCTTCAGCCTTGCGCGGTGACCAGAGCAATCCGCACTCGGGATGCGCAAAAACCGGATCCGTCTTGCCGGTGACCGGGCTGCGCGTGGTGTCCGGAAGAATGATCACCGGGCGCTCCAGCCCTTTGGAGGCATGGACCGTCATCACCTGAACCTCGTTACGGTCCGGGCTCATCTCGCGCTTGATCTGGGTCTCTTCGCCCTCAATTCGCGCGATGAAGCTCGCCAGCGCGCCACCCTCCTCGCGCTCATGCTGGAGCGCCCGGGCGAGGAATTCCTGCAGCGGATCGCGCGCCTCCTCACCCAGACGGGCATAGATGCGGGCCCAGCGCGTCTCACCGGTTGGTGTGCGGGCATTGAGGAAGCCGGTGAAGAGATCATAGAGCCGTGTCTTGTCGGCCTGGTCCCGCAGCTGGGTCAGGGCCTGGCGGGCATCCGCAAAGCGCGGGTCCTCACTGGTGAAGAGCGCATTCCACAAGGTGCCGCGGCGCTTGAGGTCGGTCCGCGAGCGGGCGAGATCATAGAGCGCGGTTTCATCTATGCCCGGCTGTTCCGGGTCGATCGGATCAAAGAGCGGCGAGCGCAGGATTTCCGCCAGGGCGAGATCATCGCCGGACGTCATGGCAAAGCGCCCCAGCGCCAGCATGTCCTTCACCGCGGTCTGCTCGCGCAGCACCATGCGATCGGCACCCGCCACGGGCACACCGTTCAGCTTGAGCTGGCGAATGACTTCCTCGAAGAAGCCACCGGTTCGCCGCCAGACCAGGATGGCAATATCGGAGGGGCGAACCGGACGCGCCGTGAAACGCCCCGATTTTTCCTCCCAGACCGCATCGCCGCGGCGAAGCATGTCGGCGATCTCGCCGGCGACTGTCCGGGCGAGCAGGTCACGGGAAGTGCCGCGGGCCTGAAGATCGACCGGGTCGAAAATCGAGGTCTCCTCGACCTGCGGGGGTTTGGGGATGGCCGGCCAGATCTCCACACAGCCCGGCATACCCGAGCGCGCCGCACGATGGCCTTGATAGCGGGCGAAGGGCAGATCGGTGGCACCGGCCTGGAATTTCATTTCCGGGGCCGGAAGGCGCGCGGCAAAGGCCTGGTCGACGGCGGTGAGAATCTCTGGCGCCGAGCGGAAGGAGACATTCAGGCTCGGGCGCTCGAAGTACAAGCTGGCTGCTGCTGCAGACGCGGCAAGGCGGTCACCCTCTTCCAGAAAACGGGCTGGTTCGGCGCCCTGGAAGGAGTAGATGGACTGTTTCTCATCACCGACCACGAACAGGGTCCGGCCCTGTTCGACCGCCCCCTCACCCGCGAAGAACTCCGCCGTCAGGCCACGGATCATGTCCCACTGCTGCGGCGCCGTGTCCTGCGCCTCGTCGATGAGGGCATGGGCCAGCATGCCGTCCAGCTTGTAGCCGACCCAGCCCGAGAACGGGTTCTCAGGCGCCAGGAGGCGCCCCGCCAAACGCACAAGATCATCAAAATCAAGCGCCCGCGCACGCTCCAGCGCCGCGTCATAAGCCTTGACGAAGCGGGCCGTGACGGCGATCGCGACCGCGCTGGCCTGGGCGATCGTGGCGCGCTGGATCGTCTCGCGCGCCGCCTCAAGTCGTTCCGCTTCGGCTTCAAGCAGGGTGAGGATGTGCGGGAAGTTATTGGCGATAGCCTTCGTTGCGAGACTCTTCGCTCTGCTGCCCTTGCCCTTGTCGGTGAAGAAAGCCGCCAGATACGTCTCGTAGGCCGGGCTGGGCGCGTCAGCCGAAAGGGCGAGCTTGAGAACGTCGCCGCGCGCGTTGTCTGTTTTGCTCCCCTCATGGCACAGGGCATGGGCCGCTGCCTCGATCTCGGGACGCGGCATGGCGGCCATGATGTCCCGCTTCAGCGTGTCCGCATCGCAGTCGACCGGCAGGTCCAGCAAGGTCCAGAGCTGTGCTGCCAGCGCATCGACACCGCCAGCACCCGCCATTGTGGCGGCGAAATCATGTCGATTGGAGCGCGCCCAGCGCAGAATAACCGACAGGGCATCCGGACCACCCGCTTCGATCAAGGTGCCGATTTCCTGCTCCGACAAGGACGCCAGAACGGCGCGGCGCGCGGTCTCCATGGCCTGCCCGGCTGCGGCATCATCCAGGGTCTCGAAGCCCGGCGGAGCGCCCGCTTCCAACGGGAAGCGGCGCAGCAGGTTTTCACAGAAGGCGTGAATGGTCTGGATCTTGAGACCGCCCGGCGTTTCCAGCGCTTGGGCGAAAAGCTTGCGAGCCGTGTCCGCTTCGCCGGGCTTGAGATCGCGGCCCAGCAAGTCTTTCAGCTCATGTGCGAGAACCGTGTCCGGTGTAACCGACCAATCGCCCAGACGCTTGAAGAGGCGTTCCTTCATCTCGGCGGCGGCGGCCTTGGTATAGGTGACGCAGAGAACGGTCTCCGGCCGGTTGTCCGCGAGCAGGAGATTGATCACCCGGTCAACCAGGACACGGGTTTTGCCGGAGCCGGCATTGGCTTCCACGAAGACGCTGGCCTCGGGCCGCGCTGCGCGCCGCTGGGCCTGGGTTGCGGACTGGCTGATTTCCGGATCGAAGCGGGCCTCACTCATGCCCCGCCCTCCGGCTTCTCACCGGCAGCTGAGGCCCACTCGCCTCGCCGGGCCAGATGGTCGAAATCGCCGTAATCATTCACATATTGTGCGCGGATCTGGCTGCCATAGGACATTGTTTCGTCGTCGAAACGAGCAATCCACTGACGCAAATCCTCGACGGCTTGATCGGCAAATTCGCCGGCTTCAAGGGACTTGCTTCCGTCGATCCGCACCTCTTTGCCACCCATCGCATTACCCGGCAGCGAGATGTAATAAAGGCCCGCCGGGGCGCCGGCGGCCAGGCCTTCGAAGGCCCCATCGCGCGCCATGGCAGCGGTCAGGGGTAGTTGCGGGTCAAAGCCGGCCTCGATCAACTTGGCGCTCGAGGATGAGCCCGTCTTGTAGTCGATAATGTCCAGCCGCCCGTCCGGATGGCGGTCAAAGCGATCCGAACGACCGGTCAGTGCCCATTCGCCCGCAGGACCGTCAAACCGCATACGCCCCTTGATCTCGACCTTGTCGAGCGCAATGCCGCGAGCCCGTCGCTCAACCTCCCAACCGACCAGCCAGCGCGCCGCGCGCTCAAAACGGGCTCGCTCGAGCACACGATCCTCCGGGCCGAACCCGACCGCTTCCAGATGCGGCTCGGCGACGGCCAGAAGCTGGGCCACCGCATCGTCCGGCACGCCATCCGTCCAGTTTGGCACAACCGCTTCCAGCGCATCGTGCAAGGCCGAACCCCGCTCGCGCGGTCCGGGCGGCATGTCGGCCGGGTCGAGACGTCTCAGTCCGAGGACGTGGCGGGCGTAGATGGAGTAGGGATCGCGGACCCAGGTCCGGATTTCAGTGATCGACATCCGGCGGGGCCGCACGCTGACCGGTGGACAAGGCGCCGGGCGCGGGGCCGGCACTGGCGGCGTGCCCGGATCATCCAAGGCGCGGGACAGGGCGACATAGTCGATGTCCGGCGCGAATGACCTCTTGGCCGTATCACCCAGCGCACCGCGGGCCAGCGTCTTCAACCGCCAGACCCAGCGCGACGCCACGGTCGGTGAGCCTTCAGACTTCTGGGCCCGCGTCAGGATCACCTCGGGCGCCGCGGCCAGCTGGGCGAAATCATGCGCCGCCAGACCATAGCGTCGCTCCGGGGCGCCCAGTCCGACCTTGCGCCGCATCCCGGCGGACAGCCACGGGTCGGCGCCCGGACCCGGTGGCCAGACACCCTCATTGAGGCCCGCCAGGATCACCCGGTCGGCCGTAATCAGACGCGCCTCAAGCGGTCCGAGAACCTGCAGGCGGGGATGCACGCCAAGGCGCGGCGCGACCCGGCGCGAGCGACACATTTCCGCGAAGGCCTGGGCATAATCGCGCAGGCGCATATCGGGCAGCGCCTCGCTTTCCTCGAGCAAGGACCGCAACAGACCCGCCGCCGCCTCACCACCCTCACCCGACCAGACCGCCTCGGCCCCGCTTCCGCTGTCATCCTCGGCCAGGGCTTCTGCGGCTTCGGCATGGGCGCGCGCCCAGTCGCGGGCTGGTCGCTTGCCATCCGCCAGGAGGCTGGCGAAGGCCGCCTCAAGCCGGTCCAGAATGGCCTCGATCCGTGCCCGGTCATCGGGGAAGAGCTTGACGAACTCGCCGTCCAGACGCGCCCGTATCGCGGCCAGATCCTGTCCCGGACGGGCACCACGCAGAGCCTCGGCCTCGAACTTGGCCAGCACGGTGTGCGCCTGACCCCGCGAACAGCCGCCACGAAACAGGGGTGAACCCCACAAGGCGGTCAGCGCGACGACGCTGCCGCAATCTGTCACGGCATCCAGCAGGCGCGTGAGGAAGGCCCCCGAGGGTGTCTCGGCCAGAGCCGCGCCGCCAGAATCATCCAGTCGCGCACCGAAACGGATCATTTCCGCCGAGACCCGGCGCGCCAGCATGCGGTCTGGCGTCACCAGAATTGCCGTGCGGTCCGGTGTCTCCAGCGTCTCGCGCAGCATGAGGGCACAGGCCCGCGCTTCGCTGATCTCGTCCGGCGTTTCGACCAGGCTCAGCCCGTCCAGCCCCGCGGTAAAGAAATCATCGCCATACTGGTCTGTGAGTGTGGCGATCCGGGTCAGCCACTCGTCCGTGGTGTCGGCCGGCCGCAGGGCTTCAGCGATCAGGCGCCGGCGGCGGGCGGCGTCAGCGGTCTCGGCGGCGCCCGGCCAGGCTTTCACTCGCTCCCGTGGCAGACCCAGATCTTCAACAAATCGCTTCATTGCCCATTGCGGGTGATCATCGGCGATCGAATCCCAGGCCGACTGGTCAGCGTCCCAGTCAAAGCCGGGCAGGACGACCGCGCCCCGGGGCAGATTGGCGATCACCGCCATCAGGTCGCGCGCGGCCGGGATGGAGCCGGTGGACCCAACCGCAAGCACCGGATGGTTCGGCGCTTCGCGCGACCAGCGCGCCACCAGCTCCCGCAGAACCAGCGAGCGACGGCTGGCCGCATCAGTCAGGCCCAGCTCGGCCAGGCGTGCCGGCCAGATGCGCTGGACAATGTCGAGGAATTCCACCGCCTCGCGCCGGTCGGCCGGCAGATAAGTCTCGACCGCCTCATCCAGCGCCGCGAGATTGCTGGCATCCTCGGTCGCCAAATCATCCAGCAAGGCCGCCAGCGAGTCGGCCAGGGACAGGGCGCCGCCCACCCCGATCGGACGCCCAAGCGCGGTTTCCTTGGCCAGGATAAGGCGCGCCAGCTCATAGCGGCGACGCTCCGGCGAGATTGAAGGTGCGGCGAGACCGGCCAGCTCGCCCGGTTCGAAGGGCGGGTCGTCGACATCGACATCGCCGATCGGGCGGATGAGCGGCAGGAGGGCAACGCCATTGCCGGCCAGTTCGGCGAAGACATCACCCAGCGCCTTCGCAGCCCGGCGCGTGGGCGTGAGGATGAGGAGGCGGGTCAGCGCATCGGGATTTTCGGCCGCATCGAAAGCCTCGCGCAGCGTCGTCGCAATGGCGCGCAGGAAATCCGCTTGAGGCGGGAGGGTGTAGAGGCTGGGCCCGGACGTATCGAAGAGCCGCTCGCTCACCGCGCCAGCCGGGCTTCCGCCTCAGCCAGGGCAATGGGATCACCGACATGCATCCAGAATTCCGGCAACACGACCCCGTGCAGCCGCCCGGCACCGGCGAGCTCGCGCCAGACCTCCATCATCGAGAAGCGCGAGACCGGTCGCCCGGCCAGGGCGCGCGGATGCAGGATCTGGACGCCGGCATAGGCGAAGGGCGCGCGCGCCGCCTCGCCCCGAAAGCGGACCCGTCCATCACCTTCCAGGAAGGAGTCACCGGGACCATCAAAGCCGAGTGTCTCGCCCATGGGGGCCATCAGGAGCAGGGCATCCATTTGGCTGTCATCCCAGGCCGCCCGCAAACTGTCGAGCGAGGCGGCGCCCGCCTCTTCCCAGATCGCATCAATATTGGAAATGAAAACCGGGTCAGTCCCCAGCTCGGGCAGGGCCTTGACCACGCCGCCGCCGGTTTCCAGCACCTCACCGCGTTCGTCGGAGATAATGATCTCGGGCGCGTGGCTCCGACCGGCCAGATGCGCCTCCATCGAATCAGCGAAATGGTGGATATTGACCACACAGCGCTCGACCCCGCCCGCCGCATAGCGGTCGAGAACCCAGTCCAGCAGGGCCTTGCCGCCGACCTCGACCAGGGCTTTGGGCCGGTCATTGGTGACCGGTCGCATGCGCGTCCCCAAACCGGCGGCGAGCGCCATGGCGGTGCGGATCTCAATCATTTGTGCGCTTCCGCGAAGACCTGCGGTGCATGCGACTTCACCCACATGTGCAGCGGCATCAGGGCCGGGTGCTGGAGGTCGGCCACAAAATGGCGGGCGACGCGCGGCAAGAGGTCGAGATAGCGCTGCTTGCCATCGCGCATGGCGAGGCGGACGAATATCCCCAGGATCTTGGCATTGCGCTGGGCCCCGAGAACGGCATAGGCGGCATCAAATCCGGCCGCATCCTCAATCCCGGCCTGGGCGACGAAACGGGCCTTGAGCGGCACCGCCAGCTTGCGCTCCACATTGCGCCGGGCATCCTCGAGGAGCGAGACGAGGTCATAGGCCGGGTGCCCGATCAACGCGTCCTGAAAGTCGAGCAGGCCGATTTCGGCCTCGCCGTCCCGCTCGGGCAGATAGATCAAGTTCTCGGCATGGAAATCTCGCAGGACCAGACCGGGCGCACAATGATCCAGACGCTCGAAGGCGCGGGCCCAGATTGAGCGCCAGTCATCGCGTGCGGCGGCGTCGAGCCCGGCGCCGACATGCTTGTCCATGAACCAGTCGAGGAAGAGGTCCGCCTCGGCCATCAGCGCCGTCGCATCATAGCGCAGGAGCGGCCAGGACTGCCCGTCGCGCTCCACCGACGCCGGGAAGCTGGACCGGTAGATCGCCGCGAGCACATCCACCGCCTTGGCGTAGAGCGTACCCTCATGCAGCGTCCCGGGCAGCAAGCGCGCAATCAGATCATCGCCGAGATCCTCCAGCAGGAGGAAGCCATGCTCGATATCGCTGGCGAGGATGGTTGGCGCCGAGAATCCGCGCTCGCACAGGGCATCGGCCAGACCGGCAAAGGCCACCAGGTTGGACCCGGCCAGACGCGCCACGGCGTTATAGCCCAGCGCTGCGCGTTTATCGGGGTCAGCGTCAGGCGGACAGACGGGCGCTTCGGCGGATGCCGGCGCATCCATCAGCATGGCCATTTCGGCGCCCTTGACCAAGCGGACATAGCGCCGCGTGGAGGCGTCACCGGGCAATGGCTGATGCTCGGCATCGCCCCATCCGGCAGCGTCCAGGAAGGCCGTCATTGCGGCGTTTCGGTCAGATTTCGTCAAGGCGTGTCTCCCACTCCCCGAACCCTGTTAAGCGTGCCCGCCGCGGTGTGTCCATGGCGTCGCCCGGACTATCCCCGGCCATTTCGAGATGGATTTCCAGACGGTCATCCGGCACCAGGCCGAACAGCCGGTCCGGCCATTCAATCATCACGATGATGTCACCAAAGGCGTCGTCCAGACCCAGCTCGTCCAGCTCCCGGGCGTGTTCGATCCGGTAGAGATCGGCATGCCAGAGCTCGCCCTTATCGCCCTCATAGGTCTGGATCAGCGTATAGGTCGGGCTGGGCGCATCCTCGACGCCACACAGGGTCGCAATGACCGTGCGGGCCAAGGTCGTCTTGCCGGCGCCGAGATCACCGGTCAGAAAGACGGTGTCACCGGGGCGCAAAGCCACGGACAGGCGATTGGCGAGGGCCTGCGTGGCTGCCAGGTCGGGCAAGGAAACAGTGTTCGAATTCCCCATGGATTGCGCTTAGCGAAGCCCGCCCGGAACGGCAAGCGGTGAGGCTGAATCTTGACTCGGCCGTGAACGCTGTTCATGTGCTGGGGACCCAACGGAGACAAGCATGCCGAAGATCACTTATATCGAGCACAACGGAACCGAACACGTCATCGATGTCGCCACCGGGCTGACCGTGATGGAAGGCGCCGTGCGCAATCTGGTTCCCGGAATCGACGCCGATTGTGGCGGCGCCTGCGCCTGTGCGACCTGTCACGTCTATGTCGACCCGGCCTGGGCCGACAAGACCGGTTCGCGCGAAGCGATGGAAGACTCGATGCTGGATTTCGCTGAAGCGGTTCAGGAGACCTCGCGCCTGTCCTGCCAGATCAAGGTCACCGACGCCCTGGACGGCCTGGTCGTGCGGATGCCGCAGGACCAGGGCTGATCGCCCCGGCACGACCGCGACCACAACAACCAATCTGACGATTATTCGGCGCGGGCCCGATCGCCCGCCAAGCGCGTCGCCGCCCGGTTGGCGAGATCCAGCTCGGGTGGCACCGCCGTGCTGCGCGGCTCCAATGGCAGGTGGCAGGAAACCAGCGTGCCATTCTCCGGCTCTGACTGAAGCTCGACCCAACCGCCATGAAGTTCGGCGATTTCCTTGACCAGTGACAGGCCAAGGCCGGCGCCGCCACGCTCGCCGCGGGAGAAACGGTCGAACACGCTGGCTTGTTTCTCAGGCGCAATCCCCTCGCCATCATCCTGGACCCAGAGCGTAATATCCTCGCCATTGCAGCGCGCGCCGATCGTGACAGCCCCCCCGGTCGCAACATGACGAATGGCGTTCGAGAGCAGGTTCATTGAAACCTGTTTAAGGCGATTACGGTCCGCCCGGAGCAGGCCAAGACCGTCTTCCACCTCGATATCAAGCTTGATGGCGTGATGATCGGCTCGGGCGGCGACCAGCTCGGCTGCCTCGCGTGCCACCTCGCCCAGATCAACATCGCCGAGCTCGAGCTCGAGTTGCCCGGCATCGATCGCCGCGACATCGAGAATATCATCAATCAGCTTGGCCAGATGAGCGGCCGCCGACTGAATTGCCGACATCGGCTCTTTCTGGCGATCGGACAACTCGCCGGCAAACCCCTGGGCCAGCATGTCGGCATAGCCGCCAATCGTGGTCAGCGGCGTGCGCAATTGATAGCTCACATGCTCGACGAATTCGGTCTTGATGCGCTCGGAGGTCTCCAGCGCTTCGGCCCGCTCGCGCAGCGCTTCTTCGATGCGGCGGCTATCGGTGACATCATCCCAGCAGATCAGCGTCGCGCCATCAGGCAACGGGCGCGTGAGATAAGTCAGGACACGACCGTCTGAACGCCGCATCTCACCGGTCACCTGTTTGCGCGCCTGCGGGCTGGGGTCGGTGACCCGCGCCTTGATATCGGTCCAGACACGGTCATCGGTAAACAGGGCGGCGCAGGTCTCGGACACGGCGTCGAAATCAGGCTGGCCGTCCAGCTCGTCCGCCTCGAAACCCCAGAGATCCTCGAAGGCCGAATTGTTCAGTTGCAGCCGCCCATTGGCCCCGAAAACGGCAACGGCCTCGTGAAGCTTGTCGAGCGTGGCCCGCTGCACATTGATCAGCGTGTTATAACGCGCGCGCAGGGCGAGCTCGTCCGTCTTGTCCTCGAAAATCAGCATGAGGCCACCCAGCGGATGGCGCTGACGGGCGACGCGCAGCGTGCGGCCATCCGGCAATGGCCAGAGCTCGTCCGGCGTTTCCTCATTCGGCGGGGCGTCATAACGCGCCAATTCCTCGGTCTTCCACGCACTGAAATCGGCCTGCTCCGGCAGCAGTCGCTTTTCGCGCATGCGATCGAGGAATTGCGCGTGACCCGGCCGCTCATTCAGCCAGGCATCATCGAGCTTGAACAGGTTGGAGAAGGCCTTGTTATGAAAGTTCAGGCGTTTGGACCGATCAAACACCACCACAGCCTCGGCCATGTGATTGAGCGTATCGTCATGGGCCCGGCGGAAACGGGCCAATGCCGCCTTGGCCTCTTCGCCATCCGTGACATCGAGGGCGAAGCCGGCAGCGCCACCCGAGACCGGGAAGACCATGAATCGCAGGCCACGGCGCGATCCGTCGACCACCACAATGCGCATCTCCTCGACCGGGTCGGCATCTGTCGTCGCGCGGGACGCGAGGTCCGACATCGCCGTGTCGAGCAGGATCTGGCGATCAAGCGTGTGGTCAATCGTGTCGCCCTCGACCGCTTTCACATAGGCCTGGTTCGCCCATTCCATGCGGCCGCTGGCATTCATTCGCCAGGCCGGGAAAGGCGCACGACCGAGCATATCGAGAAAAGCCAGCGGGTCCTTGGACACCAGGCGGCGCGCCTCCTCGATGCGCCCCCGAGCGCCGGATTCTTCGAGACCGCGGATCGTCGCATCGGACAGCCAGACCACAAGCTGCGTCCCGGCGGCCCGGCCATCAACTTCCAGAAATCGACCGCTGGGGCCAAGAATTGTCAGCGAGAAAGGCTGGCCTTTCTGCATCAGCTCCTGGAAGCGGCGACGCAGCGTGGTTTCATCGCCGCCAGCCGAGCGAGCCTCATAGTCCGCAAGACCTTCCATCAGGATGCCGGCAGGATTGGGGCCATCGCTGGCCTCGGCGAAGCGCAGCAGTGAGGCCAGGGCCACGGAGGACCCGAAGATGCGCGGCTCACCCCAGCCTGTGTCGGCTTCATCAAAGGGCGGTTGATCCCAGACAAGGACGAGACCGGGATGGGCGCCGAAAACGCTATCGGCTCGCGCGATACGATCCTCGAGCTCGGCCAGCTTGCGGCGCCATAGCGCCTGCGCGCCGCGCGCACCCGAGGTCAGCTTGAAGGCCCAGATACCCACGGCCACGGCAAAGGCTACGGCGCCGACGGTGACAGCAAGTGTCACGAACTGAAATGTCTGTCCGGTCATCAATGTCGCCCTGGGTGCGGACCCGCCCCCAATCGCTTGCGGCCCTCACGAATCACCATGATACCGGCCAGTGGACTCGCGGGCGATGCCCGGGCCGGTAAAAATCTTAATAAGTTATATACCCCGCCAGACCGAATGGGGAAAACCCGAGCCCGGCGCAATGGCAGGATCGGTCGTCCGCCCTGCTATATCCGGCAGGCCCGCGCGAGCGAGGCGGAGCGAAGAATGCGCGCCCGCCCACTGAAGGAATGTGTGGAAAGCGGGATCGGCTCAGCGAATGTGCACTTCGCCGGCGCGAAATTCGAACATGACGGCGCAATTCTCCAGAATTTCGACGCCCTCCAGCGGCGCGAACCGCCAATTCGAGACTGCGCGCTCCGTGGCGCGGTTGAACGGTCCGTCGGGCACAGCACGGTGAACCCGCGCACGATGCACACTGCCATCTGCATAGACATGAAAGCGCACCACGACCCAACCCTGCCGTCCCCGCGCCCAGGCCCGGGCCGGATAATCAGGCAGGGAGGCCGATACCGCGGCCAGGGTCGAGCCCCGACAATCCTCGGGTCCCATCATGCGCTCTACATTCGGAGGAACCGGCAATTCATCACGCGGCATGAAAGGCCCACGCCCGGGTGGCGCCAGACCGGGCAGCTCCGGTACCGGCACCCCGCCGCAGGCAGTCAGGGCAAGGCAAAAACAGACAATCAAGCTTCGCATGGCGGCAAGCTAGCGGCTCGCCGAAGAACACGGAAGCCCGCTTTCAGCACGCCTCGCGCGGAACAGATGTTGAACAATTTCTGAAGAATGGATGAAGACCGTTCTATTTCCGGCATCAAACTTGTAGGGTTCCTCGCGAATGGGTGAGAGGCCTGCCGTTTTGACACATCCGGCCAGGCGTTCGTTGTTAGAGGTGCGTAAAGCCATGTCTTTGTTACCGACCGCACATGCCGGGCAGTCTTTCGGCGCCCGCCGGATCGATTTCTACACGGTTTCAGGTGAAGTTTCCGCCTCGGATGATGGAATGGGTCGGGTCACGGATACGGACGGCATGGCGCATGATGTCCGTCTTCTGGAGCGCTCGAATGCACTGGCACCGGGGGATACGGCCAGCGTTCTGCGGGTCCAGGCCGGCCCCAATCGACGCTCCCGCCCGGCGGCCATTGTCAATCATACGCGAGGCACCTGGATGCGCGCGGCACCGGAGGCAACCGGCCTGCTGGCGCGCTCCGGCGTAACGCGAGGCTTCAATTGGTGGCTCTCCGTGCTCGCTCTCGCCTTGGTGGCCATCGCCGCCGTTTGGCCGGCCATTCACGGCTTCCTGGCCGAGGTCAATGCCAATCTGATCGCATCTGTGCCGGCCTTTGATGTTTATGCGGAGATCGCCGCCTTTCTGCCCGGCCTGCCGGGCTGGCGCCTTGAGGCAGCCCTGCCGTCCGGCATCCTGGACGCGCTCGCATCGCTCGGCTTCATACCGATGGCACAATTGACCGAATGGGGGCTCGGCGTTGGAGCCGGCCTGCTCGCCCTTCTGAGCTTTCTCGGACGGTCCTGGCGCCTGGTTTACATCCCGGCCCTCGGTGCGCTGGCCCTGGCGGCCGGCAGCATTCTCGGGGCGGCTTTGCCGACCTTGGCCATCATCGGTGGTAGCCTGCTGCTCTTCATGCTGGGCGGACTGATAAATCGCGTGCGTGATGGCGGACGCTTCAATGCTCGCGTCGCCCGTCTCGCCGAACACGCGCTGCGCAACCCGCCCGAGGAAGGCGTGCGCGCCAGCGACACATCCGGCGCGGCGAAGGCTGGCGTGGTCGCCAGTGCTGCCATCGCGGCAGCGACCGCGACGGCGGAAGGCAATGATGATGCGGATGTCGCCGAGACAGCCGCGGCAGAGACTGACACGGCGTCCGGACCGGAGTCGGGCGCGAGCGCGGAAGCGGAAGACTCGCCGGAAGCCATAGACGAAAGCGAAGAATCGCAGGCCGCCATAGAAGACGGCGCCTCCGAGGCGGTTGCAACCGGCGAAATTCCGCAGGACGACAACGGATCGGGCGAAGTCGAAGCGCCGGCCCAGGACGACCTTCTGCCGGCCGCGCCGACCGACGACACGGAAACCGAAATCGCGGCTGACGCTGCGATACCGGACGCTGCCGGCGACGCGGAAGCACCGGCCGATGCCGTCCAGGACACCGAAACCGCCCAGGACATCGAGGCGCCAGGTGCCGAGAGCGATGCTTCGGATGAGGTCGAGCCGATAGCAGAGTCCGTTGCGTCCGAGGATGCAGAGACTGACCTCGCGCCCGCGCCGGCAGAGGAAAATGTCGAGGCGCAAGAAACCACCAACACCAGCGAGGCGGTCGACGCCAGCACCGACAGTGAGTCGGTTTCAGAGACTGACGAGGATCTGCCGGACCAGGCAGAAACCGGGACCGAAGCCGAGGAGACCGAGATCGCTCTCCCAGAGAGCGAGATTGCATCTGCGGAGGCTGAGATCACAGATGCGGAAGCCGTGGTCGCGGATACGGAAGCGGAGGCCGCAGATCCGACGGTCGATGAAGATCTACCCAGTCTTGATGATGTCGCTGCAGCCGCGGCCCTGACCGCGGTTGAAACCGCTGACCCTCAAGGCGATGACGCTGCAAGCTCTGCCGCTTCTCCGGCAAGTGTTGATCTCGACGATGAACGGACCATGCCGGTCGCTCCGCCGCCGCCCATGCCGGGCAATGACACCTTGGAAGCCGAGGCTGGCGTCGAATCTGAAGCGACGCCGGAAACCGTCATCGAAGCAGAACCCGCGGCCTCGGCTGACGACCAGCCTGAGTCCGAGCCGGTCGCGACGGTCGCCACGGAGGCAAGCGACACGCCGGCCGCGCCGATCGTCGATGATCCATTGATGGATGGGGACCTCGACCCGATGATGGGTTCGGACGGGAAGGCTGATTATGCGCCTGGCGCGCCGGATGTCGATCTTGATCGCACCCCGATCGGCCAGAACTGAGCAAGCTGACGCAACAAAAAGCCCGCCGCTTGGCGGGCTTTTTCATATCGCGGCGCCATACAGCCTACGAATGTCTCAGTCGTCTTCGTGGAAGCCGGCTTCGACCAGCTCGCTGAGGCGGTCCGCTGCCTTTTCCGCGTCCGGACCCTCGGACTCGATCCCGATGACCGAGCCCTTGGCAGCGGCCAGCATGAGCAATTCCATAATCGAATCCGCATTCACGGTCTCGCCATCACGCGAGACATGGATCGTGGCATCAAAGCCTTGGGCCATTTCGACAAATTTGGCCGCCGCACGAGCATGAAGCCCCCTCGCATTGCAGATGGTCACCTTGCGCGCGACCGGCGTCACTTGCCGGCACCTTCAAGGACATTGGACGCGATCGCGATATAGCGCTTGCCTGCATCCTCACCCATGCGCGAGAGACTATCGAGATCGGCGCGCGAGCGCGCCTCGGCCAGCTTGATCAACATCGGAAGATTCACGCCCGCAATCACTTCGACCTTGCCCGGCTCAAGCAGGGAAATGGCGAGATTGGATGGCGTGCCGCCGAACATGTCGGTCAGAATGAGCACGCCCTCGCCGCGATCCGCGTCCTCGATGGCCTGCTTGATGTCGCCCCGACGCTTCTCCATATCGTCGTCCGGACCGATACAGACGGCCAGGAACGCATCCATGGGGCCCACCACGTGCTCCGTGGCGGCAACAAATTCATCGGCCAAACGGCCATGGCTGACGACGACGACTCCGATCATGCCAGCATCTAAACGCGGCTTGAGTTGAGGGGGAAGCGTCTTTTTGCAATCGCGCGGTCAATTTGTCAGTCGGCGGAGGCCGCCGGAAGTTCGACGGTGAATCGCGCGCCCACCACATCGCCATCCTGATTGCGACGATTGCGGGCCACGATTGTACCGCCGTGCGCTTTCACGATCTGGCGTGAGATTGCGAGGCCAAGACCGGAATGGGTGCCGAACGCCGCGCCTTTCGGGCGTTCCGTGTAGAAGCGGTCGAACACGGCTTCCAGATTGTCTTCGGGAATACCGGGTCCTTGATCATCCACATGGATTTTGAGACTGGTCCGCCCCTCCATCTGGCCGCGCCGCATCGAGACCAGGATTTCTCCGCCCTCCGGCGAAAAAGTCAGGGCGTTGTCGAGCAGGTTGCGGAAGACCTGACCAAGCGGATCGCCGCGACCTATGACCAGTGCCGACCGAACCTGCTGGTCCAACCGGATACGGGCGGAATGGCTGCCTGCCTCGTTATAGGATTCCACCAGCTCCCCGATCAGGTCGCCGAGATCGAATCGGCTGACATCCTCGCGCGCCAGCTCCGCATCGACACGGGATGCCCGGGAGATGTCGGTGATCAGGCGATCCAGCCGCCCGACATCGGCGGCGATCACGGCGAGCAGGCGACCGCGTCGCTCTTCATCCTTCGCCCTGGGCAGGACTTCAACGGCGGAACGGATCGAGGTGAGGGGGTTTTTCAACTCGTGGGCGACATCGGCGGCGAAACTCTCGATGGCGTCAAGCCGATCATAGAGCGCCTCGGTCATGTCCGACAGCGCCACGCCAAGCTCGCCGATCTCGTCATTGCGGCTTCGCAGATCGGGCATGGTAACGCGCCGGCCACCGGCCCGCCGCGCCTCCCGCGCCGCCCGCGCCAGTCGGCGGATCGGGCGGGCGATGAAAACGGTCAGGGCCAGCGACGACATCGCCGTCACCAGAGCAGCAATGATCATGAAGGGCAGGAGCGCCCGCCGCTCCGCCTCGATCAGCGTGTCGAGGTCGTAGGATTCGATCGTCACCACGCCGACAATCGCCCGGACCGGCTGGATTGGCAGCGAGACCGACACCACGCGGCGACCATCCGCCTCGCGCCGCACCCCGGCGACGGTCTCGCCATTGATGACCTGGCGCACTTCCTCTCGCAGATCGCGCCCCATCGCTTCGCGCTCCTCGGAAGAGCGCAGGAGGTTGGCGAGCGCGTCGAGCACCTGCACGGGCAGGGAGCGGGCGCTTTCGGCGATGGGTGGGCGTTGCGCGCCGGGTGGCGGCAATTGCGTGGTCTCGAATACATCGGCCAGAAGATGGCTGTCCGCGACAATCGCCGCACCCTTGTCAAAAACGATGACGCGGGATTCCTCGGGCACGTAGAGCTGGCGCAAGATGGCGCGGGCATCTTCATTGCGCAGGGCGGGAGCGGGCGCGCCATCGGACGCACCCTCGGCCAGCACATTGGCGATCAGCTCGCCCTGGGCACGCAGCGAATCCAGCTTGGCATTGACGAGGCCGCGACGGGTCTCGGTCAGGGCCAGCATGCCCACGACCAGAACGCCGAGAGCGACGAAATTGGCCATCAGGATCAGCTGCGCCAGCCGCGAGGACGGCCGCGGCGCGAGGCTGCGAAGCAGCGTCCCGACACGCTGCAGACCCGACATCGCGGCGCTGGAATCAGTCTTCTTTATAGCGGTAACCCACGCCGTAGAGGGTCTCGATCGCGTCGAAACTCTTGTCGGATTCCCGGAATTTCTTGCGAATACGCTTGATATGGCTGTCGATCGTCCGGTCGTCGACATAGACCTGATCGTCATAGGCCGCGTCCATCAGATTGTCGCGGCTCTTCACATAGCCCGGGCGTGTCGCCAGGGCCTGGAGAATGAGGAATTCGGTGACCGTCAGGCGGACCGGTTCACCCTTCCAGGAACAGGCATGGCGGTTCGGGTCCAGCAGCAGGCTGCCGCGCTCGAGCGGCTTGCTGTCACCCGGCTCGAGACCCACCGTGCCGACAGGATCCCCGGACAGGCGGGCGCGGCGCAGGACCGCCTTCACCCGCTCGCCCAGCAAACGCTGGGAGAAGGGTTTGGCGATATAGTCATCGGCGCCGAGATTGAGCCCGAGCGCCTCATCGAACTCGTCATCCTTCGAGGTCAGGAAGATGACCGGCAGATTGGAGGACTGGCGCAGGCGGCGCAGCAATTCCAGCCCGTCCATGCGCGGCATCTTGATGTCGAAAATCCCAAGGTCCGGCGGATCCTCTGTCAGGGCGGTCAGTGCGGAGGCCCCGTCATTATAGGTCCGCACATGATATCCTTCGCCTTCGAGAAAGATCGAAACCGATGTGATGATGTTTTCATCATCATCCACGAGTGCAATCGTCGCCATGCCATCTCCGCGCGCTGACCCCGTCAATCGGGGCGCAAATTGATCCGCGTGCCGGAACCATAGCCGCGGCCGGGCCGACACGCCAAGCTCCCTTGATGAATCAGGAGCATGGTTCACCCGGTTTTAAGCCTCTTTGTGCCATCAATAAGGCTCCAGGGGAGTTGGTACATGTCCGGCGACGTCCACTACGAAGTCTTTTTCAAGAAAAACCGCAAGTCGGGCTGGGCGCTCAGCGAGGCGCTGGAGGACCGTGCAAAGGCCATCAAGCTGGCCCAGACTCTGGTCGCCAAGAACAAGGATGCCTCGGTCCGAGTGTCCAAGGAGACCTTCAATTCGGAACATCGCAAATTTCGCTCCGTGCCCGTCTTCGAAGCCGGGGCCGAGACGATGGGTGCGGAGACGGAAAAGACCGGCGAAGCACAACTACCCTGCCTGACCCCGGATGATCTGTCCAAGCCACATGCCCGCGACACCATTCGGCGCGTTCTGACGGGCTGGTTCGAACGCGTGCAGGCCATACCGATGGAATTGCTGCATCGCCCGGATCTGGTAGAAAACCTCGAAGCCTCCGGCACAGAACTCCAGCACGCGGTACAGAAAGTCGCCATTGCTTCGGCAAAGGACAGCGATGCCGGCGTGCACGGCTATGTGAAACTGCTCAATGAGCTGGTCCAGAAATCCCTGGCACGCATCTACAAGGATGGCCGCGATCAGAAACTGCCGGAATATCCGAAGAAGGCGCAATTCGCCGACATCGCCGCGGAGATTCACAATCGTGACCGCCGTGCTTACTCGCTGCGCGCAGCCATGGCCGACCGGCTTCGCCATGAAAAGAAGTTCGCAGACAAGCTGGAAGCCCTGCTCGACATGGGTGACAGCCTGCCGGCCGACGAAGCGGCCCGCACATTCGCGCTGGATGAAGTTGACCACTACATGGCCGAAGTCATCGCGTTTGACGCGGGACGTGACGCGCTGCTCGGCAGCTGCAAGGATCTCGGCGAAACACTGGAGCGTCTTGCCTGCCTGTTCGATGGCGACCACTCCGCCGATGCCCTGAATCTCGCCCCCAGCGCGGCCAAACGCCTCGCCAAGAAAATCAAGGCCAAGGAGTATCCCGCCTGCCGGGCAACCATCGCGACGAATATACTCAAGGAGCTTGAGCGCCCGAAGCGCCTGCGTCCGACCAGTGTTCGCGACGAGGTCCGGCTCGCCCGGGATCTCGCCAGCCGCCTGGTCATCTGCGCCGACAGCACGCTGCCCGCCGATGCCCTGATCAAGGCCTTCGCCTCACGCTCGGCCCGGCTGCTTCAGCCCGAGATCATCGACGAATTACTGCGCCACTCACGCGGACCGGACGAAGAGCTGGATCGGCTGATTGCGCTCGAGGAAAATCTCGTCGGCGAGGCCAACAAGCAGAAACTGGCCGGCTATGTCCGCTCGACGCTGAGCTCATCCAGATGCGAGTCCTGGTATGTTCGCGGCGACGCCAAGCCCTTGGAGCGCCTGGCCAAGCTGACCGCCCAGCAGTCGAAAATCCTCAAGGGCAAATACCCCGAACGCGACAAGCTGGAACTGGCGGCCAATTTCGACGCCATGGGCATGAAAATTGTGGATGAGAGCAAGATCATGAACATGGTCGAGTCGGGAGATCGACCGGCGCTGGACAAGGCCACCGGACTCTTGCGCCTCGCCACTGGCGGCGCCTTGCCGATCGGAAATTGCTCGGCTGACGCCCAGGCCCGGGCCCTGCGCCATCTGAAATCCGCAGTCGGCCTCGCCGAGGCCCAGGCCGAGGATGGCCGGGCCAAGCTCCGCAATATCCAGGGCATGCTGCAAACCCTGACCAATATGCAAGCCAAGACCGGCTGACGCTTTTCGCTTTCCCGGTCAGCACCAATCTGGCTAGGTTTGCAACATGACGCTGCGCCATCTCATTACCTTCATTCTCGGCCTGGTGGCCGGAACCGTTATGGCAATCGCCCTGGCCTTCAGCCCGGGCGAAATTGGCGGCGTGCATAACGGCGCCTGGGTCAGCAATCCGAATATCGGCTCGCCAGACGCCAATCCGCTGGTCCGCTCGCTGGTGGCGCGCAGAGGCCTGCTGGCGCTGAGCCGGGAGGAAGCGGTCTATTTCACCGCCACCCGCGACAGTGAAGGCCATAACCTCACAGAGCGATGCCGCTATGAAGTCATCGGCGATATGCCGCCGACACGCTGGTGGTCCCTGACCATCTATGACGAGGACAGCTTTCTGCCGCGCAATAACCGCGACCGCCATGCGGTCAGCCAGACCACGGCGCGCACCGACGCGACGGGTCGAGTCATCATACCGGTCGGACAGGACGAGCCCGGCGCGATCGTCACCGAGAATGCCGGCCTGTTCTCACTCACTCTGCGCCTCTATCACCCCGACCCGGCCGTGCTCGACGCGCTGGACACACTGACTTTCCCACGCATAGAGCCGGTCAGCTGCGGGGGCGAGACATGACGCGTCGCGGCCTGCCCTTCCTGCCCTTTGTGCTCGGCCTGGCGATAGGAGCGGGCATCACGCTGACTGTGATGCCCGGCCTGATCATGTCGCGGGCCATGGACCGGATCGAGACGCTGGGCGGAGAGGCCGGACGGGTCCGCCACGCCCCGCCTGTTACCGCCGACAACCAGACCATTGTCCGCGCCAGCCCGGACATTCTCTATTCGGTCTGCCTTTACGATCTCAATGACGGCCCGCTGCGCATCGAAGCGCCCTGGCCCGCAGACGGAAACTACGCCTCGGTGAGTTTCTACGATTCCAATACGAATAATTTCGCGGCGATCAGCGATCGGGATGCCGGAAGCGCCACCACTTCAATCCGTCTTTTCGCGCGCTCGGCATCCAACGTCCCGGAAGAAACCGATCGGAGCTTCGAGGCTCCCACTCAAACCGGCCTCATCCTCTATCGCCGCGTCATCGACGCGAATACGGATATCGCCGCCGCCGAAGCAGAGCGCCAGGCATTCACCTGCTCCCGGATGTCCGAACAGTAACTTGCCTCCCAGGCGCGACTTGGCGACGCTCGCACGGCATCAAAGCTGGGGAGCCCCATGAAACGCACACTTCTCGCGGCATTGGCCGCGTCCGCCGCCATCATCGCGCCCGCCACCGCGCAGACCGATGAAACCGCCGCCATCGAAGCGCAGATCGACGCGCTCTACGCGGTCATCTCCGGCCCGGTCGGCCAGGCCCGCGACTTCGAGGCCATGCGTGACCTCTATATGGACGGTGCTGCCATGGGAGCGGTCGGTCCGGGCGAGGACGGAAATGGCGCCGGCCGGGTCATTACGCTGGATGACTATATCGAGCGCTCCGGTCCGTGGCTGGTCGAGAACGGCTTCACCGAACGCGCCACCCGCACCGAAATCACCCAATGGGGCGAGATCGCCTATGCCCGCTCCGCCTATGAAGGCGTCAATGGCGTGACCGGCGAGGTCTTCCTGATCGGGGTCAATTTCATCACCCTGTTCAAGATCAATGGTGAGTGGAAGATCGCCTCAATCCTCTGGCGCACTGAAAGCGAAGACTGGCCGGTTGACGCCGCCTTCGATTAGGAGCTTTTTGCTCGCTCCGGTACGGCGCGTATCTGCCTATCCTCGCCTGACACCCCCAACACCGTCATCCTGACGCAAGTCAGGACCCAGTCTCGCACATGCGGTTTCGCCAATCCTGGCAACAGCTTGCGTCGCAGACCGGGTTCCGGCCTGCGCCGGGATGACGGTGTGTGGGGCGGAAATTCTCACAAAACTTATCCTCCCCCCTCTGCCCCCGGGCAATAATGCCGTCGGTTTTCGGGATGGGAGGCGCGGGCCCTGTCACTTGTGCCCGGAAGCGAGCGGAGCCTGTCCGCGTGTCGGGGATGACAGTCCGACACTCCGGCAGGGCGTGCGATCAGGTCGCGGGGCACTAAACGACCGACCCCATCTACCTGGCGCATTGGAATCGGGGGCGAGAGCGTCCGGGAAATCTCCGCGAACGGGATGTCGACGATGTCACGTTATTCAAATCAAACCGGTTGACGGCATTGGCCGACATCCCGTTCCCCTCCCGTTCCGCCAGGCGCCAGCGCCATGGCGATTTCGGTGCCGCGGCTTAGCCGAAGAGCACGAAAATCCCGGTGATGATGGCGATGGCCGCCAGATTGATGCGCACCCCGGCCTTCATCATCTGCAATTGGGTCACGGCACCGGAGGCATAGACGATGGCGTTCGGGGCGGTTGCGACAGGCAGCATGAAGGCGGTCGAGGCGGCAATGGCGACCGGGACGACCAGGGTCTCCGGTTCCACACCCGCCTCAAGCGCGATCACGCCGAGCACGGGCAGGAAGGCGGTTGTCGTGGCGACATTCGAGGTCAGCTCGGTGAGGAAGACGACCAAGGCCACAAAGATCAGCAGGAGGACCGGCACCGGCATGTCGGCGAGGAAGCCCATCTGTCCGCCCAGCCAGTCGGCCAGTCCCGTGGAGGAGAGGGCGGCGGCCAGTGAGAGTCCACCGCCGAACAGGATGACGACATTCCAGGGCAGGCGGGCAAGGCCTTCCCAATCCATCAGCATTTCACCCTGACGTTCGCCGCGATCACCGGCCGGCACGAGGAAGGTGGCCAGCGCCCCCATGACCGCGATCTGGGTATTGCCGAGGGCGAGGGTGACGGGCAGGTCGAGTGTGGTACCGAGCCAGGCCAGAAGCGGGTTCCAGCCCCACTCCGTGCCGGGTTGGCCGATCAGTTCGCCGGGCAGGACCCGGCCCATCCACAGGATGGCGACCGTTCCGAACAGGAGGGCGACACGCCATTCCGGCCGGGTCATGGAGCCCAGTCGGGCGAGCTCGGTGCGAACGAGGTCTTTCGCTGCAACGCTGTCACCGCCACCCTTCAGATCAAAGGCGAGGCGGGTGAGAATGAGCCAGGCGACGGGGATCAAAAGGGCGACAATGGGCAGTCCCATCCCCATCCAGGTCGCGAAATCGATCGCGATGTCGAACTCGTTTTGCAGATAACCGATGCCGATCAGATTGGTCGGCGTGCCGACCGGCGTCGCCATACCGCCGATCGAGGCCGCGTAGGCGACGCCAAGGGCCAGGGCCGGGGCGAAGAATCTCGAACTGACGCCCTCGCGCTCGACTTCCTGGGCCACACGCAGGGCGATCGGGATCATCATCAGCGTAGTCGCCGTATTGGAAATCCACATCGACAGGAGCGCCGAGGCCAGCATGAAGCCGAGAATGAGGGCGGCCGGTCTTCCGCCGAAACCGCTGACGATATTGAGCGCGATCCGTGTGTGCAGATTCCAGCGCTCGATCGACAGGGCGACGATAAAGCCACCCAGGAGCAGCATCACGATCGGGCTGGCATAGGGGCCGGTCGCGGCACCGGTCGAAGTGATGCCCAGCAAGGGGAAAAGCGCCATCGGGATCAGCGCCGTGGCCGCGATTGGAATGGCTTCTGTGGCCCACCAGACCGCCATCATCAGGGCGAGGGAGGCGAGCAGCCAGGCTTCGCGGCTCAGCCCTTCGGGCAGCGGCAGGACTTGCAACAGAACGGCGAGGGCGATCCCGACCAAGAGCCCGATGACTTGCGAGGTGGATTTGCCGCGCCTGGCGGGCGGCGGTGTTCCGGTGTCAGCCACAATGCGCCTCCCCAGCCGCCTGCATTTGACCCGTCAGTCTGGCGCGGTGCGTCAGGCCTTGGGGTCTTCGGACGAGCCGGCCCGCACAAAGCGGCGGTCGCAATAGGGGCATTCGACGAAATCATCCTGGCCCATTTCCAGATAAACGCGCGGATGTCCCAATGCGCCATCGCCGCCATCGCAGGCCATGCGGTGCTGGTCGGTGACAATGATTTCGGACGGCGGTACGGAATTGGCGGCGTCGGCCATGGACAAGCCCTCATGGACAGGATGAATGACGATCCCTAAGTGTGGAGCCTAGTTATGGCCTTTGGCCCTCATCCGTCAATTCCGAGGCGACATGTCCGACAGCTCCTCCCTTCCTGATTTCGCGCTCGAGGCCACCGGCCTGAAGAAGACCTATCGCGGTTCCAAGCTCGCCGAGCCGAAAGTCGCGCTGAAGGGGATCGACCTGAAAGTGCCGCGCGGATCGATCTTCGGTCTCCTCGGACCCAATGGGGCCGGCAAGTCGACCTTCATCAATATTTTCGCGGGACTGGTGAAGAAGTCCGGCGGGACCGCGAAGACCTGGGGCATTGATGTCGACCAGGACAGTCGCGCCGCGCGCGCCGCCATCGGGGTGGTGCCGCAGGAAATCAACATGGACGTCTTCTTCACGCCGCATGAGACGCTGGAGTTGATGGCGGGCTTCTATGGCGTGCCCAAGGCCGAGCGCAAGACGGATGAATTGCTCGAGGCGGTCGGCCTGTCCGACAAGCGCAATGCCTATGTACGCCAGCTCTCCGGCGGCATGAAGCGCCGCCTCCTGGTCGCCAAGGCCATGGTCCACACCCCGCCCATCCTGGTGCTCGACGAACCGACGGCGGGGGTCGATATCGAGCTTCGCCGCCAGCTCTGGGACTATGTCCGCGAACTGCATGCGCGCGGCACGACGATTGTCCTGACCACGCATTATCTCGAGGAAGCCCAGGAGCTCTGTGACCAGATCGCCATTATCGATCATGGTCAGGTGATCGCCTGCGAACCAAAGGAAACCCTGCTCAAGCGGATGGATTCCAAGACCCTGGTCATCGAGCCCGCCGAGGCTCTCAGCGCCGTGCCGACGGAGCTGTCCGAGTATGACGCCGAGATCCGTTCTGACGGGGCACTGGCCATCACCTATCGCTATGGCCAGCAATCGGTTGCCGAGATGATCGAGAAGTTTCGCGCCGCCGGGGGCCGGATCGAGGATTTGCGCACCGAGGAAGCTGATCTGGAAGATGTCTTCCTTGCCCTCACCTATAACCGCCAGGATGCCTGATGCACGCGCGCGCGTCTGCGGGGACTCCCGTCGCGACCATCCCGCCAGACCTGCCCCTTTTTCGGCATGATTGCGGCCCATTGTGATGGCGGCCGAAGGAGGGCCGCAGATCAGCAATCAACCAGCAGGACTAACAGGGAGGCTCGCATGCGCACGCATTATATCCGGAAGTTTTTCGCCATCTCGGTGAGCGCCCCGTTTTTTGTCGCCCTGGCCTGGTTCTTTGGCGTCTTCCTGCAGCCGCAAGGTGAAATGGGTGCCGGCTTTGCCGTCATCCTCATTCTCGCCAGTGCGATCGCGGCGATCTGGCTTTATGGCTGGCTGATGCGGCCGGGACGGAAAGTCCATTTCCGCAATCGCGGGGTCGACGGTTTCGACCGCGACTGGGGGGTAGGCCTGACCGGCTACTCCCAGGCCAAGGACGGCCGCCGCCGCCGCGATGACAGTGATGGCGACGATCTCGGTGGCCGGCGCAACTCCGGTGATATGGATGATGGCGCCGACGAGGTCGGCGGCACCGGCCTAGCCTGACCCTATCGCGTGTCGCTACCGCGCCCCGGCTTCGTCCGGGGCGATTGCGCGAGAGCAGGGCTTGACATCAATTAGATGATTAGCTAAATATCATTTCATGAATGATGTTTTCAAGGCTCTCTCCGACCCGACCCGCCGTGAAGTGCTCCGCCTGTTGAAGTCGGGCCCGCGGTCGGCCGGTGATCTGGCCGACGCCTTCCCGGTTTCGCGACCAACCATGTCGGCCCATTTCAATGTACTGCGCGGGGCCGGACTCGTCTCGACTGAAAAGGCCGGGAAGTCAGTCATCTACCATCTCAATGTCTCGGTGCTGGAAGAGGCGCTGCTCGGCTTTGCCGGGGCGTTCGGCCTTGGTACCGGCGTGCCGCCCGTCAGCCCTCCGGAATGAAAGGAAATGCCATGATCACGCGCTCGCTGAAGGGTTCACTCGCCCTCGCCGCCATTCTTCTGGCGACGGCTTATGGCATGTCGCTTCTCGCCGATTTCAACTGGGTCGGGCCGGACATGCCGGATCGCGTGACCCAGGTCATGATCGGGTTGATTCTGGTCCTGTTTGGCAATGCCACCGGCAAGCGTCCGCGAAACGCCGATCCCGCCTGCGATAGCAAGCCGGGCTTGATGGCGGCGCAGCGCTTCTTCGGCCTGGCCCTGGTGATTGGCGGACTCATCCATGCCGGCGCCTGGCTGCTGGCCCCGCTCGAAATGGCCAACACACTGTCGATGGTGGCCGTCATCATCGCCCTGATCGCCGGACTGGGCCGGGTCGCCTACGCGATTTTCGTAAAACGCCAGACCCCGGGTGATGGCTGAAGCACGGGCGCGGCCATCGAGCCACACGCGCTGACCATCAGGCGCAAAGCCGCGTTGCGCACCTTACCCGCATCGGCTATGGCTTCGCCTTCGACGCACCCATAGCTCAGCTGGATAGAGCGCTGCCCTCCGAAGGCAGAGGTCAGAGGTTCGAATCCTCTTGGGTGCGCCATTTTTTGTTGGACGTCACAAGTCGTTGGACAAAGTCCAAGAAGCTTGGACAAACCAAGCTGGAAAGCGTCGGGGTTCATGATCCAAGTGGATCGTTTGTGTGTTCAAAAGGGCCACGACAAGGTCGACAGCCCTGATCTGCTGTACGATCATTTGGCCGCATTGACTTCTTGCCAACACCTAGCATCCGCTTTGGCTTAGGAGGGGTCATAACCTGTCGGCTGAGTTCTGTATTCGGCGGATGTCTGAATTGTCCGGTTCACCGCACAAAGCGCATGATGTGCCGTACTCTAACACCCAAGCCGACGAGCGCGGGGAGGCCACCCTGCTGCACAGCACGCATCGCCCTCCTGAATAGGCGGGCACGGTACGGTTCCAAAGGAGCAGAAGACGCAGCAATCGCCCGGCTTCGGTTTCAGCAGCGTGCTGCATGACGGACAGTCCCAGAAGTACTGGCAGGCGTTCGTCGGCATCTCCAAATTGGCGTGTATGCTGCCACAATGGGGACAGGTGAGTGTTGATTTGAGTTGGATATCAACCATCGGACTTTAAGGAACGCTCCCATTGATCAATTGCACCAATCGGCCCGGGACATTCGTGATCGCGGGTTTCACGCCCTGCTATCCGGCCAATCAATATCGGTATTGCGCGCATTTCGCAGCCGGGCGTTCCGAAGAGAGCAGCCAGGAAAAATGAACCACCAAGGTGGAGATAGACATAGGTATTGAGCCAATAGGTGGTCGACCAAAGCTGTGAATTGATCCACTCGCCGGAAGATTGCCATCCGATAGCCGCGGCGCCGATCAACAAGCCCGTAGCCAGCAGTCGAGGCCAAAGCCCTAGCCGAAAACCCAGTCCAATGTTCAGCGTGTATGGGGCCAAGTGGACAGCAAACGCCGTGAACCCGATCACCCATGCATTGGTCAAGGCATCCATCTCGCCGAAGCGAAACAATTGGGCCGCCCAATAGATTGCGCCTGCGCCGAAAATCAGGCGTGAGAGACGACCGATAGGCCCGGGCGGCGGTATAGTTCCTCCGTCGCGAAACTGATAGGTCGGCGAAGGTTTGGCCATATCAAGCTCGGAGCCAGTCCAATAACCAGCTTTGCAATCGCATCTCGTAGTTCGGCAGGATGAGCGACACGGCGAGAAATACCGCGCCAACAATCCACCATATCCAGAATATCCGGCCCGGGCTTCCGCGCCACAACGCCAGCGTCAGCGAGAACGCGAGCATGCCGGTCGCCCCCCAAGCGAACCAATCCTGCCAGCGTGCAAAGAAACCGAGCTTTGCAACCAAGCCGGAGGCGACACCAAGTTGAACTAGTAAGATCGGAACCACGCAGCAGGACGCGCCGACAAAAGCGAGAAAGCCGCTGACTGCCCCGCTGCCAGATACGAAGGATGAAGGGATAAGGTTTTTCTGGGTCGATCTCATAACTGCAGAATGGTAGTCCCTGTAGTAACTGCAGGATCAAGAGAAATTTGCATGGGGACAGGTTGACCCGATGAAGGGACCGCTTAAACGAGGCACCGTCGCGAAGCTGTTGGACTGCAACATCGAGACGATCCGATACTATGAGAGCATCGATCTGGTCGCCGCATCGGCGCGCTCCGACGCTGGCCACAGGCTGTTTTCGCAGGCGGACATCGAGCGCCTGCGGTTTGCACTTCGGCTAAGACAGTTGGGATTTGCTCTCGCGGAAGTCAGGGAACTTCTTACCATGACGGAGAAGCAGACCTTTTCCTGCAAACAGGTTGCAGGGATGGCCGAGATGCATCTGTCCCAAATCCATCGCAAGGTCGCCGATCTCAGGCAGCTCGCAGCGTCTCTGGAAGAGATCACGAGCCAGTGCCAGCGCACAGACACGCCGGACTGTGCGCTCGTCCTGTCACTAAAGGCACCGAGCAAGACTCTAAACTAACGCCTGATGTAGAATTCGCGATCAGGATTCGAGGATCTACGCTCCGCTACCAATACCGACCGACCTTGCGCGCATACTGATCAAACGTATCTCCGAAGGTTCTGCGAATGTGCGGCTCCTCTACCCAAGTGATGAACACGTGGATGATCGCGATGAAGGCCAATGCGGAAAACAGGGCGAGTCCGGATCCGGCCGCGATGGCAGCACCGAGAAACATGCCGCTGTAGCCGACATACTGGGGATTGCGTGTGCGCTTATAGATACCGTGTTGGATCAACTCATCTTCGAGCAAGCCGTAAACCCGCTTCTGTGAACCATAGGCGTAGCGGCCAAGGAAAATGACGTAAGCGCCACCAAGGAAGAGCCCTCCCCCGATCGCCAGCGAGATCATGTTCGACGCGAACAAACTGCCACGATCGAGCCAGGCGAGAGCGATCGTGGCGAGGAAGTGCCCGTGCATGATGAGGCCCGAGAAGGCAGCGGTCAGCGGCGACCATTTACCTTGCTGTCGAAACTCAGACCGCGCTCGAAACATGAATGGGATCGAGAGAGCGGCCGTTATGAGAACATAAGCGACGACACCGGTGAGCAAAGGGGACATTACGCTTCTCCTGTGTTGGCGACTGCTGCGTGGTCGCGAAGCTCTGAGAGAGCCTGCGAGCAGATGGACCAAGCCGAGCGGGTGAATATGCCGGCGAGCACAAACGCGAGAATGAGATCCGGCCAGGCTGACCCTGTCAGGGCAACGAGGCCACCGGCGATCATGACGCCGACATTGCCGATAGCGTCATTACGAGAGCAAAGCCAAACCGAACGGACGTTTGCGTCACCGTCTCTCCATTTGAGAAGGATCAGCACGCTGATAGCGTTGGCGAGTAGTGCCGCGAACCCGACAATGCCCATGGTCTCTGCGACTGGCGGCTCGCCAGAGAATGCGCGGAGCAGTGTCATGCTCAGCACGGCAATCGCGATCGCGAACAAAAGGCCACCTTTGAAGAGAGCGGCTTTGGCTCGAACCGCGAGAGCGGAGCCAATGACCAGAAGGCTGATTGTGTAGGTCATCGTATCGCCTGCGAAATCCAGGGCATCGGCTTTCAGCGATTGCGAACCTGAAGCGAAGCCTGCCGAGATTTCGACGACGAACATCACAAGATTGATAAAAATGACGGCCCACAGGGCGCGTCTGTACGCGACCGATGATCCATCGAATTTTTGGTCGCTTGGGCAACAACTCATTTTCTTGACTCCTACGTTTAAGATGGAGTCTAATTTCTACAGCGACTGTAGAAGCAAGAGAAAAATGCAAAAAGAATTCACCATCGGCCAAGCGGCAGAAACGTCAGGCGTCAAAGTGACGACGATCCGGTATTACGAGAGCGTCGGCCTAATGCCAGAACCGAGGCGGGTTGAAAGCGGACGGCGCGTCTACGGGCAAGCCTCGGTGGACTTGCTCGGCTTTATCCGACATGCGCGTGATCTAGGTTTTACCGTCGAAGCCATTCGAGACCTGATCGATCTTCAGGAGAACCCTGGCACAGATTGTGCCAAGGCGGACGAACTTGCGCGGCATCATCTAGTTGAAACGCAAAAACGCATCGAGCAGCTTCGTGTGCTCGAAAGCGAACTTATGCGCATGATCGACGGCTGCGCCGGTGGCAAAGTCGGCTCTTGTGAAATCGTCACAAGCCTCTTCGATCACTCCAAATGCCTGTCGGATCACAAATCAAAGGCTCTCAAAGAGCAATAGTTGACTATTGCTCGCCGTCTTCCAAATTCTGAGACCCATTCCTCCATGCGATCAGTAACAGAACTACGCCAATGAAGATAAGAATGTCGGCCAAATTGAATGTGGGCCAGCGGAGCGCCTGCCATCCAAAATCCAAATAATCTGTTACGGCTCCATCGCCAAGCCTATCGATCGCATTTGCCAACCCGCCCGCCGCAAACAGAATGCCGGCGAAGTTGATGAGTTTGGAGCTTTGCCGTGCGGCCCAGCTCAATGCAAAAACAACCAAGACGATGGCGAAACTTGAAAGCAGATAGGGCGCAATCCAATGCGAACTATCCAGGATTCCGAAGCTAACCCCCCGATTGCGGCCTAAGGTAAAGTTGAACCCAGGGAAGATCGGGATCGACGCGCCAACCTCGGTGAGAATTTGTTCAACTTTGAATTTCACAAGAAGATCGGACGCGATCAGAATTGGCAACATTCCCAGTTGGTCGCCGCGAATTTGGCTTAGGCTGGACGCGGTGCGATCAAGAAATTTCGACTTAAAAATTGACATGAAGACAGCAATCTTGGCGGGTTACACGGCGGTGGAAGTGTCATGCCGAATAGCCCGACATTTCCACATTTGTCTTCAGCCAGCTAGTCACGCCATCAGGTCGAGAGACTAGATCGGCGCCCATCGGTCGTTTGCATCACTACCGAAAATGGCAGTCGATCATCTGATCTGAGCCCTTCGGCTCGTTTGACAAGGCACAGACGATTAGGTTGAACCTCCAGCCGCTAGATGGATTAGACTGTTCCAATTGCTTGAGAGTTGATCGACACGGCGCTTCTCTGTAGGAACTGTCGAACCGGAGGTGTTGGTGCTAAACTTGCTGCGCACATTGTTGGCTCTCCTGACTGTCCTATCCTTCTCGGGAGAGGTGGTGGAAGCCGCTGTGCCAGGGTACGACCACCATCAGGGCCATGAGGACCGCGCCGAGGACGATTCCGGTGAGAGCAATCACCGTCATGCGCAGCACCCCGTCCATGCCTGTGGGGTTTGCCATCATGCGATGCCGGCCAAAACGGGCGCGCCGCACCTGAGTGCGCCGGCCGGTCGGGTCTCCTATCGCCTTTCCCACGAATCCGGTACGGGCCGAGCGCAGGCGCCGCCATACCAGCCGCCGATTGCCTGACGAGAGCGTTCGAACCCTTCGTTCTCTTCAGACAACTGGAAAAACTGAATGTATTCAGACAAATCTCCCCGGCCGAATTGGCCGGGTCGAGGGGTTGCAGGCATGGCTTGCAGCGCTCTCATCGCGTCCGCGGTGCTGGCACAGCCGGTCTCGCAGAATGGTCCGCTTGAACTCTCCTCGGCCCTGCAACGCGCCGTACATTCCAACCCGCATATCGCTTCGTTGCGCGCTGAGGTGACCGCCCGACACGGCGACGCCCTTCAAGCTGGGCTGTGGGACAATCCCTCCTTCGAGGCAGAACTCGAAGGCTTTGGCGGTGATCGCGGCGGTATAGGAGATGGCGACCTCACCGTCGCCGTGCGCCAGACCATCCCGCTGGGCGGCGACCGTCGCCGCGCCCGTGAGGCGGCCGAGGCCTGGGCCGGTGTCGAGACAGCAAGGCTGAACGCCGAGATTGCCGGCCTTCTGGGCGAAGCGGCCACGGCATTCGTAGACGCCCGTGCCGCCCAGGAAACCGCCCGCGTCAGGGCGGAGCTCCAGGATCTCGCGGAAGCTGCCGCTTCGGCCATACGCCAGCGCGTCGAGGCGGGGCGGTCCTCGCCGATCAATCTCGACCGGGCCGATATTCTGGCCGCCACGGCCGGCATCGAGGCGGCATCGGCGTTGACCGAGGCGCGGCGTGCAGGTCTTGCGCTGGCCGCGATGTGGGGCGGCGCGGCGGCGGGCGAGGTCGCGCCCCCGTCCGTGCTTGTGAACAACCCGGAACTGTCGGCACTGACGCCGGAGGCGATGATGCGGCGCAATCCGGATCTGGCGGTGGCCCAGCAGACATCCCGGGCACGAAGCGAAGAGATTGCCAGGGAACGGGCCGAAGCCATCCCGGATATCACGGTCGGTGCCGGGATTAGGCGCTATGGCAGCGATAGCGAGACGGCGTATCTCGCCATGGTCGAAATGCCGATCCCGGTGATCGACCGGAATCAGGGCGCGATCGCCGCAGCCGCGGCGCGCGAGACCGGGGCCCGACTGGACGAGGAGGCTCTGCGGCGGCAATTGCTGGCGCGACATGCAGCCGCCTACCGTCGGTGGAGCGACGCGCAGCAGCGTTATGCAGCATTGAGCGGACACGTGCTGCCTGCCGCTGAGAACGCCTTCTCCCGTACCAGTCTCGCCTATCGCGAGGGCGCGCTGCAGCTTCTCGATCTGCTGGACGTCCAGCGCACTTACTTCGACACACGCATCCAGGCGATTGAGGCCCGGGCAGAACTCGCTCGCTCGGCCATCGAACTTGACGTGCTCTTCGGAGCACCTCGCCTGAAACAGCTCGCCGGCGTTGCCGGCGCGGAGGCAAACCCATGACAATGACCAGAACACTGCTCGCCGGCACGGCGGCATTTTCCCTCCTGGCTGCTTGTTCGGGCCCGCCCGCTCAAGTGTCCGCGCACGAGGCTCCAGTAGGCGCAGATGCCCATGACAACGCGACTGACACCGGGCATGCAGAGGACAATCACGCCGATGAAGTCGGAATCATAGAGCTGTCCGACGACGATATCGCCGCGCTCGGCATTACGGTTGACGCGGTCGATTCTGGCCCCGTGGATGGCGAGGTGGAATTGCCCGCCGAGGTCAGGTTTGACCAAACGCGTCTGGCCCATGTCTCGCCGCGGGTATCCGGTATCGTTCATGCCGTCCATGTCACCGAGGGTGACGCGGTCGAAACCGGCCAGCTCCTCGCCGTGCTCGACAGTCGCGCCCTGGCGGACGCCAAGGCCGGATCCCTGTCCGCCCTGGCCCGCCTCGACCTCAACCAATCGCGGTTCGAGCGCGAGAGGCGGCTGTGGGAGCAGCAGATTTCGGCGGAACAGGATTTCCTCGACGCCCGCCAGGCGTTGGAGGAATCGCGCATCGAGGTGCGCAGCGCCCGCCAGCAATTGGAGGCGCTGGGCGTTGACGAGGCGGCGCGCGCCACCCTTGCCTCGGGAACGGATCAGCCCCTGACACGCTACGCGCTCGCGGCACCGATCTCCGGAATCGTCATCGAGCGCCACGCCGTGCTGGGCGAGGTGATCGAGGAAGGCGCGCAGCCGCCGGCCTTTATCATTGCCGATACGTCCACGGTCTGGGTCGATGCGGCCATCTACGGTGCCGATCTCGACCAGCTGCGGGCCGGAAGTCCCGTCCGGATCGATCCGGGCGACGGCGGCCCCGAAATCGTCAGCGAGATCGCCTTCGTCAGCCCCCAGCTCGGCGAAAGCACTCGCACGGGCCGGGCACGGATCGTGCTCGACAATGCCGGCGAGCGCTTGCGTCCGGGCATGTTCGTCACGGTTCACGCCGAGGCGCTCGCCGCCCGAGCCAGCACCCGTGTGCCGGCCAGTGCGCTGCAGACGATCGACGGCGCCGATGCGGTCTTCGTACGTACCGATCACGGTTTCGAAGTTCGTCCGGTCCGCATCGGACGGCGCTCTGACCGCTTTGCGGAAATCCTCGCAGGGGTCGAGCCGGGCGAACGTATCGCAACCGCCGGCGCCTTCGCTCTGAAATCGGAACTGCAAAAAGGGGAGTTCGAAGATGGACACGCCCACTGACAACACCTCCCCGGAATACCAAGGGGCGGCCACGCGGCTCCTGCATCGCCTCGCCGGCGGACGCCTCCTGGCGGTGCTCGGCTTCATCGCGGTCATCGTAGCGGGCGGCGTCACCTTCCGGACCATGCCGGTTGACGCTTTCCCCGACGTCACGCCCGCCCTGGTGCAGGTCTTCACCGAAACCGAAGGCCTCGCCCCCGAAGAGGTGGAGCGCTACGTCACCTTCCCGGTCGAGACGGCCATGAACGGGCTGCCGCGGCTGACGGAGGTCCGCTCCACCTCGAATTTTGGCCTGTCGGTGGTGAATATCTATTTCGAGGACGGGACCGATATTTACTGGGCCCGCCAGCTTGTCGGCGAACGTCTCCGGCTGGCACGCGAGGACATACCGAACGGCTTCGGCGAGCCGGCCATGGGGCCGATCACCACCGGGCTCGGACAGATCCTCTTCTATTTCCTCGACAGCACCGATGGCGCCCTGAACGGTGTCGAACTGCGCACCATCCAAGACTGGCTGGTGAAGTTCGACCTGCAAACCATACGCGGCGTGACGGAGGTTCTCTCGCTGGGCGGGTTCGAACGGCAATACCAGATCGAGGTGCGGCCGGACGCGCTCCTGCGCTACGACCTCACCGTTGCGGACGTGGTGGCGGCCGTCGGGGCCAATAATGCCAATGCCGGGGCGCAGTTCCTGGTCGAGAATTCCGAACAATATACGGTACGGGCGGTCGGCCTGGCCGAAGGCGAGCACGATTTGGGCGATATCGTCGTCAAGGTCGTCGATGGCGTGCCGGTGCGCGTTCGGGATATCGCCGGGATCGGGATCGGCGGCGCACCCCGCCAAGGCCTGGCTACGATGAACGGCCAGGGCGAGATTGTCGCCGGGCTGGTGCTCAAGCTGATCGGGGCCAATACCAATGAAGTGATCGGCCGCGTTCACGACCGGCTGGACCGCATCAACGAAACCCTGCCCGAAGGTGTCGAGGCCGTGCCCTATTACGACCAGTCCGAACTGGTCGGTGCCGCCGTCTCGACCATGACGACGGCACTCTGGCAGGGGGCCCTGCTGGTTGCCGTCATCCTGTTCGCCTTCCTGCGCGGCTGGCGGCCGAGCCTGATTGTGGTGGCGTCCATCCCCTTCTCGGTCGGCTTTGCCCTGATCGCGATGCGTCTCTTCAACGTTTCGGCGAATCTGATGTCGCTGGGCGGGATCGCGACCGCTATCGGCATGATGGTCGACGGGGCGGTGGTCATGGTGGAGAACGCTAATCGCCGCCTGCGTGAGGCCGAAGCTGAGGCAAACCGGCGCAATGTGGTGGCACAAGCCTGCGCCGAGGTGCTGCAGCCGCTGGTTTTTGCCATCCTCATCGTCGTGGTCGTCTTCCTGCCGATTCTCACGCTCGATGGCGTCGAGGGGAAAACGTTCCGGCCGCTTGCATTTGCCGTTGTCTTTGCCATGGCGGGTTCGCTGGTCTTCGCCGTCCTTCTGGCGCCGGCCGCGGCCTTTCTCGGTCTGCGGCCAAGGTCGGCCCGTGCGCAAGGCGGCGGACTCTATGCCCGCTGGTTTGGTCCGGCGGTCGGCTTCTTCGTGGCGCGGCGCTGGGCGGCCGTCCTGCTCGCCGGCGTCATGCTGGCGGCGGGCGCGCTGATCTTTCCGCGCCTCGGCTCGGAATTCACCCCGCGCATGAACGAGGGCGACCTGCTTATCCGCTTGACGATGGCCCCTTCTATCAGCCTGCCGGAGGCCCGCAATACGGTCACCCGGTTCGAGCAGACCCTGCTCGACGATTTTCCGGAGGTCGAGCGCGTGGTGACACGGGTCGGCCGCGGCGAAGTCGGCGCTCATGCCGATCCGGTCAACAGCGGCGAAGCCTTCGTTGCCTTGAGGCCGAGATCGGAATGGACGACGGCGCGCACGCAGGCGGACCTCCTGGCTCGCATGAGCGAGCGCTTCGAGGACTTCCCCGGAGCACGGTTCAACATCACCCAGCCGATCGCGGCCGCGACGGACGAACTGCTCACCGGCACCAAGGCGGACCTCGCGATCAAACTGTTCGGCGAGGACATGGCGGTGCTGGAACGGGAAGCGGCGGAGATTGCCCGCGTGATCCGCGGCATCGACGGGTCGGCGGACGTCCAGACCGACCAGGTGACCGGAGCGCCGCAATTGCGCATCACGGTCGATCGCGACGCGATGAGCCGCTTCGGGCTCAACGTCGAGGACGTTCTGTCGGTCGTGCGCAGTGCAGTCGGTGGTGAAACCGCCGGGCAGGTCTTCGAGGGCATTCGGCGGTTCGATATCGTCGTGCGCTATCCCGAGGCCGATCGCGCCAATGCGGAGCGCATCGGCCGTATCGTCCTGAACGGGCCGGGCGGCGAACTGATCCCGCTGAGCCAGGTGGCGAACGTGGAACGGATCGAGGGGCCGCGCCAGGTGACCCGCGAGAACGGGCGGCGCTTCATCACCATCCAGACCAATGTCCGCGGCCGCGACATCGGCTCCTTCGTGACCGAAGGGCAGCAAGCCGTTGCCGCTGGAGTTGACCTGCCATCCGGCTACTACGTCGAATGGGGCGGTCAGTTCGAACTGCAGCAGCAGGCCAATGCCCGCTTCGCCGTGGTCATCCCGGTCACGCTGGGCATCGTGATGCTACTGCTCCTGTTCAGCTTCGGCCGCCTGAAAAGCGCCCTGCTGATCGTGGCCAACATCCCGCTCGCCCTGGTCGGCGGCATCGCAGCGCTCTGGCTGACCGGCCAGAACCTGTCTGTGCCGGCCTCGGTCGGCTTCATTGCCCTGTTCGGCATCGCCCTGGGCAATGGCATGGTGCTGGTCTCCTTCCTCGACCGCTTTGCGCGGACGCGGCGGGATGTCGACGCCTTCAGCGTCGAGGCCGCCGTGATGCGGGCCCAACCGGTGCTGATGACTGCCACGACGACCGGGCTCGGCCTGATGCCGCTCCTGTTTGCCAGCGGGATCGGTTCGGAGGTGCAGCGTCCCCTGGCGGCGGTGGTCATCGGCGGACTGGTGACGTCGACCGTCCTGACGCTGCTGGTCCTGCCGGCCGTCTACAAATGGTTTGCGCCGCGGCCGGTGCTGCCGGAACAGGAGGAGCAGACCTAGCTTGGACTCGCGTTCGGGCCCTCGGATCGCCGCCCCGGTCCGGGGGCTCACTACCAGTTCCAATCCCACCCCGCGCCGACGCCGGTGTTGGCCCTGTAGTCGCTAGAGGAATTAGGTTGTTCCAGATTTCGCCAAGGAGTAGCCCGATGCCACCGGACCATGACGAGCTTGGAGCCGAAATGCAGTCCGGCGAGAGTCGGGCGTTTGCTGCCAATCGGGAAAAGGCCTGCTGACCGTGGCCCGAAGCCTGGGCAGCCTCTAGCCAGCTGTCCGCGTCCTGGTCGCCGATGCGTTTCACAGTTTTACCGAGAAGCTGCGCGGGGCGTCACAATCTGTCGGTCAAGGAGGACGACGATGTTCAACGAAACTCTGCGCGAGAGTGACGACGGCCAAGGCGGCACCTGCGAGAGACGGCGCTCGCAGGTCAATCTGCAATGTGTGCACGTATTGTTGCCCCGGCGGCTCAATTCTGCGAGCCGCCGCCGCAGCGTGCTGGTTGATGCCACTATATTCGACGGTAGCGATGAGTCCAAAGAGGTTACGAGCAACGTTGAGATTAAGCTTGAACGATGCATCTACCTCCCTCACCGTGCCCTCGTGGAACCTGTTGGTGAATTGAATGAGTTCAATTGTTCCGCTGTTGCTTCACAGGTGCCGAAATTCTCTGTCTCGGCATCATGCTCCCTGTTCGATTTGGCCGAAGTGTGATCATGAGCCGTAGTCTGACATCGGCCTGGGCCGAAGAAATGAACCGCGCGCGCTGCTTATGCTCTCCTTGAGGACGAACTGGCGTTCTGCCATTTTGAGCGGGTCCACATTCTCGGCCAACGCTATTTTCTCAAACACTTGTCCGCGCACTGGTGGATGCTGAAGCTCGGTATCCGCCGGTCCAACCGGCAGGAAAATCGCGGACAGGTTGTGCGGCTCGTGGCCGTGATACCGGGCTACGTCTTCGGATGGGTCCCCAAGGGCAACACCGGAGGGGCAGGCGTTCTCGCTATCAAGCCAATGGCGATCCCGAAAGACCTCGAGGCGTTGCTGCAGAACTACTCGGTAGCCCGTGGTGTCATCGGTAGGGGCCCTGTACTCGCCCTCCTCGCGGCTTCGGCTTTTATCGTCCTGAATCGTTGACGTGGACTGAACCGGAGAGCGCGGGATGGACAAGGCGACGGAAAACCAAACGATCACTTCCCGCAGCCCTGAGCTTTATCTGCCAGTACGCGCCGATATTTCCAGCCACATGGTGTTGGCTTATTGCCATCAGCTTGACCCACAGGAGAGATCGTGGCCGCTTGGTTGAAGCTGTTGCCGCGAGGGTGTCATGACTGAGCACAAACAAACGCATTACAACGCTGGCTCCATCTCGCTTCCCGGTGCTGTTGCGATGGGAACAGGCGTGATGATCGGCGCCGGCATTTTTGCGCTGACTGGTCAGGTGGCAGAGCTGGCTGGCCGCCTTTTCCCGCTGGCGTTCATCATCGGCGCTGTGATCACGGGATTCAGTGCCTATAGCTATATCAAAATGTCCAATGCGTGGCCGTCCTCTGGCGGCGTCGCCATGATCTTGGAGAAGTGCTACGGGTCGGGAGCGATTGCAGCCGGCGCGGCTCTCCTTATGGCGTTGAGCATGGTGATCGCGGAAAGCTTGGTGGCGCGGACTTTTGCGACTTACGTCCTGCGAGGTTTCGATGTGTCGGGAGGTCCGCTGGTGCCCGTCCTGGCGGTCAGCGTCATCGGATTTGCCTTTCTGATCAACATTTCGGGCAATCGGTCCATCGGACTGTTCTCGATGTTCATGGCCCTGCTCAAGATCGGCGGGATTGCCGCGTTTGGGATCGCGGCGCTCTGGTCCAGTGGAATCGGGTTTGCCGCTAGCGCAGCTGGTGATGAGGGCGCGAGCGGACTGCTCGGATTCGTCGCGTCAGTAGCGCTAGCCATTCTCGCCTTCAAGGGGTTCACCACCATCACGAATAGCGGCGCGGAAATCACCGAACCGCATCGTAATGTCGGACGCGCTATCATGGCGTCGATCCTGGTGTGTGTCCTGCTCTACCTACTCGTGGCATTCGGTGTCGGGTCCAGCTTGCCACTGGATAGGATTGTGGCGGCACGGGATTTCGCGCTGGCAGAAGCCGCCGAGCCGGCGCTCGGGCGTTTCGGGTTTTATCTTACGGTATTGCTCGCGGCGGTGGCGACTGCTTCGGCCGTGCTCGCCAGTGTATTTGCCGTCTCTCGCATGCTGGCCATGTTGACCGATATGAAAATGATTCCACACAGGCATTTCGGAATGCCTGGGCCGATCCAGCGCCACACCTTGGTATACACGGTCGTTATCGCCTCCGTGCTGGCGGTGTTCTTTGATCTGGGCCGGATCGCGTCACTCGGCGCCTTCTTCTATCTGGTCATGGACATGGCCGTTCATTTCGGTGTGTGGAAATTCCGCCGTGTGGAAATTGGCGCGTCCGGTGTCATTCTACTGACCGCTCTGGGGCTGGATGCTGTGGTTCTGATGGCGTTTACCGGTCTCAAACTGCAGCAGGACCCGTTGATTGTTCTGATCGCTGTGATTTCGATCGCTGCCGTTTTCGCGTTCGAACGCATCTATCTGTCTCATTGGGTCCGGACGGCAGCTGCCGAGCAGAGCGGAACGTGAGCCTCCCGGATCATAAAGGGGACACGCCTGTGACATTCCGCGTGAGGGAAATACCAATACTCATCGTATAGGGTGTCATGATCGGCGCGCGAAGGAGGCACACGATTTTGGTTTGGCGACGGTTCAGCCTGATCCTGGTTTTGCTGGGCGCACTCGCGCTGGGCGGGACAGGCTATGCCTCCGACGTCGGCCCGGATGCCGCGGCCCCAAGCGACATGACCCAAATGTTGGACCATGATTGCTGCCCGCAAGGCAGCGGCATTGAAGATGTCGGCGCCGCAGAGCGTGGCCAGCCCTGTAATGGCATGGATGCGTGCTCCGGTAATCCGTGCGGCCTTGCTTGTTCCTTTTCGACCCTGATCCCAGATAGTGCGACGACGCGCCCGGCAGCGGGCCATATCGAACGAACTACCCGCAGGGTCGTGCTCCGGCCGGTTTCCACCATTCTGGATCATCTGGATCGTCCTCCGCGCGCGTGACGAAGCCGAGCCTTGTTAATGGGCTCATTTCACCTTCGTTCTGCCCGCATCGGAGACATTCATGTCCATGCCCGCCATTGCCGCATTTGCGGCTGCGCTTCAGCTTTCAACTGCGATTGCGCAACCTGCTTCTGAACCCTCTCCGCTCAGCTTGGCGGAGGCCGTGTTGATCGCCGGCCAAACCGAAGACCCGGCCATTGGGAGTTTGAGATCGCGTGCCGTAGCGCTCGAGCGTGCCGGCGAGGCGGCCATGGCTCTGCCGGATCCGACGTTGCGGGTTGGCCTCGCCAACCTCCCCCTCAGCAATCTAGACCCCAACAGTGAAGCGATGACCCAGATGCAGGTCGGCGTGCGGCAGGTCATACCCAGCAACGCGAGCCGTCACCTGCAGCGAGAGCGGCAGCGGGCGCAGGCCCAGGGCGTTCTGGCCCTTGGCGGGTTGGAACAGCGATTGATCACACGATCAGTCCGTCTGGCCTGGCTGGAAGCCTATTACTGGGAACAGGCAGGTGAATTGACGCGGGCCCGGCGCGAAGAGATCCGACAGCTCAGCGAGGTGGCTACGGCCCTGTTTGCCAGCGGGCGAGGCAATTCCCATGACGTCATCCGCGTGGACCTGGAAACCGCATTGCTGGATGCCAGGCAAATTGAGATCGATCGGCAAATTGGAACAGCCCGGGCGCAGTTGGCGCGTTATGTCGGCGCTGCCGCAGCAGGACGAGACATGCTGCCGCGATTACCTGTCCTGCCGGCATTGCCCGGGGGCGACGAGGCTTTGGATGCCTTGGCCAGACATCCGTCCGTGATGTCACGAAACGCCCGGATCGAGGCAAGCGAGCGGGAGATCGATCTGGCACTGGAGGCCTACAATCCGGTCTGGAGTGTGGATGCCGGATATGGCGTGCGAGGCAGCCGGTCGGACGTCGCCAGCATCGGTGTGAGCGTGCAAATGCCCATTTTCAGTCAGCGGCGGCAGGATGAAAGCGTGGCTGGAGCCCGTCAGATGCGTTCCGCCGAAGAGCTGGACCGTCGAGCGTTGCTGCTCGATCTGCGCCGACAACTGGATGAAGACTGGATACGCTTCCAGCGCCTCAACGAAACGGCCATGATTTATGAAACGGGTGTGCTGGAGCGCGCGCGTGAAACAACGGCAGCCGTCCTTGCAGCCTACGAAAACGAGCAGGCAGACTTTGCCGAACTCGTGCGCTCCGAGCTCGCCTTGCTGGATATCGAGCTGACCTTGATCCGGACCCGCGTTGACGCGTTGCAGGCGCATAGCCGGATCCTGTTCCTGACGGGAGACGTCCAATGACCCCGCGTACAATCCTTCTGGGTACCGGCACTTTGTTGGCGGGGATCGCTCTTGGCGCGCTCGGCATGAGCCTTGTGGGCGGAAGCGATATTGCCGCAACATCCGACGAGCGGGAAATTCTCTACTGGGTCGCTCCGATGGACCCAAATTTTCGCCAGGACGAGCCGGGCAGGTCGCCCATGGGTATGGACTTGATCCCGGTATATGCCGGTAGTGAGCCCACGGACGATTCCACCATTACCATCTCCTCGGCTGTCGAGAACAACATCGGAGTCCGGACGGCAAATGTGACACGGGGTCGGTTTGCGGAAGACCTGGCCACGGTTGGCTATGTGCGGCCCATTGATGACCTAGCCTCTGTGGTTGATGTGCGGGCGCAAGGCTGGATCGAGGATCTGCGCATCGCCGCTGTAGGTGATGTGGTGGAAGCGGGCGACCTGCTTTTCCGTATGTACTCGCCGGAAATTGTCACGGCTCAAAGTGAATTCCTGCAAGCCGTCAATGTGTCCCGCCCAGGCCTGGTGGCGGCGGCGGGCTCGCGTCTGCGAGCCCTTGGGGTCAATCAGGCCCAGATTGACTCAATCGCGCAACGCGGCACGCCACAAAGATTGGTTGACGTTTACGCGCCACGAACAGGCGTTGTGCTGGAGATGAATGTTCGCGAAGGCGCGCATGCTCATCCGAGCATGGTGGTGATGACGATTGCGGACCTGCGAGAGGTCTGGGTTGTCGCGGATTTGTTTGAAGATGAGGCTGCAGCGATCGAGCCAGGGCAAAGCGTCCGGCTGCAGTCGCGCGCCCAGCCAGGCCGGATGTGGCACGGTCAGGTAGAGTATCTCTACCCGACTGTGGACCCGCGAAGTCGTTCCATTCCGGTGCGCATGCGCTTTGCAAACAGCGATGGTGCCTTGCGCCCCGAAGCCTATGTGAATGTTCGCATCGAGGCGTCGCCGCGCGACAATGTGCTGTCAGTTCCGTTCGAGGCGGTCATCCGTACCGGTCAATCGGAGCGGGTGGTTCTGGCACTGGGTGACGGCCGGTACCGTCTGGCGCAAGTGCGCACGGGTGCTGAGGCCGATGGACGCGTCGAGGTTCTCACTGGCCTGTCGGAAGGTGAGCGCGTGGTGGTGTCCAGCCAGTTCCTGATCGATTCCGAAGCTAGTCTTCAGGGTGTCGCCTTGCGCATGGCGGGGGCTGACGCGCCCGCCGCCCCCCCGGAAATCGTACAAGGCGCAGGGGTTGTCGACGGTGTGATGGCGTCGCACGGCATGATCGACCTGACACATGATCCGATCCCGGAACTCGGATGGCCGGTGATGAGCATGTCTTTTTTCACGTTGGACGCCGTTTCGCTCGACGGCCTGTCGGAGGGTGATGAGGTTAGCTTCACCTTGCGTCAGAACGATGAAGGGCAGTGGCGCCTCGCCTCGATAGCTAGATCGGACGCGGCGCAGCCGGATCCCGTGGTCGAAGGGCAAGGCCGTGTCGTTACCCTGATGTCCGATATCAACATGGTTGAGATCGATCATGAGCGCATCGAGGCGATCGATATGCCGGCCATGAGCATGGTCTACGAGTTGGGCGACGGTGTTACGCTTGATGGGGTCTCTGAAGGGGACCATGTCAGCTTTTCGATTGATGAAACGCGGCCAGGCCAATGGCAGATTTCGGGCATTGCGGTCGTGCGGCCAGTTGATGCTGGGGGCGAGGAATGATCGGCTCTCTTATCCGTTGGTCGATAGGCAATCGGCTGATCGTCCTCATTCTGGCAACCATGTTGGCAGGGAGTGGTGTGTATTCGCTCTCCCGCATGCCAATGGACGCCATTCCCGACTTGTCGGATGTTCAGGTCATCATCAAGACAACTTACCCCGGGCAGGCTCCGCAGGTCGTCGAGGATCAAGTCACCTATCCACTGACAACGGCCATGCTGGCGGTGCCGGGCGCCGTGACAGTTCGCGGCTACTCCTTTTTCAACGACAGCTATGTCTATGTCATTTTCGAGGATGGGACCGATCTCTACTGGGCTCGTTCCCGGGTTCTGGAATACCTGTCCCAGGTGGCTCCAACCTTGCCAGACGCGGCCCGTCCGGCATTGGGGCCGGATGCAACCGGCGTTGGCTGGATCTATCAATATGCCCTGGTCGACCGGACCGGGCAGCACGATCTGGCCGACCTCCGCTCACTGCAGGACTGGTTCCTCAAATACGAACTCCAGACAATCGAGGGTGTGTCCGAGGTGGCCACGATTGGCGGCATGGTGCGGCAATACCAGGTTGTCGCCGACCCCGACCGGCTGCGTGCCCTGGGTATACCACTCTCTGCGGTCCGAACCGCGATCGAACGGGGCAACCAGGAAAGTGGCGGCCGAGTCATCGAGATGGCGGAAGCCGAGTACATGGTTCGGGCATCCGGCTATATCGAGGGTGTCGAGGACCTGGAAGCGATCCCGGTTGCGGTTACTGAAACCGGCACACCAATACTGATGTCGGACATTGCCGACATCACAATTGGACCGGAATTACGGCGGGGCATCGGCGAGCTCAATGGCGAGGGCGAGGCGGTCGGCGGCGTTGTCGTCATGCGATATGGCGAGAATGCCCGCGCGACCATCCAGCGCGTCGAAGAGCGTCTGAGTGAACTCGGCGCTTCGCTGCCCGAGGGCGTGGAGATCGTCACCACCTACAACCGGGCAGGCCTGATTGAACGGGCAGTGTCCTCCCTGCGGGAAAAGTTGATCGAAGAATTCCTTGTCGTGGGGCTGATTTGTGCGCTTTTCCTTTTCCATTTCCGCTCGTCACTCGTGATCTTCCTGAGCTTGCCGCTGGGTATTCTCACCGCGATTATCGTGATGAATGCCCAAGGCATTAATGCCAATATCATGTCGTTGGGCGGCATAGCGATCGCCATCGGCGCCATGGTGGATGCCGCGATCGTCATGATCGAGAACATGCATAAGCATGCTGAGCGTGAACCGATCACGCGCGAAAACCGGTGGGAGATCGTCACCAAGGCCTCTGTCGAAGTGGGGCCGGCGCTCTTCTTTTCGCTCCTGATTGTGACCTTCAGCTTCGTTCCGATCTTCGCACTGGAAGCCCAGGAGGGGCGGCTCTTTCATCCGCTCGCCTTTACCAAGACCTACGCCATGGCGGCGGCTGCCGGCCTGGCCATTACCCTGGTGCCGGTTCTGATGGGTTATCTTGTGCGGGGCCGGATCACGCCGGAGCACAAGAATCCGGTCAATCGCCTTTTGATCGCGGGCTATCGGCCTTTCATCGGTCTTGCGATCCGCCGTCCTGTTGCCGTGCTGCTCGCGGCCGGCCTGGTGCTCGCCAGTGCCGCCGTGCCGTTGTCCCGCATGGGAAGCGAGTTCATGCCGGATCTCGATGAAGGTGACATCCTCTACATGCCGAGTGCTTTCCCCGGCGTGTCGGCGGGCAAAGTCACCGAATTGCTGCAGCAGACCAACCGCCTGATCATGACCGTGCCGGAGGTCCTGACAGTGCACGGAAAGGCGGGGCGAGCCGAGACCGCCACAGACCCGGCTCCGTTGACCATGATTGAGACCACCATCCAGCTGCGACCGCGCGAAGAGTGGAGGCCGGGCATCACAATTGACGACATTCGAGCCGAACTGGATGCCGCTGTGGATGTGCCCAGCCTCACCAATGCCTGGATCATGCCGATCCGCGGTCGAATCGACATGCTGGCGACAGGAATCAAGACGCCTGTCGGTATCAAGATTGCCGGCCCGGACCTGGATGTGATTGCCGAGATTGGCGAGGAGGTGGAAGCCATTATCCGGACACTGGACGGAACCGCATCGGTTTATGCCGAACGGGTTACCGGAGGCCGGTTCGTTGATATCGACGTCAATCGGCTGGAAGCCGCCCGGTTCGGGCTGAATGTCGCCGACGTCCATGATGTCGTTCGGACTGCGATCGGTGGCATGACTGTTGGCGAGAGTGTCGAGGGCCGGGAGCGTTATCCCATCAATCTTCGCTACCCGCGTGACTATCGTAATTCTGTGGACTCGATCCGGGATCTGCCGGTGGTCACGCCGACCGGTGCCGAGATTCCGCTGGGGCGGGTTGCTGATATCTCGATCGCCGATGGCCCTGGTGTGATCCGCAGCGAAAATGCCCGTACCAATGGCTGGGTTTATGTCGATATCAATGGGGTCGATATCGGGAGCTATGTTGAGGAAGCCCAGCAGGCTTTGGCCGAGTATATGGAATTGCCGCCGGGATATTCGATCAGTTGGTCCGGTCAGTTCGAATACATGGAGCGGGCACAGGCAAAGCTGGCGGTGGTCGTTCCGGTGACCCTGGTCATCATCTTGCTGCTGCTCTTCCTGAATTTCCGGAGGCTGACCCCGGTCCTGATGATCATGGGGACGCTGCCGCTGGCTTTGGTCGGCGGGGTCTGGCTGCTCGACATGCTCGGGTATAATCTCTCCGTCGCTGTCGGTGTGGGTTTCATTGCCCTGGCAGGCGTTGCTGTCGAGATCGGGGTGTTGATGATCGTCTATCTGGAGCAAGCGCTCACCCGCCATCAGTCTCTTGCAGATGAAGACGGCCGGCCGCTGAACAGATCGGATATTGACGAGGCGGTGATCGAGGGGGCCCTGTTGCGGGTGCGCCCGATCATGATGACTGTCATTGCTACGATTGCCGGCCTATTGCCGATCATGTTCGGTGATGGAACCGGGTCTGAAGTGATGCGACGGATCGCGGCACCCATGGTCGGCGGTATGACCAGCGCCACCATCCTGACCCTTCTGGTTATTCCAGCGGCGTTCCTGATCTGGAAACGTGTGGGGCTGGCCGGGCCGACACAATCCGCCGCAGTGGCAGGAGGCGTGCAGTGAATGTGAAAGACGTCTCCCGTGCGACCGGCCTGCCCTCGAAAACCTTGCGGTATTACGAGGAGGTGGGCCTGGTCGCGCCGGCGCGGGCGGACAATGGATACCGCGTCTACTCAGAAACAGATGTTCACAAGCTCGCTTTTGTCGGTCGGGCGCGAAGTCTGGGCTTTTCGCTCGACGACTGTCGCGCTCTGCTGTCGCTGTACGAAGACCGATCGAGGGCGAGTGCCGATGTGAAGGCTTTGGCGATGGATCATGTTGCACAGGTTGATCGGAAATTGGCCGAGATGACGATGATCAAGTCAGAGCTGCAACGTCTCGTTCTGGCGTGTCATGGCGATGACCGGCCAGACTGTCCGATCATGAACGGGCTGGCCGGCGATTAATCAGAAACGTGCCGCTTGACCTTCCAGCCACTGGAAGCCTCACAACCGGGAAATCCAAAGGAGGACTGCCCGATGAGTTGTCAGCATTGCACATCAGATAAGGCCGACGAACATATGCATCACCAGCCCGTCGCGACCGATCCGGTCTGCGGCATGGAGGTGCGGCTGGGTGCCGGCAAGCCCAGCTACGAGCACGCGGGAGACGCATACCATTTCTGCTCGCAGCGCTGTCATGATCGTTTCGCTGAGGATCCCGAGCATTTTTTAAGCGGAGCCCATCGTGACGCGTATGAAGACATGCCGGCAGGTACGACATACACCTGTCCAATGGATCCCGAGATCATTCGCGACGAGCCGGGTGATTGCCCGATCTGCGGCATGGCGCTCGAGCCGATGGGGGTGCCAACCGGTCAAGAGGGGCCCAATCCTGAGTTAATCGACTTCACACGTCGCTTCTGGTTCGGTGCCGCCCTGACCCTTCCGGTCCTGGTTCTGGCGATGGGGCCGATGCTTGGTCTCGGCTTCCTGCGCGAAGCCTTGGGTGAGACCCGCGCGGCTTGGGCTGAGCTGGTTCTGGCAACACCTGTCGTCCTGTGGTCGGGTTGGCCTTTTTTCGAGCGTGGCGTGAAGTCAGTCATTAACCGTCATCTCAACATGTTCACCCTGATCGCGATGGGAACCGGTGCGGCCTATCTTTTCAGTGTGGTGGCGGTGTTGGCGCCTGGACTATTTCCGGACGCCTTCCGCCACGCGAACGGTCATGTGGGCGTCTATTTTGAAGCGGCGGCGGTGATTATCGTTCTGGTGCTGCTCGGGCAGTTGATGGAGTTGCGGGCCCGGGAACAGACCGGTTCGGCGATCCGGGCCCTTCTGGATCTGGCGCCCAAGACGGCATTGCGGGTCAATGTGGATGGGGACGACGAGGAAGTGCCTCTCGAGCATATCCGTGAGGGCGACCATTTGCGTGTCCGTCCGGGCGAAAAAATTCCGGCCGATGGTGTTGTGGTCGACGGCCGGTCCTCGGTCGATGAATCGATGATTTCCGGTGAGCCCGTCCCGGTCGAGAAGGTCAAGGGCGAGGCGGTCACCGGGGCGACGGTCAACGGCAATGGGAGTCTTGTGATTGCGGCTCGCCGGGTCGGCAAAGACACGGTGTTGAGCCAGATCGTGGAAATGGTTGCCAATGCCCAGCGCAGCCGAGCGCCCATCCAAAAGTTCGCTGACATGGCGTCGGGTCGTTTTGTGCCGGCCGTGATCGTCGTCGCGGCGATCGCGTTCATTTCCTGGTCGGTCTGGGGACCTGAACCGGCTTCGGCCTATGGCCTTATCGCGGCCGTTTCCGTCTTGATCATCGCCTGTCCCTGCGCACTGGGCTTGGCCACGCCCATGTCCGTGATGACCGCAACGGGGCGAGGCGCCCAGGCCGGAGTTCTGATCAAGAATGCTGAGGCGCTCGAACGATTCGCCAAGGTTGATACACTGATTGTCGACAAGACCGGTACGCTGACCATGGGGCGCCCCGAACTCGCGGCCGTGATCGCGTTCGCGGGCCATCTGGAGGATGACGTCCTGCAAATGGCCGCAAGCCTCGAGCGCGGGTCCGAGCATCCACTCGCGGAGGCCATAGTACAAGGCGCCAAGAGTCGCGGGGCGACGATGGAAGTCGCCGACCAGTTCGAGGCCATCACGGGCAAGGGCGTGACAGGCCGGGTCTCCGGAAAGGCTATTGCTCTTGGCAATGCTGCGCTCATGGATGCCGCGGGCATTTCGGTCAGTGAGACCGCAACCGCCGACGCCAATGCTCGCCGGGACGAAGGTGAGACCGTGATGTTTGTTGCGATTGAAGGCCAACTGGCCGGCATGGTCTGCGTGGTCGATCCGATCAAACCGAGCGCGGCCCAGGCGCTTGAAGATCTTCAAAAGCTGGGATTCCGGCTGGTGATGGCAACCGGCGACAATGAGCGCACGGCCAGATCGGTTGCGGCCAGGCTCGGGCTGAACGATGTGCGGGCTGATGTACTGCCGCGCGACAAGGCCCGGATCGTGGAAGAGCTCCAGGCGGACGGGTGCAGGGTCGCCATGGCCGGCGATGGCGTCAATGACGCGCCCGCTCTTGCGCAGGCCGATGTTGGCATTGCCATGGGGACTGGCGCTGATGTGGCGATTGAGAGCGCCGGCCTGACCCTTGTGAAAGGCGATCTGACCGGCATTGTCAGGGCCCGCAAGCTTGCCCTCGCGACTATGCGCAATATCCGCGAGAACCTGTTTTTTGCCCTGGTCTACAATGCTGCTGGCGTCCCGGTGGCGGCTGGCATTCTCTACCCGGTCTTCGGCATCATGTTGTCACCGATGATAGCGGCTGCGGCGATGAGCCTGTCTTCCGTCTCGGTCATCACGAACTCCCTGCGCTTGAGGTCGGTCCGCTTGGGCTGAGGGAAAACTCGTGGACGTGCGTATCTCCATCAAACCAAGGTGGAGATACGCGTGTCCGGATTTCGAATAGGCATGATGGCGGTGTGTGCCATCGTTGCAGCGGTCAGCTTTTCCGCAGGGGGGTGGAGCCATCCGCCTGCGGAACACGATCCGCCCGCTGCCGGACAAGTTGAGCCAGCGACCACGTCACGAGATGCTGAGCCAAGCGTGCGACCCGCGTCCGAACCGGCTGCGATGCAGATGGATGGGTCTGGTCATGTGCATGATGGCGAAGAAGCTCTTCATATCGATGAGCTTGATCACGCTGACGTGTTGTCCACGACGGCGGCCGGGCACGCCCATTGGGGTGAACGGGGCGCTTCGACGCCTTTCGAGCGGGCCATGTCGCGACTCGGTGCTTTCCACTCGGTTGCCGTACATTTCCCGATTGGCCTGATCCTCGCCGCTGCCCTCGCACAGGCACTCACATTGGCTGGGCGTTTGCCCGCTGGAGCGGAAACGGTCCGCTTTCTCGTTTGGACAGGCGCGGCGGCAGGAGCGCTCGCTGCCCTGCTGGGTTGGGCTCATTCGGGGCCAATGGCTGCCGGCGAGACGGGGGTGATGTTAGCGCACCGGGTCATCGGCACCGGCCTTTTGGTCGGCTTGGCCGGGCTTGCACTGCTGGGGGAATGGGCGCGCAAGACTAGCAGTCAGACGCCGGCGCTTCTCTTCTCGCTGACGCTGTTCGCACTTGCCGCAGCCCTCATGCTCAACGGCTTTCTTGGCGGGGCGCTCGCCCATGGCGGCTTGCGCCACCTGTTCGGTGGCTGACACGAATTCGAGACCCGCAAAGGAGATTGATGATGCATCGTACTTTGGCTTTGACGATGGTTTTGGCTACGAGCCTTTCGACAGCCGCCCTCGCGAACGAGGTGGACGAGATCGAACAGGTTCTGGAAAACTATTCCGGTGCCCTGTCGGACGAGGATGTCGTGGCGGCCGAACGCTGGGTGATGGCGGACGGAGAAGACTTCACCATTTTCGAGGGAAGTGGCAGTGATATCGGTTGGGCCGTATATCGCGACCACCATCTCGTGCCCGAATTTGCCGCCGAGCACGTGACATTCCATGTGTACGACTGGTCAGGGTATTCTGTCCAAGTTGATCAGGAAATGGCATTTGCGACCTTCGACATCCGGATGGAGTATGAAGTCCGGGGCGAGGCCCGTGAACGGGATGCCCACGGCACCGCTATTCTGGTCCGCACCGGAGATGGGTGGAAGCTTGCCCATCTACACACATCCTGACGGAGGGCTTTGATGTCCGATGAACACATGAATGATGTCCTGGAACGGATCGCTGCCGATCATACAAGTCTGGACCTCGAGCGCTTCCAGAAGAATGTTTGGGACGGTCTTGAAGCGCCGGCTCGTCGTGTGCCGGACATTTCGGGGCTATCAACTGGCCTGGCGATCCGTGCCGCACCTGCCGTTCTGGCGCTACTGGTCGGTAGCGTCGTCGGGGTTGGCCTGGCTCCGTCTGGCGAGCCCGACTTGCTCGCTGTATTTGGCGCCCGTGCCGAATTGCCTTTGACAACCCTAATGGGCGAGGGGACTGAGCTGTGATCTGGCGCGCAGGCGTTACAGCGGCAATCTTGGGGCTTCTGGGCGGACTGGCAGGCGTGTGGCTGGGCGCTCAGCTAGGCAATCGTTCCGATACCGTGACGGTCAGCCTTCACGCCGTGATTCACGGCCAGCTCCATTTGACCCGCGATCAGGAAGCGGAAATCGAGGCCTTGGAGGCGGATTTTGCTCGCGAAAAATCTGCCTTCGACCAACGACTGGCAGAGGCCCGGCACGCGATCGGCACGTCCTTGATGGAAAGTCGGGAAATGTCACCGGAAGTCGTCGAGGCTGCAGAGGCCCTTCATGATGTGATGGGCGAATTGCAGCTGTCCACGCTCAATCACATCCTCGCCATGCGCGCCGTGATGGACGTCGAGCAGCGCGAAATATTCGATGCGCGCCTGGCGGCGGCCCTTGATGCCGAACGCTGACGCCCCCGGTCTGACGCCCAGCGACGAACAATTGGCTTGCCGGGCGCGGGCGGGCGATCGAATGGCCTTCAATCGCCTGATGCAACGCCACGCGCCCCGGCTGGTGAATTTCCTCGAACGGCAGCTCGGCAGTCGGTCCGATGCCGACGATGTTGCGCAGAACACTTTTATCGCCATCCACCGAAACCTTCACCGCTTCGACGAGACCCGCGCCTTCGTAACCTGGATGTTTGTGATCGCCCGGAACAAGGCGAAGGACCATCATCGCCGCCGCGCGGTGCGCAACTGGATAGGCCTGGAAGAACCTTCGGTGCCCGCGCCAGTCGATCCGACCACACCTGAACGGATCGTTTCTGACCGGGATGAGCTGGCGCGCGTGAATACTGCCATCCAAGCCATGCCCGAGGGTTTGCGGACACCGCTCTTGCTTTCCGTAATCGACGGGATGAGCCACGCTGAAATCGGATCGGTCATGGGCTTGTCTGAAAAGGCTGCGGAAGTGCGTGTCTACCGGGCGCGCAGGCGGTTGCGGGACAGCTTTCCGCCTGAGGGATAACCCGATGGGCTGCGTACGGGACGTTCTGATTGCTCGCAGATCGCCCCGGAGGCCCCCATGACCGTGCTGCTTCGCTGGACCCTTCGCATTCACAAGTGGCTCGCCCTGGTGGTCGGAATTCAGATCGTACTATGGATTGCCGGCGGCGTTGTGATGAGCGCCTTGCCGCTGGACCGGGTTCGCGGGGAACACAACATCGCGGAGTTCACGGCACCGGCGCTCGATGTGTCAGGGGTCCTGCCAGTGCAGGCCGCACTCTCTGACCTCGCGATCGGAGGGGCGCTTGAAGCTATCGATCTGCGCGTATGGCAGGGCCGTGTCGTTTACTGTGTCACCGAACTGAGCGGGGCGAGCGTACTCGTGGACGCCGAGACAGGGGAACGCCTCACACCGATTTCCCGTGAAATGGCGATTGAGATAGCCAGCGCCGATCATGCTGATCGACCGGAAATCGCTGCCGTTCGATTCTTCGATGAACCGAGCTGGGAATACCGTCGCTCCGGGTCGGCCTGGCGGATCGATTTCGCGGATGGCGAGGGCACGCGCATCTATGTGTCTCCGGAGACAGGGATGGTGACTGCGCGCAGGAATGATACCTGGCGCGTCTTCGACTTCTTCTGGATGCTCCACATCATGGACTATGAGGAGCGGGAAAACTTCAACAATCCCCTGCTGATCACAGCGTCGGTGTTTGCATTGGTTACGGTGCTCGCCGGCTTGCTTTTGCTCGTCTTGCGTTTGCAGCGCTTGGTCCGAATGGAATTGGCAAAGCGCCGTTAAGCAGATCGTCGGCTTGAGGGATGCGCGCGTCCTCCGCGTATTCTGGCAAGGGCCGATGGAGGGACTGACATCGCAGGTTTGATAACGATCGGGACGGCATTCGCGGGTCGCGACAATCGGCTCACGCCGATCCGTCTGGTGTTGGCGGCTGCCGTGCTTGCTGAACATGCAATTATCGTTACGCAGGGGCCCACGTTGCCGCCCCCATTGGTCATCAATGGCTGGTCGCTCAGTTATGCGGCGGTAAATGCTTTTTTCGTCCTGAGCGGTTTTCTGATCGCCGACAGTCTCGAGCGTCGATCCAATCCATTCCAGTTCGCCGCGGCGCGCATGCTTCGGATCTGGCCAGCGTTGCTCGCTCTTTCGCTTCTGGCCGTCCTGGCCATTGGTCCAGTTGTAACAGACCTGAGCGCCGCATCTTATTTCGGCTCATTGCAGACGTTGAGCTTTCCCGTCCAAGTACTTGGCTTTCTTGATACGAGCCAGGGCCCCGCAGGCATCTTCTCGGACAATCCTTGGGCGGGCGAGTTCTCGGCGACTCTCTGGACCTTGCGCTATGAGGTGCTGGCCTATGCTGGTGCTGCGCTGATTTTCTTCTCTCCGCTGCCTTGGGGGCGGGGCGCTAAACTTTTCCTTTTTGTCGGAGTGACCGCCGCTTATTTGGTCGTCCGGTCCTTCTGGTCCGATGCGCCGGCCATGATCGAGAGCGGCCTGCGTCTGGCGTCGGCGTTCACTCTGGGCATGCTGGTTCATGTTTGGCGTGAAAAGATTCCGGTTCTTCCTTGGCCGACCCTAATTGTATTGCCGGTCTGGATTGCGTTGGGCAGTCATCCCTTGGCAGAGGTATTTCTCAACCTCACACTGGCGTCCATATTGTTTGCGGTCGCCTTTGCAGGGCTGGGGCGCTGGCCGACCGGCGCCCGCCTGCCCGACTGGTCCTATGGTATTTATATCTGGCATTATCCCGTCATGCAGGTGGTGCTGTACTGGTATCCAGCGGCGGACCCGCTGGAGGTCGCCATTTATTCAATTCCCGTTACGCTTTTGATTTCCGCCGCGTCCTGGTCCTGGATCGAGAAGCCCAGCTTGGCGGGCAAGGCTGGATTGGGCCGCTGGTTGGAGCTGGCTTTCAAGGGGATGCGGCCATCCCCCTGAGGCCGGCATGGTCAGTGGTGTGATAATTCGGCGTCAGCGATCTGGAACCCGTCCGCAGTATTCACGACGGTAATCATCAGGTGTGCACCTGGCCGGAAGAGATCGAAATCCACGGTCTCAGCTACAGAGAAGCGCATCGTCATGGCCGACATGCCCAGCTCGGTAAGAGCTTCATGACTGACGACAGCAGTGCGCCCATCAGCGTCGGCTGTCCGCACCTCCGCCGCGACCGTCGAGCTGGCCTCGGTATGCCCGTGATGGTTTCCATCGTGGCTAGGCTGATCATGGTGGTCGACTGTCGTGAAGATCAGGGCAGACGCGGCAATAAGTGTGATCATGGGGTCTCATTTCTGGGTTGATGAAGGGACTTCAGCATTACGCGCAAACTGGCGTCACCCCTCACGCAAGCAAGCCGCCAGCACGTTGGCCAGCGCCGACTTTACCCCGAGCGTAAGCCCAGCAAAACAAGATATCACCGGCCTATGAGGAAGCGCGCCGCATCACATGGGCAATCTGGCAGCTGCGGGTTTAAGGTGCATTTTGAAATAGTCCGCATCTAGTTGGTTTGGAATTTGCGGGATGCTCGAGTTCTTCCCGTAGCGCCGGGGAAGATGCGCTGTTGGTTGAACGTGTGAAACGCAAGGTGTCCCGGGCAATGACATCCATGTCTACATGAATTGACCCGACAGTGGGGAGATCGCGTTGCCAAATCGGCGCCCGCGCTTCAGCCGGCGTCTTCTTGTCAGGCGACAACTATGGGGCGTCGGTTCGCTCAACTTTCCTGTTGTCACCGCGCCGTTGCCAATTGGAACTTATTGTTTTTCTTGCATTATTGGAATTCTGTGGTATGGTCATCACAACTCTTATTCAGAAAATATGGAGGTCGCCGTTGCGGCTCTTTTGTCTCCGCCTGCCGTCGGAAGAAACGGCTATTGCGTCGCTCAGTGAGTGGGTTGGCCACGCGGGCTCGCCCAGACGCATTCCGGAATGGGTCGGTGGAAAGCGGCAGGCCCTGGATCAGCATTTCCCGTGCTTCTTCGGGCAACCTGGCAGTATCTCCCGCCGCATGGTCCGCTGCGAGCGCTTTCCAGACGATGCCGAGAGTGTTCGCATCACTCAGTCCGAGCCGTACATGCAATCGACGGAGCGGGCAGTCCTAGCCATCGCGGCGATTGAGGGCGATTGTCGTAGTTTTAATTTTGACGGTCACCTGGATGTCACTAGTGCAGAGGGATCTATCTTATTTCTCGCTGGTGAGGTGTACCGCGCCAGGAGCTATGATGCTGATCCGGTGTTCTGGCCTTGTATCGTTCAGTCGCCGGCGGACATTGGTCGAGCGACGCCATGGTTTCCCTTGATCCTGCGCCCATTCGAGCTTTCCGAGTGGTTTCGTCCTACCTACGGTCACACTGACTTGATCCGTGATCTCCCAACTGGTTCGCTACGCGTGAAGCATACGAGCTATACTGCGGAGCGACCGAGGTCGGCTTTTGAAGTGAAGCCAGCTCGCGAGGCATGGGAATCCTTTGGATAGCCTAGCCTAAGCATAGCAGGGTTTCAGCTCTCTCGGGCCCCGGCTGAAGTGGGGCGGGCTTTACGTAGTCGGCCCCACCTAAGCCGACACCTGTTCAATCTGGGTAAAATTTGGCGGGCGCGATCTACCAGCTGTGCGCGAGGCTCGTGGCGCATCGAGCTGGTGGCCGCCCTAGAAGGCTTATTGATTTGCAGGGTTGAGCGTCTATCGAAGGTTTCTGAGCCATTTCGTTGGAGTTTTTAGAACGCCAAGTGGTCTTCCCGTCAGGCGAGGTGCCTGCCCTCCAAAACGCACTAGTAGATGAGTCTCTCAATAGGATTAGATCAGGCGTCGAGAGCTTTGATCAGAAAGAGTGGATGATCAGCTTGATCAGCGACCCAGTCGCCGAGTGCGATCAAATTTAACTGTCGCATCGCGATCACTTCATCGAGCTCGTTTGCTCCCGGCACGTTCTTGTTGAGCTCTGGCGGGCCGTTGTCCGCCCAAGTAATTGAGATAACTTGCTGAGTGTCGCCGAGACCGCTCACGCCCCGTGCGATATGGTCGTGCTCGGAATATTGCGCGAAAAACTCGGCCACTGCTGAGCGTGTCCCCTCTACTTTCAGTGTCGAAGGCGAGTTGATAATAGCAGCGTATAATACGCTCGCCGCTGTTGCTTGGCCCAGCTGCTCACTTTCGCGCGGCGGAAAGCCAAGTGACGAAGCCCAAGCGCGGACCGCGAGAGCCGCGACGGACCTTGTCCTCATTTTTCCACGCGTGCCATCGCTCGGACCTAGGTGCCCTCGGTGTCGCCAGTTCCGTTGACCGTCCATTGCCAAGCTCGTCATTTCCGCAACTCGCTTAGGTCCGTGTAATGTCTCTTCAATTTCGAACTTCATTGCAGCTCTTGTCCTTGCCCAGCCGCGAGCATTAACCATAGACTAAAAAAATTTGTCAACTTCCTTAAATTGACATTGACAATTTTTACTCGTCATCGCAAATTATGGTCATGACCGATAAAGCCACATTCGCGCCGCGGGGAAGCCGCGCTTCAAAATTTCGCCAGCTCGGACTCTATCAAGGCGCGGAGCCCACGAGGACCTGGAAGCCCGGAAAGGTTTGGGTCGCACGCGACGGGATTTTCGCCAAAACTCCCAAATGCCTGAATTCATACGCGCCGTTTGAAAGCCACCTCGAAAGCTTAGGCCACCTCCTTCTTTCGGTAGACCCTCGCATTCAATACTATGTCTGCCAGCCGAATCCGCTCCTCTATTGGATGGAAAGCAATGATAGCGGGCGAGTTAGGCGTGAATACACACCTGATTTCATCGCTTTGAATAAAGACGAACGCCTTTTTGCTATTGACACGAAGGCAAGCTACTTCGCTGAAGCGGACCAATGGGTGTCGCGAGTAGCCGCTATTCGCCAAGCATATCGTTTTGATCACGGCGTCGAATTGCTCGTCTGGACGGAGCGCGACCTTTACGCAGAGCCCAGGCTGTCAAACGCGCGGACGATGTACCGCCACCGGCATGCACCGCAGGATCCGTCGAGTGAATACACGGTGCGACGTACGCTTGAAGCACACGGCGGCGTCTCAAGCATCGGCCAACTCTGCGAAGAAGCATCAATCGAAGCGCGTTGTCAGATGGCCGAGGCCTTTGGCTCGGTAATGCGCTTGGGCCTTGCCGGCGAGGTCGTACTCGCTTCAGGCGCAAAGTATGGGCGCAACACTGAAGTGCGGTTCAATGAGGCCGCTGAATGACCAGTTCTCACCTCAAATCAGTCGAGGTTCCACATGGCAATCTCTATCCCCGGCTGAGACTTGTTGTCGGCGATAGTGTTTGGATTAACGGTGAGGAGCACTTTGTCCAAAAGCGCCAACGCGACAAGTGGATACTTATTCACCTCGAGACACAAGAATTGCTGATCGAAACCGATCTTCGGTTGGTCGACCTCTATGGCTCTGGGAAACTTAAATACCGATCCCGATCATCTATGTGCCCACCCCTTTCTCCGATGGCACCGCACCTGGAAGACCCACACGCGCGAGCCGCCGCGGCGCTCAAACATGACTACGTGAAATATGTGATGCAGCATCCGACCGGATTTCGAACAAGCCGGAAGTGGCTCAAGGATCGGATCGCCGAGAAAGCCCTTGAACGCGGTGAGGAAACCTCGCCCTCGCCTACCTCGGTGCTCAACTGGAAGCGCTTGCACGACGCCCATTTCCAAGAAATCGGCCTCGCCGCTTACGCTCCGCGTCATGACCTGAAGGGAAAAAGGGGCTCAAGGCTCCCCGAAGCGAAAAAGGTCGCGCTTGATCGCGCTGTCGACCGGTACCTTCAGGGCGGTTCGATAAAAGATGCTCACCTCGAGGCACTGAGCTACATCTCTGACGTCAACCGCTCGGCGGAAGGCAAGAAATATAGCGAGTCCGCTCCGCTCAAACACCTCGACGAGAAAGGACTTCTGACGCCGCCGAGCCTGTCGACGCTTGAGCGCGAGATTCGCAGGAAGGTGTCGCCTTTCGTGAAACAGGCGGGACGTATCGGCACATACTATGCGCGTAAGAATTGCCAGAGCTACCAGACGCGTGGGTTGCCTGATCGCCCTTACGGCGAGGTTGAGGTCGATTTTACGCCTGTGGATCTCATTCTCGTCGACGACAACCGCGTCATTCTCGGACGTCCTTACCTTATCGCGTTTCTGGACCGCGCCACCCGCATGGTTGTCGGGTTTTCGATCTCGTTCGACGTCCCGGGCTACGCTTCCGTTCTAGACGGTCTGCGCAATGCAATCTTTCAGAAGCGCATTGACCATATCGATGGCCTCAATGACGAAGACTGGCCTTGTATGGGCCGGATTGAGAATCTCTACATCGACAACGGAAGAGAGTTTGCCAACGGTCACCTCTTGGCCGCTGCTGCGGACCTGGGCTTCAATCTCATTCGCCTTCCCCCGCGTGAACCCTGGCACAAGGGCCTTGTCGAACGCTTCATGCGCGAAGTGGCGCGCTTTAGCCACCGCTTCCCCGGCACGACCCACTCTAACGCGGTTCAGCACCGCGATTACGAGGAGCCGGAGGCGCCTGTTTTGACGCTGTCAGAGTTTCGTGATCTCGCGACCAAATGGATCGTCACGGACTACAATCGGCGGCCGAACCGGGGACTCGGCAGGGCGCCGGGGGTTCCAAGGGCACCGATCGACGCGTGGCGAGACAAGCTGGACCTTCTCGACAGCCCGAGCCTTCCCAGCGAGGAGCTCTTCATCGCGCTCGCTGGGCAGACCGCCGAGCGTACGGTCCAGAAGTACGGCGTTGAATGGGATCATATCAGGTACTGGTCGCCTGACCTGGATCGCATTCTCGCCCATCCCGATCACAGAGGTCAGTCGTCCAAGGCTTGTTCAGCCAAGTACCACGTCCGCCGCGATCCCTACGATGTCTCTAAGGTGTACCTCGACAACCATCACGCCAAAGAGGTCATCGAGCTTCCGGTCGTCGACAAGTGGCGGAAGTACACCAAGGGGCTCTCTGTTTTCCAGCACCGGCTTTGCCGCGAGCACGAGCTGATGCGGGAGGAACACCGCAGCGACCCGGAAGCGCTCTGGAAGGCTAGGGCGGCCCTGATAAATGCAGGGATGGGTGCCCTCCGGTCGGGCCGCCGCAAGCAACTCGAACGCAAGCTCACCCGCTATCTCTACGGCAACCGTGCCCATCCGGGCGTAAGCGAGCTCGTATTCGAGGATCAGTGTGGAGGCGAAGCAGATCTCATACCCCTGACCGCAGTCCACGAAGAGCCTGTGCTTGTGACCTCGGATCCGACCACCGGTTTGGAACCGCCTCCTACCGGCGAAACCCAAATTTCCAAGATCGAAATCAACTCGGCTGCCGGGAGCGACGACATGGACGAGATCCTCATGCTCGCCGCGCAAGTCAATTCAGGGAGTAGAAGTGATGCGTGACTTCAAGGAACGGCTGCCGGCGGATCGTCAGAGGCAGATGACAAACATCTTCGTTGACCATGCCAACCATCAGCAAGCAACGAAGGCCATTAGGCGATTCTTCAAACCCGTCGAAGGTGGAGTGCCGGGTCGGGGCAATATCTGTGCGCTGATCGGCGAAAGCCGGACCGGTAAGACTTACGGCGCATCTGAAGTTCTGGCGGAATACAAGCCGGAGATCGGAGCAGATGGGATTAAGCGCAGCGTTTTGCTGGTCGATTCTCCCATCGAGGGCGGAGCTCGCGCAGTGCTGGACAGCATCGCCAGCGGACTTGGCATGCAGGTCTCGCTGCGGATGACTAACTCCAACTTAATCCTGGCGATCCTGCGGGAACTCCAACGGTCGGAAGTTCAGTTTGTCATCTTTGATGAGGCTCAGGAGCTCTTCCCTGAGAAGAACAGGAAGGTGCTTAGTTTTTCGCGCAAACTGCTGCGCAAGATGCTCAACCTCAATCAGTTCAACATCCTTTGCATCGGACTGCCGGAGACTTATTCGATCATCGCAGAGGATTCTCAGCTCATCGGGCGCGGCGGCCTGCCTTACAAGCGGCTGCGTCCCTACGACTGGACGGACCCCGTAGACTGCCAGCATTTTCGGGTCCTTTGTCACAAGTTCGACGAGGAAATGCCGTTCGAGCTCTCTGATTTTGCCTCAATGGATTTTTCGAGCCGACTCTTCAAAGCGACAAAAGGATGTATCGGCATCCTCAAGGTCTACATGATCGCCGCGGGCGAAATCGCGCTCGAAGCCGGTTCGGATAGGCTGGAACTCTGCCATTTCGCGGAGGCATACGACGATCGCAAGCGCCCCAATGAGGTTTTCAATCCATTCCGCAACGACCCGTCGCTCTCATGACCGCGGCAATGGAAGGAAATAAGATGGTCAGTGCCCATCAAGACGTAGTGGATATCGCTAGGCTTCCCATGTCGAACTGGCCGGGTGAGGTCTATCCGCACGAGCCCGTTTACGGATTTTTGCAGCGGGCAGCGACCGCCAACTACGCGTTCAGTACCGAGGCCTTTCTGCTCTCGCTAGGCCTGAACGGACTAGACTGGGATTTCGACGAGCAGTTGGAGGTTGTGAACCAACTCCCCATCTACGGTAGCGACGAACTCGCCTGGAACACGCCCAGGCGCACGACTCAAGGCTATGAAATCTGCGGTCATCTGCTCCCCAGTCGGACGTTCTCGAAGGGTCGACGCCGGGTCTGCCCGCTCTGCCTGGAGGAAGAGCGCTATATCCGGATTTGGTTCGACATCGTGCCGGTGGCCGCATGCCCCATCCATGACGTGAGGCTGATCGAGGGACTCGACGGCGACCCGATTGATTGGCGGTACCCGGAGGCCGGCTGGACCCAGCGGGGTGTAATGATTGGCCAAGACCACGCCATACCCTACCCCGCCACCGCGTTGGATCGTCACGTCTTCAACAAGGTAACGGGGGTGGAGACGGCAGAGCCTTCTCACTTTGCTGGACAGTCCTTGCATTCCGTTCTCCGGGCTGCGGTCGTCCTGACCAAGCTCCACCGAGGGATAGAATCGCCTTCGCACACACCATGTGAGCTCCGAAATTTGGCGCAGTTCAGTTTTCCGTCACTGCTTGCGGGCCGAGACGCAATCGTGAAATTTCTCGCGGAGGCTAAGTGGCTGCAGCCTGATTCCGATCAGACTCGCTATCACTCGCGCTGCCACTACGCCCCGCAGCTCACTCGCACCATTCCAACGGAAGGCTTGCGTACGCTGGTCAGCGATTGCTTTGGCGAAGTTCGGGTTCGTAGTGGTCTTGCTACTCCCTCCGGCAGGCTGTCTCAACATGACGGCGCGGACGGGGCCTGGACTTTGGAATCAGTCGCTACTGACTTGAAGCTCGAAAGCAAATATCTGCGCAAGATTTTGGAGGCGGCGGCGGTTCCGACTCAGCGATGCGCTCACACACGGGCTTATCGCCTCAGTAGTGACAACATCGATGCTGTCAGGCGCTATATTGCCACCGCTTTATCTTTGGAGCACGTCGCGGCGGAGCTGGGCTGCACAATTGATGAGGTCGACGAGCTGGTCAGCAGGGGGACCCTCAAAATGGACTTCCGGTGTGATGGGCAGCGCTATTTCCAGGAAGACGCGATCAAAGCCTTTATCGCCCGGGCGCACCAGGGGCGGCGCGAGGGCTTCGACCCCAAGGGAATGCCTCTCGCGTCGTTTGCCGCTAAAGTCGGCATCTCGCTCCCCGCAGCCTATTCACAGCTCATTCGGAATAATACCATTGGCCTGATCGATTATGATCAAGATGCGCCGTTCTTCCATGGTGCGAGGGTCGCCTATTTCCAAAAGACACGCCTTCGGCCCGGTGCCCAGATCAAGAACGCAATCACGTTCGCGAAAGCAAAGGCACGTCTCGGAACGGAAACTGACGGTTTGGCCCAGCTGGTTGAGCTTTCTTACCTGAAGATTGTCGAGGATGAATCTGGCCGATCACGGATTTGCGAGGCGTCTCTCGATGCATTCGAGGACGCCTACGCCAGGGCGGCTGATTATGCCCCGTTGTTGAGATGCTCTGCGCGGAGCGCGCTCAAGTTGCTCAGAAAAAAAGGCGTGGAGCCGATCAACGAGTATGGGAAACGTGTAGTTTGTTTCGTCTCTCGGGAACAGGTTCACAGTCTTGTGGGCATTAGGCTAGAGAGTCGCACCGGCTTCCAAGCCCTTGAGGTACTGCGCGATGAACTTACCGAGAAGTTCGCATCGGCATCGGTGCCTGGAACAGCACGCGTGATTACTGATCCTGCGATTGTAGTGGAGGCGACATCGCGGAATTGGTCATTCAAAGTTACCCGCAAGCCGACACTTGATCGCTATGACCTTGTGGCATTGTTCAGGTCTGTCAATGAGGGCGGCCGTTTGCGGAAGATCCTCGCTGCTGCTGTTGAGCCTGAGAAGATCTGGCCTGGAGCCGAAGTGCGGCGGGAACCTGGTGGCGGCTTCGTACTCGTTGATGGTGTTGGATTCGGTGTTTCGCCGGAGTCTGAAACCTCTCATCTCGTCGACCGAATTGTGGGTCGTGCGCACGAACTTCACCGCTACCTCTAATCGATACAGCCAAATCGTCTAAGGGCCGCCCCCAACTGGGGCGGCGCTTTTTTGCCCGATGAGAGGAAGATCCAACTTGTTCTGCTGAATGAGACGTTTTGTCCAAACTGATTTGACGTTTGGTCTAGCCAAATTGGACGCACGCTTCGGCTAAGATATTGAATGTACTTGCGCAACGTCCAACGACTTGTGACGTCCAACATTTTTCTTGTCTCGCGACAGTCCGCTGCGCGGACGTCTCCGATGAGGCGGCCTGACCGGCCGACGCGCGGTCGCGCTGGCGAACCCGTTGGGTTCACAAGCGTCCAATCCCGACTCTGCTCTGCGACTAATCCATACCGCTGGCTTGGCGGGCTTGCCAGGTGTCCGCGTATTGCTGGAAGGCGATGGCCTGGCCGTCCTGGATGGTCCAGACATGGACGAATTGAGCGTCCATGGGCGTGCCGGTGGCGCTGAACGTGCCGGTATAACGGCCCATGACAGCAACACGGTCACCTTGGGCGATCATGCTGTCCGGCACCGCCTCAAAACCTTCCCATTCCCTCACAACCCGACCGATCACGCCTTCGAGCACGGCGTCTCGGCCGATATAGGGATTATTGTCGGCATAGGGGTAGTTCTCGGCTTCATTCCACACGATCTCGGGGTGGAGGAGGCCGGCAAAGGCCGGCACGTCGCCAGCGGCAAAGGCGTCGTAAATCGCCTGTGCAACGGCCGCGCTTTCGGCATCTGACGTGTCGGATGTTTCGGTCGGCGCGCTGCAGGCAGCGATCGTCAATACGGCCAAAGCGGCAAGAATGCGTCTCATCTCAGTCTCCCCCAATTCTGGAAGAGCAACTCAAACATGCGCAGCCTCGCCTGTCGCGCGAATTCGTATGAAGGCTGGGCGCTTTGCTTCAGCGAAGACACCAAAGCCCGGTACAGATGCCGAAGAAGGCCTGCATGGCGAGGTCGAGCAGGCCGGTGATCACGAGGAGGGGAAGGCCGACATAGAGAAAGCCCAGCCAGACCGCCATCAGGGTCAGGCGCGGCTCGGCAATGGTATGGCCCATGACAGTCTGGGGTCGCTTTCCAAACATCGCTGCGTCCTTTCGGCTATGCTTAACTCTCATTAACCGGATATCCCTAACGCTTCGTCTCATGCAACTTGATCTGGATATCGCTCAGCCGACCTGGGACCTCGCCCTGACGGCCCGGCCCGCCGCGCTCCAGCAGGACTGGTGTTACGGCGAAGCGGTGACGCGGCTTGGCGGACAGGTCATTCGCGCCGGCCTCGTGGATGAGGGTGTCCTGGTCGGTCTGGCCCAGTTCACAACGCGCAAGATTGCAGGACTGGTCAACATGGCGCTTTGCACGCGCGGCCCGGTCTGGCTCGAGACTGTTTCCGCCGCGAAGCGCGAGCAGGCCTATCGGCTGCTGAAAACCGGCCTCGGACTGGGCTGGCCCCGCCTTGCCATCATCACGCCGGACGCGGCGATGGACGAGGGAACTCGGCGCTTGAGCCGGGTGATGACCGGCCATTCCACCGTGACGCTGGATCTGACTCAGGACCTCGATACGCGGCGCGCGGGCCTCGACCAGAAATGGCGCAATAATCTCAAGGCCGCGGAGAAGTCGGATCTGGCTGTCGTCGCCAATGGTACCAAACTCGCCCAGTATCGCTGGCTGCTGGCCAGTGAAGAGGGGCAGCGCGCGGCCCGTGGCTATCGCTCGACGCCGGCGGCCCTTGTGCCCGAATTTGTCGAAGCGCGGCAGGACCGGAGCAGCCTGGTCATCCTGCGGGCCGATTCCGGCAAGCAGAAGCGGGCCGCGATGCTCTTTCTGGTGCACGGGTGTTCGGCCACCTACCAGATCGGCTGGTTGGACCATGAAGCGGCGCCGCGTGGCGCTCACAATCTTCTGCTATGGACGGCGATCGAACAGCTCCGGGCACGCGGGGTGCAGCAGCTGGATCTGGGCGGGGTCAATACGACATCGGGTGCCGGTATTGCGCGCTTCAAGATTGGTACGGGTGGCCAGGTCGTGACCCTCGCCGGATCCTATCTGTGATCTCGATTGCGCTTTGCAGGAGACCCGCATGCGACTGACCATCCTTTCGACAACCACCGCCCTGCTGGCGACTTTCATCGGCGCATGCCAGCCTGCCGCCGAGATTGGCCCGACCGGCCCGGACCTTGTCACCCTCCATGGTCCGCTCTCGCAGTATGACCGCGGCGCCATGCAGGCCGGCGAGGAGCCGGTCTTTGCCAGCTATGGCATCAACTTCGAGCGGGCGCTCGGCCTGAGCGCGTCGGAACTGGCAGGTTTCGACCTTGTCACGGTGGAAACCGATTTCCCGCTCGGCGGCGATCAGCGCAGTTTCCGCGGCCCGCGCCTTCGCGATGTCCTGGCCTTCGCCGGTGCGAACAACCGGTCCGTCCGGGTCACAGCCCTCGATGGCTATCAGCGCGACATCGAGGCGGACCGCTATCAGGCCCATGACGTCATCCTGGCCCTGTATCAGGACGGCCGTCCGCTCGGGATTGGTGGCCGCGGCCCCGCCATGCTGGTCTGGCCGCGCGGCGCCGACCCCGCACTCGCGGACATGAATGACGACGACTGGATCTTCGGCATTTTTACGATCGAGGTTTTGCCGGATTGAGGTCAGTCCGTTCGGGCATTGCCCAGTACGCGCCCATCGCCCAGATGCAGGTCCATGCGATCGGCCGGGCCTGACCCATCCACCACGAAGACGAAGCGGGCATTGTCGTCGCCGTCCAGACGGAAGCGATGATCGCCGAGTGGCTGCAGCGCTGCGCCGGGACGTCCGTCGCGGCTGTAAATCAACTGCCCGTCCTCGACCGAGAAACTGCGAATGCCATAGGCGCCGGCATAGCGGGCAAGCTCGGCCTCGTTGAGTGAGACCGGTGCGGCATTCGCCGTCAGGCCTTCCAGCGCCCATTCCAGCGTCCGGCGAGCGCCGTCATCGGGATCTGTCTCCAGCAAGGCCGCATAGGCGTGGCGCAGGGCCGTATCGAGCGCGGCCTCGGCATCGGTCTCGATGTGGGGGACAACACCGGTACCTTCCCAATTCGTCCCGGTGACCGGATTGCGGGCCGAGCCCGTCGAGACAAAAATCGAGAAGCCGGCATCGGACAGGAAGGTGCCGCCGGGATTGCCGGCGCCGTAGGTCGTCTCCCCGATCAGTGTGGCGCGTTCAAGCGCCTGGAGGTGGTAGGGAAAGGCTTCGCCGGCCGACCCGGTCCGGGCGCTGGTAAGAACATAAAGCGGGACGTCAGGGCGGTTCCCGGCCGGATGCGACGGCAGCGACCACATCTGGTTGGGGTATTCATAGTCCCGCGACACAAAAGTGTTGATCAGGGTCCGACCACCCGGTTCCAGAAAATGGCTGACCAGGTATTGCACCATGGACGGGGCGCCGCCGCCATTCTGGCGCACGTCGAAGATCACGGCATCGGTACCCGCAACAAAGTCGAGGGCCGCGTGCGCCGTGCTTTCGGCAGGCTCGATGGGGGCGAACTGACGCAGGTCAATATAGCCGATATTGCCGGGCAGGATCTCGACGCTGGCAAACCCGAAATTCTGGCGTCTCAGGGGCAGCCATGGATCGACCGGACGCTCTCCCGGGCCGGCGCCGGAGCCTCCGCCTCGGCGTGGTCTTTGCATTGCGGCCGCGGCAGCCTCGGCCCCGACGAAATTGACGCCGAAATGCCGGTCTTCCTCGGCCAGGCGTGTGGTCAGTGCGGTCGCCAGGGCTTCACCGTCACCAAACGCGTCGAAGGCCCCTTCCGCGTGAGCGCTGCGCAGGGAGCCCGCAATCTCGGCTGCGCGTTCAGCATCGAAGAATTCGTCCTCGATAATCTGGGCGATGTCGGCAATCGCGGTGTCACGCGCGGATTCCGTGATGCGCGTCTGGCCCCAGGCCGAAGCGCTGGCGCCCATGACAACAAGGCCGGATACTAGGACGCGAAGGATGGTTCTGATCATGTTGGGCTCCCGTGATGGGACGGAATTTCCTCCGGAACAGATGATCGCTCAACTTAACAAGTCCTCATGCGGCTGACATCCAGACGCAAAAAAGCCTTTCCACACCCCGCGACAAATTCCTAATGTGCGCCCAGCCATCAAATGGGGAGCGGCATGGACGTGATTTCTGGGTATGTCGATTTGGTCAATGGTTTCGTCTGGGGGCCACCAATGCTGGTGCTGCTGCTGGGCACCGGCCTTTATCTGACAATCGGGCTGAGATTCATGCCCTTGCGCAAGATCGGCTTCGCCTTTGGCGAACTGATCAAAGGACGCAAATCGGAAGGCGCCGGGGATGTCACCCCCTTCCAGGCACTCATGACGGCCCTGTCCTCCACCATCGGCACGGGGAATATTGCCGGTGTGGCCGTCGCCATCGCAATCGGTGGTCCGGGCGCCCTTTTCTGGATGTGGATGACGGCGCTGGTCGGTATGGCGACCAAATTTTCCGAAGGCGTTCTGGCGGTGAAATTCCGCGAGGTCGACGAAGGCGGACGCCGGGTCGGCGGGCCGATGTATTACATCAAGAACGGCATGGGCAAGAAGTGGGTCTGGCTCGGCGGACTGTTCGCCTTCTTCGGTGTGATGGCGGGCCTCGGAACAGGCAACGCAATCCAGACGGCTGAGGTCGTCCGCACGGTCGGCGACACCTATGGCGTCGAATACTATATCACCGGTGGCGTGATCGCCTTGCTGGCCGGCATGGTCATCCTCGGCGGCATCAAGCGGATTGCCAGCGTGGCCGAAAAAGTCGTGCCGACCATGGCCATCGTCTATATCGCACTCGGCCTGGTGGTCGTGGTGATCAATATCGAGGCCGTACCGGCCGCGCTCGCCAGCATTTTCTCCCACGCTTTCGGCTTTGGTGCAGCAGCGGGCGGATTCTCCGGCGCACTCCTGATGCTGGCCATGCAGCGCGGTGTTGCACGCGGCATCTTCTCCAACGAGGCGGGCCAGGGCTCCGCGCCCATCGCGCACGCCGCGGCGCAGAATGATGATCCGGTCGACCAGGGTATCATCGCCATGCTGGGCACGTTCATTGATACCATCATGGTGTGCTCGATCACGGGTCTCGCCATCCTCACTTCGGGCGTCATCCCGAGCGAGTGTGATGCCGGCCTGATCGCCCTCGGCGGCAATGTTCCGGAGGTTTGCGACACGGGCGCCCGCATCACAACGGCCGCCTTCGCCGACGCCCTTCCCGGCTTCGGTGATCATTTCGTCACCTGGGCCCTGGCCCTGTTCGCCTTCACCACCATTCTCGGCTGGTCCTATTATGGCGAGCGGTGTGCGGAATACCTGCTCGGCGAGAAGATCATCCTGCCTTTCCGCATTGCCTGGATCGGCATGATCCTGGGAGCCACCTTCCTGCTTTATGCCGGCGATAACGTCACCCAGCTTATGAATACCGTGTGGCTGACGACGGATACGCTGACCGGCCTGATGGCGGCGCCAAACCTGATTGCACTGCTGGTCCTGTCGCCCCTGGTCTTCAAGATGACCAAGGCCTATTTCGAGAAGCTTGAAAAAGGTGTTGATCCGAACGCTGAAGACGAGACGCCTTCGGCCTGATCGGGCCAGGCGCTGACATGGAAAGGGCTCCGCTTGGGCGGGGCCCTTTTCGATTCCGGGTCCGGCCGCCGGGCGAGGGTCGCGTCAGTGACGGGAGCGGGTTCCGGCCCACCAGGCGACGAGCAATCCGCAGATCACGCCAATGGCATCGGCAAGGAAATCGGCCAGTGACGCTGTTCGGCCTGAGCTGCCGATGTCCTGAAGCCACTCAATACCACCCCCATAGACTAGCAGAACAATCCCGGTGATTGAGCGCGCCAGGTTCGGGCAGGCGACGCGCGCAAGAATGGCCAACGCCATGAAGGCCGCAAAATGCTCCAGCTTGTCGGTGCCGAACAGGCGGGGCGGCAAGGCGGTTCCCGGTTGCAGGGCGAGGTCGGTGATGAGCACAATGGCGACCACGAACAGTAGTCGCGCGGCCCAGCGCAGTGTCATGTCTGGACGCGGCGCGCCGGTCTTCCTAGTTTCCGGTGTCATTTTTCGGGACTGATCTTCCATGAGCCTTTTGAACGATATCGACCAACTGACGCAGGTCCGGACGGACTGGACACGCGAAACGGCGGGCGAAATCTATCGCGCCCCGTTCAACGATCTCATCTTTGCCGCACAGTCCGTGCACAGGAAATGCCATCCGGCCAACCAGGTGCAGACCAGCCAGCTTCTGTCGATCAAGACGGGGGGCTGTGCCGAGGACTGCGGCTATTGCAATCAGTCCGCGCATTTCGACACCGGACTGAAAGCCTCCAAGCTGATGCCACTGGATGATGTCCTTGATGCGGCCAAAAAGGCCAAGGACGGAGGCGCGACGCGATTTTGCATGGGCGCTGCCTGGCGCGAGCTGAAAACGCGCGACGAGGACAAGATCTGCGACATGATCAGCGGCGTGAAGTCGATGGGCATGGAGACATGTGTCACGCTGGGCATGCTGACCGATGATCAGGCCGTCAAGCTGCGCGAAGCGGGCCTGGATTACTACAATCACAATCTGGATACCGCGCCGGAAGACTATGGCCGCGTCATCTCGACCCGGACTTATCAGGACCGGATCGACACCCTGTCCAGGGTTCGCGGCGCCGGCATTCATGTCTGCACCGGCGGGATTGTCGGCATGGGCGAAGACGAGGCGGCGCGGATCGGCCTGCTCACGGAGCTGGCCTCAATGGATCCGCATCCCGAAAGCGTGCCGATCAATCACCTGGTCGCGGTTCCGAACACGCCTTTGGGAGACAGCAAACCGCTCGACGGGATCGACTTCGTGCGCACCATTGCGACCGCGCGTATCCTGATGCCGCGCTCCATGGTCCGGCTGTCGGCCGGCCGCGAAGGCATGAGCCGCGAATTGCAGGCACTCTGCTTCCTGGCGGGCGCGAATTCCATTTTCGTCGGCGAGGAATTGCTGACCACGCCCAATCCGGAACAGCATGACGATTTCGACCTGTTCAAGGCACTGGGGATTGAGCCGATGACGCTGGGTGCCGACCGCTCGGTTCCCGCCGAATAGCCACGACCACGCGAAGCCGGGAGGCAGACATGAAGAGGATTGGCGCACAGGCCGCGTTGGAGCAGTTGGACGGCTGGGCTGCAGTGGACGGGCGCGACGCCATCCGCAAGGTCTTTGAGTTCACTGATTTCAACGAAGCATGGGGTTTTATGAGCCGCGTCGCCGTAAAGGCGGAGGCGATGGATCACCATCCGGAGTGGTTCAATGTCTGGAACAAGGTCGATGTCACGCTGGCAACGCACGATGCGGGCGGAGTGACCGCGCTCGATGTCGAGCTCGCCGATTTCATGGCCAGAATTTCCCGCCTTTGACGGTCAGGGTTTCGCGGCCTCAGTCGGCGTGGATGATAATCATCCCGATCAGAACTTCAGCGCCCTCCTGACCCAGCGTAATGTCGGTCGCTTCCTGGAGAATCTGGGCAATCCGGTCCGCGTCCGGCACCTCGCCAAAGCTGTAATGCATGCCGGTATAGATCGAGAGGGCCGAGACATAGGCATTCCGCAATCGCGGCATGTAACGCTCGACTCGATGCCGCAGACGTGAGTCCGAAATCTCAAGACCCGCTTCGATCTGCAGGAGACCGCGCGCCCGGCGGTTGGCCTGAACAGTCGCAGTCAGCGGCGGCAGGGGCATGTAGGTTTCGGATGAGGTGATCATCCTGTGCCGACCGTCCTCCGTCGACTCTCCGGATGCCGGCGGGCTCGCCAGGGCAGAGATGCCCGGAGCAACCAGGATCAGGATCAGGCCCAGCAGGGCCGGCAAGGTGCGGGCGATCAACGTCATGCCGCCGTATTAGCATCCGCCGGTAAAGGAAGCGTTCGCGTTCACGATCCGGCTAGACGGCCGGCGCACTTGGCGATCCGGAGCCTAGCCGGTGCAATTGTAGCGGCGTATCGCGCAATTGAAGCTTGGTCTGATATTCCGCGGCAGCGAGCGGTGCCATCTCGCAGTGGACATACCACCCGCCGGCGTCGGACCGGATCGGGGTGAGGATGCCATGCCAATAATTCACCTGCTCGTCGATGGAGGCCTTCCACAGGGCATCAATCGCGAGAACCTCACCGTCAAATATTCCGCTTCTCAGCGTTTCCATGATCAGCGCTTCACCATTGCGGCTGACCGCCTTGCGGACGGTCTGGCCAACATCGATCTGGCGAAATTGAGGGTGTTCCCGAAAGCCTTGCGAAAGCGCGACATATCGAACCGTGTCGATGTCCGGCTGCACAAGGCATGCGACATGGGGATTGAAACGGATTGTCGTCAAAAACCCGTCAAACAGACTGCGATTGCCGGGTCGCTCGATCAGCGCACGGATCGAGCTGAGGATATCCGGGTGCGGCGTCGCGGTCCCGGCCTCGATCCGCGACACTTGCGGCTGACTGATACCAAGCTGTTCAGCCAGGTTTTTCTGGTTGACCCGGGTCCGTGCCCGAAAATCACGTAGTGCCTTGCCCCAGTCCAAAGCCGGTCCCCCAAATGCCCCCTAAATCATCACTAAAAGTAGGTGTATAAGGTAGGGCTCAACGGGCAAGCCCAAAACCCAGCTTGATGTGAGCTGGAACACAGGCAAGTCGCGCCAGCATCTGTCAGCATGGCGCCGTCTCTCCGTGCGCGGTCTCGCCGATTTGCGCATTGGCGTGCGGATTTGCGAGCATTTCGAACCTGCTCGCGCTGCTGGATGTGAGTGTGCGCATGAAATCCGTTTTGTTGGTCGAGGATTGTGAAGACGATATTGACCTGGTGCGGGCCGCTTTCGAGCGATATTCCAATGCGGTGCGGCTCGAGACTGCCCGTTCCGGCGAAGCCGCGCTTGACCTGTTGCGCTGTCGGCAGGTCAGTGATCCTCCCAAGCTCCCGGTCTGTATCCTGCTCGACATGTGCATGACGCAGGGTGACGGACTCTGGTTGCTGAGGGGACTTGAGGACACGCCGGGCCTGCGGGATATCCCGGTCATGGTGATGAGCGAGACCGGGGACATGCTCGGCCCGGCGCGCACTTTCGGCAATGTCGTGGGGGCCTCTCAGAAGCCGGCCCGCCAACACGATTTCCGCAAACTGGTCGAGGATCTGGCCCGACTCGCGGGGGCCATGCCGCAATTGGTTGGCTGACCAGGGCGTCGTTCGGCTGTTATTGAAACATTGCCGCCAAGCCCTCCGCCGCTCCGGGTACGTGCTGCGGATGCCGTGCCACCCGAAGCCCGCAGGGGGGGAACCGAACGAACCCATATCGAGGCCGCAGGGTTCGCAAGCGCGACCGCGCGTCGGCCGGTCAGGCCGCCCCATCGGAGGCGTCCGCGAAGCGGACTGCCGCGAGATCGGAGATTTGGTGGAGCCGAGGGGAATCGAACCCCTGACCTCGTCATTGCGAACGACGCGCTCTCCCAACTGAGCTACGGCCCCGAACCCAGCAGGCACGTACTTTTCTGCTGCTGCAGTGTCAAGCATGCGCCGCTGGACCTTCGCGCACATTGCGGGCTAGAAGCGAGGAAAGGCTAACGCTGGCGAAAGAAGGTTGTCCATGTCTCCGATCGACGGACTGATCATTTACATCATCCACCCGCTCCTCAACCTCCTGATGCTGGTTGTCATTGTCGGTGTCATCCTGAGCTGGCTGATCAGCTTCAATGTCGTGAACGGCCAGAACCAGTTCGTGGGCATGATCTGGCGCATGACCAATGCGATTACGGAACCATTGCTGGGCCCGATTCGGCGCGTCCTGCCGACCCTGGGCGGCATGGACTTTTCACCGATCATCCTGATCCTGCTCATCGGGTTCGTGCAGGGATATGTTCTCACGGAACTGGTCCGGCTCTTCTAGGTGATGCGGGTCGCGGTGTCCGATGACGCCGCGACGCTCCAAGTGCGGCTAACGCCCAATGCCTCACGCGACGGCATTGAATCCTGGCGTGTGGATGCGGCCGGCCAGAGCCACCTTGCCGCGCGGGTCCGGGCCATTCCCGAGAAGGGCAAGGCCAATGCAGCGCTGATTGCGCTGCTGGCCAAGCAATTGGCTATTCCCAAGCGCGACATTGATGTGATACGCGGCGCGACATCGCGTTTGAAGACAGTCCGGATCGCGGCCGAGGGGCCGGAACAGGCCCGGCTTGTCGCTCAGCTGGAGGCCTTCGCGGATGAGCGCAAACCTGATTGATGGCAAGGCGATTGCCGCCGAGATCGACGCCCGCGCCGGCGAAGTCGGGGCCGAACTGGCAAAGACATTGGGCCGTCCGCCCTGTCTTGCTGTGGTGCTGGTAGGCGATGATCCGGCCAGCGACGTCTATGTCCGCAACAAGGTCCGCCGTACCGAGGCTGCCGGTCTGACATCGATCGAGATTCGCAAGCCTGCTGACGTGAGCGAGGCCGAGATTGTCGAAATCGTCGAGGGGCTCAACCGGGATGACAGTGTCGACGGCATCCTCGTCCAGATGCCCCTGCCCGATCACATCGACGCCAATCGTGTCATCGGTCGCATCGACCCGGACAAGGATGTTGACGGGCTCACTGAAGTCAGCGCGGGGCGATTGGTGCTCGGCAAGCCGGGTCTGCGCCCGTGCACGCCGGCGGGCTGCGTCCTGCTGGCCGAGCGGACGCTTGGCGATCTGTCAGGCAAGTCGGTTGTCGTGGTCGGGCGCTCCATCCTGGTCGGCAAGCCGGCCGCGCTTCTCTTCCTCGAGAAGAATGCCACCGTCACAATTGCCCATTCCCGGACTGCAGACCTGCCGGCCTTGTGTCGGACTGCTGATATCCTCGTGCCGGCTGTGGGGCGGCCGGAAATGATCCGCGGCGATTGGGTCAAGCCGGGGGCGTGTGTCCTGGATGTCGGTATCAACCGCATCGCGGCGCCCGAGCGAGGTGATGGCAAGACGCGCCTTGTCGGGGATGCCGCCTTCGACGAAATCGTCGGCCATGCGGGCTGGATCACGCCGGTTCCGGGGGGAATCGGGCCGATGACGATTGCGATGCTGTTGAGAAATACCGTGATCGCGGCGGCGCTTAGAGCCGGCCAGCCGGTGCCGGGCGATTTTTAATTGCTCTTGCGCGGCTTTGTAAACGGTTCGATAACGCAACCTGCATAGAATATGAGCTGAGGGAGGAAAACATGAGTAACCAGGCTTTGCGCGTTCTGCATGTGGAAGACGATTTCGCGGATGCGATGCTCGTCCAGCACGCGGTCTGTGAAGCGGGTGATCTCGATATTTCCTTCGAGGTGGCACGAACGCTGAAAGACGCCAAGCGGTGCCTTTCCCGGTCCAGCTATGACCTCATCCTGCTCGATCTCCGACTGCCGGATTCCGTGCACCCCACCGATACGCTCGAGACAACGCAATCCTGTGCCGGCGACACACCGGTCATGATCCTGTCCGGGTCCATGATCGTGGACGAGAGCCATTTGCCCGACTGCATCTCGCGCGTCGACAAGAATGCCAGCTTCCGCAATCACAAGGGCGAGATGCCGGTCCATCTCGCGCATATGATCCGAGAAGCGGCCGAATCGGGCGATTTCCAGGCGATTTAGATTCCGACCTGTCGGTCACGACGCGACTCTGCCTGATTTTTCTTGTTCCTGATCAACGCCGCTCTAACCTGCCTCATCCAATGCGACAGGGAGAGCGCCATGAGTGATGCGGACGAGATCGACTACGAGATCGGCGGGTCGGATATTCAGTATGTGGAAATCGAACTTGATCCGGGTGAGAGCGTCGTCTCCGAAGCCGGTGCGATGATGTACAAGGCGCCCAGTATCGGCATGGAGGCCGTGTTCGGCGACGGCTCGCAGAAGAACAAGGGCGTCTGGGGCGCGCTCGCCGGAGCCGGCAAACGGCTGCTGACCGGCGAGAGCCTGTTCATGACGGTCTTCACCCACGGCGGTCAGGGCAAGGCCCGCGTCGCGTTTGCCGCGCCCTATCCCGGCACCATCATCCCGGTCCACCTGCCCGATCTCGGTGGCGAATTGATCTGTCAGAAGGACAGCTTTCTCGCAGCGGCCAAGGGGGTCTCCGTCGGTATCGCTCTTCAGAAACGCATCATGACCGGGCTGTTTGGTGGCGAGGGCTTTATCATGCAGCGACTCGAAGGGACCGGCTGGGTCTTTGTTCATGCCGGCGGCACACTGATTGAACGAGAACTCGCGGCCGGCGAAGAACTGCATGTCGATACCGGTTGCGTCGTCGCCTATACGCCGAGTGTCGATTTCGAAATCGAGCGCGCCGGCAATATCAAGTCGATGATCTTCGGTGGCGAAGGCGTCTTCTTTGCCCACCTCAAAGGACCCGGAAAAGTCTGGATCCAGTCCATGCCCTTCTCTCGCCTGGCCGGCCGTATCCTTGCCAATGTGCCGGTAACCGGCTCGGGCCAGGGTGAAGGCTCGGCGCTGGGCCCGCTCGGCTCGATCATGCGTGGCAACTAGTCCGAAGCCTCGACACACTTGTTATGCGTCGGGCGCACAGCCCCGCCCGGCGCATACATTATGCAGTTGACAGTCATTCGCATTCGCGGGAAAGATAATCTCAGGATCAACTGGAAATCGCGTCCGTCCATGTATGTCTGCATCTGCAACGCCCTGCGCGATCGCGACCTCAAGGCCGCCGCCGCCGATCCCTCGATCAAGGGTGCGGCCTGTGTCTTCAAGCGTTGCGACGCCAAGCCGAAATGCGGCCGATGCCTGCCTGATGTCGCCGACATGATCGCCGCCACCCGCATTGCACCGGACGGGATTGCGACCGCCGCGGAGTAGTCGCGAGCGAGACCCAGTTTCACTTGCAAACTTAGTGTTTTGGCTCTCCGTCGGCTTTCCGTAGAGTAGCGGCTCATGCTGCATACGGGAGAGACACCATGAAGGGCGATGCCAAGGTCATTGAGTTGCTGAACGGGGCGCTGAAGCTCGAGCTTGCTGCCGTGAACCAGTATTTCCTGCATGCGCGCATGTTCAAGGATTGGGGCTTCGCCAAGATCGCCAAGGTCGAGTACGAGGAATCGATCGACGAGATGAAGCATGCCGACATCCTGATCGAGCGTATCCTCTTCCTGGAGGGCCTGCCCAACGTCCAGGACCTGGCCAAGATCTATATCGGTGAGACACTCAAGGAATGCCTGGAGTGCGATCTCAAGGTCGAGCAACGCGCTCACCCCTTCTACAAGGAGGCGATCGCCTATTGCGAACAGGTGGGTGACTATGTCTCGCGCAAGATTTTCACCGACATCCTCGACAGCGAGGAAGAGCATATCGACTTCCTGGAGACCCAGCTCGGCCTGATCGAGAAGGTCGGCGAGGAACGCTATATGCAGTCGCAAATGGCCCCCGGCGAAGGCTGACCGCTGGGAGCTGAAGCGCACAGCTATTCCCCCGACCCGGCAAGCATGATTACATTCCCGTCATACGGGGCTGTGCCGGCGAGGGGAGTTCATGACGCATCTTGTCTTTGTCGCGGTTCTGGGGCTGTCCCTGGCCGCCGAAACGGGCTTTGCCAAAGCTCCGCCCATTTTCCAGCCGGGTGCTCCGGGAACAGGCGCGCGCACGCTGACGCCTGCTGAATCCGTCGGTCAGGCGCGGACAAGCCATACCGCCGGTGACGTCCGCTTCATGCAGCACATGATCGTTCATCACGGCCAGGCCGTTGAGATGGGCGCATTGGTCGCGAGCCGGACGGATAATCCGCAGATCGCGATGATGGCCGAGCGGATTGCGCTGTCGCAAAGCTCGGAGATCGAGATGATGCGCGCCTGGCTGCACCGCCGGGACCAGTCGCTGGAAATGCAGCATGACGGTCCGGGCCATGACGCAATGACGTCAGCTAATGGCGGGCACTCGATGGGCCACGAGGATCATGCGGAGGCACCGTCCGACATTCCCGTGATGGCGGGCATGCTGTCGCCGGCGCAGATGGTGGAGCTTGCCAATGCGCGTGAGGAGGATTTCGACCGTCTCTATCTGGTCGGAATGATCCACCATCACCAGGGCGCCATCAACATGGTTGAAGCCTTGCTGGCCGAGCCCGGCAATGGCGAAGACACACAATTATCTGAATTCCTGTCGGCCATCATTGCCGACCAATCCGCCGAGATTGCCCGCATGCGTGGCATCCTCGCCGGTCTTTGAATTTCATCGTTCCGAGGGGGCTACACGATGCCGAATTTCCGTTCCATGGTTTCACTCGCAGCATTGGGAGCAGCCCTGGCCGCCTGCTCCGCACCGGTCGAGGAGACCGCTGAGGCGCCGCCGTCCCGAGCGGATCTCGCGCCGGGAATTTTTGATGCGGAAAGCGTCATCTGGAATCTCGAAATGACAGCCTCGGTGCCCCCGCCGGACGGATTTTTTGACCGCGAAACAGCGATGATCCCGTTGAGCCTGCCAGCCGTGTCCGCAGATGAAGCCACAGCAGCGCTTGATGAGGCCCCGGTCGACGAGGCTGACATCGACGCCGAGGGAGACGCCGAAGCAGAAACCGACGCAGAACCGGCAGAGGACGAAGATACCGGGCCGGGCCTCCTGGCCTTCGCCAATTCGGACCTCGCCTTTACAGGCGACCGCGTCATCGTCGGCGGCTTCCATGGTTTCAACGTGTTTGACGCCGAAAACCCTGATGATCCGGAACATATTCTCTCGGTTGTCTGTCCCGGCGGCCAGGGCGACGTCTCCGTTCACGGTGATCTCGTCTTCTTCTCGACCGAACAGACGCGCGGCCGCCTCGATTGCGGCAACGGCGGTGTCGAGGCAGAGTCGAGTCCCGAGCGTTTTCTCGGCGTGAGAATTTTCGACATCAGTGATCTCAACGCCCCGCGCCAGGTGGCGGCTGTCCAGACCTGTCGTGGCTCTCACACCCACACCTTCGTGCCGCATCCAAGCGATGACCGCACGGCCTACATCTATGTGCAGGGCACAAGCAGCCCACGGCCGGACAGCGAACTCGCTGGCTGCAGTGGCGGCGAGCCGGACGAAAACCCGGATACCGCGCTTTATTCGATCGACATTATCGAAGTGCCGCTGGACACGCCCGAGCAGGCTGCCTTGATTGCGCGCCCGCGCATCTTCACGGACTATGAGACCGGCGAGATCGCAGGACTCTGGGCCGGCGGCGCCATGGAGGAGGGTGCGCAGGAAGCCAGCGCAACCGTGTCCTGTCACGATATTACCGTGTATCCCGAAATGAATCTCGCCGCCGGCGCCTGTGGCGGCAATGGCATCCTGCTGGACATCACCGATCCGGTGAATCCGCGTCGCATCTCGGACCTGGCCGATCCGAACATGGCCTACTGGCATTCGGCAACGTTCTCGAACGATGCCGACAAGGTGTTGTTCACGGATGAGTGGGGCGGCGGCCTTGGCGCGCGCTGCCAGTCAACGGATCCGGAAAACTGGGGTGCGGACATCATCGCCGATATTGTTGATGGCGAACTCCAGCGGCGCGGCTTCTTCAAGATCCCGGGCGAACAATCGGCGGTCGAGAATTGTGTCGCCCACAACGGCACACTCGTTCCGGTTCCGGGCCGCGATATCATGGTCCAGGGCTGGTATAGTGGCGGTCTGTCCGTCGTCGATTTCACAGACAGCAACAATCCGTACGAGATCGCCTTCTTCGACCGGGGTCCGCTCGGGGCGGACGCCTTGCGCGTTGCAGGCTATTGGGCAGCCTACTGGCATAATGGACGCATCTGGGCGCCGGAGATTGTCCGTGGCATGGACGTGTTCCGCCTCCAGCCGAGCGAGCATCTGACCGCGAACGAGATCGCAGCGGCCGAGCTGATCCGCTTCGACGAGGCCAATACCCAGACCCAACTGCATATTGAATGGCCGGACCAGCCCGTTGTCGCCCAGGCCTATCTCGATCAGATCGAGCGCGGAGACGCCTTGGGCGATGACGCGGTCGCGTCCATCCGTTCAACGCTGGATGCCTGGTCGGCAGGCGCGCCAGATAGTGAAGCCCTGGCCGCAGCAGCGGCCCTGGCGGCAGAGGCAGCCGGTGCATCAGGCCTCGTCCCGGCCGAAGCGCGTCGATTGAATGAGCTGGCAGCCCTGCTCAATCGCGTGGGCTGAGCAACAGGCGTGAGGCGGGGCGGCTCCGGGCGGCCCCGCCTGTATCTCTCTAGCCCATCTTGGCGTCGATATCGGCGGCTGAGTGGCGCTCGGGCACCTGATTGGCTTCCTCACCCCAGACCCGATTGACCTTGATGCCGCGCTTGACCGCAGGTCTGTCAGCGATCTCGGCGGCCCAACGCTGCACATGGGTATAGTCCTGCACCGACAGGAATTCGCCGGCCTCGTAGAGAACGCCGCGCGCCAGCGCGCCATACCAGGCCCAGACGGCCATGTCGGCGATCGAGTATTCCGCACCAGCCAGATAGGGGCGATCCGCCAGTGTTTTGTCGAGGACATCCATCTGGCGCTTCACCTCCATGGCGAAGCGGTCGATCGGATATTCCCACTTCTCCGGCGCATAGGCGTAGAAATGGCCAAAGCCACCGCCCAGATAGGGTGCAGACCCCATTTGCCAGAACAGCCAGTTCAGTGCTTCGGTCCGGCTCACGGTGTCTTTCGGCAGGAAGGCATCAAACTTCTCGGCGAGATAGAGCAGGATGGCACCGGACTCGAAGACCCGCGTCGGGGTCTCGGTGCTGCGATCCAACAGGGCCGGGATCTTCGAGTTGGGGTTGATCGACACAAAGCCGCTGGAGAACTGCTCACCCTCGGTGATCCGGATCAGCCAGGCGTCATACTCGGCATCGCCATGGCCGGCCGCGAGCAATTCCTCGAGCATGATCGTGACCTTCACACCATTCGGCGTGGCCAGCGAATAGAGCTGAAGCGGATGCTGCCCGGCCGGCAGATCCTTGTCATGGGTGGCTCCGGAGATGGGCCGGTTGATGCTGGCGAAACGCCCACCACTCTCACTGTCCCACGTCCACACTTTCGGCGGCACATACGCGCTGGTCTCGGTCATGAAGACCCCCTCATTGCTTGGACGGGTATGTAGGGAGTTTCGAGGCCCGGACAAGCGCGGGAGTTCATTCCGGCCTCCGGACGCGGATCCGGCGCGCGAGCGATACCGGACCCGAAGGGTTCGCAAGCGCGACCGCGCGTCGGCCGGCCAGGCCGCCCATTCGGAGGCGTGAGCGTAGCGAACCGTCGTGAGATCAGAAAATGGTGCCGCTTAGGTGACTCGAACACCTGACCTACGCATTACGAATGCGTTGCTCTACCAGCTGAGCTAAAGCGGCCCATTTGTGGGCTCCGATCCGTTACCGGTCCGAAGGCGGCGGAAACTACCCGCGAACGGAGCGGTCGGCAAGCCCTTCATCAGGGCAAAAATCAGCGGCCTGAAACCTGTCTGCGCAAGCGCTCCAGAACCGGTCTCGCCATGCCCTCGAAATCCGGCGGGCCCATATTGGTAATGATCAGGTCGGCGCCCGGTTTTTGCGGTTCCACGTGCTGCGTGTGCATCGGTTCCACGATGGTGTCGAACTGGTGTCTGACCGATTCCGGTGTCCGTCCGCGTTCGGCGACATCGCGCTTGAGGCGGCGCTCGAAGCGGACGGGCCGGGTCGCGGAAACATAGATGATCAGGTCGAAGAGATCAGCCAGCTCCGGGCTCGCGACCGCGTGAAGCCCTTCGACGATGATCACCGGTGCCGGCTCACAATGCAGTGTCTCTGCGTGGCGGCTGTGGGTGGCGAAATCATACTGCGGAATATCGACGCTGTGGCCGGCCTTCAACGATTTGAGGTCAGCGATCAGACGATCATGCTCCTTGGAGGCCGGCTCGTCGAAGTTGAAGGTCGCCGGATCGAAATCATCAAGCAGTGTCGCATCCAGGTAATAATCATCTTCCTTGATGACATAGGCGCCCGGTATGGCGTCCGCGATGGCATAGGCCAGTCGGGTCTTGCCGGAGGCCGAGCCGCCGACAATCGCGACCAGCGTTACATCGTCGTCGGTCACATCACCGCCGGGCACATCACCGCCTGTCACGCGGACGCCTCGTCATCCTCGTCCGGAACCCCGGGATCATCGGGCATGCGCGGCGGGGCATCAACAAATCGCGTGGATCGCGAGCTGGCCGCCTTGACCGGCCGCGGGGCATCGAGGAGGGCGGTTTCCGGCACCGCACCGGCCGCCCGCTCATAGCGTTCATAACGCGGATGGGTAAGGCGGTTCTCGTCGCCAAAAACATAGACCATCCGCTTCCAGTCATCCGGCGTGTAGGCAAAGAGACGGCCTTCCGGATCAATATCCGACCAGTCGGCATCGGCGCCGGCATGGGAGGCGCGCGTCATCCAGCGGCGTGCCAGCTCGTCCTTGCCATCCAACCGCGCCAGACGGGCGGCCAGGGCGCACAGGCGCGAGGACGGCGTGGTCTCGTCCAGCATGGGATCCAGCAAGGCCCGCGCGGACGGGGCATCCCCTTCCTCCAGCGCAGTCTGGATCAGGATGAGCCGGCTTTCGCGGTGTTCGGGATTGAGCGCGGCGAGTGTCTTCAGCCGCTCGAGGCGCTTGGCCTTGGTGTCGGACTTGCGCAAATCCTGGAAGGCCCTCGCCAGCGCGGGATGCGGCGCGGCGGCCCAGGCGGATTCCAGCACTTCCGAGGCGCGCTTGTGACGGCGGCCATCGGCGAGCAGGCGCGCAGCCAGGGCCGCCGCCGGCGCAAAACCGGCGGCGGCCTTGTGCGCGGAGACGGCGAGCTCGCGAGCGCTGTCGGCATCGCTGCTTTCGGTCTCGAGCGCGGCAGCCGTCAGCAATACCGCGCGGCGCCGGCGTGCGGTGTCCGGCGCCACGTGCTTGCGCTTCTCACCTTCGGTCAGGGTTGTCAGGGCATCCTGCCAGCGTCCCTTGGCGACCTGGGCATCAAACAGGGAATCGAACGCCCAGCGGGCGCCCTTGGCCTGCTGGAAGGCATCGGTGGCATGGTCGATCGTGGCACCGTGATCGCCGCGCTCAAGCGACAATTGAGCCAGGCCGCGCCGAGCGACGACGCGGGTGCGTTGATCGTCCAGCAGGGCTTCGTAATGGGTCTGGGCGCCATCGAGATTACCGGCGGCCTCGGCGGCGCGCGCGGCGAGAAGGCGGGAGAGCGCCGGGCGGTCCAGCAGGGCATCGGCCCGGGCGGCTTGTCGCACAGCCGCTTCGCCATCCCCCGCAGCAGAGGCGATCAAAGCCTTCTCCAACGCGTCATAGCCCTGCTCGCGGCGACGCCGCCCCATGAAGCCCTTCACCTTGTCCGGCGAGGTCCACAACAGATAAATGCCCCACCAGACCACCAGCATGAGAAAGGCAAAAAGGATCACGCCGCCGGCGGCGACGACGAAGGGCATTTCGGTCTCTACACCAAGAAACTCGAAACTGGCGCGGCCTGGATTGAGCGCGAGAAAAGCGCCCAATGCCGCCGTAAGAAGGGCGAATGAGACAGCCAGGATGAGGCGGATCATGTCGGGTCACTTCCCTGTTCGGCGGCGTCGGCCGCCAAGGCGTCACGCAGCGCTTGCAGGCGTTGATCCAGATCAAGGCGCGCGCGCGCCTGGAACAACCAGTCCCGTACCGTCTCGAGCGCGTCGCCTTCCAGACGCTCGGCGATGGTGACGGCGCCGACCAGATCGTCATCGGCCAACCGTCGCTCGGCAAGCGCGGTCATGGCGAGCGGACCGGTATCATTGTCATCGCCGTCCGTGCGCCGGACTTCGATCAGGCCGAAGAAGACCCGACCCGGCCCGGCCGCTTCACGAATGGCATCGCCCGGAAAGAGGGTGGCCAATTCGCCGATTGTCGGTACGCCGGTGCGTGAGTAGTCGGCCATGGCCGCGAGATCCGGCTGACCCCGCCAAAGTCGGGCCAGGGCCGCGCGCTCCGCCTCGAATCCGTCTCCAGTGCCGGCAATTTCGCGCAAGGCGGTCAGGGCCAGGGCACGGGCGGCGAGCTGTCGTGATGCCTGCCCCGTATCGGCTGGCGTCGCCGCAGCCGTCTGGGCCGCGTTTTCCGCCTGGTCGCGTGCACCTTCTGCCAGTCGTCGCACTGCCGCCAATTCGGTTTGAAGGCTCAGCAGATCCTGGCGGAGTTGTGCGATCACCGGGTCCGACTGCGCGGGTGCTGCCAGCGTATCCACTGACGCTTCGACAGCCACAATGCGGTCCGTGAGGGCTTGCAGGATTTGCGGATCAATGCCGGGACTGTCGGTTGCAGATTGGCTGGCCTCCAGCGCCTGCTGGGCACGGGCATCGGTCAGGGATTGCGCGGTCTCGAGCGCGGCGAGCCGGGCTTCCATCTCGGTGGGGTCAAAGGGGGCAACCGGGTCGCTTCCCGGCGGGACGACGCTCTCCAGACTGTCCAGCCGCGCCTCGATGGCGGACAGGTCGACGGGAACGTCGCCTGGATTGGGGGACGGAGCGTTCTCCAGAGCGGCGAGACGTTGCGCGATCGCTGAAACCTCATCAGCTATCGCGGCGACCGGGTCTTCGCCTTCGAGCGCGGCCAGACGCGTTTCCAGGCCTGTTATCTCGCTGGTCAGGGCCGCGCGCTCAGCGGCCGCGCCCGGTTCAGGCATGTCGGCGGCCGGTACATAGCGCGAGGCGGCAAAGCCGATGGCGCCGCCGGCAACGCTCGCGAGCAGGAAGACCAGGACAAGGCCAAGCGCCCCGCCGCCCTTGCGGGCAGGCTTGGTCGCCGGACGGCTGTCATCCGCCGGCTCGAACTCGGCATCGACGGGTTCGGGATCGAGAGTTTCGTTGGGATCAGCCATGACGGCCCATGATTCGCGCGAATTTGCGTCAGCTTAGGACGCGTGGCCTGCCGAGGCCAGTTCCGATGAATCATCGAGGAGCGCCAGCAGCGCGTCTTCATTCGGAGCCGGCGCCGCGATCAGCGCGCCGAAGCCAGCGCCTTCCAGCGGCTTGAGCGCATTGGCAGAAATGCCAAGCGCCGTCACGGAGCCGAGCCAGTGGTGGAGCCCGAATTTGCGCAGCAGGTCGAGAAAGGTCTTCGCGCCACGCGCCGAATGGATCAGGACGGAGACGGGCGCTCCGGAAACAATGGCAGCAATAGCCTCTTCGCCAAGCGCATCGACAGCAACCGCGCCATAGCCAATTGCATCGCGGATCTTGTAGCCATCGGGCTTGAGGGCGCCGGACAGATCACCGGAGACGTGGATGCCGCGCACATGCAGAAGGCTGCCCTTTTCGGCCTTGACCTTGCGCCGGATCAGATTGGCCAGCGAGGTGACATCGCCGCGGGCGGAATGGACTTTCTTGAAGCCGATATCACGCGCGGCCTGCGCCGTGGCATCGGCGACCGCATAGACCGGGAGATCGCGTTCCGGACGTCGTGGCCCCCAGGCCCGAACCCCGTTTGCGGAGGTGAAGACAAGGGCCTGGACGCCGTCGAGGCTGGCATCGATGCGCGCGCGGAAATTGATGTCGAGCACAGGCGAGATGATGGGGTCGATCCCCAGGCGTCTCAGCCCGGAGGCGGTGCGCTCCGCGCCCGGCCAGCCACGTGTGACCAAAACCGTCATGCATTCACCAGGGCCGCAGCGAGACCATCACCGGCAGCAGCGCGCACGGCACGGCCCAGAACCTCACCGGCTTCACGGGCGCTATCGGAAGTGGCGGTCGTCATGTCGAATCGAATCTGCTTTCGCCAGCACTGCGTGCCGTCAGGAGTCAAAACTTCGCCGATGAAGTCCATGGATACCTTATTCACATGGGCGGCAATCGGCGTTCGGCAAGAGCCGTCGAGCGTGGCGAGAAAGGCGCGTTCGGCGGTCACAGCGATCTCGGTCCCGCTGTGATGCAGGCCGCTCAGATGCGCAGCGGCCTCTTCATCGCCGTCGCGAATGGCAACACCCACCGCGCCCTGGGCGCAGGCAGGCAGCATGTCGGACGGGTCCAGCGGATCCCGGCGGGCTTCCTCCCGACCCAGCCGGTTGAGGCCGGCACGGGCGAGGAATGTGGCGTAGATCTCGCCCTCCGCGAGCTTGCCCAGCCGAGTGTCGACATTGCCACGCAGGGGCACGACCTTGAGATCCGGACGCTTGAAGAGGAGCTGGGCCTGGCGGCGCAGGCTCGCTGTTCCGATGGTGACGCCTTCGGGCAGATCGGCCAGGCGGGTTTCACCGCCGCGGGCGATCAGCATGTCGCGCGGGTCTTCACGCTCGAGCAGGGCGCCGAGGGTCAGCCCATCGGGCAGGACGGTCGGAACGTCCTTCATGGAGTGCACCGCGAAGGCGGCGCGTCCGTCCAGCTGGGCCTCGTCGATTTCCTTGGTGAAAAGGCCTTTCCCGCCTGCCTCGATCAAGGTGCGGTCCTGGATGCGGTCGCCAGTCGAGACCAGGCCGAGGATGGGGAAGTGCGCTTCGACGTCGTCGCCGGTCAGACCGCATTGGGCCGCCAGCCGGGCCTGCACATCATGTGCCTGGACCAGGGCGAGGGGAGAGCGGCGAGTGGCGATGGCGAGCGGTCTGGACGGCGGCTTCACGTTGCAATCATCCCGGTCTTGGGGCTAGTGGACAGTCATGGACTTAGCGCCCCCCTCCCCCAAAGCGCAAGCGCGCACACTGACCGTGCTCGGACTGGAATCCAGTTGCGACGAGACCGCAGCGGCGATTCTGCGCCGGGCGCCGGATGGTACGATCGAGGTGCTTGCGGATTGTGTCCTCGGTCAGACCGAGGCCCACGCGCCTTTTGGCGGTGTCGTGCCCGAGATTGCCGCGCGGGCGCATGCCGAGGCCATGGATGGTCTGGTTGTCGAGGCCCTTGCCGAGGCGGGGATGGAGATCGCCGAGCTCGACGGGATTGCGGCGACCTCCGGGCCGGGCCTGATCGGCGGAGTGATGGCGGCCCTGATGACCGCCAAGGGCCTCGCACTGGGTGCCGGCAAGCCGCTGATCGCGGTCAATCATCTCGAGGGGCATGCGTTGTCACCGCGGATCTCCGAACCGCTCGCCTTTCCCTATCTGCTGCTTCTGGTCTCCGGCGGGCATACCCAATTGCTGATTGCCGAGGATGTCGGCGTCTATCACCGCCTCGGCTCGACCCTCGATGATGCGGCCGGCGAGGCCTTCGACAAGACCGCCAAGGTCATGGGACTGGGCTTCCCCGGGGGCCCGGCGCTGGAGCGCATGGCCAAAAGCGGGGATGCGACGCGTTTTGACTTGCCCATGCCCCTCAAGGGCAAGCCGGGTTGTGATTTCTCCTTTGCCGGCCTGAAAACGGCGGCCCGCCAGATCTGGGACGGGCTCGAGGCACCGAGCGAACAGGACAAGGCGGATTTGTCCGCCAGCATGCAGGCGGCCATAGCGCGGGCTTTGGCTCGCCGGACGCGCCGCGCGCTGGCGATGTTTGCCGAGCGCTATCCGGACGCGCCGCGTCCGATGTCACTGGTCGTGGCGGGCGGTGTGGCGGCCAACAAGGCCGTACGCGCGGCGCTGGAGGTCGAAGCGGAGACGGCGGGCTTCCGCTTGATCGCACCACCGATGAAATGGTGTACGGATAATGCCGCCATGATTGCCCTGGTCGGCCTGGAAAGGCTGGCGCGGGGCGAAGTTGACGGACTGGATGCGCCGGCACGGGCGCGCTGGCCGCTGGATGCGGTGTCGGCCAAGGCCGATCCGGCCATCGGCTCCGGACGAAAGGGACCCAAGGCATGAGCGAGTATCAGAGCATTGGCGTGATAGGCGCCGGCGCCTGGGGCACAGCCCTGGCGCAAACGGCGGCCAAGGCGGGGCGTGATGTGACCCTGTGGTCCTTCGAGCAGGATGTCACCGATGCGGTGAACACCAAGCACGAGAACACAATCTATTTGCCGGACGTCAAGCTGAGCCAAGCCATCGAGGCGACGACCTCGATTTCCGATCTCGATGCCTGCGACGCCATCCTTGCCGTAGCGCCGGCGCAGCATTTGCGGCGCGTGCTGGAGACGTTCCTGCCCTATGCCCGGCCCGGCCTGCCGATTGTCCTGTGTGCCAAGGGGATTGAGCAATCCTCCCTGTCGATGATGACCCAGGTGCTCAAAGAGACCATTCCTGCGGCGCTCCCGGCGGTCCTGTCCGGGCCCAGCTTTGCCATCGACACGGCCCAGGGCCTGCCGACGGCTGTGACGCTGGCCTGTGCCGATGAGGCGGTGGGCAATCAGCTGATAGAGGCGCTGGGCACGCCGCGCTTCCGGCCCTACCTCGCCACCGATCTGGTCGGCGCGGAAATTGGCGGCGCAGTGAAAAATGTGCTCGCCATCGGGTGCGGGATTTCCGAGGGCAAGGGGCTGGGCAAGTCGGCGCATGCGGCCCTGATTTCACGCGGCTTCGCCGAGATGACGCGGCTGGCCCTGGCGCTGGGCGCCCAGCGCGAAACGCTGTCGGGCCTGTGCGGTCTGGGTGACCTGGTCCTGACCTGTTCCTCGCCGCAATCGCGCAACATGTCCTGCGGGCTGGCGCTGGGGCGGGGGGTGTCGCTGGACGACATCATGGCCAGTCGACGCGCGGTCACCGAGGGGGTGGCCAGCGCCCCGGCCGTGGTTGAGCTCGCGCGCCGACATGGTGTCGAGATGCCGATCTGCGAGGCGGTCAACGAGATCCTTTCTGGCCGGGCCAGCGTCGATGATGCCATCGAGACCTTGCTCGCGCGCCCCTTCACGCTGGAGACGGCCTGATGCTCTTTCTGGTCCACACCTGGGACAAGCCCGGCGCGCTCGACATCCGCATGGCCAATCGTGACGCCCATATCGCCTGGCTGAAAGCGGCCGGTAACAGCGTCAAGGCTGCTGGCCCCTGGCTCAATGAGGCGGGCGACATGGCGGGGTCGCTCTTGATCATCGAGGCGGAGGACCGGGCCACTCTGGATGCCTGGCTGGCCGAGGACCCCTATCAGTCTGCCGGCCTGTTCGTGCGGGTCGAGATCGCGCCCTATCGCTGGGCCATCAATCCGCCGGTGGAGGCCGGCTGATGCGGCCCAAACCGCCGCCCGGAACAATTCTCGGACGTCTGGAGGACCTGCCGGACCCTGGCGCCCGTGCCTCTGACTGGGAAGGTGGGGCCGTGGTGCTGATCCGTCGCGGTGAAACCGTCACGGCCTTCACCAATCTCTGCCCGCATGCCGGCCTGCCGCTCTGTCTGCCGGACGGTCGCGGCCTGCTGCACAAGGGCGAGACGCTGGTCTGCCCGGTCCATGGCGCGAGCTTCGATGTGACGAGCGGCGATTGTACCGGCGGGCCGGCGGCCGGTGATCATCTCACCGCAATTCCGGTCGAGCAGGTCGGGCCGGAGATACGCGCCCTGTGACCGGCAATGCCCGGTCGGCATCCGGCAAACCCGCCCCGTTGGCTGGCGCCTATTCCGCGGACTGATCCGCTGCCGGCAAATTCATGATGGCGTCCACCAGCGCGCGACCGGTCGCTTCGTCTCTGATCACCGTGCAGAAGGTCCCGTCCGTCGTGCGGTGATAAATGACCGCATCCGTGTTGTGATCATGCTGCTGGCCGGCGGCGCTGTAGAAGGCGGCATTGGCCGCATCAAGCGCGGTCTTGGTGGGTTGTTCGATCTCGGCAATCGACACAGCCATATCCCCGGTCTCGCCGCCCAGTGACCAGGACACGCGGGTCAGGCCAGCGGGGCCGGTTTCCAGAAGCGTCTGTCCCGGGTCGAGCAAGCTGGAGGGCGTTTCGGCAAAGCAGGCGTCCGAGGTCGCCAGATTGTCCTCGCTGAAGCCGGTATTGATGGTCGAGCCATGCTCGGCTGAACAAGCGGCCAGCAGGGCCAATGCAGGCAGGCAGATCCAAGCTTTCATTTCGGCGCACTCCGTATCGACACGTCAGAGTGGGCGTATACCGAGCGCGCGGGGCGCGGTGAAATGAATGTTTTGTGTCGCGGTCTCGCGGGACTCCTTGATCCGGGCCGCGTCTACTCCGCTGGTTCCAGTGCCGGCTTCGCGTCAAAGAAGCTGGTGCATTCGGCGATCAGTGCCTGCTTGGCGAAGCTGACGATCTCGGCGCCTTTTTCCGGGCTGGCCTGGGACGGGTCGGACCCGATCCGGCCATCGGGGAATTTCCGCCGATAGTCCGCAGCGTCTGTGAACCCGCCGACCGGGGCGATCTTGGGGCTCATCTCGACATTCTTGATCGCGTGCGGGTGAGCGTAATAGGTCACGGAGACTTCGGATGCTGTCGCGTGCATGCCTTCACCGACCGGAAAGAGCTTTCGGCAAGTGTCCATCACGCCAGCGAGTTCCCACCAGTTGCGCTGCATGAGCTTGACCGGACAAGCGGCGCCATCGAGCGAGAAATTGGCGTAATACTCCGCGAAGGCGGCGTTGATCGTGGTGATGTTTCCACCGTGTCCGTTGAGGAAGTAGATGCGGTCAAAGCCGTGGCGCGTCAGGCTTTCGATCCAGTCATTGAGCGCGGCGATCATGGTCGAGGGGCGCAGCGTCATCGAGCCGGCGAAACCGAGATGATGCTGGGCGATACCGACATTGAAGGTCGGGCCAACCAGAAGACCGGCTTCTGCACCGGCCTCAGCGGCGATCACTTCCGGACAGATCGCATCCGTACCCACGAGCCCGTTCGGGCCGTGCTGTTCGGTGGAACCGATGGGGATTATGATCCCCTTGCAGCGCTTGAGATAGGTGTCGACCTCGGGCCAGGACGCATGGTGCAACAGCATGATTGCCACTCCGGAAAAGCGTTGATCCGGGGAGCTAAGCCGTCATGGCTGTGTCGCGCAAGGTCTGGATGTCGGTGGTGACGCTTACCCGCACGGCCTAGAGGCGGCGGCTCTCGCGGTGATACAGCCAGGCCGCAAGCGCGGATGCGAGCGCGGCGAATGCCAGAATGAAATGCACGGACCCCTCCATCGCGACGTGATGCCGTCAGACCAGAGTTATAGAGGCTAAGTCCTTATCAACCGTAAAAGAATCTCGATTGGCCCAATCCGTCACGGCTTCGTGAGTGAGCTGTCAGGAGCATCCGGGGTCGCGCTGGTGTATGGAGGACGAGAAAGCATCCTGTTTTGTGAGGGGAAAACATGCGTCGACTATTCATTGCTTCTGTCGCCCTGGCGGCTCTCGCCGCCAGCCCGGTCCTGTCCCAGGACGATCCGATGCCGGCGAGCATCGAGAGCGCGGTGGCCGATGCGACCCGCCCGGAGGCGGATCGCCAGCTGGATGCCAATCGCCATCCGGCCGAAGTGCTTCTGTTTGCTGGCCTGGAACCGGGCTGGCGCGTTGCCGATCTGGCCGCCGGTTCTGGTTATTACTCGCGTGTCCTGTCGACCGCGGTTGGCAGTGACGGCCATGTCTACACCATGAACCCGACCTGGGTGGCGGAGCGCTTTGCCGAGACCGATGCCGGGCTTGCGGCCTTTGCCGGAGAGCGGCCGAACATGACCCATTTCAGCTCCACCATCGAAACCTTCGGCGAGCATGTCGGAACGGAGCCGCTCGACGCGGTCTTCATGGTTCTGTTCTATCACGACACGGGCTGGGACGGCACGGATCGCGTCGCGATGAACGCCGAAGCCTTTGACAGCCTGCGCCCCGGCGGCGTGTTCGTCGTGATCGATCATCACGCGGTCGAGGGCACGGGTCTCGACGTGGTTGAAAGCCTGCACCGTATCGATGAGGCCTCGGTAATCGCGGAGGTCACGGCGGCCGGCTTCGAGCTCGACGCGAGCAGCGACATGCTGGCCAATGCCGAAGACAGCCGCGAGATCAGCCCCTTTGATCCGTCGATCCGCCGTCAGACGGATCGTTTCGTCCTGCGGTTCCGCAAGCCGGACTGATCAGGCGGCATCCAGTTCGGACCGGAAGCGGTTGAGTTCCTCATCAAGGCGACCCGCCGCTTCCCCCAACTCGCTTGAGGCACGGGTGAAGGCTTCTGCGGCCGTATTGGTCCGCTCGGCGGCGTCGGTGACCGAGCCCATGGCGTTATTGACTTCGGTGGTTTCCATCGCCGCGCGCTCGGCCAGGGAGGCAATCTCCTGGGTGGCCTGGTTCTGCTCGGCGAAGGCGCCCTGCACGCTTTCGGTGGAGTTGCGCAGTTCCGCGATGATTTCGGTGATGCGGCCCAGCGCGCCAGCAGCGCCGCCTGATGCGCCCCGCATGGCTTCGATCTTCTGACCGATGTCGCTGGAGGCGCGGGTGGTCTGTTCGGCCAGCGCTTTCACTTCCGACGCCACGACCGCGAAGCCCTTGCCAGCCTCGCCCGCGCGTGCCGCTTCAATCGTTGCGTTCAGCGCGAGCAGATTGGTCTGCTCGGCGACATCGGCCACCAGGCGCATAATGTCCTCGATTTCCTTCGCCGCGCCTTCCAGAGCATCGATCGAGCGCCCGGCACCTTCGGCTTCCGCGGCGGCCCGGTCGGACACATCGCCGCTATTCTCGAGAATGCGTGCGACCTCGCCGATAGAGGCCGAAAGCTCCTGTGCGGCCGCGGCGACCGACTGAACATTGGAATTGGTGGTCGAAGCGCGCGATGAGGCCTGTGTCGCGCCCTCACGCGTCGCCAGCGCGTCACCCGTCAGGTCGGAGGCAAGCGTACTGACCTGCTGGGCCGCCCCGGAAATTCCGCCCGCCACGACCCGCAATGCGGACTCAAAGGTCTGAGCCAGATTGGCGACATTGGCGCGTTGCTGTTCGGCATTGTCGCGGGTGGTCGATTGGTCCTCCGCACTGCGAGCGGCAGCTTTCTGGGCCTCCTCGGCCTCGGCCGCTTTGCGGTGAGCGCCCTCCAGGGCCGCCGCCGCGTGGTAGGTCATCCACACCAGGGCAGCGGATTGGCCCACAACGATCACGGCATGGAAGACAACGCGGAAGAAGTCGGCACCATCCGGGAAGACGGCCCAGGGCAGAAAGAAATTCAGGGACAGGTGATGCACCGCCGTGGCAGCGGAGGCGGCGAGAATGACGCGCCAGTCCAGCATCAGGGCGGAAATCGACAGCGCCGCGAAGAACATCATGTGCATGTCGATCTGCCAGGCCGATCCGCTCATCACGTAGACGAAAAGCGCCGGGAAGCCGATCAGGGCGGTGCCGACGGTCGTGCGGGACGACCGGGAGTTCGGCGACATGCGCCAGCTTGTCGCGGCGATCGCCAGGAGGGCCATGCCAACCAGGCCAGCGGGCAGGATACGATGGGCGGCGACGAAGGCGGCTGTTGCCAGCAGAGCAAGCCAGAGCCCGGCCATGATCAGGACGGTTGCGATCTGCGCGCGCTGGCGGATGTGGCTGAGACTGGTCATGAAGCAACGTCCTGTGTGGGAGAGGGGGCGACAAGGCAGCCGCGAAAGGCATTGGCGGGCAGGATGATCAGCGCGCCGGCATGGCGCAGCGCGTCACGATCAGCGGCGTTGTCGAGTATGAAGACACCAATATTCTGGGTACGCCCGAAGGTCAGTGCTGCCTGGTCCGCGCCGGCGGCGGCCAGGACAATGTCCCGGGCATCCCAGCCCGGCGGGAAGATCGCGGCATATTGGTCGTTCGATGCGGGCTCAAGCGCGCCAAGCAAAGGTGTGGCGCCGATTCCTGCAATCAAAAGTATAGTTTTGAGTGAATTCAGCATCGATTTCGTGGCGACTCGTATTGATAAGCCACAATTAGCGCTTCGATGGTTAATTAGTGTTTACAGGCCGCCGGTCCCGAATTGGTCCTTCAAGCGGTCTTCCACTCTCGTTTCAGCAATCCGAAAAGCAGGGTGTCGCGCACGCCGATATGCGTCTCCCACTCGTCGCGCAAGCGACCCTCGAGCGTAAAGCCCAGCTTTGTCAGGACGGCGATCGAGCCGGTATTGTCCGGATCGGTATCCGCGTAGACGCGGCGAAGATCGAGCTTGTCGAAGCCAAAGTCGAGCACTCGTCCGGCGGCCTCGCTGACATAGCCTCGTCGTGTGGCATCCGGCCTGATGATGTAGCCAATCTCGGCAACGCCGGAGCGGCGGTTCAGCAGGATCACCCAGCCCAGCGCGTCGTCCGGGGCTTGCGGACGGGTGATGGCCCAGGTCCTGACGCTGGCCGAATGAATATTCCAGCTCAGATAATCGCGCACGGCTTCGAGCGAAGCCAGGGGCGCGCTGGACCAGTAGGTCATGGTCTGTTCGTCGCTGAGCGCCGGGTAGACGGCCTTGGCGTCGTCGAGGGTCAGGGGGCGCAGAAGCAGCCGGTCCGTCGTGAGAACAGGGACCTCAAGCGCAGCTTCGCGCGAGGTCAGCGCATCTTCGGCGACAGTCAGACGCATCTCGTCGAACCGCTCGGCGATACAGGCCTGCATGGTCTTGAAACAGTCCTGTGAAAACCAGTCATGGTTGGTAAAGCAGGTCTTGCGGGTCGCTTCGTCCGGCCAGGCCGCATAGGACCAGTAGAGCCCGTCCTCACCGCGATGAAGGATGGCGCCGTAAGAGCCGCAAGCGGAGTGGATCCGACGTGTTCCCTCGGCCCAGGCAGTTTCGAATTCGGCCTCGCGACCGGGTTTCAGTTTCCAGCGATAGAGGACGGCGTCAGTCATGTTGGAGGGGTAGACCGCCGGGAAGATGATGCCAACCCAGCTCAGGGTTCGAAGCCATATGTTCCCAACGAGAGACTGTCCGTCACCGTCGGGTCTGCTTCGGACGGCGCCGCGGCGAAGTGGATCCCGCGCTGCCCGTCTGCGGATTCGAGATAGATTTGCAAGCGTTCGCCATCCATTCGCCAGGCGATCGGATGGAATGGACCAAAGTCCGCTGCAATGCGGACATAAGCTCCTGTGAAACCTGCAAAATCCTCCAGGTCCGAGGCGCTCGCCGTGTCGGGCTCGTACCCGTGCAGGCGCATGGTTGCGTCACGCGATGCGTTGGTGTCGCCGCTCAGAACAGCTTCAATCATCGCGGACAGTTTTGGCAGGATGGGCTGGTCGGTGATTTGATCGAAGTCCGAGATCGTGATCCAGCCGTCGGCCTCGACCGGGCGATACCGCCCGCTTCGCTCGGCAATCGCCGGATACAGGACAGCTCCCGACCGGGTAATGATGTCGGGTATCTGTCGCAGCTCGCCCTCAACCCGATTGTTCAGGCTGACAATGGCAAGGGCCGGTTCGCGCGCTATCAGCCAGGCATGTGTGAAGCCGGGCACGTGACCGGTCGCCAGGACATAGGATGGGTCGCGCGCATCCGGGCGTCCGAACTGGGTAAAGAATTCGCGTTGGGCTGCGTCGCTGAGAAAACCCGGATTGAGGATTTCGCGGCTTAGGAGTTCCAGGTCCCGTATGGAACCATGTAGGCCGCCCGTGCTGTAACGTTGCGCAATCGGGTGATCGGAGACAAGGACGAGCGGGTCGCCCTCATAACCGTTCAAATGTCTGCCCTGACCGAGATGATCGACGCCAAAGCCCGTATCAACGAGACTTGCCGGTCGGATGACAAGCGCGTCTATGGCGTCGGCGTAAGTCTGACCAGTTACCGCTTCGATCACAGCGCCAAGGTGCATGTAGCCGAGATTGGAATAGCGTGTCCGGGTGCCAGGCGTGTAGTCGGGCGCCAGATGACCCTGGGCGTCCATGAAGGCGAGCGCATGACCCGTAGCGTCGAACCGGACGCCGCCTGTCTCATCATCGAGGTCGCGGGGCAGGCCGGAACTGAAGTTCAGGAGCTGGCGCACAGAAACGACCTCGGCCCAGTCAGCCGTGAGCCCCGGCCGCAGGCTGGACAGAGATTGGTCCAGATTGAGCTCGCCCTGGTCGGCCAGTCGAAGAAGCGCTATCTGGGTGAAGATTTTGGACAAGGAAGCCAGCCGGAACCGGCTGGCCTCGTCCACGCCCTCGGCAAGAAGGCGTACGGGTTCATCGTCACCGACTCTGAGGCTCTGCGCGCCCGAAATATCCCCGCGCTCCGCCGCTTCGGCGAGAATGGCGTAAGCGCGGTCCTGTGGTGCCTGACAGGCCGCAAGGCCAATCAACGCAAGGAATACGATAAGGAGTCTTGTCACGATCATTTCCCCCATGTGCGGGGCGAATCTGCAGGGTATCAGCCTACGAGAGACTTTCGGGAAAATGTCTTATCGGCAAGCGACTCAAATCGCTCCGGATGTATCCGGCTGTGAGGCGGTTTCCGCTTCCAGGCGCTGCTTGCGCAGCACGCTGGCTTTCACCTTCTGGCTTTCCGAGCGCAGCTGGCCACAGGCCGCAAAGATGTCGCGGCCGCGCGGGGTGCGGATCGGTGAGGCATAGCCGGCCTTGTTGACCACGTCCGCGAAGGCTTCGATCTGGTCCCAGTCCGAGCATTCATACGGGCTGTTCGGCCAGGGATTGAAGGGGATGAGATTGATCTTGGCGGGCACGCCCTTGAGCAGTTTCACCAGCGCCTTGGCTTCGGCGAGGCTGTCATTGACGCCCTTGAGCATCACATATTCGAAGGTCACGCGCTTGGAATTGCCCAGGCCCGGATAGGCGCGGATCGCCTCCATCAATTCTTTCAGCGGGTACTTCTTGTTCAGCGGCACGAGCTCGTCACGCAGCGGATCATTGGTCGCGTGCAGCGAGATCGCCAGCATGGTGCCGGTGAGGTCGCCGAGTTCCTTGATCTTCGGCACCACGCCGGAGGTCGACACCGTCGTCCGTCGGCGGGAAATGGCAATGCCCTCCCCGTCCGAGATGATGTCGATCGCGGTTGCGACATGGTCGAGGTTATAGAGTGGCTCGCCCATCCCCATGAAGACGATATTGGTGATCTTCCGGTTCTCGTTCGAGGTCGGCCACTCGTCCAGATCATCGCGCGCAATCATGACCTGGGCGACAATCTCGGCCGCCGTCAGATTGCGCACCAGCGCCTGGGTGCCGGTATGACAGAAAGTGCAGTTCAACGTGCAGCCGACCTGGCTCGACACGCACAGGGCGCCCGAGCGGGCGACATCGGGGATGAAGACTGTCTCGCACTCGACGCCCGGCGCCAGTTCGATGAGGTATTTGCGGGTGCCGTCGACGGAGACCTGACGATCAATCAGCTTGGGCCGGTGCAGCGCATATTTCTCCGCGATGACGGCGCGCAGGTCCTTGGAGATATTGGTCATCTCGTCGAAGGAGGTCACGCCGTAATGATAGATCCAGCGCCACAGCTGTTCGGCGCGCATCTTCGCCTTCTTCTCGTCCACGCCGCAATCAATCGCGACCTCCCGCAATTGCTCGCGCGTCAGGCCCGCCAGCGAGGGCCGGGCGCGTGGCGTGGTCTCGTCAATGCGCGGGGCATTGGCGTTGCGGGCATCAATGTTCAGGGCGTGGTTCATGGTCGCCAGACTAGCTCAATTCAAACGAAGCCGCGCGCTCTATCACAAAAGCGCGGCAATTCCGAATCGCGATCAGGGGGCCCGGGCTAGTTGCAGAGGGCTTCAACGCGCTGCAAGGCGGCCGTCACCCCGGACAATGAGAACTCATACGACGTCGACACGCCATCGAGTGTGGTCGCGGAGACCCGCATGGCCGACCCGCGACGCATGGCGCGGACCAGCTCGTCCTCTTCATCCAGATCGTCGAGGAAGCCTTCCTGGCCATCGGCGAACATGTCAAAGCGGTCGGAGCCGACGCGGACTTGCGGCGGGCTGGTCGGGCGCAGATCATAGCCGACCAGGAGCGAGGGTTGGTCCTCGACCGCCCCCGATCGCCAGCTGGCGACCAGGAAATAGACATTGCCGTGCTCATGGGCGCGCGGCGAACTGTCTGTCGGTCGGCTGAGCGCGTAGCAGGAATAGCCGGCCTCGGTATTGCGCGTGAATACACGCCAATCGCTGTACTCGCCGCGAAATTGCGGGTCATCCTGGGCCTGCGCCCCGGCGGTCGTGAGTGTGGCGAGGCTGAAGGCGAGGCAGGCAGATCGTAACAACACGGTGATCATCCTCATGGAGACGCTTGCGGAATGCCGTCTAGGGCATGGCTATGGCGGTATGATGGCAGGGTTAATCCCGGCCTAAGATCGCTCGACCGACCCCGATTTCACCGGTGGATACCGAATTTCTTCGTCGCATCGGCCAGGCTTTCCAGCGTCGGCCCGCCCGGCATGAGCGGACGCTCGGCGAAGCCGCCGAAATTGATCTGGCGGTCATAGAGCGTGATCGCGCAGGCGACCGAGACATTGACGCAAAACTTGGTCGGGATCTTGACGATATGGGCGCATTTGGCCTGCATCTCCTCCGACAGGGAGCCGCGCTCCCGGCCGAAAACATAGGCCGCACACAGCGGGTGACGGAAGCTTGGCAGTTCAATGGCTTCATCGGTCAATTCAATTCCGACCAGCTGGCAATTGGACGGCAGCGCCATGCCCTCAACACCGTCCCATTCGTAATAGGGAACGTGGTCGACCGATTTGGCCGTGTCGGCCCGATTGACGTCGCGCACCTGGTGACTGGCATCCACGGTAAAGGCAAAACTGCCGCCAAAGGCGTGCGCGGTGCGCAGGATGGCACCCAGATTCATCGGCTTGGAAATACCTTCCGCGCCAACCCCGAAATATCCCCGCTTGATCGACATGGTCAGCGCACGCCGGCGGTGATGCGGCCGTCCGGGTGGACCATGGCCTGTTTCATGCCCGGCGAATTGAAGGGTGCGGCCAGGTTGCCATCGCGGTCGACCGCGATGATGCCGCCCTCGCCTTCGAGGGCACCAACATCAGCGAGCGCGCCGGCAGCGGCATCGGCGAGGGATTGATGGCCATAGCGCATGCGGGCGGAGACATCCTTGGCCGTCGCGGTGCGCAGGAAAAACTCACCCTGACCCGTGCAGGAAACGGCGACATGGCCGTCAGCCCAGCAGCCCGATCCGATGATCGGGCTGTCGCCGACCCGGCCTTCCATCTTGTTCAGCGTCCCGCCGGTTGAGGTCGCCGCGGCGAGGCGACCTTCCATGTCAAGCGCCACACAGCCCACCGTCCCGGTCGCGATGGCGCGGTCATCCGGCGCGGCGGCAGGTGTATAGTAGTCATTCACGCTTTCGACGCGCTCCAGCTCCGCCTCGCCGCAAAAACGTTCGGCGCCGCGACCGGCCAGCATGACATGGGGCGTGGTCTCCATGATTGCGCGGGCGGCGGAGACCGGACTGGTGAAGCCGGTGAGCGAGGCGACGGATCCGGCCCGCTGCGTGGCGCCGTCCATGATGGCGGCATCCAGCTCATAGCGACCGGCCTTGTTGGGCGACGCACCCTTGCCAGCGACATAAAGGCCGGAAGCTTCCAGTTCGCGGACAATATCCTGGACGATATCGAGGGCATTTGCGCCGATGGCCAGGCGCGCTTTTGCTGCCTCGGCGAGGCCGCGCATATGCTCGATTTCCTTGGCGTAATCGCGATCAGCCAGGGTTCCGGCACCACCATGCAGCACCAGGGCGTAACGTCCGCTCATATCGTCAATCCCGTGTCGGTTTCAAAGGCGTTCGATTGCTCTAGCACCGCTCGCATCAAGCCCCCAAGCCGGATTTCCACAGCAGGCCAGCCGCCGTGGCGGATTTTCTTTTGCCGGTCGTCACGCTATGTCGCTGGCATCGATAAAGGGGAGTGTCTCATGAAACTCGACTCATCCATTGCCGCCATTGTCACGGGCGGTGCTTCCGGTCTCGGCGAAGGTACAGCCCGCCGCCTCGCCGCCGAAGGCGCGAAAGTGGCCATTTTCGACATGAATGCCGAGAAGGGCGAAGCGGTCGCCAAGGAGATTGGCGGCGTGTTCTGCCAGGTCAATGTGGCCGACGAAGCCAGCGTCGATGCCGGTCTGGCCAAGGCCCGCGACGCCCATGGCCAGGAACGTGTCTTCGTCAATTGCGCCGGGATCGGCTGGGCCGAGAAAACAGCCCGCCGCTCCTCCTCTTCCGGCGAGATTTCCGCGCATTCCGCCAAGGGCTTCCAGACGGTCATCGGCGTCAACCTGATCGGCTCTTTCCTGTGCGCCTCGAAATCAGCCGCCGGCATGATGTCGCTCGATCCGGTCGATGGCTCCGGTCGCGGCGTGATCGTCAATACGGCCTCGGTTGCGGCCCAGGATGGGCAGATCGGCCAGGTCGCCTACGCCGCCTCCAAAGGTGGCATCTACGGCATGACGCTGCCAATGGCGCGCGATCTCGCCAAGGAAGGCATTCGCGTCAATACCATCCTGCCAGGCTTCTTCGAGACGCCGATCTACCAGCAGATGCCGCCGGAAGTGAAAGTCTCGCTGGCCTCGCACCTGCAATTCCCGCAGCGCTTCGGCACGCCGGAAGAATATGCGGATCTTGTCGCCTTCATGGTTCATTCCGACTACATCAACGCCGAATGCGTCCGACTGGATGCGGGCGCGCGCATGCCCCCGAAATAGGCGTCGACGCCGACCCGATACAGGAAAGGCCGGAGCTGACGCTCCGGCCTTTTTTGCGATCGGTTCCGACCCGGTCGTCGATCAGAATTCGTGACTGATCGACAGGCGCGCATTGAGCGGCTCGCCGGTCGAAATGTTCGAATTCGAATGCGCATCCGGGAAGTAGTCCGTGTCGAACAGATTCTCGACATTGAGCTGGAGGCGCGTTGCTTCGCTGAGATCATAGAAGACCGCGGCATCGAAGCGGGTGTAGCCCGGCAGCTCGACGCCATTATTCTCGAGCACGAAGGAGGCGTCCTGATAGGTGGCCCCGAGTGCGACGGCCAGTTCGCCATTGATCTGATAGCGGTTCCACAACGACAGCATGTGTTCGGGCGTCTGGCGGGTGGAATTGCCGTCAAAGCCGCCGCCTTCCACGACACCGTCGAGATAGCTGTAGCCGGCATTGAGGCTCCAGGCGTCGGTGATTTCGCCGACCAGCTGGAGCTCGAAGCCCTCGGTCGTGCTGCCCGCGACCGTGGTCACGATCGACGGATCGTCCGGGTCGACCGTGGTGAACTGGCCGCGTTCAAGCCGGAAGATGGCTGCGGTAAAGCTCAGATCGGCATTGATGTCCCACTTGGCGCCGATCTCGCGGTTCTCGAAAGTCTGCGGCTGGATATCTTCGGTCGTCGTGCTCAGCGTCAGGAATTGATCGCCGGCGCTGGGCAGGAAGGTTTCCGAATAGCTGGCGTAGACGGAAATGTTTTCAGCCGGCTTGTAGATCAGCCCGAAGCGCGGAGAGAGCTCTTCATCGACCCGGCCGCGGCGGCCATTATCGGTCGCCGAGATTGCCTGGCGGTCGAGGACGGACACATCGAAGCGGTCGAAGCGGGCCCCGACCATGACTTTCAGCGTGTCGGTCAGATCGATCTGATCCTGGATGTAGAATGAGGTGAACTGGACGCTCGAGCTGCGGTCGCGCGCCGGGGTCACGAAGTCGAAGTCCGGAATGATGAGCGGATCGGTGAAGTCAATCGTGATCTGGTCGTCATTGCTGGCGACAAAGAGATTGTCGGTGCGGGCATTGTCGGTGTCCTGGTCCCCGAACTCGCCACCGACCAGAAGCGTATGCCCGATCGATCCGGTCTGGAACTCGCCGACCAGATTGCCCTGGACGATGAGATTGGTCCGCGCCGTCGTGTCACGATAGCCGTCAAGCGTGACCTGGCTCGGCGTCACCGTCGGGTCAAAACCGGCCGCATAGATGTTCTGATAGGCCTTGTCGTAATCGGCATACTGGGCGGTGACATTGCCGCGCAGCTGATCAGTGAACTCGTGATCCACCCGGACGCGGAAGGTATGGGCCTGGAGCGTTGTCCGGTTGCGGTCGCGCGAGCCGAAGAAGGTGTTGTCATAACCCTCCAGCGGACGCCCCGGAGCGCCCGGGACGGCGATGGACGGGACGCCGCGGTCCACGACGCGGTCGTCATCAAGATACTCGTAGAAGGCGGTCAGCGTCGTCTCATTGCCCAGCGCGATCTGGGCGGTCGGGTTGATGCCGTAGCGGTTGCCGGCGAAGGCGTCGCGGTGATTGGCCATCTCCTCGACAAAGGCGTTCAGGCGCAGACCGGACTGATCGCCGGTATCCAGATTGATGTCGGCGGTCAGCTGCCCGGCGCCAAAGGTATCAATGGCGGCGCTATAGCCCTGAAACGCTTCACCGATCACAGGTGATTTCGTGACGCGGTTGACCACACCGCCACCGCCGCCACGACCGAAGAGCAGAGCGTTGGAGCCGCGCAGGATCTCGACCTGCTCCAGATTGTAGAGCGGGCGGTAATACTGGACGTCGTCGCGAATGCCATTGAGGAAGAAGTCGGCTGTGGACTGGTTGCCGCGGATATTGATGGCGTCACGATGCCCCTCGCCCTGGCTGATCGACAGGCCCGGCGTGTAGCGCAGGATGTCGCCAAAATTGACGAAGCCCTGCTCGGCAATCTGTGCGTCGGTGATGATCGACAGGCTTTGCGGCACGTCGATGACCGGGGTCGGTGTCTTGACCGAGTTCAGCTGATCGAGAGACAGGTAGCGACCATTGATCTCGATAACGTCGGCATCCTCCTCCTGGGCGGCGGCGTGGCCGGCCCCGAGGCTGACGGTGAGTACGGTGGTGAGCAGAAGGGATACTTTACTGAACATTGGCTGGCCCGGGCATGAGAATGAAAATCACTATCCCGCTATTGCGACCGAGAATGAGTGTCAAGCACAAGTGTAAGCGCTCGAGCCCGGTCGCGACGCTTCGCCGCGCACCGTGACAATCCGGCATCTTGGGTGACGGGATGCAAACCGGAACGAAAACGGGGCCCGCGATTGCCGCCGGCCCCGTCAGAACAGAGTGTCGTTTGGCGTATCAGTCGCTGGTCGGCCGGACGATCTGTTCGCCCAGATTGGACATGACATCGCGCGCGCCGAAAGCGCTGGGGTCGTCCGGCTTGGTGCCGCGACCGAGATAGATCTCGGCGCTCGCTTCATAACGGGTGCTTTCGCGATAGCTGACATCATCCCAGAACGGATCATGCCATCCGCGCCAGCCCCAGCGGGGGTGGAAATAGGCGTATTGAACCGAGAAACCTGTATAGGGCGAGCGGCCAATGCCGGACGCCATGACGCGGGTATCCTCGTCGGTCGCGCGATTGACGACGGTGAAATAGTCATAGCCGTTTTCGACCGTCAGTTCGGCGGCGCGGTAAAGAAGATAGGTTTCCACTGTCTCGCGATCAGTCAGCGAATTACCCTCGAAAGAAATCCGGTACCGGTTGCTCTCGATACGGGTCTCCGAAAAACCGCGCCCGCTTTCGTCCGCGGCCTGATAGGGCGTCGGGGTTGCGCAGCCGCCCAGTACGGCCAGGCCGGCCAAAGTGATCAAAACGCGCCTCATGTCGGGCTCCTTTTAAGGCTGGCGGTCCCTCGCCTCATTCAATATGACTCGTCACGCTCGCTTCGAAGGGACGGACTCTCTACGTGTGAGCATAGGCGCGTGCGGACGGGCGTCAAACGCCTGATTACGTGATTGGGGGATTGGGGGGACCGGTGATGATACAGCGAAATCGTTATATTCCGCTGGCCATGTTGAGCCTGTCTCTCTGGACCGGCAGCGCACGCGCGCTCGACCATGCCGATGAAGCTCCGGTTCAGCAGGCTTGTGAGGGGGCAGGTGTCGACACAGCGACCTGTGCCTGTATCTCCCGCGAGGCCAATTCCCGTTTCAGCCATGAGCAGCTCAGCGTGTTGGGCACGGCGATGCCCGATCTCGGCCGTATCAGCCAGGATCCGGCCTTGGCGGGGCCGGAGCCATTGCACGAACGCTTTACGGCGGAAGAATTGGCGCATCTGGAGCAGAGGGCACGCGCGGCAGATATCGTCATCCGCCAGGCCTGTGGCGTTGGGCTGAGTCTTGGTGAAACCGGCTGAGCCGGATCAGCGCAGATCCAGCTCGACAATCGCCGTGGCCGGCCGCGCTTCCTCCGACACGGCGCCATCCGCGGGAAAGAGCGGCCAGGCGGCATTGCTAACGACCCAGGCCCGGCCATCGGCCAGATCGACCAATGTCGGCTCGGTATTGCCTTGCATGGAAGGGTGACCACGCAACAGGACCTCGACATTCGCCACCTCGCGGCCGGTCGGGTCGAGGTCAATCGCCATCACCTGGTGGGGTCGCGCCCCGTTGCGCACGGCAATCAGCCGCCCGTCGCGGGTCTGTCGAAGTCCGTCAATGCCGATCAGGCTGATATCGGAGGCGCGCACCAGGCTGGCACTGCCATCCATCAGGTCGATCCGCCAAATGCCCAGCGAGTAATCAGCGACATAAAGGGCGCCACGCGCCAGGGCGACACCCTGCAGACTGACGAAGCGCGGGTCCTCTGCCAGCACTTCCAGTTCGCCGGATACATTATCGAGCCGATAGACACGCGGCGCCTGGCTGTCGGAGATATAGGCGCTGCCGTCGCGAACCACGAAGTCGGCCATCTGGACCGCACCGTCAATCGTGTAGCGGCGGTGGAGATCGCCGGTGATCATGTCGAAGGCGAACAGGGCCGTGCCGTCTGCCTCTCCCGCTTCGAGCGGAGTCTGCGGCACTGTGCCTGACGCGGCCCAGAGCATGCGGGTCCGATCATCCACAAAGAGGCCGAAGACAGACCATAATCCGTCATCGCGATCCGCGAAAACCACCGGCTCGTCGCGAGCAAAGGGCTCCAGCAGCAGGATTTCGCGCGCGGCGACGGAAGAGACAAAGATGCGGTCTGTTTCGATATCCACCGCCACGCCTTCAATCAGTGCATCCGGGCGATCGATACGGGCAACAACCTCGCCCGCACCAACCGGCTCTCCGTTCGCCGCAAGCGCTGCCATGATCGTGGAAAGCCGGTCCGTGTCGGCGGCCTCCAGCAGGTTCAGGGTTTCGTCCGCGGGTTCGAAGGTCAGCCCGGCCTCGACCGTCCAGTCGAGCGCCGTGAAGGCATCATCGGCGCGTTCGGCGCGGGTGGCGATAGTCACAAGGGCGCGCAGGACGGCGGGGTGAGCCGGTTTGATGTCGAGCGCTGCGAGCATCAGGCGGCGGGCGGTTTCGGTATCGCCGGCGCGCAGGGAATTGCTTGCTTCGGCGAACATTTCCAGCGCGATGGATTGCGGCGTTGGCGCCTCGGCTTCGGTGTCCTGGGCGGGCGCGGATCCGGTTGCCAGACTGGTCAGAATGGCGGCGAGCGTGATTGCCTTGAATGTCATGTTGAGTGTTTCCCCCCGAAACGCGGCCCCTTTGCGACCAGTTCAGGGATAATATGAGGTTTTGCCAACCGCGAAACTCACACCTGTGTGCATGGCCCTGTCGGGTCTAGTCCAGATGGAGGGTGACGGGACCCTCATCCTCGACCGGACCCGTGAGGATGACATGGTCGTCGTCCTCCCGCCATTCCACGAACAGCTCGCCGCCATCGGCCATGACCGACGCCTTGCGTTCGGCCAGACCCCGGCGATGGGCGGCCACCAGCGCGGCGCAGGCCCCGGTGCCGCAGGCTGCAGTGATCCCGGCGCCGCGCTCCCAGACCCGCAAACGGATGTGTCGGGCATCAAGAATTTGTGCGAAGCCGGCATTGACGCGTTCCGGGAAGAGCGGGTCCAGCTCCACCTCGCGGCCCAAGCGCGCCACGGGCAGGGCTTCGACATCCCGGATAAAGAAGACGGCGTGCGGATTGCCCATGGAAACGGCGCCGGGCGCCTCGATGCGCAATCCGTCGGCCTCGCAGGCATAGTCGAGCCGAACCGTATCCATAGGACGGGCCAGCGGAATGTCCTGCCAGTCGAGACGCGGCCGCCCCATGTCGACGCTCACCGTCATCGGGCCAGCGTCGCTGGCGTGAAGGAGGCCGCCTGCAGTGCCCAGGCTTGCAGCGCTGGCGCCGGTTTGCTGCATCATGGCCCAGGCGGCCGCGCGGGTTCCGTTGCCGCAGGCTCCGACCTCATCACCATCGGCATTCCAGATCCGCATGAAGGCGTCGGCGCTGTCGCTGTCCTCAAGCACAAGGAGTTGATCGAAATGATGGTCGTGCGCCATCGCTCTCACCGCGTCGCGGGAAGGATTGAAGGGGGCGGCCCGCCCGCGCAGATCGGCAAGGATGAACCGATTGCCGGCGCCATTCATCAAACGTGCATCCATAACGGCTCCGATACCGCCCCCATCCCTTTACGTCCACTACCGCTCCGGTGTTAATTGCGTCGGAAACATCAGAGGGGAAGAGACTGATGAGAGTTTATCGGAGTATCTGGGCGGTCACCGCCAGCGCCGCCATTCTCGCGGCCTGCAGCCAGCCCGCCAGCGATGAGGGCGAAGACGTGGCCTCCACAACACCGGACGCGCCGGCCGAGCGCCAGATCGTCGAGATTGATCCCAATAATGACCCGCGGGTCTGGCTTGAAGAAGTCGAGGGCGAGCGCGCCCTGGAATGGGTCGAGGGTCAAAATGACCGCACCTTTGATCGCCTTCAGGGCGATGAGCGCTACCAGTCGCTCTATGATCAGGCGCTGGCCATCTACCAGTCCAATGACCGGATTCCCTACGGTTCCTATTCAGGCGGCTATATCTGGAATTTCTGGCAGGACGCCGAGCAGACACACGGCCTGTGGCGTCGCACTACGCTGGAAAGCTATCTCACCGATGATCCGGAATGGGATGTTGTGCTTGATCTCGACGCCCTGTCCGAAGCCGAGGACCGCAATTGGGTCTGGCGCGGATCGAACTGCCTGGCGCCCGACTATGATCGCTGCATCCTGACCTTGTCCGATGGCGGCTCCGACGCAGCCATCCGGCGTGAATTCTCGATCTCCGAGCGCGCCTTTGTCGAGGGCGGGTTCGAAACCCCGGAAGCCAAGGGTGGCGTCAGCTGGATCGACGAAAACACCGTGATGGTCGGCCTGGCCACCAGCCCGGAAGACACGACCAGTTCGGGCTATCCGTCGGTCGCCTATCGCTGGGAGCGCGGCACCGATCTCGCCGATGCGACCGAAGTCGTGCGCGGCGATGCCGATGATGTCGGCCTCTTCTCCTTCCGGGTCGAAGACCATGACGGCAGTGTCTACATGATGGCCTCGGAAGCCGACACTTTCTACGACACGACCTGGTGGTATCTGCCGGCCGATGCCGATCCCGTTCAGCTGCCACTGCCGAGCAAGTCCTCCATCCAGGACATCTACCAGGGCGAGCTGCTCTTCACGATCGAAGAGGAATGGACCCCGGTCGAGGGGGGCGAAACCTTCCCGCAGGGCGCGCTGCTCTCCTTCACCATGGCGGACTTCGCGGCCAGTGGTGAATTGCCGCCGGTCAAGACGGTCTTCGTGCCTGGCCCGCGCCAGTCCATGGGCGGTATGGGCTCCACCGCATCGGCCTTCCTGGTGGCGATTGACGAGAATGTCGTCGGCGGCCTCGAAGCCTTCCACTATGCCGATGGCCAGTGGACGTCCGAGACCGTGCCGGTCCCGGCCAATATGACGATCAGCCTCGGTTCGACCAATTCGCACCACGACGTTGCCTTCATGAATGCCGAAGGCTTCCTGACGCCGGACAGCTATTTCATGGTCGATGCGGCCGAGCTGACCGTTGAAGAGATCAAGTCGATCCCGGCCCAGTTCGATGCCGAAGGCCTGATCGTCGAACAGCTTGAAGCCGAGTCGACGGACGGCACCATGGTCCCGTATTTCGTGGTCCGTCACGAAGACACGGTGATGGATGGCACGACGCCGACCCTGCTCTACGCCTATGGCGGTTTCCAGGTCTCCATCCGCCCGAGCTATTCCGGTTCTCGCGGTCAGCTCTGGCTGGAAAATGGCGGCGCCTATGTGGTGGCCAATATCCGTGGCGGTGGGGAATTCGGTCCGGCCTGGCACCAGGCCGGTCTGAAAATGGATCGTCAGCGCATCTATGACGATTTGATCGCCGTGGCCGAGGACCTGTCGACACGCAGCATTACCAGCCCGCGCCATCTGGGTGTGTATGGCGGCTCCAATGGCGGATTGCTGACCGGTGTCATGTACACCCAGCGTCCGGACCTGTGGAATGCGGTCGTCTCGGCCGTGCCGCTGCTCGACATGCTGCGCTACCACACCCTTCTGGCCGGTGCGTCCTGGATGGGTGAGTACGGCAATCCGGAAGACCCGGACGAGGGCGGTTTCCTGCGCTCGATCTCGCCCTACCACAATGTGGATGCGAACGGCGACTATCCGGAAATCTACCTCTACACCTCGACCAAGGATGACCGTGTCCATCCGGGCCATGCCCGCAAGATGGCGCACCTCCTGGAAGAGCTGGGCCATGATTATCTCTATTACGAGAACACGGCCGGGGGTCACTCCGCCGCCGCCAATCTCGAGGAGTTGGCCCGCCGCGATGCGCTGCTCTACACCTTCCTGACGCAAAAGCTGATGGATGATGTCGACCCGCTCGACGCGGAATAGGCGTCCTTGCCGCGATTGAAGAAGAGCCCCGGAGCACCTGCTTCGGGGCTTTTTTTGATTGCGACACACGCCTGGCTCCGCACGCGTCAAGCGCCGGAGGGATGAGAGGGGAACGGGATGTCGGCCAATGCCGTCAACCGGTTTGATTTGAATAACGTGACATCGCCGACATCCCGTCCGCGGAGATTTCCCGGGCTGTCTCCACCCCGATTCCAACACGCCAGGTAGATGGGGTCGGTCGTTTAGTGCCCCGCGACCTGGTCGCACGCCCTGCCAGCGCCAATGGCTGTCACACCACCGCCCGGACAGGCTCCGCTCGCTTCCGGGCACAAGTGACTGAGCTCGCGCCTCCCGTCCCGAAAACCACAGGCATTATGGCGTGGGGGCAGAGGGGGGAGGATAAGTTTTGTGAAAATTCCCGCCCCACACTCCGTCATCCCGGCGAAGGCCGGGACCCAGTCTGCGACGCAAGCTCTTGCCAAGATTGGCGAAATCGAGCCTGCGAAACTGGGTCCTGACTTGCGTCAGGATGACGGTATTGGCGGTGTCGGGCGGGGATAAAGTGTCCAAATCAACGTCATCCCACGGTCGCGGCAAGGCCGCGATCCGGGGGACCCCAGCAATATTGCGAGCAGATTTGCCGCGAACACGCCGCCGGAACGGTCACGCCGGGTAGCCAAGGCCCCCGGATGCCCGCAACGCGGCCACCGCGGGATGACGACGATAGGATGAAGCACGTTGAACAACCGGCCTCTCCGGCCCTTGAGGGACGAAGCGCGCCGAGGCGCACTCCTCTCCCCGCAAACCACCGCACTCCCCCGATGACCGAGCGCCCGGCCCGCGCTAGTCTCGCGGCTGACTGATTTGCCCGCCTGACCTTCCGCCCGGAGACTTGCCCATGGCCACGACCAAACCCGTCGACGAGACCAGCCACGTCTATCTGATCGACGGGTCGGGCTATATTTTCCGGGCCTATCATGCGCTGCCGCCGCTGACCCGGTCGGACGGGACGCCGGTCGGCGCGGTGCAAGGCTTTTGCAACATGTTGTGGAAGCTGTTGGAAGACCTGAAGGGGGAGGACCAGCCCTCCCACCTGGCGGTGATTTTCGACCATTCCGGCAAGTCCTTCCGCAATGAGCTCTACGACCAGTACAAGGCGCACCGCCCGCCGGCGCCGGAAGACCTGGTGCCGCAATTCTCCATCATCCGCGATGCCACGCGTGCGTTCGGCACGCCCTGCATCGAGCTGGAAAATTACGAGGCCGACGACATCATCGCCACCTATGCCCGCCAGGCCGAGGCCAAGGGCGCGGATGTCACCATCGTCTCCTCGGACAAGGACCTCATGCAATTGGTGACCGACAAGGTCTCCATGTTCGATGCCATGAAGAACCGTCGCATCCAGGCCCCGGAAGTGATGGAGAAATTCGGGGTCGGCCCGGACAAGGTGATCGATATCCAGTCGCTGGCCGGCGACAGTGTCGACAATGTGCCCGGCGTACCGGGGATCGGCGTGAAGACCGCGGCCCTGCTGATCAATGAGTATGGCGATCTCGACACGCTGCTCGAGCGGGCCGGCGAGATCAAGCAGAAGGGGCGGCGCGAGAAACTTCTCTCCCATGCCGAGGATGCCCGCATTTCCCGCGATCTGGTGACGCTGAAGCTCGACGCGCCGATGCCGGAAAAGCTGGAGGAGTTCGGTCTCGCCGAGCCCGACCCGGACGTGCTCGTCCCCTTCCTGCGCGGGATGGAGTTCCGCTCCTTCACCCGCAAGGTGGAAGAGGCGCTGGGTGGCCCGCCGGCCGATGAGACCGGCGACGCCACGGCCCCGATTGATCGCGACAAGTATGAGTGCGTGACGACGATGGAGGCGCTCGAGCGCTGGATTGAAAAATGCCGCGAGGCGGGTCAGATCGCGGTCGATACCGAGACCGATGCCCTGTCCTCGACCGCCTCCGGCCTGGTCGGCATCTCGCTCGCCACCGCTCCCGGTGAGGCCTGTTATATCCCGCTCGCCCATGTCGATCCGGACGGGTCCGGCGACATGTTCGACACCGGCGAGGCGCCCGAGCAGATCCCGATGGATGCCGCGCTGGAGGCGCTCAAACCGCTGCTGGAGGATCCGGGCGTCCTCAAGATCGGCCAGAATTTCAAATATGATCTCGGCGTGCTGTCGCGCTATGGCATTGATGTCGCGCCCTATGACGACACCATGCTGATCTCCTATGTCATGGAGGCCGGCCTGCACGGGCATGGCATGGACGCACTGGCCGAGCTTCACCTCGGCCATACCTGCATCCCCTTCAAGGAGATTTGCGGCACCGGCAAGAACCAGATCACCTTCGACAAGGTGCCGCTGGACAAGGCGACGCTCTATGCCGCCGAGGATGCCGACATCACGCTTCGGCTGTGGGAGATTCTCAAACCGGCCATGGTCGCCAAGAAGATGGCCACGGTTTACGAGACGCTGGAACGCCCGATGGCCGATGTCCTCTCCAGGATGGAGCGCACGGGCATCAAGGTCGATCCGGACCAGCTGAACCGCCTTTCCTCCGACTTCGCCCAGAAAATGGCTGCTGCAGAGGCGGAAGCGCATGAAGCCGCGGGCCGCGACTTCAATGTTGCGTCACCGAAACAAATCGGGGAAATCCTGTTTGGAGAGATGGGCTTACCGGGTGGCAAAAAGACCAAGACCGGGGCCTGGTCGACCGATGCGGCGGTGCTCGATCAGCTCGCCGCCGAGGGTCATGCCCTGCCGGTCGCGCTCCTGGAATACCGGCAATATGCCAAGCTGAAATCGACCTATTCCGACAGTCTCTTCGCCCATATCAATCGCGACACGAAACGGGTCCACACCTCCTTCTCGCTTGCCGCGACCACAACCGGGCGCCTGTCCTCGACCGAGCCCAATCTGCAGAATATCCCGATCCGCACCGAGGCCGGTCGCCAGATCCGCGAAGTCTTCATCGCCGAACCCGGCCATGTCCTGGTTGCCGCCGACTATTCCCAGGTCGAGCTGCGCCTGCTGGCCCATATCGCCGACGTTGAAAGCCTGAAACAGGCCTTCCGCGACGGCACCGATATTCACGCGATGACGGCTTCGGAAGTCTTTGGCGTGCCGATCGAAGGCATGGATCCGATGGTTCGGCGCAAGGCCAAGGCGATCAATTTCGGCGTCATCTACGGCATTTCCGCCTTCGGTCTGGCCAACCAGATCGGCGTCAAACGGGATGAGGCCAAGGCCTTCATCGATGCCTATTTCGAGAAATTCCCCGGCATCCGCGCCTATATGGATGAGATGAAGGCCAAGGCCGCCGAGACCGGCTATGTCGAGACCATTTTCGGTCGCCGCTGCCATTTCCCCGGCATTCGCGACAAGAACCCCAATATGCGCATGTTCGCCGAACGCCAGGCCATCAACGCCCCCATCCAGGGCTCAGCCGCCGACGTCATCCGCCGCGCCATGATCCGCATGGACGACGCGCTCAAGGCCGCCAATCTCGACGCGAAAATGCTGCTGCAGGTGCACGACGAACTGGTCTTCGAGGTGCCGGAAAACCAGGCGGACGATTTGATCGGGCTGGCCTCAAAGGTGATGGGCGAGGCCTGTGCGCCCGCGCTGGAACTGAGCGTGCCGCTGGTGGTGGATGCGAAGGCGGGGATGACCTGGGGTGAGGCTCATTAGGGGGCTTCTTGAGCGCACGCCCCCTTGTCATCCCGGCCGGATAGCCCGCGTAGGCGGGCTGCAGAGCCGGGACCTATATCTCGACGGGCATATGGGTCCCCGATCTCCGCCCCGCTTTCGCGGGGCATGCGTCGGGGATGACAATCATAGTGTGGTTGGAACAAAAAACGCCCGCCTGGGCAGACCAGGCGGGCGTTTTTCGTTCAGATATCGGAGACGCTAAGCGTCCACTTCCGCTTCCAGCGCGTGTTCCTGGATGAAGTCTCTCCGCGGTTCGACGACGTCGCCCATCAGCTTGGAGAAGAGCTCATCGGCGGTGTCGGCATGGGTGACCGAGACCTGCAGAAGTGAGCGGGCATCCGGGTCGAGCGTGGTTTCCCAGAGCTGGCCGGGGTTCATTTCGCCCAGACCCTTATAGCGCTGGAATTTCATGCCCTTGGCGCCGGAGACGATGACTTCGTCGACCAGCTCGCGGGGCGAGTTGATGGTGACCGGGCCGGATTTGGGCACGAAACTGGCCGGGCCGGCATAATCGCCGGCGATGGCGACGGCGCGCTCATTGAGGCGTTTGGCGTCCGGGCTGGCGCGCAAATTGCGGTCGAGCACGACGGTTTCGGTCACGCCGCGCACTTCGCGTTCGAAGATCAGATTGCCGTCCTCTTCATCGAGGTGACCACCCCAGGTGTCCTCACCTTCATCGGCGAAGGTGTTGAGACGGGCCGCGGCGTCACGAATCCCGTCTTCCGAGGGTTCCGGCACCAGCGCGCCGGCGAGGGCAGCGGCTTCCAGAGCAAAGCCCGGCGCACGCGCGACCATGCGGTCGATGGAGAGCTTGACCTGTCGGGCCGCGGCTACCCGTGTGGTCAGATCCTGACCGGTGACGACTTCGCCGTCGTGCAAGGTGAGATGCGCGTCTGACGCCCCCTCCTCGATCAGATAGGCATCCATCTCGGCCTGGTCCTTCACATAGCGTTCGGACCGGCCCTTGGTGATTTTGTAGAGCGGCGGCTGGGCGATGTAGAGATAGCCACGCTCGATCAGCTCCGGCATCTGACGGTAGAAGAAGGTCAGAAGCAGGGTGCGGATATGGGCGCCGTCGACATCGGCATCGGTCATGATGATGACCTTGTGATAGCGCAGCTTCTCGTAATTGATCTGGTCGCGGCCAATGCCCGTGCCCAGCGCCGTGATCAAGGTGCCGACCTGTTCCGAGCCGAGCATCTTGTCGAAGCGGGCCCGCTCGACATTGAGGATTTTACCGCGCAGCGGCAGCACGGCCTGGTTTTCCCGATGGCGCCCCTGCTTGGCAGAGCCGCCGGCTGAGTCACCCTCGACGATGAAGAGTTCGGACTTGGCCGGATCCTTCTCCTGACAGTCGGCGAGCTTGCCGGGCAGGGAAGAGATTTCCAGTGCCGACTTGCGCCGGGTCAGTTCGCGCGCCTTGCGGGCGGCTTCGCGCGCCGCAGCAGCCTCGATGATCTTGCCGACCACCATGCGCGCTTCCGCCGGGTGTTCCTCGAACCATTCCGTCAAGGCCTCGCCCACCGCACCTTCAACGGCCGGACGAACTTCTGACGAAACCAGCTTGTCCTTGGTCTGGGAGGAAAATTTCGGATCCGGCACTTTCACTGACAGGACACAGGTCAGGCCTTCGCGGGCATCATCACCGGAGATCGACACCTTGGCCTTGGAGGCCTGGCCCGAGGACGCCGCATAGCTGTTGATGACACGGGTCAGCGCGCCGCGGAAACCGGCCAGGTGCGTGCCGCCGTCGCGCTGCGGGATGTTGTTGGTGAAGCAGAGGACATTCTCGTGATAGCTGTCATTCCACTCCAGCGCCGCTTCCACCGTCACACCATCACGCTCGCCGGTGATCAGGACGGGCGGCATGAAAATGGGTGTCTTGTTGCGATCGAGATGGGCGACGAATTCCGCGACGCCGCCTTCATAGACCATGGTGTCGGAGTAGAGCTCGGCCTCGCGCTCGTCGCGCAGGGTGATCTTGACGCCGGAATTCAGGAAGGCGAGCTCGCGCAGGCGGTGCTGCAGCGTTTCGCGGTTGAATTCGGTCATGGTGAAGGTGTCTTCCGACGGCATGAAGCGCACTTCCGTGCCCTTCTGACCCGGCTCGGCATCCCCCATCACCTTGAGATCTTCCTCGGCATCACCGCGACGGAAGCGCATCCAGTGGGTTTTGCCATTGCGCCAGATGGTCAGGTCCATCCAGTCCGACAAGGCATTCACCACCGAAACACCGACACCGTGAAGACCGCCGGACACCTTGTAGGAATTCTGGTCGAACTTCCCGCCGGCATGGAGCTGGGTCATGATGACCTGGGCCGCCGAAACGCCCTCCTCCTGGTGGATATCGGTCGGGATACCGCGACCATCATCACGCACCGAGGCCGAACCATCGGCGTGGAGCGTCACCAGGACTTCCGAACAATGGCCTGCCAGCGCTTCATCGATCGCATTGTCGACGACTTCATAGACCATGTGATGAAGACCCGAACCGTCATCGGTATCACCGATATACATGCCCGGGCGCTTGCGCACGGCGTCGAGCCCTTTGAGGACCTTGATCGACTCCGCGCCGTATTCCTGATTCGCTTGTTCCGTCATGATTTTGTTGTACAGGTTTCGCGGCTTTGTGACCACTCGCGCGCACACGCGTACGCACGCGCGCACGCGTGAGTCACCTCAGGGGCACACAGACCCGCGAAAGCGGCGCAAACCCTTGCTCAGAAACGATTTCTACTCACCATTCGCAACACTGTCCCCGCCGCGATAAAGGGTGAGACTCATCGTGTCGCCATTCGAGTAATTCTGCCCCTCGATCACGGCCAGCGCATCAAGGCTCAAACCGCGCGATTCGACCTGTGCGAGAAAGGCCTCCGCCTCGCTGGAATCGATCAGCGCCAGGGTGCAGGCCGTGTCGTCAGCGAGCGTGTCCGCGGCGTCCGCCGGACCGGTCGCCAGGTGCGTGTCGTAGGGCCCCTGGAGATAGACCAGGGAGGGCTCACGATAGGCGGAAGTAACGAGGCGCGTCGGGGCGCAGTCTCCGTGCGCGTCCACGGCTGCCACGACACGGGGCGTCAGGAAAAGCGTGTCGAGACGCGGCAGGGTTCCGGCGTAGACGGTCACCACCGAGAGACCACCCGCGACAAGGCCAGCGGCCAGTGCCTTGGGTTTGCGACCTGTGAGATAGAGGCCAAGCGCGGCCAGGGCCGGAACAAGGATGGCCACTCCCGCCGCGATCAGAACCGGAGAGAGACGCCCCTCCGACCATTGCATCATGGCCGCGCCAAACGCGGCCACGAAACCGCTCGTGACCAGCCAGACAACCGCGTAAAGGCCCGCCGCGATGCGAAGCCAAAGCGGGGCCTGCTTTTCACCGGGCTGGAAGATCGCCGCCACCGCGAGGCAGGCCATCGCCGGGTAAAGTGGCATGACATAGTGCGGGAGCTTGGTGGCGATCAGCTCATAGGCGATCCAGGCTGGCACGATCCAGGCGATCAGATAGCGGGTCGCCGGCTCCGCACGTCGGGTCCAGGCCGACCAGATCGCAAACACGAAAAAGAGCGAGCCCGGCCAGAAGCTGAGCGAGAGCAGGCCGAGATAATAACCCGGTGGACCGGCGTGGGATTGTTGGCTCTCACCGACCTTTCCCATCAGGCTGTCGCCCACCGCCTCGGCATAGAAACCGCCGTCCGAAACGATACCGATGGCGATATACCAGGGCAGGGCTATGGCCAGAAAGAGCGGTACACCCCAGAGGGGTTTCAGCGCGCCCAGCCAGCGCAGCTTTCGATCCCAGATCAGCAGCGCGAGAAGCGTCAGGCCGACGAAGAGCAGGATGATCGGCCCCTTGATCATCATCCCGCCGCCGAGCGCCGCCCAGAACAGGGCCGGTCGCCACCAATGGCCCTTCGGCTCGAGATAGATCCGCATCAGGGCGAGGTGGGCGGCCGTAATGGTGGCGAGCAATACCGCATCCGTCTTGGCGATGCGGGCCTCGAACCCGACCGCGAAGGCGGTTGCGACCAGCAGGGCAGCGCCATAGCCGGCATGGCGCCCAAAGAGCCGCGTCGCGATGGCGCCGGTCATCAGGACCGCCGCGAGGATGCCTAGAAAGGACGGGATCCGATGCGCCCAGATCTCCCGGTCATCGCCGGTTCCGGTTACCGCGACCGCCAGTGATTGCAGCCAGTAAATGCCGGCCGGCTGCAGATAGCGCTGCTCTTCCTGGAAGCGGATATCGATAAAATCGCCGCTTTCCAGCATCTGGCTGGTTGCGACCGCATAACGCGACTCGTCGCGATCCACCGGTGGCAAGGAGGATATTCCGGGCAGAAGGACCAGGGCGGACAACACCACCAGGATCAGCCAGTCTTTCCAGCCCAGCCGGTCGGTGCCCGAAAGCTTGGTCGTCACGACGAACGCTCTTCGATCCGCCCTGGCGCCTTGGTCCGGCGAACCAGCCAGATCACGCCCATCGTGTCGAAAATGCCGACGAAGGCTCGCCCGAGATTGGTGTATTTGGACTGGCCGGCATGACGGGCCCGGTGACGCACCGGATGATTGATCAACGGGTGCCCATAGCGCTGGAAGAGCGCCGGCAGGAAGCGGTGCATGCCCTCGAAACAGGGCAGGAGCAAGAAGCTGTCGCGGTCGAATATCTTTACGCCGCAGCCCGTATCGGGACAATGATCGCCCAGCACGGTGGCGCGAAATCCATTGGCGATACGCGTGGCAATCAGGCGCGAAACCGGGTCATTGCGGCGCACGCGCGTGCCAGCCACCAATGGCGCAGTGCCATCGGCAGCCCAGGCTTTCTCGAGCATGTCCGGCAGATCGGCCGGGTCGTTCTGCCCGTCGCCGTCCAGCGTGGCGATCCACGGCGCCCGCGCGGCGAGCACGCCGGAGCGCACGGCCTGTGACTTGCCGCAACGCCGGTCATGGCGCACGAGGCGAACACGGTCATCGGCATCGGCAATGCCCTGCAGAATGTCCGGCGTGGCATCGGTCGAACCATCATCGACGAAGACGATTTCAAACGCGCCGGCGCGTTCCATCTCACGCAGCACTTCCTCGCAGACCGCGGCGACATTCTCCGCCTCGTCCAGCACGGCAATGACAACGGACGCACGCAGTTCGCTGCCCGACCTGTCCGGCCGACGAAAGTCCGTGGAGTTCAGCTCGCTCATGAAACAGCCCTGATAATGTGGCGGGGAGTGTGTGCCGCTTTGGCGGCAGTTTCAAACCTGAATGCGGTGCAGTCACAAAACTGCCTGTTGGCGCTAGCGCAGGACAAGAAGGATAGCGATACCGGTCATGACACAGCCGGTGATAATGTCCGCGCCGCGCCGCACCTGCGGTGTCGACATCCAGTTGCGGGCCCGATGCGCGAGGCCGATATAGAATCCCGCCGTCGGCACAGCCATCGCAACCATGATTGTCAGCATCAGCAAATAGCTCGGCGGGGTGATCGCCTCGAGCGGGATAAAGGCGGGGACCAGGGTCAGGTAGAAGACAATCGGCTTGGGATTGGAGAGCGGCATGGCGATACCGGCGATGAAGGTCGCGATCCACCCCCGTTTCGAGCCGACCTTGAAGACCGGTCTGGGCCGCGCGCCCGTCCAGGCACTCCAGAACGCCTTGTAAGCCATCCAGCCCAGATAGAGCACGCCCACAATCTTTGCCACGAGCCAGAAGGCGGAGAGCTGAGTCGCGATAGCCGACAGGCCTGTGACGGCCAGGGTGAACCAGAACATGTCGCCGAGCAGGATGCCGGCGCCATAAAGCGCCGCATGCCAGGGACCCGTATCCAGTGTGCGCGCGATCATCGCCGCAATCCCCGGCCCCGGAGTCAGGAACAGGACCAGAAGGGCTCCGGCAAAAAGAAGAAGAGTTTCCAGCGTCATTGGGTTCCGCGTGCAGCGCAGATCCGGCTATAGACTGAAACCTGCCGGGAGGTCGAAGCTTCGCCTCAGTCGGCGGTTGTGAGATAGCCATACATGGTGTCGGCGATGGCCGAGACGAACTGCTTGTCGGGGATGGTCAGGATGACGGCAGCACCTTCCTCGCGGTAAAGGGCGCGCTCGATCGGCAGGGTGTTCATCAGATAGGTGAACATCTGCGCGGCCTCGTCCGGGTCGGAGCGCTTCACCTCGTCCCCGAATAAACGAAGCAATTGGCGGCCGGATTCCCGCGCCAATTCCAACAACTCCTCCCAGTCATCACCGACCAGGTCGGGCCGTATCCGGGCATAAAGGTGCGCGGCGCGAACCAGATATCCATCGCGCTGCAGGAAGGACCAGCCGGTTTCGCAAGCCGCTCGCAACGTCGCGCGCAACCCGATCGCCGGATCGATCTCGAGCCGCCCCTCATTGGCCGTGAACTCGCCAAGGCGCGCCCGGTAAAGCTCGAAAATGACCGGGATGAACGCATCCTTGTTTTCAAATCGGCGATAGACCGCCCCCACGGACAGGCCGGCAGTCTCGGCCAGCTCGGCAATCGTGATGTCTGCGAAGGACTTTTCACGCAGGCAGGTATCGAGCGCCTGCACCAGCTTGTCCCGGGTTTCACGCGAACGCGCCTGCCGTGTTGGTCGCACGCCTTGACTCATCTCAATCTCGCCTCTAAATGTGAACGCGAATTCGCATTCGCATAACGTATCTCACTGATCGCATGCCGATCCGGCGGCGGTCAAGCCAGACAGGGAGTATAATCATGGAAATACTGGTCCAATCCCCCGCGCTTCTCGTCGGCCTCGGTGCCGCCGCCCTCGTCATTTTGATCGGGATCGCCCGAGACCTGATATACCGGGCCAATCCGGAGCGCAAACGTGGCTCCACAATGACCCAGTATCGCAATACAGCCGCCTCTCTGTGGGGATTGTGCCTGGTTTGCCTGGTCTGTTGGAGTCTGTCGGGTCAGCCTTTGGCCGACATGGGCCTGACATCTCCGACCGGTTGGCAAGCCTGGCTGGTCTGGGGCCTCGCCGCGGCCTCAATCGCCTATCTGTTCTATTCCGCAATCACCACAGCGCTGGATCGCGCCACCCGCATCAAGCTACGCGCCGATTTCGCCCAGGCCGAGGGTTTCGACCTGATCCGCCCACGCACCACAGCAGAACATATCGGCTTTCAAGGCCTGTCCATCACTGCCGGGGTGACCGAAGAGATCATCTTCCGCGGCTTTCTGATTTCCACCCTGGCATTGGCCATGCCGGTCTGGGTCGCAGCGCTGATCGTTGTCGGCGTCTTCCTGGTGGCGCATGCCTATCAGGGCGTGTCCGGCATGTTGCGTATCCTGCCCATCACCGTATTCATGACAGCCGTCTTCCTGATTGGCGGATCGCTGTGGCCAGCCATTCTGATCCATATCGCCGTCGATGCCGGCGCCGGGCTCCTGGTCGCCATTGTCGATGCGCATCGCGATGCCGATGAGGCCCATCAGGACGCGGAGACTGCATCGGATGCGAACGCGCTCCCGGCCTGATCCAGGTCACGGAAACCGGGTGGCCGGCGGCGGCTGTCAGACCAGGTCGATACGCCCCGCCTCCACCTCGCCATACTGGATCCGTGAACCGAAAGGCTCAAAGAGCACACGCTCCACACCGGTGAGCCAGGCCTGAGAGCCCGAGGCCAGGATTTCACGGGCCAGGCCTTCTCGCCGGGTCGCATCAAGATGGGCACAGGCCTCGTCGAGCAATAGCAGCGGGGCAACGCCCCATTGACGACCGAGAGCCCGCGCCTGGGCCAAGGCCAATGTCAGGATGAGCGCTTTCTGTTCGCCGGTCGAACAATCGCCGGCTGGCTGGTCCTTTCCGCGGTGTCGCGCCAGCAATTCGGTCCGGTGCGGGCCGCGTGTGAGCGTGCGCCCGACAGCGCTATCACGGCGACGCCCCTCGCGTAGCGCCAGCACGAAACGGTCCTCGGCCTCGCCCGCAGTGAGGCCGTCGGCGAGATCGGCCTCCACAGCGCCATCCAGCGCGAGGTCGGCCTGAGGAAAGACCCCTTCCGGGCGCTGGTCGATCTCGCCCTGCAACCGAATCAACGCATCCAGGCGCGCGGCCGCCATGGCCACGCCATGCCCGGCCATCTCGACTTCGATGGCGCTGAGCCAGGCCGGATCCTGCCCGCCCTCATCGAGCAGGCGCTGGCGCCGCATACGGCTTTTCTCATAAGCGGTGGCTGCGTCGGCATGGGCCGGATCGGCGGCGTGGACCAGGCGATCAAAGAATTTCAGACGGTCAGCGCGCGGGCCGGCGAAAAGCCGATCCTGGGCCGGCGTCAGCCAGATCATGGGCAGGAGCCGGGCAAGCGCGTTCTGGGCCGCGGGCTCACCATCAATCCGGGTTTCTCGCCGGGCACTGCCCCGCGCTCCGACACCCAGCCGGTACCCGCCATCCCGTGTGTCAGCCTCGGCAAAGACCGCCCATTCCGCTGCCACGTCATTGCCGGACTTTCTCGCCACGCCATCTGCACCCGCCGAACGCAGACCACGCCCCGGCGCAAGGAAAGACAAAGCCTCGAGCAAATTGGTCTTGCCGGCCCCATTCTCGCCAAACAAGGCCACCGGAGCGGCGCTGAGCTCCAGATCGAGATCGGCATAACTGCGAAACCCGGTCAGGCGCAAACGACGAACCGCCGCAGGCGGAACCGGCGGCGGTGTGTCAGGTCTTGGGGTGTCGGCGGCGCCCGTCACACCCGCAGCGGCATCAGCACATAGAGCGCGTCCGGATCACCACTATCGGTGACCAGAGCCGGCGAGGCGGCGTCGGCGAAATGGAAACGGGCTTCATCGCCCTCGATCTGGGAGGCGACGTCGAGCATGTAGCGGGCGTTGAAGCCGATCGCGAAACCTTCATCCGAATAGGACACGGCGAGCTCTTCCTCGGCCTGCCCGCTTTCCGGGTTGTTGACTGCAAGCGTGAGGGCATCGGGGCCCAGCGACAATTTCACCGAGCGAGACTTCTCGACCGAAATCGTGGCCACACGATCCACGGCCTCGGCAAAGCGCTTGTTCTCGACCGACATCAGGCGCGTATTGCCGCGCGGAATAACCCGCTCATAATCCGGGAAAGCCCCGTCAATGAGCTTGGACGTCAGCACAGCCTTTCCAAGGCGGAACCGGATCTTGCCTTCGGAAACGGAGACTTCGACATCCTCATCGGCGTCTTCCAGAAGGCGTTTGACTTCCTGAACCGTCTTGCGCGGCACGATCACGCCCGGCATGCCGTCGGCCCCCTCGGGGAGATCCACTTCGGCGAGCGCCAGACGGACGCCATCCGTGGCCACGGCGCGCAGGGTCTTGCGACCATCCTGCTCGGCTGCGTGCAGGTGGATACCGTTGAGATAGTAGCGCGTCTCCTCGGTGGAGATGGCAAATCGGGTCTTGTCGATAAGACGGGCCAACTCGCGTGCGGGAACCGAGAAGCTGTGCTCAAGGTCCTCGGTGGGCATCACCGGAAAATCTCCCGGCGGCAAGGACGGCAGCGAGAAGCTTGAACGCCCGGCCTTCAGGGTCAGACGCGGGTCCCCGCCATTCAACTCCAACGTGACATCGGCGCCATCGGGAAGCTTGCGGGTAATGTCATAGAGCGTATGGGCCGGAGCCGTGACCAGACCTTCGCCATCACAACTCGCATCCGTCGTTTCGAGGATTTCGATATCCAGGTCGGTCGCCGCAAAGCTTGCCCCGTCGGGGCCGGCCGAGATCAGCACATTCGACAGGATCGGAATGGTGTTGCGCTTCTCGACCACGGCCTGAACGTGGCCCAAGGCCTTGAGGAGCGTCGCGCGCTCGATCGTCAGCTTCATATCTCGCGTTCCGCTTTCAACGTCTTCTGCGTCAGCTACCCGCATCTACGGCGAAGATCTTTGTTTGTCTTGACGGCACCGGACGCAAATCGCCCGATCCGTTCGGGATGGGTCAAAGAGGATACATGAATTCGCGCATTCGCAAGAGATTTATCCAGCGTTAACGCGAATTTCCGTCAATCCTGCGGAGCCTTCAACCCTGCAGTTCGCGCGTCAGTGCGTCGATCTCATCCGCGACCGGGTCTCCGGCCTCGATCATCTGGGTCACCTTGCTCACCGCGTGAATGACCGTGGAATGGTCGCGACCGCCGAAACGTCGGCCGATATCCGGCAGGGAACGTGTCGTCAAAGTCTTGGCCAGATACATCGCGATATGACGCGGGCGCACGACCGACTGGGTCCGTCGTTTCGAGCAGATATCCGCCGGTGTGATGCCGAAGGTCGTGGCCACAACCTTCTGGATTTCATCAACCGTCAGGCGGCGCTCGGAACTCAGTGAAAGTTCGCGCAACGCTGTTGATACCACTTCCATCGTCACGGGCTGACCGATCAGCGCGGTCCGGCAGATAACATTATTGAGCACACCCTCCATCTCGCGCGGGCTGGAGGTGATGCGAGCGGCGAGAAAATCTCGCACGGGCTCCGAAACATCAAACGTCGGGTAGTGGCAGGCCGCCTGGGCGATCTTGCAGTCGAGAATCTGGCGGCGCAGGTCAAGGTCCGGCTTTCCCAGGGGACAGGACAGGCCACCCGTGAGGAGGGAGCGCAGGCGCTCATCCTGCATCTGCAATTCGGCCGGCGGCTTGTGCGAGGCCAGGACTACCTGCTTGTTCTCGGCGACCAGCGCCGCAATCGTGTGCAGGAATTCATCCTCGGTCTTGGGCTTCCCGGCGATGAAGTGGACATCGTCTATCAGCAGGACGTCGACACCCCGCACGGTCTCCTTGAAGGAAATTGTGTCACGCGCCTTCATGGCGGTCACGAAGCCGGACAGGAATTCCTCGGCCGTCAGATAGAGCGCCTTGCGGGGCCGTGACGTGTTTTGGACTGCGGATGAGACGGCATGGAGCAAATGCGTCTTGCCGACCCCGTAATCGCCGTAGAAGAAGACCGGGTTGAAGGGCGGCGTCGCGGCACCGACCATGGTCCGTGCTGCTGCGGCGGCGACTTCATTGGCCGGACCGACGCGAAAACTGTCAAAGGTGAAGCGGGCATCGATGAGGGAGTCATCGGTGGCGTCATCGGAATCGGCGTCAGGCTGGGACCGCACTGGTCTTCCCGAACGCGCCGGCGCCGCCGGGCGCGCCGCGACCAGGGGTTGCGGCTCACGCTCCCCCTCGGACACCAGGAGAATCTCGCGATGCGTCGGGTCGAGTTCGGCCCAAAGTGCGCGAATTCGGGCACCCCAATGATCTTCCACCCAATCCCGATTGAAACTGCTCGGTGCAATAATGACGAGGGCACCGGTTTCGGCCAGGCGGACGCGCAAACGGGCAATTTCCTGCGAGTACAAAGCCGGCCCGCACTCCTCGCGAAGATGCGCGCGGACCTTGCGCCAGATCGCCGAAATACCCCCGGCGTCGAGCCCCTCTATGGTCGCCGCCTTAGCCTCGGAAACAGCCAGTTTGTTAAATGCCATCGTCGGTCACACTTTTGTTTTTCTCTCGCAAATGCGAAAGCTATGTGTTTGTAATTTTGGCAAAATCCCCCCGCTCGCAGCACTCCACCCAGTCGTGCAGCTTCCGGAAAATTTTCCGCATGGGAATAGTCGCCCTCAGAAGCCCTGAGGTTACTCCGAGGCCGGTTTTGGTCAACATGATTCAGCTTCCAAAATCCGAGATTCTTCGCTTGACACGGGAAATCCGTGACCGGACCGAAACTTGGAGTTTGTGACACATTAATGACAATTCATGTGGTCGTTTTTGTGAACCCTGTGCACCTGAATTCGGGACCTGTGGAACGACTCCAACTCGGTTTGGCAACCCTCCGTACGCAGATTATTTCCGTAAACCTCATCGTGCGGCAAGTGCGAAGAGATCACCGCGCCGGGTGATGCAAGTGCACAAAGAAATACGCCCGGGGCTTGTGCCCCGGGCGTATCAGAATTGCAGTCCGTAAAGCGGGTCGGATCAGGCCGACATCGACTTCACGCGGGCCGACAGGCGGGAGACTTTCCGCGAACCGGTATTCTTGTGGTAGACGCCCTTGCCGACAGCACGCATCAGCTCGGACTCAGCTTCGACCAAAGCGGTCTTGGCAGCAGCCTGGTCACCGGAGACGATCGCCATTTCGACCTTCTTGACGAAGGTCCGGACACGCGAACGACGCGCCTTGTTGACGGCCGTCTTGCGAGCGATCTTGCGGACCATTTTCTTGGCCGAGTTGGTGTTGGCCATGGATGTAAACCTCTTCATGCGGCCGGGACGATGTTCCCGGCGAAATCCGTGAGCGGCGGCGTATAGGCCCTTGCGGGCTGGGCGTCAACCGCCCTGTGTGTCTTGCCGCCTAGCGATGCTTGAAATGTGCAGCCCGTTTTTCGGCGAAGGCCGCCATGCCTTCTTTCTGATCTTCAAGCGCGAACTGTGACATGAACACCCGGCGTTCGAAGCGAACGCCTTCGGTCAGGCCGACCTCGAAGGAACGGTTTACCGTCTCCTTGGTCATCATGGCGACGGGCAGGGACTTGGCGGCGATGGCCTCGGCCGCTTCCATGACCACGTCCATGAAATCGTCTACCGGAACGACGCGCGAGACCAGGCCGGCACGTTCGGCCTCCTCGGCATCCATCATCCGACCCGTCAGGCACATGTCCATGGCTTTCGCCTTGCCGACCGCACGCGGCAGGCGCTGGGTGCCGCCAGCGCCCGGCATGACGCCCAGATTGATTTCGGGCTGGCCGAATTTGGCGGTCTCGGAGGCGATGATGAAATCGCACATCATGGCAATCTCGCAGCCACCGCCGAGCGCATAGCCGGACACGCCAGCGATGATCGGCTTGCGGAAACGGGCGACGGCCTCCCAGGTCTCCGCGAACGGGTCCTTATTGTAGAGGCCAACCATGTCGCGCGACTGCAATTCCTTGATATCGGCGCCGGCCGCGAAGGCCTTCTTCGAGCCGGTCAGGACAACGCAACCAATCTCGTCATCGGCTTCGCAGGCGGCCAGGGCCGCGGCCAATTCCGTGGTCAGCTCGTCGCACAGAGCATTGAGTGCCTCCGGGCGGTTCAGCGTGATGACGCCGACCCGGCCCTCGGTTTTGTACTGGATCGTCTTGTAGCCCATTTCGGTGCTCCATCTGACGGCGCGGAGGTCCCGCGCGGAAAAGCCGCGCCGCTATAACGCAGACGGAAGCGAGCGTCGATACCGGGTGCCCTGTTTGAGTCACCCGGCATCGAGCCGCTTACTGACGGGTAATGGTGTAACCCTCTTCCTGCAGGAGATGGATAACGCCGTCCTCGCCCGGCAGGTGCGCCGCTCCGACCGCGATGAAGACCGTGCCCTCACCGTCCATGATCTCGGCAATCTGCGGCACCCAGTTATGGTTGCGGGTCACGATGAGGGTCTCATAGACCTCCGGCGCATCCTCACGCATGCTGCCATTGATCATGTCTTCCAGCACCGCCATGTCGCCAGTCGCCCAGGCCGTCACCAACTCGTTGAGCTGGGTCGGCAGGTCAGCCATGTCCTCGAGTCCCTGGTCAAATGCCCGCACCTGCACGTCGTCAGGAACACCTGCGAGGAAGCGGATCTGCTCCTCGGCAGTCTCGAAATAGCCCAACTGCGTGTCGCCGCCGGCGATCAACGCAAGCAGGCCCGACTCTGCGCCGGCCGTAGGGTCAAGACCCAGCGCCTGCATCTGGGTCACCGCCAGCATCACCTGGGCCAGCCAGGGCCGCATCGGCTCCAGCATGGCCGGCGCGACGCCCAGCGTTGGCGCAAACTCGGCGAGCGCCGCATTGGCTTCGTCTGACAGGAGTGAGGAAAGGGTCACGCCAGGCGGATTGAGGCCGTACTGCATGACCAGTTGCTGCATCTGGCCCTGGGACTCCGGCGAATGCACATCGGCTTCCAGGTAGAGCGTATCGGCGCTCGCGAGCAGCGCCTCGACTTCATCCGTCCGCCAATCGAGACTGGCCGGCAGGATATGGAAGGTCCCGAAGATATAGACGTCGGAATCGGCATCGGAGAGATGCCAGATCGCGGGATCGGCCTCGAGGGTTGAATAATCTGGGGGCTGGGCAAGGGCGCTCGAAGCAAACAGGGCGCTGCCGGCAAGCAGGGCGGCACCGAGCGTGCCGGAGACGGCGCGACGCAGAAGGGAATGGGCTGACATGCAGTTTCCTCAAACAGACAATCGAAAGATGCGGGCAGGTTAGCCGCACCCGGCCGATTGGCTAGCGGGAAACGGCTGACCCGCTTCCCGCCCAAAATGTTTCAGCGCTGGCAAGTACTGCAGAACCAGGTCGATCGGCCTGACTGCACGATACGCTGGATGGCACCGCTGCATCCATCCGACGGGCAGGGCGTTCCGAGCCGGTCATAAACCCGGAAACGGTGCTGGAAATAGCCGAGCGAGCCATCGGTGGCAGCAAAATCCTTGAGCGAAGAACCACCCGCTTCAATTGCCTCGACAATGACTGCGCGCACGGCAGTCGCGAGCCGCTCGGCGCGCACGCCGGGGATAGAGGCTGCCGCCCGCCGCGGGCTTATGCCAGCACGGTGCAAAGCCTCACAGACATAGATATTGCCCAGCCCGGCAACGATGGACTGGTCCAGCAGGGCCGCCTTGATGGGGGTGCGCCGTCCGGCCAGGGCTGTCGACAGGTAGGGCCCGGAGAAATCATTCCCATGCGGCTCCGGCCCAAGCGCTGCGAGCACGGGATGCCCTGCCTCGGTCTCGGTCGGGAACAGGTCCATATAGCCGAAGCGACGCGGATCATTATAGCGCACCACGACCCCGCCCTCGGCCCGGAACACGACGTGATCATGCTTGGGCTTGGCTGGCGCCGCGTACACAAAATCGCCCGGCTGCGCCTCCGCCCCGTCGACTTCGATCGAAAAACGCCCGGACATGCCGAGATGGCCGATCATCGTCTCGCCCCCATCCAAACGCAGCAAGAGATATTTGGCCCGCCGGTCGATGCGCTCGATCCTTTGCCCCGTCAGTCGCTCGGAAAAACGGTCGGGGAAGGCAAAGCGCAGATTGGGGCGATTGACCTCAACCGCGAGCAAGCGGCGCCCCTCCAATGCCGGGATCAGGCCCCGGCGGACTGTTTCGACTTCAGGAAGCTCGGGCATGTTGGATGTGATACCGGTTCATATTCAATTGGCCACCTTATTGTCTCCCCGGGCAGGCTCGGCGTCCCATCTGTCGTGACCACCTGGGTGAGGTCACAGGTTTGACCACACCGCCTCCCGTCTGTCAGCTGTGATGATTAGGGCCTGACCAGGTCCCGCTGTCCGGCCGCTTCAGATCGGCGAGTGCCCAGTTCGTGCGCGCGCGGACACGCCCCTGCGACAAGAAGGACCGCCGTCATCGCTTTGCCGCAGGGTCGTCCGTGGCTATGTTGGCCATTATGAGCATCACCCAGACCAGACACGCGGGATCGGGATCATCCGACGAGACCGTCTCCTTCGGCTTCACCGATGTGGCACGGGAGGAGAAGGCCTCGCTTGTGCGCGGCGTGTTCGACCGGTCCGCGCGACGCTATGACCTGATGAATGATCTGATGTCGCTGGGCATTCACCGGGTCTGGAAAGACATGGTGATGACTCGCGCGAACCCGCAGCCGGGCGAATTGCACATTGACGTCGCCGGCGGCACCGGCGACCTGGCCCGCAGCTTCCTGGCCAAGGCTGATGCGATCGCCGAACGGCGCAGCAGCGACCGAAAAGCCCGAGCCATCGTGCTGGATATCAATGAGCAGATGCTGCGGGCCGGCGTGAAGCGCGGGCTGAAGCCGCACGAGCAAGGCCGTATCGACTGGCTCACCGGGAATGCGGAATGCCTGCCCCTGCCGGACCGCACGGCCCATTGCGTCACCATCTCGACCGGGATCCGCAATGTTACCGACCGCGCGTCAGCGCTGAAGGAAATGCGCCGCGTGCTCAAGCCGGGCGGGCGCTTCCTGTGCCTGGAATTCACACGCCCGACCAGCCGCGCCTGGGAGAAGATCTACGACGCCTGGTCCTTCAATGTGATGCCGGAGCTGGGCCATTACGTCGCCAAGGATCGCGACAGTTATCAATACCTGGTCGAGTCGATCCGCCGCTTTCCCAATCAGGACGATTTCGCGGACGAGCTTCGCACCGCCGGATTCCGCCGGGTCAGCTATACGAATTTCTCTGGCGGCATCGCCGCCCTGCATGTCGGCTGGGCCTAGCGCTTTTCGAGCGCAGCGCGTTGGTCTGCAAGCCAGGCCTCCGCCTCGCGACGGGTTTCAAACAGCGCCATTGGCGGCGAGTAGATCGCCGACCCCAGCGCCATCCAGTATTCCAGCGAGCTGCGCTGCAGGGCATTGCCGCAAACATGCGCGGAAAAGTTGGGGGCCTGACCGTAAAATTGCGCAATGACTGGCTGCAGCAGGGCGGCGGTTCGCTTGAAGTTTGAGGCCGTCAACTCACCCAGATCCGCATCGTCATAAAGGACAATTCGGTCACAGCGAGGCGTCCAACCCGGCCTGGCGACAAGTTCACGGATCAGCCGGGCGGGATCTTCCGGCTGCACCTCGCCTTTATACCGCACCACGCCCAGCTGCCGGTCGCGGTCAAACTCAATCCGGTGCTTCAAATCATCATTCCCCCGACAAACCACTCCAGGAGCAGCCGAAAGACGGCGCGACTTCACGCCACGCTCGCCAAGTTCCACCAAGAACACTAAACCGACATTCAATGTTTGACAGCCTCGCTTCCTTCGGGCGCCTTTTGCGCGCCGGACTGACCCTCGCCCGGCATGACGCCATCCTGCCGGCCGAGTACCAGTCACTTTATCCCGCCCCGGCCCGCTGGGCGGGGGCTGTCATGCGGGTCTTTCGACGCCGTGACCTGGCCGAAAATCCGGGTGAACGCCTTGCCAGAGCGCTGGAGAAACTGGGTCCGTCCTATGTGAAATTCGGCCAGATCCTGGCCACGCGCGGCGATGTTATCGGCGAGCGCTTCGCGCGCGGCCTGGCCCGCCTGCAGGATCGTATGCCGGCCTTTGGTGATGAGGAGGCGCGAGCCGTGTTGGCCGACGAACTCGGCATGCCGGTCAACGACGCCTTCAGCGAATTCGGCCCGCCCGTGGCTGCCGCCTCGATCGCCCAGGTTCACAAGGCGACCACACCGGATGGCGCGGTCGTCGCCGTCAAAATCCTGCGGCCGGACATCGAACAGCGCATTGCGCGGGATATTCGCACGCTCACACTCGGCGCCAGCCTGGCCGAACGCTTTGCCCCGGCCAGCCGCCGGCTGGAGCCGAAGAAATTCGTCGAGACGGTCTCGCGTTCACTGACCGTCGAGACCGACCTGCGCCTGGAAGCCGCCTCCGCCTCTGAGCTGGGGGAGGCGGCTGCTGTCGCCGCGGGCTATCATATCCCCACGGTCGACTGGACGCGCTCGACCCGTCGGGTCCTGGTCACACAATGGATAGACGGCATTGCCCTGTCCGATATGGACGCCATCATCGAAAGCGGGATCGACCGCCCCGCCCTCGCCACACGCCTGACCCGCGCCTTTCTCGCCACCGCACTCGACCGGGGCGTCTTCCACGCCGACATGCATGGCGGCAATCTCTTCGCGCGCACTGACGACACGGTCTGGGCGGTCGATTTCGGGATCATGGGACGGATCGGCCGGGCCGAGCGGCGCTTCCTTGCCCTGATCCTGCACGGCTTCCTCACCCGCGATTACATGGCAGCGGCCCGCGCCCATTTCGCCGCCGGCTATGTCCCGGCGCGCCATTCGGTCGAGGATTTTGCCAGCGCCCTGCGGGCCGTCGGCGAGCCGATCTTCGGCAAGACCGCGGATCAGGTGCCGATGTCGCGTGTCCTGCTTCAGCTGTTCGAGATCACTGATCTGTTCGACATGCGCCTGCGGCCGGAATTGGTGATGCTGCAAAAGACCATGGTCCAGTGCGAAGGCGTTTCACGCCAGCTCGACCCGCAACACGACATGTGGGGCGCAGCCGCCCCCATCGTTGAAGCCTGGATGAAGCGGGAATTGGGTCCGGAAGGACGGATTCGCGATCTCGGCGAAGACCTGACGCGTCTGCACGATGCCATGCGCCGACTGCCTGATGCGATCGATGACTGGGCCGATGTTGGCGCCCAGCTGAAGGCCGGAAAACTGTCGCTCGGCGGCGGGCCGAAGCTGCGGCCCTGGTTCCTGCGACTGGCCTGGCTGGCCGGTGCGGCCGCACTTGGCGCTGCTGCTATGCTGGCATTTAGCTAAAATCTCGCTCCGATTTACACAAAATCGAAAGAAACACCTGTCCAAATGCCATGCATGGCAAGGGATTTCATCATGACTGAAGAGGCACGCAGCCTTCAGCGCGAGTTTTTTCGCATCGACGAAGATGTGATCGACCGTGTGCAGCACCTCAAGCCTCGCCTGATGAAGTATGCGGAAGAGGCACTGGAGACGGTCTTCGACCATCTAGTCGGCAATCCGGACGTCGCGCACTATTTCGAGATCGCGGACAATGTCACCTATCTGCGCGCCGGCATGCTGGCGCATTGTGACGAGCTCTTCTCGGCCCGCTTCGATGAGCACTACTACGAAGCCACCGAGGGCATGGGCGAACGCCATGCCAAGCTGGAATTCCCGTCTCATGTCTATACGGCAGCCTATTCCAACATGTTCGCCCGCATCGTCGAGCTGGCCATGGCCGACCGCCGCAGCTTCAAGACCGACGACATTACCGCCCTGTCACGCATCACGCATTACGACATCGAGCTCTCCATGGGCGCCTTCTACCGCCACATCATGGACAAGCGCGCCGCACTCTCCTCGGACGTCCACAAGATCCGGCATCTGGTCGACTGAGCTGACCTTCACCGGCTGAAACCCTTGGGAAATCCCCGCCGACGGTTTACCTGTACGGGACCATCAGCGGAGGCGTGACGTGGCCGACAAGTCCATTCTTCTGATCATTGGCGGCGGCATTGCGGCCTACAAGGCGCTGGAGCTGATCCGGACGCTCGGCAAGCGCGGCATTGCCAGTCGCTGCATCCTGACGCGCGCGGGAAGTGAATTCGTCACGCCGCTCTCGGTCTCCGCCCTGTCTGGCGACAAGGTCTATGGCGAGCTGTTCAACCTCACCGACGAAGCGGAGATGGGTCATATCGAACTGTCGCGCTCGGCCGATCTCGTCGTCGTGGCACCGGCCACCGCCGACCTGATGGCCAAGGCGGCGACCGGTCTGGCCAATGATCTCGCCTCGACCACGCTCCTGGCGACCGACAAGCCGGTCCTGATGGCGCCGGCGATGAATGTTCGGATGTGGGAGCATCCGGCGACCCAGCGCAATCTGGCGACCTTGCAGGGCGATGGCGTTCACTTCGTCGGCCCGGACAAGGGCGATATGGCTTGCGGCGAGTTTGGGCCGGGCCGCCTGGCCGAGCCTGATGCAATCGCCGACGCTGTGGAGCGCCTGCTGAATGACTGAGCCGCTGACCGGCCGCCACGTCCTGATCACGGCCGGACCGACGCGTGAACCGATCGACCCGGTCCGCTTCATCTCCAACCACTCTTCGGGCAGGCAGGGGTATGCCATCGCCGCGGCCTGCGCTGCGCTGGGTGCCCGCGTGACGCTGGTCGCCGGACCAACGGCCCTGCCGGACCCAGACGGCGTCGAGACCATCCATATCGAAACGGCCCGCGACATGCTGGCGGCGGTCGAAACCGCCTTGCCGGCCGATGTCTTCATTGCCGTGGCTGCGGTCGCCGACTGGCGCCCGGCCGAGCCCGCCGACCGAAAGCTCAAGCTCGACAAGGCCAGCTTCTCCAGCCTGCCGCTGGTCGAAAACCCGGACATTCTCAAAACCATCTCTCAACTAAAAGCGGGACGCCCCGGCCTTGTCATCGGCTTTGCCGCCGAAACCCATGATGTCGAAGCCCTCGCCATCGCCAAGCGCAAGCGCAAGGGCTGCGACTGGATCGTCGCCAATGATGTCTCCGGCGATGTGATGGGCGGGGCCGAGAATGCCGTCCTGCTGGTCACCGAGGCGGGGAGCGAGGCCTGGGACCGGGCCGAGAAGGGCCGGATCGCCGAGCAATTGGCCGCCCGCATTGCCACGGCGCTCGGCTAGCGCGTCAGGCACTGGCCAAATCAGGCGGGCTTGGCTTTGATGCGTTCCATCACTCGCCAGCCAGGATGCCGCCATGTCGACCGTGCCCGTGAAGATCAAACCGCTCGATCATTATGAGGGCCTGGCGCTGCCGGCCTACGAAACGCCCCAGTCCGCCGGCACGGATTTGCGCGCGGCTGTGCCTGCCGACGCCCCCGTCTCCATCCCGCCGGGCGAATGGCGGCTGATCCCGGTCGGGATCGCGATCGCCTTGCCAGCTGGCTATGAAGCCCAGGTCCGCCCCCGTTCGGGACTGGCCGCCAAGCACGGGATATCCTGTGTGAACACGCCGGGCACGGTGGATGCCGATTATCGCGGCGAAATCCGGGTCAATCTGATCAATCACGGCAAGGCCAGTTTCGTCGTCAATCGCGGCGACCGTATCGCCCAGATGATCATCGCCCCGGTCACCCAGGCCGTCTGGGAAGTGGCCGAGACGCTGGATGAGACGACACGCGGGGCAGGCGGTTTCGGCTCGACAGGTACGAAGTGACACATACGTCACTGGCGCTTGGCCGCCACCTCCCTACATTGGCCGCAAACGGAGAAACAACATGACCGACACACCCGGCCGCGGCCGCATCTATGCCTCCATCGCCGACACGGTCGGCAATACGCCGCTGGTCGAGCTGAAAAAGCTCGCCGACGCGCATGGCGCCAAGGCTCGCATCCTGGCCAAGCTGGAATTCTTCAACCCGCTGGCCTCGGTGAAAGACCGGATCGGCGTGGCGATGATCGACGCGTTGGAAGCCGCCGGAAAGCTGGGCGAGGGCGCCGTGATGGTCGAGCCGACCTCGGGCAATACGGGCATCGGTCTGGCTTTCGTCGCCGCCGCCCGCGGTCACCGCCTGATCCTGACCATGCCCGAGTCGATGTCGATCGAACGCCGCAAACTGTTGGCCCATCTCGGCGCCGAGCTGGTTCTGACCGAAGCCGCCAAGGGCATGAAGGGCGCCATCGCGAAGGCCCAGGAGATCATCGACGCCACACCGGGCGCCGTCATGCCCAGCCAGTTCGCCAATCCGGCCAATCCGGAAATCCACCGCAAGACCACCGCACTGGAAATCTGGAATGACACGGCCGGCGAGGCCGATGTCCTGATTTCGGGTGTTGGCACGGGCGGCACGCTGACCGGTTGCGCCTCGGTGCTGAAAGAGAAAAAGCCCGGCTTCCACGTCGTCGCCGTCGAGCCGACCGACAGCCCCATCCTCTCCGGCGGCAATCCCGGCCCGCACAAGATCCAGGGCATTGGCGCCGGCTTCGTGCCGGACATTCTCGACACCGACCTGATCGACGAAGTCGTCACCGTCTCCAATGATGACGCCTTCGCTTTTGCGCGCGAGGCCGCCAGGCTGGAAGGCGTGCCCGGCGGGATTTCCTCCGGCGCAGCGCTGAAAGCCGCCCTGGAGGTCGCCAAACGCGACGACATGGCCGGCAAGACCATCGTGGTGATCCTGGCGAGCTTCGCCGAGCGCTATCTGTCGACGGCGCTGTTTGAGACGTAAATCATCGACCAAACGGAGCGAAAATCTAGACCAACCCAAGGAAAATTGGCTAGGCCTAGATTTTGGATGCAGCCACCACAGCGCCCTGCGCTTAGGGGGGCTTGTCTAGGCTAGAATGAGTTGTTGAACGCTTGGATCAAGCCGCTTATGGTCGAGAGAGACTTTTTGGAACACCCTAATTTTTAAAGCTATTTTCCTAATGTCGAGCACGAAATCACATTACATCGCGCCTCTAGATGGCTTACGTGCCGTAGCGGTAGTCGGCGTGCTCGTTTTTCACCTCAATTACATGGCGCTGCCGGGCGGCTTTGTCGGCGTGGATGTGTTTTTTGTCATCTCTGGGTATATTATTTCCCGGATCATATTTCAATCTTCTGAAGTTGGGCGGTTCTCGTTCTTTGAGTTTTATACTCGCCGCCTAGCAAGGCTCTTTCCTGCGCTTGCGGTCGTGGTTTCCATTTCGTTGCTGGCGTCCATTTTTATTGTTGGAAGCAGTCGATTGATGGATTTTTCTCAAACTGGTCTTTACGCGATTATATCAAGTTCGAATATATTCTTTTGGCTGAACTCCGGTTATTTCGAAGACACCTCGCAAACCAACATTTTTCTACATACTTGGTCGCTGGGCGTCGAAGAACAGTTCTACCTGTTTTGGCCAATATTATTGAGCGCATTGTTTGGCCTGAGCGACCGGTCGCGCGTCATGATTTTTGCTGCTATATTCATCTTGGGTGCGCTTTCATCCTGGATTGTTCTGCAGAACCACCCCTCTGCAATGTTCTACCTTGCTCCCACTCGCGCGTTTCAGTTTGCGCTTGGAGCTTGCGTCGCGGCATTTCACAGACTTCCCAACTGGCAAATTTGGTCCGCCATGCCCGTGTTCGGCTCCGCACTCACCGCTTCAGGGCTTATCGGAATTGGCACCGCCTTTCTTTTTGCCAATGGCCAACAATACAATTTCGCTGTCGCTGCGCTACTTCCGACGATCGGTTCATTTGCGGTCCTGCTTGCAGTTCAAAGCAGGTTATCCTTGCTGGTCCTCGGGAATGCGCCAATGACCTATATCGGCACGCGCGCCTATTCTCTCTACTTGGTACATTGGCCGATCATTGTTCTCACTCGGCTATTGTACGGCGCTCAGTTCTCCCCCACTCAGTACATTGTTCTTTTTGCCGCAATCTTCATCTCGGCCGAATTTCTGTACCGTTTCATTGAAACACCCCTTCGCTTCCAGGCGAAAGAACCCGCCGACCAGAAGGCTCGCAAGGCAGCCGTGGCGGTAGGACTATGTGTTGCGAGCTTGGTGGGCGCGGCGCACCTATGGGCTTTGAACAGTCGGATTCACCCTGAAGCGGCAGAAGATGCGGCGAGCCCTGAAGGCAGTTTGGTCGCGACACCGGTAACCGAAACTTCGATGCGAGCGGAAGGCCAGTCGGAATCCCAGCAACTGCAAGCGGTGCTTGAGCGCCACGGATCGATACCGCGGCGAATCAATCAGCTCTGGGCTCAGTGGTCGCAGTACGACGAGGCGCCTGGCCGCTGCGAGATTTCTGGTCGGGCACCTATAAGCGAACTTGATTGGTCCGTTTGCCTGCCGGAGACAGCGCCACCAGCAATCGTCGTTTTAGGCGACAGTGTTGGGCGGGAAGCTTACGCCGCGACCCGCGCGCTCATGCCGGATGTCGCTGTTGGGATGGCCAGCCAAGCCGGTTGCATGCCGATATACCCGACACCTCCATCGTATGAGCCGCGTGGATGCCGGGAGTTTAACCAACGAAGGTTTGGAGCGTTGTCGAACCCGGAAGTTTCGACCGTTGTACTGACCGGAAATTGGGGCAACAGCAATTTCGATGAGATCTCCTCGACAGCCCAGTACCTACTGGACCAAGGCAAATCGGTTATCATTGTTGGGCCACGACCAGTGTACAGTGAAAGTCCGGCGACTTTACTTGAGAGCCCGCGGGGTGCCGAGTTGGCTCATGAACTGAACGACTATCTGAATTATAACTTTTTCGAATTGGAATCAGAGCTGATGAGTTGGGCCGCCGCCTCCGGCCGCGAGGACGTTACAGTTTGGGCAGTTTCCGAGGTAATTTGCCCCGATGGTCGCTGTAGTGCCTTTTCAAGCGAAGGAGAGCTCATCTATCTGGATCATGTTCATTTAACGCTTGCAACTGCGCGCAGAATGGCGGCCTCGCAGTACGCTCCTCGCATAGAGTAGATGCCATCGGCTGGCCTAGCCCCACAAACAACCGAGGCGCTCTGCACGAGACTCATCACGCCCCGACACTCGCTGGCGCCGGATCACAAAACGCTGTCACGTCGAATATCCGCGGATCGGAGATGACATCGTTGGGCGTCAGCGGGCGGGAGAGTTCCAACCCCTCCAGCGAACGCGCCCGGGACAGGGCGACATAGGCCTGGCCGTGGGCGAACAGGCGGCGGGCGAGGTCGAGATAGACCTTGTCCAGCGTCAGGCCCTGGGCCTTGTGGATGGTCATCGCCCAGGCGAGACGGAGCGGGAATTGGGTGAAAGCCCCCGCGGTCGTCTTGGTCAGGGCCTGTTTTTCAGGGTCGAAGGCATAGGCGTTGCGCTCCCATTTCTGCGGCTCGATGGCGTGGACGACATCACCGATGCGCACCCGCACCGCCTTCTCGTCAAAGCCTTCCACCTGCCCCAGCGTGCCATTGACCCAGCGCCCCTGCGGGTCATTGCGGGTCAACATGACACGCGCGCCGATCTTGAGCACGAGCGGTTCCTCGGCCGGGAAGAGGCGCTGGTCGAATTGCCCCTCCACCTTGGCCTCGAAGGCCTTGTGCGAGGTCGGCAGCCCTTCCAGTCGGGCCTGATTGATCCGCCAGGCGGTCTCATTGGTCGCGGTCAGGACGATATGGGAGAGCGAGGCCTCCAGCCCGGAACGGCCGGTGACCCGATCATTGAGATCGGCGGCCTTGTCACTGTCGAGATCGCCGTCGCGGATCGCGTTGAGAATGTCGACGAAATAGCTGTCGGTCTGGCGGAAGACCTGCTCCAGCTCGACATAGGAGAAGCCGGCATCGCGGAAACTGTCCGGGTGGAAGAAGAAGGGCCCGCCAAAGGTCGATTCCAGATATTCGGCCTCGGCGCCCTGCACGACTGGCGGCAATTGCGCCAGATCGCCAACCAGGACCAGCTGCACGCCGCCAAAGGGCTCATTGCGCTCGCGATTGAGGCGCAGCGCCTTGTCGATCGCCCACATCATGTCGGCGCGGACCATCGAGATTTCGTCGATCACCAGGGTTTCCAGCGCCTGCACCACGCGGCGATGGCGCACCTTGCGGATATCGCGGGCGCCGATCATGCGCGGCGGGAAGTGGAAGAAGGAATGGATGGTCTGACCACCCGCCTGCATCGCCGCCACGCCCGTCGGCGCGATCACCGCCGCCCGCGGCCCCGCCCGGCGCAGGAATTCGCGCATCAGCGTGGTCTTGCCGGTGCCGGCGCGGCCCGTCAGGAAAACATTCGGGCGGGCGCTCGACAACCAGTCGAGGAGGCGCTCCTGATGTTCGGACAAGGCCGGCGCGGGAAGGGGGGAATTGGCAGGGACGGACATGGCGCCAGATTGCCCCTGTTCGCGCCGTGAACAAGCCTTCTGAGCGTCGATCACAAAAATCAGGCGCTTATCCCCCTTGAAGCAAACCGCCAATCCCGTCACCAAGGGGGCATGACTGCCGAAATCGATATCGACCGCTTCGCCCGCCATCTTGTTCTCAAGGAGATCGGCGGACCCGGCCAGCAGGCGCTGGCCCGGACCCATGTCGCCATTATCGGCGCCGGAGGCCTGGGCGCCCCCGCCGCGCTCTACCTGGCGGCCGCCGGCATTGGCACGATCAGCCTGATCGACGCCGATACGGTGACCGTGGACAATCTGCAGCGCCAGATCATCTTCCGGACCCGCCATATCGGCACGGCCAAGGCCAAGACCGGGGCCCGCGCCCTGCGTGCGCTCAATCCGGGCACCAAGGTCAGATCGGTCATCAAGGCGCTCGACAAGGAGAACGCCAAACGCCTGATCGGCAAGGCCGACCTGGTGCTGGACGGGTGCGATAATTACGCGACGCGCTACGCGGTGAATGAGGCCTGCCTGGCCACGGGCAAGCCGCTCATCTCCGGCGCTGTCGGGCGCTGGGATGGTCAGGTTTCCCTGTTCAACGCCCGCCCGGACACCCCCTGCTATCGTTGCTGGGTGCCGCAAACCCCGCCGGACGCCGAAACCTGCGCCCGCGTCGGCGTGGTCGGCGCCCTGACCGGCGTGATCGGCTCGATGATGGCCCTGGAAGCCATCAAGCATGTCTGCGGCGCCGGCCAGACCCTGGACGGCCGCATCCACCTCTTCGACGGCCTGTCGATGGAGAGCCGGACGGTCAAGCTGGACAAGGACCCGAAATGTACGGCCTGTGGTGAGCCGGGTTAGCGTCGCGCGGTCAATTGCAGGCCGAGGCCGATGGCGATGCCCGGGGCCAGGCCAAAAAGAATGCCGAGGAGCGGACTGTCCGTGACCAGGGTGATGATCAGCCACAGGGCCACGCCCGCCGCAAGGCCGGCAGCGAAACCGAGCGGCTTGCGAAAGCGGTGCGTTTTGGCGGCCGACTCGCGCGGAGCCGGCGGGGGTGGGGTCGGTGTCATGGCATCCTTTGTGAACGCCATGACCTCACAGGAAGCTGATTGACGCTTTAACTCTTCGTCAGACGCTTCACGCCGCAGCGAGCCCCAATCAGCCCGTGCTTACGGCGTCGTTGTAAAGCGTCTCGACCATGCGCTCGGTGGTGATGAAGCGCCAGCTCCAGTCCGCGTCGAAGTCAGCGAGCGGTTCCGCCGCCCGCACGGCCTCGAGATCAGCGCCACCCTCGACGAGGGTCCGTACCCGGAATGACGCCTCACGCAGCATGTCGAGTGCCGCCTGCAGCTCCGTCTTGCCGGATAGCGGGCCATGGCCGGGAATGATGCGGGTCTGGTCGCTCGCAAGCTCGAGTCCGCGTTCCATCGCCGCGATATAGCCATCGACCGTGCCGCCGGAATTCAGGTCGATGAAGGGAAAGAGGCCGGAGAAGAAAGTGTCGCCCATATGCAGGATGTCGGCTTCACGGAAATAGACGAAGGCGTCACCATCGGTGTGGGCGGCCGGCACATGGACCGCTTCCACGGTCTGGCCATTCATGTGGAAGGTGAGGTCCTGCCCGAAGGTCAGGATGGGCAGGGTCGAGGGCTGGATCCAGTCATTATCGGCGGCCTCGAGTCGGCTCCGGATATTATGATGAGCGGCGATCGTGGTGCCCTGGTCAGCAAAATGCGCGTTACCGCCGGTATGGTCGCCATGCCAGTGCGTGTTGACGATGAAACGCGGCGCGCCTTCACCGGCAATCTCGACCACTGCGCCTTCGATCACGGAACCGGTATTGGGCAGCTGATCATCAATCATCACCACGCCATCATCGCCAGTCAGGAGAGCCAGATTGCCCGCCACACCGGTCGAGATCATATGGATACCGTCACCCATGTCCGTCGCAGTGGCCGCGATCTCGTTGCCCTGCGCCGAAGCCGGCTCGGTGATGTTGGCGGCGACCCCGCCCGCGGCCAAGAACGCCGCCGCACTGGTTATTGCCAGACGAAAACTCATGCTTCCCCTCCCAATGGACCCGCCGCAGACACTTCCGTGGCGAGTATTCCCCCAAGATATAGGCAAGCGCGGCGCAATTTCACCCCACAGCTCGACACGTTTTCTCGACTCTGCAAGAATCGGCGAGGATTTACCCCCTATTCACCGAAGCGGCGCACCACTGGAGGCGAAGGAGTCCCGCATGATTCGCGCTACCATCACCGCCCTCTTGCTGAGCGGCCTCGCTCTTGTCGGACCCGCCTTTAGCCAGGAAACGGAGCACACGGCGACACCTTCAGGACAAGCCGTGCCTCGCTTTGTGTCCCTGAAAGTGGATGTCGCAAATGGTCGTTCGGGCCCGTCCTCGCAGCATCCGATTGCGTGGCGCTATCTGCGCGCCGGCCTTCCGATGGAAGTGATCGCGGAGACGCCGGACTGGCGCCGGGTGCGCGACCCGGAGGGCGAGGTGACCTGGATGCATCGCTCGATCCTGTCAGGCCGTCGCTCGGTCTACACGCTCGAGGAAACGCCGCTGCACGCCCGGGACAGCAACAGCTCGCCAATCGAGGCTGTCGCCGAACCCGGCGTGATCCTCTCGCTGGAACGCTGCCGGACCGGTTGGTGCCGTGTCGAGGCCCAGGGATTTCGCGGCTGGGTACGCCCCCACACCTTGTGGGGCGTCTATCCGCAGGAGCTGGACAGCGAAACCGGGCCTGACGGGGACGGCAACCCCGCCTTGAGCCCCTCCGTCGCCCATGATACCGCTCTGCCCTGATCTTTCCGGCTGACCATGGCCAGCCGGGTTTTCGTGACCAGCCCGGTGATCGCCATGCGCCTTCACACGCGGCGCAACTGATCGGCTACATGACTGAACGCCAAAGCTCTTTCAGCTACAATGACCTGATCGACTCCAGCAATGGGAAGATGTGGGGACCGGACAATGCGCAACTCCCCGCGCCGCCCATGCTGATGATGGATCGTATCGTCCACATCGATGACGAAACCGGCGAACATGGCAAAGGCCAGATCATCGCCGAACTCGACATCAAGCCCGACCTCTGGTTCTTCGATTGCCACTTCAAGGGCGACCCGGTGATGCCGGGCTGTCTCGGCCTCGACGCCATGTGGCAGCTGGTCGGCTTCTTCTTGTGCTGGAAGGGCAATCCGGGCAAGGGTCGCGCCCTGGGCGTGGGCGAGGTGAAATTCACCGGCCAGATCACCCCGGACTGCAAAACCGTCCGCTATGTCATCGACCTCAAGCGCGTCATCCAGCGCCGCCTGATCATGGCCATTGGTGATGGCCGTGTCGAAGTCGATGGCAAGACCATCTATACTGCCAAGGATTTGCGCGTGGGCCTGTTCAAGCCCGGCGAAATGGCCTGACCCAGGAGAGCCTCATGCGTCGTGTTGTCATTACCGGTCTCGGCGTGATTTCCCCGATCGGCAATAATGCTGCGGAAGTCACCGAGTCCCTGAAAAACGGCAAGAGCGGCATTGGCCGCATGGAAAGCTTCGCCGAGCTCGGATTCCGCTGCCAGGTCGGCGGCAAGCCGGACATTGATCCGGCCGCCCATGTCGACAAGCGCGTCTACCGCTTCATGTCGGAAGGCGCCGGCTGGAACTATATGGCCATGGAACAGGCCATTGCCCAAAGCGGTCTGGATGAAAACGACATTTCCAACCACCGCACCGGCATCATCATGGGCTCGGGCGGACCGTCCGCTGGCACCATCGTCAATGCCGCGGACATCACCCGCGAGAAAGGTCCCAAGCGGATCGGCCCGTTTGCGGTGCCCAAGGCGATGAGCTCGACGGCCTCGGCCACGCTGGCCACCCCGTTCAAGATTCTCGGCGTGAACTACTCCATCACCTCGGCCTGCACGACCTCGCTGCACTGTATCGGTGCCGCGACCGAACAGATCCAGTGGGGCAAGCAAGACGTCATGTTCGCCGGCGGTTGCGAGGAGATCCATTGGGCCCTCTCCAACCTGTTCGACGCCATGGGCGCCATGTCGACCAAGTATAACGACACCCCGGAACAGGCCTCGCGCGCCTTCGACAAGGATCGTGACGGTTTCGTCGGCGGTGCCGGCGCCGGTGTGGTGGTGCTGGAAGAATATGAGCGGGCCAAGGCACGCGGCGCCAATATCATCGCCGAAGTCACGGGCTACGGTGCCACGTCCGACGGCTATGACATGGTCGCCCCGTCCGGCGAAGGCGCCGTGCGCGCCATGAAGCTGGCGATGGAAACGGTGAAAACGCCGATCGACTATCTCAACCCGCACGCCACCGCGACCCCGGTCGGCGACATCAAGGAGATGGAAGCGGTCAAGGAAGTCTTCGGCGACAGCGCGCCGATGATCTCTGGCACCAAGTCGATGACCGGCCATTCGCTCGGCGCGGCCGGTGTGCATGAGGCCATCTACACGCTGTTGATGATGCAGAACGGCTTCGTCGCCCCGTCGATCAATGTCTTCGACATGGATCCCGACATTGCGGCGCTGAACCTGCCGATCGTTACCGAAACTCGCGACGCCGATCTGAAAACCGCCATGTCGAATTCCTTCGGCTTCGGTGGCACCAATGGAACGGTCATTTTCGAAAAAATCTAAAGCGTCGTAAAAGACGTCATCTGATCCAGAAGGGGATTTCCCGATGAGCGATACGGTGTTTCCGGCCGGCGAGCTGATGAAGGGCAAGCGCGGTCTTGTCATGGGCGTGGCCAACAAGAACTCGATTGCCTGGGGCATTGCCCAGCAATTGGCGGCCCAGGGCGCCGAGATTGCCTTCTCCTACCAGGATGAAGCGCTCGAGCGTCGGGTCCGTCCGCTGGTCGAGAGCCTGCCCTGCGAGCCTTTCATGGTTCAGGCCGACGTCACCAATGACGCTTCCATGGATGCCTGTTTCAAGGCGCTGGAAGACAAGTGGGGCACGATCGACTTCCTCGTCCATGCCATTGCCTTTGCCGGCAAGGACGAGCTGGTCGGCTCCTTCACCGAGAACACCACCCGCGAGGGCTGGCGCCGGGCGATGGACATCTCGGCCTTCTCCTTCGTCGATGCCGGCAAGCGCGCCTCCCATTTGATGCCCAATGGCGGCGCCATGGTGACGCTGACCTATCTCGGCTCGGAACGTGTCGTCCCGTCCTACAATGTCATGGGCGTCGCCAAGGCGGCCCTCGAGGCCTCGACCCGCTATATGGCGCGCGACCTCGGCCCCAAGGACATCCGCGTCAACGCGCTCTCGGCCGGCCCGATGCGCACCCTCGCCATGGCCGGCATTTCCGGCGGCAAGGCCCTGATGCGCACCGGCCGCGAATGGTCGATGATGAAGCAGGACACCAAAATGGAAGGCGTCGCCGGCGCCGCGCTCTACCTGCTGAGCGATCTCGGCTTTTCCTGCACGGGTGAAACGCTGCATGTGGATGCCGGCTTCCACGCTGTGGCGGTGCCTAGCATGGATGATGACGAGTAGATCTGACCTCGACAGCGCTGCCATGAAAGAGGCCCCGCCGGATTGCTCCGACGGGGCCTTTTCTCGGCTTGGATTGCAAGCTCAGCAGAATTATTCCGCCGCAGCCTCCTCCTCCCCCATCGGATCCTCAACCGGCATCACCCAGCGGTTCAGCCAGTCGATGCTTTCGGCCAGAACGTGGAGGATGCTCTCGCGGCCGCGATAGCCGTGGCTTTCATAGGGGAGCATGACCAGGCGGGCGGTGCCGGCATTGCCTTTGACGGCGGCGAACATGCGTTCGGACTGCATCGGGTAGGTGCCGGAATTATTGTCCATCTGGCCGTGGATAATCAGCATGGGCTCATTGATCTGGTCGGCATGCATGAAGGGCGAGAGCTCGAAATAGGTCTCCGGTGCCGCCCAGAAGGTGCGGCGTTCGGACTGGAAGCCGAAGGGCGTCAGGGTGCGGTTATAGGCGCCCGAGCGGGCGATACCGGCGCGGAAGACGTCCGAGGCGGCGAGAAGATGCGCGGTCATGAAGGCGCCATAGGAGTGGCCGGCGATCGCCAGACGCTCGCCATCGCCAAAGCCCATCTCCACCGTCACATCACGCGCAGCTTCCGCCGACAGGACGAGCTGTTCGATGAAAGTGTCATTCACCGTCTCCGGGTCATCTCCGACGATCGGCATGGTGGCGTTTTCCAGCAGCGCATAGCCCTGGGTCACCAGGAAGCGCGGACTGGTCCCGCCGACACGGGTGAATTCGTAGGGCGAGCCGGAGACCTGACCGGCCGTCGAGGTGTCGTTGTATTCCAGCGGATAGCCCCAGACGAGGACGGGCAGGGTGTCGCCTTCCTCATAGCCGGCCGGCAGGTAGAGCGTCGCCGAGAGCGGCACGCCATCCTCGCGCTCATAGGTGATCAGCTCGCGGCTGATCTCATTGAGCTGCGGGTGGGGATTTTCGAAATCGGTGATCTGGGCGATCGCTTCACCGGCGCGGTGCCAGCGCACATTCGGCGGGGTCACCGGGTCTTCCCAGCTGGTCAGGAAGGCCGAGCCATCCGGCGCGGTGAGACCGATGATCTCTTCGTAATTCTCACCGCTATTGCGCCAGATTTCCGTCGTCTCGAACGTCTCGAAATTGACCCGGTTGAGGAAGGGGCGGTCGCCCTCCGGCGTGGCGCCGTCACCGGCCATGTACATATAGCCATCATGGACGCCGACGACGCTGCGGCCGAATTCATTGCGAACGCTCAACGCACTGCCCGGATTGGCGTAGCTGTCCTGATAATTACGTTCCTCGGCGAGGCGCGGCTCGACCGACGGATCGGCAAAATCAACCAGCCAGCGGCGAATGACGCGCGTATCGCGATCATACTCCATGGAAAAGCCGAGCTGGCCTTCCGTGGTGAATTGCGTGCCGTAATAGCGATCCTCGGTGCGCAGGATTTCCATCGGCTCACCGTCAAACGGAGCTTCGAGCGCCCAGACACTGTCGCGCTCATCGGTTTCAACCCGCGGATCGCCATTATCGAGCGCTTCCGCCCAGGTCAGGCGGGCGGCATGACTGGCCTGCCAGCTCACCGAGCGGCGACCGGTGACCACGCCCCCGATCGGTACATTGTCGGCCAGGGGCTGACGGGCAATCGTCGCCACTTCATCACCGTCCATGTCGATCACGAAGACCCGGTCCGGAAAACGCGACCAGGGTACTTGGTAGGAGAAAGGCTGTTCCATCTCGCCGATGAGGACATACTCCCCGCCCGGCGCCGGAGAAGCGGAATAATACAGGCCCGGCTCGCCGAGCTCGCGAACCCGCGTGCGGCCGCTGGTATTGACGACGGCCAGCTGGCTCGTGGCGAGCCAGGCAAAGAGGGCGGCGTCATGATCATCGGTCAGCAGATCCTGATAGGTCCGCACCGGCGCTTCATAGCCACTGGCTTCCTGGGTGACAGGACCGACCGGCACACGCGGACGCTCCGGCATGGCACCGCGGTCCGGATCCACAAGGCTGACGAGCAGGCTGTCGCCATCCGGCATCCAGTCAATCGGCGAGAAGACGGCATTGATGCCGCTATCGACCAGTTCTCGGGCGCGGGCCCGCTCGACATCGACCACCCACAGGCTGAGCGCGTCATTGCGCGTCATCACAAAGGCGATCTGCGACCCGTCCGGCGACCAGCTTGTGTAGGAAATCCCGGCATCATCCGGCAGCGAGACCCGGCGCTCCTCACCGCTCTCCAGATCCATCAGGGAAAGGCCAACCACCGAGCGCGGACCATGACGCCCATTCAGCGTCGCATCCAGGCGAAGCCCGGCCAGGCGCTCCATCGGACGGGCCAGTTCGGCAACCGGCGGCAGGGCCTCGCGATGCATGAGCAAAAGCGTGTCGCGCGCCGGCGAAAGCGAGGTCCAGGGCGACGGTGCCGCGTCGACGATATCGATGATGTCCTGGGGTGGCAGGCGGTAGGGCTCCTGCGCCGCGACCGGGGCAACCCAGAAGGCCGAAGCCGCCACCAGTCCCAGTCCGGCCTTGAGGCCGGTTTTCATCATCGATTTCAACATCACGAACTCCCCGATATATTTGTTCGGAAAGATAGGCGGACGCGGCGCGGTTTCGTCTAAAGTTTTTGTAATGTCTCACCGGCGGCCGCCGGCCTGGCGGCTCCTTGGGCCGGTTCGGTCGTCACCGCAGGCGCCAACGCCTTCATGCCCATGACCAGGCGCAGCACCGGAATCCGGCGCAGGACCTCAAATCCGATTACGCAGCCGACAATCGTGGCCGCCTCGATGAGCAGGAATTCCGTCCAGACCCCGAAGCCCGCATCGCGGATCGCAAAGCCGACCGACACGATCAGGGTCTGATGCAGAATATACCAGGGGAAGACCGCCGCAGTGAGATAGCGACGGATCGGGCCGTCATGGTCCAGCCAGCGGCGCGCCGCACCCAGAAGGGTCAAGATGATCGACCACATGAAGACGATCCGGCCGATCCGCGCGATCCAGAGCAGGGCCGGCTCGGACACCACGAAATCGATATGGGTATAGGCCCAGAAGAGATAGGCGAGCAGACCGGCGGTCAGCGTTGCAGCGACCGGCAGAGCCCGATCAATCGCACGCCAGAGCCCGTCATTCTTGGCCAGGAAATAACCGATCAGCACCATGGTCAGGGAGTTGGCGTGATTGGCCCAATCCTCGACCAGGTCATGCGTGGTCGGAAACTGGTCGGCGAGGGTAAAGCGGACCAGAAGAAAGGGCAGGAGCGGCAGGATAATGAGACCGGCCAGTCCCAGGCCATTGCGGGCCGCGGCCAGACCCGCCCGTTGCAATGCCGCGCTGTCCGCCAGCCTGCGCAGCAGCGGAATAAGCGGCGCCAGGAGCAGGCAATAAACGAAGAGATAAACGACATACCAGAGATGGTTCCAGGTCGGCGTGTGCAGCGCCCACGGGCCCGCCCACTCGCCGGCATACTGGCGATAGAAGTCCCACCAGCCCGGTTCGATCAGGCCGGCAATACGCAGCTCGGAATAGGATTGCGGCGGCACGATCACATACATGCCGAACAGGATGACCGGAAACAGCCGCCAGGCCCGATCAGCGGCGAAACGGCCACTTCCCAGCTTGTCGGAGAGGAAGCGGATGGCGATGCCGGAAATCAGGAAAAGCAGCGGCAGGCGCCAGGGACTGGAGAGCCACATGAAGGGCTCCATCGCGTCATTCGCGTTGAGGCTCTTGGCATGCCAGCCTTCCGTATTGAAGAACATGCCGGTGTGATAGACGATCAACAGCAAGAAGACCCCGATCCGCAACCAGTCGACACCGAAATGTCGGGACGAGGCTGATAGGGTATGCGTTTGTCGGGCGGCTTCGTGGGTCATGGCAACACTCCTCAAGTGCAGACACCTGTCATGCAGCCGTCCGCTTCACGCCAGCACCCGGGGACCACAGGCAGTCCGGCGGGGCCAGTGGCTGCAGCTCAGTGTCAAGCGGCGGCGAGCGGGGATGAGCGGCTGACGTCCCGCTTGCGGTTTGTAAGACCGTGAGCGAGCATCCGGACATGAGCGACACGCGTCCCTTTGATCGAGACCGCGCCCGCGCCGCCGAACGGCGGGCGCTATGGCTGGCCTGCCGCTTCGCCTGGCTCAGCCTGCTGGCGTTCTGGATCATCGCCTCCTTGTCCATAGACACCGAGTTCGCCCGAGACGGACGTGACGCACCCCCTTTCTTTGCCTGGGTTACGGAAGGCTCGAGCATCATCATGACGGCACTCATGGTGCCGGCCATGATGTGGCTGGGATTGCGCGCCCCCCTGGAACCCGGTCGCTGGCTGACCTCCCTGCCTTGGCATTTGCTGGGCTTCCTCGCCTATACCAGCCTGCATGTACTGGGCATGGTGCTGATCCGGGAAGGGGTCTGGGCCTTTGCCTATGAGAGCGACTACGAGTTCTTCCATGACGCCCCATGGCGGGAAATCGTCTATGAGGCGCGCAAGGATATTGGCACCTATGCGGGCTATCAGATCATCATGGCGGTCTCACTGGCCCTGCAGATGCGGCGACTGGAAGTCGAGGCCGCCCGGGCCGAGGCGCGCAGTTCTCATCGCCTGACCCTGAAATGCGGCGGCCGTACCCTGCGAATCGCGGCCGATGAATTTCGCGCCGCCCAGGCGGCCGGGAATTATGTCGAGATCCGCCTGGCCGGCGGCGAGCACCTCGCCCGCTCCACCCTGACCGAGTTGGAACGGCAATTGGCCGATGCCGGCATCGATGTCGTCCGGGTCCACCGCTCCTGGCTGGTCAATCGCGATGCCATCACCGAGATCGCCCCGACCGGCGAGGGCGATGTCGCCATCACCCTGGATACCGGCGCGCAAATCCCCGGCAGTCGGCGCTATCGCGCCCGGCTGGACGCCGCCTGAACGAACTCCGCCTGATTTGCCTGACGGTAGAGCCAGGCCGCAAACAGAAATCCGGCGGTGAAGACAGCTGTCACGCTCAGCACATCCACCGGCCAGCGCGCGCCGCCCTCTCCCCAGCCAAAGGCCAGCGCCAAACCGCCAATCAGAACCATGGCCATCGCCGACGCCAGGCTGGCCAGATAACGAGCGCGTCGGGTCCAGCGCGACGCAGCGGCGCCCGCTATCCCGAACACCGGCAGGATGAGATAAAGAAGGTTGGCGTCCTGGTCCTCGGTCCCGATCACACCCACAGCGCCATTGATCCAGATCAGCAGGACATTGCTTCCAATCATGCCGAAATCGGCAAGGCGACGAGACCAGGGCCGACCGGGGCGCGCGACCCACCAGGCCCCCGACCCCAGAACCGCCAGCAAACAGCCCGCGACCAGAAAGTCAGCAATCGTCCAGTTCACCCTCAATCCTCCGCCAAGCAGCCACGCGTGTCGGGCCTGCAACGGATTATAACGTGTGTTCCTCATCTTGCGTAGCGGGCACGAAAAACCCCGCCGGATCACTCCGGCGGGGCTTTCTTGATCAGTCGATCGAAGCAGATCGCTTATTCAGCGTCTTCTTCTTCCTTCTTGATCTCTTCGCCGGTTTCCTGGTCGACGACTTTCATCGACAGGCGAACCTTGCCGCGATCATCGAAGCCGAGGAGCTTGACGTAGACTTCCTGGCCTTCAGCGACCACGTCGGACGGATGGTTCACGCGTTCAGCCTTGAGCTGGGACACGTGGACGAGACCGTCCTTGGGACCGAAGAAGTTCACGAAGGCACCAAAGTCCATGACCTTGACGACCTTGCCCTTGTAGACCTTGCCTTCTTCCGGCTCGGCCGTGAGGCCGTGGATCCAGTCGAGGGCGGCCTTGATCGACGCGCCGTCCGAGGACGACACCTTGATCACGCCGTCATCATTGACGTCGACCTTGGCACCGGTCGTTTCCACGATCTCGCGGATCACCTTGCCGCCCGAACCGATCACGTCGCGGATCTTGTCGGTCGGAATGGTGATGGTCTCGATACGCGGCGCGAACTCGCCGAGCTCGGTGCGGGCTTCGCCCAGCGCCTTGCCCATCTCTTCGAGGATATGCAGACGACCGCCATTGGCCTGGGCCAGGGCTGTCTTCATGATCTCCTCGTTGATGCCGGCGATCTTGATGTCCATCTGCAGCGAGGTGACGCCTTCAGTGGTACCAGCCACTTTGAAGTCCATATCGCCGAGATGATCCTCATCACCCAGGATGTCGGAGAGAACGGCAACGCCTTCCGGATCCTTGATCAGGCCCATGGCAATGCCAGAGACCGGACGGGTGATCGGCACGCCGGCGTCCATCATGGACAGCGAAGCGCCACAGACCGTGGCCATCGAGGACGAGCCGTTCGACTCGGTGATCTCGGAGACCAGACGGATCGTGTAGGGGAAGTCTTCCTTGGCCGGAAGGACCGCCTTGACCGCACGCCAGGCAAGCTTGCCGTGGCCGATTTCCCGACGACCCGGAGCGAGACGGAAAGACGTCTCACCGACCGAATAGGGCGGGAAATTGTAGTGCAGCATGAAGCGTTCTTTATAGGTTCCCGTCAGGGCGTCGATGAATTGCTCATCTTCGCCCGTGCCCAGGGTCGCAACGACCAGGGCCTGGGTTTCCCCACGCGTGAACAGGGCCGAACCATGCGTCCGCGGCAGGATGCCGGCTTCAGACACGATCGAACGGACCTGATCGAGGGCGCGGCCATCGATACGCTTGCCGGTCTTGATGATGCCACCGCGAACGATGGAGCTCTCGACCGCTTTCATGACGTCCTTGAGAACCGTCATCTCGATGCCGTCCGGACGGTCTTCCGTCTGGAGCAGGGCTTCGATGGCCTTGTCCTTCGCCGCATTGACCGCGGCATAACGCTCGGTCTTGTCGACGATGGTGTAGGCTTTGGCCAGATCGTCACCGATCAGGTCACGAACCTTGGCTTCCTCGGCAGAATGATCAGCCGGGGCGTAATCCCAGGGTTCCTTGGCCGCACGTTCGGCGAGCTTGATGATCATGTCGATCACCGGCTGGAAGGCCGCGTGGCCTGCCATGACGGCGCCGAGCATGACGTCCTCGGAAAGCTCCTTGGCTTCCGATTCCACCATCATGACCGCGTCCTGCGTACCGGCGACGACGAGATCGAGCTCGCTGTCTTCCATCTCGTCACAAGGCGGGTTGATGATGTATTCGCCGTCCTTGTAGCCAACGCGAGCCGCGCCGATCGGACCCATGAAGGGAAGACCGGACAGGACCAGCGCCGCAGAGGCCCCGATCATGCCGACAATGTCGGGATCGTTTTCAAGGTCGTGCGACAGGACGGTGAGCATCACCTGGACTTCATTCTTGAAGCCCTTGACGAACAGCGGACGGATCGGACGGTCGATGAGGCGCGACGTCAGCGTCTCCTTGTCCGTCGGACGGCCTTCACGCTTGAAGAAACCGCCGGGAATCTTGCCCGCTGCGAAGTATTTTTCCTGATAATTGACCGTCAGCGGGAAGAAATCGACTCCCGGCTTGGCCTGTTTGACGCCGACGGCGGTGGCGAGAACTGTCGTCTCGCCGTAAGACACCATGACGGCGCCGTCAGCCTGGCGGGCGACCCGCCCGGTTTCGATGGTGAGTGGGCGACCTGCCCACTCAATCGTTTCTTTCTGGATATCGAACATATCGTCTTTCGTACGGATGGCGTCGCGGATCAGCGGCGCAGACCCAGTTTCTCGATCAGAGCCTGATAACGGGCCACGTCCTTGTTCTTGACGTAGTCGAGAAGCCGGCGGCGCTGGGAGACCATCTTAAGAAGGCCGCGACGCGAGTGGTTGTCCTTCTTGTGGGTCTTGAAGTGCTCGGTAAGATTGGCAATCCGCGTTGTGAGGATGGCCACTTGCACTTCCGGCGATCCCGTGTCGGCTTTGCCACGGGCATGTTCAGCGATCAGCGCGGATTTGCGCTCTTGCGTAATCGACATCGGGTTCTCCTAAACTCGTTATGTCGACACCCTGATGTCAGGGTGTGAGGTTGAAAACACGCGAGGGCTGGAATTTTCCTGCTCTCGCGTCTCCGAGCGCCACTGCCACACCGTCGCAAAGAGCCAAAGCGGTAAAGGTACAGTCCTTGCCCGCAATTTCACGGGGTCGGCGCTGCGCCTTCAGCTCTTGCGCTTGACGCGGGAGCAGGACGATCGGACGTCCTAGCTTCAACTGGAAGGTTTCCTCGTCGGTAACGGCCAGCGCCGGGATGTCGTCCAGCGCGGTCTGAACCGGGAGCAGAGCTTCCGAAGCGGCGCCCTTATGGGCCATTTCTTCCAAAACGTCCAGCCTTGTGGATTCCGTTTCGGCGAATCCGCCGACGCGAATTCTGCGCAGGGCGGCAACATGGCCTTCCGTGCCCAGGGCGAAGGCGATGTCGCGCGCCAGTGAACGGACGTAAGCGCCTTTCCCACAACGCATTTCCAGCACCGCCATATCCTCTGACGGACAGTCGAGAAGGCGCAAATCCTCGATATGGACCTCGCGCGCTTCGAGCTGCACATCTTCCCCGCCACGAGCCAGATCATAGGCGCGCTCGCCATCGACCTTGATCGCGGAGAAGGCCGGCGGAACCTGCTGGATATCCCCGATGAAATCCGGCAGGACCGCCTCGATCGCCTCGCGACCGGGACGGACATCGCTGGTCGCGATGATATCGCCTTCCCGGTCCAACGTCGTCGTCCGCTCGCCCCAGCGCACGGTGAAGCGGTAGATTTTCGAGCCTTCGACGGCGAAAGGCACCGTCTTGGTGGCCTCACCCAGCGCGATCGGCAGGATGCCGGAGGCCAGCGGGTCGAGCGTTCCGGCATGCCCGGCCTTCTTCGCGTTGAAGAGGCGCCGGACAGCCGAAACGGCCTGGGTTGAGGTAATGTCGAGCGGTTTGTCCAGGATCACCCATCCGTGGATGTCCTCGCCCTTGCGGCGTCGGCCCATATCAGTCTCCATCTGGCGGCGGGGATCGGACCCGTCCGCGGGAGGGGCGGGCCTATCGGATCGGCACCGCCAAGGCAAGGGTTACAGGCTTGCTGGCTTCGGGCGAAGCACCTAGGTGTGGAAACCGAACCGGGGAGTTTCGCATGTTTAGAACCGCGCTTGCTGTGCTCGGCCTGACGCTTGGCCTCATGATCGAGAGCGCGGCTCAGTCGCCCGCTGAGACACGTCCGCTGGACGAACGCGTGCGCGACTGGTTCCAGCCGCTTGTGGACTCCCGCGACTTCTCCGGCGTCATCATGATCCGCGCGGGCGCAGACCTGCCCATCGCCCTGACCTTTGGGTATGCCGACTGGGTCACCGGTGAGCCGATGACGGCCCAGGCCCGTTTTCCGACCGGTTCCATCACCAAGAGCCTGACCGCGGCCATGGCTCGCCGACTGGTCGATGAGGGCCGCCTGTCACCCGACATGGCCGTATCGCGCTTCGTCCCGGAACTCGTCGGCTATGAGACGGTCCGGATCGGCGACATTCTGAACCATACCGCCGGACTGCCGCGCGATGTGCCGCCGGGTGCGCTCGCCGATGGTGCGAGTGACACGCTCATTACCTGGCTGGCCGACCAGCCGGCGCCTGCCGCTGGGCCGCATGGCTATGCTTATTCCAATGTGGGCTACGGCCTGCTCGCCGTGATCATCGAGCGCGCCGTCAACGCACGCTTCGAAACCTTGCTGACGACTGAATTCCTGATACCGCTGGATATGCAGAACAGCCGGATCATGCGCGCCGATGGGTCCGCGCTCCCGGGCGTTCCAACCGGCTATACCGCAGGCCCGCTCCCGCTCGATCTGCGCGCGCCGATGACCGACACGCCCGCCCTTGGGGCGTCCGGCCTGGTCGCGCCGATGGGGGACTTGATACATTTGGCGGATGCGGTCGCGAGTCGCCGGATCGATTTGTTCGAGCCGGATGGCCAGATGGTCGGCTCCTGGAGTGTGGAGCAATCGGGCGGCGAAACAATCTACACCATCCAGGGTTCGGTGCCCGGATACAGTGCCGGAATTTCGGTCCTGCCCGGACGCGACATCGCGATCGCCTATGGAACCAGCCTTGAATCCTATCCCAATTGGGAAATCCGGGATGTCCTGCACGCGCTGGTGCTGGGTCGCCCCGTGGCGCCAGCCGCCAGCCGGCCCGCCACCGATCGCCTGACCTCTGGCCATCTGGAAGCCGTCGGCACCTATTCAGGAAGCCCGTTCGGCCCGGTTGCGCTCATGCAGACCGAGGGCGGGCTGGACTTGGTTCTGACGGAACGTGACTGGCGTTTCTACCTCACGCCAACCGGGATCGACACCTTCAACTGGCGGCTTTTCAATACCGATATGACGTTGGAGCGCGATGCAGCCGGGCGGGTGGCCGCCATCACGGCAAACCAGGCAGGGCTCACCGGAGAAGGACGGAGCTACCGCCTCGAGCGCACGGACCTGCCGCCTTTGCCGGTCGCAGAAGCGGAGACGACCGGAAACTAGTCTTCGGCCTCGCCGTCGTGATCCTCGTCCGCATCAAGGTCACGACGAACTTGCGGGCGGTTCAGCAGATCGTCGACATGGCTGGCCGTATCGAAGGAATTGTCCGGGTGGAAATGCAGCTCCGGCGTGAACTTCATCTCGATCTCACGGCCCAGGCGTCCACGGAGAAAGCCGGCGCACCGGTTCAGGCCTGAGGCCAGCTTGGCGGAATCGCCACGGCCGAGCGGTGCCACATAAACCTTGGCCACCCGCAAATCCGGGCTTGGGCGCACTTCAGTGACGGAAATCAACTGGCCTTCCAGGTCCGGATCGCGCAGCTCTTCGCGCGTCAGGATGCCGACAAGGGCATGACGGACGAGTTCACCGGCGCGCAATTGGCGCTGGCTCGGGCCTTTCGGCGTCTGGGTCTTGCGGCGGGCCATCCAATTCTCCATCCCGGCGGAAGCGAGGCGCGCGGGTGTACGCTCCTTGGCCGGGCGATGCAAGACCCGCCCGGAAGCCCCCATTCGTCCCTCGACCTCCCGCGCTCGTCACTTTGAGCATGACCGGCCCTTTACCGCGGCGGCCGTCCCAGCGCTATTCGACGCCACACGCCGCCTGACGAGGGCGGCCGGGATATTTTCAGGACACACGACAATCATGGTTCGACTGACAACGCTTTCGCTGGCTCTGGCCGGCAGCCTGACCGGCTTTGCCGCTGCTGCCGCTGATCATCATGAAGAGACGCCGCGCGCCGTCGCCGAGGCCTGGCTCGACGCTTATTCCAGCCAGGACTTTGCGGTCATGACCGCGCTCATGACTGAAGACACGGTCTTCATTGATCCGACATCTTTTAATATCGACATGGTCACAGACCGGATTGAGTGGCGCGGCCCCGAGGCCATAACCGCCGGCGTTAGCGCCTGGGGGATCAATCACGGGCGCTACACGGTTGACCGCAGCTATGAGGCATCCGGGCGCGTCATCTTCAATGGCCATATCGACGTGATCTACGGCGAAGGCGAAAACGCACAGGCCTTCCGCTATCCCATCACAACCATCATTACGGTCGAGGACGGTCGTGTGGCCGAGCATCGCGACTATACCGACTTCAATGGCGCCAGCCGCATTGCGGTCCCTCACTGATCAGTTACGAGCAGCCCTGGCTGCTGTTCGAGATGGTCCGAGCAGGGTGTGTGCCCCCTGCCTGGACCGGGCCGGTGGCTCGGGGACCTACTGCCCGAGCCAAAATCCCCGGGTCACCGGCCTGACCCCCTTGTGCATTGGAGCTTGAGCCTCATGAAATCACATTCTGTACTCGCCGGGCTGACCTGCGCCGCCGCGCTGCTTCTGGTCCCGACAACCGCCCTTGCCCAAGGCGAGGCCAATGCTAGCGCGGAAGCGGTCGCGCGCACTTATATGGCGCATTATTCCGACCTCGAGCTGGACGCGATGGCTGCCATGCTAGCCGAGGATGTTGCCTTTCGTGATCCAACGGCGGAGTCCGAAGAATATGGATTTGAAGGTCTGTCCGATGACGGGCGCGAAGCGATGATCGGGTTGCTGCGCGAATTCGTCGACACGTATCAGCCGATCGAACTCGGCTTCGAATGGGACCAAGTCTACACATCAAACAGCCGTGTGGTCTTTATCGGTCACGTCAACGCGCTCTACCCGACCCAGACCGAAGGCCAACACTTCCGCTGGCGCTCCGAGCAGGTCAGCGTGATCACCGTGCAAGATGGCCTCATCGTCCGCCATGAAGACTTCGCCAATTACGCGACGCCCGAGCAGGGCCTGATCGCAGCCCCGACTGATCACTGATTGCGGCGCACGCCCTCCCGCCTGTCCGCACGAAAAAGGGCGGCCCGTTCGGGCCGCCCTTTCTTGTTCTCGACTGATCCGTCGGATCAGGCTTCCAGCTTGCGCGCCACCTCGATCACCTCGAAGCACTCGATCTGGTCGCCCTTCTGCAGGTCTTCATAGCGCTCAAACGCCATGCCGCACTCGGTACCCGCCTTGACCTCAGGCACTTCATCCTTGAAGCGCTTGAGCGTCTTGAGCTTGCCTTCGTGCAGCACTGTGTCGTCGCGCAGAAGGCGAACGCCACAGCCGCGCTTGACGGTGCCTTCGGTAATGCGGCAACCGGCCACCTTGCCGGTCTTGGTGATATTGAAGACTTCCAGGATCTCGGCGTAGCCGATGAAGTTCTCGCGCTTCTCCGGCGCCAGCATGCCTTCCATCGTATTCCGAACATCGTCGATCACATCATAGATCACCGAGTAATAGCGGATTTCGACATGCTCGCGTTCGGCCAGTGCGCGCGCCTGCTTGTTGGCGCGCACATTGAAGGCGAACACGGGTGCACCCGACGACTTGGCGAGCAGAACATCGCTTTCATTGACGCCGCCCGGAGCCGCATGGACCACGCGGGCACGGACTTCGTCATTGCCGATGCTTTCAAGCGATTGCTTGATAGCCTCGGCCGAACCCTGCACGTCTGCCTTGATCAGCAACGGCATTTCCTGAGTCGCATCCTGCTTCAGGCGCGCCATCATCTGCTCGAGCGAGGCGCCCGTGGACGAGGATGCACCGGAGGCTTCACGCTCCTTGCGCTGACGGTAGTCGGCGATCTCGCGAGCGCGGGATTCGCTGTCGAGAACAGCGAAGACCTCACCCGGATCCGGCGCACCGGCTAGACCAAGGATTTCGACCGGGACCGAGGGCCCCGCTTCGTCGAGTTGCTGGCCGCGTTCATTGACCAGGGCACGCACGCGGCCCCACTGGGCGCCGGCGACAAGGATGTCGCCACGCTTGAGCGTACCACGACGGACCAGCAGGGTTGCGACCGGGCCGCGGCCCTTGTCGACCTGGCTTTCGATCACGATGCCTTCGGCGCTGCGCTCCGGATTGGCCTTCAGGTCGAGCAATTCGGCCTGCAGGTTGATGGCTTCGGTCAACTCGTCCAGCCCGTCGCCGGTCTTGGCGGAGACATTGACCGACTGCACATCACCCGACATCGCTTCGACAACGATTTCGTGCTGCAGCAGGTCGGTCAGGACCTTTTGCGGGTTGGCTTCATGCTTGTCGCACTTGTTGACCGCGACGATGATCGGCGTTCCGGCCGCCTTGGCATGATTGATTGCCTCGATGGTCTGTGGCTTGACCGAGTCATCGGCGGCCACAACCAGGATCACGATATCGGTGGCCATGGCTCCGCGTGAACGCATGGCCGAGAAGGCGGCGTGGCCTGGCGTGTCGAGGAAGGTGATCTTCTCGCCACCCTTCAGCTGCACCTGATAGGCGCCGATGTGCTGCGTGATGCCGCCGGCTTCGCCCGATGCGGTATCGGTCGAGCGCAGTGCGTCCAGCAGAGACGTCTTGCCGTGATCAACATGGCCCATGACGGCGATGACCGGTGCGCGCGGCACTTTTGCCTCGTCCGCATCATCATCGGCGATGAAGCCTTCTTCGACGTCCGCTTCCGAGACGCGTTTGACGATATGACCGAAATCCTCGACCACCAGTTCGGCAGTGTCGGCATCCAGGACATCATTTACGCGGACCATCTGGCCCTGCTTCATGAGATACTTGATCACATCGACCGAGCGCTCGGCCATCCGGTTGGCCAGGTCGGCCACGGTAATGGCTTCCGGCACGATGACTTCACGTTCGATCTTCTCGCGACCGCCGGACGTGTCCTGACGACGCTGTTTTTCACGTTCGCGGGCACGGCGAACCGAGGCCAGTGAGCGCTGCCGCTCCTCATCGCCTTCCAAAATATTCTGGATGGTCAGCTTGCCGCGACGGCGATTGTCGGTCTTGGCCCGCGCCGGCTGCTGCTTGGCAGCTGGTCCGGGACCAGCGCCTCCGCCCTTGCGCTTCACACGGCCACCAAGCGCTTCCAGCGCGCTGGCGGGATCCGCCATTGGCGACGCCTCCGGTGCGCGCTTGTCATCCTTGGCCGCCGGGCGGCGACGCGGTTCGTCATCGCGCTTGCGTCCACTTTCCTTGGCGGCCTTGGCCTCTTCGGCTTCCGCTTTCAGACGCGCTTCTTCCTCGGCAGCGCGGCGGGCCGCCTCTTCGGCTTCCTCGACTTCGCGGGCGGCGCGTTCACGCTGCTCCTCCAGCTGACGACGCTCATCGGCAGCACGCTGCTGCATCTCGGCGTCAGCCTGCTTTTTCTGAGCTTCCCGGTCGGCAGCTTCAGCGCGAGCCCGGGCGATGGCCCGCTGGCGCGCGACGAGTTCCTCTTCGGACAGACCGAGCTGGCGCGCCTTGGCCGCAAGGGCAGATTCACCACCCTTGGCATTGCCAGACTGCTTGCCACCCGCACCGCCATCCTTGGCGGGCGTAGCCACGCGCTTGCGCTTCTTCTCCACCACGACTGCCTTGGAGCGTCCCCGTGCAAAGCTTTGCTGCACGGTGCCACCGCCGGAGCGTTTCAGAGAGAGCGGCCGGCGGCCGGAGGAGTTGTTGTCGTCTGCGTCGCTCATACGAGCCTTCCAAATCGGCTTTCGTTCCGCGGGGTCTTCCGGTAGCCGAATGCCGGAAACCCGCACTGTTCAAACCACTGCCCGGCCTGATGGCTCGCTAAACTAGCCAGCTCAAGGCCGATATCAACCGCTATCGCGGCAATCTCCGCACGTCAGCCTTGCGGGACGAGCGGCCGGAAGCCCGAAAGCTTCCCCATCACAGTCGTGAAAGCCCGCGCTTGCGAACCCACCGACATGCTGGCGTGGACCACCGGGCTGCGACCTGTCGCAATGCCGATGGCTTCCGCCGTGAAACATCCAGCGACCGGGACATCGCCCCAGGCCGCAAAGGCCAGTCGGTCCAGTTTGGACCGGCCATCCTCGGCCCCGTCTGACGCTTCGATGCGCCAAGCGGGCTTGCCGGCCTTGAGCGCCAGACGCACCGCGTCATAGCCCAGGGCCAGGTCTCCGGAGCGGCGCGCCAGACCGAGAAGGCTCAGCGCGCGCTCGACCAGCTGGGCCTCGATCAGGCCTGGCAGGTCTTCCGGCATTGTCACCGGACACCCGAAGGCCCGGTTGAAGGCGGATTTCTTGACCGCCTTCTCTATCAGGTCCCGCTGCGCACTGACCCAGGCCCCACGCCCGGGCAGCTTCGCTGCGAGGTCAGGAACCAGCTGTTGGCCCGGGCCGAGGGCCATCCGGATCAGCGCCGCTTCGTCGCGAACCTCTCCGCTGGCCACACAGCGCCGTTCCCTGGACAGGCTGGCCCGAGGGTTAGTCAGCCTTCGCCTCCTCGCCCTCTTCCGGCAGCTCGGCGTCGAGGTCGAGACCCAGGGCCTCCGCTTCGGCTTCCAGCGCCGCCAGATCCATGTTCTCGACGTCGAAGGCTGCGGCGGCTTCATCCACCTCCTCTTCGACGACGTCACGCTGCGGCAGGTCTTCTTCCGAAATCCAGCCGGCATTAACCCGCGCGCGCATGATCATCATCTCGGCATCTTCAGAGGACAGGTTGAAGTCCTCGAGAATGCCCGGCTCACGCACACGCTCGCCATTCTTGGTCTCGAACCAGCCACGCAGGTCATCGGTGACCAGGCCGGCCAGGTCCTCGACCGTCTTGACGTCACTTTCGCCAAACTTGACGGTCATGGCGAGTTCCACGCCCTCGACCTCAAGCACGGCATCCTCGACACCCAGCTCCTTGCGCTTGGCGTCCTGCTCGGCAGCCAAGCGGTCCAGATAGTCACGAGCGCGGGCCTGGATTTCTTCTGCCGTGTCCTCGTCAAAGCCTTCAATAGCGGCAATTTCGCCGAGATCGACATAGGCAAGGTCTTCCACGTCAGTGAAGCCTTCCGTGGCCAGGAGTTGGGCAATGACTTCGTCGACATCAAGGGCCGCGATGAAGAGCTGGGTCCGCTCGGCGAATTCCTTCTGACGACGCTCGGACTCTTCTTCCTCGGTCAGGATGTCGATCGACCAGCCGGTCAGCTGGGAGGCAAGGCGCACATTCTGGCCGCGGCGACCGATGGCGAGCGAAAGCTGCTCATCCGGCACCACGACTTCGATGCGCTGGTCTTCCTCGTCGAGCACGACCTTGGCGACTTCCGCCGGCTGCAGGGCATTGACGATGAAGGTCGCCGGGTCGTCGGACCACGGGATGATATCGATCTTCTCACCGGCCAGCTCGGAGACCACGGCCTGGACGCGCGAACCGCGCATACCGACACAGGCGCCGACCGGATCGATCGACCCGTCATTGGAGATCACGGCGATCTTGGCGCGAGAACCCGCGTCGCGAGCGACAGACGGGATTTCGATGATGCCTTCATAGACTTCGGGCACTTCCTGCGCGAACAGGGCGGCCATGAAGTCCGGATGGGCCCGCGACAGGAATATCTGCGGACCGCGGACTTCCTCACGAACATCATAGATGTAGGCGCGGACGCGTTCATTGTTCTGCAGATTTTCGCGCGGAATGCCGTCGGCGCGACGAATGATGCCTTCGGCGCGACCGAGATCAATGATCACATTGCCGTACTCAACCCGCTTGACGATGCCGGAAATGATTTCGCCGACACGATCCTTGTACTCTTCGAACTGACGCTGGCGCTCGGCTTCACGCACTTTCTGCGTGATCACCTGCTTGGCGGTCTGCGAGGCAACGCGACCGAATTCGATCGGCGGCAGCTCGTCGGAGAAGACGGTGCCGATCTCCGCGGCCTTGTCGATTTTCTTGGCGTCGGCGAGGGTCAGCTCCTGGCTCTCATTCTCGACCTCTTCCACAACGGTCATGTTGCGGGTCAGCGACAGCTCGCCCGTTTTCGGGTCGATCTTGGCGCGAATGTCATTCTCGGCTCCATAGCGGGAGCGCGCAGCCTTCTGGATGGCTTCCTCGATGGCCTCGATCACGATCGATTCATCGATGGATTTCTCTGCCGCGACCGCACGTGCGATCTGCAGCAATTCCAGACGGTTTGCACTGACACCAATGCTCATCGGGTGATCCCCGTTGCGTTGAAAAGCGACATTATTCGTCTCCTTCAGTCGTCGCGGAGCTGGCGCCCCGCGCTTTCAAATCCGCCTCGATCAAGGCGTCTGTCAAAACCAGCTTGGCTTCAAGGATCCAGTCAAACGGGATCATCGTGGTCTCGTCCTCGCCCTCCATGTCGAGACCGACATTGTCGTCCTCGACACCGGCCAAAATGCCGCGAAAGCGCTTGCGGCCCTCGGCCAGGCGATCAAGTTCGATCTTCGCCTCATTGCCTTCCCAGCGCGCAAAGTGCGCGAGCGTGGTCAGCGGACGATCAATGCCGGGCGAGGAGACTTCCAGATCATACTCGCCGGCGATCGGGTCCTCGACCTCGAACACGTCGGACAGGGCACGCGAGAAACGGGCGCAATCCTCAACCTCGATGGCGGAACCATTGGCACGGTCCGCCATGATCTGCAGTCGCGGCCGCTTGCCGGACATGATCCGCACCCGCACAACCTCAAGCGCGAGCTCGGCAGCAACCGGCTCAGCGAGAGCGAGAATGCGATCATCCTGTGGCGACTTGGTCTTCAAGGCTGGGGCCCCGTCAGCAGAAACAAAAAAGAGCGGCCGCCGAAGGCGACCGCTCGAATGTATCATCCGATACAATCGAACATTTGATAGCCCGTACATACGCTTCATCGAGGCGTTTGGCAAGGCATCTCAACGGCGGGTCGCGCCATACGGCTTGACCGCTGGGCGGGCCCCCGCCGCTTCACGCCCTGAGAAAGTCCATGAAGACCGGGGCGCAGTCGCCGAGATTCTTGGTTTCGTATCGCGTGGTGATGTGATCGGCAGGCGGGATGCGCCAATCATCCGCCGAGTTCGCCTGCCAAACAAAGCGCGCATCGCCCATGAGCTCGGCCATGCAGTGATCGGCATAGGATTTGACATCGGTCGCGATCCGCAGACACCCGCCCGGCTTTAGCAGACGCGCGAACTGATCCCGGGTCTCCGGCTGGACAAAACGGCGCTTGGCATGGCGCTTCTTGTGCCAGGGGTCCGGGAAAAGCAGATAGATGCGGTCGAAACAGGCCGTCTCGAAGCGCGGCAGGATTTCCCGCGCATCCTCGCGCACCAACCGGACATTGGTCAGGCCCGCCGCGTCGACACCGGTCAGAGCCTTGGCGACACCATTGAGAAAGGGCTCGATCCCGATAAAGCCGATCTCGGGATGCGCCGTCGCCTGGGCGACCAGATGTTCGCCGCCGCCAAAGCCGATCTCGAGCGCCTGTTCGGCGCAATCGGGCATCAGCGCCTGTGGGTCGATCACCCCTGTCTCCGGCAGGTTGATGCGCGGCAGAAGCTCATCGACCAGGCCTTGCTGACGGGCCGACAGAGGCTTGCCCTGGGAGCGGCCAAACAGGCGGAAGGCGGGTTTTTCAGGCGTTTCGTGCGTCATGGGGCGCGGGTTTAGCGTTTTCCGGCGCGGCTTGCACCGGGAAAGTCAGCGCTCAGGACGCATCGGCCAGATCTTCAGATGCCAGCGTCCGGACCAGCTCAAGCACGCGCCGCCGAACCTTGCCGTCCTTGATGCGCGAGAAGGATTCCGCGAGCGATACGCCATCACTGCTTTGAATGAAGTCATAGACGATGGGTGTCTGGTCACCCTCTGCCATGCCGGAAGCCGCCGTCGCACCGCCCAGGCCTTCAAAAAAGAACTGGATCGGCACATCGAGCACGCGTGACAGGCGATAGAGCCGACTGGCACCGACGCGATTGGCTCCGCGCTCATACTTCTGAACCTGCTGAAAGGTCACACCGAGCTCATCGCCCAGCTTTTCCTGGCTCATCTTGAGTAGCTGTCGCCGCAGCCGGACACGGGATCCGACATGAATATCAATCGGATTGGGGCCGCGTGGGGTCACCTTGGGCATCGGGACACCTCTTTCAGGTTGCACCACATTGAGATTTCTTCCTGCCAATCTAGCACAACCATCGGCAGACAACCCAATCAACTCATCTCACGGATGCAGGCTTGGCGGCGCGCGAAAACTGAAAGCGCTGCCACGCCATGCTCGCCAGAACGAGGATGCAGAAGGCCAGAAATGGCCAATCACCCCATAGCGAGTAGGGTGTCCGACCAAGACTGCCCGGAAGCGAAACGTCACGTACGCCTTCCGCGCTCGGGTCAATGGTCACCCGCGCCCGTCCCAGCGAATCGACCACGCCGGAAACCCCCAGTGCGGCTGACCGGACCATGGGAAGGCCCGTCTCGATGCTGCGATAGCTCGCCTGGTTGAAATGCTGACGCGGACCGGCCGTGGGTCCGAACCAGGCATCATTGGAAAGATTGAACATCCAGCCGGCCCGCGTCTGGGCCGAGCCGACAAAATTCGGGAATATGGCCTCGTAACAGACGAGCGGCAGCAAGTTCGGCGCGCCCGGAATCTCCAGCACATCAGCCCCTGGCCCCGGTGTGAACTCATAGCGCGCAAGGTCTCTCAGGGCCGGAATTCCCGTCATCGCCAAAACACCCGACAAGGGCGTAAACTCCCCGAAAGGCGTTAAGCGCGCCTTGTCATAGAGCGCCGCGATACGTGGCGTTCCGGAGGGAAAACGCAGCGCAGCCAGTGTGTTATAATACCGCAGACTATCGCCGTCAGCGGCGCGGCGATTGACGCCCGCCAAGAGCACCTGGCCCTCATCCAGGCTCTCGCCGATCCGGGCCAGGGTCGCGCCATCTTCCAGCATGAAGCTCGGCAGAGCCCCCTCGGGCCAAACGACATGGGTCACCGTTTCGATGCCATCCCGACCGGTCAGGGCGAGATAGCGATCTCGGGTCAGCTCCGCACCGCCGGGCGCCCATTTCTGGGTCTGCGGGATTCCAGCCTGAACCAGGCGAATGGTGACGCCCGGGACATTCTCCGGTGCACTGGCCGCAAGCCTTATGGCCCCCGTCGCCAGCACGATGGTGGAAATGCCCAGGGCCGCAAATGCGGGCAGGCATCGCCCAAGCTCGAGCCGCGGCGTGACGGCCACGAGAGGCGCAGTCAGGACGAAGAGCGTGAGCAGGCTGAGCCCATAGACGCCAAACCAGGAAGCGGTCTGGCTGACCAAGCCGCCGGCAGGCCAGATATAGGCTGGCAAATTCCACGGCAGGCCGCCGAAAACATGCCCGCGCAGCCATTCGGTGAAGGCAAAGGCCGCCGCGAACACCAGGACCCGCCACACCGAGCGTGGCGCCAGCGCACAAAATAGAACCGCCCCAAGGCCCCAGAACACAGCCATAAGGGCCGCCAGGGCGGGCAGGGCGAAGGGCGCGGCAAATTGAAGTCCTTCGCCGCGCGTCAGGAAGGCATAAACAACCCAGGCCATGCCCGCGAGGAAATAGCCAAAGCCGAAAATGAAGCCACGAACAAAAGCGCTGCGAAGCGGCTTGTCAGCCCTGCGCGCACCATCGAGTGCCGCAAACAGGGCCCAAAGGCCCAGCATCAAGGCGGGTACGATATGCAGGGGCGCCAGTGAGAGCGCACTGAACAGCCCGGCCAGGAATACCACCAGGCGTGGGCGCCAGCCGAAATGGGTGGCCAGCCAGACACGCGGTTGCCAGACCAGGAGGTGCAGGCGCTGCATCAACCTGCGTCCGTGCTGTCCGAACCCGTCGCAGTCGGCTTCTCGGGTCGCTTGTGTGGCGCCCTGACCCGCATGCGCTTGATGCGCCGCGTATCGGCGTCAATCACTTCGAACTCATAACCGGTGGGATGACGGATCACCTCGCCACGCTCCGGCACCCGCCCGATGAGCGTAAAGACCAGGCCGCCGAGGCTGTCGACATCCTCGTCCTCATCCTCGGCCGCAATCTCTTCCCCGACGACAGCCTCGAACGCGTCGATCTCGGCCCGGGCCTCAACGTCCCAGACACCCGGTCCCCGGGCACGGATCGCAGGCGTCTCCTCGTCATCATGCTCGTCCTCGATATCCCCGACGATTGGCTCGATCAGGTCCTCCAGGGTCACGAGACCGTCGGTACCGCCATATTCATCGACCACCAGGGCCAGATGCATCCGGCGGCCCTGCATGCGTCGCAGCAGATCGAGTGCCTTCATCGAGGGTGGCGCGAACAGGAGGGGCCGTCCGATCGAGGGCAGGACCTGCTGCTGGGACCAGCCTGCCGGGCGCTTGCCCGATGATCCCGGCGCAAGATGACTGACCACATCCTTGATGTGCACGACACCGACCGGATCATCCAATGTGTCGCGATAGATGGGCAGACGGGAATGGGCGGCAAGCGCGAAAATCTTGGCCAGCTCACCCAGCGGCGTGGCAACGTCGACCCCGATAATATCGGCCCGCGGCACCATCACGTCGGCGACGCGCAATTTGTCGAGTGCATCGGCCTCGATCGAGTTGGGGGCAAGACCGGACTGTGCCGCCTGCAAAGCCTCGCCAACTCGCGGTCCGGTGGAGAAAAGCCGCGAGAGCCAGGGTCGACTGTCCGAGTCTGAAGGCGCTGAAGTATCGGTCATTTCGCTGCCGGGGTCGGGCCCGGATCCTCGTTTTCATAGGGGTCGGTCACACCCAGATGGGCCAAGGCCCGACGCTCGATCGCTTCCATCACGCTCGCCTCGTCATCCGCTTGATGATCATAACCCTGAAGGTGGAGGAAGCCATGGATGACGAGATGGCGCAGATGATCACCCAGCGCGATGCCGCGCGCCTGGGCCTCACGCGCGATGACACCATGGGCGAGTGCGATATCGCCCAGATGGTTGTCGGTATGCTCACCGGCCGGGAAGGACAGGACATTGGTCGGGCCCGTCTTGCCGCGGAATTGGGCATTCATGACGGCAATCGCGTCATCGCCAGCCAGAAGGATGGCGACCACGCCGGGCTCTCGCTCGGGCAGTTCCCGACAGGCTGCGGTGATCGCCTCCTCAACGAGGCGCGTCTTGCCTTCCAGCGATGACCAGGCGTCATCTTCGACAATCAGATCTACGGCGTTCATCGCGGTTGCGCGCTACCAGTCTTGTGGCGCGCATCTTCCTCATAGGCTTCGACAATCCGGGCCACGAGATCGTGGCGAACCACATCAACGCGCGAAAAGCGCGTGATGGCAACACCTTTGGTGCTGGAAAGGATGTCCAGCGCGTGGGGCAGGCCAGACGGGTCCCGCGGGCCAAGGTCACACTGGCTCGGATCGCCGGTCACTGCCATGCGCGATCCCTCGCCCAGGCGGGTCAACACCATCTGCATCTGCGCCCGCGACGTATTCTGCGCCTCATCGACGATGACAAAGGCCCGGTTGAGCGTGCGGCCACGCATGAAGGCGATGGGCGCGACTTCGATCCGGCCATCCTCGCGCATTTTCTCAAGCTGGTTGCGACCGAGCGTATCCGCGAGCGCATCCCAGACAGGCAGGAGATAGGGATCAACCTTCTCGTTTAGATCGCCGGGCAGGAAGCCGAGCTTCTCGCCGGCCTCGACCGCCGGTCGCGTGATGATCAGCTTCTCGACCTTGCGCTGAACCAGCATGGAGGCGCCATAGGCGACCGCGAGCAGCGTCTTGCCGGTCCCGGCCGGGCCGACACCGAAGATCAGGTCATAGGCCTTTTCATTCTTCAGCGATCGCACATAGGCGCGCTGTCCCTCGGTGCGGGCAATCAGGCTGGAGCCGCGGGGCACCCGGATGACGCCGTCATCCACACTGCCCACCGACTCGTCATCATCCTGCATGCGCAGGGCAGCGCGAACGGCCGCTTCGTCGCAAGTCAGCCCGTGCTCGAGGCTGGCATAGAGACGCTTGAGGACGCGCTTGGCCTCGTCCCGGGCAGCGTTGTCCTCGGCCGTGATCACGACCTGGCCACGACCCGGCGCGCTCATCGAGACGCCGAGATCCTGCTCGATGATCATGAAGAAGCGATCACCGGCGCCGGCCATGCCGCGCAGACGTTCCGCGTCCTCGAAATACAGGCTTTCTGACGCCGCCTTGCGCGGCTTGGCGGCGCGCTTGCGGGCGGGCGGGCGCGATGCGGTCACGCGGCACTCCGTTTCGGTCCGATCAGGCGACCAGAGAGCGCATTGCGGGATGCGCCTTCGATCTCGACCTCGGCGATCTGGCCGATCAGCTCGGCCGGGGCGTTGGCGTGCACCGATTGCAGATAGGGGCTGCGTCCATGCAGCTGGCCGTCCAACCGTCCCGGCTTTTCGAACAGGACGGGGAGCGTCTTGCCGATCATCGAGGTGTTGAAGGCAATCTGCTGCGCGTCGAGAAGCGCCTGCAGCGCCGCAAGGCGCTCGGTCTTCACCGCCTCATCGACCTGGTTGAACATGGCCGCGCCTGGCGTACCGGGGCGTTTGGAATATTTGAACGAGAAGCAGGACGCGTAATTGACCTCGCGCACCAACTCCATCGTCGCTTCAAAGTCGGCATCGGTCTCGCCCGGAAAGCCGACAATCATGTCACCGGAGATGGCGATATCCGGACGCACTTCCCGAAGCCGGGCAATCGTCGCGAGGTAATCGGCGGCGATATGCTGACGGTTCATAGCCTTGAGAATCTTGTCCGAACCGGACTGCACCGGCAGATGGAAGTAAGGCATCAGCTTGGGCGTGTCGGCGAAGGCCTGGATCAGGTCCTCATCCATGTCGCGCGGGTGCGAGGTCGTAAAGCGAATGCGCTCTATACCGCCGATCAGCGCGATATGGCGGACCAGCTGGCCCAGCCCCCAGGGGCCGTCTGCCTCGCGGCCGCTCGGCGCGGCGCCGTGGAAGGCGTTGACGTTCTGGCCCAGCAGGGTGACTTCGCGAATGCCCTTGGCCGCCAGGGCGCGAATCTCGCCGACGATCTGGTCGACAGGGCGCGACCATTCAGCGCCACGCGTATAGGGCACGACACAGAAGGTGCAGAATTTGTCGCAACCTTCCTGGACCGTGACAAAGGCCGAATAGCCCTCGACCTGGCGATCACTGCCGAGCCGGTCAAACTTGTCCTCGACCTCGAATTCCGTGTCCAGCGCCTCACCCTTGGCCCGATGGGCCTGGGCGATCAGCTCGGGCAGTTTGTGGTAGGTCTGCGGACCAACGACCAGATCGACGACCGGTGCGCGCTTCATGATTTCCGCGCCCTCGGCTTGGGCGACACAGCCGGCCACCGCGATCGTCATGCCGCCGGACGCGGCCTTTTCGTCCTTTAGCGGACGCAGGCGACCCAGCTCGGAATAGACTTTCTCGGCCGCCTTCTCGCGGATATGGCAGGTATTGAGAATAACGAGATCCGCACCCTCGGGCGTGTCCGACGACTCATAGCCAAGCGGCGTCAGAACGTCCTTCATCCGGTCGGAATCATAGACATTCATCTGACAGCCATAGGTCTTGATGAAGAGGCGTTTGCGCGTCGTACTCATGAAATTCTTCGATCTGTTCGGCAGATCGCTACCTCATTGCTAACAGACCCGCCGCTTTCGGCAGGTCCGGGGAGGCGCGGGTTATGATGGATATGGGGGCTGAACGCAAGGCCTGCCAGTCGATCCGGCGAACAGCGTGACTATTCTGCCGGGTCGGTCGCCTGGGCTGGCGGCACAGCCGGTTTTACCGCAGGGCCAGGATCATGGCGGCGCGCCGACAGGCCGATCATCAAGGCAATGAGCGTCAGCGCCGAGGCGAGCAGGAAGGGGGCGCCCGGAAAAGTCACGGCAGCCCCCTCTTCGGAGTAGTGCGAGAAGATGCGCGACATCACAAGCGGGCCGATGATCATCGACAGGCTTTGCAAGGAGGTCATGGCACCCTGCAGCTCACCCTGGGCATTGGGCGGGACAATGCGTGACATCACCCCCTGGAGCGCGGGCTGGCCTATCCCGCCAAGCGCAGCGAACACGATGATCGCGTAGACCATCCAGCCCGTGGTCGCGAAACCGTATAACGCATAGGCCGTCACCGCGAGGATGAGCGAGATCGTGATCGCTCGCCATTCACCGAGCTTGGGAACCAGGATGCGGGTCAATCCGCCCTGGACGATAGCGGATGACAGGCCGACCGCCATGAGCGACAGGCCGATTTCGCGCGGCCCCCAACCGAATTTGAAATCGGTGTAGTAGGACCAGATCGCCGGATAGACCGAATGCCCCAGAAGCATGAGAAAGATGGCGCACATCAACACCAGTACCGCCGGGTGTTTGCGCATCTGCACCAGCGAACCGAGCGGATTGGCGCGCCGGATATCAAATTTGCGCCGGTTTTCCGGTTTCAGCGTCTCCGGCAGGACGATGAGGCCGTAGACAAAGTTCGCCCCGGCAAGGATCGCCGCAGCGAAGAAGGGCGCACGCGGCCCGAAATTATCACCCAGAAAGCCACCGATTGCCGGCCCCAGCGTGAAGCCGACACCAAAGGCCGCGCCGATCAGGCCGAAACGTGCAGCGCGCTGCTCCGGCGGCGTGATATCCGCGATGAACGCATTCGCGGTCGAATAACTCGCCCCGAAGATGCCGGCCAGGATTCGCCCCACCAGCAGAAGCCAGAAAACCGGGGCAAACCCCATGATCACATAATCGATCGTGAAACCCGCCAGCGCGGCAAGCAGCACAGGCTTGCGGCCGAAACGATCGGACAATCCGCCGACAATTGGCGCGAAGACGAATTGCATGGCGGCGTAGGACACCATCAGCCAGGCGCCCAGGATCGCCGCATCATCCGCCTGCAATCCGGTCAGCTCTTCAATGAGTTCCGGCATGACCGGTATGATCAGGCCAAAGCCGATCATGTCGATCAGGACCGTAATGAAGATGAAGACGACCGCGTGTTGGCTGGTCGGGCGGACGGTCATGGCAATCCCTTGGTGTCAGACCGGCCGGGCCGGACCGCGCGCCTAGTCCTCGGCGCTCTTGAGCGGTACGCCGTAGAGTTCGAGCCGGTGATCGACAAGCTTGTAGCCCAGCTTGCGCGCGATCGCCTCTTGCAGTCGCTCGATCTCTTCATTGACGAACTCGATGACTTCACCGGACTTTAAATCGATGAGATGGTCATGGTGCTCGTCGCCGACTTCCTCATAGCGCGACCTTCCGTCGCGGAAATCATGGCGCTCGATGATGCCGGCCTCTTCGAACAGTCGCACCGTGCGGTACACCGTCGCCAGCGAGATCCGCGGATCCTCCTCGGACGCGCGACGATGCAATTCCTCGGCATCAGGGTGGTCATCAGACTGCGACAAGACACGGGCGATGACCCGACGCTGGTCGGTCATCCGCAGCCCTTTGGCAACGCAAAGCTTCTCGATCCGGTCCGGCATGCTGAATCCCCTTTGTGTTGGACGAGAAATAGGCGCTCAAGGGGCGGTCTGTCCATCTTTCCGCAGCCATTTTTCAAGCACCAGCGCATCACTCCCGTCCCGATAATAGGCCGGGCGGCGAGCGATCTCGCCATATCCGGTTCGTGCATAGAGTGCGAGCGCTCCGGGGTTGGCCGTTGATACTTCCAGGAAAACCCGCTCAACACCCTGATCGAAAAGCGCCTTCTCCCCGCATGTCAGCAGCACGTCAGCATGGCCTGATCGGCGATAATCGGGGTGAGTGGCGAGCGTCAGAAGCTCGGCCTCGTCCAGAGCCTGACGGAAAAGCGCGAGCGCCACAAAACGTCCTGCATCACGGCAGACCCAGCCAGTACAGCCCGGCAGATTGAGAAGCGAGGCAAACTCCGCTTCTGACCAGGCTTGCGCAAAGCATTGCCTGTGCAGGCCGGCCAGTTTGGCGGCACTGGATGCCCAGACCGCTTCCGGCGCGATTTTCATGCTGGGTCGACCCCGCCCGGGAGCTTCGCGTCCGGCGGACGAGCATAGAAGGGTATAGGGGGAGAATCCGCCGGGGCCAACTCACCGGTCATGGTCAGAAGGGTCACAGGATCCAGAGTTTCGATCCCGAGGTCGTCGAACCCGGATCCGGCGTGGCGGGCACCGGAACCGGTGATGACACAATCGCGTCCACCGAGTTCGCCGATACGCACCTCCAAACCGTCCACTGGACAGCGTTCAGGACTTTCGGCCTTGCCATCTCGCCAGACCTGAAGAATGACCTCGCCACGCTTGGCGTCATGCATGACGGCGAGCGCCGGACGCGGTCCGGCCTGACGGGCCAGGATTGCAAGATTGGAGAGGCCGATACAGTCGGCCTGGCAGGCCAGCGCGAGGCCGCGCGCAAAGGCGACCCCGACGCGGGTGCCGGCAAAGCTCCCCGGCCCGGTGGTCACGCCGATCCGGGTAAGCGTCGCTGGATTGATCCCGGCCTGCTTTAAAAGGCTTTCCACCATGGGCGCGAGACGCTCGGCATGGCCGCGTCCGATCGGGTCGCTCTGCACATGCTCCGCCCCGCCCGGCAACCGCAATGCCACGGTGCAATTCGCCCCTGTCGTATCAATCGCCAACCAGCTCATGGCGCCCGTTATAAGGATATTCGCGGCACGCGCGACGCCCTATTCCACGGCCTCGACGGCCTGGATTTCCGGAATGTAGTGCTTGAGCAGATTCTCGATGCCGGACTTGAGCGTCATCGTCGAAGACGGGCAGCCTGCGCAGGCCCCGCGCATTTTGAGGCGCACGATACCACTGTCGGAGAGGTAGGAGTGGAAGAGAATATCGCCGCCATCCTGCGCGACCGCCGGACGGACGCGCGTGTCAATCAGTTCGATGATTTCCTTCACCAGACTCACATTCTCGCCGGAGTAATTGGCGTGCCCGCTTTCATTGATCGCCGCACCCAGCAGCGGACGACCGGACTGAAGCCCGTCCATGATCGCGCCGAGCAGGAAGGGCTTGATATGGTCCCACTCATAGGCGTCGGTCTTGGTGACAGCGATGAAATCCTCGCCGAAGAAAACACCCGACACGCCGTCGATCAGGAAGAGATCAGCTGCCAGCGGCGCCCCGGCCGCGTCTTCCTCATTCTCGAATTCACGCGGTCCATCGGGCGCAATTTCGCGGCCGGGCAGGAATTTCAGCGTATTCGGATTGGGTGTGGCTTCGGTCTGGATAAACATGGCAGGGCCTCCTGCCGATCACTTGGCGCTCTTTCCGGACGCATTCAACCACACTACACGTGTGGATATCAGACGAGCGCGTCGATTTCCGATTGCTCCATATCACCGGGAACGACTGTGACGGGAACAGCTCGGCCTGTGAAAAGCCCCTTGGCACGGGATAGCGCGGTCACCAGAGGGCCAGGACCTTCGCCGTTTGGAGAGGCCGCAAGCACCAGCAGCGAAATCAACGGATCCTCTTCCAACAGTTCAGACAGAACCGTTCGTCGGTCTCCTTCCCGAAGGAGGAGTTCGGGCCGCTCGCCAGTGACCGCCTCGGCGTCCTCTGCCATGGATTCCAGAAGCGCTTCCGCGGCGCCTTCCGCTTCACGCTTGGCCGTCTCCGCGACACCGATCCAGTGACTGAAATCACCTGGCTCATGAGTCGCCAAGATGGCAACATGAGCGCCGGTCGCCTGGGCTCGACGCGCAGCGAAATAGAGCGCTGTCCGGCACTCGGAGCTGTCGTCTGCGACGACAAGAAATTTGCGCGAGCTTTGCGGCATGGTGTGAGTTTGACGCCTGCAGAAGGACACGTCCAGACATTCATGCTAACCGGGCCCGGAAAGGAAGACCGATGCCCCCCACAACCCTGACCGATCGCCGCAATGCCGGAACGCCACAACGCACTTATTTTCTCGATGACAATCGCCTGCAATGGCAGGACGAAGGCTGCGAGACCACCGGAAGCCTGCCGCTGGACAGGGTCCGACAGGTTCGGCTCGCGGTCGAAATGGCCGGTCGTGAAAGTCAGGTCGTCTGCCGCGTGAGCGCAGAAGACGGGACCGAGCTCGCCTTCGGCTCGATGCGTTGGGCCGGCGTCGGACAATGGGAAGCGAACGCCCGCGATTTCCGGGACTTCCTGGGCGAGCTGCACCGGGACCTGGCTGAACAGGCCGGCCCGGTCCGATATATTGAAGGCTCGTCGATGGCTTTTCTCGCCATCATGGCGGGGCTTGGCGGCTTGCTCGCCCTCGTGGGCGCCGGCTTTTTCGCCAAGCTTTTCCTGATCGACGAAAACGCGATCGGGCTTGTTATGATCCCGGCGATCGCACTGGGACTCTGGTTGATGCGGCTTTTCTGGCCACGGCCTCCTAAGGCCTATGATCCGGGCCGGTACATCGACACCAAAATGGACGAATCTTCTGATCAGGCAGACGAGTCCGGCGCGGCTGTGGCAGAAAACGAGGGTTCGGTAACTTCTCGTTAACCCTTTCACATTCGCGCCGGACCGTCGGCCAAATCGCCTAGTTTTCGTCGTCTGCCATGGGTGCCATGGGCTGAACGGCGAAACGGACTGGCACCGCGCCCGCGCGTTCAAACACAAGCGTGCCTGCGACCTGGTCACCCTCCGCAACGGGCGCCAGGCCATGCACCATTAGGTGCAGGCCGGCCGGAGCGAAGACGAGTGGACCGGTGTCGTCCAGGTCCTGAGGCCCCACCGGACGCATCCGCATCATGCCCTGGTCGTCCATTGTATGACCGTGCATCTCGACGCGACTCGCGCCGTCGATCTGCGCAGCCACCAGACGGTCGGCATGACCCTCGGTCAGCACGGCCTGGAAATAGGCCGCCGTGACATCGCGGCCCTGCGGATGCGGACGCATCCAGGCCGTACGAATATCCACGACCGGCATGACCCCGTCATCCGGCAACGGGCTTTGCATAGCGTCATCCATCGCATGCATGGCACCGTCTGCATGGTGACCGGCGTCCGGTTCAACCGGATCGGAGCCGACACCGCAAGCCGTCACAGCAAGCCCGATGGCGGGCAAGAGAAAATGCATTTTCATGTTGTTCATCCTCGTGAAGGAGGGGGCGCTATTGCGCGCCACCCCAAGCGTATTGCCATCCCAGTATGAGCGTCCAGTCGGTCTCCATCTGCGGACCGTTGAGGTCCTGATAAACAGGACGCGACAATTCAGCCGCCAGGCGCTGGCCGCGCAGGCTGCCCGCTTGCCCGACCCAGTTCACGCCCAGGGAAGCCGACAGGGTCTCGCCGCCATAGAATGCCGGATTCCCGGTTTGGATGGGCGGAGCAATGCGACTGTCTGCGCCCTCGATCCGGCCCGTGGAACTCCCCTCCAATCGCCCGAAAAAGGCCCAGTCGGGACGCGGTGACCAGCCGACCCAGCCGGTCGCGGACACTTCATCGCCGAGCCGGTATCCCGCATCATTGTCGTCGACCCGCAGGGTCGCAACGGCCTGACCGCCCCAGCTCCAGTGACCGGAAGCGTGGGTCAGTGTCGCACCCAGGGTGGGATCGATCGTGCCCGAGCCCAGCTGCATGACATAGGGCATGGTCATGACCGGCGTTGTGCCCATGGGCGTGAAGACCTGGGCCGTCTCGTCAATCGACCCGGTGGGAAGTGACAGGCCGGCTCGAATATTGAGCCGCGTCGCGCCTGTATCGAGCACATCGACCAAGGCCGAGAGTTTCACATCACCGAAACCCGTACTGCGTGTCGTGAAACGCCCAAGCTCGGTATCGCCCATCATGCCGGCGAAGGTGATGTGATCCATCTCGTTCTGGAGATAATTGACCATCGCCATCAGGGTGATCCGGTCATTGGGCGCATACATCGCGCCGAACATGTGCATGTCCATCGTCATGCGATCCGGCACGACGCGCAGCATGGGCGGCATGTCGTGCACATTGGGAATGGAGGTCACGATCTCTTGCGGCGTTAGAGAGGTGCGGCCGACCCGGTTTCCCACCATCGCCATACGCATGAAGCGATAGGAGAACATCCATTCGCCCGCCTCATGGGTGTGGTCACCCATCACGCCGATCGGCGCATGGGCATCAGCGCGAACGGCATCCGGTTCATGCGCCCAGGCAGGCGCGCTCAACACGAGCGCCAGAGCGCCCGACATCATCAGCTTCTTCATGAAATTTCTCGCTATTTGTGGCCGCGCGGTCAGCTGCGGCCAAGATCACAATCAGGACGTCATGTGATCCAGGCGAGGTGGAGCTCGCGCATCGGGGCGCAAGCGAGGCTGTTGCAGAGCGGCCAGCAGTCCGGTCCGCCGACCCTGTGTGACCGCAGGCGTTTCTGAAGGCGCCAAGTCCGAGAGCGTCGCGGCCGGCAGGGCGATAACAGGGCAGGCGAGGCAGTCATCACAGACCGGTGCCGGCGTGGCGGCGTCATCGGACGAGACCTGTCCGGACAACTCAGCCAGGAAGGCGAGATTGGCCGCATCTTCGCTGCTCAGCTCACCGCGCACTTGCGGCGCACAGAGCAGCCAGCCCTCATCGCCACTGACACGCGCCATCGCCTCCGCCGCGAAGGGGAAAAGCGCGCTCCAGACGAGCACCAGGCCCAGAAGACCGGTTCGCAGTTGATGCCAGTTCATGATGTGGCCCTAGCCGATCCGCTCACGCTTGAGGAGTGCGGCAAATGAGCTAGCCCCAGAAACCGACGGTCTTCTTGGTCTCGTCCACGACGGGCTGTGCGACTGCACGCGCGCGCTCGGCGCCCTTGGTCAACATGCGATCAATCTCGGCCTTGTCGGAGATCAGGCGGCGATATTCGTCCGAGATCGGGGCCAGATACTGCACGGCCACATCGGCCAGCGCCGGCTTGAAGGCCCCGAATCCCTGACCGCCAAACTCTGCCAGCACATCCGCCTTGGTCTGCCCCGAGAGCGCCGCATAAATGCCGACAAGGTTGGACGCTTCGGCACGACCCTCCAATTCTTCGACCGTCGCGGGCAGCGGCTCCGGATCGGTTTTGGCCTTCTTGATCTTGCGGGCGATCATGTCGGCATCATCTTCCAGATTGATGCGCGAATTGTCCGAAACGTCCGACTTCGACATTTTCGACGTCCCGTCCCGCAGGCTCATAATGCGCGCGCCCGGCCCCTGTATCAGCGGCTCGGTCAGCGGGAAAACCGCCTCACCCTTGCCGAAATCGCGATTGAAGCGGGCAGCGATGTCACGGCACAATTCGAGATGCTGCTTCTGGTCCTCACCGACCGGCACTTGCGTCGCCTTGTAGACAAGGATGTCGGCGGCCTGGAGTACCGGATAGGTGAAAAGACCGACCGAAGCCCGCTCCTTGTCCTTGCCGGCTTTGTCCTTGAACTGGGTCATTCGCTCGAGCCAGCCCAGACGAGCCACACAATTGAGAATCCAGGCCATTTCGGCATGGGCCGGCACCGCAGACTGGGCAAAGATCGCGCTTTTCTCCGGATCGACACCGGCCGCTATATAGGCCGCGGCAGCGGAGCGTACAGCATCCGGCAGGGTGGCAGGATCATGCGGCATGGTGATCGCGTGCATGTCGACGACGCAGTAGAAGCACTCGCGCGATGCGTCCTTCTGCAGCTCCACCCAATTCTTCAGGGCGCCCAGATAATTGCCGAGATGCAGGCGACCGGTCGGCTGCATGCCGGACAGGACGCGTTGCGGACCTTTGTAATTGGTGGGCGTGTCACTCATGGGAGGGCCTTGCGGGAAAGACGAACAGGGACAAGCGTCTTACCGAGCGCGGGGCCGGGCCTCAAGAGCGCTTGAGCGCGGTACGCACCTCGGACGGGCGCAACGCCCCCGTAACAAGCGCCGCCAATCCATAAACGCCGAGCCCGGCTGCACAAACAACGATCAGCGTGCCAAGCATGGAATCAAACAGATAAGGCCTTATCAGGTCAGCATAATGCTGAGCGACGAGCAGGAAGGCCGCCATGATTGCGCAGGCTGCAAGGATCCGCGGCAGTTTGCCCAGGAGGCGCTTGTCGGGTTCGAGAAGTCCGCGCTTTCGCAAGGTAACCGCGAGCAGGACGGTGTTGGTCCACCCGGCGGTGGCCGTCGCGATCGCCAGGCCGGGAAAGCCGAGCGGTCCGAAAAAGAGTGCCAAACCCAAGGCCAGATTGATCGCCACACCAACCGTCGCGAATTTCATCGGTGTCATCGTGTCTTCGCGGGCGAAAAAACCGGGCGACAGAACCTTGATGAGAACAAAGGCCGGAAGGCCGATGGCAAATGGAACCAATGCCTGGCTCACCATGACAGCGTCCTGAGGTGTGAATTCATTGCGTTGGTATAGGCCGGTCGCAATGAAGACGGGTATGACGGCCAATGCCGTTGCCGCCGGCAGTGTCAGCGCCATGGATATTTCCAGAGCCCGATTCATGGCGTTTGACGCAGCCTCGATGGCGCCGGCGCGAACCCGCCCGCTGAGCGCAGGCAAAAGAACCACGCCCATCGCGATCCCGACGACCCCAAGCGGAAGCTGATAGAGGCGGTCTGCATAATAGAGCCAGGAGCGCGCGCCTTCATCGATCGTGGCAATCGAGGACGTAACGAGAATATTGATCTGGGTTACCCCGGCTGCCATTGCGCCCGGGACGCCCAGAACAAGAAGTCGGCGCACGCCAGGGCTGAGGCGCGGCAGACGAAGGCTGAGGCGCAGGCCGGTTGCGCGGCAGGCTGCAAACAGCCAGATCAGCTGGGCAACGCCGGACACGCTGATCCCGATCGACAAATGCAACGCCAGGCCTTCGCCGTTGGCCGGAGAAAAAAGCAATACGCCGATCAGGGTTAGGTTCAGCAGGACAGGCGCCGCAGCGGCCACGGCAAACCGGCCGTGCGAGTTCAGCACCCCGCTGAGCATGGCGCTGAGCGACATCATCAACAGGTAGGGCATGGTGATCTGCGTCAGCAGGACGGCGAGGCGAAATTGGTCCGGCTGGCCAACGAAGCCGGGGCCTAGCAGATACATCAGCCATGGCATCAGCAATTGAGCGATGACGACCAGGACCAGCATCGAGGTCAAAAGCACTGACATAACCTGGCGCGCGAATAGGGCGGCCTCGTCCGGCTCCCCGGTTTCAAGCTTGCCCGCATAGAGCGGAACGAAGGCCGAGTTGAACGCGCCTTCTGCGAAAATCCGCCTGAAAAGATTGGGGAATTGAAACGCTGTCAGGAAGATGTCAGTTACTGCTCCGGCGCCAAGCGCCGCTGCCAGCAGCATCTCCCGCAGGAGGCCAAGAACACGACTTGCCATCGTCAGAACGCCAACAACGGCGGTAGAGCGGAGCAGGCGCATGGCTACCTCAGAACGCTGGCGCGGGCGCGGGCAATGCCCCGTTGCGCGGCCGTCTTGTCAAATGCGGTTTCGCTTTCGGAGAAAACGGCCAGCAAGCCGCTGCGAATACGTTCGGCAATCGCCTCGTCCTCCAGCTTCGCTCCCTGATGGGTTACGTAGAACACGTCCGTTGCCCGCTCGCCATAGCCATCAATCTGGGCCGATGTGAGGACGAGATGTTCATCGGCGAGGATATCAGCGAGGTCCGCCAAAAGGCCGGGCCGGTCACGCCCGGAGGCCTCGATAACGGTCGCCTGCTCGGCGAGCTCGTTGGAAATGGTCACGCTCGGCGTGACGCGGAAAGCTGCATCGCGCCGCTTGAGCGGCGCCGCATCCCGGCGTCTAACGATAGTTTCACCGGTCGCAACCTCACGCAGATACTCAACCAGCGCCTGGCGCTGCAAGGCGTCTAGCCGGCCATAAGGCTGACCGGCGGCATCCTGGATATAGAAGATATCGAAAACCTGCTCGGAGACCGTGGTGTTGATCGTCGCGCCGACAACATCCGCCCCGACTTCAGCAAAGGCGGCGACGATGTCGGCAAACACACGTTCGCGATCCGGCGACCAGATCATCACCTCGGTTGCCGCCCGCCGCCGATCCACGCGCACGGCTGCCGAGGTCTGGCACCCGGAATCGCGGGCATGGCGGACAAAAGCCGCGTGGCGAAAACGGTCTTCCTCGGAGAAGGCCGTCCAATAGGCGTCATTGAGCTCCGAGGTCCACCAGGCCGCGAATTCCGGATTCACCCGCTCGAGGCGCGGCCGGATCCGGTTGCGCGCCAGTTCAGCCTTGTCGGCCAGGGTTTCGCGCGCCAGCTGGAGATTATCGCCATCACTGGACAGGACCTGCTCGGTCGCGGCGTAGAGCTCGCGGATCAACTGTCCCTTCCAGCCATTCCACACGCCGGGACCGACTGCGCGAATATCGACGACGGTCAAGACCGTCAGCAGGCGAAGACGCTCAACCGTGCCGACCGCCGCAGCAAAATCAGCGACCGTTTGCGGATCCGACAGGTCGCGCCGCTGGGCGGTATCGCTCATCAGGAGGTGCGAGGCGATCAGCCAGGATACCAGCTCGGTCTCACTCTCGCCGAGTCCCATCCGCTCGCACGCCGTCATGGCCCGGGCCGCACCCTCGATGCATTGGTCGCCAGCACCCTTTCCCGTGTCGTGCAGAAGCACGGCGAGATGCAGGGCGCGTCGGTTCTGGATCAGCGGTGCAAGGCGAGTCACCAGCGGGTGATCAAGCGGGTGGAGACCATCCTCGATTTCACGCAAAAGCCCCAGCGCCTGCAGTGTGTGCTCATCCACCGTATAGCGGTGGTACATGTTGAACTGGGTGCGCGCGACGATATCGCCGAACTCCGGCAAATAACGCCCCAGCACGCCCGCCTCGGTCATCATGCGCAAAACCGCCATGGGCGCCGCACTGTCCAGCAGGACCGCAAAAAAGGCCCGCGCCGCGCGTGGGGCCCGTCGGAAGTCATCATCGATCAGGTGCAGGGTCCGCCCGATCCGGGCCACCGCTTCCGGATGCAGGTCCAGCCGCCGCGACGCCGCCACATGAAAGAAACGCATCAGCCGGATCGGGTCTTCGCGGATCTGCGTGGCATGAGCAAAATCGAGCCGCCCCTCGCGGACGATGAACTCGCCCACATCGGCATCTTCAGCTGCGTCCATGCCCGGCGGCAGGAAGCGGGCAAGACCTTTCGGCTTGGACTTCCAGGCATCGGCCTCCAGCTTGGCGCAGACGAGACGCGTCAGGGCCCCGACATCCATCGCGGTGCGGAAATAGCGCCGCATGAAACGCTCGACCCCATTCTCGGTCTCGCCGTCCTCAAATCCCATGCGCGCCGCGATCTCCGGCTGGACATCAAAGGTCAGGCGCTCATCCTTGCCGCCGGCAATCTCGTGGAGATGAAAACGAACCGTCCACAGGAAGTCGTCGGCGAGGATGTATTTGGACACATCCTCGACCGAGAGCAGGCGACTGCCGACCCAGCGCTCGAAGGCGTCCGCGCCATAAAGGAATTGCGCCAGCCAGCGCATGAGCTGGAGATCTCTCAGCCCGCCCTTGCCGGACTTCAGATTGGGTTCGACCGTGTACCGCGAACGACCTGCCTTTTCGATCCGGGCGTCACGCTCTTTCAGCTTGGCTTCGACAAAACCTGGCAGATCGCCGGCGACGACTTCATCGCGGAAGCGCTGGGCCAGGGTGGCCGTGGCCGACTCGTCTCCGGCCAGATGCCTCAGGGAAAGCAGCGCGGTGCGCTCCGACGCATCCTCGCTGGTCAGGGCAATGGTCTCGTCCATGGTGCGGCAGGCCCCGCCACCGACATCGATTTTGAGGTCCCAGAGCGCGTAAAGAAATTGCTGCAGGAAAGCGTCCGTTTCGTTGGTCGCGTCATCAGGCTTGATCAACATCAGGTCGATATCAGAGGACGGGGCCAGCTCGCCGGCCCCAAATCCACCTTGCGCACACAGCGCTACCCCGACCGAACCTGTCTCATCCGCGGCCGCCATGGAGTCGAACAGGGCGTGCAGGCAGGCGCTCATCCCGTCGGACAGCAGGTGAGCCGCAACCGCGCCGCCACCCGCGCCGGAAAGGCTGGCAAAGGCCTGCTGACGAAAGCGGTCTATCGAGGCACGCACATGCGACAGGGCCGCCGCCCGAGCCGCCGGCGAATCCCAGCCCTGTTGGGCCAGGGCGGAAGCCAGTTGGGCCCGCAATTGCAGACCATCCAGCGAAGCGGGGAGAACGGGCATCGTCATGTTGGCGCCAATCTAGTGCAACGCCCGGGTCGGCGTCACGTCTTCTTCGTGAGGGATTTGAGCGCATAGAGCACATCCAGCGCCTCGCGCGGCGACAGAGCATCCGGATCAATCTGTTGGAGGCGCGTTTCCACCTCCGACACAAAGGGTTCCGGCTCCGGTTCGGCGGTGGCGAACAAGGGCAGATCATGCAGCGCCGCCGCAGGCGTGCCATCTGCTTCCAGGCGTTCCAGAATGGACTGTGCACGCTTGACAGCGACCCGGGGCAAGCCGGCGCGGCGTGCCACCTCAATCCCGTAGGACCGGTCTGCGGCGCCGGCACCGACCTCATGCAGAAAGACCAGCTCGCCCTTCCATTCACGCGCCTTCATAGAAACATTACCCGCCGCGTCGAGATCATCAGCCAGGCGGGTCAGCTCGTGGTAGTGGGTGGCGAAAAGGGCCCGGCAGCCATTCACGGCATGCAGATGTTCCGCGGCGGCCCAGGCTATGGACAGGCCGTCAAAGGTCGCGGTGCCCCGTCCGATCTCGTCCAGAATGACAAAACTGCGTGGCGTCGCCTGATTGAGGATAGCCGCCGTCTCGATCATCTCCGCCATGAAGGTCGAGCGCCCGCGCGCGAGATCATCCGCCGCCCCGACCCGGGAATAGAGCCTGTCAGCAATACCAATCCGGGCCGCGCGCGCCGGGACATAACAGCCCGACTGGGCCAGCATCAGGATCAGGGCATTCTGGCGCAGGAAGGTCGATTTACCGGCCATGTTGGGGCCGGTCACGAAAGTCAGGCGTGCAGCATCCTCACCGGCGCCGTCGAGATGGCAATCATTTGGCGTAAAGCGGCCATCGCCGGCCTTGGCCAATGCACGCTCGACTACCGGGTGGCGTCCGCCCTCGACGCTAAAAACGCTGTCATCAGAGACGGTCGGGCGACACGCCTCACTGTCCTCGGCCCATTCTGCCAGGCCGGCTGAAACGTCAAATTCGGCAAGCGCCCGCGCGGCAGCCCGGACTTGCCCCGCCACCCTCTCCACCCGGTCCCGGAGCCCGGCAAACGCTTCCAGCTCCATGGCCAGGGCCCGGTCTCCGGCGGAAGCGATCCTGGCTTCCAGCTCGGCCAGTTCAGTGGTGGAAAAACGCACCGCATTGGCCATGGTCTGGCGGTGAATGAAGCGCTCATCCCCCATCAGCGCGTCGCCATGCTTGGCGGTGACCTCAACGAAATAACCCAGCACATTGTTGTGCTTGACCTTCAGTGCACTGACCCCGACAGCCTCGGCATAGCTTTGCTGCAGGCCCGCCACAACGCGCCGGGAGGCGTCGCGCAACTCGCGCAATTCGTCCAGCTCAGCCTGCCATCCCTCGGCGATGAAACCGCCATCACGCGCGAGGAGCGGGGGTTCATCAGTGATGGCGCGCTCGAGATCAGCGACCAATTGCGCCAGCCCGGGCTTGTCATTGAGCACCAGGGCGGTCATCCCGTCCGAAATCAGCGCGGGCGGCGTATCGAGCGTGTTGTCGAGCAGGCGCGAGGCGATGATCTCGCCTTCCTGCAGGGCTGCCGCGAGGGCTTTCAGGTCACGCGGCCCGCCACGCCCGAGCAGCAATCGGGAGAGCGCCCGCTCGGCATCGCCTGCATGGCGCAGGCGTTCGCGCAGCTCCCGGCGCTCCGCCCGGCCGCGCTCGAACCAGGCAATGGCATCAAGCCGCGCTTCAATCGTCGCTATATCGGTCACGGGACGCGCCAGACGTTCGGCGAGACGACGGGCGCCCGGCGCGGTCACGGTGCGGTCGATCGCGTCCAGCAACGATCCCTGACGCGACCCTGACAAAGTTCGGTCGATTTCAAGGCTGGCCCGGGTCGCCGGATCAATGGCCAGGCTCGCCCCGGCCCGTATCTGGCGCGGCGGGGCGAGCTTGGCCGGTGCGCCCGCCTGTGACAGGGCAAGATAGTCGAGCAGGGCGCCGAGCGCGGCGCACTCCGCCTTGGAGAAGCTCCCGAACGCGGTCAGTTCCTGGACCTTGAACTGGTCCTTGAGCTGACGCTCCGCGGAGGCGGGATCGAACTTGGCTTTCGGCAATGGTGTCAGGGTGGACCGGGGCGCCAGGCTGGCTGCATCGGCAAAAGCCCTTTCCTCGACAAGCAATTCCGCTGGATTCATCGCAGCAATCTCAGCGGCGAGATTGTCAGGAGCAACAGGCGAAACCCGAAAATCACCGGTCGACACATCCGCCCAGGCAACCGCCGCTTCACCTGTGGGCAAATGGGCCAGAGCGGCAATCCGGTTGGACGATCGCGGATCAAGCAAGCTGTCTTCCGTCAGCGTGCCGGGTGTGACCACGCGTGTGATCGCGCGCTTGACGACAGCTTTGGACCCGCCCCGGGCCTTCGCCGCCTTGGGGTCTTCCATCTGCTCACCGACGGCGACCTTGAAGCCCGCCTTGATCAGACGCGCCAGATAGGCTTCCGCAGTCGCCGCCGGCACGCCACACATGGCAATCGGCTCGCCCTGGTGTTCGCCGCGTTTTGTCAGGGCGATGTCGAGAGCCGCCGATGCGCGTACGGCGTCATCAAAGAAGAGCTCATAGAAATCGCCCATACGGTAGAAGAGAAGGGCGTCCGCGGGTGCATCGGCGCGCAATTCCAGGAATTGCTGCATCATCGGCGTCGCCCCCTCCGTCGTCGGGAAGGTGCGGTCGCGCGGGACAGGGAGGGTCGACATGGCGTTCATCGGCGCAGACGGTGGCGAGGTTTCGCCTTGCGTGCAAGGGTGTGAAGCGGCTAGAGCGCTGTAAGGGCCGGGACTTCGGAATCTAACCGGTTTTTTGGAAGTTACAGGGACATCGGCAATGAGCGACAGAACCAGTCACGTCGAGGACGAGGAAGCCCTCGCCTTCCACAAGGACCCCGTCCCCGGCAAGCTGGCCCTGTCTCCGACCAAGCCGATGGCCACACAGCGCGATCTCTCGCTCGCCTACAGCCCGGGCGTCGCCGCTCCGGTCAAGGCGATCGCCGCCGACCCGGACAAGGTCTACGACTACACCTCCAAGGGAAATATGGTCGCCGTCATCTCCAACGGCACGGCCATTCTCGGCCTCGGCAATCTCGGCGCCATGGCATCCAAGCCAGTGATGGAAGGCAAGGCCGTCCTGTTCAAGCGCTTCGCCGATATCGACGCGATCGATATCGAAGTCGAGGAAGAGGACGCCGAACAATTCATCGAATGCGTGAAGCGCATCGGCAATACGTTCGGCGGCATCAATCTGGAGGATATCAAGGCACCGGAGAGCTTCATCATCGAGCAGCGCCTGCGCGAACTGCTCGATGTCCCGGTCTTTCATGATGACCAGCACGGTACGGCCATCATCTCCGCCGCCGGCATCATCAATGCTTGCGAGCTCACCGATCGCCGCATCGAGGATTTGACCGTTGTCGTCAATGGCGCCGGGGCGGCGGGTATCGCCGTGCTCGAACTGCTCAAGGCGATGGGCGTGCATCCGGACAATGCCATCCTGTGTGACAGCAAGGGCATCATCCATACAGAACGCGACAATCTCAATCAGTGGAAGGCGGCCCACGCCATCCAGACCGACAAGCGCTCACTGGCCGAAGCGGTCGATGGCGCGGATTGCTTTCTCGGCCTGTCGGTCGCCGGAGCGCTGACCCAGGACATGGTCAAGACCATGGCCAAGGATCCGATCATTTTCGCCATGGCCAATCCGGACCCGGAGATCAGTCCCGAGGACGCCCGCGCCGTCCGCGAGGATGCCATCGTCGCCACCGGTCGGTCGGACTATCCCAACCAGGTCAATAATGTCCTCGGCTTCCCTTATATCTTTCGCGGGGCGCTGGATGTGCGGGCCCGCACCATCAATGAGGAGATGAAAATCGCGGCGGCCCGGGCGCTCGCCGCGCTAGCCAAGGAAGATGTTCCGGATGAGGTCGCCGCCGCCTATCACGGGGCCCGCCCGACTTTTGGCCGCAATTACATCATCCCGTCGCCGTTTGATCCGCGGCTGATTTCCTATGTCCCGCCCTATGTCGCCCAGGCCGCGATGGATACGGGCGTGGCCCGCAAGCCGATCCCGGACATGGCCGCCTATCGCGCCTCCCTGGCCCGCCGTCTCGACCCGACCGCGGCCCTCCTGCAACGCATCCAGGGCGCGGTGATGGGGCATGGCCGCCGCATCGTTTTCGCGGAAGGCGAGGAACCCTCGGTCATCCGTGCGGCCTACGCCTTCCAGAACCAGGAGCTCGGCAAGGCCGTTCTGGTTGGCCGGGAAGAGATCACGCGCGCGAATATGCGCCTTGTCGGTGTGCCGGAAGACTCGATCGAGATCGTCAATGCGCGCCTCTCGGATCGCAATGCCGACTATGCCGACTTCCTCTACAAGCGCCTGCAGCGCAAAGGCTATCTCAAGCGCGACGTCCAGCGCCTGGTCAATAATGACCGCAATGTCTTCTCGGCCTGCATGGTCAAGTTGGGCGATGCGGACGGCATGGTGACCGGCACTACCCGCTCCTATGGCGCGGCGCTGGGCGATGTCTCCCAAGTGCTCGACCCGGCCGAAGGTCAGCGTGTCATGGGCATGTCGATCGCCCTGGCCAAGAACCGCACCCTTTTCATCGCCGACACCAATATCGCCGAATTCCCGGACGAGCACGCCCTCGCCGATATCGCGATGGAAACAGCGGCTGCGGCCAAGGGTTTCGGCTTCACGCCGCGCGTGGCTTTCCTGTCCTATTCGACCTTCGGAAATCCGTCCGGAGATCGCTCGGACAAGCTGCGCCGCGCCGTCAAGATCCTGGACGAACGCGGGGTCGATTTCGAATACGAGGGCGAGATGAATGTCGATGTGGCGCTCGACCCGTCACACCGCTTCCTCTACCCGTTCTCGCGCCTGAAGGGCCCGGCGAATGTGCTGGTCATGCCAGCCATCCACTCCGCCTCGATTGCTACCAAGCTTCTGCGCATGGCGGGCGGCGCGACGGTCATCGGGCCGATGCTGGTCGGGGTCGAAAAACCGGTCCAGATCGCCCGGCTCGGCGCGTCGGTGTCGGAGATCACGACGCTCGCCGCCCTGGCCGCCTACGACCCGGACAAGCATGATGTGGACAGCGGACTGGCGGAGTAGGGGGTCAGGCTTCTTCGGTCTGTCGTTCCGGGAATTTGTGTTCGCCCTTGGCGGCTGCCGGGCCGAACTTCATGACGACAACCAAAAGGATCGCGGCGGGGATAGTCCACGCGGCCGTGATTGCGAAGAACATCACCCAGCCGACCGCGTCAGCCAGGACGCCGGAGAAGCCGGACAGGAACTTCGCGAACAGGGCGTAGAATGAGCTGACCCACGCATACTGGGTCGCCGCGCTCGCCGGATCGACCAGGCTCGACAGATAGGCAATGAAGACTGTGGTGACGAAGCCGCCGGCCAGATTGTCGCCAACGATGGCGATCAAAAGCTTCCAGGTGTCGTCCGGCCCCGCGGTGGCAGCCAGCCACGCGTACGCACCATTCGTCACAAGCGTAATGACCAGGCCAATGACCAGCGTTCGCATCAAGCCGAACCGATAGGCAAAGACGCCTCCGATAAAGAGCCCGGCCATGGTCGCTGCCAGGCCGGGACCGCCCTGGATCCCGCCGACGATCGCACGATCGAAGTCCAGATCGGAATACAGCGGGGCGGCCATGACCCCCATGGTGAAGTCACTCATCCGATAGAGTGAAATCAAACCGATAACCGGGAAAATCCACCAGTTGAGACGCTCGAAAAAGTCTTTGAAAGGCTGCCAGACCGAGCGAACGATCTTGATGCCGAGGCTACCTGCAAGCTCCCGCCGCCCGACGCCGGCCTTCGGCTCGCGCATGAACCAGACCAGGCCCGCCGACGCTGCCATCGCACCTGCCATGACGAGAAAAGAAATGTCCCAGTCGGCCCATTCGGAGATCGCCAATCCGAGACCCGAGGTCATGTAGGCAATGCGGTATCCGAACGAATAGGCGGCCGCCATGTTGGCCTGCATGTCGTTTGGCGCGGATTCAATGCGCCACGCATCAATGGCGACGTCCAGCGTCGCTCCGGAATAGGCCAGCAACAGTGCGGCGATTGCGACCGGCACAAGACTGACCAACGGATCGGTCTGCGAAATGATGACCAAAGCGATGACCGTCCCGGAGATCGCCGTCACGATCCAGGATCGACGAGCGCCCAAAAGCTTGTGCAGGAACGGAATTTTTACGCGATCGACGACCGGTGCCCAGACAAATTTGAGCGTGTAGGACAGTGTGACGAAGTAGAAAAAGCCGATGGTCGAACGATCGATCCCGGCATCGCGGAGCCAGTAGGACAGTTTCTGGAAGACCATGTAGAGCGGAAGCCCGGACGCAAATCCGAGAACCAGCATCGAGAGCATGACCGGCGTCGCATAAACGACCAGGGTTTGCATGAAGGTGCGCTGGCCCGCGATGCCGGCAGTTTCTCGCAAGTCAGACATGGGCTTACCACTCCGGCAGGGGACTTTGTCAGCCCATGCTGGCGCGGTTTCCGGGGCGGCACAAGCGGGTCAGGCTGGTCGCGAGCTGATCCGCATCGAGCGGCTTGGCCAGGAATTCGTCCATGCCGGCCCCGAGGCAAATCGTGCGGTCGGCCTCAGAGTCATTGGCGGTCAAGGCGATCAGCGGCAGGTTGAGCCCCGCATCGCGGGCCGCCCGCGCAATATCGGGGCCGTCCATTCCGGGCATGCGCTGATCCAGCAGGGCGGCATCAAATGCCTGTGAAGTCAGCGCCTCAAGCGCTGCATCTCCCCTGGCGACCGACGTCACATGAACACCGAGCCCCTCCAGGCATTTACGCGCGATCAGCGCATTGACCGGATCATCCTCGGCGACCAGCAGGTGAAGGCCGGAGACATCCGGCTGGAATGCCGTGGCAGCGCCGGTGTTCCGGGGCGGCTCGGTCCCGCCGTCGACGGATTCGCGACCGGTGAGCTGTGCCACCAGGGTCAAGGCACGAACGGGTTTGACGAACCAGTTGACCGGCCCATTCGCCACGAGATCATCACGCTGAGCTTTCTCGGACGGGGTCACCAGCTGCCAGATGCGGCGCGCCTCGGCCGCCACAGCCCAATCTGCATCACAAAGCAGATCGCGTCCGCGCGCCAGGTCGAGCATATCCGGGCTTTCGATAGCCCTCACGTCAGCCCCCATCGCCACAAGTTGATCGTGGAGGCTTTGCCGCAACATGGCATTGTCACTCGCCACCGCGATCGCATGTCCCATCATGGGCTGATCTGTACGAAGGGCAAGAACAGGCAGATCGAAGATAAGCCAGAATTTCGCGCCTTGCCCCAGACGGCTTTCCACGCCCATCGCACTATTCATGGCATCGGCAAGACGGCGGACCATGGCCAAGCCGAGCCCGGCCCCGCTTTCCGCGCCATTGCGCTCGGCGGCGCCGCGTTCAAAATGTTCGAACAGGGTTTCCTGGTCTGCCTCGGAAATGCCGGGGCCGGTGTCGCTGACCGCGAGGGCCAGACGGTCCCGTCCCTCACTGTCCGGAGCATTGGTGATGTCGACGCGGACGCCACCCTCAGCGGTGAATTTCACGGCATTGCCGATGAGATTATAAAGGATCTGCTTGAGCCGGGCAGCATCACCGGCGACCTGGACCGGTGCGCCATGGGCATGAACAACGCCGATCTCGAGCCCTTTTTCCTGCGCCCGCGGCGCGGCCAGCTCGACCGTTTCGCGGACCAGTTCAACGATATCTACCGGTTCCGGACGCAATTCGAGATGGCCGGCCTCTAGTCGGGACAGGTCCAGAATATCATCGACCATGGCCAAGGCATGATCCGCAGAGGCCGCGATCGAGCGCACATAATCGGCCTGGTCCGGCTTGAGGGCCGTTGCTTCAAGCAGGCGCGAGACCCCCAACGCACCGGCCAGCGGTGTGCGCAATTCATGGGTCACGGCGGCAAAGAAGAGGGATTTGGCACGCTGGGACGCTTCCAGATCCTCATGCGCCTCACGGCGTGACGTGACATCGCGCCCGACCGAGATCACGCCGGCATCGCCCGGCAGAAGACGCTCATCCCATTCGATCCAGATCGCCCCGCTGCGCGTGCGCATCAGCATCTCATAACGGCGTGAATCCTGTGTGGTCACCGGTGGCGCGACCGAGAACCAACGCCCAACCCAGTCGGCCCGTTCCCCGCCGAAGGCCTTCAGGAAGGCGGCATTGACATACATGACCCGACCGCCAAAGCCGCGCACAAGGATAAGCTCACCAGCCGCATCGAGGGCGGTCAGCAGCAAATCATCCAGGGGGGCGGTGTGAGACGCAAACGGGTCGGGATTGGCGCTATTTGGACGCGTGACACTGTCGGGCCGCGACGGGTCCGTTGCGCTGTGTCGATTGTCCGGCTCGTCGGCCACGATCCACCCTCGGCTTTATCTGTCTGTTTTCTAACCGATCGGGGTTAATGAAGCGTCGTCATCGCGGCCTGGTATGTAGTCCCGCCCCAGCGTGCAATTTCAGGCGCGACAGACGCCTCCGCAGAGCCGGGTCGGACCCGGCGCTTTGCGAGCTATCAAGGCTGACGCCAATCGGTCAGTAGCTCACACGGCCCACGCGACCGCTGGCAATGCCAGGCCTGCCCTGCCTAGCGAAGCGGACTGCCCGCGCGAGCAACCCCACGGGCCGGCCCCCGATTGAGACCACGGCGACAAGACAAAGCTTCGGCAATATGCAGCCGGCGCACTGCCTCTTGGCCGTCCAGATCAGCGATCGTGCGCGCCACCCGCAAGATCCGGTGATAGGAGCGCGCCGTCAGGGATTGCTGCATGGCCGCCTCTTGCAGGAGATTTTCCCCCGCCCGGTCCGGCGCCGCGACATGATCGAGCTGATCGGTAGGAAGGTGGGCATTGAGCGACCCCCGCTCGGTCTGGGCTTCGCGGGCGATGGCGACGCGAGCAGCCGCCTCGGCCGTCCCTTCCATGGGCGGCGGCAGAGCAAGGTCGGCAGGCGTGACTGGCGGGACTTGTATCTGCAGATCAATCCGATCCAGCATCGGACCGGAAATCCGGGCTTGATAGTCGATCGCGCAGCGCTCACCCCGACGACAACTCGCCCCATCGCTCCCGCCACCACCGCAGCGGCAGGGATTCATCGCCGCGACCAGCTGGAAGCGGGCGGGGTAGGCGATGTGGGCATTGGCGCGCGCCACAGTGATGGAGCCAGTCTCCAGTGGCTGTCGGAGGCTGTCGAGGACTTGCGGGTGGAATTCCGGCAATTCATCAAGGAAGAGGACGCCGCGATGGGCCAGGGACGCTTCACCCGGCTTGGCCCGACTTCCACCGCCCACCATTGCAGCCATGGAGGCGGAGTGATGCGGTGCCCGGAAAGGACGGTTTCGCGTCAGCCGCCCCCGCTCCAGCAAGCCCGCGACCGAGTGGATCATCGACACATCGAGCAATTCTGGAGCGGTCAAAGGTGGCAGAAGACCGGGCAGGCGCTCGGCCAGCATGGACTTGCCGGAGCCGGGCGGACCAACCATCAGCAGATTATGGTGTCCGGCCGCGGCAATCTCGAGGGCTCGCTTTGCACCCTCCTGACCTTTGACCTGCCGTAAATCGACCTGCGGCCCAGCTTCGATCAGTTCACCGGGCGCGGGCCGGTCGAGGACCTGGCTTCCCTTGAAGTGATTGATCAGCTGAATGAGTGTCGCCGGCGCCAGGATGGCCAGATCGCCACCCGCCCAGGCGGCTTCCGGGCCGCACCCTTCCGGACAGATCAGCGCGCGCCCTGCACTGTGTGCCGCAACCGCCGCCGGCAAGGCGCCAGGCGCTGAGCGAATGCGTGCATCGGCGCCTAGTTCACCGAAGGCCAGATAATCCTCCGCCACATCCTTGGGCAGGACATCAAGTTCCGCCAACACTCCGATCGCAATGGGCAAGTCGAAATGCGAGCCCTCCTTGGGCTGGTCGGCCGGGGCGAGATTGACGATCAGCCGCTTGGACGGCAGTGACAGCCCCAGCGCAGAGAAGGCGGCCCGGACGCGCTCCCGGCTTTCGGCGACCGCCTTGTCAGCGAGACCAACAATCGAAAAGATCGGCTGCGACCCGCCTGCAACCTGTACCTGCACATCCACAAGTCGAGCTTCGGCTCCCTGGAAGGCGACAGAGCTTGTTCGTGCTGCCACAACAAATCTCCCGACATACCCGGCGTTTGAATCACAGAGCTCGGCCTGTATCGCGCCCCGGCATCCGGTCGCAGGTCTGCGGAAGCGGAAAAATGCGATACCGGTAAACACCCGGCATCATTGGGTTTTCCACAGGCAGACATTCGCCCGGATCAAAACAGGAACAAATCATGTACGAGCAATGAGTACACGTCAAGGGTGTGAATGTCAGTTTCCGATTCGACGAGCAACCGCATCCCAGAAGGCGGCACAAGTATCGATGCCGGAGAAACGCTTCAGCTCCTGCACCCCGGTCGGGGAGGTAACATTGATCTCGGTCAGGCGATCACCGATCACGTCAATTCCGACCAGGACAAGATCGCGCTCCTTGAGAACCGGCGCAATCGCGTCACAAATGCGCAAGTCGCTGTCAGACAGATCAGAGGCCTCGGCAACGCCGCCGACATGCATGTTGGACCGGGTTTCACCCGTTTGCGGGACGCGGTTGATCGCGCCCACCGGCTCACCATCAATGATCAGGATGCGTTTGTCGCCCGCCGACACGTCTGGCAGGAAGGCCTGCGCGATGACGGGCTCGCGCGACTGGGCGAAGAAGGTCTCAAGCAGGGCGGAGAAATTCCCGTCTCCGGGCTTGAGCCGGAAGACGCCGGCGCCACCATTGCCGTAGAGCGGTTTGACAATGATGTCCCGATGGGTGTCCCGGAAACGCGTCAACGCCGGAAGGTCCCGCGTGATGAGGGTCGGGGGAATGATGTCCGGATACAGAAGCGGCAGGATTTTCTCCGGGCTCGAACGCACCCAGAACGGGTCATTGAGCACCAGGGTCTCACCCTTGAGCATTTCCAGCAGGTGCGCCGCGGTCTGATAGGCCATGTCGAAGGGCGGGTCCTGACGCATCAGAACGACTTCGATATCCCGGGCCAGATCAAGTATGCGCTCGTCACCGAGCTCGGCATGCTCGCCCTGGACGTGGCGAACGATCACCGGACGGGCCCGCGCCTCGATCCGCCCCTCATTCCAGGCCAGCTGATCAGGGTGATAGACGAAGAGCTCGGCGCCACGGGCCTGGGCTTCTTCCATCAGGGCGAAGGTCGTGTCCGCGTCCACATTGACCGTCTCGATCGGGTCCATCTGGACCGCAACACGCCATGTCATCATCTCGTCTCCGGTCCACCCAGCAATTGCGGACCGGAGTTAGGCGCGCCGCCGCCGGATTCAACCCCGGGATTGGCTTCACCCGCACACGCTTCGGCGCGGCGCTCGCCGCGGGCCGGCAGATTGGTCGGAACCCCGGAGATCCGCACATAGGAGACGACCTCCTGCACGCCTTCGACCAGCGCGGCATGGGAACTGGCGCGTTCTAGCTCGCCGCGATTGCGTGCGACGCCCAGCAAGTAAACGCGCCCATTGCGGGTTTCGACGTTAAAATTGATGGAGCGGACGGCACGGTCGGAGATAAGCCGACCATTCACGCGCGCCGTAATCTCTGCGTCACGGGCCCGGTCGCGGAACCCCTGGCCGCTGCCGATTTCGATCTCATTGGCGACGTTTCGGACCGCCACCGATGACCAGGCGAGACATTCCGCCATCAAGCGATCATCCTCACGCGGCACACGGCCAGTCAGAAGCGCAATGCCCTCTGTCACCTCGACATCCACCCCGTCCAGCGCGAAACCTTCCGAGCGAAGCATGGCGGACTTGATCGCGACCGAGGCATTGGTGTCATCGAGCTGACGCCCGATGGATCGCTCTTCATTGATCGATCCAACCGAGCTACAGGCCGCAGGGACAAGCCCGGCCAGGCCGGCGAACAGCAAGATGGACAGCGTGGAAAGTCGGTCGGCCATGCTCGAAACTCCTGTCGAATCGCCCGCGCCCCAGCTTGGTCAATTGCAGACGCACTACCATGGCAAGTCGCAGCGCTGGAGCCAAGCACGAACCCATTCGAGCCGCGCTGTCAAAGCAGATCACGGGCACCGTCTCCCGGCACCCAGGCAGCGTGTCTGTGCTGGGGCCAGCGCCCAGGCACAATGAGAACAAGATCATATCTCAAGTGCAGGGCCTGAAGGTCGGGCCGGCGCGCTCGCCAGAGCGAGGCGGCTCGCGTGATCCGGCCGCGCTGTCTCGGTCCGATGGACTCCAGCGCGGCCTGCACGCTAGCGCGCGCCTTCACCTCAATAAAAACGAGATACTCACCGCGCCGGGCGACCAGATCGATTTCTCCGGCTGCCGTGCGGGCCCGATGATCGAGCAATTGGTAGCCCTTGCAAAGCAGCCAGCCCATGGCCAGCCATTCAGCCCATCGGCCGCGGGATTCCGCCTGCCGCCGGGCCCGGCTCACCGGTCCTCGCCCTTGAGCGCCAGGGCCCGGGCATAGACATCCCGGCGCGACCAGCCGGAGGCCTCGGCAACGTGGCTTGCGGCCTCCTTGACCCGCATATCCTCAAGCGCGGCCCGCAAGGCGGTGTCGACCTTTCCGGCATCCCAGTCATCGGCCGCAGGTGGACCAACCACAATCACGACTTCACCGCGCGGCGGACCGGCTTCGGCATAATGGGTCGCCAGGTCGGACAGGTTGCCGCGCCGGGCCTCTTCATGCAGCTTGGTCAGCTCGCGGCACACAGCCGCCGGCCGATCGCCCAGCACCTTGGCCAGACTTGCAAGCATGGCCGGGAGGCGCGACACGCCCTCATAGAAAACAAGGCTGCCCGGTACGTGGCGGAAGGGTTCTAGCCAGGCTTCACGCGGGCCGGTTTTTTGCGGCGGGAAGCCGGCGAAGGTGAAACAATCGGTTGGCAAGCCCGCGATCGCGAGCGCGGCCAGGACAGCAGAGGCACCGGGGATGGCAATGACCGGCACATTGTCGTCGATAGCCTCACGCGCCAGCTTGTAGCCCGGGTCGGAGACGAGCGGTGTACCCGCATCGGAGACCAGCGCGACCCGCGCGCCCTCGCGCAGATCGGCGAGAATGCCGGGCCTGACACGTTCACCGTTGTGATCATGGTAGGCGGTCAGCTCGACCCGCAAGCCATAGGCATCAAGCAGGCGCCGCGTAACCCGCGTATCCTCAGCCAGAACACGATCGACACCGCCCAGCACGTCCAATGCCCGCAAGGTGATGTCACGCAGATTGCCGATCGGCGTGGAAACGAGGTAGAGGCCCGGTCCGAGCGCTTGCCCCTTGCCGCCGTGGCGGATAGCTTCGCCTTGAATTTCCCGGGATGTTTCGGTCATGCTTCCAGTCTTCAAATCACGTATCGCGCTGTCATTTGACACTTTGGCACAAAGCCGGGCCGTGCGCTGCCTCGCTGTCATCGGCCTCGTCGGGGCCCTGGCAGCATGCGGCACAACCCAGACAACGCCGCCGCCGCAACCCGTGATCACGCCGCCTGAACCGGTGATCGACGAGCCAGTCGAGGACAAGCCGGATCCGGTTGAAGAACCCGTCGCAACCGGTCTTGTCCCGCCGCACATGGCCGACCGTGACATCGCTCGCGTTGCTGTATTGCTCCCGTTCTCCGCCGATAATTCAGGGGCACGCTCTGAAGCGCTGCGCCTGCTCCGCGCCGCCGAACTGGCCCTTTTTGAACGTGGTAGCGGCAATCTGCTTTTGATCCCCAAAGACACGCAAGGCACGCCACAGGGTGCCCGATCTGCCGCACAGGCGGCCGTCGAAGACGGCGCGGACATCATTATCGGCCCGCTGTTCGGACCTGCCGTTCAGGCGGCCGGACAGGTTGCCCGCCAGGCCGATATTCCGGTCATCGCCTTTACGACGGACACGACCGTCGCCGGCAATGGCGTCTATCTGATGAGCTTCCCGCCGGAGATCGAGGTCGCCCGCATCGTTGAGTATGCGACGCGCCAGGGCGTCGAACGTTTCGCCTATCTGGGCCCACAAAACCGGTATGGCATGGCGGTCTATTCGGCGCTCGCGGACAATGCTGCCCTGACCGGCGGCTATATTGCTGCCGAAAGCTTTTACACAGGCGATGTCGAAGCCATGGCCCGGGCCTCGGCCCGGCTGGCCGAGGGCGTGTTCGAACCGCTGACCCCGGAGGAAGCCGACGAGCTGCGCCAACAGACGTGGGCTCCGGATCCGGAAGCCCCCTTCCAGGCGGTCATTCTGCCCGAGGGCGGGACGCGCCTGCGTTCGCTTGGCCCGCTTCTGATTTCCCAGGCCGTCGACCCGCTTGTTGTTCGCTTTCTCGGCACGGGCCTGTGGAATGACCCGGATCTGCTGCGTGAGCCAGCCCTGCATGGCGGCTGGTTTGCCGGGCCGGACCTGAATGCACGCACGGCTTTCGAAACCGCCTATGAAGCCAGTTTCGGCGGCGAACCCTCTCGGATTGCCAGCCTCGCCTATGACGCAATGAGCCTGGCCGCCCATCTCGACGGCGGCGAGCGTGGCTTTACCCGCGAAGCCATCGAGGAAGACCAGGGCTTCCTGGGCGCGGACGGGCTGTTCCGCTTCCGCGAAACCGGGCTGATTGAACGGGGTCTGGCCATCTATGAGATGCGCTCGCGCGGCCTGCGTGAAATCGAGCCGGCCCCGCTGACTTTTGAGCCCCAAGAGGCCTTCTAGGCCCTACGGCAAAATCTCCCGCGTGACCCGGTCGGCGAGCAAGCGCCCTCTGGCGCTCAGCCGCAATCGTAACCCGTCCTGCTCGAGCATGCCGGCTTCGATCATTTGCGTGATACCGGCGGCGTCGAGCACACACCCCGTACTGGCTGTGACGTGGGCGAGATCGAGACCTTCAATAATGCGCAGGCCAAGGAAGGCGCGTTCGACCAGATCGTCCTGGGCCGTCAGCCGCTCGGTCCCGTCCGCCGCGAGACCTGACCCACTTTCCTGAACGGACCGGATGTAATCGGCAGGTCGCCGACAGGCCGTTGTCGCGAAACGCCCACCCTTGGCCGAATGGCCCAAACGGCCGTGTGCTCCGGGCCCGACACCAATCCAGTCGCCACCCTCCCAATAGAGCCTGTTGTGCGTCGAGCGATCCTGCGGCGTCCGCGCATGGTTGGAAATTTCGTAGGCCGGAAAACCCGCCGCGTCGCACAGAGCCTGGGTCGCCTCATAGAGATCAGCCGCACTGTCACCATCGACCGCGAGCGTTTCACCACGCGCGCTGCGCTTGCCGAAAGCGGTCCCGGCTTCGATCGTGAGCTGGTAGGCCGAAACATGGCTGGCCCCGCTCGCCAGCGCCTCACCCAGATCGCGGGACCAGGCCGCCAGATCCTGCCCGGCCCAGGCATAGATCATGTCGACGGAGACCCGACCAAAAGCCGCAAGCGCGGATTCTATGGCTGAACGGGCAGACGGGCCGTCATGATCACGCCCAAGCTGGCGCAGCACGGCGTCATCAAAGCTCTGAACGCCAAGGGACAGGCGCTGAACGCCGACCTCGGCGAGGCCGGCAAAGCGGACGTGGTCGTTCGGATTGGCTTCCAACCCGATCTCGATGTCTGTCGTGAAGCCCCAGAGCCGCTCTGCGGTCTCGAGAACGCGCGCCACCGCGGTCGGGGTCATCAGGGACGGCGTGCCACCGCCCAGATGGAGGCTGGCGAGCGGGCGGTCACCCGTGCGCACACGCCAGTCCGCCATGTCCGCCAATATGGCGTCCAGAAGGGCGTCATCATCGCCCTTGGGCCGATAGACGTTGAAATCGCAATAGGGGCAGATCCGCGCGCAATAGGGCCAGTGCAGGTACAGTCCCAGCGCATGCCCCAAACTGGTAGCTGTCGACCCGGTCACGAACCGAACTCGGCCCGGGTCATGGCATCCAGCGCCCGCGCCCGGTGACTGAGTTGACGTTTCTCGTCGGCACTCATCTCGCCGAAAGTGCGGTCATGCCCGCGTGGCTGGAAGACCGGGTCATAGCCAAACCCGCCCGGCCCGCGCGGCGGCCAGACGATATCGCCCACGACTTCGCCCTCGAAGAAGCTGACGCCCTCGCCCGGGCGCGCGAGGGCGATCGTGCAGACAAAGCGCGCCGTGCGATCGGAGGCTCCGGTCTCGTTCAAAGCGCCCTCGACGCGCTGCATGGCCCGCATGAAGTCGCGAGGCTCTCCAGCCCAGCGCGCCGAGTAAATGCCCGGATCGCCACCCAGCGCATCGACGGAAAGCCCGGAATCATCTGCCAAACAAGGCAATCCGGTCGCCTCACAGGCCGCTCGGGCCTTCAGCGCCGCATTACCGCGAAATGTCGTCTCGGTTTCTTCGGGTTCAGGCAGATCGAGGTCGCGAGCGCTTTTCAGGGCGATTCCAAATGGCGCCAGAATCTGCTCCATCTCCTTGATCTTGCCCGCATTATGGCTCGCGAGGACCCAGGTTTCCTGGCTCATTTCGACCCCTTTCCGACCCGGTTTCATATCGCCTTTCGAAAAATTCATATCGAAAAACGATATTTTTCGCTTGCGTGCCCCGAACTTTGTGTTTATCGATAAACAACAAGGACGGGAAACGTCGTCCGAACAACATGAATGACAACGGTAATTGGTCAGATACAAGACAAAGGAAACAGTAAAATGGTCAGGTCCAAAAATTCAGGCATGCAGATGATCGGCTCTATCGCCATCAATCTGGTATTGCTGGTTTCGGTTGCCGCCGGCGCGTTCTACGCCATTGCCCCGGTTGCAGCATGATGGAAAAAGTCGCGTGAGATCCGACGGATCACAATAAGGTCCGCGGATCTCGCGTGCGACGCCTAAAAGGGAAGGGGCGGTCATGAAGACACTGGGCAGCGGATCACTGGCATCCGTGATGAAGGTGATACTGGATATCGTCTGGTATCTGGCCTGGGGTCTCTTGGGTTTTGCCGCCCTCGTACTGATCGCCACAGGTGCCACCCTGGTGATGGACTGGCTGGGCTATTCGCCCGGGCCTGTCACGGAGTTACTCGGGACCATCCGCGATCTGGGCTGGGTCTACCCCATCCTGGTGGCTGAAATCATCGCCGGCCTTCTGGTCATTGACCGTCTGCGCCGGATCTTCGCCACGCTGATCGCCGGGGATCCCTTCGTGCCGGAAAACGCCGGCCATTTGCGGGTGATCGCGATCGCCATCGCGGCCTACCAGGTTCTGCGCCATCTTACGCAGGGCGCAGTTGCCATGATCCTGACCCTTCTGGACATGGACAATCCGGTGGTCGGCGGTCTTGAGCTGAATGCGACCGCAAATATCGATCTTGGGGCCTGGTTTGCCGTGGCGGCACTCCTGGTCCTGGCGGAAGTCTTCCGCGAAGGCGCGCGGATGCGTCAAGAACAAAAATTGACGATTTAGGGAGACGCACACCATGCCCATTCGCGTCACTCTTGATCGCATGCTCCTCGAGCGCCGCATGTCGCTGACCGAACTTTGCGACCGTGTCGGCATCACCATGGCCAACCTGTCCATTCTCAAGACAGGCAAGGCCAAGGCCGTCCGCTTCTCGACCCTGGAAGCGCTCTGCCGCGAACTGGGTTGTCAGCCTGGCGACCTGTTGAGTTTTGATGATGAGGACGAGGACGCCGCCGAATAGGCGCGATCGTCACCACAAGACCGCCGGCCCTTGTGCCGACGGGACAGACGGCGGGGGTGGGCCTGCACGGTAGCCCCTTCCCAAAGAGGCCGTGCGGGCCGTTTCCAGCCCCCCAGCGCGCCCCCGCCGTCTGTTCTTCCTTCGACATGATGTGCCGAAGTCGCCCAGAATAGAGTTCCTTCCCCGCCTGACAAGCGAACAAGGCTTGCCCGTGACCAGTTTGACGGTCAGAATGATCGGAAACACGCAAGAATTGTGAACGGCGCTACCATGACTTTCGCATTGCCGAGCCTGCTGATCATCGCACTGTTGCAGGCAAACGGGTCAGCACCCGATCCTGAGCCTGCGGCGCTTACATTGAACGGCGACCCGGGTTGCACGCTCGACGCAGAACCGGCTTGCCGCCTGACAGGGCAGATCACTGCGAGCGAAGCGCAGCTCCGCCTGGGCGACGCGAACCAGACCTTCTGGTTTTCCGGCGGCTTGCTCCATGTCGTGGCACGTCGAGAAGCCACAGTTGAAACGGTGCGGATGTGCTGCGCCCTTCAATCCGACATGGAATTGCTCGACTCGCCCGGACTTTGGGCTGCCAGCTACCAGCTTGACCGAGTTGACGAGGCGGTGTTGGCCTTTTGGCCGCTGCCTCCGGTTGACTCCAATGGCGGTGCTTTCCTGGATCGACCGGTCTACCGTGGACCCTCCGCTAGGCCGGCGCCTCCTCGACGCGAGGTCGATCCGGAGCGGATCGAGAATGCGCGCTTCCCCAGCGAGACCTTCAGCAGCGATCGCTTCCTGACAATATACACCCCGTCCGGCAGCCCGCCGGATACCGGATGGCCAACCATTTTTGTCGCGGACGGCGGCCGCATCAATGAGCTCGCCCCCATCGCTGAAGCCCTTGCGGCGCAATGCGTCACACAACCGGTTTTGATGGTGGGACTTTGGCCCGGCGAACAGCATGGAGCACCGCTAGTGCCGGACGCCACTGGCTACGCAGCGGATGCTCGCTCGCGAGAATATCTCTGGACCGTCCATCCTGACTCATTTGCCCGCCATCAGGACTGGCTGATCGACGAACTCATGCCGATGGCCGTAGCCCGGGGCGGCAGCGCTAATCAACAGGGCCGCATGACATTCGGCGCATCGAGCGGTGCCGCTTGGGCGCTTTCCACGGGCTTGTTGCACGCGGACATGATCGACCATGTAGGCGGCGCCTCGCTTGGGTGGCGCCCATCGCTTGAGGCAGGCCCCGCAAGGCCCAACCTTCAGATACTGATTGCAAGCGGCCTTTATGAGTCTCGCTTCAACCGGCACAGCAGGGCTGTCATCGAAAGCCTGCAAGCCGACGGCGCCACCGGGCGATTTATCGAGCTGGTGTCAGGCCACGGCCCCATAGGCTTCGAGATGGCGTTCGAAACAGCGCTGACTGAAGCCTTTCCAGCCGCTGAGGGCTGCATCCCCGCCTCCGACTAAGCCTTCAACGCTGCCAGCTGCGCCGCGCACAAGTCAGTCACACCGGCCTTGGCGAGGGCGAAGAGGAGGTCGAAATCTGTCTCCGGGATCGGCTTGTCTTCTGCCGTCGCCTGAATTTCGACGATACCGCCTTTATCCGTCAGGACAAAATTGGCATCGGCCTCGGCCCGGCGGTCTTCTTCGTATTCGAGGTCGAGGCGGGTTTCGCCATCGATGACCCCACAGGAGATAGCCGCGAGCTGGCCGTGGACCGGATCCACGGTGAGCACGCCCTCCTCGATCAGATAACCAATCGCCTGTTTCAGCGCGACCCACGCACCGGTGATGGCCGCCGTGCGGGTACCGCCATCGGCCTGCAGGACATCGCAATCAATGGTGATCTGGCGCTCGCCGAGCGCTTTCAAATCGACCACGGCGCGCAGGGAGCGACCGATCAGGCGCTGGATTTCCTGGGTGCGGCCGGACTGCTTTCCAGCCGTGGCCTCGCGGCGCGAACGCGTATGCGTGGCGCGCGGCAGCATGCCGTATTCCGCTGTCACCCAACCCTTGCCGCCACCGCGCAACCAGGGCGGGACATTGTCTTCCACCGAGGCCGTGCACAGGACATGCGTGCCGCCAAAGCGCGCGAGACAGGAGCCTTCCGCATAGAGCGAGGCACCGGCTTCCAGGCTGATTTCACGCATTGCGTCGCGGGCGCGTCCATTCGGTCTCATCTGTCTCTCCGGTCTCGGTGCTTCCTGCCCCCGCTCCTAGCGGCGTTGTCCACCGGCATCAAGCGGGCTGGTCGCCAAACCCCGCCAAATGTCTTGCGCATTGAACAGGACGGCGGGCACGATTAATTGAAGAGTCATGACCCCTGCTGCACCGCAATCGGCCCTGGCCGCGCTGGACGACCGGATGCGTACGATCTTCCGCGAGATCGTGGAGGCCTATCTGCGCTCGGGCGACCCGGTCGGCTCTCGCACCCTGTCACAGACCGGCAATCTCTCCCTGTCACCGGCCTCCATCCGCAACACCATGGCCGATCTCGCTGATCTGGGCCTGTTGAGCGCGCCGCATTCCAGCGCCGGTCGCATGCCGACCCATGCCGGTTTGCGCCTGTTCGTGGACGGTTTGCTGCAGGTTGGCGAGTTGTCGGCGGATGAGCGCCGCGCGATCGAAGGCCAGGTCTCGGTCTCCGGCCGCTCGACGCAGGACTTGTTGACCGAAGCGACCTCGCTGCTCGGCGGACTGGCGGGCGGGGCGGGCCTGGTTGTCACATCAAAGCGGGAAGCCCCCTTGCGCCATGTCGAGTTTGTCCCGCTCTCGGCCGTGGAAATGCTGGCCGTGCTCGTCTTCGAGGATGGCAGTGTCGAGAACCGCTTGATGCGTACCCCGGACGGCATCCCGCCGGCCGCGCTGATCGAGGCTGGCAACTACCTGTCCACGCGCCTGAAGGGCCGAACTCTGAGCGATGCCCGCAAGGCCATCGAGACTGAAATCGCGGAGCGCCGTTCCGCCCTCGACAGCGCGGCCGAGGGACTGGTCAAACAGGGTCTGGCCGACTGGAGCGGCGGCAAGGGGCAGGAACGGTCCCTGATCGTACGCGGTCAGGCCCGGCTGCTGGAAAGCCTGGAGGCTGCCAGTGATCTGGAGCGCATCCGGCTTCTTTTCGACGATATCGAGCGCAAGGAAGAACTGATAACCTTGCTGGACAAGGCCCGCGATGCCCAAGGCGTGCGGCTCTTCATCGGCGCCGAGAACCCGCTTTTCAGTCTGTCGGGTTCCAGTGTGATCGTGGCTCCCTATATGAATGCCGAACAGGAAATCATCGGGGCGCTGGGTGTAATTGGCCCCACCCGTTTGAACTATGCCCGTGTTATCCCCCTCGTCGACTACACGGCCCGTGTGGTCGGTCAGATACTGGATGGCGCGCGATCGCGAGAGTGAAGACAAGATGAGCGACACAGAGAACAAGCCGCAGAACGAAATCGAGACCCCGGAAGACGAAACCGTGGACGCTGCAACCGAAGCCGCGACCGAAGGCGAAGTGGAAACCGAATTGGATCCGGTTCTCAAATTGACCGCCGAGCTGGATTCCATGCGCGACAAGCTGCTGCGTGCCCTGGCCGAAGCGGAAAATACGCGTCGCCGGGCCGAGCGCGACGTTGCCGACGCCCGCAGCTACGCAGTCTCCAGCTTTGCCAAGGACATGCTGGACGTGTCCGACAATCTCGCCCGCGCCATGGCCTCCGCCGACGAAGACGCGCTCGCAAATGTGCCGGATTCAGTGAAAAACCTGGTCGAAGGCGTGGCCATGACCGAAAAGGCGCTGATCTCCAAGATGGAGCGGCACGGCGTGAAAAAAGTCGACCCGCAACCCGGCGACACGTTCGACCCGCACAAGCACCAGGCCGTTGCACAGATTCCGTCCGACCACGGCGCCGGCAAGATTGCCAATGTCATGCAGACCGGTTTCGTGATCGCAGACCGCACCCTGCGGGCCGCGATGGTCGCCGTCTCATCCGGTCCGGCCGCCGGCGATGGTGACGCATCGGGCGGAACCGGTGGGGCCGGTGGCAATCTGGACATGAAGGCCTGACCGGATCACGCCCGGACACATTTTCGATGCCCCCCAAGCCAGCGCTCGCCTCGGCCCTCATCCCGGGGCATGATGTGTTGCGCGGATGTGGGAGATGATGATGTCCATGCTACCGGCTTGGGCCATGGATGCGATGAACATCCTGACCCAATTGTTCATTCTCGCGATCGGCCTGGCCGTTCTTGTCGGCTTCTTCATGTATGTCGCAGACATCACGCAGACGCGCGATGCGGTGCGACGGAATTATCCGCTTTTCGGGCGTTTCCGCTCGCTCTTTACGACACTGGGGGAGTTTTTCCGACAGTATTTCTTCGCCATGGATCGCGAGGAATTGCCCTTCAACCGGGCCGAGCGCGACTGGGTCTATCGGTCGTCGGAAGGCAAGGGCGGCACAATTCCCTTCGGCTCTACCAAGCCGATGGACAAGCCGGGCAATGCGATCTTCGTCAATTGCCCCTTTCCCCTGCTGGACGACCATGCGGCTGAAACCCAGCCCATGCGCATCGGGCCGCAGGCCCGAACGCCCTATGACGCGCCCTCCTTCTTCAACATCTCGGGGATGAGCTATGGCGCGCTTTCAAAACCCGCGGTGCGGGCCCTGTCGCGTGGCGCCGCAAAGGCCGGCATCTGGATGAATACCGGCGAGGGCGGCTTGTCGCCCATGCATCTCGAAGGCGGTTGCGACATCGTTTTCCAGATCGGTACGGCAAAATATGGCGTCCGCAATGCCGAAGGCGGCCTTTCCGACGATAAATTGCGGCAAGTCGCCGCGCACGAGCAGGTGCGCATGTTCGAGCTCAAACTCTCCCAGGGCGCCAAGCCGGGCAAGGGCGGCATTTTGCCAGCTGAGAAGGTCACACGTGACATCGCCGACATTCGCGGCATCCCGGTCGGCCAAGCATCGATTTCGCCCAATCGCCACCCCGAGTTTGACGATATTGGCGGCCTCCTCGACATGATCGGCCATATCCGAGAGATTACCGGCAAGCCGGTTGGCTTCAAGGCCGTCATCGGCGCCTATGGTTGGCTGGAAGAGATGTGCCACGAGATCACCAGGCGCGGCCCGGACAGCGCGCCTGACTTTTTCACGATCGACAGCGGGGATGGCGGCACGGGGGCGTCACCGATGGCGCTGATGGACAATGTCGGGCTCACCATCCGCGAAAGCCTCCCGATCGTGGTCGACATCCTTGAACGCTATGGACTGAAAGACCGGATCCGGGTCATCGCCTCGGGCAAGCTGCTGACGCCGGGCGCCGTCGCCTGGGCGCTGGCGGCCGGTGCGGATTTCATCCAGTGCGGGCGCGGTTTCATGTTCTCGCTGGGCTGTATCCAGGCCCTGAAATGCCACAAGAATACCTGCCCGACCGGCGTCACCACACACAAGAAGAGCCTGCAACGCGGCCTGGTGGTGCGTGACAAGGCCCAACGGGTCGCCATCTATGCCGACACGGTCCGCAAACATGTCGAGATGATCGCCCATTCCTGTGGCGTAGCAGAGCCGCGTCGGCTCGGTCGCAAGCATGTCCGCATCGTCCAGGCCAATGGGCGTTCGCTGCCAATGACGGCGCTGGATTTCCTGCCGGATGATGGTGCACCGAACCGGCTCGTGGATGGCAATACAGGTGCTCCGGGCCTGCCGGAGCAGCCCTGAGACATGTCACCGCTCTTCCTGCTTCAATTCGTCCATACGATCGTCTTCGTGGTTTGCCTTGCGAGCCTGCTCCCAATGGGCTGGTACGCTGCGAGCGGACAAGGCGCAATCTGGGCGCTCTGGGCGCTCCTGCCCCCGCTCGGCGTCTTTGTCGGGCTTGTTCTCAATCGCGGGCGTTGCATCCTCCAGACACTGGCTCGGCGCATGCGCGGCGTCGCAAAGACAGACCCGCGATGGGTCCGGGACATCCTGATCTTGCCGGAGAGCTGGGCGCTGAAAGTCGTGCCTGTCATGTTGCCGGTCTTCGTGCTGGTCATTGTGGCGGCTGCAATCCGGACCATGGCATCGCTTTGATCGGCAACGCATCGCGCCGACACCACTAGGGACGCTTCACCCGGCGCATCGTCAGATTGATCCGCCCGCCTCCGGGAAAATGCTCCGGCGGCAAGAGCGTGGATGTACCGGGATAAATGCGATCAACGCCGTGATAGCAACGCCGTGCCGCGCCGCCAAGGACCACCACATCGCCGGAGGAGAGCACCATGGAGGCCGTCTTGCCGCCACGCTTCGGTCCGCCGAGGCGAAAGCGCGCCTTGTCGCCCAGCGAGATCGAGACCACGGCCGCATCTGTCGCTTCCTCGTCCCAGTCGATATGCAGACCCATCTTGCTGTCCGGCGCATACCAGTTGACAAGACAGGCTTCGGCGTCGACCGCGTAGTCCGCCAGCTCGCGCCACAGCGTGGTCAACGCCTCGGGCATGGCCGACCAAGCCTGGCCGGTCTCGGGGTGTCTGGCCTCGTAACGATAGCCACCGACCTTGTCGGTGACCCAGCCCAACGATCCGAAATTCGTCATCATGACTGACAATGGCTGGCCTGTACGCGGCATGGAAGGCCGCCAGAAAGGCGTTGCCTCCTGTGTCGCAATAACCGCATCGATCAGGGATTGCTGCTCAGATCGCGAGAGCTTGCCTGGCAGGAATCGGAAACCGTCGGGCATGGTGAAGGCCGAAGTCATGGCGCAAAGATGGAGGCGGACCCCTGCCTTGACCACCCGGTCTGTGCGGATCGGCGCGCGCTGAGTCATATCAAATGCGTATGACCCATATGCGATGGACCTGATGCAGGCCTTGCACTCGCTGCCGCGCCTCCCTAAATCGCCATCAAGCGCAGGGTTATACCCTGTGGATTGAACCAAGCCGGTGTCGGCACACCGGTATCATCAATGACGATCCCGAAGGGGGCAGTCAGCGGGGTGTGGGGTGCTTCTTTCGAAGGCCGCACATTCGCCGGACGGGTCCCGCTTGGAAAAAACGGAGAGACGATCAATGAGCAAGGTCATCGGCATCGACCTGGGTACGACCAATTCCTGTGTGGCTGTAATGGAAAGCGGCCAGGCAAAGGTCATCGAGAATTCCGAAGGCGTGCGGACCACCCCGTCCGTCGTCGCCTTCACCGAGGATGGCGAGCGCCTGATCGGCCAGCCGGCGAAACGCCAGGCCGTCACCAACCCCGACTACACCTTCTTCGCCATCAAGCGCCTGATCGGCCGCATGATGGACGACCCGACGGTCAAGAAGGACATCGACATGGTGCCCTACAAGATCGTCCCGTCGGACAGCAATGACGCCTGGGTCCAGGGTCGCGACAAGAAATACTCGCCGTCGGAAATCTCTGCCTTCACCCTGCAGAAGATGAAAGAGACCGCGGAAAGCTATCTTGGCGAGAAGGTCGAAAAAGCCGTCATCACGGTTCCGGCCTATTTCGACGACGCCCAGCGCCAGGCCACCAAGGACGCTGGCAAGATTGCCGGTCTGGAAGTCCTGCGCATCATCAACGAGCCGACCGCGGCTGCCTTGGCCTATGGCCTCGACAAGGGCGAGAACAAGACGATTGCCGTCTTCGACCTCGGTGGCGGTACCTTCGACGTTTCCATCCTGGAAATCGGCGATGGCGTCTTCGAGGTGAAGGCCACCAATGGTGACACCTTCCTCGGCGGTGAAGACTTCGACATGCGCATCGTTCAATACCTCGCGGACGAGTTCAAAAAAGAGAACGGCATCGACCTGAAGTCCGACAAGCTGGCACTCCAGCGCCTGAAGGAAGAAGCCGAGAAGGCCAAGAAAGAACTGTCCTCGGCCACTTCTTACGAAGTGAATCTGCCCTTCATCACGGCCGACGCGTCGGGCCCGAAGCACCTCAATATCAAGCTCTCCCGCGCCAAGCTGGAAGCCCTGGTCGAGGACCTGGTCAAGCGCACGCTCGAGCCCTGCAAGAAGGCCCTCAAGGATGCCGGACTGAGCCCGTCTGACATCGACGATATCGTCCTGGTCGGCGGCATGACGCGCATGCCCAAGGTCCAGGAAGCCGTGAAGGGCTTCTTCGGCAAGGACCCGCACAAGGGTGTGAACCCGGACGAAGTCGTGGCCATGGGTGCTGCCATCCAGGCGGGCGTTCTTCAGGGTGATGTGAAAGACGTCCTGCTTCTCGACGTGACCCCGCTTTCGCTGGGCATCGAGACGCTGGGTGGTGTCTTCACCCGCCTGATCGACCGCAACACGACCATCCCGACCAAGAAGTCCCAGACTTTCTCGACCGCGGATGACAACCAGACCGCCGTGACCATCCGGGTTTCCCAGGGTGAACGCGAGATGGCGTCCGACAACAAGCTGCTTGGCCAGTTCGACCTGGTCGGCATCCCGCCGGCACCACGCGGCCTGCCGCAGATCGAGGTCACTTTCGACATCGACGCCAACGGCATCGTCAATGTGTCTGCCAAGGACAAGGCAACCGGCAAGGAGCAGCAGATCCGCATCCAGGCCTCCGGTGGCCTTTCGGACGACGATATCGAGCAGATGGTCAAGGACGCCGAGGCCAATGCCGAAGCGGACAAGCAGAAGAAGGAACTCGTCGAGGCCCGCAATGGTGCCGAAGCGATGGTCCACCAGACCGAGAAGCAGCTCGAGGAGTTCGGCGACAAGGTGCCGGGCGAAGACAAGGATGCCATCGAGACGGCCCTGAACGAGCTGAAGGAAGTCAAGGATGGCGAGGATCTCGAAGCCATCCAGCAGAAGACCCAGGCCCTCGTCCAGGCAGCCATGAAGCTGGGTGAGGCCATGTATGCGGCCCAGCAGACCGAAGCCGCAGAAGGCGACGCCAAGGCGGATGCCGAAGGCGATGATGATGTGGTCGATGCGGAATTCTCCGAAGTCGACGACGACAAGAAGAAAGACGCGTAAGGTCCGGTTTGACCGGGAGGGCCCATTGCCCTCCCGGCTCACCTTTCGAGCCTGACCATGACCCGTCCTGACCCCCTGACCGCTCCATTTGGAGCTTTCGCTCTTTCGCCCCTCGCCGAGCGCGTCCGCCGCCTGCCCATGGCGATGCCGGGCGATGCCCTGCGGCGCAGTGCGGAATCTGTTGTCAGGCGGGCGCTGATGTCCGGCGGTCGAGAGATCGCAGATATCGAAGTCTTCCCTGGCCAGTTTGCGCGCGTGCACCTGCGCGACAATCGCTGCGAGAAGCGTGTCTTCGCCGGCTCGATGAGCTGGGACAGCGCCGAACGCCGTGCCATTCGTGAAGCCATGGCGGCCAAGCCGATCGATGACGACTTTGTCTTTGTCGATGCCGGAGCCAATGCCGGCCTCTACACGCTTTCCGTTCTGGCAGACGCCGCGGTGCAGTGTCGTTGCATCAAGGCGATCGCCATCGAACCTGATATCGAGAACCGGCGCCGGCTTGAATTTAATCTCGCCGTTTCGGAAGCCCATAGCGTGACCGTCCTGCCTTACGCACTCGGCGCCGAGGAAGGTGAGGGGGCCATGGTGCAATCTGGGACCAATCGCGGCGAAGTCCATGTCGCTTCGGCCAGCGAGACCGGCGACGCGATCCGTCTGCGACCGCTCGAGGCGGCCCTCGCTGAGGCCGGAGCCGACTGCGTCGACGTCATGAAAATGGACATTGAGGGCTATGAAGCCCCGGTCCTGAAAGCTTTCTTCGCCGAGGCTCCCCGGAGCTTGTGGCCAACCATGATCCTATTGGAGACCCGGCATGAAGCCGCCATCACCGAAGGCGCCGCCGGTCTCTGTCTTGAACACGGCTACACAGTGGCCCAGCAAATGCGGCAGAACGCGGTTCTGGTTCTGCCGACAGGTGAACAGTGATGAGCAAGCGTGATTTCTATGAAGTCCTGGGTGTCGAGAAAGGCGCCGACGAAAAGGCGCTGAAGAGCGCCTATCGCAAACAGGCCATGAAATTCCACCCGGACCGCAATCCCGGCGATGCCGAGGCCGAAGCGAAGTTCAAGGAAGTGGGCGAGGCCTGGTCGGTCCTCTCCGACCCGAACAAGCGCGCCGCCTATGATCGCATGGGCCATGCCGCGTTTGAACAAGGCGGCATGGGCGGCGGCCAGGGGCCGTTCGGCGGTGGCGGCGGCGGTGCTGCCGATTTTGCCGATATTTTCGAACAGGTCTTTGGCGAAGCCTTCAATATGGGCGGCGGCATGGGTGGCCGACGTGGCGGCCGAGGCCATTCCGGCCCGGCTCGCGGCGCCGATCTGCGCTACGACATGGAGATCTCGCTGGAAGACGCCTTCAATGGCGCCGACGAGACCATCAAGGTTCCCACCGCGATGCACTGCGAGCGCTGTGACGGGCAGGGCAATGAGCCGGGCACGGAGCTGGATACCTGCGGCACCTGTCAGGGCGCGGGCCGGATCCGTCGCTCGCAAGGCTTCTTCACCATGGAGCAGACCTGCCCGCAATGCGGCGGTCGCGGTCAGTATGTGAAAACACCCTGCCAGGACTGTGATGGTGTTGGACGTGTTCGCAAGACCCGCACCCTCAACGTCACGGTGCCGGCTGGCGTCGAGGACGGCACACGCATCCGTCTGGCCGGTGAAGGCGAAGCGGGGGCGCGTGGCGGCCCGCGGGGCGATCTATACATCTTCATTTCCGTGAAACCGCACGAGATTTTCGAGCGCGACGGACCCAATCTCTATTGCCGGACCCCGGCCTCCATGGTCCAGGCAGCCCTGGGCTGCACCATCCAGGTCCCGACCATCGAAGGCGGCAAGGCCGAAATGAAAATCGCCGAAGGCGCCCAAACCGGCAAACGCATGCGCATGCGCGGCAAGGGCATGCCGAGACTCCGCGGCGGCCCGCGCGGCGACATGATCGTCGAGCTTTTCGTGGAAACCCCGCGCAATCTGTGCGACCGCCAGAAAGAGCTCCTCAAGGAATTCTGCGACCTTTCCGGCGAGAGCTGCAATCCAGACAGCACCGGTTTCTTTAACAAGGTCAAGCAGTTCTGGGACGAGGTCACCACGGATGACGGTCGCCCGAATGCCGGCTGATCCAAATCGGATGTGAGCCGAAACCATTCGGAATGGGATGACAGGTCGCGGCGGAACGGCTTACCAATCTGGATATGAGCCAGTCGCCTGCCCCTTCCCATGTCGCGCCGGAGCCTCCCAAGACGCTACCCGGTCACTTTCAGCCCGCTGAAGTGCGCTTTTACGCCCTGTCACCCTTGGGGTTTGTGGGCACCTCCGCGCTGATCCTGATCATCGTCTACGGTTTCTATCTCGCGGTTGCGACGCTGACCGAGCGACCTCCGATCTTTGAAGCCAGCGAGACGGGCGAGCTGGTCATGACCCAGGTCGCCTGGATCGCACTTGTTCTCTCCCTCATCTTCACTGCGGGCACGGCCTTCACCGAGTCCGGTCGCCATATGTGGGCAAGGGAAAGAGTGCCGCTCATCGCCGCTCTGTCACCCAGCGGCGCAATCGAGGTCGAAGCACTCAATGCCGGCATTCCGGACCGCTGGCGCCGGCAATACCTCGTCATGTTTGCCGTCGGAGCCTTCGCTGGCCTTGCCTTCAATGCCTTCATGATGCTTTCGGGCGACTTCACCCTTGGCGGCTACGTCAACTCGGTCGGTCTCTGGTTTCTGGTGATCTCACCCCTGCTCTACGGAATCGGGTTTCGGGCCGGCGTTGACATCGCGCGCGAAAGCGGCGCCCTCAAGGCCCTGATCCGGGGCCATCTGGATGTCGATCTCTTCCATCTGGACCGGCTTGCCGTGTTTGGGCGGATCGGCCTTAAAGCCGCACGCTCCTGGATGATCATGGCGGCGATCCTCCTGCTTTTCCTGATAAACCCGAACAACCCACAGCAAATCTTCGACGCCAGCCAACTCTGGATGACCGTGCCGGTGGTCGCCGTGTCTGTTCTGGGTGGGCTTTTCCTGCTTACCAGTGCCGTGCACCCGGTCCACAAGAAGATTTGCGCCGCGAAACATGCCGAGCTGACCCGCATCCATGCCGAGATGGACCGGGTTCGTGATCGCGCCCTGGCCGGTGATGCCGAAGCCGCCTCTGCCCTCGCCGGACTGACCGATTATGAAGTCTGGATCGATAATCGCTCGGAATGGCCCGTTTCCAGTGGCGTGACGACGCGCTTCTCGCTCTATATCCTGCTCCCGCTTCTCCCCATCCTCGGCTCCTATATCTTTGAAAAGATTGCCGACCAGCTCGTCACAGGAACTCCGGTTTGACCTCACCCATTCGCGTCACCGTGCTCGGCCCGACCGGTCGTCTGGGCAGCGCCATCTGCCGCGCATTGCTCGACTCGCCCGAATTCAGTCTTGCTGGCGCTGTCGTCCGTTCGGAATCGCCCGCCTGTGGCGTCGATATTGGAAGCTGGCTGGATCGTGAGCCGATCGGCTGTATCGGCGAGACCGCACTGGAACATGCGGTGCACGAGGCCGATATCGTGATCGATGCCAGCTTGCCAGCCATGACCGTCGCCGCCGCGGAACGCCTGGCCAGCCTTGGTGGACCAGGTCTGATTACCGGCGTCACCGGCTTCAATCGGGATCAAGAGGCCCGCCTAGCCGTCTGCGCCGACAAGATCCCGCTCCTCGCTGCCGGCAATTTTTCGCTTGGGGTTGCCGTCACGGAAGCGCTTGTCCGCCAAGCCGCGCGCCTGCCGGCAACGGAATGGGATATCGAGGTCCATGAAACCCATCACAAGCGCAAGGCCGACGCACCCTCCGGAACCGCCATCATGCTGGCCCGGGCAGCGGCGGACGCGCGCGGTGAGCGTCTGGAAGACATTGCGACCTGGAGCCGCGAAGGCACGACCGGACCCCGCCAATCCGGCTCGATCGGCTTCGCGGTCAGTCGCGGCGGATCCGTCGTAGGCGAGCACGCGGTGCGCTATCTCGCAGAGCTCGAGGAAATCACCATTTCGCACCGGGCGCTCGATCGCGCGATTTTTGCGCGTGGCGCACTCGAAGCCATTCGTTGGATGACCAATAACGGCGAGGGTCGTGCCAACGGGCGCTACTCCATGCAGGATATTGTCGGATAAGCTCGCGTCCATCCTGACACTTCATGCCAATTGGAACGCCGGGCCGAGGTGTTGCACGTGAAACGTTGCGACTTGCCGCATACCACAAACCCTGACATCATCCCGCCATCGCGTTTTACAGGAGGTGTCAGTGCGCCGCGCCGAACGTCTCATCCGCATTGTCCAGGCCCTGCGGGAAGCCGCGCCCGGCGCCGTCACGGCCCATGAGATGGGTCACAAGTTCGAAGTTTCCGAACGCACAATCTATCGCGACATCGCTCACCTGATCGGGTCCGGTGCGCCCATAGATGGCGAAGCCGGGGTCGGCTATGTCCTGCGACCCGGCTTTGACCTGCCACCGTTGACCTTCTCCTTCGAACAACTCGACGCCCTCGCCCTCGGCGCGCGCCTCGTCAAGGCTACCGGCGACAAGAATCTCGCCTCGGCCGCCAATGAAGCGCTCGCCAAGATCGAGCACGCCTTGCCGGAGACCCACCGCGAGCGCTTGCGCAATGTCCCGCTCTTCGCCGCTTTCCTTGACGAGACTGTTCGTCCGGAAGCCTTTGGCCCGGTCCGCAATGCCATCGCCAACAAGCGCAAGCTGCGAGTACGCTACCAATCCTTGGCTGACGATACGACACAGCGCGTCATCCGCCCGCTGGCGCTGACCTGTTTCGGCCGCGTCTGGCTGCTTTCGGCCTGGTGTGAGCTGCGCAATGACTTTCGCCATTTCCGCACCGATCGCGTGGAACGCCTGACCGTGCTGGCCGAAAGCTTCGAGGACGAGCCCGGAAAGCGCTACGAGGACATGCGCCGGGCGGCCTGAGTCGGACCTACCAGCTGCCGGTATTCTCCATCGACGCCCAGGGCTCTTGCGCCGGGAGATTGTCGCCGCGCTGGAGGAGTTCGACCGAGATACCGTCCGGGGACCGGACGAAGGCCATATGGCCGTCACGGGGTGGGCGGTTGATCGTGTAGCCCATATCCATCAGGCGCTGGCAGGTGTCGTAGACATTATCCATGCGATAGGCGAGATGGCCGAAATTCCGGCCGCCCTGATAGGTTTCCGGGTCCCAGTTGTGGGTCAGCTCGACGCAGGGCAGGCCCTCGGGAATCTTGCCGCCTTCATAACCGGCAGCCGCGACATCTTCCGGCGTGGCCAGAAAGATCAGGGTGAAGCGGCCCTTTTCGCTGTCGAAGCGGCTGATCTCGGTCAGGCCGAGTCCCTCGCTATAGAAGCGGAGGCTGGCGTCCAGGTCCGAAACCCGGACCATGGTGTGCAGATAGCGCATGATATTCCCCTGGTCGTCAGTTGTCGTTCGGCGTCGCGGTATCGGAGGACGAACCGGACAAGGCTTTCACGGCCCATTTGGGGCGTTTGCGCGGAATGACAACATCATCCAGCGGCTCGCCGCGGGCACGGGCCAGAGCCGGATGGAAATTCTCCGGCGTGCGGGCATGGTGGATGCGGGCCACGACGGCACCGGCGAAGGCCCAGCAGCCGCACAGGCCGAAGAACATGTAGAACATCCACGGATAGTAGCCGACATCATACCAAGGCCCGCCATCGAGCAGCATGACGATATAGGGCCAGAGCGCGATCAGCCCGATCCCGGCCGGCGGCGTGATCACCACGGCCACGACCAGTGCCAGCGCGATATAAAGCGCGCCTCGCGGCTCGTGGGCCGAGACATAGAGGCGCTCGAACGTCCGCTCATCCACGCCCTTGATCGTCGCCGGCTTGCTCTCGCAACGCTCGGCATATTCCGAGCGCGCATCTTCCATCAGTGAACGACGCGCTGCCAACCAGCTGAGAAAGAAGGCCGCGGCCGCAATCAGCGCCGCGGCAGCCGCATAGAGAAATGGATTGCTCATGGCTGCAATCTAACGCCTCGCAGCCTCATAGGCGAGCATGGCGCGCTTGCGTTCCACACCCCAGTGATAGCCGGTCAGCTTGCCGTTCGAGGCCAGGACGCGGTGGCACGGGATGAGCCAGGAAACCGGATTGGCGCCAACCGCCGCCCCGACCGCGCGGGACGCCTTGGGCGAATCCACCTGCTCGGCAATCGATTTATAGCTCGTCGTCTCGCCCGGTTTCAGGGTCAGCAAAGCCCGCCACACCTGGCGCTGCCAGGGGGTTCCGTAGAGCGCGAGGGGCAGTTTTTCGGCACTGCCAGGCGCAAAGATACGCTCGGCCCAGTGCCGGGCAAGCGTGTCGTCGCGTTGATACGCGGCTGCCGGGTAACGCGCCTCAAGATCGGCAAACCCTCGCTCCACATCCGGATCGGCAAAGGCCATCGCCGAAAGGCCGCGCGGCGCGATCAGCAGGACGGCATCACCGAAGGGCGAGGGCGCCACGCCCCAATGGAATTGCAAACCAGCGCCACGGCGGCGGGCATCGCCCGGCGTGATGGCTTCATGGGCAATGAAAAGGTCGTGCAGACGCCCCGGTCCGGACAGGCCCGCCTCGTAAGCCGCGTCGAGCACGCAAGCCCCGTCATCAATGGCTTCTCGAGCCGCATCATGAGCGAGGGCACCGACGAATTTCTTCGGTGAGACTCCGACCCAGCGCGTGAACACCCGCTGGAAATGGTGCGGCGAGAGGCCCGCCGCTTTCGCGGCCCGGTCGAGATCGGGATGATCACGCCAATTATCACCCAGATAGGCGAGCGCACCGGCGATACGGTCATAATCGCGGGAGGAAGCGTCGAGAGTGTAGATATCAGCTGTCATGAGAGCGAGTTTACGCGCTCGCCGGATCAGCTCCACCCGGTTCTTGCGGTGGCAGAGGCGCCTTTCGCGCCCGGTCGATCGCTGCCCCCAGCGCGGCCGCGAATTCACCGCGTTCGGACGGGCTGAGAAACTGGCCGAGGACCAGCGCCCGGCCATGCGCATGAAGCGCCAGCTGGGCGTGGTGGGCGTCCGGGTCGTAAAGCTTCAGCTTCACCCAGCCCGTGGGCAGACGATAACGCCGGCGATGACCCGTCGGATGCTGCCTCACCACCTCGATATCGCGCGCATCAACCCGGACGAATTCGCGGGCCCGTCCATCGCGATAGGAGATCTTGAAGGCCAGCCAGACCAGAAACACGTCCAGCCCGAAGAAGGGCAGGACCGGCCAGGCGCCCAGGCTCAGATAAAAAAGCCCGGCAGTGAAGGAAATCACGCTGATCGCCACCATCAGGGCAATGAAGGCGGGATTGGCCAGGGAGCGGTTCGGGGCCAGCTCAGCCTGCATGAATACCGGTCCGTCATGACGCGTCGGCGGCGCGGCCTCGGCGGGCCAGGTTTCGACAACTCCACTCATGGGCGTCAGGATAGGGCGGTCCCGACAATTTTCCACGCGGCGTTTTGCCCGGTGACGTCGGGCGCAATTCTGCCTAACCATGACCCATGGACGCCGCCACAAGCCCTCTCATCGCCTTCATCCTCACCGTCATCGTGATCGAGCTGACCCCCGGCCCGAACATGGCCTGGCTGGCGGTGCTGAGTGCGGATCGTGGCCGTCGCGCCGGCCTGGCGGCGACCCTGGGTGTCGCGACAGGGCTGGCCCTGCTCGGCCTCCTTGCCGCTCTGGGCTTTGCCGCGCTGATCGCCCGATCGCCCTGGCTGTTCGAGATGCTGCGTTATGGTGGGACGCTCTTCCTGCTCTGGCTGGCGATCGAGGGCTGGCGCAGTGCCGGGGAAAGCTCGCCTGCCCGCATGGACGGCTCCTTGCGCCGCCATTTTCGCGACGGGCTGATGATCAATCTGCTCAATCCCAAGGCCGGGCTGTTCTACCTCATCGTCCTGCCTGACTATATCTCGCCCGACCTGCCCAGCCTGCCCCAGGCAGTCGGTCTGACAGCCATCTCCGTCGGCATCGCGACAGGCATCCATCTTGTCATTGTCGCGCTGGCTTCCCGAGCGGCTGTCTGGTTGTCGAACGCAGACCGGACGCGCCTGTTCCGGCGCGCACTGGCCGTTCTGCTGGCCTTGATCGCCATTTGGCTGTTCCTTGATACACGCCCTGCCTGACCCATTCGGGAGACCGAACCATGCCTGCCAGCCCCGCCAAGCCCAAGAAACGCGCCAAGCGCGCCCCCCGCGGCCTCAATCGCGAACAGGCGCATGACCTGATGGCCCGGCTGGCGCAGGACCGGCCCGATCCAAAGACCGAGCTGGATTATACCAATCCCTACACGCTCCTGGTGGCGGTCGCACTCTCCGCCCAGGCCACCGATGTCGGGGTCAACAAGGCCACCAGACTGCTCTTCCAGGAAGCCGACACGCCGGAGAAGATGGTTGCCCTGGGCGAGGATCATGTCCGCGACCGGATCAAGACGATCGGGCTCTTCCGCAACAAGGCCAAGAATGTCATCGCGCTCTCGCAGCAGCTGATCGAGCAGCATGGTGGCGAGGTCCCGGCTGATCAGGCAGCACTGGAAGCCTTACCGGGCGTCGGTCGCAAGACGGCCAATGTGGTCATGAATGAGGCCTTCGGCGTGCCGACAATTGCCGTCGACACCCATATTTTCCGGGTCTCCAACCGGACGAAACTGGCGCCCGGCAAAGACCCGCTGGCCGTCGAACTCCGTCTCGAAAAAATCATGCCCGACGAGTTTCGGCAGGGCGCCCATCACTGGCTGATCCTGCATGGCCGCTATCTGTGCAAGGCCCGCAAGCCGGAATGCTGGCGCTGCCCGGTCGAGGATATCTGCCAGTTCAAGGACAAGACTCCCGCGCCGAAGGGCGCATAGGCCACGTCTTTCGCTCCGCACGCTGTCGCGCCGGAGAGATGGGAGGGGGAACGGGATGCCGGCCAATGCCGTCAACCGGTTTGATTTGAATAACGTGACATCGCCGACATCCCGTCCGCGGAGTTTTCCCGGGCTGTCTCCACCCCGATTCCAATGCGCCAGGTAGATGGGGTCGGTCGTTTAGTG
>NZ_CAMYLS010000026.1 GCF_947259345.1 uncultured Maricaulis sp. | reverse complement strand
CTTCGCGGGACAGGGCCCAGGCCTCGCCGTCACGCTCGAACGGCGCACCCAGCGCGGCCAGCGCCGCGACTTCCGCCGCAGCCCCCTCGGCCAAGGCCAGCGCGGCATCACGATCCACCAAGCCAGCGCCTGCCGCCACCGTGTCCTGCGCATGCAGTTCAGCGCTATCATCCGCTGCCAGAGCCGCCGACACCCCGCCCTGCGCCCAGCCCGACGCGGCACCCTCACCCAGCGGCGCACCGGTGAGCAGGACCACCTTGCGCGGGGCGAGCTTCAGCGCCGCCCAGAGCCCGGCAATCCCGGCGCCGCAGATGAGGGTGGGGCGGGTCATGATCCTTAGATCACAACCAGATCCACACGCTTTTCCGGCTTTGTCGGATCAAAGCTGGCGGGCTTTTCCGGCTTGGGCAGGTCGAGCATGGCCTGGACCGAACGGCGTGCGCCTTCGATGACGGCGTCGGGGACGGTCACTTCATGCTGTTCCAGACGCAGGCAGTCATAGATGTTTTCCAGCGTGATCCGCTTCATGTGCGGGCAGAGATTGCACGGGCGGATGAACTCGACCTCGGGCACGTCGGCGGCGACATTGTCGCTCATCGAGCACTCGGTGAGGAGGACGGCCTTTTTCGCACCGCTATCCTTGGCCCAGTCCGCCATGGCGGCGGTCGAGCCGGCGAAATCGGCGGCCTGGACCACGTCCAGCGGGCTTTCCGGATGGGTGATGATGACCACGCCCGGATGCGCATCGCGCAGGTCCTGGATGTCTTCGCGCGTGAATTGCTCATGCACTTCGCAGGCGCCGGCCCAGGTCAGGATTTTGATATCGGTCTGGGCGGCGACATTCTTGGCCAGATACTGGTCGGGCAGGAGGATGACGGTGTCACTGCCCAGGCTCTCGACCACTTGTACGGCATTCGAGCTGGTGCAGCAGATATCGCACTCGGCTTTCACATCCGCCGAGGTGTTGACATAGGTCACCACCGGCACGCCGGGATAGGCGGCCTTGATGCGGCGCACATCCTCGCCCGTGATCGAGCTCGCCAGCGAACAGCCGGCGCGCGTGTCGGGGATGAGGACGGTCTTTTCCGGCGCGAGGACCTTGGCGGTCTCGGCCATGAAGTGGACGCCGGCCTGGACGATGATGTCGGCTTCGCTTTCCGCCGCCATGCGGGCGAGGGCGAGGCTGTCGCCCATCAGGTCGCCGACGCAGTGGAAAATGTCCGCCGTCATGTAATTGTGCGCCAGAATGACCGCGTTCTTTTCCTTTTTCAGCTGGTTGATGGCGTGGATGAGCGGCGCCTTGGCGGGCCACTCCATCGGCGTCACGACATGGCTGACCTTGGCGTAGAGATGGTCCGTGGCGGCTTTGACCTCGTCGGTATAGGCGAGTTCGGGCCGATCCTGATCAAAGCCCGCAAGCGTGCCGTCCATATTCATCCGGTCCATTTTTCCCTCACTTTTGCTCAATTCGAGCATATCCGGGGTCTGAAAAGAGGCGATGGCGGGAGGACCATCACCGTGAACGCGATCTTATGCTCGAAATGAGCTTAACCGTGGTGCAGATATATGCTCAAGCTGAGCATTGCGCAAGGGGTCAGAGGAGAGCGGCGACCGTTGTTGCCGAAGCTGCGCTATAGCCGAGGCCTCCCAGCGCGATCGCCGGAATGACGAGGCGCCAATCGATGCGGCGCTGCCGTGTGCTGAAAACAATCATCGTCAGGACAATGCAGGCACTGGCGCCCACCCATCCAAACAGCTCGAACTTGATGGCCAGGAGCGCCAGGCAAACCGACACGCAAAGCAGGAGGGCTTGTACAAAATCTTTTATACTCAAACGCTCAGACACGTTGTCCCCCAACAACGAAACCAGTTTCAGATCGCAATGATCGTTTAAACACGTGTGACGCGCAACAAAAATTAATTCAACAGTCGCCAATGGAGAGGACCAATCGGCCCCAATACAGTGCACTAGAAGGGCGGTTCGCTCTCGAAGAACACAGGTATGCCGCCATCGGGATGGCGAAAGCCAAGGCGTTCAGCATGCAGGCAGAGCCGATTGCTGGCCGCGAGGGCGTCGGCATGGGCGTAGAGATTATCCCCGAGGATCGGATGCCCGATATGGGCCATATGGACGCGCAGCTGGTGCGATCGCCCGGTTTCCGGGGTCAGCCGAACGCGGGTCTGGCCGTTTGATCGCTCCAGCGCCTGCCAGCGGGTCTGCGCCGCGCGGCCGCGTTCATGGCAGATCATCTGCTTGGGGCGATTGGGCCAGTCGGTGATGAGGGGCTGGTCGATCTCGCCGGCGTCCTCGACCAGCTCGCCCCAGACCCGCGCGATATAGGATTTCGTGGTCTGGCGCTTCTCGAACTGCTTGCCGATATGCGCCTGGGCGTGGGCGGTCAGGGCCAGCACGATGACGCCGGATGTGTCCATGTCGAGCCGGTGGATGATGCGCGCCGTCGGGAATTCGGCTCGGGCGCGGGACTCCAGGCAATCCGCACGCTCCGGCCGGTTGCCGGGCACGGTCAGCAGGCCGGAGGGTTTGTCCAGCACGAGCAGGTGCGCGTCCTGATGGAGGACGGACAGCGGGCCGGCCGGCGGCGGGGCGTACTCAAAGGGGCGGGGCGGGGCGGCGCCGTCAGTGTCCGACACCAGCTTCAGCCCTCTTTCAGACGCGGCGTCGACAGGCCAAGTGAGGGCAGTCCGGCGAGGGCTTCGCGGCGATAGCGGAAGAGCTCGGCGGGGCGGCCTCCCGTGCGGCTTTCCACCTTGCCGGTCCCCTCCACAAAGCCGGACCGGTCCAGGGCGCGGCGGAAATTCTGCTTGTGCAGGCGATAGCCGACCACGGCCTCGACCACTTGTTGCAGGGCGGACAGGGTAAAGACGTCCTCCATCAGCTCGAAGATCACCGGCCGATACTTGATCTTGCCGCGCAAGCGGGAGATCGCGGTGGCCAGAATGCGGCGGTGGTCCGAGGCCATGGCCTGACCCAGGCCCGGCGCGACCAGGCCGCTTTCGCGCTGCCCGTCGCGAGCCGCTTCATCGACCAGGCCGGCCTCGTACAGAAGCTCATAGCGATCCAGCGCCCGGCCCTCTTGCCAACCGCCGGGATTGAGGCCGAAGCATTGCTTGATGCGATCATGGCGGGAGGCGCGGCGGCCGGGCCCGCCGGCCTCGTCAGCCCAGGCCGAGAGGCGTGGCAGCACCTGGCGGTCAATGATTTCCGGTCGACCCTCGCGCCAGTCCTCCCAGGGGAAGAAACGGTACCAGGCACGCCATTGGCCGCCGCCCTCGGGCGGATCTGAAATGTCCGGCGTCAGGGCCAGATAACCGATCGAGATGATGCGATCATCCTCCGAGCCCGTCATAGCCGCGACCGGGGCTTCACGCCCGCGATCGCCGAATGTGTAGAGCTGTTCGACATAGCCCAGCTGGAAGCGGGCCTGTTCATCGACCCAGCGCCGCAGCCCGATTTCCAGTGTGCGGTGTTCGGTCGGATCGAACGGGCCAAAGGGCAGGGCTTCGCCGCCGCCCGGTTGGGGCACGATGAGCACTTGCGGCGTATCGCCATCGACCGCCAGGATAACCGCGTTGAGGCCGACGGAAAGGGACTGGCCGGCCTTGTCCATCAGCGGCCTTCGAACGCGGTGAGGACCTCGTCGAAGACGTCGAGGAAGAGTTGCTGGGCGGTCTTCACGGGCAGGGGCTTGATGGCGATCTCCAGTCCGGCCGGGGGACGCCCGAAGAATTTCACGGATTCGGCATGGCTGAAACCGGCGATCTGGGTGGCTTCGAAATAAGCGCAGATGACATCGGCCCGCTTGATCTTGCGCTTGACCTCGGCCGGCAGTTTCGGCGGCAGGCCGAACCGCAGCTGGATCGCGGCTTCCAGGCGATCCTCGAATTCCCGGTAATTGACTCCCAGCGCCGCCTTGAAGGGGCTGATCATGTCGCCGATCACATATTCCGACGCGTCGTGCAGCAGCGCCGCCAGGCGCCATTTCTGCTCGATCTCCGGATAGAGAAAGTCGAGGATTTCCAGCACCACAACCGAGTGCTCGGCGACCGAAAAGGCGTGATCGCCCCTGGTCTGGCCATTCCAGCGCGCCACCCGCGCCAGGCCATGGGCGATATCCTCGATCTCGACATCAAAGGGTGACGGGTCGAGCAGGTCGAGCCGCCGCCCGGAAATCATTCTTTGCCAGGCGCGGGGCGCTTCCTTGGTCTTCTTGGCGGCAGCGGGCATGGCGTCACATCTCGTCAGCTTCGGGCGGGCAGGGGAGATAGCAGAGAACCGTGCCCGCGACCAATCCCGCAAGCCCATTTGTTCACAGACGTGTGGTCCCGATGTGTGCGGCCATGCCGCAGGCCGGCGCATTGACGTGGCGCACCGGAAGGCGCGAAATGTCCGCAAGAAATTTAGGGAGAAAAGACATGTCTCTGACGCGTGTGATCCTGCGGCTCGGCCGCAATCCCGATGCCGGCTTCCCCGAGGGCGATGACGCGCATGGCTATGTGGTCGTGGCGCCGCTGGACCGGGACGGCAAGCTCGATCTCGATCTCTGGCGTGCCAACAAGTCCGCCTGCAAGGTCGACCGTTTCTCGCCGGATCCAGCCGAAAAGGCCGATGGCTGGCTCTCCCATCGCGGCAGTCACTGGTTCTTCCGCTATGACGAGGCGGATGAGGGGCCGGACGAGCCGGTTTACCGGCTCGGCGATCACACGATGCGCGTCGGCGATTATTTGACCATCCATGAAGCCGATGGCGACGATCTGACGTATCGTGTGACCGAGGCGGTCGCGGTTTAGGAGGGGTTCGCGGAGAACGGGACAAGCGCCATTTTGGGTGTGCTTGTCCCTTCGGACTATTTCGAATGCCGTCATCTTCGAATGCCGTCATCGCGATGGCAATCGGGACCCAGTCTGCGACGCGAAGTCTTTGCCAGGATCGGCTGGATCGCGCGTGCGAGTCTGGGTCCTGACTTTCGTCAGGATGACGGCATGGGTGGGGTGTGTGCCGGAAAGAGCCGCGCGGCCTATTCCTCCGCCACGATCGCCAGGGTGGTGAGGTCCGGGCTCAATGCCAGCCGTGTCACGCCGCTCAGCCAGTCGATCGCGCCGATCCGCTCCCAGCCGCCATAGGCGCGCCAGTAAAGCTGGCCCTCATGTGTCGTGAGGAAGGTGATGCGGTCGTCCGGCATCACGGCCACCGCGAAGTCCTGGCTGGTGCCGGGCAGGGCGAACATTTCGCGCAGCTCTCCGGTCTGCGTATTGAGCGCGTGAACCGTGTGGACACCGGCCTCGTCCGCCAGCGTCACATAGAGCGCCGGGCCGCGCCCCGCTCTGAAGAAGCTGCGACCGGGATTGTCGGCGATGTGGGTGACGGTTTCCGGTGTGGTGGTGCGGTCGATCAGCTGCAGCGTCATCGGCTCGCCGAGATGGAAGACGGCGACCTTGCTCATGTCGCCGGAGAAACCGTAATAGCCCACCGGAGCCAGCGTCTCCGCCGGCTCGCGTTCGGTATTGTCCGGATTGGCCAGATAGGCATTTCCCGCATAACCGCCAGGTGGCTGGTAGATATAGCTGAGGCGACCATCCGGTGCGATGCGCGGGGAATATTCGCTTTCGTCCGGCGTCTCGGTGATCGGGCTGGTTTCGCCGCTGGCGAGGTCGAGGCGCCAGATATCCGTCTCGCCATTGTCATCGCCGGCCGTGTAGAGCAGGCCGCCATCGGTCGTGAAGAAGGGCTGATTGTCATAGCCGGGACGCGTGACGCCTCCGGATGAAGCCCCCAGAACCGGTGCGCCCGAGGTCCAGTCAAGGGCGAAGAGATGGATATCCGTTCCCGGCAGGCCCGCTTCTTCTTCCGCCGCGGCTTCGGTCTCGTTCGTTGCCGGCGCATCGGGCTCGATCGCATCGATGGGGGCCGGATTGCAGGCGACGAGGGCCGCGATCGGGATCAGGGAGAGCCAGGTTTTCATGCGCGTTTCCTCACGGCAGCGGCGCCGACACCATAGCCAGCGCCGAAGGCGCACATCACGCCCGTTTCCCCGACGGCCATGTCGTCGGAATGCATGTCGAAATTCATCACCACCGAGGACGAGGACGTATTGCCGTACTCATGCAGTATGGAGGGCGCATTCTCGTCGGTGCGGTCGCGTTCGAGAATGCGTTTGGCGATCATGTCGACCATGCGGATATTGGCCTGGTGCAGCCAGGTCCGACGCACGTCCTCCGGTGCCAGATCGATCCGCTCCATCATCCGGCGGGCAACTCTCGGGGCAAAGCCGACCACGTCCTTGAAGACCTTGTGGCCGTCCTGGTCGAGATGCGGCGCAAAGTCCGGATCAACCGATTGTTCGGCGATATTGATGAAGCCGTAATCGGAGCGCAGGGCCGAGGACCACTTGTTCTCGGTATGCGTGCCCAGCACGTCCCAGCCGCCGGGGCGGCCGTCATCCGCCTCGACGATCATCGCCGCCGAGGCGTCGCCGAAGATGAAATGAACTTCGCGGCGGGAATGCACATTGATGCAGGTCATCAATTCGGGTGAGCAGATCAGGATGCGCTTGGCCTGACCGGACCGGATCAGCCCATTGGCCAGGTTCAGCCCGTAAAGCGCGGCCGCGCAGGCCATGGTCATGTCGAAGGCGAAACCGCTGGCGCCAATGGCCTCTTGAATTTCACATGACACGCCCGGGAAATTGCGCTGCTGGGCGGAGGAGGCGACGATGACACCGTCAATATCGCTGCCGTCATAACCGGCCCTGTCGAGCGCGACCTGCACGGATTTGAGCGCGAATTCGGCCTGCACCGAGATGTCCTCGATCGGACGCGGCGGGATGCGCGGCACCATGGAGTCGATATCAAGAATGCCGGACTTCTCGTAAACATGCCGCCGCTCGATGCCCGAGGCGTTGACGATGAACTCACTTGAGGACAAGGGCACCGCCTCGGTTGCGCCCGCGGCGATGGCGTCGGCGTGCTCGGAATTGAAGCGGGCCGCATAGGCATTGTAGCTGGCGACGAGTTCGTCATTGGTGATGACGTTGGACGGGACCCAGTATCCCGTTGATCGGATGAGGCTGTTTTGCACGGTCCCGGACTCTGTGATTGTCCCTGATCGATCCACCGTAAACCATGAGCGCTACCGATCAATCCGCCCTGTCATTGCAAGGATGATGCGCTGACGCCTCTAAAACGGGCAGGCGTGCACAAATTCGAGGCGCGCTGCGGTCAATCTCGAAAAATTCTCGCGAGACCGTCGACTCGCCGTGATTCCGCGGCCTAGCTCGTCAGCGATCGCAAAACACCAAGGCCCGTTCACGGAGAGCCCCATGGATAGTGGTAACAACGCCTGGATCCTGACTTCGACCGCCCTCGTCCTGCTGATGACACTGCCGGGGCTGGCGCTTTTCTATGGGGGCATGGTCCGGCGAAAGAATGTGCTGTCGACCCTGATGCAAAGCCTGGGTGCCGCGGCGGTGGTGACGGTCTTGTGGGCGCTGATTGCCTATTCCCTCGCCTTCTCGGATGGCGGTGCGGTCAATGCCTTTGTCGGCGGCCTCGGGCGCCTCGGCCTGTCCGGCATCATGCCCGATACAATGTCCGGTGACCTGCCGGAAAATCTCTTCCTGATGTTCCAGCTCACCTTTGCCATCATCACCGTGGCGATTATCGCCGGTGCGGCGGTCGAGCGGATCAAATTCTCGGCCTTCATGGTGTTCGGTGCGGCCTGGCTCATCCTGGTCTATGCGCCCATCTGCCACTGGGTGTGGGGTGGCGGCTTCCTCGGCGAGGCGGGCGTGCTCGACTTTGCCGGTGGCGCCGTCGTGCACATCAATGCCGGTGTGGCCGGCCTGGTGCTCGCCAAATTCCTTGGTCCGCGCAAGGGCTATCCGGGCTCCAACATGGCGCCGGATAATCTGGTCCTGACCGTGACCGGGGCCGGCTTGCTCTGGGTCGGTTGGTTCGGCTTCAATGGCGGCTCTGCTCTGGCCGCTGACGGCGCCGCGGCCCATGCCTTCGTGACCACACAGCTGGCCGCCGCCAGCGCGGTGCTCGCCTGGATCGGCCTGGAATGGATCCTGCGCGGCAAGGCGAGTGTCCTCGGGGCGGCGTCCGGCGCCATTGCCGGCCTGGTCGCGATCACGCCCGCGGCCGGCTTCGTGCCGGCCTGGTCCGCCTTCATCATCGGCGCTGGCGGTGCCTTCGGGGCCTATTGGGGTGTCACGGCGCTGAAGAAAGTTCTCAAGATAGACGACACGCTCGATGCATTCGGCCTGCATGGTGTGGGCGGACTGGTCGGGGCGATCCTGACCGGTGTCTTCGCCAGTGAAGCCATTGGCGGGGCCAGCGGCGCGATCGAAGGCAATCTCCTGCAGGTCTGGACGCAGACCTGGGGTGCTCTGGTGGCCGCGATTTACTGCGGCGTGGTCACAACTGTCATACTCTTCGTGCAATCAAGGGTCATGAGCTTGCGCGTCGACGAGGAGGGGGAGATCTCCGGCCTCGATACGACGCTGCACGGCGAATCCGTCGGCTAGCCGCCGACACGACATTTCGTCCTGGCCTGTCCTCCCCGGCTTGTGACGTATACTGGGCCCGGCCCGTCATCCCCGCGTTGTGGGGGTGGCGGGCCGGGCTCTTTTTTGAATGAAGTTTCAAATTTGTATGGGGCGTATTCGCCTATTTTTCTGGCTAGGAGGCGGCCAAAATGACCACGAAACTGCCCCAGACGATGAAATCTAGAATTCGCGATGCAAATTCGAATAATGTTGCGCGCCGCATAGTGGCCCTCCCTCTTGTTAGAGATGAGGATGGCGGGGCGTGGTGACAAAATCTGTCGCGGCCGTGATCACGGGCCTGATCGGGAATCTTCAGGCATGGGGGGATGCTCCCGTTCGGCCAGTTGGGTGTAGATCGTAAAGCGGAACGGGTCGAAGAATTGAACCAGACCGCGAAGGCGGTCGGCCGCAGTCTGTCTTAATGCGGCAAGGCGGGGATTGTTGGGGAAGCGGTCTTCAGCCGCTACTGCTGTTTCCAGAGCCAGCTCAAGATCGCCGTTTTCCAGCATGGCTTCGATGGCCCGAGCGGTCTGGCTGGCAGATAATCCAAAATAGAGCTCAAGTGCCCTGCCGCGATCCGTGCGGGTGATCGTATCAAGACCGCGCGGTTCCAGACCCGAGGAATCCTCGCGCCAAATCCCGGTGTAGTCGTCTCCCAGGCGTCGAATGATGTGGTCGCGTGCGGCCAAGTAGCCCAGGAATGCGTCCGGGTGGTCCAGAAGGCTCGGCGGTGTGAGGTTCATCCGGATGATCTCTTCCGCAGCATGCCCGGTCTCGAATAGCGGGCCAGCCGATTCTACCAGCCAAGCATGGGCATCGCGGTAGGCGGCGAGCGTATTTCGATCGCCATACAAGACCGTGATCCCGTAATGCCCATGCAGGAGCCGGCTGGGATTGAGGGCCAGTGTGGCGTCCATCATCGAGATCGCTTCGCGTACAAAGCCTTCGTCGACGGTCGGTTCGCCATAAAACGGCATAAGCGTGTCGCCACCAAATACAGTGCCACTGTCTTCATGCCGTACCAGGAGCGCGTCTTCCGTTTCTCCGCCGGTCACCGGGACAAGGCGGAATCGCGAGCCGCCGAGCTCGATTTCAGTGATGTCGGAAACAGGATGGTCAGGCGAGTAGTCCGAGATCCAGGCATGTTCATAGTGTTCGCTGCGGAGCTGTTCATACGGATGGGTGCGTTGGGCGCGCTGGAGCGTCCCGGCATAGTTCTCGCGACCGTAGAATTCTACTTCCGGCCGGTTGGCCCGAACCCACGTGTAACCACCGATATGATCCCAGTGAGCGTGTGTTACCAGGACGGCCCGAAGCGGCGGCAGGTCTGGCACGGTCTGTTCGAGATGCGCGAGGGCCGACTCAAAACTGAACGGCTGGGTTCCGGCATCAATCGCGATGAGCTGGCTTCGGTCGGTCGAGATTACAAAATGGATATCGGAAAACCCGTGACCGCGTACGGCATATATCTCGTCGGGCGCGATCGTTTCGACCCAAGGCGTTGGCGACATGCGCAGGCCAAGCTCAGCACTCGTGGCGAACCAGCCGGAATAGAGTGTATCGGGTGCGTCTGCGCCATAGCCGGAGAGGGCGTGGAAACGACTGGCCTCGGCCCGGTCGCCTCGCCGGTCCGCCAGTTGGCCAAGATGGCGGTAGGCTTCACGGTAGAACCCGGGCAGGGGCTCGGTTTCAGGCCTCTCCGCTAGCCAGGTGAGATGGTGGGTTGCTTCGTCACGCTTCCCGAAGAATCCGGGAACCTGGGCGTAGATGACGCCGGCGGCCCAGTGAACAAGCGGGTTTTGTCCGTCGGCCAGGTCGTCAGCCTCTTCCAGCAATTCGAAGGTCTGGCTCACCCAGCCAAGTCGGCTGAACAGGTTGACCTCTACGGCATAGTCCGCGCGGATCAGCGCGTAAGCGGCGAGGTGGGTGGAAAGGGCCCGGTCGGACAAGGTGGCGCGCCTGGATTGCAGAACGTGCTCAAAGAAAGCCATGCCGACCTGATGTTGGGATGTCAGGATGTAGGCGTTTGCCAGCAGGAATGGCAGACGATCATCCTCGATCGCGCGATGGGAGAATATGGTCTCGAAGAACGCGATGTCGGAATGGAAAGGTCGATCGGCGAACCGGTCGAGTGTGGCGGAAAACTCGGTCGCTGGTCGCAGCGTTGTCTGGCCGGCTGCCGGGGTGTTGGGCGAGCCGAGGCTCAGAATGAAGGATAGCAGCGCCATCGCTTTAGGGCTTGTGTGATTGAACATGGGGGCTCCTGGGAAATCATCGACCGGGTGATGCCCACCGGGCACGGAGGCGGCGGTGAGTGAGGTATTGCGACACGGCGCTGAAGAAGGTCGGGAGAAGCAGGGATTGCAGCGCAAGGCCGACCGGCAAGGCGGGCGGCTCACCGGCGATCGCTGCGACGCTGGCGAGCAGGCTGATATTGAGCATCGCCATGACCGCCCCGATCGTCGCCGCACGCAGGATCAGGGCAATGACACCAAGCCTGGCAGACTTGTTCGCGTGTTTACGAGCGGCGGCTCGATAGGCGGACAATTGTGACACGAAGACTGTGAGGAAGGGGGTCGAGAAGAAAAGTGCCGCGGGGAGAAGGTCAATTTCGCCGACCCGGATCGCGCTCCACTGATTGGCGAGATTCAAAATAGGGCCTAGCAATGCTGCGACGATAGCGGCTCGCACAATGACCGGTTTGAGTTCCAGAGGGGGCAGGGGCTGGGCCGCGGGAGGGCTTGGTAGGTGTATATGCACATTTATCTCCAAAATTTTTAGCCTGCAATCTCTCGAGCGTCTTCGAGCAGGCGTGTCAGTTGCGACCATTTATCGACGCCCAACCCATCAACATATCTTGATTGTGCTGTGCGCCATCCTTCCTCGGCTTCCGCTTGCACCTGGTGCCCCTTTTGGGTGATGACGATCTTGCGGACGCGGTTATCCTTGATCGCCTCTTCTGCAACCAGCTTGTCGCGCTGGAGGGGCGCCAGATTGCGGGAGAGTGTCGTGCGATCCAGATCAAGACGCTTGGCCAGCTCCGCGACGGGTAGCCCTTCAGATCCCGCAAGGACTGAAAGCAAAGTGAATTGCCCGGCAGTGATGCCCGACATCTTGAGGACCGCTTCGTAATCGCGTGTCACAGCACGTGTGACACGGCGCATCAGAGCACAAGTGCAGGCGGGTGGCGCGAGAGGGTTTGGCATGGTGAACTCCGTTATTAAGTGTATATGCACTTATATAAATGGGAGTCAAGATGGGCTTGGTGCGCGGCGCGGATTGAAGCTGGATGTTGGAACTGGTGAGGGCTGCCGACACCTGATACGTCTGAGACCGGGCCATGGCCGCGCCTTGGCAGGTCTAATCCTTGGGGCACCGTATGTGGCGCTATCTGGCACTCATTCTGATACTCGCACTGCCGGCACCCGCCGTCTCGCAAGAGGTGCCGCAACCTGCGGAGGTCGAGCGCTACCTCGATGACGCCATGCCGGCCGCGTCCGCGCCGGGTCTGGCCTGGGCCCTTCTTGAAAATGGTCAGGTCCGCTCCGGCGTTCGCGGCGAGCGGATTGCCGGCAGCGGACAGCCGGTGACGGACGACACGGCCTTCCCGCTCGGTTCGCTCTCGAAGAGCTTCACGGCGCTCGCCATCATGCAGCAGGTTGAAGCGGGCCGGCTCGAGCTGGACGGGGGCCTTGCCGATTATCTGGATGTTTTCGAGGGGCAGCCGGGGGCGGTGATCACGATCCGCCAATTGCTCAGCCACACCAGCGGCTATTCCACCCTGCAGGGAAATGCGACCGGGCCGGGTCCGGACGATGAGGCCGACACGCTCGCCGCCCGCGTCCGCCAGCTGGCCCGGACCGCGCCGGCTCGCGAGGCGGGCACAAGCTGGCAGTATTCCAACGCCAATTATCTCATTCTCGGGGCGCTGATCGAGACGTTCAGCGGTCTGGAGTATGCCAACTATGTCGAGACCCGGATTCTCGACCCGCTGGGCATGGATGACAGTTTTGTCGGCGGCAGTGATCGCGGAGCGAATGCGGTCGTGGCAAGCGGTCATACGCCCTGGTTCGGTGGACGGCGTGCGCTTGTCGCGGCCGACCAGCCGACGGGCGATCCCATGGCACCCGCCGGGGGGATCATGGGCAGCGCCGCCGATGTGGCGCGCTATCTGGCGATGATGATGAATGGCGAGGACGATCTGATCACCGCGGAGCACAAGGCCATGATGCTCCAGCCTGCCAGTGCGCTTTCGCCGCATTACGGTCTGGGCTGGTCGCTGGATGTGAATTCAGACGTCGCTTTCCATACCGGGCTGGTGCCCGGGGCCGAAGCCATCGCCGTCCTCTCGCCGTCGCAGCAGCGCGGCGGTGTGGTTCTGGTGAATGCCAATAGCGGCATGGGCTTTGGCGTGACCGGTGATATTCTTGCCGGGATGAGCGCCCTGTCGCTGGGCGAGGAGCCGCGCGCTGGCGGTGGCCACCTGGGCACGCAGAGCCTTTATCTCATGCCTTTGGTCCTGCTGCTGTTCTTCCTCGCTGGCAGTGTCACGGCCTGGCTGCGCCGGGATGGTTTGCGGGCGAAGTCGGGGGCGTCGGGCGCTTTCAGCCTCTACTTCCCCGTTCTCGCGACCGGGGTGATGGCCTGGGTCTTCCTGGACCTGATGCCCAAACTCTTCGGCGCGCCGCTGATGACGTTCAAGCTCTACCAGCCGGACATGGTGATCCTTCTGGTCGCCAGTTCAGTGACGGGCGTCAGCTTTGCCGTGTTCAGATTGGCTGTCGCCTACACTGGCCGCCAGGCTGGCTAGAGCTTCTCGACGAAGACCGTGCCGGCTGAATAACCTGCCCCGAAGGAGCAGATCAGACCCTTCTCGCCGGCTTCGAACCCGTCATGGTGACGGTGGAAGGCAACTAGCGAGCCGGCCCCGGCGGTATTCGCGAACTCGTCGAGGATGACCGGCGCCTCCTCTTCGGTGAACTCGCGGCCGAAGACTTTCTTCGCCACCATCATATTCATGTTGATATTGGCCTGGTGCAGCCAGAGGCGTTTCATGTCGGCCGGCGTGAGGCCGAAACTGTCCATGTCGGTGAGGATCATCTCGGCGACCATCGGGCAGACTTCCTTGAAGACCTTGCGGCCCTCCTGGACGAAATAGCGATCCTCGAACTCCGGCTCAGGCTCTTCCGAAGCATTCAGGAAGCCGAAATTGGAGCGGATATTGTTGGAGAATTTGGTCATCAGATTGCGACCGATGATCTTCCAGCCCTCGCCGCCAGCGACGTCCTCGTGCTCGATCAGTATGGCCACGGCGACATCGCCGAAGATGAAATGGCTGTCGCGATCGCGGAAATTGAGTTGCGGCGTGGTGATTTCCGGCGTCACGACCAGAACCGATTTGGCCATGCCGGTCTCGATCATGTTGACCGCATTGATGATGCCGAAGGTTCCCGAGGAACAGGCGACGGTCATGTCATAGCCGAAGCCCTCAATGCCGAGCGCGTTTTGGATTTCGATCGCCATGCACGGATAGGTGCGCTGCATGGAGGTGGCCGAGCAGATCACCGCATCGACATCGGCGGCATCACGGCCGGCATGGGCCAGGGCTGCCTTGGCAGCAGCCAGTCCGGCCTCGGCCATCAGCGACAGGTCTTCATTGGCGCGCGGCTCGACGCGCGGACGCATGCGGGTGATGTCCAGCACGCCTTCCTTGTCGATGGAATAGCGCGACTTGATGCCCGAGGCTTTCTCGATGAAGCCGGAGGAGGAGGGGTTTTTCGCCTCGACAGCGCCGCGCTCGATGGCGTCGGCATTCTCGGCATTGAAGTACTCGACATAGGCGTTGTAGCAGGCCACGAGTTCGTCGTTGGAGATCGACTCTTCAGGGGTCCAAAGACCGGTCGACCGGATCACCGCGCTCATTCACTTCACTCCGCAACGGGCAGACAGGGCGCGCAACTTAGTGGCTGCCTCGCCCCCCGTCACCTGTGCAGCTGCGCATGCCTGGCCTGCAAGGCTTTGACCTCGTCGGCCAGCAATGCCAGTTCTGTAGCCAGATTGATTTGAAGGTCTCGATGACCGCAGGGAGAGCGATCCATGAAGACACGTGCCGCCGTAGCCTTCGAGGCCGGAAAACCGCTGGAAATTGTCGAAGTGGATCTGGAAGGCCCGAAGGCGGGCGAGGTCCTGGTCGAGATCAAGGCGACCGGTATCTGCCACACCGATGAATTCACCCGCTCCGGCGCGGACCCGGAAGGCGCCTTCCCGGCCATTCTCGGTCATGAGGGCGCGGGCATTGTCCGCGAGGTCGGGCCGGGCGTGAAGGATCTCAAGGTCGGCGACCATGTCATCCCGCTCTACACGGCTGAGTGCCGGGAGTGCGAATACTGCCTCAATCCCAAGACCAATCTGTGCCAGAAAGTGCGCGCCACCCAGGGCCAGGGCGTGATGCCGGACGGGACGTCGCGCTTTTCCTACAAGGGCGAGAAAATCCTGCACTATATGGGCTGTTCGACCTTCTCGAACTTCACCGTCCTGCCGGAGGTTTCCCTCGCCAAGGTCCGTCAGGACGCGCCCTTCGACAAGATCTGCTATATCGGTTGCGGCGTGACCACCGGCATTGGCGCGGTCATGTTCACGGCCAAGGTCGAGCCCAATTCCACCGCCGTTGTCTTTGGCCTGGGCGGGATCGGGCTCAATGTGATCCAGGGCCTCAAACTGATCGGCGCCCGCCAGATTGTCGGTGTCGACACCAATCCCGCCAAGGAAGCGATGGGTCGCCAGTTCGGCATGACCGATTTCGTCAATCCGAAGGACCACAAGGATCTGGTCGGCCATCTCGTCGAGCTGACCGGCGGCGGGGCGGACTATTCCTTCGAATGCATCGGCAATGTCGAGGTCATGCGCGCGGCGCTGGAATGCTGCCACAAGGGCTGGGGCGAGAGCGTCATCATCGGCGTGGCCCCCGCCGGCGCTGAGATCCAGACCCGCCCCTTCCAGCTGGTCACCGGCCGCGTCTGGCGCGGCTCCGCCTTCGGCGGCGCCAGGGGCCGCACCGACGTCCCCAAGATTGTCGACATGTACATGGAAGGCCGCATCGATATCGACAGCCTGATCACCCACAAGCTCAAGCTGGATGACATCAACAAGGGGTTTGACCTGATGCATGCCGGCGAGAGCATCCGGGCTGTGGTGGAGTATTAGGGGTGCTCACCCACACCCTTGTCATCCCGGACGGATGTCCCGCGAATGCGGGACGCAGATCCGGGACCTATGTGTCCGCAATCAGTTAGGTCCCTGACTTTCGCCCCGCCTGCGCGGGGCGTCCATCAGGGATGACAAGGTGGTTATTTCGCAGGAAAGCGGCCCGGCCGACCCCCCACCATAAACCGGAGACGGCCTGCTGGCTGACAAGCGATGTATGGTTCCTTGCGCGCGGGGCGCAATGGTCCAGAAGGCCAAGCGGTGGACGGCACCACACCCTTGTCATCCCCGCTGAATGTCCGGCGAAGGCCGGACGCAAGGCGGGGACCTATGTGTCCGCAATCAGCTAGGTCCCTGATTTTCGCCCCGCCTTCGCGGGGCGTCCATCAGGGATGACAACGGATGGTGTTGGCTGGCGCTGCGCCGTGGCAGCGCCGCCCCCTACGGCGCCTCGCCCTCGGTTTCCGCATCTGCCAGCACCGCCTGGACATCGACCAGTTCGATATCGTGCATCTGGTCGAGATAGGCGTCGAAATAGGCTTTGTGAGAGGCACCGACGATGACCAGGACGCGGGCGCCGGGCTGGTTGCCGGCGGCTTCGACGACATTGGCCGCCATGCGCAGGCCGCGGACCTGCCACCAGGCGACATATTGGCGGGCGACGGCGTCTTCATCCGGCGTCGCGGTGGCGAGGCCGAAATCATTCTCGATCACATAGCGCATATAGGCTTCACTATTGAGGAAGCGATAGCCGTCGAGGACGGCTTCAGCCGAGCCGATATAGCGTGTGCGGGCCGCGTCCATCTCGCCGGCCAGCGGATGCTCGGTGCCCCAGACCGACTGGATGACCGGGCCGAGCGTGTCCGGGGCGCGGGTCTGGACGATATCGGCGGAGTGATCATCCATGGTCGCCAGATGCTCGAGGCCGAGTTCATTGGCGAGGGTGAGGGCGATCAGGTTGTTCTCATTGCGCGAGGTCTGCATGCGATCGAGGCGCGTGACCAGGTCGTCACTGACACCGTTCTCGGCGCGGCGTTCGGACGGGTCGAGTTTTGACCATTGCAGGGCCGCCGACCAGGGCTCGCCCGCGCCATAGAAGAGCGCGGCCAGTTCGCGGCGTTCGGCCGGGGTGGGGGTGTCCGGAAGGGCGGTGAGGGCGGCAAAGGCCGCGCTGGCGGCGGCCGGCTGGTTCATGCCGAGCGCGTCGAGCGCCGGCGCCGGGTCGTAGCAGTAATTATCGGCAACGCCGGGATAGAAGTCGGGATAACGGCGCAGCGTGTCGCAAGTCTGCCCGCCGACCGCCTCGATGGCGATGATGTCCGGGCTGAAGCCTTCCAGCCGGTCCAGGACGAGCGCCAGATGGTCCGGACTGAAAGCCGCTTCGGGCAGATTGTTGAGATGCGTCGTGCCCAGCACGAGGACGCGCGTGGGCTCACCGCCGAGCGTGGTCTGGACGCCGGCGAAATCGAGCGCGGGCGCCGCGCCCGTACGCTCGAAAACAGGTGAGCCCGGCGGCGTGGGCGGGATCGATGTGGTGGCCATCTCCGTCTCGCCGGATGGCCGCGGCGTGTCCGCTGGCTGGGAGCAGGCGGCGAGGCCGGCCGCCAGGGCCAGGGCCGAGATGAGTGTGGTGGCTGTCTTCATGATATCCCCCGATTGCTGCGCCCTATCTGGCACCCTGCCATCCAAGGCGATCCCGTGATCGACCGCAACGTGGATTGCCGCGGGCCGAGTCCCGCCCATTTCCCGCCCCGTGTCGGACGCAGGAACAGGGATTTGCTCCCCCGGCGCACTGCCATATGTGTGGAGGGGACACTCGCAGAGGACGCCGCCCATCATGACCCTGACCCCCGTTTCCAGCTGGACCTCCTTTGGCGGCACGCTGTCCGTCCATGATCATGACAGCGAGGCCTGCCGCGGGTCGATGCGCTTTGCCGTCTACACCCCGCCCCAGGCCAAGGACGGTCCGGTCCCGGTGGTCTGGTTCCTCTCCGGACTGACCTGCAACTGGTCGAATGTGATGGAGAAATCCGGCCTCCAGCGGGTCGCCAGCGAGCTTGGCCTGATGGTGGTGGCACCGGACACTTCACCGCGCGGCGAGAATGTCGGTGATGATGAGGGCTATGATCTGGGCCAGGGCGCGGGCTTTTATCTCGATGCGACCGAACCTCCCTGGGCGCCGCATTTTTCAATGGAGACCTATATCGCCCATGAGCTGCCAACCCTGGTCGGATCGCAATTTCCCGCCGATCCCGAACGTCAGGGCATTATGGGCCATTCCATGGGTGGGCATGGCGCGCTGACGCTCAATTTCCGTCATCCCGGCCGCTATGCCTCGGTCTCCGCCTTCGCGCCGATCGTGGCGCCGTCGAAAGTGCCCTGGGGGCAAAAAGCTCTGAAGGCCTATCTCGGTGATGAATGCCCGGCCTGGGGTGAGCATGATGCCTGCGAGCTGGTCAAGCGTCAGCCGACCGACCAGATGATCCTGATCGACCAGGGCGAGGCCGATCAATTCCTCGAGGAGCAATTGCGCCCCGAGCTGTTCGAGGCGGCCTGCCGGGAGGCGGGGCAGTCCGTGACCGTCCGCCGCCATCCCGGCTATGACCATTCATACTGGTTCATCGCCAGCTTCATCGAGGACCATCTGCGTCATCACGCCAAGGTCCTGACCGCCGGCGACTGAGCCTTCAGCGCTGGCCGATCTCGGAGACCGAGAGCGTGGCCTGGGCGTATTCGCCCTGGCGATAGGAGCCGATCCAGACCGAATAGGCGCCGGAGCCGGGATTGCCGATCGTCAGGGTCGGATTCAGGCCCGGACCGCTGTCATCATCGCAATAGAAATTCCCGTTCGGCGCGCGCACGATGAGGGTCGTATCGGCCTGCGAGGTGGCCGAGAAGGTCAGGTTGAAATTGCCGGCCGAATAATAGACCGCGAAATCCACCGCATCCGCGACCCAGCCCGTGCAATTGGTGAAGAGGTTGCGCGCAGCGACATTGCCGCCCGATGTGATCGTGGTGCGATAGGGATCCGGGGTGAAACCGGACCGCAGATTGACCGAGCCGAAAGTCTGGGCCGAAGCCTGGGCCCCGAGGATGAGGCAGGCCAGGCCTGCAATGATGGCAAGTCTCTTCATGGAACGCTCTCCCTGTCCGTTTGAAGCGACGAGAAGAAAGCCATGAGCGCGGTGCAGCGGGTATCCCCGGTTTGGGGGAGGGGGCTCGGAAGGTGATCACGGCCACCACCTTGTCATCCCCGCCGGACGTCCCGCGAAAGCGGGACGCAGAGCGGGGACCCATGTGGTGGTCGAAAAGCTAGGTCCCTGACTTGCGCCCGGCCTGCGCCGGGCATCCATCAGGGATGACAAGGGCAGGGCCGGCGTGAACGCGCCCTAGAACGGATCGCGGCGATAATCATCCGGGTTTTCGACGCGGTGGCGCGGACGCATTTCCTCGCCGCCATCGCCATCATCGCAAATCCATTCACCGGGCGCGGCGGGATCGTGCGGACCGGCGGGCCGGCATTCGCCAGCTCCGAGCTCTCCGGCAGAAGGCAGATTGGGATCGCGTCCCTTCTCCAGCCAGGCACAGCTGGAAAGGACGACAGCAGACAGACAAATCAGGATGAGGCGCATGACAAGGCTCCGATGCGGGCTCCCCAGCCGGCGCGTGAGGGAGTTTAGCGGGTAGGGGCGTGTGGGCAAGAGGGGCTTGGATACGGCCTTCTCTTGGCAAGTGATGCATGGCGGAGTGTGGGCTGGGGCGCGGGCATTGGCAGGAAGCGGCTCTAGGCAATCTTTCCCCATTCTTTGCCTCGCCAATCTTCCATCCTTGTCGTTTCCGGCGCATTATTCGCTATCTTGCAAGGCTGGGGACAGACGATGATTCGGACAATCCTGATCGCGGGGCTGATGGCCTTGACCATCGCTACCGTCGAGGCCCAGCAGCAACCTTATTTCTGCCCCGCCCCGGAAGATGTCTGGGTGATGGACAAGGAGTTCCCTGACGCGCCGGCTTGGCGGTATGAGGCGCGGGTGCGGGGGAATGCGCTTGGCGTCGATTCATCAGATTTCCGGCGCCAGGCCCGACCCGTCCGGGTCCCGACCCGTCCGGCCTCGAGCGTGCGTGGCCAGGCGCCTTCCACGACGCAAAACCGGCCAATCGTTGCGCCCATGCTGACCCATGACCGCGCTGTCGGCGTGGACGCTAACGCCTTCGTGTCAAATCCCGACATGCCGCCGGTGATGGCCGCGCTCGAATGGGTGGCGGCGGAGGCCGGGCAGTTTGGATCGGTCTGTCGCTACAGCCTGCAGGATGGCCAGCCAAGTGGCCGCAACGCGACTGCGACCATCCCGATCAACCGTCGGGGCTGCGAAGGGCAACCCGGCACAATGGTCTGGCGTCATGACAGCCAGGTGGGCGGCTGGTCCTGCGACGCGTCGCGGACAGACTGCCTTTTCTTCTGCGAGGCCGAGGCGGTGCTGGAAACTTGGTAGCAGTGGGTACACGCGGCCCCCCCCTACCGCACCATCTCTTTCACAGCGGCATGCCGCGGACAGGTCACCTCGTGGTCATTCACCATCCCCACCGCTTCCATGAAGGCATAGACAATCGTCGGTCCGACAAATTTGAAGCCGCGCTTTTTCAGGTCCTTGGAAATCTGCTCTGACAGCGCCGTCTTGGTGGGGACATCCGACAGCGTGGCATAGCTGTTCTGGATCGGCGTGCCGTCGACGAAACCCCAGAGATAGTCGGCGAAGTCCTCGCCGCGCTCGCGCATGGCGATATAGGCCTTCGCATTGCCGATGGCGGCCTCGATCTTGGTGCGTGAGCGGATGATGCCGGGATCGGCCAACAGGCGTTCGCGGTCGGCATCGGTATAGGCGGCGATCCGGTCCGGGTCGAAGCCGTGGAAGGCGGCGCGCATCGTCTCGCGCTTGCGCAGGATGGTGATCCAGGCGAGGCCGGCCTGGAAACCGTCCAGCATCAGCTTTTCCCACAGGGCGCGGGGATCATACTCCGGCACGCCCCATTCGGTGTCGTGATACTCCGCATAGATCGGATCGGGCGAATTCACCCAGGCGCAGCGCTGGTTCATGGGGCGGTCCCTTGTCGATCAGGCCAGTCGAGCCTGTTCGGGAGGCGCTGCCAAGCCGCTTTTCCGCGCCCTGCTGACAGCGTTCTGGCAGGAGGGTGAAAACGGGCCCTGGTCCTCGCCCTTGATGGGCGAGGTGGATTGCCGCAAGGCGGCGAGACGGAGTGGGTGATGGGCGGCCGGTGCAGGAACGCTGACGCGTTTCGCCCCATCCGGCCCTTCGGGCCACCTTCCCCATCAAGGGGAAGGACCTGCTTTTCCTGATCAGACTTTCGGCGCCGCTTCCAGATCGGCCCAGAACTCGTCCGGCACGACAATATTGGCCTCCTGGCCATCGGCTTCGCAATAGCGCTCGGCGGCGACCAGGCGGTCGAGGCGGGCGAGGATGACGGCGTGATGGTCGAGGGCGGAGGTGATGGCGCCGACCGTGCTGGTCCCGGCCATGACCGCCGTGCCCGGTGCCGGCGCGGCGGCAGCGAAGACGGCGGGCAGGGAGCGTTTGCGGATCGTGCCGCGGCGCTTCATGCGCGAGACGACTTCCTGGCCGATGAAACAGCCCTTCTTCCAGCCGACACCGCCAAAGGCGTCCAGATTGACGTCGGTGGGGAAGACATCGGCCTCGCCATAATCGCGACCGAAGGCGGGCACGCCGGCCTGGATCTCGAGAGCGTCGAGCGTGCGCTCTTCACTGCCCTGTTCGCCGATGCCGCGATGGACGCGGCCCGCGAGGCGCGGATCCTCGGCACTGCCGGGGAAGGGCGTGGTCGACCACAGGGCGCGCATATCCGTGTTGAGCAGGATTTCGGCCCTGGCCCGCAGTTTGAACAGGGTCAGGCGCTTCAGGAGGCCCTCCGCCGCGCTCGCGGGGACGTCCAGCCACAAGGTTTCGCCGTCGGCGAAGATCAGGAAATCCACCAGGATCTTGCCTTGCGGGGTGAGCAGGGCGCCGGGGCGGCAATGCTTGTCCTCCAGGCTGACCACATCGGCGGTGATGACGCGTTGCAGGAGGTCGCGGGCGTCCGGGCCGGCGACCGAGAGGATGAGGCGGTCGGGCAGGGCGAAGGGCAGGGGGGCGGGCTGGTTCATGCCACCGATATGGCATTGCGTCCGTCGCTGGCCAAGCCCTTCGGGTCGCGCTATCTGCGGAGCCCATGGAACGCGTCCTCTTCATCACATCGACCCGGATCGGTGACGCGATCATCAATTCCGGGGTCCTGGATCACCTCGTCGAGACGCGGCCGGAGGCCCGTTTCACGATTGCCTGTGGACCGCTCGCCGCCTCGATCTTCACCGAGACCCCGCGCCTCGACCGCATCATCGTGATGCGCAAGAAGAAGGCGGGTCTGCATTGGTGGAATCTCTGGCGCGAGACCGTGGATACCAGCTGGGATTTGGTGGTCGATTTGCGCTGTTCGGGCACCGCTTGGTTCCTGCGCGCCAAGGAGCGCCGCATTCTCAAGCAGAGCGCTGTGCCCGTGCCCAAGGTCGAGGAAGCCGCCAGCGTGCTCGATCTTGCCCCGGCGCCGGATCCGAAACTCCACCTGTCCGACGCCGTGCGCGCCGAGGCCGCGACCCGCGTGCCGGGCGAGGGCCCCTTTCTGGCGATCTGCCCGTCTGCGTCGTGGATATTCAAGGTCTGGCCGGCCGAGAAATTTGCCGAATTCATCCTCAAATTCACCGCCCCGGACGGGGAAATGCCCGGCGCCCATGTCGTCATGCTCGGCGGGCCAGGTGATGAGATGTATGCCCAACCGATTTTCGACGCCCTGCCGGAGATCGAATTCATCGACTTGCTCGGACTGGGCCTGCCGGAAACCGCCGCCTGCCTGGAACTCTGCCGCCTTTATGTCGGCAATGATAGCGGGTTGATGCACATGGCGGCCGCGGTGGGCACGCCGACACTGGGCCTGTTCGGTCCGTCCGATGATCGCTGCTATGCCCCCTGGGGCGAACACACGGATGCGGTGCGCGGACCGGCGACATTCGAGGAAATCGACAGCGCCCATGATGACCGGCGCAAGGCCTCGACCAGCCTGCTGGCGGACCTGAAGGTCGAGACCGTGTATGATGCTGCCAAGGCGCTTTACGAGAGGACGAGCTGAGCCATGACCACGACCTATGACGTCATCCTCAAGGGCGGCGAGATCGTCAATCATGACGGCCGCGGCCATGCTGATATCGGTGTTATCGACGGCAAAACCGCGGCGATCGGTGATCTCTCCCAGGCCGCCGCCGGCGAGGTTGTCGATTGTTCCGGGCTCATGGTTCTTCCCGGCGTGATCGACACGCAGGTTCACTTCCGCGAGCCGGGCATGGAGTGGAAGGAAGACCTGCAATCAGGCTCGCTCTGTGCCGTCATGGGCGGGGTCACCGCCGTGTTCGAAATGCCGAACACCAATCCCACCACCACCGTGCCGGACATGCTCACCGACAAGCTCGCCCGGGCGAAGAACCGCATGCATTGCGATCACGCCTTCTATGCCGGCGCGACCAATGAAAATGCCGACATATTGCCCGAAATGGAGCGCATGCTGGGCTGTTGCGGCGTGAAGGTTTTCATGGGCGCCTCGACCGGCTCGCTCCTGGTGGCCGATGATGAGGGTGTGGAACGCGTCCTGCGTGCCATCAAGCGCCGCGCCGCCTTCCACTCGGAAGACGAATACCGCCTCGCCGAGCGCCGCGACCTGGCCGTCGAGGGCGACTGGACCAGTCATCCGCATGTGCGTGATGCCGAAGCCGCCATCATGTCGACCAAGCGCCTGGTCCGCCTGGCCCGCAAGACCGGCAAGCGCATCCATGTCCTGCATATCTCCACCGCCGAGGAAATGGACTTCCTCGCTGACCACCGCGATATCGCCTCGGTCGAGGCCACGCCCCAGCATCTCACCCTTGAAGGCCCGGAAATCTATGAGCGCATCAAGGGGCGGGCCCAGATGAATCCGCCCATGCGGGACGCTTATCACCGGGCCGGCCTTTGGCGCGGTATCCAGCGCGGCATTGTCGATGTCATCGGCTCCGACCATGCGCCGCACACGCTCGAGGAAAAGGCCAAGCCCTATCCGCAGAGCCCGTCCGGCATGCCCGGCGTGCAAACCCTGGTCCCGATCATGCTCGATCATGTGAATGCCGGTCGCCTGACCCTTGAGCGGTTCGTCGACCTGACTTCGGCTGGCGCCCAGCGCATTTTCGGCATTGCCGGCAAGGGCCGCATGGCGGTCGGCTGGGATGCCGATTTCACCCTGGTCGACATGAAGCGGACCGAGACCATCACCGATGCCTGGTCGGCCTCGAAATCCGGCTGGACCCCCTTTGACGGCATGTCGGTTACCGGCTGGCCGGTCGGTACCATCATCCGTGGCCGTTCGGTCATGCGCGATGGCGAGCTGGTGGCTTCCGGCCTCGGCAAGCCGGTCCGCTTCATGGAAGCCCTGCCGCACGACTGACCGCTTGCGGCGCTGTAGCGCAGTGGTGGCCGTCACGGGCCGGTGCTATCAAAACCCATGCGCCTGCCCAAAATTCTTACGACCCTGCGCAGCTATGATGCCGGCCAGTTCGTCGCCGATCTGATCGCCGGTCTGACCGTGGCCATGGTCGCCCTGCCTTTGAGCCTGGCGATCGCGATCGCCTCGGGCGCCGACCCGTCGAGCGGACTCGTCACGGCCGTGGTCGCCGGTTTCCTGATCTCCGCATTCGGCGGCAGTCGGGTCCAGATTGGTGGCCCGACCGGGGCCTTCATCGTGGTGGTCTTTTCAATTATTGCCGAGCATGGCTATGACGGTCTGGTCCTGGCCACGCTTCTGGCCGGGTTGATCCTGATTGTGGCCGGCTATTTCCGGGCCGGGCGTCTGATCGCCCATGTCCCCGAAGCGGTGGTCAATGGCTTCACCATCGGCATCGCCATCATCATCGCTACCAGCCAGATCAAGGATTTCTTTGGTCTCACCCTCGACCATCTGCCGGCGGATTTCATGGAGACCGTGCCGATGCTGGCTGGCGCAGCCGACACGCTCAACCTGTCGGCACTCGGCGTGGCGGTGGTGGCGCTGGTTTGTATCCTCGTGCTGCGCCGGTTGGCGCCGCGTTTCCCGGGCCTGATTGTCGGGTTGGCGACGGCGTCCGCGCTAGTGGTGGCGATGAATTTGCCGGTCGACACCATCCAGTCCCGCTTCGGCGATCTGCCCGCCAGCCTGCCCCTGCCGTCGCTGCCGGACTTCTCCTTCGACCGCATCGTCGAACTTCTGCCTTCAGCGATCATCATCGCCTTTCTGGCCGGTGTTGAATCCCTGCTTTCGGCGATGGTGGCCGACCGGATGATTGACGGAAGACACCGACCCAATGCCGAGCTGACGGCCCAGGGTATCGCCAATATCGGCTCGGCCCTGTTTGGCGGTTTGCCTGCGACCGGAGCCATTGCCCGCACCGCGACCAATATCCGTGCCGGCGGCAAGACGCCGGTTGCCGGGCTGGTGCACGCGCTGGTGCTGCTGGTGATCATGCTGTTCGCGACGCCGGCCGCCGGCTATCTGGCCATGCCGGCCCTGGCGGCCTTGTTGATGGTCACGGCGTGGAATATGAGTGAACCCCATCGCTGGCCAGACTATATGCGGGCGCCGCTCGGTGATCGCGCCCTGCTGGTCATTACCCTGATCCTGACCGTCCTTGTCGACCTGACTGTGGCCATCGGGGTCGGCGTCGCCCTCGGTCTGGCCCTGCGCCTGGCCCGTCGCAAGCCGGATGAAAGCGACTGGACGCCGCCGGAACGCTGAGGCGGAAGGATAGGTCTGTGGGAGCGTCGATGATGAAGCGCTGGATTATTTCGCGTCAACTCACGACAATCGCGCCAGATTCCCAATTACGCACCTCGCGAGAAGGTTTGTGTCATGACCACCACCACCATCCTCACCGCCATTGCCCCGGGCGAACTGATCGACAAGATCACCATCCTGCGTATCAAGTCCGAGCGCATTACGGACGAGGCCAAGCTGAAGAATGTCCGCACCGAGCTGGGCATTCTCAACGACACCCTGGCGAAAGACGTCCCGGCCAGCGACGAACTGACCCGTCTGGATGCCGCCCTGCAGGCGGTCAATGAGGAACTCTGGGAGATCGAGGACGATATCCGCGATTGCGAGCGCAATGGCGATTTCGGCGAGGACTTCATCCGCCTGGCCCGCGCCGTCTATGTCACCAATGACAAGCGTGCGGCGCTGAAAAAGGAGATCAATCTCCTCCTCGGCTCCAATATCGTCGAGGAAAAATCCTACGCCGCGTATTGATGTGCACCGCCCGGATCGCTATGCGGGCGGACAGATGGCGACCTCCTGCGGCCGCTGACACCCAAGCAAGGACCGCCCCGTGGACCGTCAGAGCTTCTACTTTTTCGACATAGACGAGAACATCCTTCACCTGCCGACGCGCATCCATCTGCTCAACACCATGACCGGTGAAGAGCGGGCCATGCGCCAGCACGAGTATGAGGACATCAAGGCCTATCTCGGTGTGCCCGGCCTGTGGGAAGACTGGGCCGATCCGCCGGCCCGCGCCTATCGCGAATTTGCCGATGGCCAGGACCGCAATGGTGAGGAATATCTCCTGCGTGACGTCAAGCGTGCGCTCGACAGTGCCAATTGGCGCGGCCCGTCCTGGGAGATTTTCAAATATGCCGTGCTCAAGCGCCGTCCGGTGGCCATTGTCACCGCGCGCCAGCACTCCCGCGAGACGATCAAGGCCGCGCTTCAGCTCATTGTCGAGGCCGGCCACCTGCCCGAAGAGCCCAATTATCTGGCCATCTATCCCTGCTCCAATCCGGAAATCCGCGACGAGCTCGGCCCCCACCTGACCACGGCCGGCCTCAAGCGCCGCGCCATCCGTCAGTGCGTGGAAAAGGGTCTGGAAGAGTATGGCCGCAAACTGCCGCACTCCTTCGGCATGTCGGATGATGATCTCAAGAATGTCGACCTGATCACCTCGGCCATGCTCGAATGCAAGCTGGACTATCCCGACAAGCGCTTCTTCGTCATCTCCACAAACCGCCGCCGCCACGTGAAGATGGAAATCCTGCCGCCACACAAGGAAGAAGAAAAACTCCGCGCGGCCGAGGATGACTGGTACGGGTGAGCAAAATGGGGACAGGTAGAATTAACGGCGAGATCGCCGTTAATTCTACCTGTCCCCTGCTGGCCTATTCGCTGCGGTGAACCGTCAGCAGCGGCACATAGGCCGAGCGGATGGCTGGCACCAGGCCGCCGAAGAAGCCGATGATGACCGCCATGATCATGCCGGCCAGCACCGAACCGCCCGTGACGGCGAAGGAGAAGACGACCTGGGTGAAGCCGGAGCCCAGCGTTGATGCCGAGACCCCGTTGAAGACGAGATAGGTTGCCCCCGCGCCGACCAGCCCGCCGATCGCGGCCAGGACGAGGGATTCCACCATCGTCCCGACGGCGGCAGCAAAGCCGGAAAAGCCGATGGCTCGCAGGGTGGCAATCTCGCGCATGCGGGTATCGACTGAGGAATACATGGTGTTCCAGGCACCGGCGAGCGCACCGATGGCCATGACGATCGCAAGGGGCCAACCGATTATCTCGATCAGGACCGCCGTCCCGCCAGCCTGGCCGGCGAAGAAATCAGTCTCGCTCTGGACATCGAGATTGAGCCGCGGCTCGCCCTCCTCATAAGCCTGAAGTTCGGTGATGGCCTCCGGCGAGGTCAGGCGGGCGCGAATGGATTGCACGCCCGTGCCACGGTTGTAGAGATTCTGGATGACCGCGATATCGGCCCAGATTTCACTGTCGAAGACCGAGCCGCCGGTCGAGAAAATCCCGACAATTACCCATTCATTGGGACCCAGCCGGATGGTTTCGCCGAGATCGAAATTGGAGAATTCGCGGATCACGCCGGCGCCGACAACCAGCTCATTGGTGCCGGGTTCGAACATGCGCCCTTCGACCATTTGAAAGCCGTCGCGCAAGGCGAGGGCCTGTGTTCCGACACCACGCAGCGGCAAGTTGGCTTCGGTCTGCGAGGAGCGCTTGATACCGTCGACAATGACGAAGAGTTCGCCGGAGACCAGCGGCGCGCCCTCCGCGTCCCGGGCGATGCCGGGCGCTTCCTCGATCAGGCGGACCTGGTCGGAGGACAGGCCGGAATTGAGCTCGGCCTGGGAGCCGGCACGCAGCATGACGGCCACACTTTCCGATCCCGTGCCCTGCAGTGTCGCCCGAAAGCCGTTCGACATCGCGAGGAAGCCGAGCAAGACCCCGGTCACCAGGGCGATGGAGATGATCGTAGCCAGGGAGAGGCCGGCGCGCTGGGGAATGGAGCGCAGATTGATCATCGTGACGGCGCCGATCTGATTGAACATGGCGCGCCTCCTATTGCTTGCCGAGCGCGGTGACAATCTTCACGCGCTGAGCATTGATGGCGGGAACCAGACCGGTCAGCAGGCCGAGCAGGACGGAAAGCCCGACGCCGACCCAGAACACGCTGGGCGGCAGGCTCAGCCCGGGCAGGAAGGCCGCGGCGACAGGGGCGACTGCGGCGATCATCAGCCAGGCCAGGCCGAGGCCGAGCAGGCCACCGAACAGGCTCAGCATCACGGATTCCGAGAGCACCATCCGGAAGATGCGCGGGGCCGGAAAGCCCAGCGTTTTCATGACCGCGATCTCGCCGGTCCGCTCATTGATCGCTGTCACCATGGTGAAGCCGACGATGATCAGGATGGTGGTGAAGGCGGAGCCGACCACGAAGAGCAGGATCAGGGCGATATTGCCGAACTGGTTTGCGAAGGCTTCATTGAAGGCCGCCTCAGTGGTCGTCTCGGTCTCCGCGGGCGAATTGGCGAACATCTCGTCGACGGCACGGGCGACCTGGTCATTCAGGGCCGGGTCCGTGGTGTTGATGATCAGCCAGCCCAGCTGGTCCTGATTGAAGGCCAGCGGCTCATTGTAATAATCGTAGTGGAACATCGCGTAATTGGCCGGGACCTTGTCGTCCTCGGCGTCGAAGACCGCGCAGATGTTGAACTCCCAACTCGATGACCCGTCATTCTTCTGCCAGATGTTGGACAGGAGCGGGATGGTGTCGCCGACCGACCAGCCATATTGGCCCGCCAGATCCGCCCCGACGAGCAGGCAGTCACGCGTGGTCAGGAAGGCTTCGCGCTGGTCCGCCGGCATGGTCAGTTCCGCATAGGCTTCCAGATAGGTTTCCGGATCCACCGCGAAGGTCTGCACGAATTGGGTCGGGTCCTGGTAGTAGCCGCCGAACCAGCTGGCGTGGCTGACCGTCTCGACGCCATCAAGCGCGGCCACCCGGTTCCAGTAGGCATAGGGCATGGAGACCGTGAAATTGATCCGGTTGACCGTGATCAGGCGATTGTCCGCAGCGAGCGCGCCGCCGGAGGACCAGACCGAATAGAACGCGCCCAGGACCCCGAAAATCAGAAAGGCGATCAGGATCGACAGGGTCAGCAGGATCGCCCTCAGCTTCTTGCGAAAGAGATTCTTCCGGATCAGCGTGAGATCATTCATTGCGCCGGCTCCTGGACCTGTTCGACGAAGCGGCCCTTGTCGAGATGCAGTTCGCGGCGGGCATATCTCGCCGCCGAAGGGTCGTGCGTGACCATGACGATGGTCTTGCCGAGATCCTTGTTGAGCAGCTGCAGGGTTTCCAGGATTTCATCGGCCGATTTGCGGTCAAGGTCGCCGGTCGGCTCGTCACACAAGAGGACTTTCGGGTCGGCCACGATGGCGCGGGCAATTGCCACGCGCTGTTGCTGACCGCCGGAGAGCTGGCGCGGCCGGTGCCCCTTGCGGTCGGCCAGGCCGACAATGTCGAGCGCGGTCGCGACGCGTTCCTTGCGCTGCTTGCCGGACAGGCCGGTCAGCAACAGCGGCAGCTCGACATTCTGGGCCGCCGTCAGCGTCGGCATGAGATTGTAGAACTGGAAGATGAAGCCGACATTCTGCGAGCGCCATTTGGCCAGCTTGCCTTCGGACAGCTTGTCGACCCGCACGCCCTGGCACTCCACCGACCCTGATGTTGGCCGGTCGATACCGCCGAGCAGGTTCAGCAAGGTCGTCTTGCCCGATCCCGATGGCCCCATGATCGCCATGAAGTCCCCCTCAGGGATGGTCATGGTCAGCTCTTCGAAAATCGTGATCGACTCCTTGCCCCGGGTATAGCCCTTGGACAGGTCGGTGAGCGTGTAGAGCGACGTCATCGGGTCTTCCTCATTCGTCAGGGCCGCCCCGGAGCCAGATCGCGGGTCGGTCAGGGTCTGTCGGTCAGCATGCGTCAAATTTCATGCTTTGTAAATTAAAGTACTTCTACTCAACGAAAACCACGCGCGAGGCCATGTCCGGCAGGATGCGGCCATCGCGCTCGTCAAAGGCCACGCGGACCGTGATCGTGGCGCGGGCCCGGTCGGCGGTCGGGATGATGGCTTCGACATGGGCCGGAATGCGCCAGTCCGGATAGGCATCGAGCCGCGCTTCGACACGCTGGCCCGGGGTAACGCGACCGATCTGGCCTTCATTCACATCGACCTCGATCTCCAGTGACTCCATGTCGACCAGGGTGGCAACGCCGGTCCGGGTGAACCCACCACCAGCGGACGCCGGCGACAGGATTTCGCCGACCTGGGCATTCTTGGCGATGACAATGCCGGCAAAGGGTGCGCGCACGATATGACGATCAATCAGGTCCTCCTGGGCCCGTACCTGGGCGGCCACGGCCTGATAATCGGCGCGCGCGGCATTGATCTGGGCCGTGAGGCTGTCGACCTGGGCGCGGGCGGCGGTGACCGCTGCCTGCGATCCGATATCGCGCTCGGCGAGCGTATTGGCGCGCTCCAACACGGTCTGAGCCTCATTGAGCTGGGCCAGCAGTGACCGCGGGCGTGTGGCCGCGGCATCGCGCTGCGCCATCAGAAGTTCGAGCTGGATGCGGGCGCGGGTATCATCCAGCCGGGCCAGGACCTGGCCGGCCTCGACGCTGGCCCCTTCCTCGACCAGCAATTCCTGGATGCGGCCGGTGATCTCGGCCGACACGGTCGCTTGGCGTCGGGCCACGACATAGCCTGTGGCGACGAGGCCGGACGTGCGCGGTGCCGGGCGGGCGGGCGTCGCGTCTTCGGCCGGCGCTTCGCTGG
>NZ_CAMYLS010000025.1 GCF_947259345.1 uncultured Maricaulis sp. | reverse complement strand
CGGGCAGTTGGGTGATGGTAGTCTTTGACATGTGGCATATCCTTTTCTCACCAGAGAATTGACGGCGTCTGAACACCGCCATGATATGCCGCCCCTCAGGGCATCACCAACTTTCGCGCGTTTCCCCTTTCTCTGTGACGCGGGGGCTCTCCAAGCTGGTCATGCGCCACAAGTTGGGCTTGGAAGCCTGGACGCAGCAATGATGGAAACCTCTCCTGACAGCTAGCTGTTCCGCATGTCTCTCTAGCTGATAAAAAACTCGTGTGGCGTCCATATGCGCGGTTTCGCCCAGCCGTTCGCCCCGCATATTGGTCGACAAAAGATGATCGCCACGGCTCATCGGCGGGCCGGTCGCCAAGCGCCGATTAAGACCCGGGGACTACCCCATCCCGCGCCGGATCGGCTCCTTCTGGATTGGCGCAGAAACACGACTACGAAACCCACCGGCTGGTGAGCCGCCGTTTTGCGGCGTGACAGACCGGGGACCGCGGCGGCACAAGATGTTATCTCCGGGGCGGGAGAAAAGCCCGCGGGGAAGCGGCTGGCCACCGAGAAAAGGCATCGTGTAGATACGGGTCTGAAAGCGAAGGGCCTTCCTCCGCAAGACGGGGGGAAGGAGCGGGGGCCGGCTATTGTCTTCGCCCTCGACATTGATGCCGGTGCTGTCGATCAGCAGGCGCAACGGCCCTCTGGAGCCGTGATACGGGATGTTCACGGCAAGCGTCTTCTGGCGGCGAGACAGCGTGCTGAAGTCGGGCACCGACCAGTCAAGGCCGACCAGGCGCAACAGGCTCTCGACGAACCCGGTCGTCTGCCGCAGCGCCATGCCGAACAACACCTTCATTGTCAGGCAAGTCTGGATGGCGGTATCGCTGTAGGTCTGTCTGCTGGCGGCCGCGCCTGCCTCTCGGCGCGGCATCCCATGTCATCTCGGGGTCGAACCAGATCGTCAGCGAGCCACGGCGCTTGAGCGCTTCATTGTAGGCTGACCAGTTCCTGGTCTTGTAAGCCGGGGGTCTGGGTTTTCTCATGCAGCCAAGCTACCATGCTGGATTCACAACATGAATCCAGCACGGGATTTGTGCAACAGAGCCCTGTGAAAGCGTTCTGTCATGCACCGCACATTGCTTATCGCCGCTTCGAAATGGGCGAATCTCGCATAGAGAAGATCAGGACAGCACAGCGAGCGCCATTTGATGCAGTGCGACGCTTGCTGCTGCAATGACATGACCATCAGAATCCAGCCCGAGCGCCTTGCCATCCCAGTCGGTGATGACGCCTCCCGCACCTTCGATCACGGGAACGAGCGCCATGTAGTCGTAGGGATGCAGATTCATTTCGAGAACGAGATCGACGTGACCGGCAGCCAGCAGCCCGTAAGCGTAGCAGTCTCCCCCGAAGCGTCGCATTGCGACCTTTTGCGACAGCAGGTCGAACTTGGCGCGGCCCGCCACATCGAACGTGTCAGGTGTCGTGGTGTAAAGTGTGGCGTCGGCCAGGCGGGTCTGACCGCTCGCGCTGCAGGGCCTGCCGCTCAGCGTCGTCCGGAGGCCGCGCTGCCCCAGCCAGCGTTCCCCGGTCGCCGGTATCGAGATGACGCCGAGCTCAGGTTGGCCAACAGAAAGGCAGGCGATCAGTGTCCCGAAGGTGGGCATGCCGGTGACGAAGCTCTTCGTCCCGTCGATCGGATCGAGAACCCACACATGATCCGCGTCCAAACGCGCGTCTTCGTGCTCTTCGCCCAGAATTCCGTGGGCCGGGAACCGGCCGGCGATCCTTTCGCGCATGGTGGCCTCAATCTCGCGGTCGGCCTGGGTGACCGGCGAGAGATCAGCCTTGCGCTCCACGTCCAGGGGTTTGCGGAAATAGCTCATCGCCATCGCGTCCGTCACGTCGGCGAGCGCGCCGGCGAAGTTTGCCAACATATTCGCCTCACACGAGGGCGTGGAACTCTGCATGATTTTTCCTCATCCGCGGGGGCCGGCACGAAACGGCGCGCCGCTACCAAAATTTATCGTAGACAAAACGCACAAAAGTGCAAGACTACACAAATATACCCACGCTCGCTTCATCGGGCGCGGCAATTAGAACGGGTCTCGCAGAGGACCCGCACCGATCCAGGTAGGCACTGGCTCGGGACCGCACTGACCAACAAGGAGAGATGACAATGATGACCTGGACAAGACTCACAGTGGCTTCGCTGGTGGCCTTCGGCCTCGCGGCGTCCGCTTCCGCAGACGAGATCACCGTCTATACCGCGCTCGAAGAAGAAGAAATCGCGGCCTATCTCGATGCCGCGCAGAAGGCGATGCCAGACACGGAGATCAACCTGCTGCGCCTGTCGACGGGCAAGCTGGGCGCGCGCCTGCTGGCCGAGGCTGGCAATCCGCAGGCTGACGTGATCTGGGGCTGGGCCGTCAGCGCGATGATGGATCCGCAGGTTCTCGAGATGCTGGAACCCTACGCGGCCGCGGGCGTGGACGTCCTGCCCGCCACCTTCCGTGGCGAAGACGGCAAGTGGTTCGCGCCAATAGGCTACATGGGCGCCTTCTGCGTCAACACCGCCCGACTCGAGGAAAAGGGCCTTCCGATGCCGTCCAGCTGGAAGGATCTGGAGGACCCCGCTTTCAAGGGCGAGATCCTGATGCCCGACCCGAACTCCTCCGGCACCGGCTACCTGCACGTGAACGCCGTGCTGCAGAGCATGGGCGAAGAGGCGGGCTGGGCGCAGCTCGAGGCCGTCGATCCGAACATGGCGCAGTATACCTCGTCGGGCTCCAAGCCCTGCAAGTCGGCGCGTGTCGGCGAATACACCGTCGGGATCTCGCTGGCGTTTACCGCGATGCAGTCGATCGAGGAGGGCTACCCGCTCGCCATGGTCTTCCCCGAGGGCGGTGTAGGCTATGAACTTGAAGCCTCCGGCCTGATGGCCAGTTCCGACAACAAGGAAGCTGCCAAGGCCTTCCTCGACTGGACGATGTCGGAGGAAGCAATCGGCCTCTACCAGCAGTATAAGGCGCTGATCACCGTGCCGGGGGTCGACGCGTCCCAGGCGGCAAGGGATGCGGGCCTGCCGGCAGACATCTCGACGATTCTCGCGAAGATCGACTTCGTCGAGGCTGCTGAGAACCAGACTGCGGTCAAGCAGACCTGGAAGGAAAAGTTCGGCCGCTGACAAAACCCCGGTCGGCAAACGCCGCCGGTCAAAGCGCGGGTCTCGCCCGGGACCCGCGCCATTTGCGAAAAAGACAAGATCACCATGTATCTCACCGTCCGCGAAGCCACCAAAAACTACGGATCCTTCACGGCTCTCAACCGCGTCTCGATCGAGATTGACGAAGGAGAGTTCGTCTGCCTTCTGGGACCTTCGGGCTGCGGGAAAACCACGCTGTTGCGGCTGATCGCAGGGCTCTCCGATCTGGACGAAGGCGAGATCCTGCTGGAAGGCGCGGCCTTGTCGGACCTGCCCGCGCGAAAGCGGGGCTTCGGCATCGTTTTCCAGTCCTACTCGCTCTTTCCGAACATGACGGTGGCCGAGAACATCGGATATGGGCTCAAGATCCGCAGCACACCACGGCCTGAGATTTCTCGGCGGGTGACGGATTTACTCAACTTGGTGAAGCTGCCGCAACTGGCCGACAGTTTTCCCGGGCAACTATCGGGCGGCCAACAGCAGCGGATCGCGCTCGCCCGCGCCATCGCCGTTGACCCCCGGGTGCTGCTCCTGGATGAGCCCCTCTCCGCTCTGGACGCCAAGGTCCGGGCCGAGCTGCGAGGCGAAATCCGTCATGTCCAGCGCTCGCTCGGTATCCCCACCTTGATGGTGACCCATGATCAGGAAGAAGCGCTGGCCCTTGCCGACAAGATCATCTGCATGAATCACGGCGTGGTGGTGCAGGCCGGCACGCCCGAGGATCTCTACAACCGGCCCCGGACACGCTTCGTCGCCGAGTTCATGGGTATTAGCAACCTTCTTCCCGCCGACGCGGTGGGGCGGGCGTTTCCCGATCTCGCGGCGACACGGCCGCAGGGCAGTGCGGATGACCATATCGCCTGTATCCGGCCCGAGCAGATCGGCGTGACCCCCGACCCGGACGGGAACGCCTCCGTCCGCGGTATCAGCTTTCTGGGCAACCTGCGGCGCCTGGAGGTCGAAAGCCCTGCAGGTCCGCTGGTGGTCGAGACGCATGGCGCCAAGCCCTGCCGTGAAGGCGACCGTGTGACGCTCCAAGTCGCGCCGGACGCCTGTACCTGGGTCGCCGACGACAGCACCCGCGCACCGGCCGAGGCGCAGGCATGACCACCGCGGAGACATCAATGCCTGCCGCCCGCCGGCGGCCGGACAGAGATCGGCTCCTGACTTGGGTGTGTGTCGGTCTGCCCCTGCTCGGCCTCATACTGTTCTTCCTCTACCCGATGGTGATCGTCTTCCTGCGCTCACTGACGGTGGAGGACGGCTACGGCCTGGCGAACTACACACGGGTCCTCGGCTCCAGCGGGTTCTGGCGCGCGACCTGGCATTCACTGCTCATGGGTGGCACCACAACGGTGCTCAGCGTGTTTCTCGGGTTCATCATTGCGCATGGGCTCCATCGCTGCGCCTTCCAGGGGAAATGGCTGGTCCGTGGCGTGATCGTTCTGCCGCTGCTCGCGCCCTCGCTGGTGCAAGCCCTCGGCTTGATTTTTCTTCTGGGGCGCAACGGGGTCGTGAGCCGCGCGCTCGGCATAGAGATCGAGATCTACGGCTTCTGGGGCCTGCTGATCGCGAACACGTTATATGCCCTCCCGCAGGCGGTGATGATCATCGGCGCGGCACTGGTTCTGCTGGATGCGAGAACCTATGAGGCAGCGGAAGTCATGGGCGCCTCGCCCTCGCGCCAATTCCGAGATCTCACGCTGCCGGCCGCTAGGTTTGGTATCCTGAATGCCGCTTTCGTGTGCTTCACCATCACGATCACCGACTTCGGCAATGCGGCCGTGATCGGCGGCGACTACTCGGTCTTGGCGACAGAGATCTATTCGCAGGTGGTCGGCCAGCGGAACTTCAACATGGGCGCGGTCGTGGGCATCATGCTCCTGCTGCCCACGGTGATCTCCTACGCGATTGAACGCCAGGCAATGAAACGGCAGCAGACAGGGCAGACGACCGGCGAGGTCCGCTACCGGCCGAGCTTTGCACCGCTGCGCGACAGTGTCATGGCGGGGCTTTCGCTGCTGATCTGCTCGGGCATCGTTGCCGTTATCGGCATCGTCGTCTATGCGAGCTTCGTCACGTTGTGGCCCTACAACATGGCGCTGTCGCCCAAGCACTACGACATTACCCTGGCAGGGGGCTACTCGTCGCTCTGGATGACCATCGTGATCTCGGTGATGGCGGCGACAGGCGGGACGCTTGCCGTCTTCCTCCTCGGCCTGGGGCTGCGCCGCGTGCCCCGCGCCGCAGCCCAGCCGATTCAGGTTCTGGCCGCCATGCCTGCGGCAGTACCGGGGATGGTGCTTGGGCTCGCATACATTCTGACGTTCAACTCGACGGCGACACCGCTCTACCTGCTCTACGGCACTGCGGTGCTGATCGCGATCGTGAACTTCTACCACTACCACACGCAGGGCTTCCTGACCCTGATGACCGGCTTTCGGCAGCTCCCGCCCGCGCTAGAAGAAGCGGCGGGCAGCCTGGGCGCGGGGCTTGGGCGGACAGCGATCGACATAGTTGCGCCCTTCATCGCGCCAATGCTCGTCTCGGTGTTCTTCTTCCTGTTCATGCGCTCCATGGTGACGCTTTCGGCGGTCGTCTTTCTGACGACCCCGGACCTGAGCGTCGCAGCCGTCACCATCATGCGGCTCGACGACGCCGGCTTGACCTCCCAGGCGGCGGCTTTCTCCACCTGCGTGATGGCGATCGTCTGCCTGGCCCTGCTGAGCATGAAGGCTACATTGGCGCTGATCTCGCGGCGGAACCGGGCGAAGGGAGGGGCCTGAATGTGGGCGAAGGAACGCCACCAGCGGATCCTGTCCATGCTGGCTGCGAAACAGCAGGTGAGCGCCAACGACCTTGCGGAGATGCTCAAAGTTTCGCGTGAGACGGTGCGTCGAGACTTGGTAGACCTCGAGGAAACGGGACAAGTCAACAGGGTCCACGGCGGCGCGATCCTGCCGGAGCCAAGATCCGAGCAACCGTTCAGGAAGCGGATTTCGGCCCAGCTGCGCGCGAAGTCAGAGATAGCGCGGAAGGCGGCTGGATTGATCCAGCCGGGGCAGACGATCCTTGTCGACGCAGGCACGACGACGGCCATCTTCGCCCGAGAACTCGCAAAGCTTTCAGGCGTATCGGTGATCACCAATTCGCTGGACGTGGCGACGACGCTTCAGGGGGCGAGCCGCGAGGTCTTGCTGCTCGGGGGGCGGATGGCCGCAGACGTTCCCGCCACGGTGGGGGAGCTTACCCTGTCCGAGATCCGACGTTTTAGCGCGGACTTATGCTTCTCTGCGCCGGTCGCAGTACATCCTACCAAGGGCGCGTTCTTCTACGACCTGCAGGAAGCCGAGATCGCCATCGCAATGGCGGAACAGGCGCCGCGATCCATCCTTTTGGCCGACCACAGCAAGCTGGGCGAGACCAGCCGTGTCCGATCCTGGGAGCCAGGAGAAATCGATGTGCTGGTGACCAACCGAGCCGTGACGTCAGAGAATCTCGTGGCGTTTCGCCAGGCCGGCGTTCAAGTCGCAACCATGGACCATCACAGGCATTCTGCGTAAGTCTGAGGGAGCGTCCGCAAGAGCTTTTGGATTCATTTGCGGCATCCTGGTGCGTGGCACCGAGGCAGAGTCGAAAACTGAATACCTTATGTGTCTTATCCCTGCTATGAATGCCCCGTCGCCGTTCCCGGCCAGGACCGGCGACGGGGTAGGATACAGCGCTGAACACCTTGTGGCATGACCACGTTCTCTAGCAGGCTGATCCCGCCTCTCTTCACCGTCTCGAACAGTTGACGGCGGCCCATTTCCGGGACCGCGAAGCATAAGAAAGAGAGAGTGACATGATAGCAGCAACAACCGTGGTCGGGATAGATGTGTCCCGCGACTGGCTGGACGGGTTTGGTTT
>NZ_CAMYLS010000024.1 GCF_947259345.1 uncultured Maricaulis sp. | reverse complement strand
TCGCGTCTTCGGCCGGCGCTTCGCTGGCCGGCGCCGGGGCCTCGACGGCGGCGACCGGCTGCGGCGCCGGGGCGGCATTGCGGGTAAGAAACCAGGTCCCGCCGGCCGAGAGTGCGGAAAAGATGATGACGATGATGATCAAGACCGGAATGGAGATTCCGCCCGGGGCGCTCTCGGCCTCACGATCAATGCTCAATGATTCCAGTTGTGACCGGCGATCCGACATCATGCCCCCTCTTGCATATGCTCGCACATCCTAAGCACGAGTTCATGACAATGGGAACGGGACTGGTCGGAGATAAGTCCCCCTGTCGGCGCTCAGTCGAAATAGGCCGCGCGCATCATCTCCGACAAATCCCGGCCACGATGGGCAAGCGAGCGGCGTTCGGCCTCGGCTTCCAGGCCGCAGCGTGTGCGATAGCGTTGCTGGGCCCGATAGCCGTCATTGAAGCTCGAGATCAGCCGGTCGCGCCAGCGCCGGTCATCGGCCGCTTCCATGGCCAGGAGCTCGACCATCTGTTCGCGCCATTCCTGGTCATCCGGGCCTTCACAGGCGAAAGCCAAATAGTGCAGCTCGCCGAGCGTATAGGCGAGGAAGGGCAGGGTGCGTTCGAGGTCCAGCTCTTCGCGGATTTCCGGACTGATCGCGTCGTCCTGCACGGTCTCGACGTGGCGCTCCGCCGCCGCGTTGACCGGGTCCGGGCGCGGGAAATTGCGCGGCTTCTGGGCCAGGGTCGAAGCCGTCACGAGGGCGAACAGGACAAGCAGACATAAGAGCGCGCGCATGGCGGGCATCATCGCACAGATTGTGGCGTGCTCAAGGCGGCGACGATCTTGCGGGCCCGCCCGATCACATCGCGGGTGCGGTCCCATTTGGTGCGCTGGATGGCCTCGTCAAAGGGGAAGAAGGCGGCTTCGGTGACGTCATCCGCCGCGACCGGTTCGCCGCCGGTCCACACGCCGGCAAAATCGACCAGCAGATAATGCCAGTCGCCCGGCTGTCCCGCTTCGCGCAGGCCGATACTGTCGATGACATCGATCAGGCCGACAATGCGTGCCGTTGTCCCGGTCTCCTCGGCCAGTTCGCGCAGGGCTGCCTCGGCAGCGGTCTCGCCATATTCGATCTTGCCGCCGGGCAGGGACCACTGGCCTTCATAGGGCGGCTTGCCACGCTTGATCAGCAGGACGTCATCGCCGCGAAACACGACCATGCCGGCGCCGGGCACGGGCTGACGGCGCGGCTCATCCATTCTGTCCGTCATGCGTCCGGATCGTTGGCGGCCTGCGGGTCGTATTTGCCATTGGGCGACCAGATCGCCAGCTCATTGCCGCTGGGGTCGGTGAAATGGAAGCGGCGCCCGCCGGGGAAGTCCTCGCGACTGGTGATGGTCCCCCCGGCGATTTCCACCCGCGATTCTGCAGCCAAAATGTCCTTGGCCTTGAGAATGATCAGGCAGCCAGTCTCGAACGCCTTGTCCTCGAGGCGCAGCCCGCCATCTAGGCCGGCATTTTCGAAGGCGGCGTAGGTCGGCCCGAAATCAATGAAATCCCAGCCGAACGCCTTGCGATAGAAGGCCTTGGCGGCCGCCATGTCGGTGACCGGTATCTCGTTATAGTCAATCTTGAGAATGGCTTCGTTATCGTTCACTTCGCCGTCCATCCGCCGTCTACGCTGATCCAGGATCCGTTCATATTGGCCCCGGCGTCGGAGACAAGATAGAGCAAAGCACCGGCGAGCTGCTCATAGGTGACAAATTTCTTGGTCGGCTGGGCTGCCAGCATGACATCGCGCACGACCTCATCCTCGCTGATCCCGCGCGCCTTTGCCGTGTCTGCGATCTGGTTTTCCACCAGTGGCGTCTTCACATAGCCCGGGCAGATCGCATTGCAGGTGATGCCATCCTCGGCCAGTTCCAGACCCAGCGTCTTGGTGAAACCCATCACCCCATGCTTGGCCGCGACATAGGCCGATTTGAACGGCGAGGCGACGAGACCGTGGGCCGAGGCCAGATTGACGATCCGGCCCTTTCCCTGGCGTTTCATGATCGGGATCGCGGCCTTGGCGGCGTGGAAGACCGAGGTCAGATTGATGGCGATGATGGCGTCCCATTTTTGGGCCGGGAAGTCCTCGACCGGCGAGACATGCTGGATGCCAGCATTGGACAGCAATATGTCCAGCCGCCCGAATTCACGCTCCGCCGACGCGACCATGTCGGCAATCTCGTCCGGCTTGAGCATATTGGCGGGATGGTAGCGCACCTCGACACCATGGTCGCTGGCCAGCCGCGCCCGCAGGGTCTCGATCTCTTGCGGCTCGCCCAACCCGTTCAGGATGATGTGACAGCCATTCTGAGCCAACGCCTCGGCCATCGCCGCCCCAATCCCGCTCGTCGAGCCGGTAATGATGGACACCTGGCCGGTGAGATCGGTACGAATTCCAGACATGAACCACCCTTCAAGTTTGCGCTCGCCGCAAGAGACGGGAAGGCAGCGGGGAGGTCAAGGGTATGCTGCTTAGCGCTGGCCCATGGGAAGGCGCTCTCCATCCACCGTCATCCCACGGTCGCGGCGCCGCGGCGATCCGGGGACCTCAGCGCTGGGGGCGCCAGGCGAAGCGGGGAAGCTGCTGAGCGTAAGCTCCGTCGGCCAGTCGAGGTCCCCCGGATGCCCGCTCACCGTGGGATGACGGCGTGTTAGGTGGTGAGATCTACTAGAGCACGTATTGATTGCATTTTGTGTTAGAATGAAAACGCCGGCCACCAGGGCCGGCGCAATCCAAGGAGGGAGCAATGTTTCGGTTTCCGAAATGCTGCCTCGTCCTCTGGGTGAGGAGAAGGCGGATCGGCGGGTGGACCCTGTTGATCCGGCTCTCTATCGCCTAAAGGGCGGCCAAAGGGGGTGGGTCAGATCCACCTCCTGCGGCCCTTGGAGCCTAACACAATGCAGGCGTGCAGGGAACAGGATTAGGGATGGTTGCTGTCTTCAGGATTGGCAGTGTCTTCCAGGCGGACCAGGAATGGGGCGTAATCCTCGGAGCCGGCCGTGATGGAAATTTCGAACTCTGCCCGCTCGCCAGGAACGCAGTGAGGCGCTTCCGATCCGCCCAACCGCCAGAAGGTCGACTGGAAATGAGCCCGATCGATCATTGGCGGGCCGTCGTCAAAACCAGCAAAAATGTAAACGTACTCACGTGAATAGGCATCATTTGCGCGCGCTTTGGCAATGGATTGTGCTTGGCATGCCGGGCTCTCGTCGCTGCAGTCATCCAAAAAGCTGAAAGTGCAAACGAAGCGAGGTTCTTTTTCGTAGAGGCTTGCAGCCGGGACATGGAGTACAGCGGCGTCGGACCCCGCCAGCGCGTCTGAAAATAGCTGGAAGTGGTATTCACCGTTGTCTTTCCAGGAGTCGCTCGAGCTTGGCGCGCAAGCCCCGGCTATGGTTGCTGCGATGACGACGATCGGCGCAAGCGAGACTTGCATCCCTAAGCCGCCTTCTTTCCCGCCGCAGCCGGCTGAGGTCGCGTGAACAGCAGATCGCCCTCGCTCGATCCCTCCGCTTCGAAGCGGTAGCCGCCGAGGTCGAACTTCACCAGGTCGGCCGGGTCGGTGATGCGGTTTTCGATGGCCCAGCGGGCCATCATGCCGCGGGCCTTCTTGGCGAAGACCATGAGAGCGCGCAGCTGGCCGTCTTTTTCTTCCTTGAAGGTGGCGGTGATGATCCGGCCCTTGATGGTCTTCCTGTCGACCGCCTTGAAATACTCATTGGAGGCCAGGTTGAGGATGACCGGCTCGGCCGCATTGGCCTGCAGGCTGTTGAGCTCCTTCGCGATCCGGTCGCCCCAGAAATCATACAGGCTCTCACCGCGCCGCGTGTGCAGCTTGCGGCCCATTTCCAGGCGGTAGGGGTGAATGGCGTCGAGCGGTTTCAGCGCGCCATACATGCCGGAGAGAATGCGCAAATGGCTTTGCGCCCAGTCGAGATCTTCGGCCGACATGGTGTGCGCCTCAAGCCCGCGATAGACCTCGCCATTGAAGGCGAAGGCCGCCTGTTTCACGCCCGGCTGATCGGCGTCGAAGGCCTGGAAACGCTCCCGATTGAGGCGGGCGAGATCATCATTGATCTTCATCATCGCCTTGATCTTGGGCGCGGTGAGCTGGCGCGTCGTCTTGGACAGGATCCGCGTCTCGTCGATCAGGTCCGGCGTGGTCGTCGGCAGGTCACGATCGACCGGATCGAAATTCATGTTCTTGGCGGGCGAGAGCAGAATCAGCATGGGCAATCTCCTTGTCCTCGAGGATAGGGATCGCAGCGCCCGCTTTCCAGACATGGACGCGGCTTGTCGGCGTGAAATGATTTATGGCCGCGATAGTAGAGGCCAGCTATGAGGGGGCGCTATACCCATGAGGCCGACGACAACACAGTTTAGTGATAGGGTTAGACTCTCGAAACAAGCGAGGGGCCGGAGGGACTGATGTCAGGGCTGTCGTCGAATTGGATCGCCGGGGCGAGCTGAGAGACGCGGTTAAGCAGCAAAGAGAAATGGAACGTGTTCAGCGTGAGTGAGCGGAGTGGCGCTTATGTTGCCAGAGATACTTCAAGGCGTACCGATTGTCTGCGAATGCAGTCTAGCGTGGGACTTTGACGCGGCGAGTGTTGCTAATTGGTGCCGAGATGCGTGCTTCGCGCATCCTGCTTCCGTTGTGTTTGAGGATAATACCGTAAGAACGGTCGCAGCGAGCGGGTCGAGGGATGATCTAGGTTCTGTGGCCGATCTCATTTCGGCAGCTTCAGCGGTTGTTTCTGTTTTCGTAAGTGTTCTTGCGGTCGTGCTGCTCTATTTGACACTAAAGGAAACTCGCGCCGCCGTAGAGAAAGCGGCAGATGCGAATGCGGTCGCCGACAAGGCAATAGAAACACAAAAATCTCTCACGAAAATTCAGCATCGAGGCATACTGCAGCTAAAAGAGTCGAAATTTCTATTTGCCGATGGAAAGGTGAGGGGCAAATATATTGTATCAAATGATGGCATTGGGTTGATAAAAAAGTGGAATGCTAGATTTCAATTTTTATTTGCCAAAAGCGGCATGGCCATTGGCGATGCGATAGAGTCTGATCCTAAATTTTCTTCGTTTATTGGTGGCTCTTTGTCGGCTGGAGCACGCGTTCCTTCCCGCGAAGTCGAAGTTGCTCCTTGCGATTATCCGTCATTCGAAGAATTTGGAGACAAATTTACGATAATCTGCATTGCGGCGTTTGAGTATGAAGATATTTTTGACGAAAAATATTCAGATTCCTTCATGCTTATCGCCAATTTAGAAAAAAGTTCTAGTGATTGGGTTTTGTCTCTTGTTATGTCTCAGGATGGATTGCTTGAGGTTGGCTCTAATAGAATGAAATAGTGTTTGTATTTGCCATTTTTATAGTGGGGGTTTTGAATTGTTGAGAGCTTAAGAAGCTGGGGCAGAGGCAATCGTTCCCCCCGGGCGCCTAGTGCAAACCAACCCATAGACAGCGTGCGGAGAGGCCGTGTGCTGGCTGAAAAGCGGTCTATGGACAGCCCTGCGCAGGCGCGCCGACGTGATACGCGCCTGGCGGGTGGGGGCAGTCTCGCATCCGCCGCTACAGCAAAACCCGCGGATTCATGATCCCCTTGGGGTCGAGCGCGGCCTTGATGGCCCGCATCACCGCGACATCGACCGGTTTGCGGCTGGCCAGTTCGGCGCGCTTCAATATGCCAATCCCGTGCTCGGCCGAGATCGAGCCACCGAAGGTGTCCACCAGATCATAGACCAGACGCGAGAGCGGGGCGGCCTGGGCGATGAAGTCATCATCGGCCCCGGCCTCGCGGGCGGCGACGTTGAAATGGACATTGCCGTCGCCGACATGGCCGAAGGCGACGACCAGGGCGCCGGGAAATTCGGCTTCCACGGCGGCTGTGGCCTGGCGCATGAAGGCCGGCATTTTCGAGACCGGGATGGAGATGTCGTGCTTGACCGCCTTGCCATGCGCCCGCTCCGCCTCGGCGATGGTCTCGCGCAGACGCCAGAAGTCCTGGATCTGGCTGTCATTTTCGGCGATGGCCGCGTCGCTGATCAGCCCGGCCTCAAAGCCCTGACCCAGCGCGTCTTCCAGCGTCTCGCGGGCGCCGTCGGCGCGGCCGAAACTCATCTCACAGACCACATACCAGGCGTGTTCACCGGCCAGCGGGTCGCGGGTGCCGGGGACGTGTTCCAGCACCATCTCCAACGCCATGCGTGGCATGATCTCGAAGGCTGTGACCGAACCGCCGGAGACCTGTTTGGCGAGGCCGAGGAATTTGACCGCGTCGTCGACACTGTCGAGGCCGCAAAAAGCGACTTCCATGCGCGAGGGTCGCGGGAAGAGCTTCAGGGTCGCGGCGGTGATGATGCCCAGCGTGCCCTCGGCGCCGATCAGCAATTGCTTGAGATCATAGCCGGTATTGTCCTTGCGCAGGCCGGTGAGGCCAGACCAGATCGTGCCGTCGGGCAGGACGGCTTCCAGGCCGAGCACCAGCTCGCGGGTCATGCCATAGCGCAGGACGTGCACGCCGCCCGCATTGGTCGAGATCAGTCCGCCAATCATCGCCGAGCCTTGTGAGCCGAGCGAGAGCGGGAAGAGGCGATTATTGTCGGCGGCGAGGGTTTGCAGATTCTCCAGCACGCAGCCGGCCTCGACCGTCATCGAGTCATTATCGACATCGATCTCGCGGATTGCCGTCATGCGCTTGAGCGTCAGCAGGACTTCGCCCATGGGCGTGGCCGCGCCGCACAGCGAGGTATTGCCGCCCTGGGGCGTGATCGCGACACCGGCCTCGTGGCACAGGCGGACACAGGCCGCGACCTCTTCGGTATTGGCCGGCTTGAGCAGGATCGGGGTCGAGCCCTGATAGCGACCGCGCCAGTCGGCGACATGCGGCGCCAGTTCATGGCTGTCTTGCGACCAACCCTTCGGTCCGAGCACTTGTTTGAGCTGGTCGAGCAGGGCGGTCGGAAGGGGCGTGGCGGTCAGGGTGTCGGCGGGCGTGTCGGTCACGGTCATGGCAGGGTCCGGTCGGGCGTTCGAGGTCAGGTCAGATCAGATCGTCTTTGGGGGCGGCGGCGCGCTGCAGGCGGTCATTGATCGCTTCACCCAAACCCTCATTGGGGATGGGCGCAACCGCAATCCGGGACGCACCCTTGGCATCCAGCGCCCGCAAGGCCGCAAACAGGCCGGTCGCCGCTTCCGCGAGATCGCCGCTGGCAGACAGGTTGAGATCGCCGGCAATGGCGCCGAAACCGAGCAAGACCTCGCCGCCTTTGGCATCGGTCGCATTCAGACGCATGGCGGCCTTGGGGGCGTAGTGGCTTTTCATCATGCCCGGCGCGAGCAGGGTTTCGCTTGAGCCCGGCTCGGCCAGGCGACCGGTAATCGCTTCAATCTGCCGACGGGCCAGACCACCCGGGCGCAACAGGGTCGGCGTACCGCCCAGCAGGGCGATGACGGAGGATTCCAGCCCGACCGGACAGGCACCGCCATCCAGGATGAGGTCGATCCGCTCGCCCAGGCCTTCTGCGACATGGGCTGCCGTTGTCGGGCTGATGGCGCCGGACGGGTTGGCACTGGGCGCGACCAGCGGGCCGTCAAAGGCACGGATCAGCGCCTGGGCGGCCGCATGGCGCGGCGCGCGCAAGGCAATGGAGTCGAGCCCGGCATTGGCGATATCCGCGATCGGAGCGTCGGGGCGCTTGGGCAGGACCAGGGTCAACGGACCCGGCCAGAAGCTTTCGGCCAGCTGGTCCGCCATGTCCGGCCAGCCGGCCAGGCGCCAGGCCATGTTCGGACCGGAGACATGGGCGATCAGCGGGTTGAAGCGCGGACGTCCCTTGGCGGCATAGAGGCGGGCGACGGCGTCAGCATTGCCGGCGTCTGCCGCCAGGCCATAGACGGTCTCCGTCGGCATGGCCACGAGACCGCCGGCCTTGAGGATGGCGGCGGCCTCTTCGATCACGGCCGGGTCGCTGGCCGGTTTGATCGGGGCAGATGTGACGGATGCGCTCATGGCGATGAGCTAGCCCCGGGTGGGGTATTCATGCAAGCGCCGCTGGCAAGTTATTCTGCGGCATCCGCTTCGACATGGATGACGAGCGTGACTTCGGCCGCGGCCGAACCCCAGCTCGACCCGCCGACACCGAAATCGGCGCGGGCGATGGTGAAGCGGCTGTCTGCGATCGCGCGGCCGTCGCTGATCTCGAGCGTGAAGGGCATGACCATTTCCTGCTCGACACCCCGCATGGTCATGACGCCATGGGCCTCATAGCCGGTCTCGGTGGCGCGGACATCCTCGGAGACAAAGCGCGCGGTCTCGTAATCGGTCGGGTTGAGACCGGCATTGGACAGCATGCTGTCATCCATCTGGCGATTGCCGGTCGCGCCGCTGGCCGTGCTCACGCTGGCCTCGATCCGCGCCGCGTCCAGATTGTCCGGGTCGAGGGTGATGGTGGCGGTCCAGGTCTCGAACGCGCCGCTCACCGCCCCGCCGGAGACGGTCGTCTCGAAGCCGAGGCTGGACGCGTCATGATCGACGGTCCAGTCCTGGGCAGACGCCGGCAGGCTGAGCGCGGCAGAACCGGCGAGGGCGAGGAGGGCGGTACGCAACATGGCAGATTATCCTTTCAGGACGGGGATCATGCGGCCGATCAATCCATCCTTGTTGATGAACTGGTGCTTAAGGGCGGCCGCAACATGCAGGCCGAGCAGGCCGAGAATGGCCCAGCCACCGGCACCGTGCACGCTGGCCGTGATGTCCGCGAAGCCTTCGGTCTGCGGAACCGGGAGCTTGGGCAGGACAAGATCGGGATTGTTGAAGAGAAGGGTGGGTGGCTCGGCAGCGGAGGCGGCGACGAGGCCCCCCAGCGGCATGCCGATCATGATGGCGTAGAAGGCCCAATGTGTGGCCGTCGCGGCAAAGCGCTCCCAGCCGGCCATGCCCGCGGGCAGGGCCGGGACCGGATGGGTCAGGCGCCAGGCGAGGCGGGCGAGGGAGAGGACCAGGATCAGGAGGCCGGTCGTCTTGTGCATGTTATAGGCGAACTGGACCTCGCCGATGGTGACATCACCGCCGGCGAAGAGCGCGTCGCGGAGGTCTTCCATATTCCAGGCGTAGAAGACCATCCCGACCAGAAGTACGGCGAGAATCCAGTGCAAGGCGATGGCGACGCCCGTGTAACGCTTTGAGTCCGACATCTCAGTCTCCCTCCCTCAGGAATTCACTCTCGATCAGGATACGCACAGTCGGGCCGACAATGCTGTGTGGCAAATTGCCGATATTGAACAGGTCGCGATCGAGCTCACTGGTGGCGCTGAACCCGATGGCCGGCCGGCCTTCCAGCGGATTGGTCAGCCCGCCATGGAAGGTGACGTCCAGCGTGACCGGTGCCGTGACGCCATTGAGTGTGAGATCGCCAGTGATCTCGCCCGTCGTTTCGCCGGTGACCCGGATGGCCGTGCTCGCGAACAGGATTTGCGGGTGACGACCGGCATTTAGCCAATCCTCGGCGAGCTCGCTGTCGAAATCCGCGTCACCGGTGGAGATGGAGGCGGGGTTGATCGACGCGGTCAGCCGCGCGGCCTCCGGTCGTGACGGGTCAAAATCGAGACTCGCCTCAATCCCGTCGAAGCGGCCCGTGTACCAGCTCAGTCCCATATGGCGGACTTGCCAGGTCACGCTGGCATGCGCGGTATCCAGCGCCCACTCGCCTGCTGGCAGTCGCTCGGGGTCGGTGGTCGGCGTCAGGCAGGCACCCAGGGACAGGCAGCCGGCAAGGGCGAAGAGGCGGAGCAGGATTGTCATCTCACCCAGATATGGGGTGAACCGCCGTCGCGTGAAAGCCACACCTTGCGCCGGGATGGACAAAACACTGTTTCCGGATTCGCTTCATGGGAGGTTGGAGCTATGTTGCGGCCCACAGGAAATGCCATCAAGGCGATCCATAAGGAGGTTGGTCATGTCCTATCGCGCGCCCGTCGACGAAATGCGTTTCACGCTGGAAGAAGTGGCGGCCGTGGAAGGGCTGAAGGCAACCGGCGCCTTCCCCGATTTCTCCTCCGACCTGACCGGCGCCATCCTGGACGAAGCGGCAAAGCTGGCTGAAGGCGTGCTGGCGCCGCTCAACAAGGTCGGCGATGCCGAGCATTGCCAGCTGGCCAATGACACGGTGACCACGCCGACCGGCTTCAAGGACGCCTATGCGCAATTCGTCGAGGGCGGCTGGCAGGGTCTGCAATTCGAGGCCGAGCATGGCGGTATGGGCTTGCCGCGGGCGCTTGGCGTCGCCGTGCTGGAAATGATCCAGGGCGCCAATCTCGCCTTCGGGCTCGGCCCGATGCTGACCTATGGCGCCATCGAGGCGCTGATTGCGCATGGCACGGATGAGCAGAAGGCGATGTATCTGCCCAAGCTGATCACCGGTGAATGGTCGGGCACGATGAATCTGACCGAGCCGTCGGCCGGCTCCGATGTCGGGGCCCTGCGCACCAAGGCCGAGCCCAATCCGGACGGCAGCTGGGCGGTCTCCGGCCAGAAGATCTACATCACCTGGGGTGATCATGACTGCGCCGAGAACATTATCCATCTCGTTCTGGCCCGGACACCGGGCTCGCCCGAGGGCACCAAGGGCATCTCGCTCTTCATCGTGCCCAAAATCCTGCCTGATGGCTCGGCCAATTCGCTCAAACCGATCGGTCTGGAGCACAAGCTGGGCATACACGGTTCGCCGACCTGCACGATGGAATATGCCGGTGCGACCGGCTGGCTGATCGGCGAGGAAAATGCCGGCATGCGCTGCATGTTCACAATGATGAATTCGGCCCGTCTCAATGTCGGCGTCCAGGGCGTCGGCATTGCCGAACGCGCCTACCAGCAGGCTGTCGCCTACGCCGCAGACCGCAAGCAGGGCAAGGCCATCGACGCCGAGGGGCCGGCCCCGCACGCCATCATCCATCATCCTGATATCAAGCGGACCCTGTCGCTGATGAAGGCCAAGATCGCCGCCTCGCGGGCTGTCTGCATCTCCTGTGCCGTCTCTGCGGATCTCGCCCATTTCTCCGACGACGCCGAGGAAAAGGCCGCGGCCAAGCGGCGCGAGGAATTGCTCACCCCGATCGCCAAGGCCTGGTCCACCGATATCGGGGTCGAGGTCGCCTCGGCCAATATCCAGGTTCATGGCGGGATGGGCTATATCGAGGAAACCGGTGCCGCCCAGCATCTGCGCGATGCCCGCATCACGCCGATTTATGAAGGCACGAATGCGATCCAGGCCATCGATCTGGTCGGACGCAAGCTCTCCATGGCGGATGGCGCAGCCTTTGACGAACTCTATGCCGATATCGACCAGACCATTGAGAGTTGCCTGACCTCGTCTCACCCCGATCTGCCGCCGCTCGGCGAGCGCCTGCGTGACAGTCTGGAAGCCCTCCAGGAGGCCGCCGACTGGCTGGCCGAGGCGGACATGAAGGACCGTCTGGCCGGGGCCACACCTTTCCTGACCCTCGCCGGGGAGACGGTTGGCGGATGGCTCTTGTGTGTCGGCGCTGTCGCTGCGCGTCGCCGCCAGAAAGAGAATGTCGGGGATCCGGCCTTCGCCGCCCAGCGCATCGCCCTGGCCAATTTCTACGCCGAAGCCGTCCTCACCCTCGGCCATTCCCGCGTCGACGACATCACCATGGGCGCCGACATGATCGACGAGGTCGGTTTCGGCGTTTAGCGGCGCAGCGCTTCCCGCATCGGGCTGCGCAGAGAACCGGTGGCGGCGACGAATCCGCAGGCGGATCAGTCGGACTTGCGCTTGCGACCTGTGATCATGGCCCGCACCAGATTCTCGCGATGCATCAGGCTCGATGCGATGACGCCGAGAATGTGCAGGGCGACGAGGGCGAGCGTGAGATAGGTGAAGGCCGAGTGGAGGTTTTCCAGCGTCTCGCCTGATCCGCCGTCATGGGTGTCATCATCGTCCTCCTCATACCCGTCCCCGCGATGTTCATCGCGGTCGCCAAAGGCCTCGTCTCCGCCCGAAATGCCCGCCTGCGCGGTGGCGCCGCTGTCCTGCGAAGCGATCATGCCGGTCAACGGGCCGCGACCCTCTTCCGCCGCTAGCAGGGCCATCCCGGAAACCGTGGTTCCGGTCAGCGCGATCAGCAGCGCGATGATCATCGCGGCGCCGGCCGGGTTGTGCCCGAGGTGACGGTCGGCCTTCTTTGCGAACAGGCCCTTGATGTAGCGGAAAAAACCGCGCGGGCCGGTGACAAAGGAGGAGAAGCGGGCATGGCGGGTGCCCACCAGGCCCCAGATCACGCGCACCAGGACCGTCCCGGCGACGACATAGCCCGCCCAGGTATGGATGCCGGGTAGCTCGTCACCGCTGAGATAGGCGGTGAAAAAGCCGATTACGATCACCCAGTGGCCGATGCGCACGATCGGGTCCCAGACGCGGACGGTTTCTGCTTGTCTTGGCGTGGCGGTCATAGTTGAACCTCATCAAATCTGTGATGGATCTGATCGGCCAAACGCGGCGCAGGCGCCATGCGTCAAACGACAGGTTTGTCGAAATTTGGTGCTGGAGGCATTTTGATGTCGGATGACGCAGGACAGAAACTGGCTCGCATGGTGTCAGCCGCGATATTCGCACTGATTGCTGTCCTGATCGGGCTCGATCTCCTGCTCGACAGCCGGGACGGTGTCGGAGCTTTCCACATTGGTCTGGAAGGCAGCGTGCTGATTGCCGCGCTGATCGGCATGGTCACCATGCTTCGCCGCTTCGGTCGCGTGACCACCGATCTGGCTCGAGCCCGTGGCGACGCCGAGCGCTGGCGCCACCAGCATCAATCCCTGTTGCAAGGATTGAGCGCCGCCATTCGCAGCCAGTTCGACAACTGGCGCTTTACCGAGGCCGAGGCCGAGATCGGCTTCCTTCTGCTCAAGGGGCTCAGTCACAAGGAGATTGCCGAGGTCCGCGGCACCACCGAGCGTACGGCCCGCGAGCAGGCCCGTTCGGTCTACGCCAAGGCCGAGCTGTCTGGCCGCAGCGAATTGTCGGCCTTTTTCCTGGAAGACTTGCTGCCCCCGCATGCGGGAGCGTCGCAGCCTGCTAAGGGCTGAACGCGCCTGCGCGGCTGATTGATCATGGTGTTGGTGTCGAACCCGCCCGAGGTCGTCAGCCGCGCTTCAGACCCACATCGCGTCCGCATCCGGGTGACCGCGTCCGTCGAGCAAGCGGATCAGGCCGACCACGCCGCGGACCAGCATCCACAGCCAGATCAGGGCCAGGCCGATGAAGCCGAAGGGCAGCAGGATCACGGTCATGATCATCAGCGTACAGGCGAGAATGCCTACCACCGCCGTCCAGAAGGACTTGATCTGGAAGGTATAGTGAGATTGCAGCCAGTGTGGCGCCTGGTCCCGCCTGGCATAGGCGATGATCACGGCCAGCAGGCTTGAAATGCCAATGATGTTGCCGATCAGGAAAAGCACATAATTGAGCCCCGCGAACAGCTTGTCATCGCGGTCTGCAGATCGGCTGGAGCCGGGCTCGAAAATTGTGTCTGACATCTGGCAATTCTCCTTCATGCCCAGGATGGCTGAAGCGAAGCACGCCTCCAAGCGGGACAGGTCGGCGCTTGATCCCCTGCGGCCTTGCGGCCACGCAGGCAGCTTAAAATACCGTCATGGACAGGTGGGCTGCTTGGTTGTGCGCGCGTTTCGACGTATCGAAGACAGTAACACAACCGGTCAGGACCTGTTCAGCCCGTGTTAGCCAGAATACTCGATATCCTGATACCGGTCCTGCTGATTGGCGGTGGACTGGTCTATTTCGGCCTGTTGGCGGCAGGATTGCTGGCGGATTGGCACTTGCCCTATCCGGCGAGCTATTGGTGGCTGGCAGTGACGGGGTGCCCGGCTTTGGGGCTGGCCTTGATGTATTGGCGGGCTTATTCGGACTAGCCGGTTCCGGAAGGGGAAGAGAAATGAGTTTGATTGTCACGATGGCCGATACCGTGCCAGGCCGCGAGATTGACAGCGTGGTCGGCATTGCGCGGGGCAATGTGGTTCGCGCCCGCTTTTTCGGGCGCGATTTCATCGCCGGTCTGCGCAACCTCGTCGGCGGCGAAGTGCCCGAATATACCAATCTCCTGTCCGAATCCCGCGAACAGGCCCTTGACCGCATGGCCAGGCATGCGGAAACGCTGGGTGCCGACGCCATTGTGACGCTGCGCCTGTCGACCTCATCGGTCATGGAAGGTGCGGCGGAAATTCTCGCCTATGGAACGGCTGTAAAACTGAAATGAGTCCCTTGATGAAGCGTCTTGCTGGCCGTGCGGCCGACGAAATTATGGAAACCGTCCGGTTCATTGGCGGTGTGGTCGCGGTCTGGCTGGGTCTGGTGACCTTTGGTTTTGCCGCCTTTCACATCCCGTCTGAAAGCATGCAGCCATCGCTGGAAGTCGGCGACCGGGTGCTGGTGTCGAAATGGGCCTATGGCTACTCGGTGCATTCCTTGCCGCTCGGACTGGGCTATGTCCTGCCGGACAGCTGGAATGGACGTGTCGGCTGGTCGCAACCCCGTCGCGGCGACGTCGTTGTTTTCCGGGACGAAAACCAGTCACCCGCGCGCAATCTGATCAAGCGTGTGGTGGGCGTGGAAGGCGATGTGATCGAGGTTCGCGAAGGACGTCTCTACATCAATGGCGACGCCGCCCCGCGCCTGCTGGAAGACGTGCGCTCCTATCGTGAGGATCGCTCCAGTGCGGCCGTGACGGTGAGCCATTACACCGAGATCCTGCCAGGGGATCGCGAGCACCCGATCTATGAGCGTGGCGATAATTATGACCTCGACGATTTCGGCCCGGTCACCGTGCGTCCGGGCACCGTCTTCGTGATGGGCGATAATCGTGACGCGTCGCGTGACAGTCGAGCGTCGGGCGGTCCGGGTTTCGTACCGCTGGAAAATGTTGTCGGCCGCGCCGAGACGGTTCTGTTCACGCTTGAGCGTTGCCGCCGTGAGCAGGGCCTGCATTGTCCTACCGGCCGGGTCTGGCGCGGGCTGTAGGGGCGCTCTAGTCTCTCCCCGATACAACAGGATCGGGGAGAGCCGCATGAGCCTCAAGGGAAAAACCATATTCATCACCGGCGCGTCGCGCGGCATTGGCCTGGCGATCGGTGAGCGCTGTGCCCGGGATGGCGCCAATATCGTGATCGCCGCCAAGTCGGACACGGTGGATTCGCGTCTGGAAGGCACGATCCACACGGCTGCCGCTGCGATCGAGGCGGCTGGCGGGCAGGCGCTGGCGGTCAAATGCGATATCCGAGACGAGGCCCAGGTCGAGGCGGCGGTCGCTGCGGCGGTTGACCGTTTTGGCGGGATCGATGCGGTGATCAATAATGCGTCCGCCATCTATCCGCGCGGTACTGCGGACGTGCCGATGAAGCGCTACGACCTGATGCACCAGGTCAATGGGCGCGGCACCTTCCTGACCACCCAGAAATGCCTGCCGCACCTGATGAAGGCCGAGAACCCCCACATCATTGCCCTCGCCCCGCCGCTCGACATGCGCGGCATGTGGTTCGGGCCGCATGTCGCCTACACCTCGGCGAAATACCAGATGAGTCTGTGCATCCTGGGCTGGGGCGAGGAGTTCAAGGGGAAGATCGGCGCCAATGCGATCTGGCCGCGCACCGCCGTCGCCACAGCTGCCATCTCCAATGTGCTGGCCAATGACGAGGCGATGAAGAATTGCCGCAAACCGGAAATCCTCGCCGATACGGCCTACAAGGTCCTCAACAAGCCGGCGGCCGACTTCACCGGCAATTTCCTCATTGATGACAGCTTTCTCTGGGAAGAGGGCGAGCGCGATCTCGACCAGTATTCCTACGACCCGTCGATCGAACTCCTGCCGGATTTCTTCGTCCCGGAAGAGCCCGCTGCGCCTCCCGGCGTGAAGATCATGAATGTCACGCTTGGGCATTGAGGGCGGTGTTTCGGGCGCGGTCGCGACGGAGGGTTAGCAGGACCTGATGTCCGACACCTTCTCGACAATCAGCTATGCGCTTGCGGCCGGGTCGATCGGTTTTGCTCTGGCGATGGCGCTGTCCAGGCCGGACCCGCGCCGCGACCGCGTGCTGTTTTTCAGCCTCGTCCTGCTCGCCTTGCTCGTGCATGCGCTCGGCCAATTGCTAATCCTGTCGGGCGCCTTCCGTTTCGCACCGCACCTGGTGGGTCTGGATCTCTCATTGAAGATGGCGCTGGGGCCGGCGGTCTATTTCTATACCCGGGCGCTGGTCTCGCCCGAGGCGCCCTGCTTTGGCGGCCGTGACTGGACGGCGATGGTCGGTCCGGTCCTCGTGATTCTTGTCAGCCTGCCTTTCGCGGCGCTGAGCGCCGAAGAGAAGCTCGCACTCGTCGATCCGGCGACACGCAATCCCGACCATTTCCGGATCGCACTCTTTACCTGCACCGCCTCGCTTCTGCTTTTCCTCACATTCACCGCGGTCTACATCGTCGCAGCTGTCAGGCTGCAGAAGCGGCACCGGCGCCAGATGATGCAGGAGCTGGCGAATATCGAGCGGCAATCCCTCGACTGGCTTCGCACCATCCTGATCGTCTTCGCGGGGGCCTGGCTGTTTTTTGCGATCAAGCAGGCGCTCTGGCTGTCCGGGATGTCGATCCCGGCCTTCAACGCGGCCCTGGCCTTCACCGAGATGCTGGCGATCGCGGCCTTTGCCTTCCTGGGACTGAATCAGCCTTCCTTGCACATCGAGCCAGCGCCAAAGCCGGACACCGCGCCCCGGCGCCCAATTCTCACCGAAGAGCGGATGCGCCGCACGGCGACCAAGCTCCGCGATGCCCTGGGCAAGAACGGTCTCTATGCCGAGAATGATCTCTCGCTGCGCAAACTGTCCGACATCACGGGCGTGACCAAGAATCACATCTCCGAGACGCTGTCTCAGCACCTGGGTGTCAATTTCTTCGACTTTGTGAACAGTCACCGGGCCGAAGCGGCGAAACGCCTGCTCTCGCAAACCGACCTCGGCATACTCGAGATCAGCCTCGAGGTCGGCTTCAATTCCCGCTCAACCTTCAATGTCGCGTTCAAGAAACATGTCGGCCTGCCGCCGAGTCGTTTCCGGGAGGCGCCAGGCCAGGCGCCTGCGGATACCGGGAGACACTCGCAAAAAGAGCCCATGAGCGTGTCCGAATAGCCCCATCCGGACGACAGGTCTGTCAAACGTCCCCAGTTTCCTCACGCCGGCAGTCATGACCGGCCTGGATCACTGTTTTCAAGACGGGGGCAAGAACGCCATGTCTGCCATTCATCACACCGAGGAGTCCGCCCGCCGCATGGCCCGGTTGGCCGGCCTGTCCTATGTCATCTACACGCTCGCCGGGCTCTACATCACCTTCGGGTCCGTGCCGCCGCTGAGCGCATTCGTCGACGGAAGTGCCGCGTCGCAGAGCCTCGAATTCGGCTTCCGCACGGGGCTGCTCGCCGAGTCGGTGCTCTATGTCTTTGTCTGCATCTCGGCAGCCGCCATGTATGTTGTCCTGCGGTCGGTGAGCGAGGGCGGAGCGCTGGTCGCGGCCTTCTGCCGATTGATCGAGGGCGCACTAGGCGTCACCTTCATCATCTTCAAATATGCCGCCTTCGCAGCCGTCGTGAATCCGGATCTGACACCGGCTTTCTCGGGCGAGGAGCGGGCCTCGCTGATGATGCTGCTGCGCGACGTGACAGGCTCTGCCCTGTATTTCCTGCTCATCCCGATGGCAGTCGGCGGGGTCCTGTTCTTCTCGCTCTTCTTGCGCACGCGCCTTATTCCACGCTGGCTGTCTGCCTGGGGTATGCTGACCTATACCGTGATCGGTTTCCTGGCCGCGTCCATCGTGCTCTTTCCGGCGCTCGAACAGCACGTCATGCTCTTCTTCATACCGGGCGCGCTGTTCGAGTGGGTTGCTGCGCTCTGGTTGCTCTTCATGGGCATTAACACGAAGGCGCCCGAGGCGGGGCGCGCGGCGCTTGCCTGACTGTCCCTGCGCCGCAAATTCAGGGTGTGATGTTCATCACACCCTGAATAAGCCCTTGCCGCCACTCACAACTTAACCGTTGCCTGAATCCGATTCACCGCTAGCCTGATCTGTGTCTCGGACAAGCTGAGAGGGGCGGGGACATGCGCACACGATCAGGAAGCGGCTGGATCAGCGTGGTGGTGATTGCCGGTGTGGCGGTCGGTTTTGCGCTCGCCTGGATCCGGGCCGGCTCCAGCGTCGGCTTCTGAGCCCACCAACCGCGCGCGGATTTTCGCCGCCGGCCTCAAAATCCCGCTTGCGCTTTTCGAAAATTCGCCAATATGAGCATTGGAGCGTCGCACTCTGCGCTGGCTGGGCTGGACCCGGCGAGCGCCAATCCATCGTCGGCCGTCGACGCGGCTGGCCGGAGTGACCATCCATGCTTCTCGTGGAGACCTATCTCGCCCCCAGCCCGCTGGAAGGGCTGGGCGTTTTTGCGTCCGATTTCATCCCGGCCGGGACCCTGGTCTGGGTGCTTGATCCGGATGTCGACATCATTCTGACCGAGGCGCAATTGTCCGAGCGCCCGCCCGTCTACCGTCAATACATGCAGCGCTATGCCTATTTCGATCGCAGCCTGGGCGCCTATCTGCTGGACGGCGATCATGCCCGTTTCCTCAATCATTGCGGTGAGCCCAATCTGGACTTTCGCGCGGACGGCAATGGCGAGGCCCGCCGGGATATCCATCCGGGTGAGGAAATCTTGTGCGACTACAGCCAGTTCATGGCGGAAGTCGTGTTGCTGCCGACCGTCGTCCGTCATGAGCCGGCGCGCATGACCGCCTGATCCGCCGGGGATATCGTTTCGGGCGGGCTGGAAAGCGGCGCCCGAAACGCTCACACTGGCAGTCATGAAAACCACCATCTTCGACAGCCCGGCCAGTCGCCTTCACGCCGTGCCGGCCGGCCATCCCGAACATTCCGGGCGCTATGAGGCAACGCGTGCCGCTCTTATGGCCTTGCCCGGATGTGACTGGGTCGAGAATTCCGGCCCCGCGGGCATGCCCGATCTCGCGCGTTTTCACACCGCCGCCCATGTCGACCGCGTGCTCAGTGCCAGCGCGGAGGCGGAGGCCGGCGAGTGGGTGGCACTGGATCCCGATACACTGGTCTGCGACCGTTCGGCCGCGGCAGCGCTCAATGCCGCCGGAGCGGCCGTGGCCGCGATTGACCGCGTCATGGCGGAGGAAGGCGGAGCCGGTTTCGTGCTGGCCCGGCCGCCAGGCCATCATGCCGAGCCCGATCGGGCGATGGGGTTCTGCCTCTTCAACACGATTGCCATCGCGGCCACGCATGCGCTGGAAGTGCATGACCTCAAGAGCGTGGCGATCATCGATATCGACGTGCATCACGGCAATGGCACACAATGCCTGGCCGAGCGCGACCCGCATGTTTTCTTTGCCTCACTGCACCAGGCGCCGCTCTATCCGGGCACGGGCGCGGAAAGCGAAACCGGCCTGGGCGGCAATGTGCTCAACATGCCAATGCCGGCGGATACAACGGGCGCGCAATGGCGGGCCCGCTTCGAAACCCAGCTCGTTCCGGCGCTGCAGCGTGTGCGTCCGGAGCTGGTCCTGGTCTCGGCCGGATTCGATGCGCATGCGGATGATCCGGTTGGCGGCTGGGGCCTGCGCAGCAATGACTATGCCTGGGCGGCAAGGCAGCTGGCTGGGATTGCTCGCGATTTTGCCCAATACCGGCTTGTTTCCGTGCTGGAGGGTGGCTACGACTGTCCGGCCCTGGGGCGATCGGCGGCGGCTTTTGTCGGCGCGCTGTCCGAGGCGTGAACCCGTTTTCTGCCAGGCTGCGTCGGGGCGCACCGGCTTGAGGCCTTTCGCCCCGCGCGTGACCGTGACTCTGCATGACCGAAATCACCCCCGCCACGCCCAAGCGGCCCGGCTCGATCACCATTGCCCGACACGGCCAGCCGCTCGCGAACCGCGAGGCGATGATGGATTGGCGCGGCTATGAGGACTGGTGGGACAATATCTACCAGCCGGCCCCGCTGGTCGATGGCCAGGTCGCGCCCGAGCCGCTGAAAGCCCAGGCCGTCGAGGCACACACGATTTTCGCCTCGACCTTGCGCCGTGCCATCGAGACCGCCCAGGCCGTTGCGCCAGGACGTGAGCTGGTGATCGACAAGGATTTAGTCGAGGCCGAGCTGCCCCCACCACCCTGGCCGGGGCGATTCATGGCGAAGACCTGGGGTGTGTTCGCCCGCTGCACCTGGTGGCTGGGTCAGTCGCGCGGTCGGGAAAGCCGGGTCGAGGCCGATGAACGCGCGGCGCGTGCCGTCGAGCGCCTGATCGCGGCCGCCGAGGCGGGCCCGGTGGTTTGCTGCGCTCATGGCTGGTTCAACCGCATGATGCGCCCGCATCTCAAGGCCTCCGGCTGGGTCTGTGTCCGCGATGGCGGGGACAGCTACTGGTCCTGGCGTCGCTATGAGTATCGCGGCAACTGACCCGCCGACTGAACGGGCGATTGCCGCGCCGGACCGGGCTTCCTATGGTGGCCACGAATTCCGACCCTGACCGTTGACGGAGAGACAGGATGGCGTCCGAGCCGCATGCCGACATTGCGACCCTGAGCTTTGAAAAAGCCCTCGCCGAGCTGGAAGGTATCGTCCGCCAGCTAGAATCCGGCGAGGTCGAACTGGAGCGCTCGATCGAGATTTACGAGCGCGGCGCGGCCCTGCGCGCGCATTGCGACAGCAAGCTGCAGGCGGCCGAGCTGAAGGTCGAGAAAATCGTCCGCGGCGAGGATGGTCAGCCGGCCACGGAACCGGCCGGGCTCGACTAGGCATGTCGGACGACGCGCCCGAACTCGCCTCCATCGAGGATTTCCTCAAGCTGGATATCCGTATCGGGACGGTCGTGCGCGCCGAACCCTTTCCCGAAGCCCGCAAGCCGGCCATCCGCCTGTGGATCGATTTCGGCGGCGAGCTGGGCGAGAAGAAATCCTCGGCCCAGATCACCGCCCATTATACGCCGAACGCCCTGATCGGACGGCAGGTTCTGGCGGTCGTGAATTTTCCGCCGCGCCAGATCGGGCCGATGCGCTCGGAAGTGCTGACACTGGGCGTTTCTGATGGCACAGGAGAGATCGTGCTGATGGCGCCGGATCAGGCTGTGCCCGACGGTACGCGATTGCATTAGACGAACAGGCTCGCCGCCCGGCCGAACCGGGCTGTCAGCAAAGTGGAGCAGGCAGGTCGATGGACAATTTCGAACAGCGACTCAATGAGCATGCCGACCGCGTGACGGTCGCGCTCGATGCGCTGCTGCCGCGTGCCGAAGGGCCCGAAGCCCACCTCAATTCCGCCATGCGCTATGCCGCCCTCGGGCCGGGCAAGCGTCTGCGTCCTTTCCTGGCGATCGAGGCCGGTCATCTCGTTCATGCCGAGGAGCGCGGCGTTCTGCGCGCTGCCTGCGCCCTGGAATGCATCCACGCCTATTCGCTGATCCATGACGATCTGCCCTGCATGGATGATGACGATATGCGCCGGGGCCGCCCGACGGTGCACAAGGCCTATGACGAGGCGGCGGCGGTCCTTGCCGGTGATGGTCTGCAATCGGTCGCCTTTGAAATCCTCGCCCATCCCGATACGCATCAGCGCGGCAGTGTGCGTGCCCGCCTGGTTGAGCGCCTTGCGCGCGCCTCGGGACCCTATGGCATGGTCGGCGGGCAGATGATCGATATCCGTGCCGAGACCGAGCAATTCGACATTTCCGTGGTCACCCGCATGCACCGGATGAAGACCGGCGCTTTGATCTCCTATGCGGTCGAGAGCGCGACCATTCTCAAGGATGTCGAGGATCATGTACGCCGGGCGCTTGAAGGGTTTGCCCATGATCTCGGCTTGGCCTATCAGATAACCGACGATCTCCTGGATGCCACGGGCGATGCGGGCGAAGCGGGCAAGGCGGTCGGCAAGGATGCCGGTCAAGGAAAAGCCACCTTCGTCACCATTCTGGGAGTTGAAGGCGCGCAAGACCGTTCGCGGCACTTGGCCGCACAGGCCAAGGAACACCTTGAACCTTTCGGTGCGCGAGCAGATGTTTTGAGAGAGGCCGTCGACTTCATCCTCGCGCGGCGCTCGTGAAAGGCCACATGCCCATGGCACTGAAGACCCCGATCCTCGACACCGTCAACTCGCCGGCAGACCTCAAGAATCTGCCGCTCGACCGGCTCAGGACGCTGGCCGACGAAGTGCGCGCGGAGACGATTGATGCGGTCTCGGTCACCGGTGGTCATCTGGGCGCCGGTCTCGGCGTGGTCGAGCTGACCACGGCCCTGCACCATGTTTTCGACACGCCGACCGACACGCTGATCTGGGATGTCGGCCATCAATGCTATCCGCACAAGATACTGACCGGTCGCCGCGACCGGATCCGCACCCTGCGCCAGCCGGGCGGCCTGTCCGGCTTCACCAAGCGCTCGGAAAGCGAATACGACCCCTTTGGCGCCGCTCATGCCTCGACTTCGATCTCGGCCGCCCTCGGCTTTGCCGTCGGTCGCGACATCAAGCAAGAGCAGCGCAATGTGATCGCCGTCATCGGTGATGGCTCCATGTCGGCGGGCATGGCCTATGAGGCGATGAATAATGCCGGCCATATCGGTGGCCGCCTGATCGTCATCCTCAACGATAATGACATGTCCATCGCCCCGCCGGTCGGCGCGATGAGCCATTATTTCGCCCGCCTGGTCTCCTCGCAGAGCTATCGCTCCATCCGCAAGCTCGGCAAGGGCGTCGCCAAGGCGTTGCGCGTCGAGGAAGCGGCGCGCCGGGCCGAGGAATACATGCGCGGCATGGCCATGGGCGGTACGCTGTTCGAGGAGATGGGCTTTCGCTATGTCGGCCCGATCGACGGCCATGATCTCGACCAGCTCGTCCCGGTCCTGCGCAATGTGCGCGACGGGGATGCCGGTCCGGTCCTGATCCATGTCGTGACCCAGAAGGGCAAGGGCTATGCCCCGGCTGAGGCCGCCGAGGACAAGTATCATGGTGTCGCCAAGTTCAATGTGATCACCGGCGAGCAGCAAAAATCCAAGGCCGATGCGCCCTCCTATACCAAGGTCTTCGCCCGCCAGCTGATCCGTGAGGCCGAGGCCGATGACCGTGTTGTCGGTATCACCGCCGCCATGCCGGGCGGCACGGGCATGGATTTGTTCGGCGAGCGCTTCCCCGATCGCATGTTCGATGTCGGCATCGCCGAACAACATGCCGTCACCTTCGCCGCCGGCCTCGCCGCCGACGGGATGAAGCCGTTTGCGGCGCTCTATTCCACATTCCTGCAGCGCGGTTATGACCAGGTCGTCCATGATGTGGCGATCCAGAAACTGCCCGTGCGCTTTGCCATCGACCGCGCCGGCCTTGTCGGCGCTGACGGCGCGACCCATGCCGGCAGTTTCGATGTCGGCTATCTCGGCGCCCTGCCGGGCCTGGTGGTCATGGCCGCCGCAGACGAGCTCGAGCTGTCGCGCATGGTCAAGACGGCAGCCCTGATCGACGATACCCCCTCCGCCTTCCGCTATCCGCGTGGCAATGGCACCGGCATCGAGATCCCGGACGTGATCGAGCCGCTGGAGATCGGCAAGGGCCGCATCGTCCGTGAAGGCTCGCGCATCGCCATTCTCTCGCTCGGCACTCGCCTGGAGGAAAGCCTCAAGGCTGCCGATGCGCTCGCCGCCCAGGGTTTCTCGACCACGGTCGCCGATGCCCGCTTCGCCAAACCGCTCGACGAGGACCTCGTCCTGCGTCTGGCGCGCGAGCATGAAGTCCTGATCACGGTGGAAGAGGGCGCCCGCGGCGGTTTCGGCGCCTTTGTCCTGCACCTGCTGGCCGAGACGGGCGCGCTCGATCGCGGCCTGCGCGTCCGCACCATGACCCTGCCGGACATCTTCCAGGACCAGGAAGCCCCTTTCGACATGTACGAAACCGCCGGCCTCAACGCCCGCCACATCGCCGCCAAGGCGCTGGAAGCCATGGGCAAGGATGACGCGGCTGCGGAACGTGTGGCTGCAGCGCTGATCGCGGGCTAGGGGCGGTTGCATCGCGTCCTTCTCCCTTGGGGAGAAGGTGGCCCGTAGGGCCGGATGAGGGGGAAGCGCTGTCCGGCGCCGGGATGTCCCCCTCACCCTGACCCTCTCCCAAGGGAGAGGGAAGGCGCCTTCATCCGGAAATCCGCCGGCCTAGTGCAGCTCTGCCAGAGCCCGTACCGCCGCGGCATGCCCGCCCACCGGATCGTCGGCCGGGTAAACATTCAGCTCGATCTCCGGCTCCAGACCGCGCGCTTCGTGGACCTCACCATCCCCATCCGCGAAAATCTCGTTGGCCAGTTCCAGATACCAGCCATTGGGGAGGGGTTTGGCGAGCGGGGTGGAGAAGGCGCCGCGCGTGGTGGTGCCGGCCTGGGTCACATGGGGCAATTGGCGCAGCATCATCGTGGTGATCTCGCCGGCGGAGACCGTCACATCACTGGTCAGCACATAGGTCGGACCGGTGAAGCGCGGCCCGTCATGAGGCTCGATGCGGTAGCTGGCGAGCGCGTCTCCATCCCAGTCGGTGCGCACGGTGTAGCCGTCATAGGCGGCGTCCGTGAAGCGGCTGGCAATGTCCCGGGTGACGGCGTCATAACCGCCGCGATTGTTGGACAGGTCGAGGATGACAGCATCCAGATCGGCAAACGCGGTCAGGGCCTCGTCCAGCATCGCGTCCAGCGCTGCCAGTTCCGCTGCGGCCCATTCCGGCGTGCCGGGGGTTTCGGTGTCGACGAAACCGCCCATGGTGAAAATCTGGATATAGCCAATGCGCTGATCGATCGTGCCAATGATGACCCGGTCATTGCCGATATGGCGGGCGCCGGGGTCGAGCAGATCCGTCATCGTCTGGTCGATCAGACCGATCAGCCAGGGCGTTTCCCCCATACCGCTCGTGATCATGGGCAAGGTCTCGCCGAGGCCGAACTGGGCCCGGCGGCGTTCGCCATCGATTTCGGCGATGAGCTTGGTATGGCTGTCGCCGAGCGGCTCGATCAGATCGGACAGGACATCGAACAGGGATTCGTCATCCATCTCATCGCTGACACGGGACTGCGCAGCCTCGACGGCGGCGTCCCAATCGACCCCGCGACGCTCGAAAGCAGCGTAGTGGCGCGTAAAAATACCGACAAAGGTGTCGAACACGGCAGTCGGTGAGGTCAGGTCCTCGGCGCCGCAATGGGCGGGCAGGCTGGCGTGTCGCTCGAACACGGCATGCCCATCGCTCGGCAGGTATTCGAAGCGCGCGGTCTGGTCATTGATGGGGGTGAAATAGCGGTACTCGACCTGGCTCATCAGCGTCGGGCCGTCCTGCATCGTGCGATAGCAGCCGGCCGGGGTGTCCTGCCAGCGTGTGATCCCGTCTGCATCAATTTCGAGAATCCAGCCGCTCTCCTGAGACAGCCAGACACCGCGGGCGACCGGCAGGGTGACCCCTTCGCTCATGATCACTTGCCGCTCAGCCGGCTGGTCCGGCGAGGCGCAGGCCGTCAGGCACAGGGCGGTGGCGATGGAAATCAGGGCGCGAGACATGGGAACTCCTAAAAAATGACCGCGGTCATCTTTTAGCGCTTCGGTGGCTCGCTGACAATCCTGCACAACTGCTGAAGGGTCGCGAGGCGGGCATTGAGCAGGCTGCGCGCGTCGGCGACGCGGTTGGCGATCATCACTTCGCGCCAGGTGCCCGTCGCCAGGGCCGCGACCAGGTCAGCGAGGGCGTCAGGCGCGACATCGCTGCGCCAGACCCGGTCTTGCATTGCCGACTGGATCTCGTCCAGCAAGCACGCCCGAAACGCCGTATCGACCCTGTACTCGGCGTCCTGGATCGAGGCGGTCCGGGTCGCTTCCGCATTCTTGGCGCGCCACAATTCCGGTGCTTTCGCGGCCTCGGCCCCACCGCTGTGGATCCGTTCCACGAGGCGTTCGATTGGGGACAGGCCGCCGGGCAGGGCAGCCGCGAGACTGGCCATCATCGTGGTTTCGTACCACTCCGCCAGAATGTCGGCCTTGTTCGGGAAATGATTGAAGAAAGTGCCCTTGGCGATTTTCAGCTCACGGGTGATCATCGCCACGCTGACCGCGTCATAGCCGTCCCGCTCGAAAAGCTGGAGGCCGGCGTCATAGATCGCCTGGCGGAGGGCCTGTTTCTTGCGGTCGCGCAATCCGGTCATGGTGCGAGTATGAGCGATATTGTGACCGCGGTCACTTTGGCGTTTCAGCCGGGGGCGGGTGGTCCCCTGAAGTCCAAGGTCAACCAGGGGACATACCCGTCCTGCGTCCGGCTTTCGCCGGACATCCAACGAGGATGACACACGTCTCTACCGGAACAGCATCACCGGGATGTGGCAATTGCGGATCATGTCGGTGGTGGTCGAGCCGATCACCAGATTGCGCAGGCGGGAATGGCCGTAGGCGCCCATCACCAGGAGCGAGATGGCTTCGTCCTCGACATAATCGACGATCACCTTGTCCGGGTCGCCGGTGCGGATGGCGGTGGTGACGGTGTGGCCGGCCGCGCGCAGGTCTTCAGCGGCGCTTTCCAGGGCGTCAATGCGGTTGGTGTCGTCCTTGCCGACCGTCAGCAGGTGCAGCGGGATGTCCTTGAAGAGCTGGCCGTCGGCGATGTGGGTGACGGCTTTGCGGGCACTGGAACCGCCGTCGAAGGCAATCAGCGCCCGCTCGACCGGGACGAACTTTCTTGATGCGACCATGACCGGCTTGTGGGCAGCGCGGACAATGCGTTCCAGGTTGGAACCGAGATGCTCGGGGGCAAAATCGGCGGCCTCGCCGCGCTTGCCGACCAGGATGAGATCGGCGTCGCTCTCGACCTGTTGCAGCGCTTCGACCAGATCGCCGTGGCGCAAGCGGCGGGACACCTCGGGTACGCCGTGGTCGGCGAGATAGGCGGCTGCCGCGTCAAGGATGGCGTGGCCGCGTTCCTTGGCCAGCTTGGCGCGTTCTTCGTCATGCGCGGCGAGCTTGTCCAGCAGGTCGTGCTTGGCGCCCAGGCCCAGCGAGCCGGAGAGATTGGCCGGCAGGCTCTGTGTGTCGCGGCGCCCGAGCACGTGCAACAGCTCGATGTCGGCCCCCATTTTCGAGGCCACCCAGGCGGCATGATCGCAGACGCTTTCGCCATAGATCGAGCCGTCGACGAGAAGGATGAGTTTGGTCATGGAAATCTCCCCTAATGGCCCATCAGCTTGTCGAGCGCGCCGGGCGTGTCATGAATGCCCAGTCGGTCGACCAGGGTCTTGCTCGCCTCATTCATGCCGAGCAATTCCACCTCGGCGCCCTCACGCCGGAACTTCAGCACGGCCATGTCGACTGCCGCGACGCTGGAGAGATCCCAGACATGGGCCTGGCTGAGATCAATGATCACGGTATCGACCGCATCCTTGAAATCGAAGGCACGCAGGAAATCTTCGGACGAGGCGTAGAAGAGTTGACCATCGACCACATAGGTACGGGTTCGCCCGCCCTCGGACAACGCGCTGGTAACAGTAAAGGCGCGTGATATCCGCCAGGCGAAGAACAGCCCGCTGAGCAGGACACCGACGCCCACGCCAATCGCCAGATTATGCGTCGCCACGACGCCGATCACGGTGGCGACCATGACGAAGCTGGAACTCTTGGGATGATCGCGCAGATTACGGATCGAGCTCCAGGAGAAGGTCCCGATCGAGACCATGATCATGATGGCCACCAGGGCGGGCATCGGGATTTGCGCGACCAGATCGCCAAGCACCAGGATCATGAACAACAGCACCGAGCCGGCGGTCAGCGCTGACAGGCGACCGCGCCCACCCGATTTCACATTGATCACCGACTGGCCGATCATGGCGCAACCGGCCATGCCACCGAAGAAACCGGTGATGGAATTGGCGATGCCCTGACCGATGCATTCGCGATTGCGGTCGCTGGGCGTGTCGGTGAGATCATCGACGATCTGGGCTGTCATCAATGACTCCAGCAGGCCGACGGCGGCCACGGCGGCCGAGTAGGGCAGGATGATCATCAACGTGTCGAGATTGAACGGGATGTCCGGGATCAGGAAGACCGGCAATGTCGTTGGCAGATCGCCCATGTCACCAACCGTGCGCACATTGTCCCAGCCGAAAAAGAGCGCCAGGCTGGTCAGCACGATGATACAGACCAGCGGCGAGGGGATGGCCTTGGTGATGTAGGGGAAGCCGTAAATGATCACCAGGCCGGCGCCGACCAACACATAGGTGAAGGCGCTGACATTGGTCAGCTCCGGCAGCTGCGCCATGAAAATCAGGATCGCCAACGCATTGACGAAGCCGGTGATCACCGAGCGCGAGACAAAGCGCATCAGATCACCCAGCTTGAGAAAACCGGCGCCGATCTGCAGCAGGCCGGCGACCACGGTCGCGGCGAGCAGGTATTGCAGCCCGTGTTCGCGGACCAGAGTGACCATCAGCACCGCCGTCGCCGCCGTCGCGGCGCTGATCATGCCCGGACGCCCCCCGGTGAAGGCGATGATCACCGCGATGGAGAAACTGGCATAAAGCCCGACCCGCGGATCGACCCCGGCGATGATGGAAAAGGCGATCGCCTCCGGTATCAGCGCCAGCGCCACCACGATGCCGGCGAGCACGTCACCGCGCAGATTGAAAAGCCAGGTCCGGCGGAACTGGTCGAAGACCGCAGGGTCAAGAGTGGGGAGTCGCATGACAATATCCGTTCGCTCGCGCCAGCATCCCGGCGATGGATGCTCCAGGCGCGTGGTCCAGGCTGCCGCAGCAGCGTAATTTCGGAACTGGCTGTTGAATTCGCGTGGCCCGTGACGCGGGCAGCGCTGTAGCCGTTGGCGAGCGGATAGCACAATTGGTGGGAATGGCAAACCTGCCGGAGAGAGTCCGGATGGCCCTGCCAGCCTCTCTTGCCGGTCAGTCTGGCGACGGGTGCGCTAACAGAGGCGGCATGGCGTTTCCGCACATGTCGCGGATTGCGGCCACCCTCTGGCGCGCAGAAGCGTCGGCGCGCGGCACCAAGCGGGACTGCTGGGCGTTCGACGTCGCCCCGGCCCTTTTCCCTTGGAGAGGCAAGGCCGCGCGCCAGGCGCGCCAACCCCGATGCAAACCGCCATGGCTCCCGCACCGCGCCTCGCGCTATCCTGACCCACAAACCCAACCCCAACCGGACCCCGCCCATGCGTGCAGACCTCTATCTCGTCGAACACGGTCATTTCGACACGCGGGCGCGGGCCCAGGCGGCGATTGCGGCGGGGAAGGTGTCGGCCAATGGCGTGGCGGTGACGAAGCCGTCGCAGAAAATCGCGGACGGGGCCGAGATTGTCGCCGAGGCAGCTCATCCCTGGGTGTCGCGGGCCGCGCTGAAACTGGTGGCGGGGCTGGATGCGTTTGGCGTGGATCCGGCGGATCGGGTCTGCCTTGATGTGGGGGCGTCGACCGGCGGGTTTACCGAGGTCCTGCTCTCGCGCGGGGCGCGGCACGTCTATGCGGTGGATGTCGGGCGGGATCAGCTCCACCCCTCGCTTCAGGCGGACCGGCGGGTCACATCGCTGGAGGCGACCGATGCCAGATCATTGGCGGCGGAGGCATTTTCCGAGCCGCCCTCGCTGGTCGTCTGTGATGCCAGCTTCATTTCCCTGCTCAAGGTGATCGCCCGACCCCTGGCGCTGAGCGCACCGAGCGCGACTCTGATGGCTCTCATCAAACCCCAGTTCGAGGTTGGCAAAGCGCTGATCGGCAAGGGCGGGCTGGTAAAGGATGTCCAAGCCCGCGACGACGCTGTGGCTGCCGTGCGGGCCGGCCTTGAAGGGCTTGAGGGGTTTTCCGTCGGCGCGATCATTGACAGTCCGATCGACGGGGGCGACGGCAATAAGGAATACCTTATCGCCGCCAACCGCTCCATTCAGGGCTGAATCGCTCTCTTGCGGTCTACTGACCGTATGTGTCGGCCGGGCGCCAGATACCGTCGCTGCCCTGGCACATATAGACCTGGTCGGTGACGGTCTGGCCGTAGGCGTCCAGGCGACGCGTCTGGGACCAGTGGCAGGTGCCGGTGGCACTATTGGTGGAATAGGACGCGGCGTTGTAGACGCGGGCCGGCTCGGCGCGCTCGCGGCCGCCGAGCAATTCGCCCGATGAGCCATAGTCCTGGCTGTTGGCGTAATACTCGTCTTCATAATAGCTGTTATCGCCGTAATCCGCCTGGTAGCGGTCGTCATAATAGCCATCATTGCCATACCCGGCGTCCGAATAGCGTGCACCCGGCTTGTCGCCATAATAGGGTCGCTGGTTGACCGGGCGGCGGGTATTGCAGTCGCCGCCACCGGCGATGCCGGCGCCGATCACGGCACCGACACCCAGGCCGGCAATGGTGCCGACTTCCTCGGCATTGCCGCGATCGCGGTGCTGGTAGCGATGGCCGCGACCACCGCGACCCCAACTGCCATGCCCACCGCGTCCGCGGCCCCAATGGCTGTCCCGGCTGTGGCGGTTGTTATTGCTGTCATCGGCGAGTTCATTGCCGATCACAGCGCCCAGCAGGCCACCAATGATGGCGCCGGCGACTTGCCGTCCCTGGCGCTCGGATTCACAATCCTGGTAATTCTGGGCCTGGGCCATCGACGGCAGGGTGAAACTCAGTGCCGTGGCGGCCAGAAGCGTGGGGGTCAGCAATTTCATCTCTACCTCCATTAAGGGTCGGTCCGACGGTCTCTCGCCGGTGTTGATCCCGTTCTAGCGCGTCGTCGATGAGCCGCGGATGAACGACTGGATGAACATCACGCAAGAAAAAGGCCGACCCGGATCGGGTCGGCCTCTCTCCGTCGCAATCCCACGCACACAGGACTGCTTATCCCCGGAGCGGGCTACTGGATACGGGCCACTTCCCACTCGCCATAACCGTCACGGCACATGCGCACGCGGTCATAGCTGTAGGTGCCATCGGGCATGTAGACCTCGGCATCACCCCAGCGGCATTCGACGCCGGAATTGTAATAGGTCTCGCGGATGATGATGGCGCCGCGCACGCCGGAATACGGATTGCCCCAGTAATAGGGCTGGCCGTATTCGAAGGCGTAATTCATGGCGTAGTGGTATTGCGCACGGTCGCAATTATCCATGCGACCCAGGCTGTCACCGAGGACGGCGCCGAATCCGGCCCCGATCAGGATGCCCGCACCAACATTGTCATCGCTGGCGGCCGCGCCGCCGATCAGCGCGCCAAGCAGGGCGCCGACAACCGCTCCATCCCCATTCCCGTTATAGCGGCAGATGCCGTCATAATAGGCGAATTGGCGATTGGTGTAGCCATAGTCGTAATAGCGCGTGTGGTAGCGCCAGCGGCTCGACGGACCCCAGCGGCCATAATAGCGCGCATTGGACCAGCCGTGATTCATGTGGCGGACCCAGCGGCGGTGGGAATTGTGCCGGTTGCGATCGCGATAGAAATTATGTCGGCGCTGGGCGTAGTCCCAACGACGTTGATCACGGCCGCCGCGATGGCCGCGCGGGCGGTGATTGCCAGGACCGCGAGCGTCCCAACGACGGCGGTCCGGCCGCGTATCGGGTCTGCGGCGATCCGGCCGGCGCGTATCGGGACGGTGGCTGCCGGGCCCGCGGGCATCAGGCCTGCGCCGATCCGGACGGGAGTCCGGACGACGACGGTCGGGGCGCGTATCGGGACGGCGCCCGGGATTGCCCGCATCAGGCCTGCGCCGATCCGGACGGGAGTCCGGACGACGGCGATCGGGGCGCGTATCAGGACGGCGCCCGGGATTGCCCGCATCGGGTCTGCGCCGATCCGGCCGCGTGTCCGGGCGGCGACGATCAGGGCGGGTTTCGGGACGGCGTCCGGGATTGCCCGCGTCAGGACGGCGCCGATCCGGTCGCGTGTCCGGGCGACGACGATCAGGACGGGTATCGGGACGACGTCCGGGATTTCCCGCATCAGGACGGCGGCCTGGCCGTCCGGCGTCCGGGCGCGGTCCTCGATCAGGCCGCGATCCCCGATCCGGGCGATCACGAGAAGTGGGCCGCGATGCCGGGCCGGACTCGCGTCGCGGTCGGTCACCGCGGGAGGCGTGGCGTTGCTGGTCAGGTTGGCGACGAGCGCCACGACCGGTTTCATTGCCGCGATCCCGGCGATACTCGTCGCCGCGATCACTGCGCTGCGCTTCAGCCGGCGCCACAAACAGCAGGGCTGGGACCAGGATGAGTGACGCGAGCGAGGCGCCAAGCCATTTGCGCTTGAGCTGCTGCATGCGGGTTACCTCCAGGGCGTGTCGCCGGGCAGACCCGGCCAATCTGCCATTACACTAGAAATTCGCGCATGAGCCGAACATGAACGCGGGGTTCACCTTGGGCTTTCAGGCAAGGTTCAGTAGGCGGACTGGCCCGCATGGCGCAGTTTCTGGTCGGCCAGGACAAGGGCGGCCATGGCTTCGCCGACCGGGACGGCGCGGATGCCGACACAGGGGTCATGACGCCCGCGGGTCTCGATCACCGTTTCCTCGAAATTGCGATCCAGCGTGCGCCGCTCGACGGTGATCGACGAGGTCGGCTTGACGGCAAAGCGGATGACCAAATCCTGTCCGGTGGAAATGCCACCGAGCACGCCGCCATTATGGTTGGACAGGAAAATCGGTCCGTCATCGCCCATGCGCATCTCGTCGGCCGCATCTTCGCCGCGCAGGGCCGCCGAGGCGAAGCCGGCGCCGATCTCGACGCCCTTGACCGCATTGATCGTCATCATGGCAGCAGCCAGTTCACTGTCGAGCTTGGCATAAACGGGGGCGCCCCAGCCGGCCGGCAGACCGGAGACCACAACTTCGACAATCGCGCCGGTGGAAGAACCATCCCGGCGCAGCGCGTCCATGTCGGCTTCCCACAAGGCCGCCGTTTCGGCATCCGGGCAGAAGAAGGGGTTGTTGGCGACTTCCTCCCAGTCCCAGCGGGACCGGTCAATGGCGCGCTCACCGATCTGAACGAGTGCGGCGCGGATCGAGATTCCGTCACCCAGCACTTTGCGGGCGATCCCGCCCGCGGCAACGCGCATGGCGGTCTCCCGCGCCGAGGAGCGGCCGCCGCCGCGATAATCGCGGATGCCGTATTTCATGTCATAGGTATAGTCGGCATGGCCGGGCCGCCACTTGTCGCGGATGGCGCCATAATCCTTTGAGCGCTGGTCGACATTCTCGATCATCAGGCTGATCGGTGTGCCGGTGGTCACCGGACCGTCGGTGCGGTCATCCTCGAACACGCCGGAGAGGATGCGGACCTGGTCCGGCTCCTGGCGTGGCGTCACATGGCGGGACGTGCCCGGACGACGCAGATCCAGCCAGGGCTGGAGGTCGGCCTCGGTCAGCGGAATGCCGGCCGGGCAGCCATCGACGACGGCGCCGATGGCCGGGCCATGACTTTCGCCCCAGGTCGTGACCCGGAAAAGATGTCCGAACGTGTTGTGAGACATAATGTATCCGCCTGCTGTACGGGCAGATTAGACACAGCTTGGCGTCAGGTCACGCGGCCGACTGCGCTTTGCGGATCCATCGGGCCATGAGGGTATTCACCGAGGGGCGCGAGAATTCGTGCATGAAGGCGTCAAGATCGGGCGCGTCAGGGATTTCGGAGGAAGGCGCGGGCGCGGTTTCGCTTTCGGCCTGGACCCGGATGGTAACCCGGATGCGGTCTTCGCCGACGGCGGGCAATTCGGTGCCGTCGACCGTGCCGGCCGGGATGCGTACGAGTAGTGGCTTGTCGCCATGGCGCAGCGTGCGAGTCAGGCCGCGCAAGGCCTGCGCGGCGCTGAGCTCGATCTCGAGACAGACCGGCGCATGGGCGCGGATGAAATCCATCGCGTCGACGATGCGGGCCAGCTCGGACAGGGTGGCCGGGGTCGGCTCGGCGACATCGGGATGCAGGGTTTTCACACGCGACCGGAAAGCCGCACGCGCCGCCGCCATACCGTCAGTCGGGGTCAGCCCCAGGACAGCATAGGCCGCATCCACACTCTCAACACGCGATGTCATGGCACTGTCTTAGCGCAAGAAGATTCCTGAAAGGTTGACGCGGGAGGATGCCGGGTGCGTCGATCCGGAGGCTGGGCGAGGGACATGTACCTCTGGTACGTGTCCCGCTGGGAATTCAGCGCCCGTGATCGTCCCCGCGCCTTGCGCAAACCATCTTAAAGACCGCTTGCCGGATACGGCCTGCTGGCTGACAAGCGATTTATGTTTGGCCCCGCGCCGGGCGCCCTTTTTCAGTGGCGAACAGGGAGCCGGTGCGCTTGTGATTGACCCACAGGGAAAGCTTGACGCGCCGGGCCAGGCGCTTACCTAGGCGGACGTGTTCCAGGAGTGCCGCCCATGTCCGATGACAAGCTGATCCCGCCCAGTCCCGATGCCGACGCCTATGCGAAGACGGCGGATGCCAATGCGGCGGAGATCTTTGATCGCGAGGATCCCTTTGCGCTGTTCGCCGACTGGCTGACTGATGCCAAGAAGAAAGAGCCCAATGATGCCAATGCGATGGCTTTGGCAACGGCGGACGCGTCCGGCCTCCCGGATGTCCGCATGGTGCTCTTGAAAGACGTGGATGCCGATGGCTTCGTCTTCTACACCAATCTGGAAAGCGGCAAGGGCAGCCAGTTGGCGGAGAATGCCCAGGCAGCGCTGTGCTTTCACTGGAAATCCCTGCGCCGACAGGTGCGGGTGAGGGGGCTGGTCGAGGCGGTCAGCACCGAGGAGGCGGACGAATATTTCGCCTCCCGCGCCCGTGACAGCCGGATCGGCGCCTGGGCCTCGAAGCAGTCCCGCCCGCTGGAAAGCCGTTTCGCGCTCGAGAAAGCTGTGGCGCGCGAGGCGGCGCGCTTCGGTCTGGGCGAGGTGCCGCGTCCACCGCACTGGTCGGGCTTCCGCATCCGCCCCCTCAGTATGGAATTCTGGCGCGACCGGCCCTTCCGCCTGCATGATAGAATGTTTTTTGACAGGCCCGATTTGGGGTCGACTTGGACGGTGAGCCGGTTGTATCCCTGACGCGCAATGCCTGAGGGGGCCGGACCTGTGGACAGACTGACTGAAATCCTGCGTGCGATCATCCCGCCGCTGGGGTGGATAACGGCGCTGCTGACGCTCATCACGCCGGTCTGGTTTCTGGTCGCGGCGCTTGGCACCAAATTGAGCTTCTGGAACTGGTCCTACGGCCTGGACTGGATGACGCTGGGCATCGGACCCAAGCTGATCCTGGCCTGCGCTGTCATGGGTGGACTTCTGGCGGCGCTCGTTATCGCCCAACGCCTCGCAGGACATCGCTGGGTCGGTGGGCTGAGCGTGCCGGTCCTGGCTTTGCTGGTTGCGGCAGGCGGGTTCTCCGGCCGCTATGTGTATGATGGCCTTGCGGCCAACCGGCCCTTCATACCCGACGTCACCACCGATGCAGCCGATCCGCCTCATTTCACGGCGGCCTATGCGGCGCGTCGCGCATCGTCGGAGCGCCCGCTAGCCTATGACTCGTCAGTCCATGCGGCACAGCAGGCTGCCTATCCGGAAATCACCAGTCTTGTTGTTGACCAGGACGCTCGCACGGTCTTCCGTCAGGCCCTGCTCTATGGACGCGAGAATGGCTGGCGTATCGGTACCGCGTCAGACACGGCCGGCATGTTTGAGGCCGCGGCCGAAAGCCTGATGTTCGGGTTTCGCGATGACATTTCTGTTCGCGTGACCGCGCTGGAGGACGGGCGCAGCCAGGTCGATATCCGCTCACTGGCCCGCCAGCCGGTCCATGATCTCGGTCGCAACGCAGAGCGCGTGGAGCGCTTCCTGGCCGCGATGTCCGGCGAGGCCGAAGCGGGTTAGGGATTCCCCCATGCGCGGGGAAGGAATTACGCTGTTTCGGCCAGCTTGAAGCGTGCCGTCAGGTCGACCTGGTCGACCGTGCTGCTGGCGACCTTGCCGAGTTCCACCAGGTGGATGACATGGGCCAGCACGGAGTGCGCGGCAGCCGGGTGGAGACGCTTGTCGACATCGGCATACATCACCGCGACCATGTCGCGGATCGTGTCATGCCCGTCGGCGAGGCAGGCGAGGATCTGGTCTTCGCGGGCGAGGCGGTGGTCGATATAGGCCTGGACGAAGGCGCGGGGGCTTCTCACCGCGGGACCGTGAGTTGGCCAGAGGCGAGCAAAATCCCGGTCCCGGACCCGTTCCAGCTGGGCGAGGTAATCCCCCATATGTCCGTCGGGCGGGCTGATCACGCTGGTGGACCAGGCCATGACATGGTCGCCTGAGAAGAGCGTGTTCTCCTCGTGCAGGGCATAGCAGACATGGTTCGACGTGTGTCCGGGCGTGTGCAGCGCCTCCAGCGTCCAGCCTTCACCGTGGAAGACTTGCTCGTCGGTGATCTGGATGTCCGGCTGAAAGCCGACATCATCACCGGCTTCCAGTCGGACTTCGCCGCCAACCGGCGCGCTTTGCTGCGGACCATAGCCATAGACTTTCGCGCCATGGCGGTCGGCGAGCGGATGGGCGAGCGGCGAATGGTCGAGATGATGATGGGTGACGAAAACGTGGCTGACCGTTTCACCCTCAAGGGCCGCATCCAGCGCCGCGATATGGGCCGGGTCGACCGGGCCTGGATCGATCACCGCAACCGAGCCATGCCCGATGATGTAAACACCGGTGCCGGTGAAGGTGAAGGGGCCCGGATTGGGCGCTATGACGCGCCGGATCAGGGGAGAGAGCGTGTCGCAACGCCCGTACTCGAAATCGAAATCGCGTTCGAAGGGAATAGAATTCATGGTGTGCGCTTGGCCGGTTCCGGTTTGGGGTGGCCGAGGAAATCCAGGAATGCCGCGGCCAGCCGTTTGGTGACTTTGATCTTGTCATCCAACCGCATCGCGACCGGCGGCCCCATATCAGTTTTGTTCACATCCACGACATAGAGCCGACCGTCATCACGATTACGCAGAACATCCAGCCCGCCCCAGTCCAGCCCCATGGCCCGGGTGAAGGCGGCCAGCTGGGCCCGCTCCTCGACGCTGAAGACCTCATCGGTTTCCGCGCACTCGATCTCGTCATTGGAATTGGAAAAGCGTGATGACGTCTTGCGACGCTTGCGGATGACCAGCGGTATATGGCCGTCCATGGTTGGACAGCGCAGATCCTCCACCAGGTCGCCGGGCACGGTGTTGTCGATCACACGCTGATAGACGCGGCCGGGCCGGGGCATGTCGATCGGGCCCTGGACCACGCGACCGTCATGGGCGCCATTGAGCTCGGACTTCTCGACCATGGGCCCGGTCCAGCTGGTCGGGTCGACGGACAGGGAATAGCCGAAGGATCGTTCGAACACCGCGGCGACATGGCTCTTCGCAATGCTCTGGCAGTCGCGATTGATGACCCGGGCATCGGGCGGGACATTGCAGGGGCAACACGTGGTGGAATCGTCGAAAACGAAAACCGCATCGGCTTCGCCGGGATGGGCGGCAATGCGGGCGCCGGCGGCGTGCAGGACCGACCAGATCAGATACCAGGGGCGTGGACGGTCGGGCGCGAACCAGATTTTCGGCCCATCCTGGGACGCCGACTTGATCCGCCAGCCTTCAACCACGAAATAAAACGGGAACCAGGACAGGACTTCGCCAATCAGTCCCAGTTTGAGCGGAAGACGGGCGCCCGTCTTCTTGACGGTGACAATACCGTCCTGGAACTCGAAATCTCGCCACCACAGCGCACTGTGCATGGATTGGCCTTTCTCAGTCGAAACTGCGCGCATCCTAGGCAATCGCCGGACACTTGCAATTCACTCCGGGTCACGGACGGCGCAGTTTTTGCGTGACCGGGTCAAACGCCATGATCACGGGAGGGGAATGTGAACGCCGGTCGATTTCTAGGCAAGCGCATCTTGCGGCTGGGCTGGCTCGTGCTCGCGCTGATGATGGCGCAGATTTTTATCAGTACAGCGACACCTGAGCCTACACGGTCGCGGACAGCCCCATTGCCACCGCCACCGGCTCAAGATGCTGCATTACAGCAACAGAGCCTTCATTGACATCAGGCGCCTTGCATTGAAACTGCGCGCAAAATGGACTGAGCCGAACCTTCATGCTTGGATTTGTACTCAGGCGCTTCAGTGTCGCCATCCCGACGATTCTGGTGATCATCACGGTCGCCTTTTTCATGATGCGAGTCGCCCCCGGCGGACCGTTCGATCTCGAACGTCCGATGCCGGAGGAGACGCGCCAGGTGATCCTGGCCAGCTATGGCCTCGATAAGCCGCTGATCTTTCAGTATTTCGACTATATGGGAAATCTCTTTCAGGGAGATCTCGGACCCTCGTTGAAGCTCCGCGACAAGGATGTGGCCGAGATCATCGCCGAAGGCTTCCCGGTCTCCGCAACCATTGGTCTCTTCTCCATGCTGCTGGCCATCGGCCTGGGCACGCTGCTCGGATCCATCGCCGCCTTGCGCCAGAATTCCGGGACCGATTTTTCGGTCATGACCTTTGCCATGGTGGGGATTTCCATCCCGCCCTTTGTCATGGGTCCCATCCTGGCACTGGTCTTCGGTCTCTATATGGGATGGGTGCCAACCGGCGGCCTCGACCCGCGATACGGCATGACGCCCGACCGACTCATCCTGCCGGTGATCACGCTCGCCTTGCCACAGATCGCCATCATCGCCCGCCTGATGCGAGCCTCGATGATCGAGGTTGTGCGCTCCAACTATATCCGCACCGCCCGGGCCAAGGGCCTGTCAGCGCCGGCGGTGATCGTCCGTCACGCCCTGCGGTCGGCGATCCTGCCGCTGGTCTCCTATCTCGGACCGGCCTCGGCTGCGGTGATTTCCGGCTCGCTGGTGATCGAGCGGGTCTTCCAGCTTCCGGGTATCGGCAAGCATTTCGTCGATGCCGCCCTGCAGCGTGACTACACCGTCGTGATGGGTGTGGTCATCGTCTATGCGACCTTGATCATCGTGCTCAACCTGCTGGCCGATCTCCTCTACGGTGTCCTCAATCCGAAGGTGAAGTACGAGTCATGACGACGCTGTCCACTCCACAGGAAAAGGCCGAACTGCTCGAGAAGGCTGCCGTCCAGGGGCGTTCTCTCTGGGATGATGCGCGGGCCCGCCTGATGCGCAATCGCGCGGCGGTCACCTCCATGGTCATTCTGGGCACGCTTGTTCTGCTGGCCACGATTGGCCAGCTGCTCTGGGTGCATGATTACGACACGATCTATCGCGACCGCGTCTGGATCGCCCCGACCCTGGAAAACTGGCACCTCCTGGGCACGGATGCCCAGGGGCGCGACATGGTTGCGCGCATCCTGGTCGGGTTGGGCGTGTCGCTCATGGTCGGTATCGTGGCGACCTTCGTCTCCCTGGTGATCGGGGTGACCTGGGGCGCGACCGCCGGCTTTATCGGCGGCAAGGTCGACCAGGCGATGATGCGCTTTGTCGATATCCTCTATTCGCTGCCCTTCATCTTCTTCGTGATCATCCTGATGGTGACTTTCGGGCGCAATATCGTGCTCATCTTCGTCGCCATCGGCGCTGTCGAATGGCTGACCATGGCGCGCATCGTGCGCGGCCAGACCATTGCCCTCAAGGGCATGGAATTCGTCGAGGCCGCCCATGCCGCCGGTGTCTCACGGACCAAGATCATCCAGCGTCACATCATTCCCAATGTGCTGGGTCCGGTCGTCGTCTATGTCACGCTGATGATCCCGGTCGTCATCCTGGCGGAAAGCTTCCTGAGCTTCCTCGGCCTGGGTGTGCAGGAACCGCTGACCTCGCTGGGTCGCCTGATCTCGGCCGGTGCCCAGGACATGGAGCCGGCACCGTGGACGCTGATCGGTCCCGCCGTGACGATGATGGTGACGCTCTTCTGTCTCAACTTCATCGGCGACGGCCTGCGCGACGCGATCGATCCGAAGGATCGGTAGGCGCGCCGGACACGCGATATCAAACGGCCCTTACGCTCTCTTGTCATCCCCGCGGGATGTCCGGCGAAGGCCGGACGCAGGGCGGGGACCCATGTGGTCGCCACCAGCTAGGTCCCTGACTTTCGCCCCGCCTGCGCGGGGCGTCCATCAGGGATGACAATCATTGGGTAGGCACACAAACAAGAAAGGCCGCCGGATCAGCTCCGGCGGCCTTGTTCGTGTGGTGTCCGGCGGCTAGCGCTGGCGTTCGACGCGGATGGCGCGGCCGGAGCCGTTGATGCGCAGGAGATAGCTGGTCATGGCCCCGCGGCGGATTTCCGCCGTGTTGCCTTCGCCGCGCGGTGGGCGCACGCGCGTCGAGTCGGTCTGGCGCCAGACCTGGCCATTGGTCATGTAGAAGACAATGGTGTCATAGCCGACCGTGCGGGTGCGCTCGATCTCCATTTCGACGCGGAAGACATCACCGTCCTCATCGCGCTCGAGAATGGCGACGGAAGTGGCTTCTGCGGCTGCCGTACTGGCTGCGGTGTTGGCCGCTGGCGCGCTGGTCGCGGGTGCCGTGCCTGTTGCCGGAACCGGTGGGGTGGCGTCACTGGTCGCTGCCGGCGCGGGTGTCTGCTGCGTCCTGTCGACCGTATTGCTCGCGCCTTCTAGGGCATCGTGCTGGCGGCCGGCGGTGGCCAGGGCAATCCGTGGCAGGCGCAGGCGCGGCAGGGACGGCATGGAGAAGCCGAAGCTGTCGCCTTCCACCGCTGCCACATCGCTGCGGGTGACGGTCATCAATTCACCGCTCTCGCGATCGCCGGCCAGGCGTTCGGCAGCCGAGTCGAAACAGGCGAGCCGGGCGGCGGTCTCGGTGATGCCGCGGCAGGCCAGGATGCCGTCCACCGCGTCCTCGTCCTGACGGGCGAAGGCGCTGGCGGGCAGGGCCGTGGTGAGAAGAAGCGCGGCGATTACCGCATGGCGTGAGACTGTCATGAGACCCTCGATTGATTACTCGACACGTTCGGCCCGGAAACGGCGTCCGCCATTGTCCAGGCGCATGAAATGGGAACCCAGGGCTCCGTTTGAGATGGTCACTGTATAGTCCGTGTCGGCGCGCGAGCGCGACAGCTGGACATAGGTGTTGTCGGTTTGGCGCCAGACCTGGCCATTGGCGAGGCGGATGATTTTCTCGCCGGAGCGATTCTCGGAAATCTCCGCGACCGCGAGGCCCTCAATGCTGTCGATCTGGCCGTTGCTATCGCGATTGATAACCCGCTGCGGTGAGGCTTCGCTTGATTCGAGCTCGGCCAGTTCGGCGTCTTCGCCACCGCCCGGCAAGGAAAGGCCCGGCAGGCGGAATTGCGGGATGGAGAGCCCGTATGTGGCTTCCTCGGCCGCTTCGATCTGCTCGCGATCGACGGCGACGACATCGCCGCTTTCGGTTTCGCTGCGCAGGGCATCGACCGCCGCGTCGAGACAGGCCAGACGGGCGCTGTCATCGGCGATATCACGGCAGGTGAAGAGCGGGTCCAGCGGCGAGTCGCCTGACTGCGCGGCGGCAGGGGCGGTCATCAGGGCGGCTGGCAGAAGAATCAGTAATCGCGCGTTCATGGTCACTCGTGTAAATCTCTCGGCTTGTTCGACTATGCGCGACCGGTCGGCCAGTGTCGACCGGCCGATGATGTTCAGCTAGAACATCGGCAACTGACTCGTCGTGCTGCTTCGGAGGGGAGACCGAAACCGTGATCCGCACAAAGATTTTGAACACCATCCTCGTTACCGCTTCCGCGCTGGCCCTGGCCAGCTGTGGCGGCAATGACGCCGCCGATAGCGATGCCGTCGTCCTGCATCGCGGCAATAATGCCGAACCGCTGTCGCTGGATCCGCACAAGGCCTCCGGTACCTGGGAGAACAACATCATCGGGGACATGTTCCTCGGTCTGTTCACCGACGATCCCGATGGCGCACCGATCCCGGGCATGGCGGAAAGCTGGGAAGTCTCCGATGACGGCCTGACCTGGACCTTCACCCTGCGTGAAGCGGTCTGGTCCGACGGCGAACCGGTCACGGCCAGTGATTTCGTCTTCGCCTGGCGCCGTATCGCCACGCCGACAACCGGCGCCCAATATGTCTCGCTGCTCTATCCGATTGCCGGGATCGAGGAAGCTTCCACCGGAGCCGCCGACCCGAACTCGATCGGTGTGCGCGCGATCGATGACCGCACGCTTGAAGTCCAGCTGGTCAATCCGGCCCCCTACCTGCCGGGCCTGTTGACCCACTACACCACTTTCCCGCTGCCCCAGCACGTGGTTGAGGTCTATGGCGATGAGTGGGTGCGCCCGGGCAATATGGTCTCCAACGGCGCCTACACGCTTCAGGACTGGCGGACCAATAATTATGTCCATCTCGCCCGCAATGAGAATTTCTATGACAATTCAAATGTTTGCGTAGATGACGTCTATTTCTACCCGACCGTGGACAATTCCGCGGCCGGCCGCCGGGTCCGGAATGGCGAGCTCGACCTGAACATGGAATTCCCGGGCCAGCAGATGGAATTCCTGCGCCGTGAAATCCCGGACTATGTCCGCGTCCATCCGTTCATGGGCACGATCTATTTCTCGGTGAACACGACGCTGGAACAGTTCGATGATCCCAATGTCCGCAATGCGCTGGGCATGGCCATCGACCGCAATTTCATCGCCGAGGAGATCCTCCGCGCCGGCCAGGTTCCCGCTTATGCAATGATCCCGCCGGGTGTAGCCAATTATCCGGGCGGTGTTGAAGCCGAATGGGCGGACACGCCGGTCGAGGAACGTCGCGAAATGGCGCGCGCCCTGCTGGAAGCCGCCGGCTATGGCCCGGATAATCCCTTCCGCTTCGAATACACCTATCGCGCCACCGGCGATAACCCGCGCATCGCGCCGGTTGTCCAGAATGACTGGTCGGCGATTGCCGACTGGGTCCAGCCGGAGCTGATCGTCAACGATACGCAGATCCATTACGACAATCTGCGTGCCTCCGATTTCCAGGTCGCCGATGGCGGCTGGATTGCGGATTACAACGATCCCTACAACTTCCTCTTCTTGGGTGAGTATCGCTCAATTCCGATGAATTACGCGCGCTACAACAACCCGGAATTCGACAGCCTCGTCACCGACGCCAACCGCGAGCTCAATCTGGAACTGCGCGGCGAAATGATGGCCGAGGCCGAGCAGATGTTGATCGACGACATGCCGATCATCCCGATCGTCTTTTACGTCAACAAGAACCTCGTAAACCCGCGGGTCACTGGCTGGGAAGACAATCTGACCAATATCCACCGCACACGCTATCTGTGCTTTGCGGACCTGGAAGAGGGCAGCGCAACAGCCGAATAGGCCTGTCGCGCTTGTCAGAAGAGGCCCTGCCGACCTAGCTTGTGTTCGCACAACGCCAGGGGGCAGGGCTTTTTCATGACCGGAAGTGACCCAATCAGTGAGGCCGTGGTGGCCGGAAGCGCCGCCGGCGAGCTTGGCGACGCCATCAACGCCTCCAGGCGCAAAAAGCGCGAACGCTTCTCCGCCTTTGAGGCCCCGACGCCGGCCGGCGTCTGTTCCAATTGCTCGACCAAGCTATCCGGTCCGGTCTGTCACAGCTGCGGCCAGACCGCTGACACCTATCATCGGCCGCTCTGGGAATTGCTGACCGATATCCTTGATGGCCTCTTCGGGCTCGAGGGGCGTTTGTGGCGCACCCTCCCGGCGCTCATGTTCAAGCCCGGCAAGATCACCCAGAATTATCTCAGCGGCGTGCGCGCCCGCTATGTCATGCCCTTCCGTCTCTATCTGACGGCCAGCGTGCTCTTCTTCCTGCTCGTCTTTGCCTTCGACGGGATGGGGGGTGTGGGCGAGGACGCGGACCCCGATCCGGCCCAGGATGCCGCGGCCAATGGCGAGGCTATCGAGGCCGAACTGGCGACGCTGGACACGGAACTGGCCGAGGCCGGCCTGCCACCGGAGATGCGCGAGCGGATGGCGGGCGAGGTCGAGGCGGCCCTGGCCCAGGCGGAGGCTGTCCCGGAATTGCCGCCGGAGATGGTGGCCATGCAGGAGCAGGCCAATCGGGATGAGATCAAGCAGGGTTTCCGCCGGACACTCCTGCCTGAACTCTATCCGTCCGGCGAGGGGGATTCGGTCGAGGCGTTGGACGGTCCGATCGAGGTCGGCGATGGCATGATGGTCGACCCCACCGGGCTCGAGGATCTGCCACTGGAAGTCCGGGAGGCCCTGGTCGTGCGCTTTGATCGTATCATCGACACGGAGGGGCGTGCGCTGGTGGTGTCAATGCAACGCTGGGCGCCGACCATGATGTTCTTCATGCTGCCGCTCTATGCGCTGATGCTGGCCGGCATGCACTTCTACAAGAAGGGCTATTTTTTCTACGACCACCTTGTGGTGTCGCTGCATTTCCACGCCTTCATGTTCTTCCTGATCACCGGACTTTCGATCGCGGCGAACATCATTCCGGGCGAAATCGCGGTCTTTGCCGGATTGATCTGGTCCAACTGGTATCTCTACCGCCTGCACCGGACCGTCTATTCGCACGGGCGTTTCACCTCGCTGCTGCGCGTGGTGATTCTCGATTTCGCCTACTCCATTCTTCTGAGCATCGGCCTGCTGGGCTTGCTGATCGTGGGCGTGCTGACTTCCTAGCGGCCGGTCGTCTGACAAAAAAAAAGGGCCCGCATGGAGCGGGCCCTTTTCCGTTTCAGCTGAAGACGATGATCAGCGCGGCAGGGCCGCCTCCGAGCGCATCTGCACGCCCGGGCGATCGGCGGCGGCACGCGCCTCAAGCGCGGCGCGGACTTCCGGCAGCTCCATCAGCGCATTGAGCCGGGCCGCGGTCTGGGCCGTATCGGCCGAGACGCCGAACATCTCCTGGAAGGCCTCGAAGGGCGAACGCTGGGCCGGGAAGCGGCGCAGGCGGATCGCCTGGTCCGGATCAATCCCCGCGAACTGGCGGGCGGCATCAACGGCATCGCGCAGACCACCAATCTCGTCGACCAGACCCAGATCCAGCGCCTGGGCGCCGGTCCAGACACGGCCGCGGGCAATTTCCAGGACGCGTTCCAGCGGCAGGTCGCGGCCATCGGCCACGCGCTGGGTGAAGTCGTCATAAATGTCCGACATCTGGCTGCGATAGGCGGCGCGCTGGCTTTCCGTCCATTCTTCCTGGGCCGAAAAGGCGGTGGCGTATTCGCCGCCGACCGACACCGACTCGGCGTTCAGTCCGACCATGTCAAAGGTGCCGTCCAGAACGATCTTGCCGCCGAGGACACCAATCGAGCCGGTCAGCGTCGTGGCGTGAGCCAGCACGTAATTCGCCGGAGCGGCCAGGTAATAGCCGCCGGAGGCCGCCATGGAGGCCATGGAGACGATGACCGGCTTGCCGGCCTCGCGGGCCCGGTTCACGGCATGCCAGACCTGGTCGGACGCAATCGCTGACCCGCCCGGCGAATCAACCCGGATGACGATGGCGCGGACCGCGGGGTCATCGGCCGCATCGAGAATGGCTTCGGACATGAAATCGCCGCCAATCTGCTCTTCCCCGCCAAAGGCGCCGACGGCCGCGTCGCCGGTGACAATGGCGCCCTGGCCTTCAATGAGGGCGATGATGGGACCATTATTCCAGGCCGGCGCAGCCTGCTGCGAGTAGCGCTGAATGTCGATGAAGCTGCCCTGGCTGCCGAGGCGGGCGAGGGTGGCTTCGCGAGCCTCGATGACATGGCCCAGACGGTCGACCAGGCCGAGCGTCTCGGCTTCCTCCGCCGTATGCGGTGCGTCCTCGAATATACCGCGCAGTGTCGCTTCGCTGACATTCCGGTCGCCGGCAATATGGGCGATGGCGGTGTCATAGATTGACCCCATATAGGACAGGGTCGCCTCACGGTGCGGCTCGGTGAAGTCGGTTTGCGTATAGGTATTGGCGGCGTTCTTGTACTCGTGGAATTGCTCGAATTGCGGGACGGCGCCGAAGCGTTCGAACAGGCCGCCGAGGAAGGTGACTTCCGCCGCCAGACCGGCCGGTGTGAAGCTGGCCGTGTCCTGCAGCCAGATCTGGTCGGAGCCGGAAACGGCGAAATAGCCGGTTACGCTCGTGCCTTCGAAACCCTGGGCGTGGGTCACGACGAATTTGCCCGCATCGCGGAAATCGGCAATCGCGCCGCGCAATTCCTCGGCGACGCCCGGTGACATGCCGAACTCATTGGCACGGATGAAGATGCCGGCAACGCGGTCATCGCGCTCGGCCCGCTCCATTGTGCGAACAACATCCACCACGGAGAGCGGCTCGGCGAAGCCGAAGGGTGAGCGCGACGGGCTGTCGAGCCGACCATCGCGCAGGTCGAGTTCGAGCACCATGGCGGTCTGGGGCAGGGCGGTCTCGGTGCGGGCGCCCTCGACGGCCATGCCGATCAGGCCGCCAATCAGGAAAATCCCGAGTATGACGGTCAGGACGGAGCCGACGATCACGCCGACGATCGATCCGAAGAATGTAATCCAGAACTGTTTCATAAGAGCCCTTTCGCCCCGCGCTTTCATGATGTGCGTCAGGCCCTGCAAGATGCAGTCCTGTTTGGACCATTATGTAGGGTCTTGCGGCGATCGGGTCGAGGGACGCGCAGTCGGACTGTCCCGCGCTGGGCGCGCGGCCGGCATGACAGCGGCAACAGGGATGTCAATGAGGCGGGAAAGTGATTGGTCGGAGTAGCAAGATTCGAACTTGCGACCCCCGCCTCCCGAAGACGGTGCTCTACCAGGCTGAGCTATACTCCGAACCGAGGCGCGGCTTATAGCCAACTCTCTTGCGGCACGCAACGCGGCAAAGGCAGCGTTGTGGGATCGCGTGCAGTGTCGCGGCCGATGTTTCCGGAAACGTCTGTATTCTTCGGGGGATGGCGACCTTTGGCTGTAGATTCTGTCATTTGAACTGCCATCAACCGCAATGCGCCGTTGCATCCCTTCGGAGGGTTATGTAATTACCGCCCACCGTCGTCACTGACGGCCACGGTTGGGGCGTCGCCAAGTGGTAAGGCACCGGTTTTTGGTATCGGCATTCCCAGGTTCGAATCCTGGCGCCCCAGCCATTTTTCCATAACACGTCACAGATCGCGTCCGCATTGCGCCCGGACATCGCGCCCGATCCGGTCATTGGATCGCGTATGGCGTTGTGATGGCTTCGCTGATTCCGGTTCAGTTCTCCGCGCACGATGGCGCGACTCGCGCGGCAGGGGCGGTCAGACCCGCCTGACGCCGGCATCACCGAATTGTGAGCAGGTGCCAAGCGTCCTGATTTGTGTGCGCATCGGGTTTGGGCACGCAACTTTATGCGGAAACTTGTGCTATCCTGACGCGAACTGCAGCGCGCGGGTGATCCTGACAGGCGAATCTCGCCTTATTGTGCGCAGTTCGGGCCGCATTCCCGCCACAAAGATGTATTGATCGTAGTGTAACGCTGGTGTTAGCGTTCTTGCGATTTTCAAGTGGCGCGGCTGCGCCGACGAGATGATGGGCCAACCATCACGGACCGGGTGGGCTGCAGTTGCAGTAACCACTCATGCAGACTTGGGACGCTAAGTCGCTGTTTCGGCGGCTTGGCAAGGCCGCTTGAACCAAGGGTAGGGGGCCAGGCCAGCAGGTTTATGCTGGCTTTGCATCGAAGTTTTATTGGGGCGGGGAGTCTTTCCAGACGAACCCGCATTGACCATTGTGAGGCGAGAAATGGTGAACTTGAAGAATTTGGTTCGCGCGTCGCTTATGGCGACTGTGGCGGCGGGCGCCTTTGGGGGGGCCGCCGTAGCGCAGCTGAACCAAACGCTCGAAGTCGCGCGGGGAAATACGGCGAATGGGGCTCAGACCCAGGCGCAGATTGATCGGCTGGATGACCAGCGGACAGACATCGAGCTGGAATTCCGTGCGCTGCTCGAGCAGATCGAGTCGCAGCGCCTTTTTGTGGAGCAGCAGCAGGTCTTCCTGCGCTCGCAGGAATTCGAGATTGCCTCCCTGGAGCAGCAGATCGGTCGCGTTGACAATATCGAGCGCGATCTCGCGCCGATGATGCGCGAAATGGTTGTGCTGCTCGAGGAGTTCGTGGCGCTCGACCTGCCCTTCCGCCTGGAAGGCGAAGCCGGCCGACTGGCCCGCATCGAGCGTCTCTACGAGCTGATCGACGATCCGAGCATCTCTCCGGCGGAACGCTATCGCGTCATCCTCAACGCCTACGACATCGAAGCCTCCTATGGCCGCGGTATCAACTCGTATGACGAGGAAGTTCTCGAAGACGGCATTCCGGTCAATGTCACCGTGCTGCAGGTTGGTCGGGTCGCCATGATCCGCCAGTACCCTGATGGTCGCATGACGATCTTCCACAATGGATCGAGCGACTGGGAAGCCCTGCCGGGCAGCTATGAAGCCAATGTGACCCGCGCCATTCGCATCGCCCAGGAAGTGACGACACCGTCTGTCTTCCTGGTCCCGCTGCCTGGCCCGACGGTCGCCCAGTAACGGCTTGGAACGGAGAGTTAAGTTATGAAGACCACAATGAAGATGCTCGCCGCCGCCGTTTCGCTTGGCGTGGCGCTTACCGCCGGTGTCGCGGCTCAGACCGAGCCGGCCGGTTCCCTGAATGAACTCCTCAACCGCGTGCGTTCCGACGCCCGTGAGGCCAGCGCTGAAAATGCCGCTCGCCTGCGCGAATTCCAGCAATCCACCAACCAGCAGCAGGCCCAACTCACGCAGGCCCGCAACGAGCTGGCAGCCCTCGAGCGTCAGGCGACCAACCTGTCGGCCGAGTTTGAAGCCAATCAGGTCCGCATCGACGAACTCGATGCCGAACTGCGCCAGCGTCAGGGTGCGTTTGGTGAGCTGTTCGGTGCCGCGCGTCAGGCCGCCGGCGAATTCGCTGCCATCATCAACCAGTCCGTCATCTCGTCCCAGTTCCCGGGCCGTGCCGACGCGCTGGAAACGCTGTCCAACAGCCGGACCCTGCCGACCCGTGCGGAACTCGACTTCATCCCGCGTCGCGTGATTGAAGAGATGATCCAGCAGCAGCAGGTCGTCACCTACAACACCCGCGTCACCGGTATCGGCGACGGCTCTGCCGTTGCAACCACGCGCGTCGGTCCGTTTGTTGCCTTTACCAATTACAACAACAACCAGCGTTTCGCCCTCTGGGGTGAGAGCGAGAATACGGGCGCCTACAGCCTGACCGACCTGCCGGCTCAGCCGCCGGCAAACTTCGTCGGCGCGGCCTCGACCCTGTTCAACGCGGATCCGGGTGAAGTCGTGATGGGTGTTGTTGACCCGTCCCGCGGCCCGCTCCTGGACATCTACAAGGACGTCCCGGACCTGGAAGAGCGTATCGAGCAAGGTGGTGCGGTTGGTAAGGTCATCATCGGCCTGCTCGCCATCTCCGCCCTCTTCGGTATCTTCCGCATGGTCTCGCTGCTGATGACGCAGGCGGCTGTCGGTGGCCAGAAGCGCAAGTCTTCCGGTTCCAAGGGCAACCCGCTGGGTCGTGTCATGCTGGCTTATGAGGCCGCCAAGGACAAAGACGTCGAGACGATGGAACTCAAGCTGGATGAGGCCATCCTGCAAGAGACGCCGAAGCTCGAATTCGGTCTCAACTTCCTGAAGCTCGCCGCCGGTATCGCACCGCTGCTGGGTCTTCTGGGTACCGTCACCGGTATGATCAAGACCTTCACCCAGATCACCCTGTTCGGTACGGGTGACCCGCGCATCATGGCTGGTGGTATCTCCGAAGCCCTGATGACCACGGTTCTGGGTCTGGTTGCGGCCATCCCGCTTCTGTTCATCCACAGCTTCGCGCAAAGCTTCGCGCGCGGCGTTCAGCAGGTGCTCGAAGAGCAGGCGGCCGGCATGATCGCTCGCCACGCTGAAGAACGCGCACAAGGCTAACCGGAGGAAGCGTTATGGATTTCCAGGCCGTACAAACCGGCCTTCAGGAGTTCCTCGAGCGCGGGGGCCCCGTCCTGGTTGTCATCATGGCAACAACATTTGTGATGTGGGCCTTTATCCTCGAGCGCTTCGCCTACTTCTACATGGCGCATGACGCCATGGCGAAGTCGGCGAAGAGGGAGTGGAATGCGCGGGCAGACCGGAATAGCTGGTATGCCCACGCCATCCGCGACCAACTCATCTCGGAGGTCAAATCGCGTTGCGATCAGAATGTCGAGCTGGTGAAAACCCTCGTCGCTGTCGCGCCGCTCTTCGGACTGTTGGGAACAGTGACCGGCATGGTCTCGGTTTTCGACGTCATGGCAATCTCCGGCTCGTCCGATGCCCAGGCCATGTCGGCCGGTGTATCGCGCGCCACGATTCCCACCATGGCTGGCATGGTTGCGTCCCTTTCGGGGCTCATCTTCGCCACCCAGATCGAACTCCTCGCCAAGCGTCGCGTGTCGAAGCTGGCCGACGAGCTCGAGATCGGTGAAGGAGCCGTGTCATGAGACGTCGCCAGCAACACAAGGATGATCAGGCCGAAGTGAACATGACGCCGATGCTCGACATCGTGTTCATCCTGCTCATCTTCTTCATCGTCACCGCCACCTTCCTGTCGGAAGAAGGCATCGACATGCGTCCGCCACCCGACAATGACACGCCGCCGCCGCCGGATGCGGCGCCGCCGATCGTCATCCAGGTTGATGGAGACAATGAGATCTTCGTCAACCAGGTGCGGACCGATGTCGACCGCGTGCTTTCGGCCGTCAACCGCTTCCGGGCGGAAGAGCCGAACTCTGCGGTCCTTCTCGAGGTCTACGACGAAGCCGAGCACGGCATCATCGTTCAGATCTGGGATGAAATGGGCGCCAATGGCGTGCCGGTTTCAATCCAGCGTCAGACCGACGGATAGGGGAGGTATACATGGCTAGACGTGCAAGCCGCGTGAATACCGATGAGGAAGAAGTCGAGCTGAACATGACGCCCATGCTGGACGTCGTTTTCATCCTCCTGATCTTCTTCATCGTGACCTCCGTCTTCATCAAGGAGCCGGGTGTGGACACTGTCCGCCCTGACGCCGTGACAGAAGATGACGAGAACCCGTCCATGCTCGTGGCCGTGACGGCCGAGAACGAGGTCTGGGTCAATCGTCGGGTCTATGAGATGAACGAACTCCGCGGGGTGATCGAGCAGTTGCTGCAAGAGAATCCCAAGGGTCGTGCCATGATCCAGGGTGATGAAGGTGCCAATATCGGTCTGATCCTCGATGTCCAGGAGCTCCTGTCGGAGATGGACGTCGAAGTGAAGATTTCGACATTGCAGTAGCGAGAGGAAAGAAAATGGGTAATTTCATTCGTCTCGTTATCGGTGTCCCGGTTGCGGCGATCATCACGGTCTTCCTGTTTGTGCTCATGCAACGCCTGATCTCGGTTGATCAGGTGGTGCAGGAAGACGATGTCGAAGATCGTCAGTTCACGATCAATGATGAAGTGGCCGAGGTGGAAGCCCGTCGCCGCGACACCACGATCGATGACGTTCAGCAGGTCGATCCTCCGCCCCCGCCGCCTCAGATCGAGCGGCAACGTGCGGAGCAGCCGTCCGAGGGCCTTGCCACAGTCATGGGCAATATCCCGGACTTCGAGGCGCCGCAGCTCAATTCGGACAGCATCAGCTTCTCGGTCTCTGACCGTGACGCGCAGCCGCTGGTCCGGATCGAGCCGCAATATCCGCTTCGCGCGGCTGAGCGCGGGATCGAGGGTAGCTGCTGGGTTCGCTTTGACGTGACACCTGATGGCACGCCGACCAATATCGACATCTATCGTTGCGACAGCTCCTTCTTCGAGCGCGCATCGATCCGGGCTGTCGAGCGTTGGCGCTATAACCCGAAGGTCGAAGATGGTGTTCCCGTCGCCCGCCGTGGCGTTGAGACCCGCTTTGACTTCCGTTTGGCTGACTAGTGGCAATGGCGCGGCGGGCCTCCTTGGCCGGCCGCGCCGACACTAGCTGTCCGGGATGACTCAAGGACCAGCCCGGTTCGCATCCCGATAGTTTTTGGAAAGCCGGCCCGGGGAGTGGGGTCGGTATGAAGGAGCCATCGATGATCCGTTTCAACGGTTTCGATACCTCGGGCCTGTTGCGCTCTGTCGCGACCCTTGCCCTCGCCGTCTCCATGGTCGGGGTAACGCTGTCCGACGCCGATGCGCAGCGCCGGCGGAACAACAACCAGGAAGACTCCGAGCAGAACCAGGCTGAGCGGGTTTTCTCGGCGGCTATCGGTCAGATCGTGCTGGAAGCCCAGGAATTCCAGGCCAATGACCAGTTCGCGGAATCCATCACGGCGCTGAACCGCGCGCTCGGTAATGACAGTATCAACCCCTATGAGCGCATGATCTCGCTGCAGATGCGGGGTCGGGCCTATTACGAGCAGGATCAGGTGTCCCGCGCCATCCAGGACTGGGAAGCCGCGATCAATACCGGCGCGATGCTGCCCCAGGAAATTTCCGATCTGCGGATCAATATTGGCCAGCTTTATATCGCTGAAGGTCAATATGCCCAGGGCATCCAGTCGTTGGAAGCCGCGGTCGCCCAGCTGGGCGTCGATGCGCTCAACCCGCGCGTCATGCGGATGCTCGCCCAGGCCTATGCCCAGGCCGAGCGCTATCGTGACGGTGTCGTCTGGGCCGAGCGGTTCTGGAACGCCCAACCGGCGGGTGAACGCGTGCGCGGTGACTACTCGCTCATGCTCTTCTTCTATCAGCAGCTGGAGCGGGTTCCGGATCAGTTCCGTATCATCGAAGAGATGGTTCAGCGCTGGCCGACCGAGAAGAATAACTGGCGCTCCTACGCGTCCCTCCTGGCCCAGACCGGCCGCGAGCAGGATGCGTTTGAAGCCAACAAGATCATGTACATCAACGGCATGCTCACCGAGAGCCGTGAAGTGGTGGCGCTGGCCCAGTATTATTCCTTCTATGAATACCCCTATCGCGGCGCTGTCGTTCTGGAGCGAGAGCTCAACGCCGGTACCGTCGAGCGGACCCGGAACAATCTCAACCTTCTGGCCAATATGTGGCGCCAGTCGCGCGAGTGGGAACGGGCCACGCCAGTCCTGCGTCAGCTGGCGCAATTGTCGGGTGATGGCGATGACTATCTGAAACTGGCGGAAGCCCTGTTCCAGCGCCGTGAACTTGATGAAGCCGAGGCGGCCTTCACAGAAGCGCTGAACCGTGGCGGCCTCGACCGCCCGGGTGATGCGTGGACGTTGCTGGGCAATGTCCGGGCCGAGCTGGGCCGCGAAGAATCGGCGATCGCCGCCTTCCGCGAAGGCGCGCGCTATCCCTATTCGCGCCAGACGGCCAATGGCTGGGTGACCTTCCTCACCAACCGTCAGCGGGCGGCTCGCGAGCGGGTCCAGATCCGTGAGCGCGTCCGTCAGGACGAGTGCCGTTTCCTGGTCGGTGACCTGGTCGAAACCGGCACACTGCTGGGTGATATCGATGACACCGGCCGGATCGTGATCGAGGTTCCGGATCGCTGCTCTGATCTCTACAACCAGTATGGTGAAGAGCGCAGTGCAGTTGCCGAGGCCGAGGCCGCGGAGAACGGCGCCGACGCCGGCTGATCGCCGACTTCGACTGTGACACAGATTAACGCCCCGGCTGGTTCAGCCGGGGCGTTTTTCGTTGCTGGGCAGGATTTCTGTGCTCGTAGGGGTCGGATTCGCCCCAAAGACAACCTCAAATCGCCACATTCCCGCCGTCTTGGCCGCCGATGCTTTCATTACATGACGGTAATGCCGGGCTGGGGAGTTCGCGTCATGATTTGGGGAGACTATCATGGACAGGATCATCCATCCGGTGGGTACCGCCGGTCGCCGCCTCGTAGCCCTTGCTGCCCTGGCATTCAGCCTGGCCCTTGCCGCCGGGCTGGCGACCGCTCCGCCAGCCCGGGCCGCGCAAGCCCCAGATCGATCCGAAGGCACGATTTCACCGGCGATCGGAGAGCGTTTGCTGGAATTGCTGGAGCTGGAAGCGGGCGGCGCCTGGTCCGAGGTCGAGGCCGGTTATACACGCCTGATCAATGAGCGCGCGCTGTCGCCCTATGAGCGGGCCATCCTCCTGCGTCAGCGCGGACGCGCCCTCTACGAGCTGGATCGTCTTGATGCGGCGATCCGCGACTGGCGGGCGGTGATCGAGCTGGCGGTACTGCCGGAGGAGGATGCCAATGCTTTGCGGATCAATACCGGACAATTGCTGATGGCGGCCGAGGACTATCGTGGCGGCATCAATCTCATCGAGGCGGCGATCGATCGTGGTGTCCCGCTGAGCGTGGACCTGGCGATGCGCCTGGCCCAGGCCCATGGCCGTCTCGACGATCACAGCGGCGGCCTGCCCTATGCCCGCACGGCCTTCACGATGGCCGAGGCAGACGGTGGCGCGACGCGCGAGCATTTCTCCCTTCTGCTCTACTACTACCAGCAGCTCGAGCGCACGCCCGAACAGCTCGGCCTGATGGAGCAGATGGTGACCCGCTGGCCGACCGTGAAGGCCAACTGGACCAGTTATGCCGCCTTGCTGGCGCAGGTCGGACGCGAGACCGACGCCTTTGAGGTCAACCGGATCATGTATCTGAACGGCATGCTCAATTCGAGCCAGGAATTGGTGCGTCTGGCCCAATACTACTCCTATTACGACTACCCGTATGGCGGGGCCGTCATGCTTGAGCGTGAGCTCAATGCCGGGCGGGTCGATGCCGAGACCGAGAATCTGCAATTGCTGGCCAATCTCTGGCGTCATGCCCGCGAATGGGAGCGGGCCTTGCCCGTACTGGAACGGGTCGCCACCACATCGGGCGCCGGCCCGGACTATGAGGCCTATGGTGAGGCGCTCTATCAGGCCGGGAGTTTTCAGGAGGCTGACGCGGTTTTCGTCCAGGCCCTCAATCGGGGCGGCTTGTCGCGGCCGGGCGATATCTGGACCTATATCGGCAATGCCCGGATGGAGCTCGATCAACTCAATGGCGCCGAGCGGGCCTTCCTGCGGGCTCTGGACTGGGAGTATTCCCGCGCCGGCGCCCAGGGCTGGCTGGAATTCATCAGCTCGAAGCGCCGAATTCTGAGCGCTGCCGAGGAGCTGGAACGCCTGACCGGGATCGAGACCTGCGAGCTGGCAATTGCCAGAGCCCGCCAAACCGTCGTGCGCTCCGAGGACGAGTTTGACAGCACGGGGCAGCGTCTCATCGAGCAGCCCGCCGAGTGCGCGCAATGGTTCGACGTCTATGGCAACCGTCTGCCGGACCCGGAGCGGACCTGAGGGGCGCCCGGACAACTCCCCGCAATCGCCCCAATTGACCGCGATTGCGCCCCGCTTTTGCCGCGCCCGGTGGCGAGGCTGATTGTGCGGCCTGACCTCGTGTTGTGGGGCGGGTCGCACCGGCCAACCCGGCGCCGGTGACCGGTGCCGGGCCCCTGGCCGGATTGTGGGGCATTCCTCTGTGAGGCCATGCAGAACTCGCCCGTGGGGAGGCTTGTTCAATGACAGCCATAATCCAGAACTTGCGTACACCGATGGTCCTGCCGGTCGCGGCGACCATTACCGTCGGCCTTTTCCTGATGATGCGGCAGATGATCGACGTGCCATTCGTGGCACCGGACGAGGTGGTTGAGATGCCACCCATCGAGATCCGTTTCGATGTCGTCGAGACTGACCCGGATCGAACACCGGAACCGGAATTCGTTCCGGTCGACATCCCGCCGCCCATGCCGGTCCCGAATACACCGCGCTCGGCAGCCCCGGACATGTCCGGGATGGGCGACAATTATGCGCTCCCGCCGGTAGAGCCCTCCGTGATTTCGGCGACGGGTGGCCTGGTTTCACCGGACCGGTCACCGATTCCGATCGTGCGGATCGAGCCGGTCTATCCGGCCCGGGAAGCCTCGCGCGGCAATTCCGGCAGTTGTACGGTGATCTTCGACATCACCCCGCAGGGCACGACGACCAATATCCGCCCGATGACCTGTGACAGCCGGGCCTTCGAACAGGCCACGATGAACGCGGTCAGCCGCTGGCGTTACAACCCGCAGGTCCAGGATGGCGAACCCATCCTCTTCCGCGGCGCCACGACCCGGCTCGACTATCGTCTGGACGGGTAAGCGTGGGGTGTGGGGTGGTTTTGATATGCCGCTCCACACTCGCCTTTGTCATCCCTGATGGAGGCCCGGCGAAGGCCGGGCGAAAGTCAGGGACCTAGATGTTTGACCCGTTAGGTCCCCGCCCTGCAGCCCGCCTGCGCGGGCTATCCGGCGGGGATGACAAATGTTTGGGTTGGTGCGCAGAAAAAAAAGCCCGGGCCTTGACCCGGGCTTTTCCTGTTCGTTCGAAGATGTCGCTACTCCGCGGCGATGGCCTCGACCTCTTCGTCGGCGAGGCCGACCGTCATCAGGGCGAAGGCCCAGTTGAGAGCGGTTTCGCGCAGGCTGTCGAAGCGGCCGGAGGCGCCGCCATGGCCGGCCCCCATATTCATCTTCAGCAGGGTCAGGCCGTCATCAGTCCGGCGATCACGCAGGCGGGCGACGAATTTGGTCGGCTCCCAATAGGTGACCCGCGGATCGGTGAGACCACCCGTTGCCAGGACGTGGGGATAGTCCATTTCCTGGATCTGGTCATAGGGCGAGTATTCGATCATCGTCTGATAATCTTCCGCGCTCTCGATCGGATTGCCCCATTCCGGCCATTCCGGCGGGGTCAGCGGCAATTCCGGGTCCGACATGGTGTTGATCACGTCGACGAAGGGAACGGCCGCAATGGCCCCGGCAAACAGGTCGGGCTGGAGATTGATCGCGGCTCCGACGAGCAGGCCACCGGCCGACCCGCCATAGGCGACGATCTGGCCGCGCGAGGTATAGCCCAGCTCGGCCAGGGCTTCGCCGGACGAGACGAAATCACGGAACGTGTTGATCTTGTTTTCCAGCTTGCCGTCCAGATACCACTGATAGCCATTGGCCATGCCGCCGCGGATATGGGCGGTGGCATAGACCATGCCGCGATCAACCAGCGAGAGCGGGGTGACGCGGAAGGCGGCCGGGATGGTGATGCCGTAAGAGCCATAGCCATAAAGCATCAGCGGCGCGCTGCCATCGATCGGCGTGTCGCGGTGATGCAGGATGGTGACCGGGATCTGCGCCCCGTCATGACCTTCGGCCATGATGCGGCGAACGACATAATCCTCCGGATTGTGCCCGGACGGCACTTCCTGGCGTTTCAGCAGCGTGCGTTCGCGGCTGCGCAGATTGTAGTCATAGGTCTCTTCCGGCGTGGACGGGCTCTCATAGGAGAAGCGCAGCACATCGGTTGCGAATTCGTAACCGGCCGAGGCGCCCAGCGAATAGGCCTCCTCGTCGAAATCGATATTGTATTCCTCGCCCGTCGCGTAGTCGCGCACGACGATGCGGGGCAGGGCGTTCTCGCGTTCGACGCGGACCTGCCAGTCGGCAAAGCCGATGACGCCATTGATCAGCGTGCCGGGACGATGGGGGATGAAGTCTTCCCAGTTTTCCCGGCCCGGATTGTCGAGCGGGGCCGACATGATCTTGAAGTCGACGGCGCCGTCCAGATTGGTCCGGAAATAGAAACGGTCCGAGGCCTCGGTGAGATAGTATTCGACATCCTCTTCGCGGGCCGCGATCAGGGCCGGCTCGGCGGCCGGGTCATTGGCGTCGAGCAGGCGGATCTCATTGGAGGTGTGGCCGCCGGCATTGATGACGATGTGATTATTATTGTCGCTCAGGCCGACCGAGACAAAATAGCCGTCATCGGGCTCTTCATAGATCAGCTCGGAAGCGCCGCCACTGGCCGGTTGGCGATAGACGCGCTTGGAGCGGCCATTATCGTCACGCCAGACCCAGTAGAGGGTGGCGCTGTCATTGGCCCAGGTGAAATCGCCCGAGCTTTCATCGGTCAGGGTTGCGACGATGGCGCCGGTGGCGACGTCCTTGACCCGGATCTCGTAATATTCCGAACCGCGCACATCGACGCCGAAGGCGACATAGCGGTGGTCCGGGGAGTGTTCCATGGTGGAGAAGTCGAGATAGTCGAAATCAGCCGCCTCGGCGTCACCATCAACGAGGATTTCCTCCTCGCCGACCATTTCACCGGTTTCCGGATCGACGGCGCGGCGTGAGAAGACCGGATACTGGCCGCCTTCGCGATAGCGCGTGAAATAGGCGTAGTCGCCATCGCGCTCGGGGACGGAGCTGTCATCTTCCTTGATGCGGCCGCGGATCTCCTGGAAGATTCGCTCCTGCAGCGCCTCGGTCGGCGCCATGACAGAGTCGAGATAGGCGTTTTCCGCGTCGAGGAGCTCACGGACATCGCTGTCCAGAACCTCCGGCTCGCGCATCACTTGCTGCCAGTTTTCGTCCTTGATCCACTGATACTCGTCGACCCGGGTGAAGCCGACCTGTTCGATCGTCACCGGACGCTGTTCGGCGCGCGGGGCTTCCAGGCCCTGGGCGCGGGTGATCAGGGCGCCGTGCGTGTCGACGGTGGTGGTCGTGGTCGTGGCGGCCGGATTGTCGGACGTCATATCAGTCTCCTGGCTGCAGGCGACGAGTGCGAGACCGGCAAGTCCCACGCCCATCCGCCTGGCAAGCGGCAAATAACGCATGTGTATCCCCTCATGAATGTCGCTTAGTTCTCGCCGTGCTCGGGCTTAAAGTCCAGCACACCGCCATTGGTGCAATAGCGCTGGCCGGTCGGCTGCGGACCGTCCGGGAAAACATGGCCGAGATGGGCGCCGCAATTGGCGCAATGAATCTCGGTTCTGGGCAGGCGTAGTTGGTAATCCGTCTTGGTCTCGACATTGTCGCCGGCCAGCGGTTCCCAGAAGGAGGGCCAGCCGGAGCCGCTGTCATACTTGGCGCTGGCGGCGAAAAGCGGCACCTCGCAGACCTTGCAGTGATAGGTGCCGTCACGCTTTTCCGCGTTGAAGGGATGGGTGAAAGCGCGTTCCGTGCCTTCCTCGAAGGCGATGGCATAGGTGTGGGGGTCGAGTTTGGCCTTCAGGGCCTCGATTTCGGCATCACTCAGTTTCGGCATCCTGGCGCTCCGGCTCGGTGTTGCGGTTCGGGCCGGCAAGCGTATGCGCCGACCCGCGTCTGACCGACAATATGGGGGTTGTCAGGCAGATGACCACCAGGACGAGGCCCAGACCGATCATTGGAATCAGTGCCGACAGGTTGGGGCCGAGCTGTCCGACCACAATCCCCATCAGGACGGCGCCCGCGGGCATGCCGCCGAACAGGCCCAGCTGATAAACCGACATGACCCGCGCCAGCTTGTCCGGCGGAGCCTGTTCCTGAACCACGGAGCGGGACAGGGAAATGGCGACGCCGGCGCCCAGGCCCCAACCGAAGACCAGCAGGTAGAGCGACCAGAAGGGCAGATGGAAATAGAAGGCGCCGGTGGCCATGACCGTCACCGCCTGAGCGAGGATGAGGGCGCGGCCCGGTTTCTCGATATGGCCGAATTTCACCAGGGCGACATTGGCGACCAGCGCGCCGACCCAGAAGGCGACCATCAGCGAGGCGATCTCCGGGAAGCCGCCGCCATAGCTTTCGCGGATGATGAGCGGGATCAGGACCAGGAAGGCGCCGCCGACGACCAGAACGCCCAGCGCGATCATGATCAGCGTCATCGGCATCAGGATGGGGGAGGTGAAGACGGCTTTCACGCCATCGGCCAGATCGGCCATCGGATGGGCGGTGGACGTGTCGCGCTTGGAGCCCAGGCGCGGCAGGAAGGCGGCCGAAATACCGCCAATGCACAGACCGGCCGCCTGCATCAGAAAAAGGGCGCCGGGCCCGGTATAGGCCGCGAAATAGCCCACAGCCATGCCGGCGATCTGGGCCCCGAACTGGACTGCCGAGGCCATCACCACGGCGCGCTGCAACTCGATCCCGCCATGGCGGGTGCGCGCCGAGATGCGGACCACCGGATTGATCGCACTGTCGCGCGCCGGCATCACGAAACCGCCCGCCACGCCGATCAGCAGCGCAAAGCCCACCATGACCCAATAGGTCAGATGATCGGTCAGCAGCATCAGGCCGAGGGCTCCCGCCGAGAGCCCGGCGAAAATGTAGAAATAGAAGACGATACCGCGCCGGTCCTTGCGTTCGGCCAGCACGCCGGCGAAAGGCAGGAGCAGCATCATCGGTGCCGTCAGCGCCGCCTGGGCCAGACCCAGCCGCTCCGGGCTTTCCTGCAGGGTGAAGGTGATGACGCCGGGAAAGAGGGTGGTCTGCAGGCCGAAGCCGAAGAACCAGCCGGCAACGAGAACCAGATAGGCGCCGAAGGGCGGCATGCGCAGCTTGCGATTGCCGGCGAGGGGACGAAAAACGGGCAAGGTGTGATCAGGTCTCGTGCGGACGGGAGGGGATCGGCTTTGTGAACCGGTGTGATTTGTATTGCGCCTTGTCTAGCAACATGTTGGCTGTAAGCAAATCTGTCCTGTCCAGAAATGAGTCGCGCATCATGACTTTCATCAAACCGGGCCTCGCCCTGCTCCTCGCCGCCTTCATGATCTTCATGGGGATCCAGAAATTCGGTGGTGCCAATCCGGTCTTCAGCCATATCGCGGCGGAATCGGGCCTGGAATTCTTCGAGCCGCAGGTGCGCTTGCTGACCGGTGTACTGGAAATGCTCGCTGCTCTCCTGCTGGCCGTGGGCGTATTCCTCAAGCGTTTCGAGGGGCTTGGCGCTCTGCTATCGCTTGGCGTGATCGGCGGTGCGATTGTCTTCCACTTCTCGCCCTGGCTCGGCATCAACGCGCCCGTCGCCTTCGCCGAGGGCGGTGGCTATGTCTATTCGCCCATGCTGTTCGGCATGGCGGTGGTCTTCGGCACGCTTTCGGCGGTGCTGGTCTGGATGGACAAGGACAAGCTGCCGGTCGTCGGCAAAGCCTGACATGCAAGGTTTCCGCCCTACCTTTCATTAACGCGCAGGCCTCATCCTGTGGGTCAGACCGGATCTGACAGGCCTTACCATGGCGAATGCCGAACCCTTTGAGCTCAGCGAGCCCGTCACGCCGCGCACCCGTGCCATCCTGGCCAAGCGGCTGGCGGATATTGTCGGCTTGCCATCCAGCCGCATCACCCCGCGTGAGCGCTGGATTGTCGGCGATTTGCTGTTTGACGTGATCCGGGCCAGCGATATCGATCTGCGCAAGCGTTGCGCGAAACGCCTCTCGGCCCTGTCTGACGCACCGCACAGGCTGTTGCGCACGCTCGCCTGCGATGATTACGAGGTCGCCGAACCGATCCTGGAAGACTGCCAGGCTCTGTCTGATTTCGACATGATGGAAGTGGCCCGCGTCGGCAGGTTGCAGCACCGTCTCGCCCTGGCCAAGCGCGAGAACCTGTCCGCGACCGTGTCTGCCGCGCTGGCGGCCGGCGGGGAAATTCCGGTGATCGAACGCTTGCTGCGCAACAAGACCGCGCTTCTGGCCATGCCCACGGTCGACCATCTGGTCGGCATGGCGGCCGAGGAGACCGGTCTGGCGCATCTCCTGATTCGCCGCGAGGAGATGCGGCCAGCCCAGGCTTTCCGCCTGTTCTGGGCCTGCGAGCACATGGATCGCTACCAGATTCTCGAACGCTTCGCGGTCGACCGGACGATTTTGATCGATGCCTCGGAAGACATCTTCCCGATGGCCGCGGCGGAGGAATGGTCTGACCCGATGGTGACGCGTATCCTGCGCTATATTGATCGACGCCAGCGCAATCGCGAGGCGGCCGAGCTGAGCCCCTATGGGTCGCTGGAAGGCACGCTTGAGGCGATGTCGATGGATGGCGCCCTGCCGGAAATCATCTCGGAAATCTCGACTCTGGCCAATGTCGATCGCCGACTCGTGGCGCAGATGGCCGATGATATGGCGGGCGAACCGATCGCGATCCTGTGCAAGGCGACGGGCATGAAATGGCCGAGCTTCGAGCATTTCTGGCGCGGCCTTGGCCGTCCCCTGACCAGCGAACCGGTCGAGCAGGCCCGCAAGGTCTATGACAGTCTCTCGGTCGAAAAGGCCCAGACCGTGTTGCGCTACTGGAATCTGTCCATGGAAGACAAGGGCGGGAAATAGGGGCGGCGGTGGGTCCTTCCCCTTGATGGGGAAGGTGGCGCGGCGCATCGCGCCGCGTCGGAAGGGGTGAGACGCGTCAGCGTTCCAATGCCGGCCGCCCATCACCCACTCCGTCTCGCCGCTGGCGCGTCGATCCACCTCGCCCATCAAGGGCGAGGACCTGGTGCCAGGCCTCCGCCTACCTCTTCCCCCGCTCAAGCTCCCAGATCCGCCCGGCGCCAAACCGGCCCGCTTCATCGCTTTCCTGGCGGGTCAGCCGAAAGCCGTCCTCCTCGATCTCGATCAGGTTGAAGCTGGCAGATTCCTGCCGCGTGCGGCGGGAGAAAGTGGTGCCGGTGCCGATGAACCAACAGGTCTGTTTGGTGTCGGGTGAGGGCAGGACGAAGGTTTCGTGCAGATGGCCGGTGAGCACCAGATCGCAGGCGGCTGACAGCCGTTTGGCGGTCTCGGGACCATTGCGGGTGGCGGCGCGCGGATCGGACGGGTCGGGGGCGATGAGGGGATGGTGGCAGGCCAGCACCCGTGCGCGCGACCCGGCCTGCTTGAAGCAGGACAGGGCCTGATCGACATCGCGCCGGGCGGCGCGTCCCAGCGACCAGTCCGGCCGCCATTGTGCGCGCCTTGCGGTGTGAAGCGTGGAAACCTGCACGGCGTCACTCGACCAGTCCGGGCGTATTATCCGTCCCAGGGTGCGGTCATAGCGCCGCCAAGGCCGAAGGGCCCGCTCCAGCGGAGAGTAGACCGGGACATCATGATTACCGGGGCGCCCGACGACCGGCCGGTCAATTCGGGCGAACATGGCGTCGGCGGCGCGCAATTCGCGCCAGCGGGCGGCCTGGGTGAAATCACCGGCGGCGATGATCAGCTCGGGCGCCAGCGCCGCGCAGGCGCGTTCGAAACCGGCCACCAGCTCGGGATCTTCGGCGCCGAAATGCAAATCGGCAATGTGGATGAGACGGGTCATGCGAGCGGTTTCAGGACGGTGACAGGCGCGGTCCGGCGCGACAGTTGCGCCTCGCGGCCCAGGGTGATCGGTTCGCCATCAATCATGGCGGCGAGCGGTTTGCGCGAGCGGATATCCGCTTGCGAGAAGGCGAGCGGGCGGGTTCGGGCATCAGGATTGTCGTTGCGGGTCAGTGTGTCGACAGGTGCCGCGGCGAGATCGCCGATATGACGCCAGCGTGTGAGGACGGCGGTGAAGTCGCCCTTGGCCTCGTCAGTGTCGCCGGCCTGCGGGACCGGGCTGAAGGTTTCGTGTAGCGGGTCGGTCGCCAGGGTGACATAGAGGCCGGAGGCGCGGCCCGGCACTTCCTCTCCGTCGAAACGGCAATGCAGGCGCGGCCGGAAGGACTGGCCCAGGGACGCCACGGCATTGCGAAGCGCGCTGGTCAATGGATGGCGCCGGCCCTCGTCGCGCAGGGTCTCTCGGGCCCTGGCCAGGGCGGTGGGAAATCCGATGGCGGCGGCGATCAGGAAGAGGTGTCCGTTGAGATCGCCCGCGACCAGATCATGACGCTCGAACTGGTCGACCTCATCGAGAAGAGCCTTGGCATCGCGGTCGCCATAAAGGGCGCGCGGCAGGAGATTGGCGGTACCCAGCGGCAGTGGCAGGAGGGGGAGGGGGCATCGGGCATCGACCGCAGCGGCCGTGACCGCCCGGATTGTTCCGTCCCCGCCGGCAATGGCGAGGGCGTCCACCGCGTCGATATCGATGGCGGTCAGGGCTTTCGCCGCATCGTCCTCCAATCGCTCCACCTGACATACGGCGTCATGCGCCGTAAGGGCGTCCAGCAGCGGCGCGCCCTCACGGGCGAGCGTGCCGCCGCGCGGATTGATGATGATGGCCAGGCGAAGCATCGGCCCCTGCATGTCTGCTTGCCCTTGAAGGTGGGGCGATTGAGCCGCGGCGTCCAGTGTGGCCCCCAAACACAAATATCCCTACTGCGAGTGCGTCTGCATCTGACCGGTCGCTTTATCTGGTCAAGACTCGTCTGAGAAGCTAATTACCGGGCATAAGCGTTATCGCGCGGGGAGTTTCCATGTTCTATGGCATCAGCCTGACCGCCATTCTGGTGGCGCTCTGGCTCACCTTGTCCGGACCCTTCACCCTGTCGGGCGACTACCCGATCGTCATGGGTCTGGGTGTTATCAGCATCATCGTGACGGTGGTCCTGACCTACCGCATGCGCATTGTCGACCGGCAGACCGTTCCGGTCGGGCCGGCGATTCCGCTCTTCGCCTATTGGGGCTGGCTGGGTGGCGAGATCGTCAAGTCGAATCTGGCCGTGCTGCGCCTGATCATGAAGCCGGAAATAGAAGTCGAACCGCGGCTGGTGCGCGTGGCCGCTGAACAGCGCTCGGAGCTGGGCCTGTGTGTCTTCGCCAATTCGATCACGCTGACGCCGGGCACGGTGACCGTGGATGTCGAGGATGACGGCTTCCTCGTCCACGCCCTGGACAATTCCTTCACCGACCCGGCCGGTTTCGCGGAAATGGGGGCGCGGTCCGACACCGCCTCTGACGGCAAGAAGACGGGAGACCGCTGATGACCTTCCTGACTTTCCTGGTCGCGATCGGCATGGCCGTGGCGATGGCCATCATGCTGGCGCGCCTGTTCGCCGGGCCGACCCTCTATGACCGGGTGCTCGCGGCCAATTCCTTCGGCACCAAGACGGTGCTCTTCCTGCTGGTCTTTTCCGCCCTGGTCGGGCGCCAGGATGCCATCGATATCGCGCTTCTCTATGCCTTGATCAATTTCGTCGCCACCATCGCGATCCTGAAATTCTTCCGCTACCGCTCGCTGGAAATCGCCCTGGCCCAGATGTCCCTGCGCAAGGCCCTGGACGGGGAGTATGAGAAATGAGCGCTGCCGAGATCTTCCAGTATGCGCGCGACGCTTTTTCGATCGGGGCCATGGCCGTCGGCCTGGTCTTCGTGATCGCCGGCGCCACAGGTGTCATGCGTCTGCCCGATTTCTACACCCGCATGCATGCGGCCGGCGTGACCGACACGCTCGGTGCCGAGCTGATCATTCTGGGCCTGATCGCCCAGGCCGGTGACTGGCAGACCGCGGCCAAGCTGGCCCTGGTCGGCCTTCTGCTCTTCCTGACCAGCCCGACCGCGACCCATGCCATCGCCAATGCCGCGCACCGCGCCGGCCAGAAGCCGGACCTGTCGCACTTCAAGCCGAAACACCCGGCCGATGCCGGTTCGTCGGAGGGGCAAAAATGAACCATGCCGATCTGACGCAGTACCTGGACTATCTGCTGATCGCGATGCTGCTCGCGGTTGGCTTCGCCATTGTCCGCCTGCGCAATCTCTTCGCCGTGGTGATGCTGACCGGGGTTTATTCCCTGCTCTGCGCCGCCTGGTTCGTGTCACTGGACGCGGTCGATGTGGCCTTCACCGAAGCCGCGGTGGGCGCCGGTATTTCCACTGTGCTTATGCTGGGCGCCATGCTGCTCACCGCCCGCGAGAGCGAGCCGGCCGGGGCCGGGCGTCACTGGGCCGCTTTCGGCGTGGTCGCCGCGGCCGGTGCGGCGCTCTTCTTCGCCATTCCGGACATGCCCGTCTATGGCGATCCGGAGAGCCCGGCCAATGCCTATGTCGGACGCGACTATCTCGAACAGGTGCCGCACGACATCTCGATCCCGAATGTCGTCACCGCGGTGCTGTCCAGCTATCGCGGCTTTGATACGCTGGGCGAGGTTGTGGTGGTCTTCTCCGCCGCGCTCGGCGTGATGCTGCTGCTGGGCTTCGGGACCGGCGCGCGCCGCCGTGAAGAGGGGGAGGATTGACCATGTCTCCGCATCTGATCCTGCAAGTTGTCGCCAAGCTTTTGATCCCGTTGATCGTGATCTTCGGCTTTTATGTGCAATTCCATGGCGAGTACGGCCCGGGCGGCGGCTTCCAGGCCGGTGTCATCATCGCTGTCGCCGTGATCCTCTACGCGCTGATCTTCGGTATCGAGGCGGCCCGGCGCACTGTGCCGCCGGTCGTGGTCCGCTTCGGCGCCGCGCTGGGCGTCCTGATCTTCGCCGGTGTCGGTGTCGCGACCCTGTTCATGAACGGGGCCGGTGAGCCGCTCAATTACCTCGATTATGACGCCCTGCATCCGGACCAGGGCCACCATACCGGCCAGCATTACGGCATCATCCTGATCGAGATCGGCGTGCTGACGACGGTCTCCTCGGTGATGCTGGCGATTTTCTATGCCTTTGCCGGCCGCGTGCCGGACATCCCGGACGAGGAGTGGTAGCGATGCTGGAAATCCTCGCAGAACGCTTCAACTACATCCCGATCATCATCCTGATGATGATCGGCCTCTATGTGGTGATCGCGACGGGCAATCTGGTCAAGCGACTGGTCGGCCTGTCGATCTTCCAGACCTCGGTCTTCCTGCTCTACATCACCATCGGCAAGGTGTTCGGCGGCGCGCCGCCCATCCTTGAGGACTACAAGGCCGATGATGGTTACGGCCATGGCGGTGAGGGCGAGGCCTATGGCGCCGCGGAGGCCGGTCATGCCGCCGAGACGGCTGCCGGTCATGGCGCCGATCAGGCCGCGCCGGCTGCCGACGCGGCTCATCAGGCGGCCGAGGTCCTGTACTCCAATCCGCTGCCCCATGTTCTCATCCTGACCGCGATTGTGGTCGGTGTGGCGACGCTGGCGGTCGGCCTGGCGCTGGTTGTGCGCATCCGCGAAGCCTATGGCACGATCGAGGATGATGCGCTCAACACCGCCGATTACTCGCTTGAATCCGGGAGCGCCGAATAATGCAGTTTCTGGCTGACTTCCTGCCGGCCGGCATCGCCATGCACGCCCCGGCCCTGATTGTCGTCATTCCGCTGATCACGGCGGCCCTGGCGGCCTTGATGCCGAATGGACGTGTCGCCTGGATCGTGGCTCTGATCACGGCCGCGGCTGTCGCGCTGTTGTCCCTGAACCTGCTCGGGCAGGTGATGAATGAAGGCGTGATTTCCTACCATATGGGTGGCTGGGCGCCGCCGCTGGGGATTGAGTATCGGGTCGACATGCTCAATGTCGCCCTCTTGCTCCTGGTCGGCTTTGTCGGCCTGCTATGCGTCTTCTACGCCCTGCCCAGCGTTGCCGACGAGATCGCCGAGAACAAGCAGGCGCTCTTCTATTCCGCCTTCCTGGTCTGCTTTGCCGGCCTGCTCGGTGTGACCATTACCGGCGACGCCTTCAACGTCTTCGTCTTTCTCGAAATCTCCTCGATCTCGACCTATGTCCTCATCGCGATGGGGGCCGGCAAGGATCGGCGGGCGCTGACGGCCAGCTATAATTATCTGATCCTCGGCACGATCGGCGCGACCTTCTTCGTTATCGGTGTCGGCTTCCTCTATATGGCCACCGGCACGCTCAACATGGCCGACATGGCGGCCATCCTGGAGGCCAACGGCCATAACCGGGTGAGCCAGGCGGCCTTCGCCTTCATCGTGGTCGGTCTGGGCCTGAAAGCGGCGATGTTCCCGCTGCATGTCTGGCTGCCCAATGCCTATGCCTTCGCGCCGAATTTTGTCACCGCCTTCCTCGCCTCGACGGCAACCAAGGTGGCCTTCTACGCGCTGATCCGATTCCTTTTCTCGGTCTTCCACCCGGATGTCAGCTTTGTCGAAATGTCCTTCGTCTGGCTGTTCGCCGTGGTCGGGACGATCGCCATGGTGGTGGCCTCGCTGCAGGCGGTCTTCCAGACCGATGCGCGGCGCCTGCTGGCTTATTCCTCGGTCGCCCAGGTCGGCTATATGATGCTGGGACTGGGCATGGGCACGGCGTCCGGCCTGTCCGCCGGTCTCCTGCACCTGATGAACCACGCCCTGATGAAGGGCGCGCTCTTCATGGCCCTGGGGGCCTTCGCGCTGAATTTCGGTGTGCGCCGGATCAAGGACCTCGCCGGAATGGGCAAGACCATGCCGGCCTCGGCCATGGCCTTCACCATTGCCGGCCTGTCCCTGGTCGGGGTGCCGCTGACCGTCGGCTTCACCTCGAAATGGTATCTTGTCACCGCGGCGCTTGAGCGCGGCTGGTGGTGGGCCGTGGCGGCCCTGATGCTGTCCTCGCTGCTGGCCCTGGCCTATGTCGCGCGGCTGTTGTCGGCGATCTGGATGGACAGTCCGCCAACCCATCATGGCGAGCTGACCCAGCGTCGTCTCGCGCCCTGGATGGTGCTGGTCCCGATGTCGATCCTGGCCCTGGCCAATATCTATTTCTTCTTCCACGCCGACCCGCTGGTCTGGCTGGCCCGCTCCGCGGCCGAGGCCGTGATGGGAGGATCCTGATCTGATGTGGACGCCTGAACTCTCCCTCGCCCTTGCACTCGCCATCCCGGCGATCGGCGGCGTCTTCGTGGCGCTGCTCGGCTCGCGCCCCAATCTGCGCGAAGCCGCGACCCTGATCGCTGCCGTCCTGCTGGCGCTCAATGTGGCCTATCTGGTGGAGGTGGCGCAGGGCCATCCGACGCTGAACCTGGCGACGCTGGCCCCCGGTCTGCACCTGGTCTTCAAGCTGGAACCGCTCGGCGCCGTCTTTGCCGCCGTGGCCTCGGGCCTGTGGATCGTCAATTCGCTGTATTCGATCGGATATATGCGCGGCAATAACGAGAAGAACCAGACCCGTTTCTATGTCTGTTTCTGTATCGCCATTGCCGGTGCGATGGGTGTCGCCCTGTCCGGCAATCTCCTGACCATGTTCCTCTTTTACGAGGTTCTGACCCTGTCGACCTATCCGCTGGTCACGCACAAGGGCGATGCCAAGGCCAAGCGGGGCGGGGCGATCTATCTCTCCATCCTTCTGGGCACCTCGATCGGTCTTCTGCTGCCGGCGGTTATCGCCACGCATTTCCTCGCCGGCTCGACCGATTTCATCGCCGGTGGTTTGCTCGCGGTGAACGAGATCACCCCGGCAATCTCCAGCGTTCTTCTGGTGCTGTTCGCCTTCGGTATCGGCAAGGCGGCCCTGATGCCGGTCCATCCCTGGCTGCCCAATGCCATGGTCGCGCCAACCCCGGTCTCGGCCCTGCTGCACGCCGTGGCCGTGGTGAAGGCGGGCGTCTTCGCCATGCTCAAGGTCGGTACCTATATCTTCGGACCGGCGCTGATCGCGATTACTCCGGCCGCCGATGCGCTGGCCTGGATTGCCGGCATCTCCATCGTGTTGGCCTCGGTGGTCGCCATGACCAAGGACAATCTCAAGGCCCGGCTGGCCTTCTCCACCGTCTCCCAGCTCTCCTATGTGACGCTGGGCGTGATGCTCGGCTCGCCGCTGGCCATGCTGGGCGGGGCGTTGCAGATCGTCATGCACGCCTGGGGCAAGATTACTCTCTTCATGAGCGCCGGTGCGATCTATACCGCGACCGGCAAGACCGAGATCTCGCAGATGAATGGTCTGGGCCGCTACATGCCCTGGCTGTTCGGTGCCTATACGGTTGGTGCGCTGTCGATCATCGGCCTGCCGCCGCTGGGTGGATCCTGGCCGAAACTCTTCCTGCTCCAGGGCGCCTGGGATAGCGGGCAGGCCTGGTTGATGGTGGCGCTGATTGCCTCCTCCATCCTCAATGTCGCCTATCTCCTGCCGCTCTCGGCGCGCGGTTTCTTCTCGCCGCCGGAAGAGGCGAAGCTGAAGAAACAACCGCCCATGCTGGTCATCCTGCCGCCGGTCATCACGGCGCTGGGCGTGGTTGTGCTCTTCTTCCTCATCGGCCCGCTGCGCGATTATCTCGCGCCGGTCTTTCTGTCGTCGACCCTTGCTGCGGAGGCCGCACTGTGAGCGATCCTAACGGCAAACATGATGAACTCATCCACCCGGCTGCCCGACCCTTTTTGTGGCTCGACGCGCCGTGGCTGAAATCCTCGATGATCTGGATTTTCCTGGTGGCGACACTGGGCCTGGTCGCCGTCGATTTTTTCCATCACCGCCATGAATATGTCGAGCTGGCCGAATTCTACGGCTTCTATGCCATGTGGGGCTTCGGCGCCTTCGTGCTGGCCGTGATGATCGGCTGGTGGGTGATCCGCGGCCTTCTGGGTCGTGAGGAGGATTACTGGGACGGTGACAGTACGGACGAGGAGGGCCAGTCATGATCGAGGCCCTCTACGACGTCTCCCCGGCCTGGCCGGTCATCATTGCCGGCCTGCTGGCGGCGGCTTTCCCCATGCATTATGTGCGCAAGGGTCTGGCCCTGATTGCGCCGGTGCTGGCGGTCTTCCTGTGGTTCAATGCGCCTTCGGGCGATCATCTCGGCGGGATTATCGAGCTGGGTGGTTTCACGCTTGAGACTTTCCGCTTTGACGGCCTGTCACGGATCTGGGGCCTGATCTTCATCATCGCCGCCTTCATCAATGCGCTCTACGGCCTGCATGAGAAGGACCGCCTCGCTGATGCTTCCGGTCTGATCTATGCCGGTGCCGGCCTCGGCGCCGTCTTTGCCGGTGATCTCCTCTCGCTCTTCTTCTTCTGGGAGCTGACCGCGATTTCCTCGGTCTTCCTGATCTGGGGCGCCCGCAACAATGCCGCCTACAAGGCGGGCCTGCGCTATCTGGCCATCCATGTCCTGTCCGGCGTGCTCCTGCTCACCGGTGCCGTGATCCGGGCCAGCGAGACCGGCAGCTGGGCCTTCGACGAGACCCTGTCCATCGAAACACTGGGCGGCTTCCTGATCTTCATCGCCTTCGGGATCAAATGCGCCTTCCCCTTCCTGCACAACTGGCTGCAGGATGCCTATCCCAAGGCGACGATCACCGGTGCGGTCGTGCTTTCGGCCTTCACCACCAAGCTGGCCGTCTACGCCCTGGCGCGCGGCTATGCCGGGACCGAGCAACTGATCTGGATCGGCGCCGTGATGACGGCCTTCCCGGTCTTCTTCGCCGTGGTCGAGAATGACCTGCGCAAAGTCCTGTCCTATTCGCTGAACAACCAGCTGGGCTTCATGGTCGTGGGCATCGGTGTCGGTACCGAGCTGGCGATCAATGGCGCCGCGGCGCACGCCTTCGTCCACATTATCTACAAGGCGCTCCTCTTCATGAGTATGGGCGCGGTCCTGCTGCGTGTGGGCACGGTCAAGGCGTCCGAGCTGGGCGGCTTGTTCAAGTCGATGCCGGCGACGACCATTTTCTGCCTGATCGGGGCGGCTTCGATCTCCGCCTTCCCGCTCTTCTCCGGTTTTGTTGCCAAGGCGCTGACCCTGGCGGCCGTGGCCCAGGAAGGTCATTGGGTCGTCTGGCTGGTCCTGGTCTTTGCCTCGGCCGGTGTGCTGGAGCATTCGGGCATCAAGATCCCGTATTTCGCCTTCTTCAGTCATGACCGTGGCCACCGCGTCCGCGAGGCGCCGGTCAACATGTTGATGGCGATGGGGATTGCCTCCCTGATCTGCATCTATGTCGGGATCAATTACGGTGTGCTCTACGAGCTCGTTCCCTTCCCGGAGGCGGCGCTGCACTACGAGCCTTACACCTTTGACCATATCGTCGGGCAGATGCAGCTCTTGCTGGGTGCCATGTTCGCCTTCGCCTTCCTGGTGCGGATGAAATGGTATCCGGACGAGAAGCGGGGCGTGAATCTGGACACGGACTGGGTCTATCGCCGCTTCCTGGCCAACACGCTCAATTGGGGCCATGCCATGTTCGGCCGTCTCTGGGCCTCGATCACCAATCTGGTGAGCGGTGTGCGGAGCCGGACGGGCGGAAAACTCTTCGAGGTTTTCAGTCCTATTGGCGCTTTGAGCCGGGATATCCCCAGTGGATTGCTTGCGATCTGGACCAGCGCGCTTTTGGCTATTGTCCTGCTGATCGCCTATCTCTCCCCATAAGTCTCAAAGGCTTGTGACAGATCGGAGGGCGCAACCCGTACAGGTTGCGCCCTCTTTCTTTGCACTAAAAATAGGAATATTATCCCCACCTGGGTGTAGCCATCTTAGCATCACGTCAGTCGCGGCCATCGGGGCGCCGCGTCAGAACGGGAGTGCACGGATGAGCCGTATCATGTGCAAACTGGAAGAGGATGTCGCCCGGGCGCGTCTGGCCCAGAGCGCCGTCGCGTATGCCTTCGGCGTGTCGCAACGCGAGCTGGAGGCGCCGACCCGACGCTCACGGGAGGCCGCGCTGGCGCGCCAGGTGGCGATGTATCTCGCCCATGTCGCCTTCGAATTGCCGCTGAGCCGGGTCGCTCTCGCCTTCGGGCGGGACCGATCAACAGCCGCCCATGCCTGTCACCGCATCGAAGACCGTCGCGATGACAGCGCCTTTGACGATTATATGGACGCGCTGGAGGCGGCCTTGCGCACCGCGCCACGCCTGAGCGGGCTTCAGCGCCTGGCCGGGCTGGAGCGGTTCGACCGCCCGGAGCATCTGACATGAGCGCGCCGCGCTGGATGCGGGCGCTGGCAAGGCCGGACGCCCGGCTCGTCCCACCCGGTGATGTCGAGGCCCGCGCTGTCGTGCTACCGGGCGGCGATCGCCGCCGTCGTCCCACCGCCCGGATTTCGCCGGCCCGCTTTGACGAAGCCATGCAATGCGGCTGGCTGGCCCGGCGCGAAAACGGCCTGGTCCTGTCCGCCAACGGGCAGGCCGCGTTGAAGGCGGGCACGCGCGGCGAGGAGCCGGATCCCGCGTCCCGCCATCGCGAGATGGAGGCACGGCCGGTGATGGATCGGGACGGACAGGTGAGAACAGCGAGGGCCAATCGTCGCGAGGGGCCGCTCGGGCCCTGGCTGGACGGCCTTGAGCCGCATCAACGCCAGGCCGGCGAGCGCTTCATCACCGATTATCACACGTCGACCCTGATGAGCCCGGTCACCCGAAACTGGTCCCCCACCGCCCAGCGCCGCGCTGAAGGCCATCGCAAGGGCCCGGAGGATGCCGCCTTGAGCGCCATCGCCGCCAAGGAGCGCGTCCTGGATGCCCAGGACAAGCTCGGCCCGGCTTTCGCCAGCGTCATCGACGCCGCCCTGGTGCGCGAGGAAAGCGCCGCCGCCCTGGAACGCCGTTTCGGCTGGGCGGCGCGGTCAGGCCGGACCGTGCTGGGTCTGGCACTGACCCGCCTGGCGGAGATTTATCGGCTAGTTTGAGAGGGGCCGCTTCACCAACCTTTGTCATCCCCGCCGGATGGCCTGCGAAGGCAGGCCGCAGAGCGGGGACCTAACTGCTCGAACACCTAGGTCCCTGACTTGCGCCCGGCCTGCGCCGGGCATCCATCAGGGATGACAAGCGTAGAAGTGAAGCGGGCTCGTGCGCTGCCCACCAAACTATTTTTCCCGGACGCAGACCCGGGACCAAGGAAACTGTCCGGCAAGCGAAGAGTCCCCCGGTAGGTCCCGGATTGCGCCAGGGCGAGCCCGGGAAAACCGGATACGGCCTGCTGGCTGACAAGCGATGTATGGATCGATGCGAGGCGAGCCTCGCAGGCAGGACGCAGATCAGGGATGACAAGCGGCTCAGTGGCCCAGACCCCGCTAAAGCGCCTCCGCTTCACCTCGGATCCGGCCGATCATCGAGGCTAGGCCGTTCGAGCGTTGCGGGGAGAGGTGTTCGGACAGGCCGATGCGGGCCAGGACGTCGCGGGCGTCGACGGAGAGGATTTCCTTACCCGTGCGGCCGGAATACAAGCGCACCATCAGGGCGGCGAGGCCGCGCACGATATGGGCGTCGCTGTCAGCGCGGAAGGTGAGGGTGTTGCCGGCGGTCTCGGTGACCAGCCAAACCTGGCTGACGCATCCCTTGACCCGGTTGTCTTCTGTGCGCTCGGCTTCCGGCATGTCGGGCAGGGCCTTGCCCATGTCGATGAGATAGCGATAGCGCTGTTCCCAATCGTCCAGGAAGTCGAACTCGTCGACGAGTTCGTCAATTTCGGTATGGATATCTTGTGCCGTCATGTCAGCGCCGAGGTAGTGCGGGCGAGGCGGCGAGGCAAGCCGTCAATGCGGTTTGCGGTCAGTTGAGCGCGGTGTGCGAGTGAACAATCAGGACTTCGCGCGGGCCGGTGTTGGCGTGGATGTCGGTGCGCTTGCGGCAGTCTGGCGTTCCTGGTGGTCCTCGATCGCGGCCCCGATCCGGGTCATGGCCATCTCGCCGAGGAAGCTGCCCAGACGGGCGGCCTCTTCACCGGCTTCACAGATCACTTCGTTTTCGGCGCACCACTCCGAGACCTTGCCGGATGCATCGATCCGGGTCTCGGCCGTATTGAAAGGCAGGTCCATCGCTTCGCCCGCAAAATCCTGCGGAACGAAGAAACTGACCACTGCCAGCCAAAACGCGGCACGCAGCAAAAACATCATGTTCGACCTCATCAATGACCGAAACCGGGTGTACCGGTCTCAATGCAGGATTGAGGCTAGGGAAAATAATCAGCAATAGCTAGCAAATGCGCGGTTTACCGGAAATGGTGTGCAAATTCGGTGCGCCGTTTTTGTGTAAAATTGTCAGCAAATTCGATCTTGTCTCTGATCGGCACACGCTTCGTTAACAAATCGCCGATTTCGGGCAATCAGAACGATCAAATTTGACTCAATTCGCACTGCTCGCGAGGCAGCGGCTGACGTCCATGAGGGCGTGTTCGGCGATACAGAAGCTGTCCTCATACATGAAATGGCCCGCGGCAACGCATTGCTGCAGGTCCAGACGCACCCAGGCCAGGCAGCGTTCGACCACCGGATCGGTGAGCAGCGCCTCGACCAATTCGTCGGTCCGGTCGGGGTCATTGCCGGTCAGCGATTGCAGGGCGGCGACCGAGAGAATGCGACCGATCCGGTCACGATCCGGATCCGGAGCGGCTTCGCCGACGGTCAGGGTGAGTTGCGGTGCCACAGACGAGGCAAGCGACGGCGGCGAGTCGTAATGATCGAACAGGGCCGAGGCCGGCAGGCCGTTATCGAGGCCGTTGGCCAGGGTCATCATGACTTCGTCGGAAAGATCGATCGGCTCGCGGCCCATGATGGAGAGCTCGGCCAGGCGGTCGGTGCGGTCACCATGGCTGCGATTGGCCCAGCGTTCGCCCTGCAGGTCATAGGCGGCGGCCCGATACCGCTGCGAGACCTCGAGGATTTCCGCATTGTCGCGGGCCAGCGCTTCGACGACTGACTCCTGCGCATCCTCAGACGAGGCGAAACTGGTGGCATAGGTCGGATCATACATCAGGCCGCTCATCGCGGCTTCCGGACCGTAATAGTCGGCCAGTTCGCGAACCTCATCGATATATTCGGGATGGCGCGCCGCGATGATGGCAGCATAGGCAATCCAGGCGCGGACCAGGCGTTCCTCGCCATAGAAGGCGGTGAGGCGGTTCATCGCTTCGTCGAGATCCTCGCCGGACCCGATCGGGGCCGAGTGGAGATCCGAGATGACACCGTGATAGGCGGCATACTCACCGGCGGACCGTTCGACCAGTGTGGGTTCAGGCGGAGCCAGTTGCAGAACCGGCGCGGCGGGAGTGGTGTCGGTCGTGGCCGGCGGCTGCTCCGAGGCGCCGCTTTCCTGAAGCGTCAGACTCAGGCTCATGCTCAGCGCGCCTATGGCGAGGAGAGTCGTCAACATTAGGCAATGCTCCTTTGAACCCACGTCATACTGCCTCGGCTGCGGTCGGCATCCAAGGGGGATCGATGGATGAATTATCACGACCCTTACCGTCTGGGATGCGTAAACGAACAAAGTTTAAGATTCAGTATTTGTTAACGTAAAAGGCGAAGATTCCGATCAGTGAAAAAAGCGAGTCGCATCGATTCGAGATGAAGCCGAAATCGCCTGCCATAACAGCCTGGTTCGCACGCCAAGGCGGGACGCTCGTCAACCTTCTCTGGCTTGGCACGCTGGCGGCTGCCTTGCCGCGACTCTGGCCAATCCTTGACGGCACCGCGCTCGAAAAAGCGGTGCTCGTTGCGGCGGTCGCGGCCCCGGCGCTGATCTCCTTCCTCCTCATTTCGCGCATGGACCGCGCGTTCGAACGCTTCTTGCTGGCATTGGTGTGGACCGGCTTCGCGGTCGGCGTCACCCTGACGGGCGGCGGCGTCACCGGGATCGGTGTTCTGGCCTTTCTTCTGGCACCGGCCATGGCAGCCGCCTGTGGTGAGCGTGATGGGGTCGTCAAGGCCGCCGCCCAGTCGGGTCTTGCCGCTCTGGTCGTGGCCGGCCTGCATCTCACCGGATTTATCGCGCCCGCCCCGATGGCGGTCGAGCTGCACCTGCCCTTCGTCCTGGGCTGTGTCCTGACCTTGTCGACCGGATTTGCTTTTGGTGCGCTGCGAGCGGTCCATGACGCCGACAAGGCGCGGGCTGAGGCCGAGCGTGGCCGCGTTCGGGCCAAGGCGTTTGATGCCTCGCCAATGCCCCTGATCGCCTGCAATGCCGATGGGCATATTCTCGCGGCCTCGCGGGGCGTACGGGATCTCTCTCCCGGCCTGCCGCGCGACCTGTCCGGTCTGCCGCTGGCCGATCTCGGCTTTGACGATGAAAACCGCGTCCAGCTCGCGGCGTCCGGCCGGCGTGCTGCGATGCGCGAAGTCGAGGGTCAGCTCGTGGTCCGCGGCGTCCGCGGCCGCAGCGAAGATGTGCTGATCACCACCCGTCCTATTCATGGCGGTTCGGTCATTGCCCTGGCCAAGGACAGCGGCCCGGCCCTGGAGGCCGCGCTGACCCAGGCGCGCCGCGACCGCGATGCGGCCGAGGAAGAAGCGCGCGCCAAGAGCCAGTTCCTGGCCTCGGTCAGCCATGAGCTGCGCACGCCTCTCAATGCCATTATCGGTTTTTCCGACGTCATGAAGGCGCGCCTCTTCGGCCCGCTGCCGGCGCGCTATGCCGAATATGCCGACCTGATCCATGAAAGCGGCCAGCACCTGATGGAGCTGATCGGCGACGTGCTCGACATGTCCAAGATCGAGGCCGAGCGCTATGAGCTGGTGCGCGAAACCTTTGATATCGGCGAGGTGATCAATCTCTCCGCCAAGATGATGCGCCTGCAGGCGGAAGAAGCCGGCATCAATCTCAAGGTCAAACGCCATGACGGCCCGCTCCTGGTCGATGGCGACCGCAAGGCCCTGCGCCAGATCCTGCTCAACCTCCTGTCCAATGCGGTCAAGTTCACGCCGAAGGGCGGCGCGATCGTGGTGATGGCTCGCGCCACGGGCGGTCAGCTCGTGCTGGCGGTCGGCGACAGCGGTGTCGGCATTGATCCGGAAGAGGCCGGCCGTCTGGGCCAGCCCTACCAGCAGGCGGCCAATGCGCGCGACATCGAGAAGCGCGGCACCGGTCTGGGCCTGTCCCTGGTTCGCGCCCTGTCGGAGCTGCATGGCGGCACGATGAATATCGCCAGCCGCAAGGGCGAGGGCACCACGGTGACCATCTCCCTGCCCATCCTCGCCGAAGCCAAGGGAGAGGTTGAGCCTCATCCGGGCATGGATGTCCGCCAGCAAATCCAGCGCGCCCAGGAAGCCGGCCAGGACATGACGACCGCGAAAGCGGACGTGGCCTGAGGGCAGATTTCACATTCATTTGTCATCCCTGCCGGATGTCCGGCGCAGGCCGGACGCAGGGCAGGGACCTAAGTGGTCGCTACCAGCTAGGTCCCTGACTTTCGCCCCGCTTTCGCGGGGCGTCCATCAGGGATGACAAGGTGTTGTGGACCTAGCCCTTCGGCTTGCGCTTCAGCGTGGCGCCTTTCGGGCCCGGCTTTGCGCCCGGCTTGGCGCCATCCTTCTTGAAGCCGGGCTTTTTGCCGGCCGGCTTGTCATAGCCGCCCGCCTTTTTCTTGAAACCACCGGCCGCGGGCTTGCGCTTGCGGGCCCAGGAACTGTCCTCGCCCTTGTCGGGGCGGGCATTGGGATTGGTCAGGTCGCCGGCCGGACGGGGTTTGCGGGCCGGGGCGGCGTCGCCTGCCGCAGCGGGACGTTCGGCGCGATGCGGCTTGTCCTGACGCGGACGGCGCGGCTTGTCGTCATGGGACGTCTTTTCCCAGGGCTTGTCATCGCCGGTCAGGGGCGTATCGGCCCGGTCCTGGTGCGGCTTTGGCTTGCCCTTGAAGGGACGGTCGCCATCGGCCTTTTTGCCATAGGGTTTCTTGTCGCCGTAAGGCTTTTTGTCCCCATACGGCTTTTTGTCGCCGTACGACTTCTTGTCACCATAAGGCTTTTTCTCATAGCGCGGCTTGTCACCCGCAGCGTCGTCGCGCTCGCGTTGATCATGCGGCTTGCGATCCTCATAGGATTGCGGCGCGCTGTCATCGCGATTGCGGCTGATCGGATAGCCGTCGCTGTCGGTTTCGCGATGACGGGACTTCTCGCGGTGACGCATTTTCGGGGTACGGGCATCGGTCGGACCGTCATTGGGGCCGGCGCGCTGCATCTCCGAGCCGTCATCCGGCGAGACGCGGATATTATTCTCTCCGCCGCCATTTTCGGCCAGGGCCTTGGTGAAGCGTTCGGCGTGCTCGGCATCGATCTCGAACCGGGTTTCGCTCTCGCCGATCTGGATGGCGCCGATCTCGCGCTTGGTGACATGACCGAGGCGGCAGATCAGCGGCAAGAGCCAGCGCGGCTCGGCCTTGGCCTTGCGGCCGGCGGACAGGCGATACCAGACACTGGCCTTGAAATTCTCGCGCGGCTTGCGCTCGGGGCGATCATTCTGCGCGGCGGGACCGGACAGGAGATCCTCGGCCGAGGGCAGGGTCGCCATGCGGGCGCGCAGGAAAGCGGCGGCCAGCTGCTCGGCGGTGAATTTTTCGAGCAGGGCGTCGGTGTCGACCTTCATCGCCTCGTCGATCTCGTCGGTGAGGATGGGGTCGGCCATCAGGCGTTCGCGGTCGCGGGCGCGGACATCGTCCGAGCTCGGCGCCTCGGCCCATTCGGCCTGCAGCTTGGCATCGCGCAGGAGGCGATTGGCGCGGCCGCGGCGGGTGTGCGGCACGATGATCGCGCAGACGCCCTTGGCGCCGGCCCGGCCTGTCCGGCCCGAGCGGTGCAGGAGGACGTCGGAATTGGTCGGCAGGTCGGCATGAATGACCAGTTCCAGACCGGGCAGATCGATACCGCGGGCGGCGACATCAGTGGCCACACAGACGCGGGCGCGGCCGTCGCGCAAGGCCTGCAGGGCGTGGGTGCGTTCCTTCTGGGTCAGCTCGCCGGACAGGGCGACGGCGGCAAAGCCGCGATTGCCGAACCGGGCTGACAGGCGGTTCACCGCTTCGCGCGTGGCGCAGAAGATGATGGCGCGCTCGGCATCGTAATAGCGCAGCACATTGATGATCGCATTCTCGCGATCGGACGGGGCGACCGACAGGGCGCGGTATTCGATATCGGCGTGCTGGCCGCGCTCGGAGACCGTCGAGATGCGCAGGGCATCCTTCTGGAAGCGGCGGGCGATATCGGCGATGGCGCGCGGCACGGTGGCCGAGAACAAGAGGGTGCGACGGCTCGCCGGGGCGGCGTCGAGAATGTATTCGAGGTCTTCCCGGAAGCCGAAATCGAGCATCTCGTCGGCTTCGTCCAGGACCACGGCCTTGAGCTGGGACATGTCCAGCGCGCCACGTTCGATATGGTCGCGCAGACGGCCCGGCGTGCCGACCACGATGTGGCAGCCGCGCTCGAGATTGCGGCGCTCGGTGCGCGGATCCATGCCGCCCACACAGGAGGCGATCTGGCCGCGTGCTTCGCCATAGAGCCAGGCCAGTTCGCGCTGGACCTGCAGGGCCAGTTCGCGCGTCGGCGCGACGATCAGGGCCATGGGCAGGTCGGGGGAATTGAAGCTGGTATCGTCGCCGAGCAGGGTCGGGGCGAGGGCCATGCCGAAGGCGGCGGTCTTGCCCGAGCCGGTCTGGGCCGAGACCAGCAGGTCGCGCCCGTCGGCCTCTTCCGCGATCACGGCGGACTGGACTTCGGTGAGGGCAGAATAGCCCTTCTTTTCAAGCGCAGCGGCAAGCGCCGGCGCAATGCGGGGATTCAAGGTCATATAAAGCTGTTTCCAGTGCCAAAATGCCGGCCAAACCCATCAATGGCCGGGTTCCATCAGTGTCCCGGTAAGGACGCCGATAAAAGGCGACTGGCCGGAATAGCGAGGCATGTAGCACAGGCTGGCCACAAAAGGCCAATGGTGTGGCAGCAGGGCGGGCATGCAGATGTGGGGGTGAAGGATGGGACGGATAAGGTCAGGGAATGTGGGCATAGGCCTCTTCGAGAAACGCGTCTGCTGATCCCATCGTCGAGAGAAGCTGCTGGTCGGCCCAGTGCGCGTCGGCGAAGGCCGGGCAATGCTCGACAATCTCGCTACCTGAGGCACTCAGGCGCAGCGCGCGCAGGCCGTCACTTGGTGCCAACTCAACGACGAAGCCGAAATTCGAAATAAAGTACTGCTCTCCGGACTGCTCGATCATGACTGTGTAGGTGCCACAGGCGAAGGCTCCTTCAACGCTGAGATCGTCCACCGTCAGTGTGAATTCGGGCACCCGTCTCGCCTCACCCAGCGCGACATCAAGGGCATCGTGCAAGGTCACCTCAACTACTGTCCGGTCGATCTGCGGATTGGTCCCAGCTGTGAGCGCGATGGCGGCGCTGACGAGTGATAGAAAAGGCATGATGGATCTTTCTTGAGCAAATCAGGCGTAGGGAGACATCTTGAAAGTTAAACGTGTAACGCGCGGTAAACGCCGTCAGCGTCTGGAATGTGCGACCCGGGCGCATGCTCCGATTCAAACGGCCCGCTGGCTGACAAGTGATTCAAGGATGGATCAGGGCGTGGCGCGTTGGGACACCGCGTTCCAGCAAGACCTGTCCTCACTCCCACCGTCATCCCACGGTCCCGGCGCCTGCCGGGATCCGGGGGACCTCAGCGCTTGGGGCGCGAGGTGAAGCGGTGAGGCTGGGGCCAGTACTGCGAACCTCTTAGTCGAGGTCCCCCGGATGCCCGCTTTGCGGTCACCGTGGGATGACGGTGGTGGCGAGGTTGAGAAGACCGGACCCCGCTCCAGGCCCGCGCCTACCTCTTATCCGCCTGCAGGATCAGCTTCCTGTAATCATTCAGATTGCCGTCATAGCGTTTCGCGCGGCCGTCCTTGACCAGCCAGAGCTGGTCGGCGGTGCCTTCGGCGAGATAGACGTCGTGGGTGATCAGGACGACGGCGCCATTATAGTCGTTGAGGGCGTAGATCAGGGCTTCGCGGCTGTCGATATCGAGGTGCGAGGTCGGCTCGTCGAGGATCAGGATGTGCGGCTTGTCCAGCGACATCAGGCCCAGCAGGAGCCGGACTTTCTCGCCGCCCGAGAGCTTTTCGATATTGGTCTCGACTTTCTCGTGCGGAAAGCCCATTGCGGCTGACACGGCGCGGCAGCGGGACGGCGCCGTGCCTTCGGGCAGGGCGTCGCGGACATGGTCGAGCACGGTCTCGCCGGGATGGAGTTCATCCATCTGGTCCTGGGAGAAATAGCCGATGCGCAGGGAGCGCGCGGCCGTGCGCTCACCGGCCATCAGCGGCAGGCGCCGGGCGATGGATTTGACCAGTGTCGTCTTGCCCTGGCCATTGGCGCCGACAATGGCGATGCGATCATCGGGATCGAGGCGCAGATCGATCTTGTCGAGAATTTTCGCATCCTCGCCATAACCCACCGCCGCATCGCGCAATTGCAGGAGCGGGGCGTTGAGCTTGTCGGTCGAGGTGGGGAAGGAAAAGGGCGTCGTGCGCTCGGCGATCGGAATGGAGATTTCCTGCATTTTCTGCAGGCGTTTCACGCGCGACTGGGCCTGGCTGGCCTTGGAGGCCTTGGCGCCAAAACGGTCGACGAAGGATTGCAGATGGGCGCGATCGGCTTCCTGCTTGGCGCGCTGGCTTTCCAGCAGGGCGGTCTTGGCCGCGCGCAGTTTCAGCCAGGCATCATAACCGCCCGGCGAGATGGAGAGCTGTTTGTGCTCCAGCGCCAGGGTGTGGGTGACGCAGCGGTTCAGCATTTCCCGGTCGTGCGAGACGATCAGCACGGTGTGGGGATATCGTTTGAGATAGGTTTCCAGCCAGGCCGCGCCTTCAAGGTCGAGATAATTGGTCGGCTCGTCGAGCAGCAACAGGTCGGGCTCGGAAAACAGGACGCCGGCAATGGCGGCGCGCATGCGCCAGCCACCGGAGAACTCGCGCGTCGGACGGGCGAGGTCGGCATCGCTGAAGCCCAGACCCATCAGCACTTCCGCGGCGCGGGCTTCAGCCGACCAGGCATCGATATCGGCCAGGCGCTCAAAGATCGCGGCGATCCGGTCGGGATCGGTGGCGCTTTCCGATTCCTGCATCAAAGCGTGACGCTCGGCATCGGTGGCCAGCACGACCTCGAGAATGGTCATGTCGGAGGGCTGGACCTCCTGGGCGACCCAGCCCATGCGGGCGCCACGCTGCAGGCGGATGGGCGAATCCGAGGAGGGCTGGTCGATCTCTTCGCGGATGATGCGCAGCAGGGTCGACTTGCCGGTGCCATTGCGACCGACCAGGCCGACCTTCCAGCCGCCGGAGATTTGCGCCGAGGCATTTTCGAACAGGGACCGTTCGCCGATGCGATAGTCGAGATTGGAAATCGTAAGCATCGTGTCGGTCGAACTTTCACTGCGCGGGCGGGACGGGGGATCGCGGAGCCGGGGTCATAGCGCTTGGGATGGCATTCGGCCAGCGCAGCCTGCGGTGCCAGTGAAAACGCGAGACTTGTCGTCCCTGCCGTATGTCCCGCGAAGGCGGGACGCAGAGCGGGAACCTATGTGGCGGCGACCAGCTAGGTCCCTGATTTTCGCCCGGCGTTCGCCGGGCATCCTTCGGGGATGACACGTGAATAATCGCGCGCGATGGGGTCTGGTACGCAGGAGCGATGAAGGCAGACTTACGGCGCGGACGGTTCGGGCGCGGAGCTGCCCGCCAGATCGCGCTGATCGCCGCCACGCAGGAAGGCGAGGGCAGCCGCGAAGTCACCGATCTCGATGTAGTGACTGGCGGTGATGCGACCATGGCGGTCCATCAGATCGATGCGGGCGGCTTCGCGCGGATCGCGGGCGGCGAGCGCGTCGGCGGCGCTCATCGGGAAATCGAACAGGGTGGCGGCGTCTTCCGTCTCGGCCAGAGTGGCGGCAAGACGTCCGGCATTGTGGCCACGGGCCCAGATCCGGGTCTCGGCAAAGCGCGGCGGAGTCCAGCGCGCCCAGGCGGCCTCGGTCGGGCCGGCATAGATGCCCCCCATCGTGGCGTCATAAAGCGTCGGCTGACGGTCCATGTCACGCAGGACAAGGATTGCGGACGTCGCATCGGGCTGACCGGCCAGCGCGAAACTCAGCTGGCGGCGATCATCGCGCGTGCTGACACCGACGACGAAATCCCCCTGATCCTGGCGGATCGACCAGACCGGCGTGTCCGGCATCACCGTGCGGCTGGCCGTCCAGGTGAAATGGCGACCGGGAAACTCCATCGCCGGAATGCGGACCCAGCCGGCATAGGCGTTGACCACCCGGTGTTGCAGATCGGCGACCGCGTCATCGGCACAGGCGATACCGGCCGCCTGGCGGTGCAGATCGGCCGTGTAATCGTCCAGCGCCTGGCGCGCGATGCCCTCGCGCAGGAGGAGGCCGCGGGCCTGGAGGCGCGCGGCGTCCAGCGCATTGCGCTGACCGTCCGTGAACAGGTGGCAGCGATCATCCACGGCCAGGGCCAGCTGACGTTCGCCAAAAATGGCTGCGGCGGCGTCATCGGCGAGGGCCGCATGGCCCATCCCGGTCAGGCCGAGGCCCAGCCCGAGGACAATCGCTTTCATTCTGGCGTGCATGACAAATCCCGCTTGCATGGGGAGATGTCTAACAGGCTGAGTTTGATGCGGCGTGAAGAAGGGTAGTTAATTCTCTGCGAATTCAATCACTAGGATTGCGCGGAAACCCGCTTGCGACGTCCCAGAAAGCCGCGCATCAGGAGCAGGAAGGCGGCGCCGAACAGAATGAAGGCGGCGTCACGCGTATGGTCGACCGCAAATTCACGCGCCCGTTCTGACAGGGTCGGCGAGACCACCGCATAATCCAGCGCCGTGACACCGCGGGCACTCCAGACAGCGGCCCGGCCTTCCAGCGCCATCCACAGATCGGAGCGGGCCAGTGACCGTCCGGCCGCCTCGAAGGAGGCGATGTCCGGCGCCGTCAGCGTGGCGATCCAGCGGCTTTGATTGGCCTGGTCGCGGAAGAGCGAGGCTACGCCGATCCCGACCTCGGCGCCGGCTTCAACATCGCCGGCGTCGGCATAGGCTGCGGCGGCAAGGCGCATCAGGCCACGCTGGCCGCGCGACCGTTCGGCAGCGCGCAATGCGGCGCGAAGCTCGGCCGGGGCATTGCGGTCGATCGCCGCGATTTCGGTCGAGCCCGGGCCGATGACGAGGAGATTGTGATTGGCGGGCGCTGTCGCGTCAGCATCGCCATACCAGGCATAGAGCCAGGCTTCGCCGCTGATCAGGGCGGCGCGGGCCATGACGGACAGGGCACCATGCCGATCGGCATCGAAACGGGTCGAGAACTGGACTGCCGTGCGCGAACCCTGGTCAGCCGAGAAAGGCAGGCCCGTATCGGCAAAGGTCCTCAGGTCGGCATTGGCGTGCAGGGTGCGGGCATCGCGGACCTGGCGGGTGCCCAGTCGCGTGGCTGTCATCGCATCCGAGGCGAGAAAACTGCGTTGATAGCCATCGAAGGAGCGAGCCGCCATCAGGCGGGCGGCCGCCGTGGCTTCATCGAGATAGCGACCGGTGATGATGAGGTGCGGGATGCCGTCATTGCGGAAGGCGATTTCGGGGCCGGTGGACAGGTCACCGGAGCGCAGGGCCGCGCGATCATCGGCGGCAAGGCGGGCATTGTCGCCAATGCGAACAACCAGATCGGCCTCTTCGGCATTGGCGGTGAAAAGCGGGACCTGGCCGGCGCGCAGGGCAAGCCCCTGCGCCACAAGGGCTTCCAGCGTCACGCGTTCGCGGCTGTCCTCGGTGAGAAGCGCGATCCGCCGCGGCGCGGCATAATCGGCGCCGAGCGCGTGTTCCAGATCATCCAGCGTGTCGATCGCGGCAACCGGTTCCAGGGTCAGGCGCATCTGCGAGCGCCGGGCATCGACAATCCAGCCAGCCGCCGGGGTGTCTGTGGTGTAGGCGATCTCGAGTGTATTATCGCCGGCGCGGAAATCGGCGGAGAAGAGGGCGAAGCGCGCTTCCATGGCCCGGGCCTGGGGGCGGATGGTGATGGCTTCGCCGCCATTGACCGAGACATGGATGAGACCGGATGTGCTGTCGCTGGCCGGACGGGCGGCGAGGCGAAGCCAGGCTTCCGTGGTGTCGACATTCGGCGGCAGGGAGAAATGGATCTGCGCCCGCTCACGTGATGTGGACAGGATGAAGGCGTTTGAACCGCCATCAAGGTCCGCAAGACTGCGCTCTTCCGTATTGACCGGAATCGTCTCTACTGCGCTGGCAGCCGGATTGTCCTGTCCCCAGACGGCCATCGGGCCGGACGCAAGGATGGCCAATGCGGCGACCGCAGACGACAATACTCTTACAAACATGAAACGCTCCCTCACCCGTTTACAGATTATTAAGCAATTGGGCTGCCAGCAATCGAAATGAGTGCTCTGAAATCGAAATTCTGGCTGGATGCCTTGATACGCAGGGCTGAATCAGCGTTTGCGTCGGCTTATGTGATTCGCCGGGGAGACGAAGATGCCGGGGCGATACTCGTGAAAGTGGTATCGGGGTCGCAACTGGCACACCTTTATGTCCCGTCGCGGGACGATCAGGGTGAGCGGATCTGGACCCGGCGTCCCGAGACGGATGAGGCGAGCCTGGATGCCTATTGCCACAAGCGGGCCGATCAGGATCCGGATATCTGGATCGTCGAGATCGAGGATCGGCAGGGGCGCCATTTCCTGACCGAGCCGGTAGAAAATCCTTAACGCACCGGCGCTAGGCTGGGAGGGTTCAAATTGCTCCTAGCGCTTCGGGTTCGCCATGTTGTTTCTCTTCAACGATGTCGTTTTCGATCTGGGGGATCTGAACGGGGTTTTGCGCTCTGGCCAAATCCCGCTCTCGCCCGAGCAGATCGAGACTCTGACCGCCGCCCAGCTCAATAGCCTGGTCCGGGAAGCTGTCTTCGCTGATCCCAATATTGCTCATAACAAGCCGGAACATGTGCGCCACCTGGTCGCCCTGATCAGCTATGTCGCGCCGGGCGCGAACGCCCTGCTGGCCGTCCGCCCCGACGGGGCTGCGAGCCATGCCGAGGTCGGGCTGCGCTATGCCAATGTCACGATCACGACCCTGGCCTCGCTGTGGAAGGACCAGGAGCTGGGCTATCTCACGGCCGGGCAGATCAATGACCAGGTCTGGCTTGCCGCGTGAGGTGACTTGCGCGCGGGGGCGGTAACAGGGTAACCGGACGCCCTGCATCACACATGAGCCCGCCATGACTGCCCCGACCCAAGACGCCCCGGAATGGGCGCGCCGCCGTTCCTTCGCGATCATCTCCCATCCCGACGCCGGTAAGACGACGCTGACCGAGACGCTGCTCCTGTCCGCCGGCGCCATCCGCCTGGCCGGCCAGGTCCGCGCCCGCGGCGAAAACCGCCGGACCCAGTCGGACTGGATGAAGATCGAACAGGAGCGCGGGATTTCGGTCTCCGCCTCGGTGATGACGTTTGAACACCGGGCCCTCCTCTTCAACCTGCTCGATACGCCGGGCCACGAGGATTTCTCCGAAGACACGTATCGCACGCTGACCGCGGCCGACAGTGCCATCATGGTGCTCGACGCGGCCAAGGGTGTGGAGCCGCGGACGCTGAAACTGGTCGAGGTCTGCCGCCTGCGCGACATTCCCATCGTCACCTTCATCAACAAGATGGACCGGGAGGCGCTGGACCCGGTCGATCTGCTCGAAGACATCCAGGACAAGCTGGCGCTGGACACCGTGCCAATGCAGTGGCCCTCCGGTTCGGGCAATCGGTTCAAGGGCGTGCTCGACCTCAGGACAAAGAATTTCGTCGGCTATCAAAAGCCCGGCGATGACCGCGACGACACCGCCGCCAGTCCGCGCTGGGCGCTCGACGGCACTGAGATCCGCGATCACCTCTCCGAGGACGAGGTCGCGGAACTGGAAGAGGGCGCTGAAGTCGCGGCCGAGCTGTGCCCCGCCTTCAAGATGCAAAGCTTCCTGGAAGGTCATATGACTCCGGTCTTCTTCGGCTCGGCCCTGCGCGGCTTTGGGGTGCGCGAGCTTCTGGACGGGCTGGCCGACATCATTCCGGGGCCGGCCGCCATGCCGGCGGTCAAGAATGGCCTGGCGGTGGAGCTCGAGCCGGGCGGCAAGGAAGTCGCCGGTTTTGTCTTCAAGGTGCAGGCCAATATGGACCCCAATCACCGCGACCGCGTCGCCTTTGTGCGCTTGTGTTCGGGCACCTTCAAACGCGGCATGAAGCTGAAGACCGAGGCTGGCAAACAGCTCACCGTGTCCTCGCCCATCCTCTTTTTCGCCCAGGATCGCGAGATCGCCGACGAGGCCTTTGCCGGTGACGTCATGGGCGTGCCCAATCACGGTACGCTGCGGGTCGGGGACAGCCTGTCCGAGACCGGCAAGTTGCGCTTCTCTGGCATTCCCAATTTCGCCCCGGAAATCCTGCGCCGCGCCCGCCTGGCCGATCCGTTGAAGGCGAAGCACCTCAAGAAGGCGCTGGAAAGCCTGGCCGAGGAGGGTGTGACCCAGCTCTTCCGGCCGACCCTGGGCGGTGATTTCATCGTCGGGGCCGTGGGCGCGCTGCAGATCGATGTGATGCGCGAGCGCGTCGCCGCCGAATACGGGCTGGAGGTCGATTTCGAACCGGCGCCTTACGACACGGCCCGCTGGGTCACCGGCGCGCGTGACAAGATCGAGGCCTTTGCCGACCGGCACAAATCGGCCATGGCCGAGGATATCAATGGCGATCCGGTTTTCCTCGCCAAATCGGCCTGGGAAGTCTCCTATTCGGAAGAGAAATTCCCCGACCTCACCTTCCACCGTGCCAAGGAGCGGGCCGCATGACGACGTCAGCCTCGACCGAGGGGAATCTGCCGGAGCAGGCGCGGGAGCTCTGGGCCCTGATCCTGGATGTCTGGAACACGTCTTTCCTGGGCGTGAGCATCGGCCAGGGCCTGTTGGCCCTGCTGATCGTGCTGATCGGGATTGTCGCCCGCGGCATGATTGCGCGCTGGCTGATTGCCGCGCTCAAGCGCCTGGCCTCGAAAAGCGAGACCACATTCGACGATGCGGTGGTCGATGCCCTGGCCGGGCCGATGAAACTGGTTCCCGTGATCATCGCCCTCTTCTTCGCCCTCAACATCCTGCAGTTCGGCGGGGAGGGCACGCTGCGCGGTCATCAATTCGTCCAGTCCCTCGTGGTGATTGCGCTCTTCTGGGCGTTGCACAATGCGGTCGGTCCGCTCGCCCATGCCCTGCAGGGGCTTCGCAATGCGCTGACGCCGGTCATGATTGACTGGATGACCAAGGCATTGCGCATCGTCTTCATCATTGTCGGTGCGGCCGCGGTTCTGCAGGTCTGGGATATTCCGGTCGCCGGCATTGTCGCCGGTCTCGGCCTGTTCGGCGTCGCCATCGGCCTGGGCGCCCAGGACCTGTTCAAGAATCTTATCGCCGGCATTCTCATCCTGACCGAGAAGCGCTTCCTGCCTGGCGACTGGGTCAAGGTGGACGGGATTGTCGAAGGCACGGTCGAAGAGATCAATTTCCGCTCCACCGTGGTGCGCCGTTTCGACAAGGGCCCGGTCTATGTCCCCAATTCGAAACTTGCCGACAATGCGGTCATCAATTTCACCCGCATGACGCATCGCCGGACCTACTGGATCATCGGCGTGCGCTACGACTCCACGGCGGAGCAGCTGCGCGAGATCCGCGACAAGGTGCTGGGCTATATCGAAAGCCATCCGGAATATGCCCAGGCACCGGAGGTTTCGACCTTCATGCGGGTCGACAGTTTTGGCCCGTCCTCGATCGATTTCATGCTGTATTGCTTCACCAAGACCACGAGCTGGGGCGAATGGCTGCGTCTGAAGGAGGAGCTCGCCTTCTTCATCAAGGACACGGTCGAAACCGCCGGCACCGAATTCGCCTTCCCCTCGACCAGTATCTATGTCGAAAGCGGCGCCGAGGTGTTTACGCCGCCGGGTGATGATGGCGCGAAAGCTGTGGTGGCGAGTGAGGCGGGCAAGGGCTGATCGGCGCGCGGACAGTTCGCGTGATTGTCATCCCTGATGGACGCCCCGCGAAGGCGGGGCGAAAGTCAGGGACCTAACTCGTGGCGACCACATAGATCCCCGCCTTGCGTCCGGCCTTCGCCGGACATTCAGCGGGGATGACAAGGTATTGGAGGGCCGTCACCGCTTCGGCAAGAGCCCCGCCGCCCGCCGCAGCGCTTGCGCCGTGCCGGCATTGAGCTGCCAGTCCAGATCCGTGACGACGTCCGGCGGCTCGCCCCAGGCCTTCAGAAAGGCCGCGCGCGCCGCGCTCAGCTGTTGGTGCAGGAGCGTCGGGGCCGGATCATCCGGATCGAGCCCCTCGGCCTGGGCCCAGACGACGGCATCGCCCGCATCGTCCAGCTCACCAAACCCGCGTCCGATCATCACCAGGGCCAGACGGGCATCGTGGGTGCCCAGGTCGCCATACTCGTCAAACACAGTGATGCGAAGCGGCGGCAGTGTCGCGCTGTGGACGAGAATATCGACCGCATCGCCGTGAAGGACCCCAAACTCCGACGGCGCAATCTCCAGCCGCAAACCCGCCTCGCCCAGCCAGGTGTCCAGCCGGGCGATCACGCGGGTCGCAATGTCAGGATCAATGACCTCGGGCATGGGGGAAGACTGGCACGGGCCAGGCGGTCAGGGAAGGGGCTGCCTAGGCCGCCATGTCCCGGCGCATGCGCCAGAAGCGCATCGCGCGGGCGGCGTCATCTGCGGTGATGCGGTCGTAGAGATTGCCCAGTTCGCGGGCATCGCGGAAGGCGTCTTCGCTATTGCTGTGGCGCAGCACGGCAAGGGTCACGAAAAGCGCCTTGTCGAAACCGGCGGACTTGCAGATCAGGGCCAGCGGATCGATGCTTTCCTGCTCGATGGCACGCTTGGCGGCTGTGTAATCGACCCCGGTCATCTCGGCGAAGCCGACATGGCATTTCACCTGTTCACCTTCACGCAGGAGACGGGCGAGCAGGCTGCCATCGAGCTTCTTGCGCATCGCCATGGAGGCAATGAATTTTCGCGCGTCCTCGATCTGCTTGTCATTCCGGATCCGGGCGGCCAGGCGCGCTTTCGAGACGGCCATGGCCTGGTCGATGATGGCCGGGTCGACACTGTCGAAGCGTTCCATGATCTGGTCACGCAAGTGATTGCGTACGGTGAGCATCATGTCCGCGAGGATGTCATTGGGCGTATCGCTGCGCTTGACCAGCGGCGCCTGAAGGATTTCGGAGGTCTCGGCCCGTTCGGACACGGTCTCGAAGGTCTCGCGGGAAATCTGTGCGCCTTCATTCGAGATCAGCGTCGCCACGGTCTCGTCATCGCCGCGGCGGACAATCGTGTCAGACAGGCGTTCGGAGACTTCTTCGCGCTTCGACATAGCCTTGAGGCGGTCCTGGCAGCCTTTTTCCGCGATGCTCACCAGATCATCTTCGGACAGCACCGAGGATTGGGACAGCATCGGGCCGGCCACCTCGATGGCGTCCTGGGCCAGTTTCAACACAAGGCCGCGCGGCGCCAGCGGCGTATCCGCAAAGCGGTGGGACAATTCCTCGCGGGCGTCCTGGGCCGTCTGTTCGGCAAGGGCGGAGAGGACTTCGTCAAAACGTCCGGAGACGGCGCTGTCGCGCTCGGGTGTTTCCTCGAAGAAAAGGTCAGTCACTTCGCGCAACAGGGCCCGACGGCGATCGCTCGACTTCTCGCGCGCCAGTCCGACCAGATTGTTGAGCTTGCTGATGACCGCCATGTCCCACTCCACGCGATGGTGAGGCCTCAATCTCTCAGCAGCAGGTAAAAAAACCGTAGGAGGGATGTTTCAAATTGTACGGGAATTGGGAGTTTTGCGGCGGACGCTCAGTAGGGCCCGCGCAAGGTGGCGCGCAGCGCGTCTTCCTCGCGGGGGCTGGGGGCGCGCTCGGCGGCGGCTTCTATGCGATCACTGAGCTGACCCGACAGGCCGGTGACACGACCGGGCGCGCGATAGGGCGTCGGGGCGGCCGAGAGGAGGTGGCAGCCCGGATCGGTGCCAGTCAGCTCGGCCCGGGTCCAGACCCAGGACTGGCACTGGCCATCGCCGTCGCACAGGGCGGCACAGGCATTCGGGGTGAGGTCTTCCATCAGGATGCGGGCATAGACGGCGCCGCGCCGGGCATGACCTTCCATGACATCATCGGCGAAGGCGGGGGCACCGCAGGCCAGTGCCGCAAGACCGCAGAGAAGGCCTGCGAGCGGCCTCATGCGCGCGCCTTGCGAAGCCCCGGCGGACAGATGTCCGGCCGGGGCCGGCCGATCTTGAGCGGGGACGACAGATGCGGCAGGACGGCGTCGGCGGTCATCGGCTCGCCGATCAGATAGCCCTGGACGTGCCGGGCGCCGAGTGTGCGCAGGATATGCATTTGTGCCTCCGTCTCCACGCCCTCGATCACACAACCCAGACCGAGTGTCTGGGACAGGGAAAGCATGGTCCGGACAATCTTGAAGGACGATGAATCTTCCAGCATCTGGCTGACAAAGGATCGGTCGATCTTGAGCTTCGAGACCGGCAATTGCTGGAGATACTGCAAAGAGGAATAGCCGACGCCGAAATCGTCCAGGGCCACGGAATGTCCGGCTTTTGAAATCTGGTCGATGGCGCGTCGGGCCTGGTTGAAATCGCTCATCATGGCGGTTTCGGTGATCTCGAACTCGATCCGCTTGGTCGGCAGGCCGCTGTCTCTCACGGTCTGCAGCACGCTTTCCATGGCCTGCGGTGACATCAGGTCATGGGCGGACAGGTTGAAGGACAGGGTCAGGTCGTCCGGCCAGTCCTTCATCGCGGTCAGCGCCTTGGTCAGAAGGACCTGGGTCAGCGGACGGATCATGCCGGCGCGCTCGGCAGCCTGGATGAAGACGTCCGGTGAGACCGTGCCCAATTCCGGCGAGTCCCACCGCGCCAGGGCTTCAAAACCGATGACCCTCGATTTGATGAGATCGTATTGGGGCTGGAATTTGACCGTAAACTCCGTCTCGTAATTGCAGCGGCGCAGCGCCTTGTCGACCTGGCTCGAGGCCATCATCTCGTGTTCGAGCGCGGCGTTGAACAGGACCGCCTTGCCCTGCAGGGCGCGCTTGGCAAAATAGAGGGCGTGATCGGCCCGTTCCATGACGTCATGGGTCGAGAGGTCCGGGTCATTGCAGATCAGCAGCCCGACTGACCCAGACCCTTTGCAGGTGTATTCGCCCAGTTCATAGGGGCGGGAAAGCTGTGCCTCGATACGATGGCCCAGCTGCAGGACGGTCTCGCTGCGTGTGCAGGGCGCCGATGCGATGAGGGCGAATTCATCGCCGCCCAGACGGGCCGGCATCGCCGTGTCGCCGGCAACAGTCCTGAGGCGTTCGGCGACCTGTTTGAGCATTTCATCGCCGGCCGCGTGGCCATAGGTGTCATTGACCGGCTTGAACCCGTCCAGGTCGACCAGGCCGAGCACAAAGGGTTCGCCATGGCGGCGAAGGCGCTCCAGGCGGCTTTCCAGTTCGGTGAAGAAGCTGCGGCGATTGGGCAGATTGGTCAGTGCGTCGCATTCGGCGAGATGGCGCGTTTCCGCGGCCAGGGCCTCGGCCGTTTCGCGATCGCGGATGGCATCGAGACGCGCCTTGACCGAGTTGAGGACCGCATTGCGCAGGATGAGGGAAATGGCGACCCCAGCGGCAATGCCGGAAAAGCCGATCCAGATATAGTCGCTCATACGCGCCGGTATATTGCTCTGGACCAGTATGACGAGGCTGGCGAAACACAGCAGTGTGGCGACCGCAATTGTCCGCCGGCTCGGCAGGAGGGCGGCGAAAATCGGCATCATGAGGACCGAGTAGAGCAGGTTCTCGTCCTGGAAATAGAGCACTTGTTGCAGGTTCGAATTGGCAAACAGGCTGAGGCAGAGAATGCTGCCCGCGACTTCCAGCTGGCCGGCCGAACGGGTCCGGCACAGATACAGGCGCACACTGATCGATGTCAGCGCCGCGAAGGAGACCGCCAGCACCATGACGCCATGATGGGACTCGCCCGGAAAGGCGAGCCGGGTGACCAGGTCGAACAGGAAATAGCACATGATGGCGATCGACCCGCCGCGCAGGATCGGCTGGTAGGCAATGGTGATTTCGCCATGCTGCAGGGACTGACCCGGAGCGGGCGTCGACCTGGTGCTGATCTTCGGGCCAGAAAGGCGCATGTTTGCGTCCCGTGCTTGTCTGGCACCTTAATGCCTCAAGCGCCTTAAATCGTGGATAAGCGGTCCGCTAAAATTCGAACTATCGGCGATTTTCCTCAAATTTGAACTGGCACCAGATGATTGAATTTCCTAGGTGACAGGGCTAGGAGCAGGCCTGCGTTGCCTGTCGGGACAGGGGCGCCGGGATCATTGCAGGGGGTTCGCGTGAAAACTTTCGTCGAGAGTTCGGGTTTTCGCAATTTCATCATGACGCTGATCGTGTTCAACGCGATCACGCTCGGACTGGAAACCTACCCCTATGAGGGCGCCTGGTTCACGACCTGGCTGCCGATCATGGATCGCGTGATTGTCGGCGTGTTCGTCGTCGAAATCCTGCTCAAGCTTTTCGTCTACCGGCACCGCTTTTTCCTCAATGGCTGGAACTGGTTCGACCTCGCCGTCATCATCATTTCCATCCTGCCCGCCGCGGGCGGCTTCTCGGTCCTGCGGGCCCTGCGTATCGTGCGGGCCTTCCGCCTCTTCTCGGTCATGCCGGATCTGCGCAAGGTGGTGGAAGCCCTGCTCAGGGCCATTCCGGGCATGGGCGCCGTGATCGCCGTTCTGGGCCTGATGTTCTACGTCTCGGCCGTCATGGCGACGAAATTCTTCTCCGAGAGCAATCCGGAGCGCTTCGGTTCGCTGGGCGAGTCGGCCTTTGCCCTTTTCCAGGTGATGACGCTGGAAGGCTGGGCCACGGATGTCGCCCTGCCGGTCATGGAGTTTCATCCCTGGGCGTGGATTTTCTTCCTTGTTTTCATCGTCCTGACCAGTTTTGCCGTGCTCAATCTCTTCATCGCCATTATCGTCGACAGCCTGCAGGCCAAGCATTTCGACGAGGAGGAGGCCCGCGATCTCGAGGCCGATGCCGACCGCGATCGCCTGCATGCGGAAATTGCCCAGATGCGCACTGAAATGGCCGAACTGACGGCGGCGGTTCAGCGCTCGTTGGGTGAGGACTCTTCGGCCAGTATCGCCGAGAAGGACGCCGACAAGTCGGAATAAAAAGCGGCCAGCCGCTCCTCCCGTTCCGAGCGTGTGCGCGGAGCCGGAGCCGACAGCGCCCGCACCGGCAGATCGGCATGGACCGTGGTCATGTAGCGCTGCCAGATGGTGGCGGGCAGACCCCCGCCGGTGACATCATCCATCGGCGTGTCATCATCATTGCCGACCCAGACCCCGGCAATGTAATCGGCCGTATAGCCGACAAACCAGGCATCGCGGAAAGACTGGCTGGTGCCGGTCTTGCCGGCCGCCGGGCGATCGCCCAGCCGGGCCCGCCGCCCGGTCCCGGTCAACACCACATCCTGCAGCATGGTCGACATGGCCCGGGCCGTCTCGGCGGTCGTCGCCCTCTGCGCCGCGACCATCGCGTGCTCATAGAGGACATCGCCGCGTGAATTGGTGATCGAGGTGATGAAATAGGGCTCCCGGCGGGCGCCATCATTGGCAAAAACGGCATAGGCCGAGGTCAATTCGAGCAGGTTCACTTCCGCCGCGCCGAGCGCGATGGCCGGCAATTCGGGCAGGGGCGAGGTGAGGCCGAAACGGCGTCCGACCTCGACCACGCGGGCAATCCCGACCTGGTCGGCGACCTGGGCTGCGACCGTATTGATCGAGCGCTTTAGCGCTTCCTGCAAGGTCACCAGACCGCGGAAGCCACCGGAGAAATTCTGCGGCGTCCAGCCTTCCAGGTCGATCGGCTCGTCCCAGACCGCCGAGGACGGGTCATAGCCCGCCTCCAGCGCGGCGGTGAAGACGAAGGGTTTGAAGGCCGAGCCGGGCTGGCGCTGGGCCTGGATGGCGCGGTTGAACTGGCTGGTCGCATAATCGCGCCCGCCGGCAAAGGCGCGGATCGCCCCGTCCGGCGCCAAAAGCACAATCGCCGCCTCTCCGGCATTCTGGGCGGCGCCTTCTGCGGCCAGGGTTTCCTCGATCAGATCATGCGCGGCGCGGGCGAGGGCGGGGTCCAGCGTGGTGCGGATGACCAGGTCCGGCACGTCATCGCCGACCAGACCGGTGGCTTCGGCCAGGGCATAGTCGAAGGCATGGCCCCAATTGGCGGTGGCACCGGGATCGGACGTGTCGGCCACAGGACTGGCCGGTTCGGCAATGGCCGCGTCATGGGCTGCCTGGTCGATGAAACCGGCGGCGAGCATGGCATCCAGTACGGTAGCGGCCCGGGCCTGGGCGGCGGCGAGATTGACGGTCGGGTCCAAGCGACTCGGCGCCTTGGGCAGGGCGGCCAGCAAGGCGGCCTCGGCCAGGGTCAGTTCGGTCGCCGACTTGTCGAAATAGCGCTGCGCCGCGGCTTCCACTCCGAAGGCCCGGGCACCCAGATAGATACGGTTGAGATAAAGCTCGAGAATTTCGGTCTTGGTGAGATGGTTCTCCAGCTGCCGAGCGAGGCGCATCTCCTGGATCTTGCGACGCAATTGCCGGTCCGGCGAGAGGATGAGGTTTTTCACCAGCTGCATGGTGATGGTCGACCCGCCCTGGACGGACCGCCCGGCCCGGAAATTGACCCAGAGCGCCCGCACAACCCCGCGCAAATCGACCCCGTCATGGTCGTAAAAGCGCTGGTCCTCGATCGCCAGGAAGGCTTGCGGGACATGGTCGGGCAGGGTGTCGAGCCCCACCGCGCGGGCATATAGCGGGCCGCGCACCGCCAGCACATGCCCCTCACGATCCTGCAGGGTGACGGAGGGTTCGCGCCGGGTCGACCACAGCTCGGCGGCACTGGTCGGGGCGGGCGGCAGGTCGTGGAAGGCCCAGTGCCAGCCGGTTACGCCCAATACCGTGCCAATCAGGACAAGCCCGCCCAGCAGGCCGCCCAGAATCATTCGCCGCCGCTGTTCGCGTCGATCGCGTTCCATCATGTGATCCGCGCGAAACGGCTCCTGATACATGCTATAGCCACCCCCCTCGGGCACAGTCTAAAGCCTTCCAATCGAGGCCAAATTCAGGCGTTTCTCATGGCATTGCCTTTCTGGAAGATGAAATCTCTCGCTCAGATGAGCAAATCCGAGTGGGAGTCGCTTTGCGATCACTGCGGCAAATGCTGTCTGATCAAGCTGGAAGACGAGGATACAGGCCTCAATCTGGACACGGATGTCGCCTGCAAACTCTATGACTGCAACAAGGGTGGCTGCCGCCATTACGACAATCGCCACATGCATGTGCCCGATTGCGTCATGCTGACCCCGGAGAATGTCCCGCAGCTCAAATGGATACCCCAGACCTGCGCCTACCGTCTGATCGCGGAGGGCCGCGACCTCTATGCCTGGCACCCGCTGAAAACCGGCGATCCCGACTCAACCCGCAAGGCCGGCATGTCCATCGCCGGCCGGGTGACGTCGGAAAGTACCTTCCCCGATCCCGACACTGTGGACTGGGAAGCGCGGATCACGGAATGGCCGGGTGAGGGGGAGGAGGATTGAGGGTGCCTCTCCTTTTGTCATCCGGGCGAAGCCCTGACCTGATCAGGGCGCGGACCCACCCCTAAATCCCTTGTCAGCCAGCGGGCCGATATGGCTGTCTCCCGGCAAGTGATTGACGGATCGGTGAGCGCGTTGCGCCATGTCTTGAAACACTTCCAGCCTTGTCATCCCCGCTGAATGTCCGGCGCAGGCCGGACGCAAGGCGGGGACCTATGGGGTGGCCACCAGCTAGGCCCCTGACTTTCGCCCCGCCTCCGCGGGGCGTCCATCAGGGGTGACAAACAGGACGGCGCCGTTAACCCGCACGCAACCCTTGCCTCACTCCGTTGTTTCAACTTCGAGCCAAATTCGTCACAAAGCCCGCCAGACGGGCCGCGCCACCATGTGAGCCCGCTCCAGACACGCGTGTGAAATTGCCTGGCAGGGCCACAAGGCGAGGATAAACCCGCCGCTATCCCTGCCACCGTCCCGAAGAACCCGTGACCGTCCAGGCGGTTGCGGGTTTTTTCCTGGCACTTATCCGACCGGTGACAGCGTCGGCCTATTGTTCGGCATGACTGGAAAACCCGGACGAGGCCGCCGCGACGCGGTGGACATATACCCCGCCTATCTGATGTTCCTGAACGGAATGAAGGTGCGCGAGATCGCTGCGGACTATGACCTCACCGAGGCGCATATGCGAAAGCGCATCAATGATCTGCGCGCCCTGCCGGCAGCGGAGCTGGCCGCGCTCCACGAGACCGCGATGGAACGCCGCCGCCGGCAGATCGACATTGAATTCCTCCGCGGTGATCCGGCCAAGGCCTCGCGCCTGGCCACGGCCTACACCGCCGTGTGCAAGCTTCCCCCGCTGGGTAGCAAGCGCCGCCGCGACCCACCAGATCCGAACAAGGAGGCTGACCGCGATGACGCCGCCGACCCCGCCTCCGGTCCAGACGCCGACGCCACCCGACAGCTTGCTGGCGATGCGGCTGTCCTGCGTCGATGCCTGGTACAGACTGAAGAAAGCCGGGGTGGCGATGGAGACACTCCCGATCTCGGCGCATCTGGACGCCGCCATCCACACCGACTTCCGCTACCACGCGACGGGCCCGCAACTGCCGCCTCCGGGTGAATGGCTGACCTGGCTGTTTCTGGGCGGGCGCGGGGCGGGCAAGACCCGCGCGGGGGCGGAATGGGTGCGTCACCGGGCGCTGCGCAGTGTCAGCCGCATCGCCCTGGTGGGGCCGACTTTCAATGATGTCCGCGAAGTGATGATTGAAGGCCCGTCCGGGCTGAAAAACCTGGGCAGTGCGGATGAACAACCGCGCTATGAAGCCAGCCGCAAACGTCTGGTCTTTCCCTCGGGCAGCCAGGCCTATGCCTTTTCCGCCGAAGATGCGGACGGGCTGCGCGGGCCGCAATTTGACTTTGCCTGGGGTGATGAGTTCGCCGCCTGGTCGGACCCGCAACGTGTCCTCGACACGCTGCGCATGGGCGTCCGGTTGGGCGGCGCACCGCAAATCCTGCTGACCACCACGCCGCGCCCCATCCCGGCGCTCAAGGTGCTGGTGCGGGCGGCGGATGCGGAGGGTCCGGTCCGCCTGACCCATCAACCGACTGCCGCCAATGAAGCCAATCTCGCGCCCGGCTTCGTGGCCGCGCTCAATGCCGCCTATGGCGGGTCCATGCTGGGCCGCCAGGAGGTCGAAGGCCTGTTGATCGACGATCCCGATGGCGCCCTGTGGACGCGGGCCCAGGTCGAGGCGGCCCGGTTGCAAACCGGTGTGCCGGATCTGGACCGGGTTGTGGTGGCGCTCGACCCGCCGGCCAGTGGCGGTCCGCGCAGCGACGAATGCGGGATTGTCGTGGCCGGTGGGTATGGCGAGGGCCCGGCCCGGTCGGCGGTTGTGCTGGCCGATCTCTCTTTCGGTCCGGCCCTGCCAGCGGACTGGGCCGGACGGGCGGCAACGGCCTTTGAGGATTATGCCGCCGACGCTTTGGTGGCCGAAGCCAATCAGGGCGGGGAAATGGTGCGGGCCGTGCTGCAAGCCGCCGCGCCGGGTCTGCCCGTGCGTCTGGTCCATGCCTCGCGTGGCAAGCGGGCGCGGGCCGAACCCGTCGCCGCCCTCTATGCCGCCGGTCGGGTCCGCCATGCCCGGGCCTTTCCCGGCCTGGAAGACCAGATGTGCGCCTTCGGCGCGCCCGAGGCCGCCAAATCCAGTCCGGACCGGGTCGACGCCCTGGTCTGGGCCATCAGCGATCTCCTGCTCGGCCGCACCGCCGCCCCGCGTCTGCGTCGGCTCTAACCGACCGCCTGACCTGAAAACCCAACCCCCAAGGAGGCAGCCATGCCCCACTGGCTCGATCGTCTGTTCGGCCGGGAGGAGAAGTCCGCCCTGTCGAGCCGTCTCATTGCGTTGACTGCCAGCGCGCAAAGCGGCTGGTCGCCGCGATCCCTGCCGGCGATGATGCAAGCGGGTTATGCCCGCAATGCCATTGTCCATCGCTGTGTGAGGTTGACCGCGGAAGCGGCCGCCTCGGTGCCGTTGACGGCATCGGACGGGGCCATGACCCGGCTCCTGGACATGCCCAATCCGGACCAGTCCGGGCCCGAGCTGTGGGAAAGTCTCTATGGTTATCTACAGCTGGCGGGAAATGCCTATCTCGAACTAGCCAGCCTGGCTGACGAGCCGCGCACCCTCCATCTCTTGCGCCCGGATCGCATGCGTGTGCTGGCCGGACCGACCGGTTGGCCCGAGGGCTGGGAATATGCCGCGGCGGGCCGAAAACGCCGCTTTCAGCGTGATCGCGCATCCGGTCGCAGTCCGGTTTTCCATATTCGTCTCTTCCATCCCGGCGATGACCACTACGGCTTGTCACCGCTGGAAGCAGTGGGCCGCTCGCTGGATCTGCACACGGCGGGTTCTGACTGGGCCCGCGCCCTGCTGGACAATGCCGCCCGCCCGTCCGGCGCGCTGGTCTTCAAGGGCGAGAATGGCCAGCTTTCGCCGGACCAGTTTGAACGCCTGAAGGCCGAGCTGGAAGCCAGTCATACGGGTCCGAACAATGCCGGGCGGCCCTTGCTGCTGGAAGGCGGGCTGGACTGGACACCGATGGCGATGAGCCCGGCGGAAATGGATTTCACCACCGCCCGCCGCGAAGCCGCGCGCGAGATCGCGCTGGGGCTGGGCGTGCCGCCGCTCCTGCTCGGCCTGCCCGGCGATAATACCTACGCCAATTACGCCGAGGCCAATGCCGCCTTCCTGCGCCAGACCGTGCGGCCCCTGGTGATGAAAATGGCGCGGGCGCTGAGCGTCTGGCTGCGGCCCTGGTCGAGCCCCGATCTTGCCGTCACGCCCGACTTCACCGGGCTCGAGGAGAACGGGGAGGCGGGTGATGCGTGAGGCCGAAAGCTGGACCGTCCAGCGCCAGGTCACGCTCGGCCTGATCTTCGCCATCCTGCTGCAAACCTCCGGCGCCCTGATCTGGTCCGGCCGTGTGGGTGAGCGTCTCAACCAGCTCGAACAGATCAGCGACCGCCAGAGCCCGCTGGCCGAACGCCTGGCCGGTCTGGAAGCCGAAATGCGCCTGGCCCGCGAAAGCCTGGTGCGGATCGAACGGCGGATGGAGGAGTGATTGTGATGTGAGGGTGAGGCGCCACTGCGCTCATCAATCCATTCATCGCTTGCCGAGACGTCGCCGCATCCGGTTTTCCAGGTCAAGGGCGCGAAGCGCCGCTGCGCGGTTTCACCCTTGAGCTGGAAAACTGGATGCGGCCTGCTGGCTGACAAGCGATCCATGGAGGATTGCGCGCCAGCGGCGCTGAGTTTCCAACACAAGCACTCTGCTTCCAATCCAATCCCATTTTTCCCGGGCGAAGACCCGGGACCGACCGAACGTGCCTTGAAGTGCTGAGTCTCCCGTTGGTACCGGATAGCGCTGGCGCGCTTCCGGGAAAAATGGGGGGGTCGCCCCCGTAGCTCAGCCCGATCCCTCCCCAAACCCGGAGTTCCCCCATGCCTGACACCCTCGCCATTGAGGGTCATGCCAGCCTGTTCGGGTTGGCGGACCTCTCCGGCGACGTGGTGGCGCCTGGCGCCTTTGCCGCCTCGCTCGCCACCCGCCGCACCATCCCCATGCTCTTCCAGCACGACCCGTCCGAGCCGATCGGTGTGTGGACCGCGATCACCGAGGATGCGCGCGGCCTGCATGTGCGCGGTGAGATCCTCACCTCCGGTCCGCGTGGCCGGGCCGCCTCGGCCCTGGTCCGGCGCGGCGCGGTGGACGGGCTCTCCATCGGCTTTCGCACCCGCGCCGCGC
>NZ_CAMYLS010000023.1 GCF_947259345.1 uncultured Maricaulis sp. | reverse complement strand
TGCCGGGCGACAATATCGAAATGAATGTCGAACTGATCGTACCGATCGCCATGGAAGAGAAGCTCCGCTTCGCTATCCGTGAAGGTGGCCGCACTGTCGGCGCCGGCGTCGTGTCAAAGATCATCGAGTAATCACGCTCGATATCGACGCAGAACAGCGGCGCGCTCCTCCTGGAGCGCGCCGTTTTCTATTGCGAGTGGTCCGTCCACCGGGCTGACGGCTCGTCTGGACAGGTCCGGGTCGGCTGGATAGGTGTTTTCACTCCGTTTGTTACAGCTGGTGTGAACCCATGTCCGATCCGCTCAATCTTCGCCTCAATCCGGCACTGGATCCGCAAGAATGGGCGCGCAAGTATGCCGAGTCCCCGCTGGTTCAGATTCCCGATATCTTCGAGCCGGCCCTGGCCGAGCAGGTCAGCGGGATCCTGCGTGACACACTCACCTGGCGCCTTGTCTTTCCAGAACCCAATCCGTCCGGAGACGGGCCGGAAGTCGTTGTCCAGCTGACCCAGCAGGAAGTCCAGGGGATGGGCCGCGAGGCGGTTGCGGCGGCGATTGGCGGGGTCATGCAGCGCGCGCAGAAGAATTACGGCTATCTCTACGACAGCTATCCGATGATCCAGGCCTATACCTCGCACTGGGACCCGGGCCATCCGATCCATCGCCTCACCGAGTTCCTGAACTCGCGGGAGTTTCTGGACTTCGGCCAGACGGTGACGGGGGCGTCGGTGGTGACCAAGGCTGACGCGCAAGCAACCCGCTATGCCCGGGGACACTTCCTGACCCGGCATGTCGATGAGGGACATGACCAGGAAAGGGTGGCCGCCTACACGCTTGGCTTCACCCGTAATTGGCAGCCCGATTGGGGTGGCCTGCTGATGCTGATCGAGGACGGGCTGGACGTGTCGCGCGCCTTCCTGCCGCGTTTCAACATGTTGTCGATCTTTGACGGGCGTCGCTTGCATGCAGTCAGCCCGGTCGCGCCCTTCGCCGGCGATGCCCGCTACCAGGTCACCGGCTGGTTCCGCAATGACCCGGCCCCTGGCGGAGCAGGTTGATGGTCGCCGACCCCCGGCTGGCCAAAGCGCGCGAGCTGCGCCTCCAGGACGCCTTCGATCAGGCGCGGGCGCTCTGTCATGCCGTACTCGAGGAGCGCGCCGAGGATGCCGAAGCGATGGGGCTCCTCGGAATTTGCGATATCGAGTGTGGCAATGTCGCGGAAGGTCGCGCTTGGCTTGACCGTGCGGAAGCGGCGAATGCGGACAACGCCTCGGTCCACCTTTACCGCTCCGTCCAGCACGAGGCAGAAGGCAATGCCCAGGCGGCGCTCGATGCGGCGCGGCGGGCGAGCGAGTGCGATGCGACGCGGTTTGATATCTGGGGGCGGCTCGGTGATCTCGCGGGGATTGGCGGCAATCTTCCCCTCGCGGCGGACTGCTTTGACAAGGCGCTCAAGGCGGAGGACACCCATCCGGCCCGGGCCAGCGTTGCGCTTCGGCTGGCAGGGTTGGAGATGCAGCTCGGGCGCACGGATGGAGCCGAGGCAGCGCTGAAAGTGACCGAGGCGGCTGCGGGCGGGGCCCTGCCGCCCGAAGGCCTGGCCATCAAGGCGGCGATCGCTCGCAACCGGGCCGACTGGGCATTGCTGCGGGACGTCGCCCAGGACTGGCTGGACATCGTTCCCCATGACAACGATGCGCGCGGTGCTCTGGCGCAGGCCCTGTCCCAGCTGGGCTATTACCGGCGGGCCATCGAGATTTTCCGGCCGGTCGTCGCCGAGCGCGGCTCCGATGCCGGTTCGCTGGCTGCACTGGGCCGGCTTTACCTCGGGGCGCGCGATACCGAGACCGCGCGCCAGACCTTCGAGGCGGCGCTTCAGGTCGACCCCGATTCTGCGGACGCGCTTTTCGGTCTGGCCCGGATCGGCAATTTCGCCGGACGGGTCGATGAGGTGGAAACCTACTGCCGCCGCATCCTCGCGGCGCATCCCGATCACCTTGATGCCTGCGCCTTTCTCTCGGAAACGACCGGCGGTCGTCTGGAAGATTCCGAGCTGGCAGTCCTGGAAGCGGCCCGCGAGGCCCGCGATCTGCCGGCGGATCGGCGCGCGATCTCCCTGTTTGCACTGGGGGATGCCTATCACCGCCGCAAACGCCGCGCGGAGGCCTTCGCGACCTGGGGGCTCGCCAACGAGGCCAAGTGGTTGCAGCATAATGGCAAGCTGGAATCCGGCTATGATCGCGACGCCCAGGAGGCGCGTGTCGCGCGCCTTGCCGCTCAGTTTGACGGCTCAGAGCCCGCAGCAGCGCCGGGGCCGGGACCCATCCCGATCTTCATTGTCGGCATGCCGCGTTCCGGCACGACCCTGCTGGAGGCGGCGATCTCTGCGCATGATGACGTTGAGCCATCCGGCGAACTTCCGGCCTTGCCCTTCATTCTCGAGAAGTTTGAATCCTGGGCTGCGGCGAGCCATTGGCAGGGCGGCGCCATTCCGGACGCCAAGCTGGTCGAATGGCGGGAAATCTACATCAAGCAGCTGCGCGAATACGGGCTGGACGAAGCGCAATGGGTGACCGACAAGCAGCCCAGCAATTTCCAGGCGGTCGGTCTGATCCGCCAGCTTTTCCCGCAATCGCCGGTGATCCATATTCGTCGTCGTCCGCTTGAAACGGCCTTTTCCATCTATCGGCGCAATTTTACCCGGCAATGGCCTTTTGCGCATTCGCTGGACGATATACGCCACTACTATGCCGAGCAGGCGCGCCTGTGTGATCACTGGCGGCGCACCTATCCGCAAACGGTCACGCCCTTGCAGTATGAAACGCTTGTGACGGCCTTCGAGGCGAGCTTGCGCAGCCTGTTCGCGCGGATGGGCCTGACCTGGGACAACAAGTGCCTGGAATTCTACAAACAGGAGCGCCAGATCATGACCTTCAGCGCGATGCAGGTCCGCCGACCACCCTCCGCTGATCATCTTGACTCGACCACGCCCTATCTGGAATGGCTGGACGGATTCGACACGGCCATAGAGGCGCTGGGGGTCAATCCGGACACGGGGGCCTGGCTTGCCGCCGGTGAGGCGGGCGAGGCGCCGCAGCCTGATGCGATCCCCGATTTGGCCGCGACCTCGGTGGCGCAGGCACCCGATGAGCCGACCGTCAGCTCCGGCGGGTTCTGGCAGCGTCTCTTGGGTCGCGGCGGCCGGTCCGGATCATGATGGCGACCCTGCAGCGTGCCGTCGGCCTGCTGCAGGCCGGACGGTTTGGCGAGGCGCTGCCCCTGCTTGATCAGGTGCTCACAGACGTTCCGGACCAGCCGGATGCGCTGATGTTTCGGGCCATGGCCCACAGCCGGCTGGGGGATGATGCCGCGGCGCAGGCGGACTTCGAGGCGGCGAGTGCGCATCATCCGCAACGCCATGCGGTGCTCAATAATCTCGGCAATCACCATCAGCGGGCCGGGCGCCTGGACCATGCCATTGAGGCTTATCGCGACGCGCTGACGGCGGCACCGGAATTTGCCGATGCGCGTCTGAATCTGGCGCTGACCTTGTCCCAGACCGACGATTTTCCGGCAGCGCGCTTGGCAATTGCCGATGTGTTGACGCGCCAGCCGGGTCATGTGCTGGCCCTGAACGCGCTGGGCAATCTGGAGCGGCGAGCCGGTGAGACCGAGGCTGCCCGTGCAGCCTTTGACCAGGCGCTGGAGGCAGATCCGGACGCAGTTCTGCCGCGCATCAATCGTGGCGCCCTGCAGCGCGAGACCGGCGAGCTGGACGCGTCCTGCGCGGATTTGCGCCAGGCGTGTGCGCTGGCGCCGAATATGGCCGAGGCCCATGCCCAGCTCGCTCACAGCTTGCGCACGCGGATGGATGTCGACGGCGCCGAGCGCGCCTATCGACGCGCGTTGTCACTGGCGCCCCGCGATCCGGAGTACCATGCCGACCTGGCGAGCCTGCTGGTCGAGGCCGGGCAGGGGGACACCGCCCTGATCCCGCTTCGGCAGGCGATCGCAGCGACCGACGATCCTCGATTGCATGAAGTCCTGGCCCGCATCCTTTTACGCTCCGGGCAGCCGGATGGGGCTCGGGCTGCCGCGAACGCCGCCCTGGCGCGTGACCCCTCAGCCGTGCAGGCCGCGATGGTCCGTAGCGAGCTGGGATTGCGGACCGGTGATCCCGCCGGTGCCCTGGCGGATGCCCGGCTGGCCTTCGAGGCTAGCGAGGGCGAAGACTGGAGCGCGCGTCATGGTCTGGCCGAGGCGCTGCTCGTCAATGAGGATTGGCGCGGCGCGGCGGCGGTTCTCGATTGCGAGGTCCCGCCAGCGCATCTCCAGAAGCATCTGGCGCTGCAATCGGTTGCCTGGCGCCAGACCGGCGATCCGCGCTACGCCCAATTGTGCGACTTTGATGTGTTTGCTCGCAAGATGCGGCTCGACACGCCGCCGGGCTATGCAAGTCTCGACGCGTTCAACGCGGCCCTGTCCGTCAGTATCGAGCGTCTGCACGCGAACGGTGCAGCGCCGCTGGAGCAAACCCTGTTCGGCGGCACCCAATCGGCCGGTCGGCTCTGGAACAGCGACGACCCGGTGATTCGCGAGCTGGCGGCAGCGCTGGAGGTTTTGTCACGCCGCTATCTGGCTGAATTGCCGAAAGACCGGGAGCACCCGTTCCTGGCGCGAAATACCGGCCGTGGAAGACTTGCCGGCGCCTGGTCGGTGCGTCTGAAGTCCGGGGGCGGGCATGTCGATCATGTCCATCCAGCCGGCTGGATCAGTGCCAGCTACTATGTGAGCGTTCCCCGAAGTGTGATGTCAGGCGAACGTGCCGGTTGGTTGCGGCTAGGCGTTCCAGGCCTGCCTGGACTGGCCTTGCCAGCCGAACGCTATGTCATGCCCGAGCCGGGTTTTGCCATCTTCTTTCCGTCCTTTTTCTGGCACGGTGTCGAGCCGTTCGAGAGTGATGAGGTGCGAATCACAGCGCCGTTCGACCTTCTGCCGGCCTGATTATCGTCCCGTGAGCCCACTCACCTGGTTCGGGTCGGAAACCTGTTAGCGTTATAAGTCTGCGGCAAACCTGCAACAGTGTATCGCAAACACCGTTTGTGACGGTGAGATGTCATTGACCCTTCCGAAACCGCAGACGTACCTTGCAAATATGGAAAGCTTCACGGCGATCCGATTTGAGGGGGTGCTCGCTGACTTCTGAAGATGAGCGGGGGTCCCTTTCCGTATACCTTACTCGGAGGGATATAGAGTGAGATCCAAGTCCTTGAAGACTTGCCTGATGGCAAGCACGCTGATCAGCGGTCTGGCCGTCGCGGCTCCCGCTGTAGCGCAAGACGATGACGTCGTCGTCGTAACCGGTTCGCGTATTCAGCGCACCGATACGGTGGCGCCGAGCCCGATCACAAACGTGTCTGCTGAGCAGCTCGCGGTTGTGAACACGGTCAACACCGAAGACTTCATTAACACGCTGCCGCAAGTTGTTCCGGCGTTCGACTCCACGTCGAACAACCCGGGTAACGGTACGGCAACGGTCAGCCTTCGTGGCCTCGGCACGACCCGTACGCTCGTCCTCGTTGACGGCATGCGCTTCGTCGGCGCCGGCCCGAACCAGGTCGTCGACCTCAACAACATCCCGTCCGCGCTTGTCGAGTCTGTCGACATCGTGACCGGTGGTGCTTCGGCCGTTTACGGCTCGGACGCTGTCGCCGGTGTTGTTAACTTCATCATGAAGGACGACTTCGAAGGTGTTGAGATCAACGCGTCGCAGGAAACCTCGCTGGGTGACCTCGATGGCGACATCACGACCCTGTCCATCACGATGGGCGGCAACTTCGACGATGGTCGGGGTAACGCAGTCATCTCCATGGGCTACACGAATCGTCAGGCCGTCTTCCAGGGCGACCGTGACTTCTCGTCCCTGACCAACTGGGATCCGGGCCCCGGCAATGCCGCTGACGGCTTCATCGCCGGTGGTTCTTCGAACATTCCGGGCACGCGTTTCCGCGGCGCGACGTCTTCCAACTTCGGCGCCTACGGTGCCGGCCTGGTGGCCGCCGACCCGCTCTGCTCGGGCAACACCTGCTCTGGTTTCTTCAACTCGGGCAGCGGCATTGTGCCGATGCGCTTCGGTTCGCCGAACGACACGTATAACTACGCGCCGTCCAACTACCTGCAGCTGCCGCAAGAGCGCTACAACTTCTCGGCCTTCGCGACCTATGAAGTGAACCAGCACCTCGAGCTGTATGGCCGCGGCGTGTATGCCAACAACGTCGTCGACTCCCAGCTGGCTCCGACGCCGGCCGGTGTGACGCTGACCTATGACCTCGCCGATCCGAACATCCCGGCCGCCCTTCTGGCCCTGATGACCAACGACCCGGCATCCAATAATGGTGACGGCACGGCTACCGTTCGCACGAGCCGTCGCTACCAGGAAATCGGTACGCGTAACTCGCTGCGCGACACGAGCTCCTTCCAGCTCGTCTTCGGTGCTCGCGGCGATATCAACGAGAACTGGGCTTACGATGTGTTCGCGAACTACTCGCGTTCGTCCATCTCCCAGATCCAGACCGGTAACATCTCGGTTTCGGCTCTGCAGCAAGCTGTGACCTGCTGGGACCAGTCGCTTCCGGGTTGCTCGGGTGTGCCTTACGCCGACCTCGTGAACGGCCCGAACTCGCTGTCGCAGGCTGGTGTTGACTACATCTCCCGTACCGGTGCTCAGATCGACAATGTCGAGCTGTTCCAGACGGTTGCCACGGTCAACGGCGAATTGCCGATGTTCCAGCTGCCGACGGCTGAATATGCTCCGGCTCTCGTCCTCGGTGTCGAGTATCGTGAAGCGTCAGCTGAATCGATCCCTGACTCGGTTCTTGGCCCGGACGTTCGTGGCTTCAACTCCTCCCTGCCGGTTGCAGGTGTGGTTGACGTCTACGAATTCTTCGCAGAAGCCGAAATCCCGCTCATCACCGGCAAGGCGATGGTCGAGTCTCTCAGCGCAAATCTCGCCTTCCGTACGTCCGAGTACAACACGGTTGGCAATACCGAGACTTTCGCAGTCGGCCTCGGCTGGCAGATCAATGATCAGATCCGCCTGCGTGGTAACTTCAACCGTGCTGTCCGTGCACCGAATGTGAACGACCTGTTCGCTCCGTTCACCAACGGCTTCCCGGGTGCGGGCGATCCGTGCTCCGGTGGTGCCAATGGTAGCTACTCGGCCGCCACGATCGACGCGACCTGTCTTGCCGCCGGCGTGCCGGCTGGCCAGCTGGGCGCTCCGTTCCAGGGTAATGCCCAGATGGAAGCCCTCTTCGGTGGTAACACCGGTCTGGGTGCCGAAACGGCTGACACCTACACGATCGGTGCCGTCATCGAGCCGAACGCCATCGAAGGCCTCACTGTTCAACTCGACTACTACAATATCGAGATTGAAGACGCGATTTCGACGGTTCCGCTTCAGACGCTGCTGAACGAATGTCACCTGACCGGCATTCAGGCATCTTGTGACACGCTGTATCCGGCTGGTGCCGCGACTCCGTCGCGTAACCCGGCCACGGGTGAGATGGGTGCCAACGGCTTCGTGCCGAACCTGTCGCCGATCAATGTTGCCACGCTGTCTGTCGAAGGTATCGACCTTCGCGTCGATTACAGCTTCGCAGCTGACGTGATCGGTCTTCCGGGCGACATGGCGATCACCTACTACGGTGGTTTCGTGATGGCGTCTGACTTCACCACATCGGCTTCGTCGCCGGTCATCGAATGTGCGGGCCTCTATGGTCTGGACTGCGGTGAGCCGACGCCGGAGTACAAGCACTCCATGCAGTCGTCCTGGTACACGGGGCCGTTCACGACCTCGCTGCGCTGGCGTCACATTGGTGCGCTGGACGCGGACCCGACCACGGCTGGTTTCGTTTCGGACCTGTCCGACGACATCACCGCGAAAGATTACTTTGACGTCACCTTCTCTTATGACGTCAACGAAGCTTTCACGGCGACCGTCGGTGTGACCAACTTCACCGACACGGACGTTCCGGAACTCGGTTCCACGGCGTCGGAGCAGGCCAACACCTGGCCGGCTACGTACGAAACGCTGGGCCGTCGCCTCTTCGTGGGCGGTCGCCTGCGCTTCTAAGCGTAAGCTGACACCGAATAGGGAAGGGCGGGCCTGCGGGCCCGCCCTTTTCTTTTTGCTGGAGTCCCAAGCAGCACAAATTCGCCTGTGCCCGCTACGTGGTGGCTGCCGGTGAGGATTGTGTTTGTGCAAGGGCTCCGCCACCCTGATCCCATCATGTCTTCCGCCAAGCTTCGTTCCCAAACCAGGACCGCCTGGGCTGACTTCTGGTCCCACGGTGCCTCCCGGTCCGATCACCGGTTTCGTGATGCGGGCACAGCCGGCGTGTTGCGCGAGCACTGGAACAATGTCTTCGCGACCCGTTTCGTGCCCGGCGCGAACGTCTCCGTTCTCGACGCCGCGTGCGGAGAGGGCGCATTATTGCGCGCGGCGCGCGATTGTGCCGAAGCAGTTGAAGACGTGTCTCTCGACCTGCATTGCACGGATATCGCGCCGGCTGCGGTGCGCGCCGCGGCAGCATCCGTAGGCGATGACCTGCCGGTGGCGCCTATTGTCGCTGATGGTGCAGCGCTTCCCTATGCGGATGAAAGTTTCGACTGTGTGGTCAGTCAGTTCGGCCTTGAATATGCCGGGCTGGACGCCTTTGCGGATGCGGCTCGGGTCACAGCGCAGACCGGTGCGTTCAGCGCGCTGGTACACCGCGGGGGCGGCGCGATCGAGGTGGAGTGTCGAGCCAATCTTGTCCTGCTGGATGCGGTCCGCGATGCCGGCCTGTTGCGGTCTCTTGAGCGTCTGTCGAGCCTCGCGGCGCGGCAGGCGGCCGGCAAGGTGGCACCAGCGGCTCTCGAGCGGGCAGCAGAACGCTTCCAGGCCTCTGCCGAGGCGGTGGGCGAGGCGCTTCGGGCTGCGCAGCCTGGCGCCGCCCGGACGCTGATTGAGCGCCTTTGGCGGGATTGCTCGACTGCCGCGGCCCGGGTCGGCCTATACGGGGTCGGGGAATTGGAGGCCTGGCTGGCCGCCCACGCGACGGAACTGGACGCCTACGCGCACCGCATGCGGTCGATGATCGAGGCGGCCTGCGATGAGGCGGAGATGGCGGAGATTGCGCGAGGTCTGGACGCTTTCGGCCTGACATCTGTCGTTATCGGCGAAGTCCGCGCGAGCGACGGCGCGCCTGCACTCGCCTGGTCCGTCACCGCCTCGGTCGATGCCGGCTGAGGGCCCGGATACACGAATGTGCGTTTTAGCTGTTTTCTTATGGCGCTTCACATTGTAGACAGCTGCGCTCCGGATGTGGCGGTGGCGCGGTCACCGTGATATTCCGCGCGCGGTCCTAGGGGTGTAGCTCAGTTGGTAGAGCATCGGTCTCCAAAACCGAGGGTCGGGGGTTCGAGTCCCTCCGCCCCTGCCAGGCCGTTTTGAATTTCAGATGGTTGCGCATGATGCCAGCCATCTCTTGAATAAAGGGCCCGAGCGGGCCAGATGGACTTGAATGACGCGGAACGCGAAGAATACGACGCCGGCCAAAGGTGAAGCGGCAGCGCCCAAGAAAAAGGGTGTTGGTCCGTTCCAATACCTGTCTCAGGTGCGCCAGGAAGCGCGCAAGGTGACGTGGACGACTTGGGGTGAGCTCTGGGTCTCGACGCTCCTGGTGCTGATCCTGTCCGTGATTGCCATGCTCTTCTTCTGGGCTGTTGACTGGGTTATCAGTTCGAGCATCCAGTTTATTCTGTCTCTCGGCGCCTAAGGAGGAGGCTGTATGTCTGCCAAGTGGTACATCGTGCATGCCTATTCGAACTTCGAGAAGAAGGTCGCTGACGCGATCCGTATCGAAGCCTCGATCCAGGGCCTGGAAGACAAATTCGAGGAAATCCTCGTTCCGACCGAAGATGTGGTCGAAGTTCGCAAGGGTCGCAAGATCAATGCTGAGCGCAAGTATTTTCCCGGCTATGTCCTCGTGAAGATGGACATGACCGACCAAGCCTATCACCTCGTCACCTCGACCCCGAAAGTCACCGGCTTTCTTGGTTCGGGCAAGAAGCCGATCCCGGTTTCCGAGAATGAGGTCAAGCGGATCCTCGGCCAGATGGAAGAGGATGCGGAACGTCCGCGTCCGACCGTCAGCTACGAGATCGGCGAGACCGTCAATGTCATCGATGGTCACTTCCAGAGCTTCAACGGTGTTGTCGAGGAAGTGGACGACGAGCATGGCCGCCTGAAGGTAGCCATCAATATCTTCGGCCGGGCGACCCCGGTCGAGCTGGAATACGCCCAGGTCGAAAAAACGGCCTAGGCGTCAATCTGCGGGAGATGCCGGCGACAAGTCCATGCCGGGTCGTACCGCAAACCCCGAAGGCGCGAAGGGCGCGCCTTTTTAATGGAGTGGGAACATGGCCAAGAAAATTGACGGCTATATCAAGCTGCAGGTGCCCGCGGGCGCTGCAAACCCGTCCCCGCCGATCGGCCCGGCCCTGGGTCAGCGCGGCGTGAACATCATGGAATTCTGCAAGGCCTTCAACGCGAAGACCCAGGAGATGGAAAAAGGGATGCCAATCCCGACGACCATCACCGTCTTCTCGGACAAGTCCTTCACCTTTGCCATCGCGACGCCGCCGGCCAGCTTCTACCTGAAGAAGGCCGCCAAGATCGCCAAGGGTTCGAGCACGCCGAGCCAGTCGATCGCCGGTTCCGTCTCGCTGGCCCAGTGCCGCGAGATTGCCGAAGCGAAATTCGCCGACCTCAATGCGAACGATCTCGACCAGGCGACGAAGATCATCGCCGGTTCCGCCCGTTCCATGGGCCTGCAGGTGACGGAGTAAGATCATGGCTAAACTCGGAAAACGCATTGCGGCCGCGCGCGAGACCTTTGATCGCGACACGCTGTACTCGATCGACGATGCCGTCGCTCACGTGAAGGCCAACGCTAAGGCCAAGTTTGATGAAACCATCGAGCTGGCCATGAATCTGGGTGTCGATCCGCGCCACGCCGACCAAATGGTCCGCGGCGTCTGCAACCTGCCGAATGGCACGGGCCGCTCGGTCCGGGTTGCGGTCTTTGCCAAGGGCCCGAAGGCTGAAGAAGCCACCAAGGCCGGTGCCGATGTGGTTGGTGCGGAAGACCTGATGGAACAAATCCTCGGCGGCAACATCAATTTCGACAAGGTCATCGCGACCCCGGACATGATGCCGCTGGTCGGCCGTCTCGGTAAGGTGCTCGGCCCGCGCGGCATGATGCCGAACCCGAAGGTCGGCACGGTCACGATGGATGTCACCAAGGCTGTTGAGGCCTCCAAGGGTGGCGCTGTCGAATTCCGTGTCGAGAAGGCCGGGATCATTCACGCCGGTGTCGGCAAGGCGAGCTTCACCGAAGCGGCCCTGGCCGAGAATATCCGCGCGCTGGTTGACGCCATCGTCAAGGCCAAGCCGTCGGGCGCCAAGGGCACCTTCGTTCGGCGCATTGCACTGTCCTCGACGATGGGTCCGGGCGTAAAAATCGATACGTCTGCCGCCGTTTCGGCGTAAAAGACTTGAGTTTCAGCCCGGACCGGATTATCCGGCCGGGCTGTTCCGGTTCGATTCACGCGTTTTGTGGGTCGGGCCGGCCTGTCCGAGATCGCAGGGGGTGGGCCGAAAGGTGCCACCTTAATCCAATACGGGCCCTGTGTGAGACAGAGCGAGATCGATCTGACCTTGTGGGTCTGTCGGTTCAAGCCCTGGGACAGGATGCGTCATGATGGCATCCGACCCGATGAGGGGAAGATGTCGTGATGGCGTTTTCACCGAGCCGTCCACGGTGGACGGCTCAAACAGGGAGTCCGCAAAATGGATCGCAATCAAAAAGAAGCGACCGTCGAAGAGCTGAATGGCGTCTTCTCGGAAGCTGGATCCGTGGTGATGGCCCAGTATTCTGGCATGACCGTTGCGGAAATGACGGAACTGCGTTCCAAGCTCCGCGAGCTTGGGGGCACGTTCAGGGTGGTGCGTAACCGCCTCGCCAAAATCGCGCTCAAGGGCAAGCCGGGTGAGGGCGCTGCCGACCTGTTCACAGGTCCGGTGGCAATCGCTTACTCGGAAGACTTTGTCGCCGCGCCGAAGGTGATGGTCGAGTACGCCAAGGATAACAAGAAGCTCGTCATTCTCGGCGGTTTCATGGAAGAGGATGTGTTCGACGCCGCCGGCATCGACGCGCTCTCCAAGATGCCGTCCCGCGAAGAGCTTATTGCCACCATCTCTGCCCGCCTCATGGGGCAGGCATCCCAGGTTGGCCAGCGTCTCATGGCGCCGGGTCAGGGTCTTGCGGGGGCGATCGACGTCATCCGCGAAAAGGCTGACGCCTGATTTCGTCATTCTCCGCTATCGAACTGACACTTTGAACACCGCAAGGAATTGAACAAATGGCTGATGTAGCTAAACTCTGCGACGAACTTCTCGCCCTCACCATCCTTGAAGCCAAGGAACTCAACGATCTTCTCGAAGAAAAAGGCATCAAGGCAGCGGCTGCTGTCGCTGTTGCTGGTCCGGCTGGCGGTGGCGATGCCCCGGCTGCTGAAGAGAAGGACGAATTTGACGTTGTCCTCACCTCCGCTGGTGACAAGAAGATCAACGTCATCAAGGAAGTCCGCGCCATCACCGGCCTGGGCCTGAAAGAAGCCAAGGACCTGGTCGAAGGTGCACCGAAGGCTGTCAAGGAAGCCGCGCCGAAGGCTGAGGCCGAAGAAATCAAAGCCAAGCTGGAAGCCGCTGGCGCCAGCGTTGAGCTGAAATAGTCTCGCTTCGGCGTGACTGACACGGTGCTACGGGCGCGTGGGGTAATCCTGCGCGTCCGTTAGCCCGTCTTTGCTATACCCAATCCCGCCGCTGTCGTTCCAGGCGGGATTGTTGACTGGCTCGGGTCGTTAAACGCCCGATCCAACCGGAGCGGCGCCGCGGGGGCGATCCCCGCATCAAGATGCGCAGTGCTGTCTGCGAAGGGAGCCGACATGGGTCTGTCGTTCACCGGCAAAAAGCGGATTCGCAAGTCTTTCGGACGTATTCCGGAAACTGTTGCGATGCCGAATCTCATCGAAGTCCAGAAGTCCTCATACGAGCACTTCCTGATGAAAGAGGTGCCTGCCGCCGAGCGCGACGACACCGGCATGCAGGCGGTCTTCAAGTCCGTCTTCCCGGTCAAGGATTTTGCCGAACGGGCTGTCCTCGACTTCGTGTCCTACGAATTCGAGGCGCCGAAGTTCGACGTGGAAGAGTGCCAGCAGCGCGACATGACGTTCGCCGCGCCACTCAAAGTCAAAATGCGTCTCATCGTGTTTGATGTGGACGAGGAAACCGGCGCCCGCTCGGTCAAGGATATCAAGGAGCAGGACGTCTATATGGGCGATATCCCGCTCATGACGGACAAGGGCACCTTTGTCGTCAACGGCACCGAGCGCGTGATCGTCTCCCAGATGCACCGGTCTCCGGGCGTCTTCTTCGATCATGACCGTGGCAAGACCCATGCCTCGGGCAAGTATCTCTTCGCCGCCCGCATCATTCCGTATCGTGGTTCCTGGCTCGACTTCGAGTTCGACGCCAAGGACGTGGTCCACATGCGCCTCGACCGCCGCCGCAAGCTGCCGGCGACGACGCTCCTGTACGCGCTCGGCCTGGACAAGGAAGAGATTCTCTCGACCTTCTACTCCACGGTCACCTACAAGAGCTCCAAGAAGGGCTGGACCGTTCCTTACGTGAAGGAACGCTGGCGTGGTGTGAAGCCGGTGCGCGATCTGGTCGACGCCAAGACGGGTGACATCATCGCCCCGGCCGGCAAGAAGGTCTCCGCCCGCGCAGCCAACAAGTTTGCCGAAGACGGTCTGGCCGCTTTGCTGGTTTCCGACGAACATCTGCTTGGCGGCTATCTGGCCGAGGACATGGTCAATCTGGAAACCGGTGAAATCTTTGCCGAAGCCGGCGATGAAATGAGCGAGGAAATCCTCGAGACGCTGAAGAATACCGGCGTCAAGGAACTCAACTTGCTCGACATCGATCCGGCAACCGGCGTGGGTCCGTACATCCGCGCGACCCTGGCCGCCGACAAGAATGACAGCCGTGAACAGGCGCTTGTGGATATCTACCGCGTCATGCGTCCGGGCGAGCCGCCGACCGCGGAAACCGCCGAAGCGATGTTCCAGGGGCTGTTCTTCGATCCGGAGCGCTATGACCTCTCCGCTGTTGGTCGCGTGAAAATGAATATGCGCCTCGACCTCGATGCGCCGGACGACATGCGCACCCTGCGCAAAGAAGACATCCTGGCCGTACTCAAGACCCTCGTGGGTCTGCGAGATGGTCGTGGTGAAATCGACGATATCGACAATCTCGGCAATCGCCGTGTGCGTTCGGTCGGCGAGCTGATGGAGAATCAGTACCGCATCGGCCTCTTGCGCATGGAACGCGCCATCAAGGAGCGTATGTCTTCGGTCGATATTGAAACGGTCATGCCGCACGACCTGGTCAATGCCAAGCCGGCGGCTGCCGCCGTGCGCGAATTCTTCGGCTCTTCGCAGCTGTCGCAATTCATGGACCAGACCAACCCGCTGTCGGAAGTCACCCACAAGCGTCGCCTGTCGGCGCTCGGGCCGGGTGGTCTGACCCGTGAGCGTGCCGGTTTTGAAGTCCGCGACGTGCACCCGACCCATTACGGCCGGATCTGCCCGATTGAGACACCGGAAGGCCCGAATATCGGCCTGATCAACTCGCTGTCGACGTTCGCACGCGTCAACAAGTACGGCTTCATCGAAAGCCCCTACCGCAAGGTCGAGAACGGCAAGCTGACCGAACAGGTCGACTACCTCTCGGCGATGCAGGAATCCCGCTACTCGATCGCCCAGGCCAATGCCCATGTGAACGAGAAGGGCGAGCTGGACAATGAGTTCGTCAATTGCCGCGTTGCCGGTGATGTGACGCTCGTCCCGCGTGAGGATGTGGAATATATCGACGTATCGCCGAAACAGGTTGTTTCGGTCGCGGCGGCGCTCATTCCCTTCCTGGAAAACGATGACGCCAACCGCGCCCTGATGGGTTCGAACATGCAACGCCAGGCCGTGCCGCTCGTGAAGGCGGAAGCGCCGCTCGTCGGTACCGGCATGGAGAGCATTGTGGCGCGCGACTCCGGTGCCGCCATCGCGGCGCGCCGGGCCGGTGTGATCGAACAGGTCGATGCGACCCGTATCGTGATCCGGGCAACGGAAGATCTCGATGCCGCCAAATCGGGCGTCGACATCTATCGTCTGTCGAAATTCCAGCGCTCCAACCAGTCGACCTGTATCAACCAGCGCCCGATCGTTCGTGTCGGCGACCTGGTCAATTCCGGCGACATCATTGCAGATGGTCCCTCGACCGATCTCGGCGAGCTTGCGCTCGGCCGGAATGTGGTCGTCGCCTTCATGCCGTGGAATGGCTACAACTTCGAGGACTCGATCCTGATCTCCGAGCGCATCGTGCGCGACGATGTTTTCACCTCGATCCACCTCGAAGAGTTCGAGATCGCGGCCCGCGATACCAAGCTGGGTCCGGAAGAGATCACCCGTGACATCCCGAATGTCGGTGAGGAAGCCCTGCGCAATCTCGACGAAGCCGGGATCGTGGCGGTCGGTGCGGAAGTCGCTGCCGGTGACATTCTCGTCGGCAAGGTGACGCCGAAGGGCGAAAGCCCGATGACGCCGGAGGAAAAGCTTCTGCGTGCCATCTTCGGTGAAAAGGCGTCCGACGTTCGTGATACCTCGCTCCGCATGCCGTCCGGTGCTACCGGTACGGTCGTGGAAGTCCGCGTCTTCAACCGTCACGGTGTCGACAAGGACGAGCGCGCCATCTCGATCGAGCGTGAAGAGATCGAACGTCTCGGCAAGGACCGGGATGACGAACTCGCCATCCTCGAGCGCAATATCTATCAGCGTCTCGGCGATCTTCTGCTCGGCAAGTCTGCGGTCTCCGGTCCGCGCGGCTTCGCCAAGGGCGAGGTCACCCAGGAGGCCCTCGACGACACCCCGCGCAGCGGTTGGTGGCGCATCGGCCTCGATGACGAGAAGGCCATGGCCGAAGTCGAAGCCCTGCAAAAGCAGTATGACGACTCAAAGGCGCGCCTCGACCGTCGTTTCGAGGACAAGGTCGACAAGCTCCAGCGTGGCGATGAAATGCCGCCGGGCGTGATGAAGATGGTCAAGGTCTTCGTGGCCGTGAAGCGCAAGCTTCAGCCGGGCGACAAGATGGCCGGCCGTCACGGCAACAAGGGTGTCATCTCCAAGATCAACCCGACCGAAGACATGCCTTTCCTGGCCAATGGCGAAGCGGTGGACATCGTCCTCAACCCGCTTGGCGTGCCGTCGCGCATGAATGTCGGTCAGATTCTGGAAACGCATCTGGGTTGGGCCTGCCGCGGTCTCGGCAAGCAGATCGGGGAAGCCTATGAGGCCTATCAGCGTGATGGCAGCACCGTCGCCCTGAAAGCCGAGCTGGATCGTGTCTATGAAGGTGGCGAGCTGCCGGAAACCGATGCCGAACTGGCCGAGCTGGGCCTCAACCTGTCCAATGGCGTGCCGATCGCGACCCCGGTCTTCGACGGTGCCCGTGAGCCGGATGTGGCGCATTGGCTGGAGAAGGCAGGCTTCGATCCGTCCGGCCAGTCGACGCTCTATGACGGTCAGACCGGTGAACCCTTCCGCCGCAAGGTGACGGTGGGTGTGAAGCACCTGCTGAAACTGCACCACCTGGTGGATGACAAGATCCACGCTCGTTCCATCGGCCCGTACAGCCTTGTGACCCAGCAGCCGCTGGGTGGTAAGGCCCAGTTCGGCGGCCAGCGCTTCGGCGAAATGGAAGTGTGGGCGCTGGAAGCTTACGGGGCAGCCTACACGCTGCAGGAAATGCTGACGGTGAAGTCGGATGACGTGGCCGGCCGGACCAAGGTCTATGAGGCCATTGTCCGTGGTGACGACACTTTCGAAGCCGGCGTTCCGGAAAGCTTCAACGTGCTTGTCAAGGAAATGCGTTCACTCGGCCTCAATGTCGAGCTGAAGAACGGCTAAGGCTGAACCATATTTCGCGGGACAGGGCTTTCCCTGTCCCGCTTGCCCCTTTTGGGAGACGGCGACATGAATCACGACGTCATGAACATCTTCAATCCGGCTGCCGAAGGCCCGTCCTTCGACCGGATCCGCATTGCCCTGGCCAGCCCGGAAAAAATCCACTCCTGGTCCTTCGGCGAAGTGAAAAAACCCGAGACGATCAATTACCGGACGTTCAAGCCCGAGCGCGATGGCCTCTTCTGTGCCCGCATCTTCGGCCCGGTGAAGGATTATGAATGCCTGTGCGGCAAGTATAAGCGCATCAAGTACAAGGGCATCGTCTGCGAGAAGTGCGGCGTTGAAGTCACCCTGGCCCGCGTCCGTCGCGAGCGCATGGGTCACATCGAGCTGGCCGCACCGGTCGCGCACATCTGGTTCCTGAAGTCGCTGCCGTCCCGGATCGCCATGATCCTCGACATGGCCCTGAAGGATGTCGAGCGCGTCCTCTACTTCGAAAACTACGTCGTCATCGAGCCGGGCCTGACCCCGCTCCAGCCGTTCCAGCTGCTCTCCGAAGAAGAGTATATGGAAGCGCAGGACGAGTATGGCGAAGACGCGTTCACGGCCGGTATCGGCGCTGAAGCGGTCCGTGAAATCCTCATCAACATGGATTTGGAAGCCGAGTGCGCCAAGGTCCGTGAGGACATGAAGGAAACCGGTTCCGAGCTGAAGCTGAAGAAGTACGCCAAGCGTCTCAAGCTGATGGAAAACTTCCTCTCTTCGGGCAATCGCCCGGAGTGGATGATCATGACAGTCATTCCGGTCATTCCGCCGGAACTGCGTCCGCTTGTGCCGCTCGATGGCGGCCGTTTCGCGACGTCCGACCTCAATGACCTCTATCGCCGCGTCATCAACCGCAACAACCGCCTCAAGCGCCTCATCGAGCTGCGTGCGCCGGACATCATCATCCGCAACGAAAAGCGGATGCTGCAGGAATCCGTCGACGCCCTGTTCGACAATGGCCGTCGTGGTCGCGTCATCACGGGCGCCAACAAGCGTCCGTTGAAGTCGCTGTCCGACATGCTCAAGGGCAAGCAGGGCCGCTTCCGCCAGAACCTGCTCGGCAAGCGCGTCGACTATTCCGGCCGTTCGGTCATCGTGGTCGGTCCGGATCTCAAACTGCATGAATGCGGTCTGCCCAAGAAGATGGCGCTCGAACTGTTCAAGCCCTTCATCTATGCGCGTCTTGACGCCAAGGGCCTGTCCGGCACGGTCAAACAGTCCAAGAAGCTGGTCGAGAAAGAGCGCCCGGAAGTCTGGGATGTGCTCGACGAGGTCATCCGCGAACACCCGGTTCTCCTGAACCGTGCGCCGACCCTGCACCGTCTCGGCATCCAGGCTTTCGAGCCGAAGCTGATCGAGGGCAAGGCCATCCAGCTTCACCCGCTGGTCTGCGCCGCCTTCAACGCCGACTTCGATGGCGACCAGATGGCTGTTCACGTTCCGCTCTCGCTGGAAGCCCAGCTGGAAGCGCGGACGCTGATGATGTCGACCAACAACATCCTCTCGCCGGCCAATGGCAAGCCGATCATCGTGCCGTCGCAGGATATCGTGCTGGGCCTTTACTACCTGTCCATCGAAAAGGACAAGGAGCCGGGTGAGGGCATGGCGTTCGGCAGCCGGGCCGAGCTGGAAGCCGCCCTGGAATCCGGTGTCATCACGCTGCACACCAAGATCAAGGCCCGCTGGGAAGGCATCGATTCCGACGGCAATCCGATCACCAAGGTGATCGAGACCACGCCGGGTCGCAAGATGATCATCGATCTCCTGCCCAAGCACGCCAAGATGCAGCCGGAGCTGCTCGGCGAGCTTCTGACCAAGAAGGCGATCGGCAGCCTGATCGATCAGGTTTATCGCCACTGTGGTCAGAAGGCGACGGTCATCTTCTGTGACCAGATCATGGGTCTGGGCTTCAAGGAAGCGGCCAAAGCCGGCATTTCCTTCGGCAAGGACGACATGCTGATCCCGGACGCCAAGGCGGATCTGGTCGGGGCAACCCGCGACATGGTGTCGGACTATGAGCAGCAATATGTCGACGGTCTGATCACCAAGGGTGAGAAGTACAACAAGGTCGTCGATGCCTGGGCCAAGTGCACGGACAATGTCGCCGACGCCATGATGGACGAGATTTCCAAGACGACGGTCGGCGAAGACGGCCGCACCTCGGAAGTCAACTCGGTCTACATGATGGCCCACTCCGGTGCTCGTGGTTCGAAGAACCAGATGAAGCAGCTGGCGGGTATGCGGGGCCTGATGGCCAAGCCGTCCGGCGAGATCATCGAAACGCCGATCATCTCGAACTTCAAGGAAGGCCTGACCGTCCTTGAATACTTCAACTCCACGCACGGCGCCCGTAAGGGCCTGGCCGACACCGCCCTGAAGACGGCGAACTCGGGTTACCTGACGCGTCGTCTGGTTGATGTCGCCCAGGACTGCATCATCACCGAGGAAGATTGCGGCACCTCCGAGTGCTTCGAGATTTCCGCGGTTGTTGATGGCGGTGATGTCGTGGTCTCGCTTGAACAGCGCATCCTTGGCCGGACCCTGGCCCAGGCAGTGAAGGATCCAGCGTCCGGCGAAGTCATCTGTCCTGCGGACACCTATATCGACGAAGATCTGGCGCTCGCGATCGAGATGGCCGGCGTCCAGTCCGTCTGGGCCCGTTCGCCGCTCACCTGTGAGACCCGTGTCGGTGTCTGTGCGACCTGTTACGGGCGTGACCTGGCCCGCGGGACGCGCGTGAATATTGGTGAAGCGGTCGGGGTCATCGCGGCCCAGTCGATCGGTGAGCCTGGCACTCAGCTGACCATGCGGACCTTCCACATTGGCGGTACGGCCCAGGTCTCCGAACAGTCCTTCATCGAGGCCGGTTCGGAAGGCAAGGTTACATTCAAGAATCCGTCAACCGTGACCAATTCCGACGGCGATTTGATCGCACTGTCGCGCAATATGCAGCTGCTCATCGTGGACAACGAAGGCAAGGAGCGCGAGAGCTACAAGCTGGGTTACGGCACCAAGCTGAAGGTCAAGGAAGGCGACAAGACCGTGCGTGGTCAGCGTCTGGGCGAGTGGGACCCCTATACGGCCCCGGTCGTTTCGGAAGTGGGCGGCAAGGTCAAATTTGTCGACATCGCCGAAGGCGTGTCGGTGAAGGAAGAGACCGACGAAGCCACCGGCATCGCCTCCAAGGTGGTCATCGACTGGCGTGGTTCGGCCAAGGCCAATGCCCTGCAGCCGACCATCGTCGTCCAGGACGAGAATGGCGAGCCGATCAAGCTCTCCTCCGGTTCCACCGCCAGCTACATGCTGGCCGTGGGCGCTATTCTCTCGGTCGCCGATGGCGATACGGTCCGTCCGGGTGACATTGTCGCGCGTATCCCGACCGAAGGTGCCAAGACCCGGGACATCACCGGTGGTCTGCCGCGTGTCGCGGAATTGTTCGAAGCCCGCCGTCCGAAGGATCATGCCGTCATCGCGGAGATCACCGGTCGGGTCGAGTTCGGTCGCGACTACAAGAACAAGCGCCGCATCGCGATTGTTCCGGAAGGCGACGAGGCCGAGAAGGTCGAATACCTGGTGCCCAAGGGCAAGCACCTGACGTGTCAGGAAGGCGATGTGATCCAGAAGGGTGAATACCTGCTCGACGGTCACCCGGCGCCGCACGATATCCTGGCGATCCTGGGCGTCCCGGCTCTGGCCAATTACCTGATCGACGAGATCCAGGAGGTCTACCGACTGCAGGGCGTGCCGATCAACGACAAGCACATCGAAACGATTGTTCGCCAGATGCTGCAGAAGATCGAGGTCAAGGATCCGGGTGACAGCACCTTCCTGGCGGCCGAGCAGGTCGACAAGATCGAGTTCATCGAGACCAATGAGCGTCTCGAGGCCGAAGGCAAGCGCATGGCCACGGGTGACCCGGTTCTGCTGGGGATCACCAAGGCGTCGCTGCAGACGCGCTCCTTCATCTCGGCAGCTTCCTTCCAGGAAACCACCCGCGTCCTCACCGAGGCGGCAGTCCAAGGCAAGGAAGATACGCTCGAGGGTCTCAAGGAGAATGTGATCGTCGGCCGACTCATCCCGGCCGGTACCGGTTCCATCATGCGTCAGTACCAGGCCATCGCTGATGATCTGGATGCGGACATGCTGGCCGAACGCCAGGCAGCTGTTGAAGCTGAAGGCCTGCCGGAAGAGATCGCTGAGGCTGCTGCCGAGGAAATGGCTGCGGAAGACGGCTCCAACTAGCCTTATTTTGCAGGCGATCTTGCTGTAAAGACTTGGAAAAGGCCGCCGGGCAACCGGCGGCCTTTTTCATGCGACTGAGGATGAGCGGGGCCGGCTCACAAAACCTCTGAACAAGCGCTTGACGAATGCGAGTCGCGTGCGTAGTTTCCGCGCTCGTTTGAAGGACGGGCCGTAACCCACGTGGTTAGACGTCGTCCACCGTAACGGAAAAACCCCAGACGCCGCCGTGCGAGCCTTGTGTTCGAACGTCGGGGTCATTCCTTGCGTCCATCAGCATTTCAACGTGCTGGGGGGCGTGGTTGTTGAGATTAGAAACGGATTAGAGCGGGATGCCAACAATCAACCAGCTCATTCGCAAGCCGCGAAAAGACAAGCCGAAGCGCAACAAGGTGCCGGCCCTGCAGGCTTGCCCGCAGCGCCGTGGCGTCTGCACGCGCGTCTATACCACGACCCCGAAAAAGCCGAACTCGGCCTTGCGGAAAGTCGCCAAAGTGCGTCTGACCAACGGGCATGAAGTTGTGAGCTATATCCCGGGTGAGGGTCACAATCTGCAGGAACACTCTGTTGTCCTTATCCGCGGTGGCCGCGTGAAGGACCTTCCGGGTGTCCGCTATCATATTCTTCGCGGCGTTCTGGATACCCAGGGCGTCAAGGACCGCAAGCAACGCCGTTCCAAGTACGGCGCCAAGCGTCCTAAGTAAGGGAGACGTCCATGTCGCGTCGTCACCGCGCAGAGAAACGCGAAATCTTTCCGGACCCCAAGTTCGGAGATCGCGATCTCACCAAGTTCATGAACTACATCATGCTCGACGGCAAAAAGTCGGTCGCCGAGCGTATTGTCTATGGCGCTCTCGACATCGTCGAAGAGAAGCTGAAGCGCGAGCCGATCCGCGTTTTCCACGATGCCCTGGACAATGTGGCCCCTGAGGTCGAGGTCCGCTCCCGCCGTGTTGGTGGTGCGACCTATCAGGTGCCGGTTGAAGTCCGCGCCGAGCGCAAGAAAGCCCTGGCCATTCGCTGGCTCACGGGTGCTGCACGCGGTCGCAACGAAAACACCATGCGCGAGCGTCTCGCCGCTGAAATGATGGATGCCTCCGCCAATCGCGGAACTGCCGTCAAGAAGCGCGAAGACACGCACCGGATGGCGGAAGCCAACCGCGCCTTCTCGCACTACCGCTGGTAACCCCTTACAGGCACTGACCCGTACCAAGGACCCGTACAAATGGCCCGCGACTACAAAATCGAGGACTACCGCAACTTCGGCATCATGGCGCACATTGATGCCGGCAAGACGACGACGACCGAGCGGATCCTCTATTACACCGGCAAGTCCCACAAGATTGGTGAAGTGCACGATGGTGCCGCCACCATGGACTGGATGGAGCAGGAGCAGGAGCGTGGCATCACGATCACCTCGGCTGCGACGACCTGTTTCTGGAATGGCAAGCGTCTGAACATCATCGACACGCCCGGCCACGTTGACTTCACCATTGAAGTCGAGCGTTCGCTGCGTGTTCTTGACGGTGCCGTTTGCTGCCTGGATGCCAATGCCGGTGTCGAGCCGCAGACCGAAACGGTCTGGCGTCAGGCCGATCGCTACAAGGTTCCGCGCATGGTGTTCATCAACAAGATGGACAAGCTCGGTGCCGACTTCTTCAATTGCGTGAAGATGATCGAGGATCGTCTCGGCTCAACGCCGCTTTGCGTTCAGCTGCCGATCGGCTCGGAGAACGAGTTCGAGGGCATCATCGATCTGCTGACCATGAAAGAACTGGTCTGGCAGGGCGAGGGTCTCGGTGCTGAGTGGGAAGTGCGCGACATTCGTGCCGAGCTCGCCGACAAGGCTGCCGAGTACCGTGAAAAGCTGGTTGAGGCGGCTGTCGAGCTCGATGAAGTCGCCATGGAAGCCTATCTGGAAGGCGAAGAGCCGACCATCGAGGTGCTCCAGAAGCTGATCCGCAAGGGCTGTATCAGCCTGGCCTTCAACCCGATCCTGTGTGGTACGGCCTTCAAGAACAAGGGTGTCCAGCCGCTGCTCGACGCCGTTGTCGATTACCTGCCGAACCCGACCGAGGTTCCGGCGATCAAGGGTATCGACTTCAAGACCGAAGAAGAGGTGGTCCGCAAGGCGTCTGACGATGAGCCGACCTCGCTTCTCGCCTTCAAGATCATGAACGACCCCTTCGTGGGCTCGCTCACCTTCGCCCGGATGTATTCCGGCCACCTCGAGACGGGCGTGTCCCTGCTCAACACGGTGAAGGACAAGAAAGAGCGTATCGGCCGTATGCTGCTGATGCATTCCAACTCCCGCGAAGACATCAAGGAATGCTTTGCCGGCGATATCGTCGCGATTGCAGGCCTCAAGGACACCACAACGGGCGATACGCTCTGTGATCCGATGAAGCCGGTCATCCTCGAGCGCATGGAATTCCCGGATCCGGTTATCGAACTGGCCATCGAGCCGAAGTCGAAAGCCGACCAGGAGAAGCTCGGTGTCGCGTTGCAGCGTCTGGCCGCCGAAGACCCGTCCTTCCGCATGAAGACGGACGAGGAATCCGGTCAGACCATCATCGCCGGCATGGGCGAGCTTCATCTCGACATTCTCGTCGATCGCATGAAGCGCGAGTTCAAGGTCGAAGCGAATGTCGGTGCGCCGCAGGTGGCCTATCGTGAATCGCTGAGCCAGAAGGGCCTCGTCGACTACACGCACAAGAAGCAGTCCGGTGGTTCCGGTCAGTTTGCCCGCGTGAAAATCGAATTCGGTCCGGGCGAGGCGGGTTCGGGCTTTGTGTTCGAATCCAAGATCGTCGGCGGCAATGTGCCGAAAGAATATATCCCGGGTGTCGAGAAGGGCCTCAAATCCGTCATGGATGGTGGTCTGATCGCCGGCTTCCCGGTGATCGACGTCCATGCCACCCTGGTGGACGGTGCTTATCACGACGTGGACTCCAGCGTCCTGGCCTTCGAGATTGCGGCGCGTGCCGCCTTCCGCGAAGCCAAGTCGCATTGTGCGCCGAAGCTTCTCGAGCCGATCATGAAGGTCGAGGTCGTGACTCCGGACGAGTACACCGGCGGCGTTATCGGTGATTTGAACTCCCGTCGGGGTCAGATCGCCGGTCAGGAAATGCGCGGCAATGCGACCGTCGTGAATGCGATGGTTCCGCTGGCGAACATGTTCGGTTACGTGAACAACCTGCGGTCTGCGACCCAGGGCCGGGCACAGTTCACCATGCTGTTTGATCACTACGAGGCGGTTCCCAAGGCCGTCGAACAAGAAGTTATCGCCAAGTCCGCATAAGCGGACCTCTGGTTGCTGTAAAACAACGAACACGGATTTCGGAGCGAGATCATGGCGAAGGAAAAGTTTGAGCGCACCAAGCCGCATGCGAACATCGGCACGATTGGTCACGTTGACCACGGCAAGACGACGCTGACGGCTGCGATCACGATGGTTCTGGCGGAAGCCTCTGGCGGT
>NZ_CAMYLS010000022.1 GCF_947259345.1 uncultured Maricaulis sp. | reverse complement strand
GCCGCGCGCCCATGCTGGCGGTTGCCGAGCCCGCGCCGCAATCCGCCCTCCTGCCGCCGCCCCAGCGCCCCCTGCTCATCCTCGCCCGACCGGAACCGGCCGAAGCCGTCGCCGAAATTCCCGACGGTCCGCCGCGCAGCTTCATCTGGCGGCGGGTCCGCCACCAGGTTGATCGCGCCGAAGGCCCCGAACGCCTCGCCCCGGACTGGTGGCGCGAGGGCATCTGGCAGACCGACCGCCCGGCCCGCACCCGCGACTATTTCCGCGTCGAAACCCGCGAAGGCCGCCGCTTCTGGCTCTATCGCGACGGCCTCTACGGCCTCGAAACCACACGCCCCCAATGGTTCGTCCATGGCGCGTCGTGACCCTCCCCTGCAAGGCGGGGGAGGTGTCGAGCGCAGCGAGACGGAGGGGGAAGAAAGGAGATGAACATGCGAGAGGACAGACACCGCGCCACAAAACAGGCCCGCCACCTCCGCCAGACCATGACGATGAGCGAAGTTCGCCTCTGGCAGGGCCTGCGCGCCCGCCGCCTCGACGGATTCCGCTTTCGGCGACAGCACCCGCTGGGCCGCTATATCGTGGACTTTGCCTGCCTGTCGGCGCGGCTTGTCGTGGAGGTTGACGGTCCGTCACACCAAAGCCCCGGGCAGGCTCTTTATGATGCACAGCGGACGGACTGGTTGGCCGCGCAAGGCTGGACAGTGCTGCGTGTCGACAATAACGCCGTGTTTCAGGATTTTGACCGGGTGCTGGCGGATATTCGCGGCGCGCTGGCTGACGCACCCCCATCGACCCGTCGCTGCGCGCCGGCCCATTTCCCCCGCTTTGCAGGGGAAGATCATTGACGCATGACTTTGCCGAATTGCTCACGGCCAGCAATTTCACCTTCCTGACCGGGGCCTCGCATCCCGACGAGATGGTGGCGCAGGCAAAGGCGCTGGGCCTGGCCGGGATCGGGCTGGCCGACCGCAATTCCTTTGCCGGCATGGTGCGCGCCCACCTGGCTGCCAGGGAAGCGGGCATTCCACTCCTGGTCGGCACGCGCCTGGTCACGCGCTGCGGGCTGGAGATTGCGGCCTATCCAACCGACCTGGCAGCTTATGCCCGCCTGACCCGTCTGCTGACGGACGCCAATTTCGCCGCGACGAAAGGCGATTGTGACCTGCACGTCGGCGATGTCGCAAATGCCTCGCCCGGCCAGATCCTGCTGATCATCCCGCCGCGCGAGCCGGACCGGGAATGGCAAGATAGGGTCACCGCCCTGCTGCCGACCCTCAAGGGCGAGACCCATCTCGTCCTGACCCGCTGGTTTGACGGCCGCGATGGCGAACGCCTGCACCGCCTCTCGCAGCTGGCGAATGACTGGGACCTCACGACCATCGCCAGCACGGATGCCCGCTATCACGCGCCGGGCCGCAAGCCCCTGGCCGATGTCGTGACCTGTATCCGCGAGCATGTCCGCATCAGCGAAGCCGGATTCCACCTCGCGGCCAATGCCGAACGCCATCTCAAACCGGCGACCGAAATCTATCGCCTCTTCGACGGCTATGAAGACGCCGTGGCGCGCACGGTCGAGATCGCCCGCCGCCTGACCTTTTCGCTGGACGCGCTGGTCTATAATTATCCCGACGAGGTGATCGGCGAAAATGAAACGCCAAACGAGACCCTGCGGCGCCTCGCGGCAGACGGACTTCAAACCCGCTACCCCGCCGGCGCGCCCGACAAGATTGCCCGCGCCGTCGCCACCGAACTCGACCTCATCGAAGGGCTCGACTACCCGTCCTATTTCCTCACCGTCTACGACATCATCCGCTTTGCCCGCTCGCGCGGCATATTGTGCCAGGGGCGTGGATCGGCGGCCAATTCTGCGGTCTGTTTTGCCATCGGCATCACCGAGGTCGACCCGGACCGGATCGACCTCCTCTTCGAACGTTTCGTCTCGGCCGAACGCGGCGAGCCGCCCGATATCGATGTCGATTTCGAGCATAATCGCCGCGAAGAGGTAATCCAGTATGTCTATGAGAAATACGGACGCCGCCGCGCTGCCATGACGGCGACGGTGAATTGCTATCGCCCGCGCGGCGCCATCCGCGAAGTCGGCAAGGTGTTCGGCCTGTCGGGCGATGTCATCTCGGCCCTGTCGAAAAGCCTGTGGGGCTGGTCGTCTGGCGAGATCCGGGAGGACCGAATCCGCGACGAGCTCGGCCTCGATCCGGACAGTCCGGCCCTGGCCATGACGCTGCGCTATGCCCGCGAGCTGATGGGGTTTCCGCGCCATCTCGCCCAGCATCCCGGCGGCTTCGTGATGACCCGCGCCCGCCTCGACGAGATCGTGCCGCTGCACAATGCCGCCATGCCCGAACGCACCATGCTGGAATGGGACAAGGAGGATATCGACACGCTTGGCCTGATGAAGGTCGATGTGTTGGGTCTGGGCATGCTGACCTGTGTCGCCCGCGCCTTCGACCTGCTGGCCACGCATCATGGCCGCCATCTGACCATGGCCGGCATCCCGGCCGAGGACCCACGCGTCTATGACATGATCTGCAAGGCCGACACGGTCGGCGTCTTCCAGATCGAGAGCCGGGCCCAGATGACCATGTTGCCGCGCCTCAGGCCGCGCAATTTCTATGATCTGGTGATCGAGGTCGCCATCGTCCGGCCCGGCCCGATCCAGGGCGATATGGTCCATCCCTATCTGCGCCGGCGACGGGGCGAGGAAGTCGTGGAATTCCCCTCACGCGAGCTGGAGGAAGTCCTCGGCAAGACGCTCGGCGTGCCGCTCTTCCAGGAACAGGCCATGCGGATCGCCATTGTCGCCGCCGGTTTCAGCCCGGCCGAGGCCGATCGGCTGCGTCGCTCCATGGCCGCTTTCCGGCGCTCGGGCACGATCCATGAAATGGGCCAGAAACTCATGCACGGGATGATCGCCAATGGCTATGAGCCGGACTTCGCCGAACGCTGTTTCAAACAGCTCGAAGGCTTCGGCGAATACGGCTTTCCCGAAAGCCATGCCGCCAGCTTCGCCCTCATCGTCTATGTCTCCTGCTGGCTGAAGCATTATTATCCCGACGTCTTCCTTGCGGCGATGCTGAACAGCCAGCCCATGGGGTTTTATGCCCCCGCTCAACTGGTCCGCGATGCCCGCGAGCATGGCGTTGAGGTCCGCCCGCCCGACATCAATCATTCCGACTGGGATGCGACACTGGAAGAGACCGATATCCCGCGCCGCGACGGCACCGGCATGCGCTTTGCCGTGCGCCTCGGCCTGCGCCAGATCAAGGGGATGAAAGAGCCCGCCGCCGCCCGCCTGGTCGCCGCCCGCCAGGCCGAGGGTCATTTCGAAAGCCTCGCCGATCTCGCCCGCCGGGCCCGGCTGGACAAGGGCTCGCTTGACCGGCTGGCCAATGCTGACGCTGCGGGTTCCCTCGCCATGGACCGGCGCAAGGCGAGCTGGACCGCCCTGGCCGAGGCCGGCAAGCCTCTGCCTCTCTTCCAGCACGCCGACAGCTGGGGCGCGGAACATCCCGTCGCCCTGCCCGAACTGACCGGCGGCGAACAGGTCGCCCAGGATTATGCCACCCTGCGCCTTTCCCTGAAGGCCCACCCGCTGAGCTTCTTTCGCGGCGAGCTGGCCGAGACCGGCCATGCGACCTGCTCGGCCCTGGGTGAGATGCGCGATGGACGCTGGGTCACCCTGGCCGGGCTGGTCCTGGTGCGGCAACGCCCCGGCTCGGCCTCGGGCGTCATCTTCGCCACGCTGGAGGACGAGACCGGCATTGCCAATATCATCGTCTGGCCCAGCTGTTTCGAGCGTCATCGCCGCATCGTCATGTCATCCAAACTCCTTGGCGTGACCGGCCGGGTCCAGCGCGAGGGACAGGTCATCCATGTCGTCGCCAATCGCCTGGTCGACCAGTCCTGGCGCCTCGCCGCACTGGCTGATGGGGAAGGCGGGGCCGACGGGGCCGACTTCGCCGAGGCCGTCGCCCATGCCGACGAAATCGCCCGCCCCAATGCCGACCCCAGAACCGTCGCCCTCTACCGCCGCGTCATGCAGGGCGAGCGGCTGGAGGACATATTGCCGAAAAGCCGGGATTTTCATTGAGCCGAAAGGGCACGACAATCAGTATCCCGCGCGGTTCATTCCGGGCGCAATCATCCATTGATCCCTTGTCAGCCAGCAAGCCGCATCCGGTTTTCCAGCTCAAGGGTGAAACCGCGCAGCGGCCGCTTTGCGGCCCTTGACCTGGAAAACCGGATGCGGCGACATCTCGGCAAGGGATGAATGGTGGGGTGAGCGCCGGGTCGCGCCTTCACGCGAGACAAACCCGTAACCTCACCCCCGCTTCGGCCACCAAGGCACAAAACCCGACGTCCGCGCGACATAATCCGCATAGCCGGGCCGGCTTTCGTGCAGGCCTTCTTCCAGCATCTTGGCGCCGGTCCAGCGGGTCAGGGTGAAGGTGAGGAAGAGCGGGCCGATGATGGTCCACCAGCCGTCTCCGTCGGCGATCGCGATCAGCCAGAGGCCCCAGAAGAGGACGGAATTGCCGAAATAATTCGGGTGGCGGGTATAGCGCCACAGGCCTGTGTCCATGACCTGGCCCTTGTTTGACGGGTCGGCCTTGAAGGCGGCCAGCTGACGGTCGCCGATCACCTCAAAGGCAAGACCGATGGCGAAGAGGATGATCCCCGCTATTGCAGCGGGCGCAGCGTAGCTGGCGCCCTCCATCACCGCATGCTGGACCGGCAGGGCCGTCACCCACAAGAGGACGCCCTGCAGCAGGAAGACCGCGACCAGCATGAAGACCGCCTCCTTGCCCGGCGGTGAGCGTTCAAGAAGCTTCTGGTAGCGCTTGTCGGCGCCTTCATGCTGCCAGCGGCTGAAGAGATGATGGCCCAGTCGCAGCGCCCAGATCGCCACCAGGGCGACATACCAGGTCGCGCCATCGGCTCCGGCAAACAGGAGTGAGGACAGGGCCAGGACCAGAAAGCCCAAGGGCCAGACAGCGTCGATATAGGACGGGTCCCTGCGCGGCACGCTGAAGGGCCAGACCAGCACCATGACGCCGAGCATGAGCGCGAGATTGAGGAGATAGGGGATCATGGCTTCAAACCTAGGGCGCGCGGATCCGCTCGACCAGCTCGCGGACCTCGGCCGGCGGGGCCGGCGTCAGAAGAGAGACCGTCACCGAGACGGCAAAACTGATCACCATGCCGATCGTGCCGAAGCCTTCCGGCGAGACACCCAGGAACCAGTGTTCGGCATCATTCGGGATCCAGCCGAAGATCTTGTAGGTGAGGATATAGGCGCCGGTCACGCCAAGCCCTGTCACCATGCCGGCGATCGCCCCCTCCTTGCTCATGCGCTGCCAGAAAATGCCCAGCAGGATGGCGGGGAAGAAGCTGGCCGCGGCAAGACCGAAGGCCAGCGCCACGACCGAGGCGACGAAGCCCGGCGGGTAGATGCCGGCGAGGATGGCGATCAGGACGGCCCCGGTCGCCGATAGTCGGGCGATCAGGAGTTCCTGGCTGTCGGTCATGGATTTGAACAAGACCTTGCGACACAGATCGTGCGAGATTGAGGAGGAGATCACCAAGAGAAGACCGGCCGCCGTCGACAGGGCGGCGGCGATGCCCCCGGCCACCACCAGTCCGATCACCCAGCCGGGCAGATTGGCAATCTCCGGATTGGCCAGCACGAAAATGTCGCGATTGAGCGTGGTGACCTCATTGGTCTCCGGATCGGCGCGATACTGGATCCGGCCATCGCCATTGCGGTCTTCGAAGGCCAGCAGGCCGGTCGTCTCCCAGCGATGGAACCAGTCCGGCGTCTCGCTTTCGCCTACCACGAGGGCCGTGGTTTCGGCGTCATAGACACTCTCATTCACCGTCTCGATGAAATTGGTGCGGGCGAAAACCGCGACCGCCGGGGCGGTGAGGTAGAGAATGCCGATAAATAGGAGCGCCCAGCCGGCGGATTTGCGGGCATCGGCCGCCTTGGGCACGGTGAAAAAGCGCACGATGACATGGGGAAGACCGGCCGTCCCCGCCATCAGCGCCAGGGTGATGGCGAAGACGTCGAAGGTCGATTTCGAGCCGTCGGTATAGGGGGCAAAGCCGAGCTCGGTGAGCATGCCGTCCAGCTTCACAAGGAGCGGCGTGCCATCGCTGACATTGCCGACAAAGCCGAGCTGCGGGACGGGCGAGCCGGTCAGCTGCAGCGAGATGAAAATCGCCGGCGTCATGAAGGCGAAGATCATCACGCAATACTGCGCCACCTGAGTGTAGGTGATCCCCTTCATTCCGCCGAGCGTGGCGTACATCAACACCACCAGCCCACCGATCACCACGCCCGCCTCGATGGGGATTTCCAGGAAGCGCGAGAAGGCAATCCCGACGCCCTGCATCTGGCCGGCGATATAGGTGAAGGAGACAAAGATGGCGCAGATCACCGCGACCACGCGGGCGGTGTCCGAATAGTATCGGTCGCCGATGAAGTCCGGCACGGTGAACTTGCCGAAGCGCCTGAGATAGGGCGCCAGCAACAAGGCCAACAGGACGTAGCCGCCGGTCCAGCCCATCAGGAAGACGGACCCGTCATAGCCGGAAAAGGCGATCAGTCCGGCCATGGACAGGAAGGAGGCCGCGCTCATCCAGTCAGCGGCCGTGGCCATGCCGTTGAAGACCGGCGGTACATGGTGCCCGGCGACATAGAATTCATCGGTCGAGCCAACGCGCGATGCGATTGCAATGCCGATATAGAGCGCGAAGGATGTGATAACGAAGAAGCCGGTCCAGAACAGGGTCACGCTCATGACGCATCCTCCTGCGTGGCTGCAGGCGCGCCGGGATCGGGCATGTCATCACTGCCAAGCCGGTCGGCAAAGCGCGCCTCGAGCCGGTTCATGGCCCAGGCATAGTAGAAGATCAGCACGATGAAAGTGAGGATGGAGCCTTGCTGGGCGAACCAGAAACCCAGAGGTGCCCCGCCAAGTGAGACAAGGTCCAGCCAGGGACGCAAGAGGATGCCGAAACCGAAGGATACGGTAAACCAGATCGCCAGCAATACGCCCATGAGGCCAAGATTGGCACGCCAATAGGCCTTGCGCGCGGATGACTTGTCTTGTGCCATGTGCTCCCCCAGACTGATCGCATGACATGGATGGCGATCTTCGGCGCGAGCTTTGCAAACAATTCCTTAACACACCAGACCTGTCACGTTTCAGGTCAGGCCGGACTTGTGGAAGGATGCCGATGATGAGCCAGAGCGACCGCCTCACCGACGACGAGAACGCCACCATGCGCATCCTGTGGGATCGCGGCGGCGCCTCCGTGAGCGAGCTGGCCATCGCCACGCGCCAGCCCGCCGATGCCACGCTTGCTGTACTGCACGGTCTGCGCCGCAAGGGCGCGGTGGAACGTCAACAGGCCGGACGGGACATCGTCTACCGGCCCCGTCTCAATCGCGACACGGCCCGCACGCATGCCCTTGGCCGCCTTCTGTGCGGCGAGGAGACCGGTGCCGAAAACGGTCTTGGCGTTGTGGTCCTGCGTGAAAGCGATGTCGACCCCAAGGACTGGGCCGACCTGCAGGCCGAGATCGCCCAGCGCCGCAAGGCCTGAGCCCTAGGGCGTCCCGAGAAACTCACGCACATCCGCCAGCGTCCGCTCAGGCGCTTCCTCATGCACGACATGGCCCAGATCCGGGTAGGTAATCAGGCGCGCATCGGGAATGGTCGCCGCCATCAGCGGACCATGTGAAGACGGCACCATACGGTCGGCCTCGCCCCACAGGATCAAGGTCGGCACCTCGATACGGGCGAGATCGGCCGACGGCTCCGGCAGGGTGAAGACTTCCAGCCGCTCGACCATGGCCTGGCCCACGCCCTCGCCGCGCATCAGCTGATGAACACGTGCGGGCATTCCTTCAGGCATCCGCGACGGGTCGCCGAACAGGGCCTGCGTCGCGGCATTGATGACCGGTTCCGGCGCCTGGGTCAGAAAGAAGCGGACCGGCATCGGGACATCGACCGGCTCCTCGGTCACGCCATTGATGGAATAGCCACCCGGCGCCAGCAGGACGAGACGATTGACCCGGTCCGGATGCGTGACCGCCAGGCGCCAGCTGACCAGTCCGCCCAGGGAATTGCCGACCAGGGTCGCGTCGGGAATGTCGAGCGCCGCCATCAGGCCGGCGACAAATTCAACCGTCTGCGGGACCGAGTAACGCGCTTGCGGGTCGGGGCCGGTCAGGCCGTGACCGGGCAAGTCCATGCGCACAACTCGGTAGTCACTCGACAGGTCAGCCGCCCACGCATCCCAGCTTTCGAGAGAGTGGGAGAATCCATGCACGAGGATCAGGACCGGCGCCGTATCGGGGCCCTCAATGCGGACCCGCGTCTGCAGGCCGGCGACATCGACCAGGCGATCTGCCTCACCCCACCAGGGCGAGTCGATGCTGGCACGCTCCGCCAGATCTGCCTCGCCATCGGCAGCGACCGACGCGGCCTGGCGCATTTGGGTGATAGCGAAGACGCCAACGCCCATCAGCAGAAAGACACCGAGAAGAAGAGCGATCAGGACGCGCATGGCAGACCCCGTGACTGGAGAAAACAGGAACGGCGGCACCCGACATGGGCGCCGCCGTCAGGATAGTCCGGATCGGGCGGACGGGGGAGGATCCCGTTCGCCAGATCAACCGGCCTAGTAGCGCCAGGCGATCGTTGCCGTCACCGTGCGCGGCGGGCCGTAATAGCCAACCAGCGTGCCTTCAAGGCCCAGTTCCGGTGCCAGCGTCGTATTGTTGACGAAGTCATAGCCGGAGACCTTGTACTCTTCATCGGTCAGATTGCGGCCATGCAGGCCGAACTGCCAGTGGCCATCCTCGCCTTCCCAGACAACCGACGCATTCCACAGCGTGTAGGCGCCCTGATCAAGCAGCGGGAAGGGGAATTCGAACTGGCTGGAGTCACCACGATGGCTGATCGTGTTGATGACCGACAGATCACCACCATGCAGCGGCGTGATGTAGGTCAGCGTGGCCGAAGCGGTGGTGTCGGGCGTGTTCTGGATCACGACCTGATCGGAGACATCAACACCGAAGGCATTGATGAACTGATCGTACTCACCGTCCAGCAGGCCAAGCGCCCAGCCGAGCGTCACGATGTCGCCCTGGGCAAATACGTCCTGCCCCAGGTCCAGCGAACCTTCATACTCGATACCGCGAATGGTGGCAGCGCCGGCATTGGTGGTCACACCCGTGAAGGTGTCATTGACGCCGTCATTATCGGTATCGATACCAACCGAGCCGGGAACCTGGATGTCGGTATAGTCCATGTTGAAGACGGCGAGGCTGTGACGATAGCCATTGCCTTCATACTTCCAGCCGATCTCGATGCTGTCCACGGTCTCCGGATCGAAGCTCATGAACTCATAGATCTCATCCGCCTCGACTGTCCCGTTCTGGTCGAAGTCAGGCGCGCCGGTCGTCTGGGCACGCGGATCGAAACCGCCGCCTTTGAAGCCCTGGGAGTAGGTCAGGTAGAAATTGTTCGCGTCATTCGGCTGCCAGGCAAGCGAAGCCGTCGGTGAGAAGTCATCCCAGGAATTGGTGCCGGTGAAGTCCGACGTCGTGGCGATCGAGAAGCCTGAACCGCCGAAGTATTGCGAGAAGCCACCCAGATAGGTGCGGCGCAGGACCCGGGAGGTCCGCTCGTCCTCGGTATAGCGACCGCCAAGGGTCAGCGAGAACTCGTCGGTCAGATCATAGGTAAAGTTGGCAAAGACCGACCAGGTCTTGGTGTCGACTTCGCCGAAGGTCTGGGCGTTGAGACCCGCCAGGACATTATCCAGCAGGACGTCGAAAACCGTCATCGCGCTGGCGTCGAGATAGTAATAGCCAACCAGACCGTTCAGGCGCTCCCCGGAATAGAGAAGCTGGAATTCCTCAGAGAACTGATCATTGTCATAAATGGCCGGAACATCCAGGTCACCCGAGGCGAGGTTGTCGAAATCGATCGGCGTGACAGAGGTGTCAGAGCGATCCGCCAGGATATTGCGGACCGTCCAGTTCTCGTTGATCTCCCACTCGGCGGTCAGGGACACGCCATTGCCTTCAACTTCCTGGTCAACGACATTCAGACCGGCCCGGGTATCATGGACATCACTCAGCACCGGAGCGCCTGAGAGGGCACCGGGAATAAGCCGGTGACCGCCACGGGCATTCGACGTGTCAGAGACGCTGTCATAGGCAAGGCGCACGAAGAAAGTATCGGTCGGCTCCCACTCGGCAGACACGCGATAGCCGAAGACATTCTTGTCGTAATTGTCCTCGCCCGTGGTCAGGTTGTCACCAAAGCCGTCTCGGGTGAAACGGCCGATCGTCGCGCCGATGCGGAAGGTGTCGTCGAGCGGTGCGCTGCCGGACAGCACTGTGTCGAGCTGGCCGTAGCTGCCAACGCTGACGCGGGCCGACAGGGTCGGCTCATCCGGATCGATGCGGCGGGTCACGTATTTGACGGCGCCACCAATGGTGTTGCGCCCATAGAGCGTGCCTTGCGGGCCGCGCAGGACCTCGATGCGGTCGACGTCATAAATGTCGAGCACAGCACCCTGCGGACGGTTGAGATAGACGTCGTCGACATAGACGCCGACACCCGCTTCGAAACCGGCAACCGGATCCTGCTGACCGACGCCGCGGATAAAGGCGGACAGGGTCGAATTGGTGCCGCGCGACACTTCCAGCGTGATGTTCGGGGTGGTGTCGGCGATGGCGACGATGTCGATCGCCCCCATGCGCTCGAGGTCCTCGCCGGACATGGCCGAAACGGACAGCGGCACGTCTTGCAGCGTTTCCTCGCGACGGCGGGCCGTCACGGTGATGACGTCACGGTCTTGAGCGGCGCCATTATCCTGGGCCACGGCCGGGGCCGCGATCAGGGCTGAAGTGGCAACCGTGCTCAGCAAGAGCGCGCTGCCCGTCAGGGTCTTGAACTTTTTCATTGGGTACTCCCCTCGATGGTGTCGTTGGATATCGCCTGCGCCAGGGCCTGGCGGGCGAAGAGTCTGACCGCGTCGACAAATTCTTCCGGTTGTTCGAGATGCGGTGCGTGCCCGGAGTGGGCGAACCCGTGCGCCGTTGCGGCGGGCAAGGTTTCGACGAGATAGCGGCTCGTCTCCGGGCCATAGGCATCGCTGCGTTCGCCAAAGGCGATCAGCGCCGGGATGGCCATTCCCGGAAGAATGTCGCGCAGATCCTGCTGCGCCATGGATGCCCACAAATCCGCCATGGCATTGGCATTCCGGGCGGTCAGAAGTGTCAGGGCATTCGCCACCATTTGCGGCTCGCGTGCGGCTCTGTCGCGGGCAAACATCCGGGGCGCAAAAGCTGCGGCATAGGCTGGCCAGTCAGCCCGCATGGCGGCGGTTGCACGCACCGAGGCCTCGACATCCATGCCGCTCGACATGCCCAGCGTCCAGCTCGCATCATTGAGAATGCGCGGGCTCATATCCTCGATGACCATGCCGGCCAGCCGGTCATGACCATGGCGTTCAATCATGGACCAGAGCACGGTCGCGCCCATCGACCAGCCGAGCGCGACGACCGGGGCAAGGCCCAGCGTGCGGACCAACTCGTCCATATCGTCGGCGAGGCCGGGAATGGAGGCATTGCCAGGGCCGACCGGCGTATCGCCATGACCGCGCAGGTCGGGAATGATAACGCGAAACTCATCGGCAAGGCGGGTGGCGATATCGTCGAAGAACTCTCCTGACGCCGCCCAGCCGTGCACCAGAAGGATTCCGGGGCCGCGGCCGATATCGCGATAGGCCATCACCGTCCCGTCGCGCAGGGTGAGGTGATGCGGCATGCGCTCACCGTCTTCCGGACCGTGCGGTTGCGGGTTGGCCAAAACTCAAACTCCCCTTGGCCGTCCAATTTTCGCTGGATCGTGCCATATTGATTTAGGATCCATTTTGTGAAAACTGAATCATATGTCAACTTCTGAAACGAGCACGGTCGATAAACGGCCCAAGACCGCCCGCGGTCAAAGGACCCGAAACAAGTTGCTGGATGCGGCTGAAGGGGCTTTCGGGGAGAATGGTTTTCATGCCACCTCGATCGGCGATATTACGCGCCGGGCGTCCGTGGCCCTGGGGACTTTCTACGTATATTTCGATTCCAAGGACGAAATTTTCCGCGCCCTGGTCGCTCATATGGGCGAAATGACCCGCGGCTGGATCGCCGAGCGCGTCAAGGGCGCGCCCGACCGTCTGGAGACCGAGCATCGCGGCCTCGTCGCCTATATCGAATTCGCCCGCGCCCATCCGAACCTCTATCGGATCATCGAAGAGAGCCAATTCGTCGCGCCGGATGCCTACAAGGCGCACTACGACGTTTTCCTGGAACGCTATCAGCGCAATCTGCAAGACGCCGAGGCGCGCGGCGAAGTCCGCGCGGGGGACCAGGGCACACGCGCCTGGGCCCTGATCGGGATGAGCGTCTTCATGGGTCTCCGATACGGCATCTGGGAAGGCGATCGCGATCCGGAAGAAGTCGCCCGTACTGTCTCCGATCTCATCGCCAACGGCCTGAAACCATGACTGAAACGACCGACACCTCGCCGGTCATTCTCGACCGGGACGGCGATACGGCGTGGATCCGCCTGAACCGTCCCGGACGCGGCAATGCCTTGACGCCCGACCTGCTCGAGACGCTCTTGGAAGCGCTGTCGCAGTGTGGCGATGCCCGCGCTGTGGTGCTCACCGGCCAGGGGCGCGCCTTCTCCTCCGGCGGTGATATCCGCGAATTTCATGCCCGCGCCGATGATCCGGCCGCACTCGAAGGCTTTGGCATCGCCGTCGTCTCGGCACTGAACCAGGCGATCCTGGCCCTGCGCGCGCTGCCCTGCCCGACTGTGGCCGCGGTCAATGGGCCGGTCACCGGCGGCGCGATCGGACTGATGCTGGCCTGCGACATCGGGGTGATGAGCCAGGACGCTTTCATTCAGCCCTATTACGCGAAAATGGGGTTCGCGCCCGATGGTGGATGGACCGCACTCCTGCCGGAACGGATCGGCGCCGCGCGGACAGCCAGCTGGCTGGCGCTCGATGATCGGGTCAGTGCCCTGGCCGCGTTTGAGATGGGCCTGGCTGACCGGCTCTACCCGTCGGAGAGCTTCGCCGAAGGCGTTCAAACAATCCTTGCGGGCCTGGCCGGGCACGACCCGGAAGTCGCCGTGACCGCGCGCCGCCTGCTCGAGGCGCGCGAAATTCACGATGCGTTGTCGACCCGTCTTGAGCGGGAATTATCCGCCTTTACCCGCCTGCTTGTCCGCCCGGAAACCCGCGCCCGGATGGCGGCCTTCCTCGGCCCGAGAGCGGAGGCCAGCTGATGGATGTGATTACCGATATCACCGCACGGCGCGCCGCATTGACGCCCGACCGGGCGGCCTTTCACGTCGTTGATACCGGAGAAACCGTCAGCTTTTCCGCGCTCGAGGACCGCTGTGCCCGCGCCGCCAGCGTTCTGGCCGAACGCGGTGTGACCGCGGGCGACCGCGTCGCCATCTTGTGCCGCAACCGGGTCGAGTTCTTCGAGGCGCTATTCGCCTGCGCCAAGCTGGGTGCCATTCTCGCCCCGCTCAACTGGCGCATGCCGGCGCGCGAATTGACCGAGCTTCTGGCCGATTGTGCTCCGGTCCTGCTGCTGGCCGGTGCGGAAGATTCCGAGACCGCCGCCGAGGCTGCGGCGCCGACCGGCCTGACCTGCCTCGATCTGGAGCGTGAATGGCCCTCGGCCCGCGACATGGCCGCACCGCATCCGGGTCGACCGGCCTGGCCCGGCGATGAACCCTGGTATCTGATCTACACGTCCGGCACGACCGGGCGCCCCAAGGGCGTGATCCAGACCTATCGCATGGCGCTGGTCAATTACGTCAACATCTCCCAGGCCATTGGCCTGCGTGATGGGGATGCGACGGTCAATTTCCTGCCCCTCTTCCACACCGCCGGCATCAATCTCCACACCCTGCCCGTACTGATGGCCGGCGGGCTCAACCACATCCTGCCCGGCTTTGATGCGGGCGCGGTTCTCAAACTGATCGATGAAGGCCGCCTGGACGTCATGCTGTGCGTGCCAGCGGTCTATCGCGAACTCTCCGTCCACCCGGCCTTCGAGACCGCGGATCTCACGCGCCTGCGGCACTGGGCCTGTGGCGGCGCGCCCATGCCGGACGTGCTGATCGAGACCTTCGCCGCGCGCGGGGCCGTTGTCTGCAACGGGTTCGGCATGACCGAGACCGGCCCGACCGCCTTCCTGATGGATCGTGAGCACGCCCTGTCGAAGATTGGCTCGGTCGGCAAGCCGCAACTCCTCATCGACGCCCGCATTGCAACGCCCGAAGGCCAGGCCCTCCCTGCGGGCGAGACCGGCGAGGTACAATTTTTCGGTCCCGGCCTGACGCCGGGCTATTGGCATCGCGAGGCGGAAACCGCGTCGCTTTTCACTAGTGATGGCTGGCTCAAGAGCGGCGATCTGGGCCGCTTCGACGGCGATGGCTATTGCTATATCGCGGGCCGGATCAAGGAGATGTACATTTCCGGCGGCGAGAACGTCTATCCGGCCGAAGTCGAGAATGTGCTCGATGAACACCCGGCCCTCCTGGAATCCGCGGTGACCGGCGTGCCGGACGAAAAATGGGGCGAGGTCGGCTGCGCCCATCTCATCCTGCGCGCGGGCGAAACCGTCTCCGATGAGGCCCTGCGCGCCTGGTGCCGCGAGCGTTTGGCCGGCTACAAGGTGCCGCGCCACTTCCTGCGCGCCGACGCCTTTCCGCGCACGGCGGCCGGCAAGGTCCAGAAGCATCTCCTGCCCAAACCTGAAGGCGTGGAATGACGGTCAGGAAAGCCCGAACCGCCTGCGATCACGCGGCACTGGAGAAGACGTTCAGCCAGGCGGATTTTGACGCCTTCGCGCGGCTGTCCGGCGACAATAATCCGATCCATGTCGACCCGGAATTCTCGGCCCGGACCCGGTTCGGCAGCACCGTCGCCCATGGCGCGCTCCTGTGCTCGGTCCTGCGTGGTCTCGTCGAGATGATCATGCCCGGCGGTCGCCAGCTCAGCCAGAAAACCCAATACCCGGCTCCCAGCCCGGCCGGTGAGCTGCTCCGCTTCGAGGCGGAAACGGTCGGCGAAACAGGGCTGGGCATCATGATCGCACTCAAGGTGACCCGCCTGTCCGATGGAGTTGTCACCTGTACGGGCGAAACAGAGGTGGCGATATGAGCGCACCGCTCAAACTCGGTCAGAGCGCCATGACGCAGCGCGCTTTCTCGGAGCAGGATGCGGCCGAGCTGCACGCCCTGACAGGCGCACCGCTGACCGACAATGTCGTGCCCGAAGCCCTGATCAATGGCCTCTTTTCCTATCTTCTCGGCGTCGACCTGCCGGGCGAGGGCACCAACTATCTCAAGCAGGAATCCCGCTTCCTCGCCCCGGCACCGCTCGGCGAGCCCCTGACCGCGCGGGTCGAGATTACGCGCCTGCGCCCCGACAAGCAGCTGGTCGATCTGGCCACGACGTGTGTCACAACACGCGGTCAAACCATCGCCGAAGGCCGCGCCCTGGTTCTCGCGAGGGATGTCGCCGGCGCCTTTGACAACAGGCCTTGAGCGGCAGGGGCATCGCACAACCTCGGGGCTACATTGCGCTTTTCCCGGTTCGCGGCCAATCTCCCGCGCCATGAACGCCCTCAAGAAAACCGCCCACACCCCTGTCGGCAGCGTCCGTCCCGACCGCGATATCATCATCGTCGGCGGCGGCCATAACGGCCTCGTCTGCGCCGCCTATCTGGCCAAGGCCGGGCTGAAAGTGACCGTGCTGGAACGCCGCGACATGGTGGGTGGTGCCGCCGTCACCGAGGAATTCCACCCCGGTTTCCGCAATTCCGTGGCCAGCTACACCGTCTCCCTGCTGAACCCGAAAGTGATCTCAGATCTCGACCTGCACGGGCATGGCCTGGAGATCGTCGAACGCCGGATCGGCAATTTCCTGCCGCTGGAAGACGATCAGTATCTGTTGGCTGGCGACGGACTGACTGCCAGGCATCTCGCCAAATTTTCCACCCGCGATGCCGAACGGCTGGGCGAGTATGAAGCCCGCCTCGAAGTGGTCGCCGACACGCTGCGCGCCCTGGTTCTGGAGACCCCGCCCAACATGTCCGAGGGCAGCTGGCTGGGCGCCGTCCCGGAATTGCTGAAAGCCGCCAATCTGGGCGGCAAGCTGGGCAGCATGTCGATGACGGCGCGCCGCGATCTGCTGGATCTTTTCTCGAAATCAGCCGGCGACTGGCTCGATGGGTGGTTCGAGAGCAACGCCATCAAGGCACTGTTCGGCTTCGACAGTATTGTCGGCAATTTCGCCAGCCCCTACACGCCCGGCAGTGCCTATGTCCTGCTGCATCATTTGTTCGGTGAGGTGAATGGCAAGAAGGGCGCCTGGGGCCATGCGATCGGCGGCATGGGCGCCATCACCCAGGCCATGGCCCGTTGCTGCGAGGCGCGCGGCGTCGAGATCCGGACCGGATGTGCGGTCGACAAAGTTCTGGTCGATGAGGCCGGTCGCTCCGGCGCGGTCCGGCTGGCGAGCGGCGAGACCCTCAGCGCCCGCGCCGTGGTCTCCAATCTCAATCCCAAACTCCTGTTCGGCTCATTGATCGACCCGACCGCCCTGCCCGATGATTTCAGCGAGCGTATCCGCCATTATCGCTGCGGCTCGGGCACATTCCGGATGAATGTCGCGCTCGACCGGCTGCCGAGTTTCACCGCCCTGCCCGGTGAGGGCGACCATCTCACGGCCGGCATCATCATGGCGCCCTCCCTGGCCTATATGGAACAGGCCTATATCGATGCCCGACGCGATGGCTGGTCGAAGGCGCCCATCATCGAATTGCTCATCCCCTCGACCCTGGACCCGACCCTGGCGCCGGACGGCCAGCATGTCGCCAGCCTGTTCTGCCAGCATGTCTCGCCGGAACTGCCTGGCGGACGCGACTGGGATGACCACCGTGACGAGGTCGCCCAGGTCATGCTCGACACCGTCGAGCGCTGGGCGCCGGGATTCCGGGACAGTGTGCTGGGTTATCAGGCCCTGACGCCGAAGGATCTGGAGCGGACTTTCGGCCTGATCGGCGGCGACATCTTCCACGGCGCCCTGAGCCTCGACCAGCTCTTCTCGGCCCGTCCGGTGCTGGGTCATGCCGATCATCGCAGCCCGATCAAGGGCCTGTATCAATGCGGCGCCGGCACGCATCCCGGCGGCGGCGTCACCGGCGCCCCCGGCCATAATGCCGCCCGCGAAATCCTCAAGGATTTCGGCAAGCGGATGGGTTAGGGGCAAGGCGGAACTTTCCCTCTCCCTGGGGAGAGGGTGGCGCGAAGCGCCGGGTGCGGGGGAAACCCCGGTGTGGCAGAGCCAATCCCCCTCATCCGGCCTTTCAGGCCACCTTCTCCCCAGGGAGAAGGACGATGATCTCAACAAAAAACCCCGGACCAGCCAGTCCGGGGCTTCTTTGTTTCCGCGATACGGAAAGGCCTCAGCCCTTCACGCGCTCCAGCGATTCAGCGATCAGTTCGCGCGCCTTGGCGGCGTCGCCCCAGCCCAGGACCTTGACCCATTTGTTGGGCTCGAGATCCTTGTAGTGCTCGAAGAAGTGCTTGATCCGCATCAGCTGGGCTTCCGGAATATCGTCCGGCTCATTGACCTTGCCATAGAGCGGGGACAGCTTGTGGTGCGGGACGGCGAGGATTTTCTCGTCCATGCCGCTCTCGTCCTCCATCAGCAAGACGCCGATCGGACGGGCGCGCACGACGCAGCCCGGCACCAGCGTGGTATGGCCGACGATCATGACATCGATCGGGTCGCCATCTTCCGACAGGGTGTGCGGCATGAAGCCGTAATTACACGGATAGCTCATCGGCGTGTGCAGATAGCGATCCACAAAGAGCGTGCCCGCATCCTTGTCCATTTCGTACTTGACCGGCTGGCCACCGACCGGGACTTCGATGATGACATTGATGTCTTCAGGCGGATTTTCGCCCGCGGAGATTTTGTCGATCCGCATCATAGGCTCCTTGCGGCTGGTCCGGGCGATGTCTTACGCCCAAATTCTGGCGCGACCAATGCCCGTGTTGCGCCGCAATATCAATTCTCGAGGTGTGAAAAAAGGCGCGCGATCAGGCCGTCTGACTGTCATTGGCCGCTGCCAGGGCCGCCCGCTCGCGCTTGACCACTTCCTCACCGCGCAAATGCACGAAATGCGCCCGCTCGCTCGACCAGGCCGCCAGCAGTCGGGCCGCGACGCGCGATCCGGTCTCGGACGCATGCGCCTCGATCATGGCCAGACAACGCCGCTCGGCCTCCCCTTCCAGCTCGAAAGCGAGCACGGTCTCCCGGTTCAGGCGCGCATCGAGACGACGCTCGGGATCATGAATGAAGACATCACCGCCGGTCATGCCGGCCGCGAAATTGTCCCCGACCGGACCCAGGATGACGGCGGTGCCGCCGGTCATGTACTCACACCCATTCGTACCGCAGCCCTCAATCACCGCATCGGCACCGGAATTGCGCACGCCGAAGCGCTGACCGGCCCGACCCGCGGCCAGAAGGCGGCCCGAGGTGGCGCCGTAGAGACAGGTATTGCCGATGATGGCGTGTTCCTCATTGGCCTCGGTCGCGCCGCCATAGGGGCGCACGATGATGGAGGCGCCGGACAGGCCCTTGCCGACATAGTCATTGGCATCGCCATCGAGTTCGATGCGCAAGCCCTTGGCCGAGAAAGCGCCCAGCGACTGACCGGCCGAACCGCGCAGCCGCAGGGTGAGATGATCCGTGCCCAGCCCGTCGGGACCAAAGCGGCGAACGATTTCCGCCGAGGTCCGCGTCCCGACCGCGCGGTCGGTATTCTTGACGCCATAGTCGAGCTGCATCTTCTCGCCGCGATCGAAGGCGGGAGCGGCATCCTCGATGATCTGCTCGTCGAGGGCCGGCGCGACTTCATTGCGCAGCATGCGTGTCGAGCGGGCCGGGCGTTCCACCGCGTCGGCGCGTGACATGATGGCGGAGAGATCGAGATCGTCGAGCGATTCCGAGCCCCGCGAGACCTGGTCGAGCAAATCGGCCCGGCCGATCACGTCTTCCAGTGAAGTCGCCCCGAGGCCGGCGAGGATTTCGCGGACATCCTGGGCCAGGAAGGTCATCAAATTGACCACATGATCGGGCGCGCCACCAAAACGGGCGCGCAGATCATCATCCTGGGTGCAAACGCCGACCGGACAGGTATTGGAATGGCACTGGCGCACCATCAGGCAGCCGAGCGCAATCAGCGACGCCGTGCCGACACCGAATTCCTCGGCGCCCAGCATGGCGGCGACCACGATGTCGCGACCGGTGCGGATGCCGCCATCAGCACGCAGGGTGACGCGTTCGCGCAGCCCGTTGAGCGATAGCATTTGATGCGCTTCAGCGAGGCCCAGCTCCAGCGGGCCACCGGCAAACTTGATCGAGGACAAGGCGGCAGCGCCGGTCCCGCCGACCGAGCCGGAGATATTGATGATATCGGCATTGGCCTTGGCCACGCCAGCGGCGACAGCGCCGACACCGGCGGCCGCGACCAGTTTCACGCCAACACGGGCGGTCGGGTTGATCTGCTTGAGATCATAGATGAGCTGGGCCAGATCCTCGATCGAATAGATGTCGTGGTGCGGCGGCGGGGAGATCAGGCTCACCCCCGGGGTCGCCAGACGCATGCGGGCGATAAAGTCGGTGACTTTGAAACCGGGCAGCTGGCCGCCCTCGCCGGGCTTGGCGCCCTGGGCGACCTTGATCTCCATCTCGCGGCACTGGCCGAGATATTCCGCGGTTACGCCGAATCGCCCCGAGGCGATCTGCTTGACCGCCGAATTCATGTTGTCGCCATTGGGCAGCGGCTTGTAGCGGATCGGATCCTCGCCGCCCTCACCGGACACCGACTTGGCGCCGATGCGGTTCATGGCAACATTCAGTGCGCCATGCGCTTCCGGCGACAGGGCCCCCAGCGACATGCCCGGCGTCACGAAACGCCGACGAATGCCATTGATCGACTCGACCCGGTCCAGACCGACAGACGGTCCGATCGGGCGCATGTCGATAAGGTCGCGCAAATGGATCGGCCCCTGGGCTTCCACCGCCTCGCGATAGGATTTCCAGGCGACCGGATCATTGTCCCGCACCGCGCTTTGCAGCGCATTGATCACCGGCGCGTTGAGCGCATGACGGTCGCCGCTGGAGCGCTGACGATAAAAGCCGCCGATCGGCAGGCGCGCCTCGCCGTGCCAGGCCTTGCGATGGAGGTCGAGGGTCCGCACTTCCAGGCCCGGCAGGCCGATCCCGGATATCCGGCTGACCACGCCCGGCAGATAGGCTTCCACCAGCGCGCGGGAAAGGCCGAGCACTTCGAAATTACAGCCGCCCCGATAGGAGGAGATGATGGAAATCCCCATCTTGGAGAGGATTTTCAGCAGCCCGCCATCGAGCGCGGTTTTCAGGCGCCCCGCCTGGGCCCGGGCCCAGCTTTCGCCGCCCACCGTCTCGCGCCCGGCCGTGACGGTATCAAAGGCGAGATACGGGTTCACCGTGGTCGCACCGAGCCCGATCAGCACGGCGGCATAATGGGCGTCGAAACACTCGCCAGCGCGCACATTGAGCGAACAGAAATTACGCAGGCCGGCGCGCGTCAGGGTGGAGTGCACGGCCCCGGCGACCAGGATCATGGGCAAGGCGGCATGCTCACTGTCCTGACGATGATCGGTCAGGACCAGGTGCGCGGCGCCATCGCGTACTGCGCCAACGCATTGGGAAATCACATCATCAATCGCCTGACGCAGGGTCTGGCCGTCCCCCGAGGCCGGCATGACCGGCAGGAGGCAATCGATTTCCTTCACCGCGCCGCCCATATGGGCGCGCCAGCGCTCATAGCTGCCATTGGACAGGATCGGACTGTCGAGCACGAGCACGCTGGCGCGCGCTTCGCCTTGGCCGAGGATATTGCCGAGATTGCGGAAGCGGGTCTTCAGACCCATCACCCGGCCTTCGCGCAACGGGTCGATGGGCGGATTGGTGACCTGGGAGAAATTCTGGCGGAAGAAATGGGAGAGTGGCCGGTAATTTTCCGACAGCACGGCCAAGGGCGCATCATCGCCCATCGAGCCGACGGCCTCCTTGCCATCCTCGGCCATCGCCTTGATGACCAGTTCGATATTCTCGAAGGTGAAACCCGAGGCGGCCTGACGCCGTGTCCGGTCGGCATCGGAGAATATCTGGTCTTCCGATCCGGGGCCGACGACCGACTCCAGATCCTCCATCTCGCCGAGCCAGCGCGTATAGGGGTGCTGTTCGGACAGCTCGTTGAGAATGTCCTGCTCGCGATAGAATTTGCCTTCGACAATATCCAGCGCGATCAGGCGACCCGGCGTGATCGACCCGCGCTCGGTCACGGTCACAGGGTCGACCGGCGCCATGCCGGTTTCCGAGCCGGCGACGAAAACGTCATCATTGGTCAGGGCATAGCGCATCGGGCGCAGACCATTGCGGTCCAGCCCGGCAATCGCCCAGCGACCGTCAAAGGCGGCAATCGCCGCCGGCCCGTCCCAGGGCTCCATCACGGCATTGCAGTACTCATACATCCGGCTCCAGCCCTCGGGCATGACATCGGCCCGCTTGGACCAGGCTTCCGGGATGAGGAGGGTCTTGGTCATCGGTGCCGAGCGGCCAGCCCGCACCAGGATTTCAAAAGTCTGATCGAGGGCCGCACTGTCGGATGCGCCGGGCTGGATCACCGGTTTCACATCGGCTTCGGAATCGGCAAAAGCCGTCTCCGCAATATGCACCTCATGGCTGCGCATCCAGTTGATATTGCCGCGGATCGTATTGATCTCGCCATTGTGCGCCAGCATGCGGAAGGGCTGGGCCAGCCGCCATTCCGGGAAGGTGTTGGTGGAATAACGCTGATGGAAAATCGCGAAGGCAGAGACGAAATCCGGCGATTGCAGGTCGCGGTAGAAGGCGTCGATATCCTGGGCGCGGAACAGGCCCTTGTAGATGATGTCGCGCGAAGACAGCGAACAGACATAGAGATCGCGCAGATTTTCCTCACGGGCGCGGCGCTCGATACGCCGGCGCACAATGTAGAGCACGCGCTCGACCGCTTCGCTGTCGCGGTCGCGCGGATCACGGAACAGGACCTGCTCGATTTCCGGGAGCGTGGCGCGGGCCTTGTCACCCAGCACCGACGTATCGATCGGTGGCTGGCGCCAACCATAGAAGGCAAAGCCCTCGCGCAGGATTTCCGCCTCGATGATGGCGCGGGCGCGTTCCCGGGCCGCAAAATCCGTGCGCGGCAGGAAGACCATGCCGACAATGACATCGCCGCGCTCGGGCTCGTGCCCGGTGCGGGCGACGGCGGCCTTGAAGAAGTCCTGCGGTACGCCAACGCGCAGACCGGCCCCGTCCCCGGTCAGACCGTCGGCATCGACGGCGCCGCGGTGCCAGACCGCCTTGAGCGCATCGATCGCCAGCTCGACGATATCGCGGCGCGCGCGCCCCTTCATGTCGGCGATGAGGCCGACACCACAGGCATCGCGCTCGTCACGCGGATCGATCAGACCGGCATGAGTGAGGGTTTCCAGCCCTTGGCGGTGGGCGGCTTCGGACCAGGTCTTGTTCGTCATTCGGCCGCTCCCAGAACACGCATGCGATTGTCGAGATAGGATTCGATCGAACGCGCGGCATCGAGCCCGTCCTTGATCGCCCAGACCACAAGCGACGCGCCGCGATGCAGGTCACCGGCGACAAAGACGCCGTCCAGGCTGGCCATGCGCGTATCTCGATCCGCTTCGACCCGGCCGTCGCGATGCACGGACAGGTCCGGCGCCTCGAACAGGACGGGCAAATCTTCCGGCGTAAAACCAAGCGCTGAGATCACCATGTCGGCCGGGCGGTCCCAGGTCTGACCGGGATCGGGCTCGGGGGCCCGCCGACCGGACGCGTCAGGAGACCCCAGACGCATGCCCTGCACGCGAACGGCAGAAATCGCATCGCCCTTGGTCAATACGGCAAGCGGGGCCGAGAGCCATTCGAACACGACGCCCTCTTCCTCGGCATGTTTCACCTCGCGGGCGGAGCCGGGCATGTTGGCGCGGTCGCGGCGATAGAGGCAGGTCACGGACTTGGCGCCCTGGCGCACGGCGGTGCGCACGCAATCCATGGCGGTATCGCCGCCACCGACCACGACGACATCCTTGCCCTTGGCATCGAGCTCGCTGTCATTGGCCGCCGGGTCACCCAGATCATCGCGGTTCGAGCGGGTGAGATAGTCGAGCGCGGCGAGGACACCATCGCCGGAGCCCGGACAAGTCAGCTGGCGGGCCTGATAGACCCCCGTCGCCAGCAGGACCGCATGATGCTGCTCGCGGATGGCATCGAGACTGGCATCGCGGCCGATTTCGAAGCCGAGCTTGAATTCGACGCCACCCTTGGCGAGCCGGTCGAGACGGCGTTGGACCACGTGCTTTTCCAGTTTGAAGCCGGGAATGCCATACATGAGCAGCCCGCCGGCGCGGTCGGCGCGCTCATAGACGGTGATGGCAAACCCGCTCTCGCGCAGACGCTCTGCAGCGGCAAGACCAGCCGGACCTGAGCCGATAATGCCCACGCTCTGGCCACGCTCGGGACCAGGCTCGAGCGGTTCGACCCACCCCTCATTCCAGGCCGTATCGGTGATGTATTGCTCGACCGCGCCGATCGTCACGGCACCATGCTTGGATTTCTCGACCACGCAAGAGCCCTCGCATAGGCGGTCCTGCGGGCAGATGCGGCCGCAGATTTCCGGCATGGTCGAAGTCGCGGCCGAGGCGTCATAGGCTTCGCGCAGACGATCCTCGCCGGCCAGCATCAACCAGTCGGGAATATTATTCTGGAGCGGGCAGCCGGACTGGCAGAAGGGGACGCCACATTGCGAACAGCGAGACGCCTGGTCGGCCGCAGCCTCGGTCGAGAAACCGCGATAGATTTCATTGAAATCCTGACGCCGTTCGCGCTCCGAGCGCTTGTCCGGATAGGCCTGGTCGATGTCCACAAATCTGAGCAATCCTGCCCCCGTCTCAGCTTCAAACGTTCGCTAATGCAGCACACACTTCGCACTCGCACAAGTCGGCGACCGTGCGGCAAAATGGGATTTTATGCCCTGAAACCGCGTTTCAGGGAATGCCATTGCCAAAGGATAGTACTGATAGCGCCAACACTGCAAATACCTCGCCCGAACGGCAGATCTGCCAAAATGATGGCGCGCAAGAATGGTGCAGGCCTGCTCGCCAATGCCGCAGGATTGCGCCACCCGTCCGCACCCACCCGATACTCCGTGCGCGAGACCGGACATGCCCGGGATGTCCGCCCGGATGTCGGCTCCCGACCGGTCACAATCGCGTGGCGGAACCGCCAGCTCGGCCAAAACGGCTTGCCCCACCGCATCACACCCCCCAAGTTCACGCCATGACCTCCACCGCTGAAACAAAGCCCCTGATCGACAGTTTCGGTCGCCGGATCCGCTATCTGCGCCTGTCCGTGACCGATCGCTGCGACTTGCGCTGCGTCTATTGCATGAAGGCGCAGCCGGATTTCCTGCGGAAATCGGAGCTTTTGAGCCTTGAAGAACTCGAGCAAGTCGCCGGGGCCTTCATTGATCGCGGCGTGACCAAGATCCGCATTACCGGCGGCGAGCCCCTGGTCCGGCGCGATGTCGTCACGCTGATCGAGCGCCTGGGAACGCGACTTGGTCAGGACGGCGGACTGGACGAACTCACCCTGACCACCAATGCCACCCAGCTGCCACGCTTTGCCGACCGCCTCTACCAGGCCGGCATGCGGCGCATCAATGTCTCGCTCGATACGCTTGATCCGGAGCGCTTCAGGCGCCTCACCCGCGGTGGCAAGCTCGACGACACGTTGGCCGGACTGAAAGCCGCCAGCGCGGCAGGCCTCAAGGTCAAGCTCAATGCCGTGGCCATGAAGGACGAGAATGAGGACGACTTGCCGGACCTCATCGCCTGGGCCCATGACCAGGGGCATGACGTCACCCTGATCGAAGTCATGCCGATCGGCGATGTCGGGCTGGACCGCGCCATTCAATTCCTGCCCCTGACCGCCGTGCGCGAACGGCTCGAGCAGCGCTGGACACTGACCCCGCTCGCCGAGACAACAGGCGGGCCGGCGCGCTATCACCGCATCGAGGAAACCGGCGGCAAGCTGGGTCTGATCACGCCGCTGACCGGGAATTTCTGCGCTGGCTGCAATCGGGTCCGCCTGACCTGTACCGGCCAGCTGCATGCCTGCCTGGGCCAGGAGGGGTCTGTCGACCTACGCGGCGCCCTGCGCGAGCACGGAATGAGCGGGCTGCAGGCCGCGCTCGACCAGGCCGTGGCCGACAAGCCGGAAGCCCATGATTTCGACGTCCGGCCCGGCGCGGCGCCGTCGGTTACACGCAGCATGGCAACGACCGGAGGCTGACCTCATGCACGTCCGTATCCGCTATATGGCCGCCCTGAGAGACAGGCTTGGTGATGGCGAGACCGCCCACGACCTGCCCGCCGATGTGACCGACAGCGAAGCCCTGATCGCGCATCTGACCCGGTCCGATGCTGCGGCAGCCGCGCTCGCCGCCCCGGAAATCCGCCTGATCCGCAATGACCGGATCGTCACCCGCCCCAGCGCACTGGAAGAGGGTGACCGTCTGGCCTTTTGCCCGCCCTTCACCGGAGGCTGAGCCATGCCGTCGGATATCCGGGTCAGCGCCGAACCGATTGATGCCGCAGCACTCATGGCCGCGCTGACCGGCCAGAGCCCAGATGACGGTGCCGTCTCCAGCTTTGTCGGCCAGGTCCGCGCCGAGGGTGATCTCGTCGCCCTGGAGCTCGAGCACTATCCCGGCGTGACCGAGGCTGCGCTGCGAGAGCTGAGCGAGCAGGCCATGGCGCGCTGGTCGCTCAGCCAGGCCCTCATCCATCATCGCGTCGGGCGCATGGCGGTCGGCGAGACGATTGTCGTTGTCGCTGCCAGCGCCCCGCACCGCCGCGCCGCCCTGGAAGCGGTCAGCTTCCTGATCGATCGCCTGAAGACAGAGGCCCCGTTCTGGAAGCGCGTACACACGGCGCAGGGCCATTACTGGGTCGAGGCCCGTGACAGCGACACGGCCGCATCGCAATACTGGCGCGACCAGATTGCCCAGGAGGATGCCTGATGCCCGACCGGCAGCTCGGCTTTGCCGTGATGACGATTTCCGACACGCGTGACGCGGCCAGCGACAAGACCGGCCCCTGGTTGCGCGAGCAGATCGGTGAAGCCGGCCATGCCGTGATCGATCATGCCATCGTGCCCGACACGCTCGAGACCATTCGCGGGCAATTGCAGACCTGGCTCGATGACCCGGCGATCCATGCCGTGATCACCACGGGTGGCACCGGCCTGACGGGTCGCGACGTCACACCGGAAGCGATCCGGCCCATGCTGGACAAGGAGATCGACGGCTTCTCCGTCGTCTTCCACCAGATATCCTTCCAGTCGGTTGGCGTCTCGACCCTGCAATCGCGGGCGCTCGCCGGGATCGCCAGGGCCACCTATGTCTTCGCCATTCCGGGGTCCATGGGCGCCTGCAAGGATGCCTGGAACGGGATTTTGCGGCATGAATTCGATGTCACGCACAAGCCGTGCAATCTGGTCGAACTCCTGCCCCGCCTGGGAGAGCGCTGATGAGCCAGCTGACCCATCAGGACGAAGACGGCCGCGTGCGCATGGTCGATGTCGGTGACAAACCCGTCACCCGCCGCACCGCCAGCGCGAGCGCCCGCATCGAGATGAGCGCCGAGGCCTTTGCCGCCATCCGCGATGGCCAGGGACCGAAGGGCGATGCCTGCCGGACCGCCGAGCTGGCCGGCATCATGGGCGCCAAGAAGACGGCAGACCTGATCCCGCTCTGCCACCCCCTGCCGATCACCAAGGTCGAGGTCGCCATCGAGCCGGTTGCGGGCGACACCGCCTTTGCCATCACCGCCACGGTCCGCACAGACGGCAAGACCGGCGTCGAGATGGAAGCGCTGACCGCCTGCTCGGTCGCGGCGCTGACGCTCTATGACATGGCCAAGGCGCTCGACAAGGGCATGCGGATCACGGCGATCCAGCTGGAGACCAAGCAGGGCGGCAAGTCCGGCGACTGGCAGCGTGGAGACGCGACGTGATCCCCCTTGGCGAGGCGATTGATCGGGTCCGTAGCGGCCTCACGGCTTGCGAGCCGGAGATCATCGGACTGGGCGACGCGGCCGGCCGCGTTCTCGCGGAAGCGGTGAAGGCCCGGCTGACCCAACCGCCCTTTCATGCCTCGGCCATGGATGGCTATGCGGTGCGGTCCGGCGATCTGGGAGACAATCCGGTCGAGCTCCCGCTGGATGGCGAATCTGCTGCGGGGCACGGTCTCGACCGGGCCATTCGTGGCGGCACAACGGTGCGCATTTCCACCGGCGCTGCCCTGCCCGAGGGTGCCGATCAGGTCGTCATCCAGGAGAATGCCGTCCGCAAGGGCGACATCATCACCTTCAACGACCCGCCCCAGCCGATGCGGCATGTCCGCGCCAAAGGCGAGGACTTCAACCATGGCGACACCTTGCTCGACGCCGGCACACGCCTGACCCCGGCGCGCCTGGCCCTGGCCACCGCTGGCGGCGCCAGCGAGCTGAGCGTCACGCGCCGGCCGCGCATC
>NZ_CAMYLS010000021.1 GCF_947259345.1 uncultured Maricaulis sp. | reverse complement strand
GCGTGCGACCGGGTCGCGGGGCACTAAACGACCGACCCCATCTACCTGGCGCATTGGAATCGGGGTGGAGACAGCCCGGGAAAACTCCGCAAGCGGGATGCCGAGGACACCACGGACACCGCAGACCCGCCACACGGACACCCCGGTGTCCGCCGGCATCCCGCTTCCTCCCACCTCCGCCGCAATCGCGTGCGGAGCTGGACGCGCATGCCTGCACCCATCACCGCCGGCAATCAGCCGCCCGGCTACGCCCCCCGTCCTGTCAGGAGAGTCCCAATCCGGACTCGCCTGGACCCGGTTTTCGTGTAGGGTAAACGCCTCGGAACATAGAGGGAACACCACAATGCTTGGATATGTGACACTGGGAACCAATGACCTGGAAAAGGCCGCCGCCTTCTACGACAAGCTGTGCGCCGAATTCGGCGTCGGACGGATGATGGGCGACGAGAATTTCATCGCCTGGGGCAAGCCCGGCGGCGGCGCCGGCATCGGCCTGACCAAACCCTTCAATGGCGAGCCGGCCAGCGTCGGAAATGGCGTCATGGCGGCCTTCCAGGCCGACAGCAAGGAACAGGTCGACAAGGTCTACAAGATGGCCGTCGAAGAGCTCGGCGCCACCTGTGAAGGCCCCGCCGGCCCCCGCGGCGACACTTTCTACGCGGGCTATTTCCGCGACCCCGATGGCAACAAGCTGAACGTGTTCACGATGGGCGGCTAAGCCCGGAACGCACGTGGATAAGGCCTCCCCCCGCCCGGCGTGGGGAGGCCTGACCCGTGAGCGCCGGACCAGGACGTGCCTGCCAACCTTTGCCCGGGGCCCGTGCCCAATCGGCGTCTGACAGCTGACTCCCGGCCTGTGGATCCAGCGCGCCTGCGCGCAGGGCTGTCCATACATCGCTTGTCAGCCAGCAGGCCGTCTCCGCTTCTTCAGCTCAAGGGTGAAACCGCGACGCGGCGCGTACGCGCCCTTGACCTGAAGAAGCGGATACGGCGAGATCTCGACAAGCGGTCTATGGGGTGGTTTGCGCTGTAGGCGCGGGATGGGCCACTGGGGGCACCAACCTTCCCTCACCCGCCCGCCAACGCTTCAAAGAAATGCTTGCGGCAGAGCGAGACGTAATCCGACTTCTCCACCGCAACCTGCTCGCCCTCGGCGATGGCGCTTCCGTCCGCCTGGCGGCGCAGATTCATGGTCGCCTTCCGGCCGCAATGGCAGATGGTGCGCACTTCGCGCAAATGGTCGGCGAGGGCCAGGAGTTCGGCCGAGCCGGGAAAGAGCGCGCCGCGAAAATCCGTTCGCAAGCCATAGCACAGGACGGGCAGGCCGAGCTGGTCAACGACGCGGGCCAGGGCGCGGACCTGGTCGGCGGTGAGGAATTGTGCTTCGTCAAAGAAGATGGCGCCCAGCGGTCCCTCGCCCTGGCGGGTGGCGATGGCGGTGAAGAGGTCGGTCTCCTCACCGAAGATATGCGCCGGTGCGTGCAGGCCGATCCGCGACTCGATAGCGCCCATGCTGGCATTCGGCGTGTCGGCATGATGCGCCGAGGTCCACAACATCACCTCCATCCCGCGCTCGCCGTAATTATGGGCCGCCTGCAGCAGGATGGCCGACTTGCCGGCATTCATCGCGGAATAGGTGAAGTAGAGCTTGGACATGGCGCTTTGCTAGCGCGATTCCGGGCCGCGCAAATCGGCTCTGTCAGGTCGCGGATCTGCGCACGCGAAGCATGGCCAGCCAGACCAGCACGGACAGATCGAACAAATTTGTGACCAGATCAGCGATGACCGTCCACCGCGTCGCCGCCACATCCGGCAGGAAGACCGAGGTATAGGCGATCCAGATCGCGGTATCGATCGCAAAGCCACCGGCATAGACAAGCAGGGCCAGATCGGTCCGGCCGCGCCAGATCATCGCGCCGGCGAGGCCATAGGCGAGTACATAGAGCAGCCAGGGCGCGAGAATCCAGACCGGCCCGGCACGGAAAAAGACCGTCATTTCCGGTCCGGTGGTGACCAGGCCGGCGACAACCAACACCCCGAGCGCCCAGACCCCCAGAGCGTAGACCGCACGCACCATGATCGCGATGGCGAAGACCGATGACAGGTTGAAGGGATTGGTTTCACGTCCCACGTCTCGATCTCCTTGCGGCTCCCCTCAAAGATAGAGCCGCGATGGCGCGCGGACCAGAGCGATCCGACGTGCGTTCTCCACGAGCTTGTTGCGCCCCGGCCAGCTGCCCGCTTAGATGATCCCCGGGGGCCAGTCATGACCAGTTCATCTACATCCGGGAGCGATGCCACAATGGCCGAGCGTTGCGCCAATTGCGGCGCCGCGCTCGACGGGCCCTTTTGCGGGCAATGTGGCCAGTCGAGCACGGAAATCCGCCGCCCGATCCTGGTGCTGGCGACGGACACGATTGGCGATATTTTCGTATGGGACGGGCGTTTCCTGTCCACCTTGCGCGCCCTATTCTCCCGACCGGGCAGTTTGGCACGCGCCTATGCCGATGGTCAGCGGGCCCGATGGACGCCCCCGATCCGGCTCTACCTGCTGGTCAGCCTCGCCTTCTTCGCCGCCATGAGCCTGGGCGGGGTGCGGCCGATCGCCGTCTATCTGTCACCCGATGGTGACACCATCCGCAGCCAGAGCGCCGGGGACATCGCGGCCCGACGGGCAAACATTGCAGCCTATGCCGAGCTTTACGCGCCCGGCAGAGCCCCCATGAGCTGCGGCGTCCTGCCCGGGCCCGACGAGATCACCGCAGACGGGCGCCTCGTCTTCGCGCGGGGCACCGATATCGCAATCACGCCCATGCTATGGGGCCAGGCGCCGGAGGCGCGGGTCATTGATGATGCGACACAGGCCTGCATGGAGGAGGACATACGGACGGTCGGCCTGCACGACGCCTTTGCCCAGCTTCTCATCACCGCCATCCGCGACCCCGCCGGCTTCGAGGCCCGCGCCTCTGCGGCCGCGGCCCAGGCGCTGGTCCTGATGGTTGTGGCCCTGGCCCTGCTCAACCTTCTGCTCCACCCGCGGCGGACCCTGATCGAGCATGTGATCCTGTCGCTGTATTTCCATGCGCTGCTCTTGCCGGGTTATGCCGGCATGCTGCTGATCGGTTATCTGGCGGCCGGGATATCGCGGCGATCAGCCTTCCCCTGGCCGTGGCGGCCATCATCGCCGTGGCCGGGCTGATCTGGATATCCGACCGGCAATTCTACGGATCGAGCTGGTATGGCGCCTTGCTGCGCCTGCCGATCCAGCTGGCCGGATATTCCGCCGCGATCACCGCCGCGATCTTCGCCCTGATGTTTCTCCCACTGCTCTGACGGCTCAGGCCGCCTTGTCACTGAGAGAGTGAGCGGCCTGCGCGATCTCCTCCGCTGAGCGCTGAAGCTCTTCATTGCCGCGGGCAATGTCTGTGACGGCGTCGGACACCTTGGAGACGTCGGACGCGGCCTCGCCCATGTTGCGGCTGATATCCTGGGTAACCGCGACCTGCTCCTCGACCGCCGCCGAAATACCTGCCGCGATGTCCTCGATCTGGCCGATGACGCCGCCGATCCGGCTGATCGCCTGGACCGCCCCGACCGTGCTGTCCTGGACCGCCGTGATCTGCTTGGTAATATTCCCGATGGCGTTGGCGGTCTGGCCGGCCAGGTTCTTGACCTCCGAGGCCACGACCGCGAAACCCTTGCCGGCTTCACCCGCGCGGGCCGCTTCGATGGTGGCATTGAGGGCGAGCAGGTTGGTCTGCTCGGCTATCGAGTTGATCAGCTCGACCACTTGTCCGATCGATTGCGCCGCGGTCGACAAGGTATCGATCACCGCCGCGGTTTCCTGCGTCTCGGTGACTGCTTGCCGGGTGACATCGAGAGCGCCGGTAACCTGATGCCCGACTTCCTGGAAGGAGGCTGACAACTCCTCGGCTGCCGCAGCCACGCTCTGCACCATCTGCGCGGCCTTGCCGGAAGAATTTGAGGCCTCGCCCGTTTTCTGCCCAGCCGATGCGATATTGCGCGTCACGGTTTCCAGACCCCGACCGACCTGCTCGCGCACCTGGTCACGACGTTGGCTCGCCCTTACCGCTTCGGTAACGTCAACGGCCAGCTTGACCACGCTGACCGGCTTCCCAGCGAGATTGAAGACCGGGTTGTAGGTCGCCTGCAACCAGACATCACTTCCGTCCTTGCGAATACGGCGGTACTCGCCGGACTGGAATTCGCCGCTCCGCAGGCTGTTCCAGAACTCCTGATAGGCCGGGGACCTTACGTAATCGGGATGGCAAAACAGGGAATGGTGACGCCCGACCACTTCACCGGCGTCATATCCCAGGGTCTCACCAAAAATCGCGTTTGCCGAGAGAACATTGCCCTGCAGATCGAAACGAATGAGCGCCTGGGAGCGTTCAATGGCCTCTATGGTACTCTCAAAGGCGAAACGGCGGACCCGGCTCTCGGTGATGTCCGAGGCCAGCTTGACCACGCGCTTCACCCGCCCGGCGCTGTCGAGCACCGGATTATAGGTGGCCTGGATCCAGACGGTCTCACCGTCCTTGCGCACACGGCGGACTTCCTCTGCGTAGAACTTGCCGGCGCGCAATGCATCCCAAAACTGACTATAGTCGCTGGAGCTTGCATCGCGTTCGGACAGGAACATCCGATGATTGCGGCCAATAATCTCGGCGGCGTCATAGCCGAGAACCCGACAAAAATTGTCATTGGCGCCGACGATGGTTCCGTCAGGCTTGAAGCTGATCATTGCGTAGGATTTGCCAAAAGCGTCCAACACTGCACGGTTTTCAGACCCAAAAAGCCTCATCGTGAAAATCCTCACTAGGCAGGGCAGGCATTTCGCCCCGCAACGCCATCGATAATTTTATTACAAAACGAAAAAAATCCTAAAAATGCGTCAATACATGTAGTTACCAATTTCCAACTATAGACGAAATCTGCTCCATCTCAGGATGCAAATAATACAGATCAAAACTATTCCGAAAGGCGAAGACCGGAACCTGCACAACCCTGCTGGCGCAAAACCCAGCGTCCCGGCGCCTCCAAAACCGGCGCGCCCGGACTGCGCCGTCGTGTACCGCTGGGCTTGCCCCTTCAATCCGCCACAGTCCTCACCTATATTAGAGGTGTCGGCTTGCCGACTATGGCGATAAACGCGCTTGTAATAACCGGACCGGACCCGGGGGCAGTACCCGGCGGCTCCACCATAACTGTTCTGCGTTGGCGGACATGCTTGGGGCCGAAACAGGATCGACGGACGGGTAAAGAAGATTGCTTTCGCCGGGGTGAGGCCCCTTACAGGCTCATTTTCAGAGTTGCCAACGACAACTTTGCTGAAGAGGTCGCTCTCGCTGCGTAATGCGGTGCGAATGACTTCGCTTTAAACTCCTATTCCCTTTAGCCGGAATAGGCGGGGCCCGGAGGCGCCTGGCAACAGAAGCCTCCACTTTCACGCGGCCGGACCCGAACCGCGCCACCCCACCTCATGGCTTATAAAATACTATTGCCGGGCCCATTGACTTGCGCGCGAAATATAGTACGCTGACAAAACCTTCGGCGCTGGGCCGGTTCTTTCTGTCTGCGAGGTTACGCCATGGCGCACGCTCACCCGCTGATAGACCGACTGGAAAACCACACACTCCTCCTTCGCTTCGACAGCGATGCGGAATGGGCCGACCTTCTCACCGGTGTGGAACGCTTGTCCGAACACAATACGTCCGGCCGTCCGGTCAATTATCTGCTGGAATTCGTCGGCACGGCGGCCTTTTCCAACCAGGGCCGCGCGGAGAATATCGCGGAGTTCTTTCTGCAATTCATCCCCGCACGCACGGCCCTTGCGATCGTACGTCCCGCCGGACTGGCAGAAAGCCCGGGCGCCATGGTGTTCCGGACCCGGCTGGCGGAAGCGGGTTTCCTGACCGGATGTTTCGACACGACCGACGCCGCCCGATTCTGGCTCGAATTGCACCCACCACAGTGCGGCGCTACCGCCCGCAATTGCGGACCGGACTGCGCCAACGCGTTCACGACCGCCTGCCCGCCCATCCGTGCATCGACATCCCGCTGACACCGTTGTCTCCATGTGCAATGGCGCAGCCCTTACTCGTTGACCTGCTTGAGGCTTGGAGTACCCTTCCGGACGTATGATGGGGGAGTATGACATGGCCAAGGATCTGATGCGCTACGACCTGATGGCGCAGGACGCGCTTCGCGGTGTTGTGCGCCAGGCTCTGCTCAAGGCCCAGGCGCCGGAAGGCCTGCCCGGTCCGCACCATTTCTACATCACCTTCCGCACCACGGCGCCGGGCGTCGATATCGACCCGACCCTGCTGGAGAAATACCCGGAAGAGATGACAATCGTCCTGGAACACCAGTTCTGGGACCTCAATGTCACGGAGACCGGTTTCGAGGTCACGCTCAAATTCTCCGGCGTGCCGAAATATCTCAAAATGCCCTATTCCGCGATCTCCCGCTTCCACGACCCAAGCGTCGGCTTTCATCTCCAGTTCGAGCATGAAGGCAGCGAAGACGAGGCCAGCTTCCCGGATGATGATCCCAAGCCGAAAAAGGGCAAGACCGGGACCGATAATGGCAGTGCCGACAAGGGCGATGGGGCCCAGGTGGTCAGCCTCGACAGCTTCCGCAAGAAGTGAGTGAACCCTCTCATCTGCTGGCACCCGACCTGGCGGGTGGACCGCCACCGGAGCCGCTGAGTGACGGTGACATACGCGACCGACTTTCCCAGCGCGGCGTGCGCACCAATGTTTCCACCCTTCTCGGCTTCGAACTGATCGATTTTTCGGTCGAAGAGCGCTGGATTGATGCGCGTTTCCATCCCACGCCGCAGCTCGCCAATCTGCGCGGCAGCGTGCAGGGCGGCATCATCACCGCGATGATGGACGAGGTCATGTCCCTCTCCGTACTGGTCGCTGAACGCTTTACCTGCGGCGTGCCAACCCTGGAGATCAAGACCAGCTATTTCGATCCGCTGCCGGTGGAGCCCTGCCGCGCCCGCGGCCAGGCCACACGGATCGGCGGACGGGTCGCCTTCATGGAGGGCACGATCTGGACACCGTCCGGCTCGATCGCGGCGCGCACCAGCGCCACCTGCCAGGTCCGCCGGGTCAAGCCAGCCGCGAAATCGTGACCCTCGCACCGGCCCCGACCGGCAAGACAACCGCCCTCATCCTGATCGCGGCCTCACAAGTCCTGGCCCTGTCGATCTGGTTTGCCGGGGCTGCGGCCCTGCCTGCCCTGATCGCATCCAGCGAGATCGACCCGATCCGCCAGGCGGCCCTGACCAGCAGTGTCCAGCTCGGCTTTGTCATCGGCGCGCTGGCCAGCGCTCTCACGGGTCTTGCCGACCGCTTCCCACCGCAACGCCTGTTTGCCGCCGGCGCGATCATTGCCGCGCTGGCCAATCTGCTCGCCCTGCAGCTCGAGCCCGGCGGGCTCGGCATGATTGCCAGCCGGGCGGTCGCCGGTGGCGCCCTTGCCTTGGTATATCCGGTCGGGATGAAGCTGGCCGCCAGCTGGGCGCGCGGCGATGCCGGCTTTCTGGTCGGCCTCCTGGTCGGCGCGCTGACCCTGGGCTCGGCCCTGCCCTTTGCCTTCAACCTGGCAGGCGAGGTCAGCGACTGGACCCTGCCCTTCGCCGCCTCGTCCATCGCCGCGCTCGCCGCCGCCGGACTGATCCTGTTCGCCCGCGGTGGTCCGGGCCTGCGCCCGGCAGCACCTTTCGACCCGGGTGCGGTCGCGCTCGCCTTTCGCGATCCGGCCCTGCGCCTGACCAATCTGGGATATCTCGGTCATATGTGGGAGCTCTATGCGATGTGGGCCTGGATCGGCCCCTTCACCCACGCCTACTGGCAGCGCCTGGATGGCAGTGCGCGGCTGGGCGATCTCACCGCCTTCGCCGTCGTCGCCAGTGGCGCTCTCGCCTGCCTGGCAGCCGGACGCCTCGCCGATCGCCTCGGGCGCACCCGCATCACCATGATCGCCCTGGCCATCTCCGGCAGTTGTGCACTTCTGGTCGGCCCGCTTTTCGGACTTTCGCCCTGGCTGATGATCCCGGTCCTCATCGTCTGGGGCATGGCGGTGATCGCCGACAGTGCCCAGTTTTCAGCCGCCATCACCGAGCTCGCCCCGCCCGAGCGCACCGGCACGCTTTTGACCCTGCAGACCGCGATGGGCTTCGCGCTGACCGTCATCATGGTCCAGGCACTGGGCCTGTGGATCGACTGGGTGGGCTGGAGCTGGGCCTTCGCACCGCTGGCTATCGGCCCGGCAATCGGCGTGTGGGCCATGGCCCGCCTGCGCGCGCGACCGGAAGCGGCCAGACTCGCAGGCGGTCGCGGCTAGGCCCAACCGGCGTCAATAGGCGCGCGTGGTTGATCCATTGGCAAGCGCGGCGTCGAGGCTGGGCGAAGCCGCATCCACCACCCAGATCTCGCCGCTCCCGCAATCGAAATCGGCAGCCAGACGGTCCGCCATCTCACGGGCAATCGCATTGGCATTCGGTACGGCAGACGCATCGACATAACCGATATGGCAGGAGGTCGGTGTTTCGCCGGCCCGTAACGCCGTGACAATCAGGGTCTCCTGACGCTCCGCATCACCGGTCTCGAACGTCGCCGAGATATAGCGATGGATGGTGGCATAGGGCGTACCGGCGAGGCTCACCCGCCATTCGATCACCGTGTGATACTGACCGAAATTGCCGACATAGCCGCCATACTGACCGCGTATATCGGGGTCCTGCCGATCGCTGAAACGCGACGACTGACCGTGCTCACCAGAGACGGAATACCAGGTCCAGTCACCCACTCCGTCGCAGGACTGGATATAGCTGGGCCGCTCATCCTCGGACATCAATTCCTGTCCCGTGCAGCTGCCGCGCTCATCGGTGTAGGTATAGACAGCGTCCTGCGCCATCGCGATAGCACCCAGACCCAGACCGCTGGCCAGAATGGCCGCCAAACTCATGCGCTTCATCTCAAACTCCCCCTGAAGACCATCAGGAAAGCCTGACAGTGCAGCAAGGGCAAGCCCCGGATCCGCCATTCCAGCGAAAGCCGCGGGCTGGCCAAGACCGCGGGAATTGTCTTTATGGTGAGAAATTCACTGCCCGGGGAAGACGTCATGATCCTGCGCCGACTCAAGCGCCACGTATCGGACCAGAACTGGTTTGCCGTCGCCATCGAGTTTCTCATCGTCGTGATCGGTGTCGCCGCCGGCTTCCAGTTGACTGGCTATTATGACGAGAGCAAACGCCGCTCGATCGAGACGTCCTATCTTGAGGGCATTGCCGACGATTATGCGATTTACCAGGAATTGCTGCTGTGCAGGGTCGATGGTGAAGCGGCGATTGCGGCGAGCCTGGTTGACCTGATCCATGAGATCGATGGAGCCGAACTGACACCCGCGGAACGTCGCGCGGTCATTTCCACCTTGCCCATGAGCCATGTCGTACAGCCCGGGCTGGTCATGGAGGGCAATACGAGCGCGCTGATCGGCGGCGATCTGGTCGCGATGATCAGCGATAGCGTCTTGCGCGGGCGCATCCTGGCCGCGCAAAGCATCGGAACCGCGTCCGTCGGTTCACTCAACCAGATCGAACGAGCCTATTACACGATTGATCCCATCACACCCTACACCACGCGACACTGGGATGACTCCATTCGATACTTTGTTGCGACCGATTACGACATCGGCGCGATGCGTCAGGCGCCGGGGCTGCGGGACGCATTGATGGATCTCGCCAATCTTCATCAGTCGGCGCGCACAAGTCACCAAATCCTGCTTGACGCCGTCGACGCCGTCCTTGAGCGACTTGTGGACATGGGTGTGCGAGACGCCCCTCAAGCACCGGCCACTTGTCCTTATGATCTGACGCTGCGCGACTCCGAGCCTGCACCGTCAAGCAGACCGGAGTAAAAACGCGGTTTCGCTTGTCATTACGGTTGCAACAAACCACAATCGGTTGAGGCACAAGGGCGAGGGCCACATGGCGTTTCAGACGCATTACCGGCCGGAGCCGGGCTTTTTCGAAACCACCATCACCGGGTCAGTCAATGCGGATGACGTCATCGCAATCGACGTGGAGGTTCTGGGCTCCCCACATTGGGACGGCGGCAAACCTCGCCTCGTCCTCGTCGATCACAATGTCGATCTGAGCGAGATCGACATGGCTTCTCTGGCGGAAGAAATCCTGCCGCATCTCGAAGCTGCCCGCGCACGCCGAACCCGCAAGGAACGCATTGCCTGGGTCGTGCCGAATGACCGCAATCGACCAATCGTGGCGGTGTGGGAATTGATGCCCGACAAGGACAGTCTTCAGGATTTCAAGAGCTTCAGCAATCAGCCCGAAGCGATGAGCTGGCTGCTCGCGGCGGACGATTAGGCGTCTTCGAGCACCCGCACTTCCTGCATCGGACGCGCCGTCACCGAAATCCGCGGACGATCGCCGTCCATCTTCGTGACAATTAGCCGCTCGACCTGGCTGTCATCATGAAAGACCACACCGGTCAGCGCGTCGAGCACCGCCTTGGCAACATTGTCGACATCATGGGTTGGTGTATTGGGAGTCCGTTCGATCTCGATACAGACTTCGTACGGCCCCCATTTCGGCCGCGCCCGCTTGAATTCCAGACGGAAGAACTCCCCGATCAGCGATTTGAAACGCCGGGTCTGGGTCGTGACCGCATCGACACGCAAATTGAGTTCGTCGCCAGACATGTGTGCCTGAACCTTCCCTCGTCCAACCCAGTTCTGCGCCTTGCCCCCGCGGCGATGCGCATCATCGTCTTGATCGCTCATGTGCGAGTGATACACGTTCGAATCAACCGTCACCATCATCGACCCGCGCCCATGGCGCTGCAAGGAGCCTCCCCTGATGAGCGAGATGCGCACCGAAACCGACAGCTTTGGCCCGCTTGAAGTCCCGTCCGAAAAACTCTTTGGCGCGCAGACCGCCCGCTCGCTGATCAACTTCCCGATCGGTACCGAGACCATGCCGGTCCCGCTGATCCGGGCGCTGGGCGTGGTCAAGCGCTCCGCGGCCCTGGCCAACAAGAAGCTGGGCAATATGGAGGCCCGCGAGGCGGACGCGATTGCCGCCGCGGCCCTCGAGGTCGCGGAAGGCAAGTGGAATGACCATTTCCCCTTGTCTGTCTGGCAAACCGGCTCAGGCACCCAGTCCAACATGAACACCAATGAAGTGGTCTCCAACCGCGCCATCCAGATGCTGGGCGGCGTGGTCGGCTCGAAGGATCCGATCCATCCGAACGACCATGTGAACCGCTCCCAATCGTCGAACGACACCTTCCCGACGGCCATGCATATCGCCGCCGCCGAGGAAATCACCCACGCCCTCCTGCCCGCCTTGCAGAAGCTGCACAATGCACTCAACGACAAGGCGAATGCCTTCAAGGATATCATCAAGATCGGCCGCACCCATTTGCAGGATGCGACCCCGCTGACGCTGGGCCAGGAATTCTCCGGCTATGTCGCCATGGTCGGCAATGCGATCCGTCGCATCGAGGCGGCCTTGCCCGCCCTGCTGGAGCTGGCGCAAGGCGGTACGGCGGTCGGTACGGGTCTCAACACCCTGCCCGGCTTTGCCGAGACCTTCGCCGAGGAAGTCGCGGCCCTGACCAAGCTGAAATTCGTCACCGCGCCGAACAAGTTCGAGGCGCTGGCGACCAAGGACGCGCTGGTTGAAGCCCACGGCACACTGAACTCGGCCGCCGTCTCCCTGTTCAAAATCGCCAATGATATCCGTCTGCTGGGCTCCGGCCCGCGCTCGGGCCTGGGCGAGCTGGCCCTGCCGGAAAACGAGCCGGGCTCCTCGATCATGCCGGGCAAGGTCAATCCGACCCAGTGCGAAGCGATGACCATGGTCTGCGCCCAGGTGATGGGCAACAACACGACGGTGAGCTTTGCCGGCAGCCAGGGCCATTTCGAGCTCAATGTCTTCAAGCCGGTGATCATCTTCAACGTGCTGCAGTCGATCCGCCTTCTGGCCGACGCCGCCAACACCTTCACCGACAAATGCGTGGTCGGCATCAAGGCGCGCGAAGACAATATCACCGCCCTGATGGAGCGCTCGCTCATGCTGGTGACGGCGCTCAATTCGACAATCGGCTATGACAACGCCACCATCGTCGCCAAGACCGCCCACAAGAACGGTACCACGCTGCGCGAAGAAGCGGTGAAGCTGGGCTTTGTCACCGGCGAACAGTTCGACGAGATCGTGCGTCCGGAAAAGATGATCGGTCCGAAAACCTGAACATCGCCAAAATCATCTCATCCGAACCAAGCCTAGATGGCGCAGCCTGACGACGCGCACAATCGAGCGTCTAGTCAGGCTGACGCGCCGCCATGAACTCAACAAGTCCGGCATATCGGGCACGGTTGGGCTCCACGCTTTGCTGACAATATTCCTCGTCAGCATCTATCTCGGCCTGGAACTCGGCGCTGCGATGATTGGCATAAGCCTCAACGACCGACAAAACGGACAGACGGGCGGCGTAGGCGAGCATTTCAGGTGACATGGAGATTTCGCCGGGAGACAGCCGGCTGGCCATCCGGGTCGCCAGCTGCTCGCTGGCACGCCGCAGCATGTCATCCGCCAAGGCATTGAACTCCTCGTCAATGACGAAGGGGTATTGGCAATTGATTTCGCCCATGAATACGCGCAGATAATCGTCGATATAGGCGCCATATTCTTGCTCGAACGCGGCAACAAAGGCTTGGCTGTCCTCACTGGCGGCAGCGTCCAGATCAAGCTGGGCGTTGACAGGCGCCGTCAACACCAAAGCCCCGGCAAGAAGGGCGGCAAACTTGGCCGGAATGGCCCGCAGATTAAACTCTATCAGCAAGTCGATGACCTCCATTGCTCGACGCAAACCGGCAGCGGCAAACAGGTCACAACCACCGAAAGCTTGTCTACCACAGTATTGCCTGCTGAGCGCGTTCGGCCAGCTGAATTGACGCGAGCGCCAATCCTGACATCGCCATCAACGCGCAGTGGGGCGCCCGCATCCGTTCGGAAGCGCTGAGCAGCGCGAGACCTGGCCGAAATCGCGCCGATGGCAAACGGAGGGCGGCTTTGTCGAGCCGCCCTTCGCGTGTCTGCCTACTGGATACCCTGCCAGTACCGCCCATGCAGCGGCGCCCCGGCCTCGGCCAGCGCCTCCAGCGCCAGTTCCAGCCCTGAATAGCGCATCCCGTCGGGTGAGACGCTCATCTCGCCGCCGGCCATTAACACAACAGCGATATCGCCGGTTTCAGGCCAGGTGATCGCAAACGCCTGGTAGCCGGGATAATTGATACCCCAGTGCCAGAGCGAGGGCGCGTCGCCGTCTTCAACGGCAATGCCGAGCCCCCAGGCCGTGTCCTCCTGCACCGGCAGGAGGTCGGTGCGCATCCGCGCCATGACCGGATCCTCGCTGGCCATGACGGTATCCAGGAAAGCCAGATAATCCGCCGCGCTCGCCCGCAGGCCCGCGGGAGCGAGGAAGATGGCGGGCCGCTCGGCCAGCGATACGGGCGGGCGCATCACGCCCACCGCCACCAGCAAGGCCAGTGGCAGAAGCGCCAGCCCGCGGGCCCCGCGGCCACCGCTTGCCCACAGGGCGAAGGCAATGGCAATCAGACCGAGGAAAAGGACTGCGAATGGTCCCACCTGCACGAGATTCTGCATGCCCGGCAAGGCCAGCGCGGCGAACACGCCACCGCCCGCGGCCAGACTCGCAAGCAGTGCCAGCAGAAAGGACATGACCAGCCCCCGGCGCAGCCGCAGGCCGGCACTGAGCGCGCCCAGGACCAGGCCGGGCAGCAGGAAGACGATCGCCGCGCCCAGCAGGGAGAAGGCGAGCACAATGCCCCCATCAATGGCCGGCAGGGCCAGGTCGGCGTCCGGGTCGGCCCCGAACGCGCTGTCGGTCATCCCCAGCCGGGGCAGGACAACCGAATTCATATAGGTGGCAAAATCCTGCCCGGTAGTCTCCTCGATCACCGTGGCAAGATACATGAAGCCCTGCCCCGCATAGGCGAACTCGCCCGGCGGCCCGACCGGTTCGACCGCCAGACCCAGGGCGTTGTCGAACCCGGCCGCGTGATGCAACACATCGCGCAGGGTGAATTCCTCTCCCCCGGCATGGCGGGGCGCATCCAGATCCAGCCGGCCCTGGCGGGCGAGATCGAGCACGGCCCAGGCTGTGACCGGCTTGGACAGGGAAGCGACCTCGTACACTGTCCCGGCGTTCGGCGTGTCAGCACCCGCCTGGGCCAGATGGACCCTGCCATCAGCCCCGGCCCGGGCCGCTACCGAGAGCGACCGGACACCGGCCGCCTCGTGACGATCCACCAGAACCGCCGTCAAGCGCGCCGGGTCAAAGCCGGCCGAGTCCGGCGTACGCTCGCTTCCCGACCAGGCGGGTCGCATCAGCAGCGCCGTGGCGACGAGCGCCGCCACGACCAGTCCCAGTGTCAGGCTGAGAAAGGGGTAACCCCGGCTACGCGCCCTACTCATCGCCCGTTTCGATCGCCCGGATCGCCTCCATGGCCGGGTCGCGGCCCGCGACATAATCGTCCCAGTTCATGGGAGCCGGAATGTCGATATCGAGATCATCCACGATGACCGGGAAGATGTGCAGACTGCCCCAGGGACAGATGAAAAGGCCCTCACAACCATTCTGCAGGTCGTAGAAACCCGTGGAGTAACGCGCCCGGAAACCGGAGTTTGGCAGCGAGAACCACCAGCCCTCAGCCCAGAATTGGAGACGGTCGCCAATCTCCGACCCGACCAGACGAACCTGCTCCGGCGCGGCTTCCTTGGCCATGGCCAGATTGACGATACCGGCCGAGAAGGTGCTGCCGCTGGTGAGCAAGTACACGCGCCCATCGGGCCCGACAATCTCGCCCAGGCGGGACATCAGCGGTTCGGTGATGGTCAGGTCGCCGCCGCCATTCATGCGCTGGTCGACAATGATGACCGACGGGGCCATGGCCGCGATCTCGTCACCCGCACGGATGACAAAATCGGGCAGGCTCTCGCCGCTCTCATCATCATAATTGCGGGCCAGATTGAGATAGACCGCGTCCATGTCCGGCAGGGCCTGGAACCAATAGCCGCGGTCCGTGTGTTGCAGATAAAGCGGCTCGGCGGCCGGACGCACGCTCAGCCAATCGTCTGTTTCACGCCAGTTCGGCAGGACCAGATCGCCCGAATAATAGCGGTTCGCACCCTCGACCGGCTCGACCGGGGACAGGCTCACCTCTTCCACACGCCCATCATCAAAGCGCAGGCGCAGCGTCGTGTCCGTGATGCCGACCGCGGCCAGATAATCCGGGGTATCGAGAAAGAGCGGCGCAAAGGTCACAAAGCTCGCATCAACGCCGCCAAAGGCATCGCGGAAGCGCATCATGGCTTCGTCAGCCGGAATGCCACCAACATGGGTCAGCTCGGCGCCCAGCAGGGCTTGCTGGTCGGGCAAGGCGCGCATCACGCGGAGCTCGCCATCCAACCAGGTGAAGCGCACCGGCAAGCGCGGGAAGCTCGCCACCATGCGGGTCGCCGACCCATTGGAGTGACCATTGTCGATGATCGCCTGGACACGGGCCAGGGCCAGCTGGAACTCGGCGTCGGTCAGATCAGCCGCCTCGGCCTCCAGCGCGTCGACAGCCGCATCAAAGCGGGCTTTCATGTCGTCATCCATGGAGCGCTCATTGCGTCGCACATGATGGAAATGCCGAAGGTCCTGGGCGCGCGCCTCGGCAATCGTCTCGGGTTCGCCCTGGAAAATCGGCGGGACGGGAATCGGGTGAAAGGCAATGATCGTGGCGATGATCAGGAGGATATTTCGCCCCAGCCAGGCCAGCACCGCAGCAGCGGCCAACCAGACATACCAGGGGATGAGTCGAAAGGGCGCCGTCAGGACGCGGAGGGCAGAAGCCAGCATGGGTTTTTCCTTATCGAACGCACGAGCCGTTGATAGGATGCTGCCGGGATGAATTTGGATGCACACGAACTGTGCAAGACTTCCGCGAGGCCTGGATGACCAAACCCGTCAATCTGCGTCAATACCGCAAACAAAAGGCGCGCCGGGACAAGGCGGAGACCGCCGCAACCAATCGCGTCATCCACGGCACGCCCAAGGCCTTGCGTGACGCGGCGGCGGCTGAAGCCGCCCGACGCCAGGCCGAGCTGGCCGGCAAGAAGCGCGACTAGCGACCAACCGAAATTCCTACCACTGGGAGTTCATCACCGGCGCGCGGCCATGCTTGCGCTTGTAGGCGACGATCAAGCGCTGGGCTTCCTCGGCATCAGCCCAGGTTTCGGCGAACATCATCGCTTGCGGGTGCAGGCCGCGGCCCTTGTCCGGGATCGCCAGCTCGCGCTCATACATCGCACGCAGCGAGCGGGCGGGACCGATCTTCAACACACTCGAAATATCGTCCGGATCGCGCAGAAGCACATAGACGCCCGGCAAGTCCGGCACGTCTTTGACGCGCAACTTGGAAAACGGCAGGGGTTTGTACCAACGCAGCATCAGGCCACCACCATCGAGTTGTGTGACAGGACTCAGATGACGCCAATCCGCCGCAATATCCAGCCGCACGAACAGTCGCTAGCCGACGCTGAGCGCAAGCACGCGACTGACCTCGGACTGCGAGCAAGCTCCCTCTTTCGCCCATTCGGCGATCGCCGACGCAGATTTGGCGATCGCGGCCTTGGAGGTCGGAGCCTTGTCGACCACGCCTTCCCGCACCAGGGCGGCGCCGACATCGGCCGACAGTATCCACGCATCCCAGCCGGAAAAGCGCAGGAAATACTGGGCGGTCATACCCGACAGGCGCGAACCGCGCGATTTCAATACCGCCAGCAGCCCCGCCTGGTCATGCGATGGCCAATCCGCCATGAAGTTCCCGAAGCCGCCATGCTCGGCGGACAGGTCGGCAACCATGCGGGCATTCTCTACCGTGGCCATGATCTTCTGGCCATTGCGGACGATGCGCGCGTCTGACACCAGACGCGCGATATCATCATCGGAGAAAAAGCTGATCCGGTTCGGATCAAAGCCTTCGAACGCCGCTTCGAACCCGTCCCACTTGGCCTCGATCACCTTCCAGACAAAACCAGCCTGAAAAACGCATCGCGTCATCTGGGCCAACCAGCGATCATCGGGTATGGCGCGAAGCTCATCCGGCGACTTCGGGCCTGCGTGAGCGGCAAGGCGCGCCTCAAGGTCAGGATGATGCCGGGTGGCCAGCGCACGGATATCCGAAAACGTCTTCATTGAGTTCTCTCCCCTGCGACATAAGTGGAGTGTCTCGGGGGTTTCGCAAGAGCCCATCCAATCGCGTGGAGATTGAGCTTTCGATAAAGCGGGATTAAGGTTGCAGAACACGATCGGAGACGCGCCATGTTGCCAGTCAATGCCGACACCCTGCGGGCCATTGCGCCGCGCTTTTCCGGGACCCGCGGTGAGCGACAGGGCGAGATCATCGCCATCGCAGGCGAGGCCCTTGCAGGGACCCTGGAGCGCTACGCCATAAACACGCCGCTGCGCATTGCCCATTTCCTGGCCCAGACCGCCCATGAAAGCGCCGGATTCCAGACCACCGAGGAGTTTGCCTCCGGCGAGGCCTATGAAGGCCGCACTGATCTCGGCAATACCGAGCCGGGCGACGGCAGGCGCTTCAAGGGCCGCGGCCTGATCCAGCTCACCGGGCGCGCCAATTACAAATCACTGGGTGCCACTGTCGGCATCGATCTGGAGGCTGAGCCCGATCGCGCGGCCGAACCGGCACTCTCCCTCGTTATCGCGTGCGAATACTGGCAGAAGCGCGGCATTGGTGACCATGCCGATCGCGACGACATCATCGCCGCCACCTGGTCGGTCAATGGCGGACTGAATGGTCTGGATGACCGAATTCGCTATCTGGTCAAGGCGAAGGCGGAATTGGCAAACGCCCTGTTCGGCGAGCCCGCCGCCTTCCCGCTTCTGCGCGAAGGCGCCCGCGGGCCGGTCGTGGCGCGTCTGCAATTCGCCCTCCGCGACGCCGGTGTCGCTACCGGAATCGATGGTGATTTCGGTCCGGGCACCAAGGCAGCGGTGATGACCTTCCAGACACAAACCGGTCTCGTCGCCGATGGTGTTGTCGGCCCGGCCAGTTGGTCAAAGCTCGGTATCAAGCTCGAGGCACATGCCTGACCGGCTGGCCGAAGACCAGCTGGCATGCCAGTTTTTCAATCCCGTTCGAATAGAGTTCCCATGCCCCTCATCAAACGTTCCCTGTCCCTGGCCGGCCACCGCACGAGCATCTCGCTGGAGCCGGACTTCTGGGCAGAAGTGGACCGGATTGCCCAACAGCAGGGCCGCTCGGTGGCAAGCCTGGTCGGTGCGATTGATGCCGCGCGTGAGGATGAACCGCTGGCCTCGTCGGTGCGTGTCTGGGTGCTTCGGTCTCTGCGCGCCCATGCCAATCAGGACGCAAGCTGACTACTTGATCCGCACGCGCGCCAGATAGGCATCAACAGACTCCAGATCGACGTCAAAACGCACCACCTCATTGCCGCAATCCCAACCGCGCGACAGCCGGTCCGCGACATCCCGGGCGATCTCGTTGGCATCGGGCAAAGTCGACGCGTCGATATAGGCAACCGGGCAGACCGTATAGCCACCCTCGGCTGCGAGTGCGGTGACAATCAGTGTATTGGGCTCTTCGACACCGCCCATCGTGTCCAGCAATTCGGGCGGATTATAGTGGACGTACCGGTGGATTGTCGCGAAGGCCTCACCACCCTCCAATCGCCATTCAAGCACGGTATGGAAGCTGCCATACAGGCCGCGCATCGGGGCGTAGACGGTTTCGGATCGGGTCCCGTCCGGGCCAATATAGGCCGCCGCCGCGCCATGCTCTCCCGAAGTGATGTGGAGCGTCCACGCCCCATGGCCGGGACACACGGTTTCGTAGACGGGCTCATCCGGCAATTGGGTTGTGGAACAGGCGTCGTCGATCCGCGTATACGCGCTATCGAGTCTGGCATCCTGCGCTGCCAGCGCACCGCCACCCAGCATTGCGACTGCGAGCAAGCTCGCCGTAGGAAGTTGAAATTCAGACATGTGACCCCCGCACCAGGCGATAAGCTTACTCGCTCGATACGGGGGCACAAGCGGCAGATCAGGCCGGGGCGGTTTCTGTCTCAACAAGGCACTCACGCAGATTGCCGAAATGCTCGTCCCAGCCGGCGTCGTGATCACACAGGCTTTCGAAGATATCGGTTTTTGCGCCTTCAAACCCGTCATGCACCAGTTTCAGCAAGGTGCCGTTGGCAACCGGCGCCAAGGTCCATTCCACACGGGTCTTGTGACCTTCCAGCCACTGATGGGTGAAGCTGTAGACCAGCCGCGTCGGCGGTTCGGCCTCGAGAACATCGCCCCAGCACACCTTCGTCCCGCCACCATTATTGCTCAGCAGGGCATAGGCGGCACCCGGCACCAGCTCGGTGTCGGACGGGTGAAACCAGCGGGCCAGCAATTCGGGCCGTGTCAGAAAGTCCCAGACCCGTTCCGGGCTGGCCTTCAGGAAGAGTGATTTTTCAATACGGGCTTCAGTCATCTGTCGTTTCCACTTCTGCCTTGAGGGCGGCGAGGCGCTCATCCCAGAACACCTCGAACCGGGCGACCCACTGGGCCACTTGCGCCAGCGGCTCCGGATTGAGGCGATTGATCCGTTCACGGCCACGCGCCTCGACCGTGACCAGTCCGCCATCGCCCAGCACCTTGAGATGCTTGGCCACAGCCGGTCTGGTCATGTCGAAACGGCTCGCCACCTCGCCCACTGTCCGGTCACCATCTGCCAACATCAGCAGAATGGAGCGGCGGGTCGGGTCGGCCAAAGCCTTGAACACGTGATCCTGGATCGTCATAACCACCTCATGAAACCATCTGGTTTCGGATATATGATACTGAATGGTTGCATGTCAAGGCGCCGCTCCGAGGCGACGCGCGCTTGACCCTGACAGGCGACGCGCGCCAAACCTCGAACAGGATCGATTTTTCGAGGCGGGACAGCGTGATCACCCGGATCGGACAGGCTTTCCGCGACGGTCGCGGCCCGGCCCTGTTGGGGCTGGCTATCGTGGTCGGCATCATTGCCGGCTATGCGACGCTGGGCTTGCGACTGGGTATTGGCTGGGTCGAGCAAACGGCCTTTGGCGCCACAGAGGAACGCCTGGCCTCCACCGCCGCCAACCTGCCCGCCTGGCGGCTGGTCCTTATCCCGGTCATCACCGGATTTGTTATCGCCGGCCTGCTCGGCATCGGCCGCCGCCTGGGTCTGTCGCCGGACGGACGTGGTCTGGGCGTTGCCGACGTACTGGAGGCGCGGGCCGTCAAGGCCGGGCGGATTGATCTGCGCACGGGCCTATACTCCGCCTTGCTCTCCGCGATTTCACTCGGTGGTGGCGCCAGTGCCGGCCGCGAAGGTCCGGCCGTCCATCTCGGCGCCACGCTGGCCTCGGCCCTGGGACGGTGGTTCGGCATGGCGCCGCGCGGTTCGCGCATCCTGCTGGCCTGCGGCGCCGCGGCCGCCGTCTCCGCGAGCTTCAACGCCCCGATCGCAGGGGCCTTATTCGCCTTCGAGGTCGTGCTTGGCCACTACGCCTTGCGCTCGATTGCACCGGTGGCAACGTCCAGTGTTGTCGGCGCCTTGATCGTACGCCACCATTTCGGACAGGCACCAGTCTTCGGTGTGCCCGAAATGGCCGCCGCCAGCCTGTGGGACTTCCCCGCCGCAGCCGTTCTCGGCGTCGCCGCCGCCGGCCTGGCCATCCTGTTCAACCGTGGCGTCATCCATCTTCCTCCGCTTTTTGCCGGCTGGAGCGAGCGCTTTCACATTCCCAGCTGGCTGCTGCCCATTCCCGGCGGGCTGGCGATCGGATTGCTGGCCTTGATGGCACCGGAAATCCTCGGTGTCGGCTATGAGGCGACGTCAAACGCCTTGGCTACCGAGTACACATTCGGCCTCCTCCTTCTCCTGCTGGTCCTGAAAACCGTCGCGACAATCATCTCGCTGGCCTGCCGCTTTGCCGGCGGCGTGTTCTCGCCCTCACTCTACCTCGGGGCGATGCTGGGTTCGGCCTTCGGGATTGCCCTGACCATCCTCACCGGGGATCAAACCGCCGGCCCCGGTTTTTTCGCCGTGATCGGAATGGGCGCAGTCGCCGGCGCGGTATTGGGCGCGCCCCTCTCGACGACGCTGATCGTGTTTGAACTGACCACGAGTTATGAAGCCTCCGTCGCGGTACTGGTGGCCGTCTCGCTGGCCACCATCCTATCCCAGTCGACGCTCGGGGGATCGCTCTTCCAGCTGCAGATGCGACGGCGCGGCTATGACATCGCCGGCGGGGCCAGTCGGCTGGTGTTGCAAATTGTGCGGGTCCGCGACGTCATGGAACCGCTGGGCAGTTGGGGCGAGGAATCCGTGCCCGACGGGACCTGCCTCTATGAGGATGACACGCTGGGCCGGGCCTTCGCGGTGCTGGACGCGGAACAGATCGACAGTGTCATCGTCCGCGAGCGCTCGGATGCCCAGGCCGTCACGGGCATCATCTCGAAATCCGACGCCCAGGCCGCCTATGCAAGGCGCCTGGCCGAGATCAGCGAGGAAGAACACCGGTGACCCGATTTCCCCGCTTTCAGTCCGGTTATCCCTCTGGAAAGAATGTCCGCGATATGGTCGCGGGATGAGACTGACCGGGGCTGAAAATCTGGACTTGGACGGCGCTGTGCTGGGCGAAGGCCCGCTGACGCCTGAGGCCCTGCGCGCGGCCAATATCAATCCCGTGACCGGTTTGGCGACCGACTATCTCAATCATTTCAACGAAGTCGTCATGTTGATGGAAATGCTCCCCGACATGCCCGACTGCGCCGAAGACGTGCTCGAATGGGCCCCGTCGGACTATCCCGGCCACTTCGCCAATTCCGCCTTCAAGGACAAGGATCTGGCCATTCTCGCCTATCGCGCGGCGCCGAACGCGGTCCGGGCGCATCTGGAAACGCTCATTCTCCAGATCGATGGCGAAGTCCTGCGCGCCCAGTCCCTGCTGCGCGAGACGACCGATCCGGAAGCCTGTTCGAAAATCGCGCAACTCGCGACGGAAGAAATCAAACCGCTGATCGCGGCCGCCTCAGGCGCCATCCATGGCCGCACCGATGGCGAGGACGAGCTGGATGATGAAGCCGCCCAGGCCAATGTGGATGCGCTCTTCGGCTAAGCGACCGCGTCTGCCATTTCCTGAATGATATTATATTCTTGCAAAGCGACGGCACGCAGACCTTCAGGATCAGTCGCATTAACCTCAATTTCAATCAGGTTATGAACACTGTCTCCAACACGAATTGGAGACGGCCATGCCGATCATGGAATGGAGCAGCGACCTCGACGTTGGCGTCGAACGCATGAATGACGAACACAAGGATATCCTTGATCTGATGAACCGGATCTCGGATGCCGCGGAAAATGGCCAGAGCGGTCCGCCCGTCATCGCGCTGGTCGATCAGCTCGCCCAGGTCACGATTGACCATTTTCACGACGAGGAAGCCTTCATGGCCTCGATCAACTATGAGGGCCTGACCACCCACAAGCTGATCCACCAGGACCTGCTGAAGAAATACGGCGAATTCGCCGACCTCATCCGGGCTGACAACGGTCAGCTGCCACACAAATTTCTGATGTTCCTGAAACTCTGGCTCACTGCCCACATCAAGGGCATCGACATGAAATACTCACCCAAAACGCCGCTGAGGCTGGCGGGCTAGGACTTAGCGATAATCCGCCGGGTCGAAATCGAGAACAAGCTCGGCGCCAAGCAGCTCCAGATCGATCAGCTCTTCAGGCACGGCACTGCGATGCCAGTAGCCCGGACCTCGACGGTCCGATTGAGCGCGGATCGCGGTCCACTGATTCAGCAGGCCCCGATCCGGCTCGATCACGAGTTCCGCCGGTGCGACCCCATCCATATCAACCCGATAAATCCGCCGAGGCAGGAAACCGGGCTCAAATACAATGGTCTGAACGCGCTGCCCGTCGAAGCGCTCCGCAACCGGCAAGTGCAATGTCATGAAGATCCCGCCGGGCCCCCGCGCTGCGCCAACCTGAGCGGTCAGCCCGTCCCCGAGAAAAATCCCCTGCACGATCGGGGTCAGCGACACCAGCTCGCCCACCGGTGCTCTGACGGGAGCGTCTTCACGCAGAGCCGCGGTCGCACAGCCTGCGAGGCTGAAAGCGCTAGCGATCATCAACACTCCACCGACATTCATGTCAGCCTCCTCCCGGGCGCGCCAAAGCGAACAAAAAACGAACAATCACACATGTCTCCCTTGGGATCGGGCGCCAATCGGTCCAGTATGGCGCATTGAATCGGTTCGACAAACAGGGGTTGCCCCCGCCGTCCAAGCAGCAGGGAATTGCATGTCCGGTCTTTCCATCTCCGACATGGCGCGCCCCGCGCCGCCGACGCCCTATCTGGAAGGGTTGAACAACGAGCAGCGCTCGGCCGTGGAAGCGATGGACGGGCCGGTCCTGGTGCTGGCGGGCGCCGGGACTGGCAAGACCCGTGTTTTGACCACCCGCCTCGCCCATATCCTCGCCACCGGTCGCGCGCGGCCATGGGAAATTCTCGCCGTCACCTTCACCAACAAGGCGGCCCGCGAGATGAAGGAACGGGTCGGCAAGATCATCGGTGAGGCGGTCGAAGGCGTGCCCTGGCTGGGAACTTTCCACTCGGTCTCGGCCCAGATCCTGCGCCGCCATGCCGAGCTGGTGGATCTGAAATCCTCCTTCACGATTCTCGACACGGACGACCAGCTGCGCCTGATGAAGCAGATCATCCAGGCGGAAAATATCGACGAGAAGCGCTGGACGCCGCGCCATCTCGCCAGCCTGATCGATGGCTGGAAGAATCGCGGCCTGATGCCGGCCCAGCTCGGCGAGGATGACAAATGGGCCTTTGCCGAGGGCCGTGGCCAGGGTCTCTACCAGATTTATCAGGACCGTCTGAAAACGCTCAATGCCTGCGATTTCGGCGATCTACTGCTGCACACGCTGCACATCTTCAAGGACAATCCGGACGTCCTGAAGCTCTATCACGAAAAATTCCGCTATCTCCTGGTCGACGAGTACCAGGACACCAATGTCGCCCAGTATCTCTGGCTGCGCCTTCTGGCCCAGGGTACGGGGAATATCTGCTGTGTGGGCGATGACGACCAGTCGATCTATGGCTGGCGCGGCGCCGAGGTCGATAACATATTGCGCTTCGAAAAGGACTTCGTCGGCGCGGAAGTGATCCGGCTGGAGCGAAATTACCGCTCGACCGCGCATATCCTGGGGGCCGCCTCCGGCCTGATCGCCGCCAATCGCTCGCGCCTTGGCAAGACCTTGTGGACCGATGATGCCGATGGCGAAAAGGTCCAGGTCCGCGGCATCTGGGATGGCGAGGCCGAGGCCCGCTATGTCGCCGAGGAAATCGAGAATTGGGTCTCCGGCGGCCGCGCCTATTCCGACAGTGCCGTCCTCGTCCGCGCCGCCTGGCAGATGCGCGCCTTTGAAGACCGTTTCATCATGCTGGGCCTGCCCTACAAGGTGATCGGCGGACCGCGCTTCTTCGAGCGCGCCGAAGTCCGCGACGCCCACGCCTATCTGCGCCTGGTGCGCTCGCCGGAGGATGATCTCGCCTTCGAGCGCATCGTCAACACGCCCAAGCGCGGCATTGGCGACACCACGGTCCAAAAGATTGCCATGACCGCGCGGGCCCAGGGCGTGCCGATGACCGAGGCGACCCGGCTCATGCTCGGCACGGACGAGATCCGCGGCAAGGCGCGCACGGCGCTGGGTGTCTTCCTGCGCGATATCGAGCGCTGGCGGGAACAGTCCGAACAGAGCCGGCTGGACGAGCTGGCCGAAATCATTCTCGACGAGAGCGGCTATACCGCCATGTGGCGGGAGGACAAGACACCCCAGGCTGCCGGCAAGCTGGAAAACCTCAAGGAGCTGGTCCGCTCCATGGGCGAATACGACACGCTGGAAGCCTATCTCGAACATGTCGCCCTGCTCACGGATGCCGATCGTCAGCCGGATGAAGACGAGATTTCCCTGATGACGCTCCACGGCGCCAAGGGTCTGGAATTCCCGCTCGTTTTCCTGCCCGGCTGGGAAGAGACCGTCTTCCCCTCCCAGCGTTCGCTGGATGAGGGCGGCACGCGTTCGCTCGAGGAGGAACGCCGCCTCGCCTATGTCGGCATCACCCGCGCCCGCGAACGCGCCATCATTACCTTCACCGCCAATCGCATGATCTATGGCCGCTGGCAGACCGTCATCCCGTCCCGCTTTATCGATGAGATGCCGGTCGATCATGTCGAGGCGCGCTCGGAGACCGGCTATTACGATAGCGGCCCCGGTTTCGAAAGCGTCAGCCAACAGCCCGACGCCATGGCCTCGAGCTATTCCAGCCCCGGCTGGAAGCGCTATCAGGCCAACCAGCAATCCGGCCGCCGCTCCTCACCGCCCACCATCAACGCCAAGGCCACACTTATTGAAAGCGGAGGGTCCGACACCAACGGCACCTGGCGCGCCGGCGACCGCGTCTTCCACGACAAATTCGGCTACGGCACTGTGAAGAAAGCCGATGGCTCCAAATACACGGTGAAATTCGACAAGGCCGGCGAGAAGAAGGTGGTGGAGAATTTCTTGCGGGAATTGCCGTGACGCCCAACATCGAGACCCCATGATCCGCGCCTTCCTCCTTGCTGCCACTACTGCCCTCGCGGCCTGCCAATCGCTTCCGGCGTCTGCGCCGGCCTTCACCGACCCGCATGCCGACGTTCGCCCCATCGCCTGGAACGAACTGCTCGACCGGCCGCGCGAGTCGGCGACAGCGCGCATCGCCTTTGGCGAAGGCGAGCTGGAATTCGGCGAGTTGTGGCTGCCTGACGGCGACGGGCCTTTCCCGGTCGTGGCCATGGTGCATGGCGGGTGCTGGCTGTCGCAGATTCCCGGCACCATACTGCAGGATTATGTCGCCGCCGATCTGCGCGATCACGGGATCGCCGTCTGGAACCTCGAATACGCCCGCATCGGGCATGAGACAGGCGGCTGGCCGGGCACGTTCGAGGATATTGCCGACGGGATGGATCATCTGCGCGCGGTCGCGGATGACTACCCACTCGATCTCGACCGTCTCGTCTTCACGGGCCATTCCGCTGGCGGCCATCTGGCCCTGTGGGCGGCAGCACGGGGTGGCTTGCCCGAGGACAGCGCGCCCTGGCGTGCCGATCCGCTCCTGCCCGACGCGGTGGTCACCCTGGCCGGCATCAATGACCTCGCCGATTATCGCGCGCACGGGCCGGGGCGCTGCGGCGAGCCGGATACGGTCGACAATCTCATCGGCCCGGTTGACGGACAGACGCGCGAGCTGATGGCCCAGGTCTCGCCCGGCTCAATGGATGGGATCGCGGTGGATCAGGTGATCGTGTCTGGTGAACTCGATCCCATTGTGCCGCCGGTTCTCGGCGCGCGCTACACGCTTCTTGCCGCCGAGCGCGGTGACAGTGTCCGGCATGTTGTGCTGCCCGGGGCCGGCCATTTCGAGCTGATCGATCCGGTTTCTGCCGCATGGCAGGAGATCCGGGCGGTGCTCATCGAGGCGCTGGAAGTGGAGTAACAGTGACAAGCGGGGGCCGCCCCCACCCGTCCTTGCTTGTCATGCCAGCCAGCAGGCCGCATGGGTTCATTCGCGTCAAGGCCGCCTTCGGCGCCGCAAAGCGGGCATGCGCCTTGACGCGAATGAACCCATGCGGCGGTCTCCCGGCAAGACATTCAAGGTCTTCTCCCGAGCTTTCGCTCGCGAGGTTCAACTCGGCACCACCACCCTCCCCGCTTGATTTCCGCCGCGCCAGCGTCCACACCGCCCGCCTTATCCGGAGACCGCCCATGACCACGCTTTGGCGCCTGACTGCCCTGTCCGATTTTGCCACCCTGGCCGATGTCGTCGAACGCCTCGACGAAGTCTATCCGCCGGTCGCCTTGAGCTGGGCCATCTTCGAGGAAGGCCCGACGGCTCGCCTGGACGTGCTCTTCCAGTCCATGCCCGATGAAGCGGCTTTCCGCGCCGCCTCGGGCATCAGCGATGATATTTCCGTGGAGTTCGGGCCGCTGCCGGAAGAGGATTGGGTGCGCCTCTCGTTACAGGGTCTCAAACCGGTTGATGCCGGACGCTTCACCCTGTTCGGCGCGCATGATCGCGACGCTGTGGCCGACGGTCAGATCGGCATCGAGATCGAAGCCGGCCCGGCCTTCGGTACGGGCCATCATGGCACCACGCGTGGCTGCCTGATCGCCTTTTCGGAAATGCTTGATGCCGGCGCCTCGCCCAGAACGGTCTTCGATCTGGGCTGCGGCACAGCGGTGCTCGCCATAGCCGCGGCGAAAGTCCTGCCCGACGCCGAAATCCTCGCCTCCGACGTCGACCCTGAAGCGGTCGATGAAAGCGCGGAGAACTGCGCGAAGAACACCACACCCGGCATTGACTGCTTTGTCGCCGAGGGCCTCGATCATCCCAAGCTGGCGGGTCGCCAGTTCGAGCTGGTCTTCGCCAATATCCTCGCCGGTCCGCTGGTCGAACTGGCGCCCGGTGTCGCAGAAATTCTGGCCCCGGGCGGCAAGGTCATCCTGTCCGGTCTGCTGACCGAACAGGAAGCCTGGGTCCGCGCCGCCTATGAGGCCGCCGGCCTCAGCGTCCACCGCCAGCCGCCACTTGAGGGCTGGGAGACGCTGATCGCCAGCAAGGGTTAGGCCCTCTAATCCTCAGCTGCCTCGTCGTCGAAACCGGCAAACAAATCCGCCAGTTCAATCGAGAGCGCCTGCAGGTTTTCGCTGTCGGCATTGCCCGTCAACGCGACCGAAATTTGCGGTTCGACATAGACAATCAGGAAGGACCGCCCGCCCGGCGAGCCACCGGAATGGGCCGCATAGTGCAGGTCAACACTCTCGGCATAACCCGCCCAGGGGCCCGGCAAGTCAGTCCAGGTGTCAAGATCAACGATTTCGCCTGCGGCCAGGAATTGCCCCATTGCCGCGAGATCGCGCGAACTGGCCAAGAGGCCACCTGCGCCGAACTTGCACTCGGCGGACAGGCCCTCAATGGCTTGCGGCCCCTCACCCAGATCTACCCAATTGGTGGCCTTGTCAGCGTCGTCAGAATCACGCCGGGCCAGATAGCTGTCGCCGAGCACGGCCTGCATCGCGGCATCGAAACTGTCGGTATCGGTCAGCCGGACGAGCAGGTGACTCAGAAGGACATAGCCATAGGTCGAATAGGCGATCTCGCCGTCAGCCGGCGATGAGAGCGGCGCGTCGATAAAATGATCCAACGCATCCGCGGGCGTTTCACACCGACGATCGGAAAAGCTGATCCAGTCCTCGCGCGATGTGTAGTGACGCACGCCGGCGCGATGCGCGAGCAGGTCACGGAGCGTGACCGCCTCATATTGCGAGGGCAGACCCGGATCTATGTGACGCACCGGTGTGTCGAGGTCGAGCTCCCCGGCCTGCTCAAGCCGGGCATAGGCCAGGGCCGTCAGCATTTTCGCGACCGAGTAGACATTATAGTCCCTGTCGACACCGTCGGCCGCGTCGCGCTGCCAGCCGCCTTCGGCCTCCCAGGCAATCTCGCCCGCGACCATCACCGTCGCATTGAGCGCGGGATAGTCCTGCGCAATCGGGTCGAAGGCGGCCTGTGCCTGTTCCGCGAGCGTCGGCGTCGCGACCTGGCCAGCCATACTCAACCAGAGACTTGCGGCTCCGGCGCTTGCGGTCAAAAAACTTCCAATCGTCAGCATGTGCATTCCTGTTATTGACTTGCCCCCCGGCAAAAGGCGCTCATGCCGGGCATTCCGGGCCTCGCCCACCACAAAAGGATGAATGGCTCACATCATGGCTGGATGGCTCAAAGCGATAGCAGACCGCCGGCCGGGCCTTGAAAGTGTCGGCCTGGTCCTGCTGGCACTCGCCTTCCTCCTCGGCGCGCCTCAGCCCCGTATCGATGCGCGCATGCCGGAGACGGTTCGCTATTTCGACGCGGATATCGGTCTGGACGCCATTCTCGCCGACCCGGCAGCGGGCCAGCGGATCGCCTATCGCAGCATTGAGCATCCCGAGACCGCCGGCTGGCTGGTCTGGGATGATGTGCCGATCGCCCGGGACGGACCGCCGCCGGCCATCAGCACGTCCGGCCCGTTTTCGGCGACGCTCTGGTTCAATGGTCAGCTGATCGGCGAAAAGGGCCAGCCCGGCACCGACGCGGCAGGCGAGACCGCCGGGGCGATCGACAGCCTCTTCGCCCTACCGGCGCGATTGATCCGGTCCGACGGCAATCAACTCGTCATGCGCCTGTCCAGCCACCGCGCCGGCTACACGCCCCACACCCTGGTCCAATCCCTCTTCATCATGCCCTATAGCGCCGAGACGAGACGGCCGGTGCGCTATTACCTGCCCCTGACCATTCTCGGCGCCGGACTGGTCGCTCTGGCGCTCGCCTTTGCCTTGCGGGCATGGCGCGTCGGAGACGGGCGGGGGCTCTGGCTGGCGATCGCATTGGCCGGGCTGACCTTTGCTGGCCTGGCCGAGATTTCCCGGGCCCTGATCAACTACCCCTATGACTGGCACCAGCCGCGCCAGGCACTCAGCCTGCTCGGCCTCGCCGTGTTCGGACTCGCCCTTCTGCGCTTTGCCCAACAACGTTGGGCAGCAGCGGGGCGGGTGGCTGCGGTCTGGATGGGTGCAAGCGCATTGATCGCGTTGATCGGCCTGCTGGCGATGACCGGCTATGATGCCAAATCCGCGGCAGTAACCGCCTGCCTGACAGGTTCGACCGCCCTCTGGATGGCGTGGCGCGGCGACGCATCCGCGCGGGCACTGGCGATCGGGCTGGCATTCCTGCCGCTCTACGCACTTCTCCTGCCTGCCGATCTCATCGATCGCGGCGTCTATGCGCTGGTGCTGGGATTGTTTGCCTTGCCCGCCATTCGCTGGCCGGAGTTTCTCCAGCCGGAACCGACCGCGCCACCTGCCGTTCTGGCGCTACAATCGACCGGCCGCCTGACACGGTTGGCCTGCCCGGACATTGTCCATCTCGCCGCAGCCGGCAATTATACCGAGGTGCATGTCACCGACGGCGCGACACATCTGGACAATCGCAATCTGAGTGCGCTGCTCGACCTGTTACCGGCCGGCTTTGTCCGCGTTCACCGCTCGCACGCGGTCAATCTCCAGCATGTCCTGGCGCTGACCAGCGAGGTTGGCAGCCGCTACCAGCTCGAACTGGCTGGCGGCGCATCCATCCCCGTCAGCCGCCGCGAAGTGGCCGGTCTGCGCGAGCGCCTGGCCGGCCGAAAGGCGTGATCAGGCGCGCTTGCCCTTGAGGCCGAAACTGGCAAGGAAAGCGTTGACATCATTGGTGCGCGGCAGGGCGCGGATGCCGCTGCGCGAACGGTTGCGCTCCAGCGAGCGGTTGAGCATGTCGTTGGCGTTCATGGAGCGCCAGTCATCAATCCCGTACAGCATGGGAAACTCCTTTGAATTCCCCGCGCTTTAGCCATGGATTGCTGCGTCTGCGAAGCGCCGCTTCCGCAAGTCAGGACTGCGCAATTGCATGGCGTGGTAAACACGGTATGCACAGACACCGGTGCACGCGACGGGTGCGCCTCCGCTGACAAACATTGAACCGCCCCGGCGACACGCATACCTTGCCCGCCATGACCCAGATGATTTCCCAGACTTTCGACGTTAAGGGCGGCCCGCATTATGGCCGCGAAAACCTGCCCAAGCTGCGCGCTGCGCTGAAAACGCTTGGCCTGGATGGCTTCCTCATCCCGCACGAGGATGAGTATGACAATGAATACCTGCCGGACTGCAATGAGCGGCTCCTGTGGGCGACCGGCTTTTCCGGCTCTGCCGGTGCCGCCATTGTCATGGCTGACCGTGCCGCCCTCCTGGTGGACGGCCGCTACACGGCGCAGGGCCGCCAGCAAACCGATACCAGCCTGTTCGACCAGTGCGACCTGGTTGGCCAGGGCCTGTATGGCTGGATCGAGGAGAATGGCCGCAAGGGTGAGAAGATCGGCTATGACGCCCGCCTGCACAGCCCGGCCGCGCTCGATCTGCTTCAGACAGCTGCCATGCGGGCCGGGGTCGAACTGGTCTCGGTCGACACCAATCCGATCGATGTCGCCTGGACCGACCGTCCGGCGGCACCCAAGGCCGACATCATCCCGCACCCGATCGAGTTTGCCGGCGAGGATCATGCTTCCAAGCGCCAGCGCATCGGAATTGCCATCGAACGCGGCGGTGCCGACGCGGCCGTGATCACCGCACCGCCCTCCATCGCCTGGCTGTTCAACGTGCGGGGCGGCGACGTCTCCCGCTCGCCCCTGCCCCTGTCCGCGGCCCTGATCCACAAGGATGGCACCGCGACCTTCTTCGTCGATCCGGACAAGCTGACCGACGAAACCCGCTCCCATCTCGGCAACGAGATCGCCGTGCGTCCGGAGAGCGAATTCGGGGCCGGCCTCGCCGAGCTTGAAGGCAAGAAAGTCCGCGTTGACCCGACCACGGCGTCGGCCTGGGTGTTCGAGATGCTGAAATCCGGCGGCGCCGAGGTACAGTCGCTGGAAGACCCGGTGATGCGTCCCAAGGCGGCCAAGAATCCGGCTGAAGTGGAAGGCTCGCGTCAGGCGCATATCCGCGATGGCGGCGCCATCACGCGTTTCCTGCACTGGCTCGATACCGAGGCCCAGTCCGGCGAGGTCGACGAGATCCAGGCGGCGCAGAAACTGGAAAGCCTGCGCAAGGAATTGCCGGAACTGCGCGACCTGTCCTTCGACACGATTTCGGGCGCCCAGGGCAATGCCGCTTTCGCGCATTATCGCGTGTCGGAAGCTTCCAACCTCAAACTGACACCCGGTTCGCTCTTCCTGGTCGATAGTGGCGGCCAATATCCGGACGGCACGACCGACATCACTCGCACCGTGCCCATCGGTGACCCAACAGCCGAGATGAAGACGCAATATACCCGCGTGCTGAAGGGCCATATTGCCCTGTCCATGGTGCGCTTTCCAAAGGGCACCACGGGAACGCAACTGGATATCCTGGCCCGCTTCCCCTTGTGGCAGGCCGGCTTTGACTATGACCATGGCACCGGTCATGGCGTGGGCAGTTTCCTGGGCGTGCATGAAGGTCCGCAGCGGATTTCCAAGGCGCCCAATGCGGTGCCGCTGGAGCCGGGCATGATCCTCTCCAACGAGCCGGGCTATTACAAGGAAGACGGGTTCGGCATCCGGATCGAGAATTTGCAAGTGGTGACCGAGGCCGCCGAGATACCCGGTGGCGAACGCCCGATGCTGGGCTTTGAAACCGTCACCATGGCGCCGATCCACAAGGGTCTGATCGATACCCATCTGCTGACCGGAGATGAGATCGCCTGGCTGGACAGCTATCACGCCCTGGTGCGCGAGCGCGTCTTGCCGCTGGTCGAGGGCGAAGTCGCCGACTGGCTGATCAAGGCCACCGAGCCGATTGCGGGAGCCACGCCCTAGTGCGCGCACCCGCCATCATCCTCACTGCAGCCGCCTTTCTGGGCGGCTGCTTTTATTCCGAGGATGCCCTGATTTCCCGCGGCCAGGCCGACTTCCCGCTCGAGGAAGGCATCTACAGCCATACGCCCTATCTGACCGATGGCGTCACGCCCTTCGATCGCCCGGCCTGGACCGGCGAGATCGAACACAGCTGGGGCCGCTATGTCTCCGATGATGACAGCTTCCCGCATGGGGGCGTCCGGCTGAAGGAAATCGCCGATGGTCTCTACATCGCCCAGCGGCGCGATGAGGAGAATTGGAGTTATGGCCTGCTGCGGGTTTTCCCCGGCGGTGTCGCCACCTATCACGCACCGGAATGCCGTAATGTCGAAGCGGTCGTGCTCGAACGCTATGACGTCACCGAGCATGAGGAAGAACGCGGTTACTGCCGCGTCGACGACTGGGACCGGCTGGTCGGCGTGATGCTGAGCTATGTCGATGCGATGGGCGAAGACATGCCGATAGACGGGGTTTATCGGCTGGTGGAATGAGCCAACATCACAGCATTCCATCAACGATATAACCACCGTCATCCCACGGTGATCGCGCAGCGGGCATCCGGGGGACCGCAGCCAACAGATTGCCGATAGAGACATTGAGCACGCCGTGCACCTGCGTCAATTGGGTAGCAGGGGTCCCCCGGACAAGCCGTGGGATGACGGTTTTACCCATGGGTCAGACGAACGCCCCGACCCTCATTCCCCAATCAGCGTGAACCACTCGTCCTCGGTGAGCGTTGTGACGCCCAGATCGGCGGCTTTCTTGGCCTTGGAGCCAGCGCCGGGCCCTGCCACCAGGTAATCCGTCTTGCCGGAAACAGACCCGGCCACCTTGGCGCCGAGCGATTGGGCCTTGGCCTTGGCTTCGTCGCGGGTCATTCGCTCCAGCGCGCCGGTGAAGACCACCGTCCTGCCGGCGACCGGGCTGTCATTGGCGACGGCTTCGGCGTCCTCGATGGTGAGCTGCTCGACCAGACGGTCCAGAAGCTCGCGATTATGGGCTTCGGTGAAATACTGGTCGAGCGCTTCGACGGCCGCATTGCCGATCCCGTCTATACCCAGCATGTCGGCACGCACGGTCTCGTCAGCAAGGTTTTCAGCAGCAGCACGGAAGGCCGCCCAGCTGCCATATGTGCGGGCAAACAGGGCTGAAGTGTTCTCCCCGACATGGCGAATGCCCAGCGCGTTGAGAAAACGGGCCAGGGCAATGGTTCGGCGCTCTTCGATCGAGGCGAAGAGATTGCGGATCGAGGTCTCGCCGAAACCCTCGCGCTCCTGCAAGGGCGGCGTGATCTCACCCGCCTCATTGCGCGCCTTGAGGGTGAAGATGGCGGCCGGTTCGGTAATCAGCCCTTCCTCGTGGAACGCCTCGATCTGCTTGGTGCCGAGACCTTCAATATCGAACGCCTTGCGCGAGACGAAATGCTTGAGGCGCTCTTTCAGCTGGGCACCGCAGATGAGGCCGCCGGTGCAGCGGCGAATGGCGTCCAGCTTGCCGGACTTCTCGTCATGCTCACGCACGGCCTGGCTATCGCAAACCGGGCACTTGGTCGGAAACGCGAAAGGCTCGGCGCGACCGGCACGATCTGCATCCACCACGCGTACGACCTGGGGAATGACATCGCCGGCGCGCTGGATGACGACCGTATCGCCGACCCGGATATCCTTGCGCTCGATTTCGTCCTGATTGTGCAGCGTAGCATTGGTCACCACGACCCCGCCCACTGTGACCGGGGTCAGGCGGGCGACCGGGGTCAGGGCGCCGGTACGGCCAACCTGGATATCGATCGCCTCCAGCACCGTAGTCGCCTGCTCGGCCGGGAATTTGTGGGCGATGGCCCAGCGCGGGGCTCGGGCGACAAAGCCCAGCCGGGCCTGCCAGTCGAGCCGGTCGACCTTGTAGACAACACCATCAATGTCATAGCCGAGCCCGGCCCGCTTGGCCTCGATATCGCGATAGACCGCGATCAGCGCCTCCACGCTGTCACAGCGCTGCATGAGGTCATTGATGGGAAAACCCATGGCGCCCAGCCGCTCGACCGCGCCCATCTGCGTGTCGGACAAAGGCGCGGAAACCTCGCCCCAGGTATAGGCGAAGAATTTCAGCGGCCGCTGCGCCGTCATTTTCGGATCGATCTGGCGCAGGGAGCCAGCCGCGGCATTGCGCGGGTTCTTGTAGGCGTCCTTGCCGAGTTCTGCCTGGCGTTCATTGAGAGCGGCGAAATCGGCATGGGACATGTAGACCTCGCCGCGCACCTCGACCACATCGGGCCAATCACCGGGCGGCAGGGTTTCGGGGATGTCGTCGAGGGTGAGCAGGTTCTGCGTCACATCCTCGCCGGTCTGACCATCGCCGCGCGTGGCGCCATGGATCAGTTGGCCCTTCTCATAGCGCAAGCTGGCCGACAGGCCGTCAATCTTGGGCTCGGCGGTGATGGCGACGGGCACGTCTTCGCCAAGTCCGAGAAAGCGGCGGATACGCCCGACGAAATCGGCGACATCCTCATCCTTGAAGGCATTCCCAAGAGACAGCATCGGGACGGCGTGGCGAATTTCACCGAACTTGCCCGACGGGGTTGCGCCGACTTTCTGGGTCGGGCTGAGCAGGTCTATCAACGCCGGGAAACGCGCCTCAATGGCCTCCAGCTTCTGGCGTAACGCGTCATAGGCCGCGTCCGAGATCTTCGGCGCATCATTCTGGTAGTAAGCCTTGTCATGACCGGCGATCTCACGCGCGAGGCGCGCATGCTCGGCGCGCGCCTCTTTTTCGGTCAACTGGTCGACATCCTTGAGTGCGCTCATCAGTCCTGCCCTGCGGAATCAGTCGGAGCGTGCAGTTTACGCCTCGACGGCCATCAGGGCATCGGCCTGGGCCCGTGCGGCGTCAGTAATGTCAGCGCCCGATAGCATGCGGGCAATCTCCTCGCGCCGGGCTTCGCCCTCCAGCTTGATCAGCGTGGTCCGCACCCCGCCCTTGCCATCATCCGACTTGACGATCTGCCAGTGATGGTCGGCCAGGGCCGCGACTTGCGGCGAGTGGGTGACGACCAGGGTCTGCCCCTTGGCGGCGAGGCGCTTGAGGCGACGACCGACCGCATCGGCCACAGCCCCGCCAACGCCTTGGTCGACCTCGTCAAAGACCAGGACCAGGCCGTCATCCTCGCCGGCCAGCGCCACTTTCAGGGCCAGACCGAAGCGCGAGAGTTCACCGCCCGAGGCAATCTTGTCGAGCGCACCGAAGGGCGAACCCGGATTGGTCGCGACTTCAAAGACGACATGATCGCGTCCGTCCGGACCGGCCTTGTCATCATCGGAATTGATCGCGACGCGGAAGCGCGCCTTGTCCATTTTCAGCGGCGGCAACTCGCTCGCCACTGCCGACGAAAGCGCCTTGCCCGCTTTCTCGCGACTGCGGCTGAGTGCATGGGCGGCGTCATCATAACGGGCGCGCGCGGCCTTCACCGCCGACTCGGCTTCGGCAATGCGGTCCGTGGCATTCTCGATCCCGTCGAGCTGCAGGGTCAGTTGTCCATGCAGCTCGGCCAGATCATCGGGCGCGACATGATGCTTGCGGGCCAGCCCCCGCAGGGCAAAGAGACGCTCCTCGACCTCGTTCAGGCGGCCCGGCTCGACATCGAAAGCCTGGGCCGCATCACCGAGCGCATCCTCGGCTTCGGCAAATTCAATCAGGGCGCGGTCAATCGCCGTGGAGGCCCGCTCAAGCGCAGCCCCGGCATTGCCGCCGCCGGTGCCGATATGATCACGAACGCGCTCCAGACCGCGCAGGGCAGCATTGAGGCGCGATTCCAGCCCGCCCCCCTCACCGGCCAGCGCCTGCTGGGCTTCCTGAAGATCGCCCAGGGCTCGCTCGGCGCCTTGCAGGAATTGTCGCTCCTCGGCGAGTTCCGCTTCCTCGCCAGGGCGCGGATCAAGACGGTCCAGTTCCTCGATGGCATGGCGCAGGAAATCCTGTTCGCTGTCAGAGGCCTGATTGGCTGTCACCAGCTCATCCAGCTTGCGCTGCGCCTCGCTCAAGCCACGCCAGGCTGTGCGACAGCTTGCCACCAAGGCGGCGTGACCGGCGAAACTATCGAGATAGGTGCGGTGCGTGCGCGGATCCATCAGACCGCGACCATCATGCTGGCCATGGACTTCAACCAACACGTCACCCAGTCCGCGCAACAGGCCGATACTGGCAGGCTGGTCATTGACATGGGCCCGTGATCGGCCGTCTTCGCCGAGACGGCGGCGCAGGATCAGAGGCTCACCCGGTTCGACGGTCAGACCCGCCTCCTCGATCACTTGCCAGGCCGGATGTCCGGTCGGCAGGTCGAATTCGGCAATAGCCTGAGCCTCGTCAGCGCCGCTGCGGACCTGGGCACGATCAGCGCGCTCTCCGGCCGCCAGGCCCAGGGCCCCGAGAAGGATGGATTTGCCCGCGCCGGTCTCACCGGTGAGCGCACACAATCCACCGTCGAACGCGGCATCAAGCGCGTCGATCAGGACGACATTGCGAATAGAGAGGGAGAGCAGCATTCAGTGCGTAGGCACCCCCGAACCGGATCAGCCAAACAGGCGTTGCATGGCCCGTTCAAGGAAGGTCGGGTCAGCCTGCTCGATGGCTTCGCCAATCGAGATCCCCTCACGTGTGAGGAGGTCATAGCTGTCCTCATACCATTCACTGCCCGGGAAATTATAACCGAGGACGGCCGCAACCTGGCGGGCTTCCTCGTCGACACCCAGCGAGACATAGGACTCGACCAGTCGGTGCAGGGCTTCCGGCACATGGCTGGTATTGCCGTACTCGCGCAGCACATTCTGGAAACGATTGATGGCGGCCAGATGATAACCGCGGCGCAGATACCAGCGGCCGACACTCATTTCCTTGCCGGCAAGATGGTCGCGCGTCATGTCGATTTTCAGACGCGCATCCGTCGCATAACGGCTTTCCGGGAAGCGGCGCACAACCTGCTCAAGCGCGGCCATGGCCTGCTGGGTCGCGGCCTGGTCACGACCGACATCCATGATCTGCTCGAAATGAGAAATCGCGATCAGGTAGTAGGCATAGGCCGCATTGCGATTGCCCGGGTGCAGCGAGATAAAGCGCTGCGCATCGGAGATCGCCTCTTCATAATTCGACGATTCGTAATTGGCATAGGCGGCCATCAGCATCGAGCGTCGCGCCCATTCCGAATAGGGGTGCTGGCGCTCGACTTCGTCGAACTGGGCCGCGGCGAGCGGGAACTGGCCCCGATCAAGCGATTCGAAGGCGGTGGCGTAGATCGTCTCCGCCGGACGCTCGACATAGGCGACGGACGTATCCGGGCCACTGGCACAGGAAGCCAGGACGGCGGACAGGAGAAGCGGGACAACTAAACGCGACTTAAGGGTCATGAAGGCACGGCTCAACAGCTCTGGCAGCCGGAAGGGCCGCCCGTTCGAATAGGTTTGTAGCGGATGATTGGCTCGCGCAAAAGGCCGCTGTCAGGTAACAGCGGGTTCAGGATGCTTTCACATGAGCCGGGAGGCATAGGCGCCGGTGAAAACGGCTGCGCGAAACTGCCCTGACGATATGTCAGCAGCCATGGATCCACAGCGTATTCTGAGGTGTGGGTACAGTCGGAAAAGCGCGGTTCAACGCGCCATCGCGAGCGCGCGGGTCTCGACATCGCGCAAATTGACCCACTTCCAACCGGACGGATCATCCAACAAGGCCCGAACAGCGGCATTGTTAATGGCATGCCCCGGGCGGGTCGCCCGGTAGCAGCCCAGGATGGGAGCGCCCGCAAGAGCTATGTCACCCAGAGCATCCAACGCCTTGTGACGCACGAACTCATCCTTGAATCGCAAACCTTCCGGATTGGCGATGCCGTCATCATCAAGAACGACCGCATTCTCCATCGAGCCACCACGGGCCAGGCCGGCCGCGAGGAGGGCTTCGTAATCCTTGCGGAATCCGAAAGTCCGGGCCGAGGCGATATCATCGCTGAAAATGTCCGGGGCAATATCAAAGGCACAGGACTGCCGCCCGACGGCCGCATGCTCAAAGCTGATCTCGATTTCGATGGACGGCTTGAGTGCCGGCATGAAACCGGCACTGCGGTCATCATCCTCGATCATGACCGGCCGCAGGACCTGAATGGCGCGACGCGGCATCGCGTGCGCTTTCAATCCAACCTGCCGGATGAGTTTGACGAAAGGCTCCGAAGACCCATCCATAACCGGGATTTCGGATCCTTCGACCTCGATCACCGCATCATCCACGCCGAGACCGGCCAAGGCTGCCATGAGATGCTCGATAGTCGCGACCGATACACCGTCGTCATTGGAGATCGTGGTGCCGAGGCGCACTTCATTGACGTTGCGGGCCAGTGCCGCAATACGGTTGTTGCGGTCAGTTACATCGGAGCGGACAAAGATGATGCCAGCGCCAGCACTGGCCGGCTGCAGGACCATGCGGACCCGCTCTCCCGAATGCAGACCAATCCCTGCGAAAACAACAGAAGCCGCCAATGTGTGCCGGTTAATCACGAGTACGCGCCATTCTGCGTTAGAGTTACGCTCAACAACAAATGATGGCAGACCCGCCATCCCCGTCTGAAGTGAACGACAGGCCGCGTCTGCATTCAATTAAAGCATTGTTGCGGTTTGTTACGCGTTTGCAGCAAAAAGGGGCGCCCGAGTGAACGCCCCTTTTTCGTGTTAAAATTCAAATAGTTGATCTGTCAGTTTGCCTGCCGGCGCAGGAAAGCCGGGATTTCCAGATCGCCTTCTTCGAGACTGTCGCCGAACAGGTCACCAGATGCCGGGCGCTGAGCCGACTGAACCGGGGCGGTTTTGGTGATCGGCGCGGCCTTCGGTGCAGGCTCGATCGGCTTCTTGCGGCGGCCGAAGAGCGAGAAGCCTCGCTTCTCTTCCTTGGCCTCGGGATCGGGCGCGGCGCCATGCGAGCGACGCTCTTCATAGCGTGCGTTGAGGCGCTCGGCTTCCTGTGCGAGACGGGCCTGATCCTGGACGACTTGCGGGGTTTCAGAGCGCATTTCCGTCTGCGAAGTGCGGACTTCGGAGACATAAGGGTCACGCTCGATATTGATCGAGTTGGCCGATATGGCATCCGACAAATCCTCGGCGCCCACCGCGCGCTTCATGGGCTCGACCTGGAACTCATTGTCGGTATCAGCCTCGGGACGAGGCTCTGGCATTGCTTGGGACGCCGGCGCTTCACGTCGCGTTTCCGGGGCTCGCGCTTCCTGAACGCGCGGCTCGGCGCCGCGCTCGGGCATCGCCCGTCCGGGGCGGTCCGAATTGGTGCGTTTCCAGGGCAGGATGGCATCATTCGGGCTGGACTGTGCCGCCGCCGATGTGCGCTGGCGAGAGCGTGGATCCGCCTGAACCATCACCTCGGCGTCAATACCGGTTGCCACCACGGAGACCCGCATGGAACCGTCCATATTCTCGTCGAAGGTCGAGCCGACAATGATATTCGCTTCCGGATCGACTTCCGCCCGGATCTCATTGGCCGCTTCGTCGACTTCGTAGAGGGTCATGTCATAGCCGCCGGTGATGTTGATCAGCACGCCGGTCGCGCCCTTCATCGACACATCATCGAGTAGCGGATTGGAGATCGCAGCCTGGGCGGCTTCAACAGCGCGCTTCTCGCCGCCGGCTTCGCCCGTCCCCATCATCGCCTTGCCCATCTCGTTCATCACCGCACGCACATCGGCAAAGTCGAGATTGATCAGGCCCGGCATGACCATGAGATCGGTAATCCCGCGAACGCCGGAATGCAGGACCTGGTCGGCCATCGAGAAGGCTTCGGCGAAGGTGGTCTTTTCGGTGGCGATGCGGAACAGGTTCTGGTTCGGGATCACAATCAGCGTGTCGACATGATCCTGGAGTTGTTCAATACCGCTCTCGGCCAGCTTCATGCGGCGCGAGCCTTCGAAGTGGAAAGGCTTGGTGACGACGCCGACGGTCAGGATGCCCATTTCACGGGCCGCACGCGCCACAACGGGCGCGGCACCTGTACCGGTGCCGCCACCCATGCCGGCGGTGATAAAGACCATGTGGGCACCGCCCAGGTGTTCGCGGATCTCCTCGAGCGAGTCTTCTGCCGATTGCTCACCGACTTCCGGGCGCGCCCCTGCGCCCAGACCTTCAGTGATCGCCGCCCCCATCTGCACTCGCTTTTCAGCCTGTGAGCGTTGCAGGGCCTGGGCATCGGTATTGGCGACGACAAAGTCGACGCCCTCGAGCTTGGCTTCGATCATGTTGTTGACGGCATTGCCCCCGGCGCCCCCGACACCAAAGACGACAATGCGCGGCCGCAATTCGGTCGTTTCAGGAATGGAGAGGTTCAGCGTCATGGGAGACCCCGTGCTCGGTACTGGAGTTAACAACGATTCACCATGAAGTTTCGCCCCAAGACGCTTAAGCAGGGGTTAAAAACAGCGGCAGTGAGGCAGGGAAGGCTTTACATTTCGCATGAGAGTCGGGGCTGGTTCGACGCGCGCCGGTGACCGGTTACCGCGCGTGGGAGACGGTTTCACCCGTTGGCTGCGCACGACTGCGGACCGGCCAGCCAGATTTCGCGGTCGATATCGCTGCGCAATTGGGTGATCTGGTGACCAAAGGCGCCGAGTGAATCGGCGAAAGTCTGGATGACCGTGATATCACGCTCGGCCTCGGGGAGGCGAACCCCCACATCTAGGGTGCGAGTCGCGAAGGAGTTGAAGAATTTTGCGATTTCCGGCGCTTCCACAAGCGCGACCCTCAGATTGACGCGAGTGAAATCAATCAGGATGCGCGACCAGTTGTAGATCTCTGCCAGCTCCGTCATCTCGACAATGGAGTCGGTGGCGCTGTCCCAGTCTTCATAGCCATCGATGATGGCCTCGACACAGGCATGCTCCGGCAGGGCGGTGACTTGGTTGAAAGACATATGACTCTACATGCGACCTAGGGTGGGAAAATAGGGGTCGCACCAGTTGATGTCCTTAACGGCACCGGTAATTGATTATGAAATGCAGATTGCCGCCCAGCGGGCTCAGAAGCTCTCGGCGAACCAGCGCCACATGGACGCTGCACCACCCTGCCCGGCATCACCGCGAAAACGGCGCGGCACGACCGGCAGGCCGCTCAGGCGCGGCGGCCCCGCGATCGCTTCAGCAGCCCCGCGGGTCTCGCGACGTACCACGCCTGCAGCAGCGCTGAAGGCCGGACCCGACACGGCATCACCCAGGCCGCTGACACCGCAGGGACCGGCAATCCGAACCTGCTTGCCAAAAACCCGGGCCGCCAGTTCCGCAGCCCCGGGCATCTGGGCCCCGCCACCGGTCAGGACCAGGCGGCGCCCCGATGTCTTGCCGACACCGGCCGCATCAAGGCGGTCGCGGATCAGCTCGAAGGTTTCTTCCAGGCGCGGGCGGATGATCGAATTCAACAGGGAGCGCGGCGCGCTGTCATACATCGCACCATGCTCGCCGGAGACCGAAGGAACCTCGATCATCTGCTGATCGTCCTCCGGGCTGTCCAGAGCCGAGCCGTAGAGCGTCTTCAGGCGCTCGGCAGCTGCCAGCGGCGTCGATAGGCCGCGCGCAACATCGGACGTCACGTGTGAACCACCGACCGGTACGGCGTCGATATGCAGGAGGGCACCTTCGGCGAAGACCGCGGCGGTCGTCGCACCGGCGCCCATGTCAATCAGGGTCGCGCCCAGCTTGACCTCGTCATCGGCCAGCGCCGACAGACCGGAGGCATAGGGTGTGGCCACCACGCCCTTGAGGTCGAGATGACAGCGTTCGATACAGGTCGACAGATTGCGCAGCGGGCCGATGGCCGCGGTGATGACATGCACTTCCACGCCCAGCGTCTTGCCGAACATGCCGCGCGGATCCTTGATCCCGCGATGATCATCGACAGACCAGGACAGCGGAATGGCATGCAGGACGACGCGGTCCTCGATCGCAAACTCGGCCAGCGCGCCATCAAGCAGGCGGCGCGGCTCACGCTCGGTGATTTCGCGCTGCGGCAGATCAATCTCGGCGGCCAGTCGTGTCGAGGCCGGTTGACCGGCCGACAGGGTGACGGTGACCGCATTGACGGCAATACCGGCCATGCGTTCCGCCTGCTCGACAGCCGTACGAATAGCGTCGGCGGCCGCATCCATGTCGACAACGGCACCGGCGCGCATGCCGCGCGAAGACTGGTGGCCAACCCCGATCACGCGCGGGCGCGGCCCGGAAATGGTCTGGTCCGTGCGGGCGATGAAGCAGGCGATCTTGGACGAACCGACATCGAGCGCGGCGCAAACGCCCTGGGATTTGGAACCGCTGACAGCACTGGGCTGCCGCGACCGGAACATATCGAACACACTCACGCTTCACGCTCCCGCATACCGGCCGCCGCTGCCCGATCAGGCAGAGCCCGGACGATCAGATCGCCCTCACCGCGTAGGTCAAAACTCTCGGCCGCCAGACGCAGGACACCGCGCTCGGCCTGCAAGCGGGCAAGGATGGCGATCGAGGCCACCACATCGCCTTCCGGCAATTTCACGTCGGCCCCACTGTCGAGGCGTAAATTCCAACGCCGCTCACCAACCCGCACCGCACCGACCACGCGGCCGGCGACTTCAGGATAGTGGCTGAGCGCATCGACGATTTCCGTCGCGGCCCGGTTGGCGCCCTCGGCGACCACCAAAGGCAGGTCCGGAGGGTTCATGACATCGGCCTCTGCCAGCACTACGCCAGCACGATCAATCACATGCAGCCCGCCCTCGACTTGCCACAAGGCAAACGCCTCGCGGGTTTCCACAACGATGGCAATCCGGTTCGGCAGCAATCGTGCGACACGAGCCCGCCGGATCACCGGCATGGCCTCAACGCGATCGCGAATGATTTCAGGATCGACCGAGAAGATGGATTGACCGTCCGTGATCTGCGAGGCGAGCACGATCTCGTGCGCCATCTCACCACGTGCGCCGGTCACATCAATCGCACGAACCGCAAAGCCGGCATCTGCCAACTGGCTCTCAACACGCTCACCGGCCCAGGCGGTCACGTCGTCCAGCTGTCCGAAAAGCGCAAGCCCGCCCAGCGTGGCAGCCGACAGGCCGACCACGGCCAGCCCGCCGAAACGGGCTGCATTCGCCATACGGTACCTGACACCCCGGACCTGGGCCTCAGCCCAGTTACGCAAACGCCGCGGTGCGGACACCGCGGCGGACTGGGGTTTGGTCTTGCGACGGCCCGCTTTACGCGAACCGGCACGCCTCACCTTCGACACGACGCATTCTCCGCCATCCATGCAACGAGATCAGGAAACGCGATCCCGCAATACTGCGCCTGTTCTGGCGCTAGTGATGTCGGAGTCATGCCCGGTTGGGTGTTAATTTCGAGTAACCATAGCGGTGTATCCGAATCAGTATCGTAGCGAAAATCCGAACGAGTCAGCCCGCGGCAACCCAAGGTCTGATGGGCTTTCAGGGCGAGGGATTTGGCCAGTTCGGCAATCTCGTCCGACACCGGCGCCGGTAAAATATGATCCGATCCGCCGGCGGAATATTTAGCCTCGTAATCATAAAAGGTCGTGTTCGGCTTGATCTCGGTCACACAGAGGGCGCGATCCTCCATGACCGCGACCGTCAACTCGCGTCCGGGCACATAGCGTTCGATCAGGATTTCATCGCCCAGCGCCCAGGCGGTCGACCCCAATTCGGCCGGCGGGCGATTGGCGCCTTCCAGCACGATATGGACGCCCACGGAGGACCCCTGGGCATTGGGTTTGGCGACATAGGGTGGCTTCATTGCGTGCGACTTGGCGGCCTCGAAGCGATTGGTGATCAGGCCTTCCGGGCAGGGAATGCCGGCTGCGCGCAGCACATCCTTGGCTTTCTGCTTGTCCATGGCCAGGGCCGAGGCCAGCACGCCGGAATGGGTGTAGGGCTTGCCGAAATGCTCCAGCACACCCTGGACCAGCCCGTCCTCGCCCCATTCGCCGTGCAATGCATTGAAGACAATATCCGGATCGGCGGCGGCGAGTTGTTGTGACAGGGCCCGCCCGGCATCGATCTCGACGACGTCATACCCCGCCTCACGCAGTCCTTTGGCACAGGCCGCACCCGAGACCAGGGAGACATCCCGTTCCGGCGACAGACCGCCGAGAAGAACTGCAACACGCTTGCTCATGATCTCGTCCTGACTGGACCCCTGTGACCGCAAGGCGGCCGAGGTCGGGCTAGTTCAATACGTCGCCGGCCGGCGCATTGGGCGTCATCGGTTTCACGGTCGGGTCACTGATCGCCATCGCGCTGGCACCGGAGCGCGCACCGATACCGATCAGTTCGATCAGCGCCTCCAGCGGCGCGGTGCCGAAATCACAATGCAGGAGCTCGTCCTGCAGCGAAGCGGCATGCAGGCAGCCGCCCGTTTGCACGCCCGGCATGGTGACGGGCACGCCCTTCATCAAGCCGAAATAGCGGTCAAACCAGTCCAGCAATGCCGCCTCGTCCCATTTCGCGTCGCGCAGCTGAATAACCGCCGCATCCCAGCGAAAGGGGTGGAGATGCAGGTGCACGCCATCCATCGGCCCGTCCCAGGACTTGAAGGCGATCATTTCCTGCATCCGGAATTCGCGAAATTCCGGTTTCGGCTCGAGCTGGGTCGCGAAATCAATCCGGTAGAGGCTGCGCAGCAGGGCCTTGTCCGCCTTGATCGCAAAGGGATGCTCGCTGACCCCCTGCGGAAACTGCTTGGCCATTTCCGGCAGCCATTGAGTGTAAGCGTAGACGAATTTTTCGCGGATCGGCTCAATGGCCGAGGCCAGAGGATGTGTCATACGGGTTGCCCCTCTTTGTGTCAGGTGCCGGACGTCCGGCCGATGCGCCGGACTTCCCAGCGCAGATCGATATCGTGTGTCTCGCGAACCCGCGCCCGCACGTCTTCTCCGACCTGTTCTAGATCGGCCGCGCTGGCCGTGCCGTCATTGATCAGGAAGTTACAATGCTGCTCGGAAAAATGCGCCCCGCCAACGCGGTAGCCGCGGCCGCCGACGCTGTCGATCAGCTCCCAGGACTTGCGTTGGTCGGGCGTGCCGGGCGGATCGGGATTGGCGAAGGTCGATCCGGAGGTCTTTTCGCGGATCGGCTGCGTACTCTCGCGCCGCGCTGTGATCGCATTCATGCGTTCGGTGATCGCTTCGGGATCATCGGCCTGCCCCTGGAAAACGGCCTCGGTGAAGATCCAGTCATCCGGTGCCGAGCAATGGCGATAGCTGTAGGCCAGCTCTTCCGGCGTCGCGATGATGCGCCGCCCCATCCGGTCGAGCGCGATGGCTTCGACCAGCACATCGGCGGTCTCCTGATCATAGCAGCCGGCATTCATGCGCAGCGCGCCGCCAATCGTGCCGGGCACACCGACCAGATATTCCAGCCCGCCAATTCCGGCCTTGGCCGCCGCCTTGGCAACCATCTTGTCCAGCGCTCCGGCCCCGGCGCGCAGGCGGTTGCCGTCGAGTGCCTCGGTCTTGGCAAAGGCCCCCGTCAGCCGGATCACCACGCCCGGCACCCCGCCATCCCGCACCAGCGTGTTCGACCCGGCACCCAGCACGGTCACCGGAATATCGTCCGGCGTTTCAGCCAGGAACCGGCACAGATCGGACTCGTCCGCCGGGAGGTAAAGCACATCCGCCGGACCGCCGACCCGAAGCCAGGTCAGGTCCTTCAGCGGCGCGGCCTCGATATATTTGCCGCGAACGGGCGGGAGTTGGGCGAGCAGGGTCATGCCGTGTGCCATCCTCTGCCTTGAGCCCGCAAACAATAACCAACCCCGATTGTCATCCCGGCCGGATGCCCGGCCTTGAGCCGGGCGTAGAGCCGGGACCTATAATCCCGGCACGCACCGAGAAAGCTGCGGCGTCGAAATCGCGCCAATCGTCGGCCATGGTCAGTGACAATGGGTCCCGGCTCTGCGCCCCGCTTTCGCGGGGCATCCGGCCGGGATGACAAGGTGGATGCCTTTCCCGGGTCGGGCTGGACAAACGTGTCGCTCACGCACCTCACTTGCCAACCGCCTCCAGCTCACCCGGCAGCGCATAGGCCCATTGCGTGATGTCACCGGCGCCCAGGCAGATAACAACATCGCCGTCACCGGCCCGGCTGGCGACATCCGCGGCGACGGTTTCGCGCGTGGTGGCAATTGCGTCGCGATGGCCATGCGCCCCGAGGCTCTCGACCAGATGGGCCTGGTCCGCGCCCTCGATCGGGTCCTCGCCAGCCGTATAGACCGGGGCGACCAACACGCTGTCAGCATCGTTGAAACAGGTCGAGAAGTCGTCGAACAAATCGTGCAGGCGGCTATAGCGATGCGGCTGCATGACGGCGATCACCTTGCCGGTCGCAGCCTGGCGGGCCGCCTTCAGCGCGGCGAGAATTTCGACCGGATGGTGGCCGTAATCATCAATAATGGCCGCGCCCTTCCACTCGCCCGTGCGCGTGAAACGACGCTTCACCCCGCCAAACTGGCCCAGCGCTGTCTTGGCGCCCTCTTCGGTCAGACCCAGTTCGCGCGCGGTCGCCAGGGCGGCGACGGCATTAAGCACATTGTGCTCGCCCATCATCGGCAGGAAAAGCCCCTGCCACACGACTTCATCCTGTCCACGAAGGCGGAAGCGAACATCAAAGGTCGCGCCCGACGGGTCCATCTTGAGATTCTCCAGCCGGGCATCCGCCTGCGGGTTTTGACCATAGGTGATGACCCGGCGATCTTCGACCCGGCTGGCCAGGGACTGGACCTCCGGATGGTCGGTACACAATACGGCAAAGCCGTAGAAGGGCAGGTTCTCGACAAATTGGAAGAAGGCCTGACGCAACGTGTCGAAATCGCCGTAATGCTCCATGTGTTCGGGATCGATATTGGTGACGACCGCCACAGTGGAGCGCAATTTGAGGAAGGAGCCATCGCTCTCATCCGCCTCGACGGCCATCCAGTCGCCCAGCCCCATCTTGGCATTGGAGCCATAGGCGGAAATGATGCCGCCATTAATCACGGTCGGGTCGACCCCGGCCGCATCCATCAGCACCGAGACCAGCGAGGTCGTCGTCGTCTTGCCATGCGTGCCACCCACCGCGACGGCGAATTTCAGCCGCATCAGTTCGGCCAGCATTTCCGCCCGGCGCACAACCGGGATCTTGGCCGCGCGGGCGGCGACCAGTTCGGGATTGTCCGGCTTGATGGCGGAAGATACGACAATCGCGCCGGCGCCGTCGACATTCTCGGCCTTGTGGCCGATCGCGACTGTGGCACCGAGGCCGGTCAGGCGCTCGACATTCGGGTTCGCCTTGATGTCGGAACCCTGCACCTTGTAGCCGAGATTGAGCATAACCTCGGCAATGCCGGACATGCCGATCCCGCCAATACCGACGAAGTGAACGGGGCCAACATCAAGTGGCAGGGCAGTGAATTTCATACGAGGGCTCCGGTGACCAGGCCATCAACCGCCCGCGCCAGCGCATCGGCGGCATCGGGGCGGCCGAGCGCGCGCGCCGACTGGGCGCGGCTGGCGAGATCGTCAGGGTGGGACAAACGGGTTTCGACGAGGGCGGCGATCTTTTCGGCCGTGAACTCGCCTTCATGGACGACATCACAGGCCACGGCCTGGACGAGGCCATCAACATTGGCGGCCTGGTGATCATCGGCGGCGATCGCCAGTGGGCAGAAAATGGCCGGTCGGCCGACGCCAGCGACTTCCGAGACCGTCGACGCACCGGCTCGGCCGATCACAAGATGGCTGGCCGCGTAGAGCGCCCCGACATCCTCGAAGAAGGGTTCGCATCGGGCAGAAATACCGGCGGTTTGATAGAGGTCTCGGGCCATGGGGAGGGATTCCTCCCGCGTCTGTTGGACGACATCAAGGCGGGAACGGAGCTTTTCCGGGATCATCGCCAGCGCCTTCGGGACGGTCTCGGAGAGGATGCGCGCGCCCAAGGACCCGCCCAGCACCAAAATGTTGAGGCGTCCGTCCGCCGTGATGGCCGGATAGCCGGCGGCGCGGGCCTTGATGATCGGCTCGCGCAGCGGATTGCCGGTCAGGATATGGCGTTTCTTCGCCTTGGCCGGCAGGCGGTCGAGACGTTCAAATCCCGAAGCGATGAAACCGGCCTTGGCCGCGAAGACCCGATTGACCCGGCCGAGCACCGCATTTTGCTCGTGAATGGCAAAGGGCGTGCCCATGGAACGGGCCACCGCCAGCGCGGGGAAAGCCGGGTAGCCGCCAAAACCGGCCACGACATCGGGCTTCCACTTGCCGGCAATGGCGCGCGCCTGGGCAAAACCCTGGGTCAGTTCCAGCGCCGCTTTCGCGAGCTTGATCGGGTTCTTGGTCGACGGGCTTGCGGCATGGATCTCATCGACCGCGACGGCCGGAAAGTCCGTGGCATGGCGCAGGCCGCGCGCATCGGTGACCAGGCGCACCTGCCAACCGCGCGCGATCAGGGCCTCGGCCGCGGCGCGCGCGGGAAACATGTGCCCGCCGGTACCACCGGCGGCAATCAGGCAGCGTCTGGGTGTCATGCGGCGTAACGGGGCGTGTAGGCGCCGGGACGGCGGCGCGTGAAGGCGAGCAGGAGGCCGGCGCCGAAAGCGAGGGCGAGCATGGATGAACCTCCATAGGACACGAAGGGCAAGGTCATGCCCTTGGGCGGAATGAGGTTCAAGTTTACGGCGATATTGACCAGGCTTTGCAGTCCGAATTGCAGCGCCAGCCCGGCGACGGCCAGTTGGGCGAAACCATCCTGCAAACGCATGACCTGCATCCAGGCCCGTGTCACAAGGATGGCGAACAGCCCGATGATGGACAAGGAGGCGATCAGGCCGAATTCCTCGGCCGCGACGGAGAAGATGAAATCGGTGTGCGCGTCGGGCAGCAAATGCTTCACCTCGCCCTCACCCGGCCCCACGCCGGCAATCCCGCCGCGCGAGATGGCCTCGGTCGCGCGGTCGATCTGATAGGTGTCGCCGCTTTCCGGATTGAGGAAGCGATCAACCCGCGAGGCGATGTGCGGGAAGGTGAAATAGGCCAGGGTCGACCCGGTCGCCGCCATCCCGCCCAGCACAGCCACCCAGATCCAGGACAGGCCCGAGGCGAAGAAGATACCGCCAAAACACAGAGTCAAAAGCACCGACTGGCCGAAGTCCGGCTGCAGCATCAGCAGGGCGATGGCCACAGCGAACAGGCCGAACGCAATGATCCGTCCGGGCACGGGCGCGCCGCGCTTTTCCTCGGAGAACAACCAGGCCGCGGTGACCAGAAGCGCCGGTTTGAGAAATTCGGAGGGCTGCAGCGAGAAGGATCCAACCCGCAACCAGCGTGTTGCTCCCTTCACCTCATAGCCCACAAGCAGAACAGCCCCCATCAGCACGAAAGCGCCCACCAGGGCCAGTCCGGCCAGACGCCGCGCACCCTTGGGCGAGAGCGCGGAAATACCCAGCAAGCCGATCAGGCTGAGCACGGCAAACACGCTCTGCCGGTAGAGAAAATAGAAGGGATCATCCAGCCCTAGACGTTCCGAAGCGGCCGGGCTGGCGGCCATGGACAGAACCAGGCCGGTGATAATCAGCGCCAGAATGACGAAAAGCAGGGTGCGGTCTATGCCGCGCCACCAGGTCGCCAGCGCCCGCGGAAAGCTCTGGATCACGCAACACCCTCCGCGACAGCATCGGCGGGGACGAGCGCGCGCACCAGTTCGCGGAAAGCATCGCCCCGCGCTTCATAGCTGGTGAACTGATCAAAGGACGCCGCGGCCGGCGAAAGGAGAATGACCTGGCCCGGCTCGCCCGCTGCCGCCGCATCCCGCGTCGCGGCCTGCAATGCTGCGGCAAGGTCACCGCATTGTTCGTGCTGGACACTGCCATCGAGTTCGGTCGCGAAATCCGCGGCCGCCTCGCCGATCAGATAGGCCTTTGCAACGCGGTTGAAATGCGGACGCGCCGCGACCAGGCCACCGGCCTTGGCCCGACCGCCGACAATCCAGCGGATATGGTCGTAGCACCCCAATGCCTGCGTCGCGGCCTCGGCATTGGTCGCCTTGGAGTCATTGATGTAGGTGACGCCATTGAGCGTCGCGACGCGCTCCTGGCGATGCGCCAGGCCCGGGAAGGTCGCGATGGCGTCGGCCGCCGCCCGCCCGGAAACACCGAGCGCGCGCACTG